>NZ_CP171842.1:1390000-2590000 GCF_048019295.1 Limnohabitans sp. DCL3 | reverse complement strand
AACACAAGCGCAGGGCCACCTTGCTTTGGGCCGGTAGATCCGGGCTGGCCAGCATGCCACCGTAGCCCGTGGGGGCGCCATAAAAGACGCTGGGTTGGTGATCCACCAGGCGCTTGAACGTGGCTTGCGGGGTCGGCCGCTCGGCCATCAGCACCACCGTGGCACCCACGCTCAGGGGAAACGTGAGCGCATTGCCCAAACCGTAGGCAAAGAACAGTTTGGCGGCCGAGAACACCACATCGCTGTCGCGCAGGTCGAGCACGCCTTGGCCATAGAGTTGGGCGGTCCAGTACAGGTTGCCTTGGCTGTGCACGGTGCCCTTGGGTTGGCCGGTGGAGCCGGATGAGTACAGCCAAAAGGCCGGTTCATCGGCCAGGGTGGGTGCAGGCAAGACAGGGTTGTTTTGGGCCACCAGGTCGGCCATGTGGAATTGGCCCTGTGCCAGCGGCGCAGCTGGGCGTGAAATGACCACATGCCGCACTTCGGTCGGCACCAGGCCCATTGCCGTTTGCAAGGTGGGCAGCAAGGTGCCTGACACCAGTGCCGCTTTCGCTCGGCTGTTGCTCAGCATGAAAGCATAGTCTTCGGCCGTCAGCAGCGTGTTCACCGCCACCGGCACCACACCCGCATACAGCGCGCCCAAAAAGGCCACGACCCAGTCGCTGCTGTCATGCATGAGCAAGAGCACGCGCTCTTCTCGCCGGATGCCCATGGCCTGCAGGCCGCCTGCAAAACGGCGGATCTGATCGGTCAGCTCGCCGTAGGTCAGAGTGCCCACATCGTCGATCAACGCGGTTTTGCCAGCGCGCCCGGCATTGGTCGCAATCAGGTGTTGGGCAAAGTTGAAGTCGGTGCTGGGGGCGGTCACGGGGCGTGTCATGTTTTGTCTCCTCGGGGTATCTGTCTTGTTGTCCAGATTTCGGGGTCTGGCAATGGGTAGTTTCTAGGTGCTCAATCCTGATGTCTCACAGGGGCAAGGCCACGCCTTGAGCCGCCAGCGCATCCAAGGCCAGCGCGCTGCCTTGCACCGCTGTGCGGCGGTGGTAGAAGTTGAGCGCCCTGAGGCCCCCCAGTTCTTCGCCACCACCGGCGCGGCCTGGGCCACCGTGCAGGCTCATGGGCATCACGTTGCCGTGTCCACTGTGCAAAGCCGCCACATCGGGCGAAATCGCATGCACCCGGCCATGGCTGCTGGCCAGCTCGACCGAGGCTTGTGCGGTGAAGAGGTGGTCCTCGCTGTAGACAGAGCACACCAGCGAGCCCTCACCCCGGCGGATCATGGCGTAGGCCTCTTCGATGCTGTCGTAGGGCATCAGGGTGGACACGGGACCGAACACCTCGACCGCGTGCAGCACCTGGGCCGTCATCGGCGATTCGGTGCCCAGCAACACTGGGGCCACGCAGGCGCTGGATGCCTCAGCATCCACCAGACCCGCGCTGTTGCCGTCAAACAAAACGGTGGCTTCGGTTTTGAGCTGGGCCAGACCCGCCAGCACACTGGCTTTTTGTTCTTGGCTCACCAGCGCGCCCATGCGCACGGTCTCGTTGCGCGGGTTGCCCACGGTGGTTTTGGCCAAGCGTGCGCCAATGGCCTCTGCGGCGGCTTTGTACAAGCCACGCGGCACAAAAACACGGCGAATCGCGGTGCATTTCTGGCCCGATTTGACGGTCATCTCGCGGGCGACTTCGGCCACCAGCAACTTGAAGGCTTCGCTGTCTGCGGTGGCTGCGGGCCAGAGCAGTGCGCTGTTGAGGCTGTCGGCCTCGATGTTGCAGCGCACCGACAACTCGGTCACGGCGCGGTGGCTGCGGATGATTTGGCCGGTCTCGGCCGAGCCGGTGAAGCTGACCACGTCAAAGGCTTGCAGCTGGTCCATCAGGCCAGCGGACGAGCCGCAGATGACCGACAAAGCACCCACGGGCAGCACGCCTGCGTCGACCACGTCTTTCACCATGCGTTGGGTCAGCCAGGCGGTGGCGGTGGCGGGCTTGATGATGACGGGCACCCCAGAGAGCAGGGCGGGCGCGGCTTTCTCCCACAGGCCCCAGCTGGGGAAGTTGAAAGCGTTGATGAACAGCGCCACGCCACGTGTGGGCACCTGGATGTGTTGGGTCTGGAAAACCGGGTCTTTCGCCATGCGGATGCGCTCGCCGTCCAGCAGCAGCGTGGCCTCGCCCAAGGCCATGCCTTGTTTGGCGTAGTAGCCCAAGGTGAAAAGTGCACCGTCGATGTCCACGGCCGAGTCCTTGGCCACGGTGCCACTGTTGGCCGTGGCGATCTCAAAATAGGCGTCGCGGTTGGCTTGCAGCACCTCGGTGATTTGGGAGAGCGAGGCGGCACGTTGGCGATAGCTCATGGCACGCAGGGCCGCGCCACCTTGTTCGCGTGCAAAAGCAAAGCCTTCGGTCAGATCGATGCCGTGGCTGGATACCCGGACCAACTCGTTGCCCAGCACCGGGTCGAACAGCGGGGTCCCTGAGCCTGTGCCCGTTTGCCAGCGGCCGGCGAAAAAGTTGGGGAGCAATGCGGTCATGGGCAGGGCTTTCGGTCGGAAAAGTGAGAAAAAAGAGGCCACAGGCACTGTTGTGCCACAAAGACCTGTTCCTGTGGGCCGGTTGGCGGTATAAACAAGGATTCATGCACTATCGTGCCTGCCCTGGAGTATGCAGTAAAGTGCATGTTTTGTGACCCTGTAAATACTGGGGTTTTCCCTTGTTTTTGACGCCATGTTGAATTTGTCCACCGAAGAGACCATGTCCGCCGATCTGTCCGCATTGCCAGCCCAGCGCCACCCTTTTTTGCTCACGCTGGGTGAGCGGGTGCGCAACCTGCGTTCGCGCCAGGGCATGACGCGCCGCGCAGTGGCTTTGGCCGCGCATGTCTCTGAGCGCCATCTGGCCAACTTGGAGTACGGCACGGGCAATGTGTCGGTCTTGGTGTTGTTGCAAGTGGCCAGTGCCTTGCAATGCTCATTGGCAGAATTGCTGGGTGATGTGACCACCACCACACCCGAGTGGCTGCTGATCCGCGAGTTGTTGGGCCAGCGCAGCGAAGCCGACTTGCGCCGCGCGCGCGAACAACTGAGCGGCATGTTTGGCGAGGGCGGCAACGCGCAAGAGCGCAAAAATCGCATTGCCTTGATTGGCTTGCGGGGCGCTGGCAAGACGTCGCTGGGCCAGCGATTGGCCGATGACATGGGCTTTCCCTTCATCGAATTGAGCCGTGAAATCGAGCAGTTTGCGGGTTGTCAGATCAGCGAAATCCACAACCTGTACGGTGCCAACGCCTACCGCCGCTACGAGCGTCGGGCGCTGGAAGAGGCCATTCAGATTTACCCCGAAGTGGTGATTGCCACCCCTGGCGGTTTGGTTTCGGATTCGGCCAATTTCAATTTGCTGCTCTCGCACTGCACCACCGTGTGGTTGCAGGCCGATCCCACAGACCACATGGGGCGTGTGGCCGCGCAAGGCGATATGCGCCCTATGGCCGCCAGTCGCGAGGCCATGGAAGATCTCAAGCGCATCCTGGAAGGGCGTGCGGCCTTTTATTCCAAGGCCGACATGGCCATCAACACCAGCGGGCGCAGCGAAGACCAAGCGTTCGAGGCCTTGAGAACTTCGGTGCGCCACCACTTGCAGCGTCCTGCTTGATGCGGTCGAGGGTGATTTGATTCCAAGGGTAATCCCTTATTAAATGAATTAAAGTGCATATTGCGGGATGAGTTGAGATGCAATAAACTTCAACTCAACATGCACTGAAATGCATTTTTTGACCGAGATCAACCCCTTCATCGCCGGAGATCAGCATGACAACCCCCTTCCAGGTCGATTACCAGACCCATCCCGCTGCCTACAAGCACATCCAACTGTCATTTGACGGTGACATCGCCACCTTGTCGATCAACATCAACGAAGACGCGGGCATCCGTCCTGGTTACAAGCTCAAGCTCAACAGCTACGACCTGGGTGTGGACATCGAGTTGCACGACGCGCTGCAGCGCATCCGTTTCGAGCACCCCGAGGTGCGCTCGGTGGTGGTGACGAGCCTGAAGGATCGCGTGTTCTGCTCCGGTGCCAATATTTTCATGCTGGGTGTGTCCAGCCACGGCTGGAAGGTGAACTTCTGCAAGTTCACCAACGAAACCCGCAACGGGATTGAAGACTCCAGCAAGCACGATGGTCTGAAATTCGTTGCTGCATTGAATGGCGCTTGCGCAGGCGGCGGCTACGAGTTGGCTTTGGCTTGTGATGACATCGTGCTGGTGGACGACCGCTCTTCTTCGGTGTCTTTGCCAGAAGTGCCTTTGTTGGGCGTGCTGCCTGGCACCGGTGGCCTGACCCGCGTGACCGACAAACGCCATGTGCGCCACGACCTGGCCGACATTTTCTGCACCAGCGTGGAAGGTGTGCGTGGTCAAAAAGCCGTGGACTGGCGTTTGGTGGACGCGATCGCCAAGCCTGCCGTGTTCAAGGATGTGGTCAAAGCACGCGCCACCCAACTGGCCGCTGGCAGCATCCGACCCGCAGGTGTCAAGGGTGTTGAACTGACACCCTTGAAGCGAGCCTTCTCGGCCGATGCCCTGACTTACAACAATGTCACGGTGGAGATCGATCGCGCCAAGCGCATCGCCACTTTCACCGTCAAGGCCCCGGCCATGACCCAGCCCACCGACATCGCCGGCATCGAAGCCGCAGGCATGGACTGGTGGCCGCTGCAGATGGTGCGCGAACTCGATGACGCCATCTTGCACATGCGCACCAACGAACTCGACATCGGCACTTGGGTCCTGAAGACCTCGGGCGATGCCGCTGCCGTGCTGGCCTCTGACGCGACCCTGTTGGCTCACAAAGACCATTGGTTTGTGCGTGAAACCATCGGTCACTTGCGCCGCACCCTGGCGCGGATGGACGTGACTTCGCGCAGCCTGTTCGCCCTGATTGAAGAGGGGACATGTTTTGTCGGCACACTCGCCGAATTGGCATTTTGTGCCGACCGCGCCTACATGCTGGCCCTGCCGGACGACGAGGCCAAAGCCCCCAAGATCCAGCTGAACGAAATGAACTTCGGTTTCTTCCCCATGGTCAATGACCAGACACGCCTGCAGCGCCGCTTTTATGAAGAAGTGCCCGCCATGGAAGCCGCTCGCGGCGCCATTGGCAAAGCGCTCGACGCTGACGCCGCTTTGGCTTTGGGCTTGGTCACCGCTGCCCCTGATGACATCGACTGGGCTGACGAGATCCGTCTGGCCTTGGAAGAGCGCTCTTCCATGTCGCCAGATGCCTTGACGGGCCTGGAAGCCAATTTGCGTTTTGCCAGCCAAGAAAACATGTTGACCCGCATTTTTGGTCGCCTGACTGCTTGGCAGAACTGGATCTTTCAACGCCCCAACGCCGTCGGCGAAAAAGGGGCCCTGAAGGTTTACGGCAAGGGTGAAAAAGTCCAGTTCGACATGAACCGCGTGTAAGTTCATTCCATTTCATATCGTTGTGCAGCGCGGTTCCCGGTGGTCTGCGCTGCAACCGAAATTGGCCCCCACCGTTGCTTTTTCATTTCTGGAGACTCTCATGTCCGGTATCAACTACAGCGAAAAGATCCCCAACAACGTCAACCTGAACGAAGACCGCACCTTGCAGCGCGCCTTGGAGCAGTGGCAACCCAATTTCATCAACTGGTGGGACGACATGGGCCCCGAGGGTTCGACCGACATGGACGTGTACCTGCGCACGGCCGTGAGTGTCGACCCCCAAGGATGGGCTCAGTTCGGCCACGTCAAGATGCGCGATTACCGCTGGGGCGTTTTCTTGAACCCCGGTGAGCAAGACCGCAAGATCCATTTTGGCGACCACATCGGTGAAAAAGCCTGGCAAGACGTGCCTGGCGAACACCGCGCCAACCTGCGCCGCATCATCGTGACCCAAGGCGACACCGAACCCGCATCGGTGGAGCAGCAACGCCACCTGGGCCTGACCGCGCCCAGCATGTACGACTTGCGCAACCTGTTCCAGATCAACGTCGAAGAAGGCCGCCACCTGTGGGCCATGGTGTACCTGCTGCACAAGTACTTCGGTAAAGACGGCCGTGAAGAAGCCGACGCCCTGCTGCAGCGCAACAGTGGCAACGAAGACAACCCCCGCATCTTGCAGGCCTTCAACGAGAAGACACCGGATTGGTTGTCGTTCTTCATGTTCACCTACTTTACCGACCGTGACGGCAAGTTCCAGCTGTGCGCTTTGGCCGAGTCGGCATTTGACCCCCTGGCCCGCACCACCAAGTTCATGCTGACCGAAGAAGCGCACCACATGTTTGTGGGCGAGTCCGGTGTGAGCCGCACCATCCAGCGCACGGTGGACGTGATGAACCAGCTCAAAACCGATGACGTGGGCAAGCTGCGTGCAGCGGGCGTGATCGATTTGCCAACCATTCAGCGTTACATCAACTTCCACTTCTCGGTGACCATCGATTTGTTTGGTGCCGACCAGTCGTCCAACGCGGCCACTTTCTACAGCTCGGGCCTGAAAGGCCGCTATGAAGAAGGCAAGCGCACCGACGACCACGTCTTGAAAGGCAACAGCTACAAGATCCTGTCGGTGGAAGACGGCAAGCTGGTTGAGAAAGAAGTTCCGATGCTCAACGCTTTGAACGAAGTGCTGCGCGACGACTACATCACCGACTCCAAAGGCGGCATCGACCGTTGGAACCGTGTGATCTCCAAGGCCGGTATTCCTTTCACCTTGACCGCCCCGCACAAGGCTTTCCACCGCAACATTGGCTCTTTGTCGGGTGCCAAGATCACGCCCGATGGCCGAGTGGTGAGCGACGAGCAGTGGATGGCGCAAGTGGGCGAGTGGTTGCCCACCAACGAAGACCGCGCCTATGTGGCCAGCCTGATGGGCCGTGTCGTTGAGCCAGGCAAGTTCGCCAACTGGATCGCGCCACCCGTGATGGGCATCAACCGTCAGCCCGTGGACTTTGATTACGTCCGCTTCAACTGATTGCGTTTCTGATTTGACTGCTGCCTCTTCCTTGGGGCAGCAGTCGTCAAAGTCAGGGGCGGGTTCCTCACGCTGGGGTACCAGAAAGCGTCACCCGCCCCTTCCTCTGTCAACTGCATGGGGTTTGTTGAGCGTCTGTTGGTGGCTGTGTGGCTGGTTGTTTCTATGTTCTGCCTCGAGTTGAGGCGGTCATTGAAAGGGCAAGGGGCGGGTTCCTCATACCGGGGTACCGAAAATCGTCACCCGCCCCTTGCCCTTTCAATGACATGGGTGTGCTGTACATGCCGGGCCCCAGTAGACTCATCACATTAAAACGGGCACAGAGCGACGGTATGGCTGTGGGCCGGGCGCCGATTTCTGGTACCCCAGTATGAGGCGCCCGGCCCACAGCCATACCGTTGCGGACCACGCATACAAAGCCCTACCGTTGCGGACCTCGCAGACCACAGACATAAAACGCCAAATACAAGAGAGCCAAGACATGAGCACCGAAGCGACGCTGATCAAACAACACCTGATTGACCCGGAAATCTGCATCCGCTGCAACACCTGCGAAGCGATCTGCCCGGTGGGTGCGATCACCCACGACTCGCTCAACTATGTGGTCAAAGCCGACGTCTGCAACGGTTGCATGGACTGCATCTCGCCATGTCCGACAGGCTCGATTGACAACTGGCGCATGGTGCCCAAGGCCAAGGCTTACAGCATCGAAGAACAACTCAAGTGGTACGACTTGCCCGCTGAACTGAGTGCTGAAGAGCTCGCAGTGGCCGGTGGCGATGCCGGTCTGGCACAGGAAGAAGCCCAAGCCGCCGTCCAAGCTGCCGCTTCGTCTTCATCGGCCGTCAGCACCGCCACCGCCTCGGGTTTCAACTCTGCACAGTTCGGTGCCACCATTCCCCCTTGGTCGGCCGCCCACGCCTACACCAACCTTTACGGTCCCAAGGCACAAGACAAAACCATCACTGCCACCGTGACCGGTAACCTGCGTGTGACCGAAGTGGGCCAACAAGCTGGCCAGCAAGACTACGACACCCACCACATCGTGCTCGACTTTGGCAACTTGCCCTTTCCTGTGCTCGAAGGCCAGTCGATCGGCATCATCCCGCCTGGCGTGGACGCCAATGGCAAGCCGCACCATGCCCGCCAGTATTCGATCGCCAGCCCGCGCAACGGCGAGCGTCCCGGCCACAACAACTTGTCGCTGACCATCAAGCGTGTGCTGGAGGACCACGACGGCAAACCCGTGCGCGGCGTGGCTTCCAACTTCATGTGCGACCTGAATGTGGGTGAAAAAGTGCAGGTGATCGGGCCGTTTGGCGCGAGCTTCTTGATGCCCAACCACCCCAAGAGCAACATCGTCATGATCTGCACCGGCACCGGCTCTGCCCCCATGCGGGCCATGACCGAATGGCGTCGCCGCCTGCGCGCCAGTGGCAAGTTCGAGGGCGGCAAACTCATGCTGTTCTTTGGCGCGCGCACCCCGGCCGAGTTGCCGTACTTTGGCCCGCTCAACAACCTGCCCAAAGACTTCATCGACACCGAGTTCGCGTTTTCACGCGAAGTGGGCAAACCCAAGCGTTATGTGCAAGACGCCATGCGTGATCGCGCGGCCGACATTGCACTGCAACTCAAAGACCCCAACACCTGTTTTTATGTGTGTGGATTGAAGAGCATGGAAGAGGGCGTGGTCATGGCCTTGCGAGACATCGCGCAAAACGCCGGGCTCGACTGGGACAGCGTGGGCGCTGCGCTGAAAAAAGAAGGCCGTTTGCACCTCGAAACCTATTAAACAGCATGGCGAACGCTACCCACATCGGTCTGGACCAGGTTCGCCAGCAACTGCGCCAGCCCCGCTCTCAGCTCAAAGGGCGACAAGTCACGCCAGAGGCCCGCGACGAGGTACAGGCTTTGATCGGTTTGCCACCCGTCAATGGCCATCGCCGTGACCTGCTGATCGAGCACCTGCATGCGTTGAACGACCATTTCCACGGTCTGTTCGAACGCCACATCGTGGCATTGGCCGCTGAGATGCGTCTGCCCGTGGTCGAGGTGTTCGAGGTCGCTTCGTTCTACCACCACTTCGAAATCCTCAAAGACGACCAAGACGCGCCGCGCATCACGGTGCGGGTGTGTGACAGCCTGAGCTGCAGCTTGGCTGGCAGCGACAGCTTGCTGCGCCAGTTGCAAAACGATTTGTTGGATGTGAAGGTCGTGCCCGTGCCCTGTCTGGGCCGCTGTGAGCAGGCCCCGGCCGCGCAGGTCGGTCAGCAGGCGGTGGCCCATGCCACGGCTGACAGCGTGGCACAGCGTGTGACCCGCAACCAGACTGCGCCCAATGCCTTGCCCGATGCGATCCGGCTCGATGCTTACCTGCAAACCGGTGGTTACCAGCTGGCACATCAAGTGGCCTCGGGCCAGCGCGATGTCGAATCGGTGATCCAGATTTTGGAGTCCTCGGGCTTGCGGGGTTTGGGCGGTGCCGGTTTTCCGGCCGGGCGCAAATGGCGCATCGTGCGCAGCCAGCCCGGGCCGCGCCTCATGGCGGTGAACATCGACGAGGGCGAACCCGGCACCTTCAAGGATCGCACCTGTTTGGAGTCTGACCCGCACCGCTTTTTGGAGGGCGTGTTGATCGCGGCCAGCGTGGTGGGCTGCGAGGCGGTCTACATCTACCTGCGTGACGAATACCACGAAGCGCGTGTGCTGCTTACACAAGCGCTGGCCGAATTACAAGCCAAGCCACCTTGTACCCTGCCGCAGATTGAATTGCGTCGCGGCGCGGGTGCCTACATCTGCGGCGAAGAGTCGGCCATGATCGAGAGCATCGAAGGCAAGCGCGGTGAGCCGCGCATGCGCCCGCCCTACATTGCCGAGGTGGGCCTGTTTGGCCACCCCACTTTGGCGCACAACTTTGAAACCCTGTTTTGGGTGCGCGAACTGATCGAGCAAGGCGCGGACAACTTTGCATCGCAAGGACGTCACGGCCGCCAGGGCCTGCGCCGTTTCAGCGTGAGCGGGCGCGTCCGGCAGCCGGGCGTCAAGCTCGCGCCCGCGGGCATCACCTTGCGCGAATTGGTCGATGAATACTGCGGCGGCATGGCAGAAGGTCACACGCTCTACGCCTATTTGCCCGGCGGCGCCAGTGGTGGCCTCTTGCCCGAACGCCTGGCCGATGTGCCGCTGGACTTTGACACGCTGCAGCCGCACGGCTGCTTCATCGGCTCGGCGGCTGTGATGGTGCTCAGCCACCACGACAGTGCCCGCCAAGCGGCGCTGAACGTGATGCGTTTTTTTGCGCACGAGAGCTGCGGCCAGTGCACGCCTTGCCGTGTGGGCACCGACAAGGCTGCGCAACTCATGACGAGTGAGGTTTGGGACGCCGACACCCTGCAAGATCTGGCGCAGGTCATGGGCGACGCGTCCATTTGCGGCCTGGGCCAGGCTGCGCCCAATCCGATCCGTTGTGTGCTGGACTACTTTCCGCACGAAGTGGGCGCAGAGGTGAAAGCATGAGCACCGTTCAATTCACCCTCAACGGCCAAAGCGTCGAAGCGCCCGCTGGCCAAAGCATTTTCAACATCGCCAAAGAGCTGGGTATTGCCATCCCGCACCTGTGCCACAAGGAAGGCCTGGCGCCCGATGGCAACTGCCGCGCTTGTGTGGTCGAGGTGGCCGGTGAACGCACCCTGGCCCCCAGCTGCTGTCGCAGCGCCACGCCCGGCATGCAGGTGCAGACGAACAGCGAACGTGCGCTCAAAAGCCAGAAGATGGTGCTCGAGATGCTGCTGGCCGACTTGCCCGCGCACGGGCACAAATGGCTCGATGACCGGGCCGAGGCCCCGCACGGCGAGCTGAGCCAATGGGCCAAGCACCACGGCGTCACGGTGCGCCCGGCGCTCGCTGCGATCAAGCGGGAGGCAGTGCCCGCCGACCTGTCGCACCCGGCCATGGCCGTGAATCTGGACGCCTGCATCCAATGCAACCGCTGCGAACGCGCGTGCCGCGACCTGCAGGTCAACGATGTGATCGGCTTGGCGTTCCGCGGTGCACACACGCAGGTGGTGTTTGATCTGGCCGACCCGATGGGCGGCAGCTCGTGTGTGGGTTGTGGCGAATGTGTGCAGGCCTGCCCCACGGGCGCGCTCATGCCCAAGAGCCACATGGGGCCGCAAAAGGTGGACCGCGAAGTCGATTCGGTCTGCCCGTTTTGTGGTGTCGGTTGCCTGGTCACCTACCAGGTGCGCGATGAAAAGATCGTCAGCGTGAAGGGCCGCGAAGGCCCGGCCAACGAAGGGCGTTTGTGTGTCAAGGGTCGCTTTGGCATGGACTACATCCACAGCCCGGAACGCATCACCAAGCCACTGATCCGCAGGGCGGGTGTGGCCAAGGATGTGGGCCTGATCGATGGCCACTCGGATTGGCGCGAAGTCTTCCGCGAAGCCACTTGGGAAGAAGCGCTCGAGTTGGCGGCCCAGCCCCTCAATACCTTGCGCCAAGAGCACGGCCCCAAGTCGCTGGCCGGTTTCGGCTCGGCCAAAGGCAGCAACGAAGAAGCGTATTTGTTCCAGAAGCTCGTGCGCACCGGCTTTGGCAGCAACAACGTGGACCACTGCACGCGCCTGTGCCATGCGTCCAGCGTGGCGGCCCTCCTTGAGGGCGTGGGCTCGGGTGCCGTGAGCAACCCGGTGCGCGATGTCGAGCATGCCGACCTCATCATCGTCATTGGCTCCAACCCCACAGCCAACCACCCGGTGGCCGCGACGTGGATGAAGAACGCGGCCCAGCGCGGCACCCGCATCGTGCTGGCCGACCCGCGCATCACCGACATTGGCCGTCACGCCTGGCGCACCTTGCAGTTCAAGGCCGACACCGATGTGGCCTTGCTCAACGCGATGCTGCACGTCATCGTGACCGAGAACCTGTGTGACGAAAGTTTCTTGCGTGATCGCGCTGACAACGTGGCCGAGCTCAAGGCCCATGTGCAGGGCTACACACCTGAAGCCATGAGCGCGGTGTGCGGCATTCCGGCCGACACCCTCCGCGAAGTGGCGCGGGCTTACGCCAGCGCCAAATCCGCCATGATTTTGTGGGGCATGGGCGTGAGCCAGCATGTGCACGGCACCGACAACGTGCGCTGTCTGATTGCCTTGGCCAGCATCACTGGGCAGATTGGGCGCCCTGGTACAGGACTGCACCCCTTGCGCGGCCAGAACAATGTGCAGGGCGCGAGCGACGCAGGCCTGATCCCGATGATGTACCCCAACTACCAGCGTGTCACCGACCCAGCGGCACGCGATTGGTTTGAGAGGTTTTGGGGCAGCCCACTCGATGACCAGCCCGGTTACACCGTGGTCGAGATCATGCACAAGGCGCTCGCCCCGGACAGTGACCCGCACAAGGTGCGTGGCATGTACATCATGGGTGAGAACCCGGCCATGAGCGACCCGGATCTGCACCATGCCCGCCATGCGCTGGCGAGCCTTGCGCACCTGGTGGTGCAAGACATCTTTTTGACCGAAACCGCCTGGTTGGCCGATGTGGTGCTGCCCGCCAGCGCCTGGCCGGAAAAAACGGGCACGGTCAGCAACACCGATCGCACGGTGCAAATGGGCCGTCAGGCTGTGCTGCCACCGGGTGAGGCCAAGCCCGATTTGTGGATCATTCAGCAAATGGCTGCCCGCATGGGCCTTGATTGGTCTTACGCTGGCGAGCACGATGGCGTGGCTTGGGTGTACGAAGAAATGCGCCAGGCCATGGCCTCGACCATGGGGGGTATCGATTGGGCGCGACTGAACGCTGGCTCGGTCACTTACCCGTGCGTGAGTGCCGAGGACCCGGGCCAGCCCATCGTTTTCCATGACCATTTCCCCACCGCCGACGGCCGTGTGCGGCTCATGACGGCCAGCCTTATCCCGGCCAACGAGCAACCCGATGCGGCGTACCCGATGGTGTTGATCACCGGGCGGCAATTGGAGCATTGGCACACCGGCAGCATGACGCGACGCGCCATGGTGTTGGATGCGCTGGAGCCCGCGGCCACCGCCTCCATGCATGCAGCGGACATGGCCCGCTTGGGCTTGCAGGCCGGGCAGCACATTCGAGTGACCTCGCGCCGTGGCCATGTGCAACTGGCCTTGCGCCAAGACAATGGCACACCGCTGGGTGCGGTCTTCATTCCGTTTGCCTATGTGGAGGCCGCGGCCAATGAGTTGACCAATTCGGCCCTCGATCCCATTGGCAAGATTCCGGAGTTCAAATACTGCGCCGTGCGCGTGGAATCTGCGATCACCGCATAATGCGGCGCATGACTTTGCAGCCCCCTCCCACTGCCCGCCCCGAATTCGACGTTGCTGTGCTCATGCGCCGCGAGCCGGTGCAAGGCCCCATGTCGCGCTGGCAGGCGTGGCGATGGGTGCTCGCAGACGTCGTGCCCCAGGAGCCTGGTTTTGGCGCCGAGCCGCGATGCTTGCGCCAGACCGATCACGAGTCTCTGTGGCTTTACCCGAACTGGGCTGTCACGCTGTACCAAGACGATGCCGAGGGCTATTGGCTCAACGCCACCTCACCCATGCCCTGTTACTTCGTGATGTGGCGCTTGATCGATGCGCCAGATGGCAGCGAACCACGGGCTGTCCCTCAGGCCGTGAGCCTGAGCTACCACGACGCAGGCCGGTGGCTGGATGCCCAAGAAACGGTGGAAACCATTCCTGTTGCGGCAGAAGTGGTGACGTGGCTGCAAGCCTTTGCAGAGCAGCACTTTGTGCCCGAAGAGAAAAAGCGCCAGCGACCCCAGAGTTTTCAGCGCCTGACCGATCGGTTTGGACAGCCTGTATCGGTCAGCACCGAGAGCAAGCGCAAGGGCGCAAGACCCCACCCATGAGCGACAATTTTTTCAGCCGTTGGTCACGGCGCAAACAAGGCCTGGAAACTCAAGAAGTCAACGCAGGGCGAGAGGCACGAACGCCTGCACCCTCTCTCGCATCGGGCGCCCAGGGGGGCACCAACGTTGCGGCCGGCCCTGTGCCAGAAGTGACTCAAAATCAAGCCGTGGCCTCAGAGTCCGAGCCCCAGCCGCCCCTTCCGACGATGGCGGATGTTGAACAGTTGACCCCTTCCTCTGAATTCAAGGGCTTCATGCGACAAGGCGTTCCTGGCGAGGTGCGCAATGCAGCGATGAAAAAACTCTTCACCGATCCCCACTTCAATGTCATGGACGGCTTGGACATTTACATCGGTGACTACAACACCCCAGATCCTTTGCCCGCTGGCATGCTTGAGAAGATGGTGGGTGCCCAGTTGTTGGGCTTGCTGACACCCAAAGACCCAGATGCAGCAGAAGGCCCGCCACTTGTGGCAAAGTCGCCGCCATCTCATCTTGAGCCTCACCTGACCGCGCAGCCCACTTCGGCGCTGCCAGTCTCCGCACCGACTGAACATGACCACCCTGATTTGCAACTGCAACCAAACGATGCCCCTGCAAGCCCAAGCCCTGGGCCAAGCACTGGGTGAAAACCTGACCCTGCACACCACTTTGTGCCGCCGCGAAGCGGGGCAATTTCAAAAAGCCGTGAAAACCGGCGAAACCGTCGTGGTGGCCTGCACCCAGGAAAAACGCCTGTTCTCCGAGTTGGCCGAGCAAACCGAGGGTGCTGTTTCGCCCATCCGGTTTGTCAACATCCGGGAAACCGGCGGTTGGGGCCGTGAAGCTGCTCACGCCACACCCAAGATGGCCGCATTGTTGGCCGCTGCTCGCCTGCCTGAGCCCGAACCGGTGGCGACGGTGACCTACAAAAGCCAAGGCCGTGTGCTCATCATCGGCGCCATCGATGCCGCCGAACGCGCTGCCAGCTTTTTGGCCGACGCGATGCAGGTCACGATTTTTGCGCAAGGCGCAGGCCACGGCGGGGGGAGCCAAGAGAGGCGCTTTCCGGTGGTGGCCGGTCGCTTGCAAGGCCTCCAAGGCTGGTTGGGTGCATTTGAGGTGTCGTGGGACGCCAGCAACCCGATTGATCTGGACCTGTGCACGCGATGCAACGCCTGCGTGGCCGCCTGCCCCGAGCAGGCCATTGGCCTCGATTACCAGGTGGACTTGTCACGCTGCACTTCCCACCGCGACTGCGTCAAGGTCTGCGAAGCCGCAGGCGCCATCGACTTCAGCCGCGACGCCCGTCCACAAACCGAGCGCTTTGACGTGGTGCTGGACTTGCGCAGCGACAAAGTCACGCCCACTTTCACATCACACGCCTTGCCCCAAGGGTACTTTCGCTGGGATGGGCAAGACCTTCAAACCTTGCTCAAGGTGCGCGAATTGGTGGGCGAGTTTGAAAAGCCCCGATTTTTTGCCTACAAGCAAAAACTTTGCGCCCACAGCCGCAATGAGCAAGTCGGCTGCAATGCCTGCATTGACATCTGCTCAGCCGAGGCTGTGCGCTCGGACAAAAGCCGTCAGCAAATTGTGGTCAACCCCAACCTGTGTGTGGGATGCGGTGCCTGCACCACGGCGTGCCCCACGGGCGCCCTCACCTACGCTTACCCGCGTCCGGCAGAGCAGGGCGCCAAGATACGCACGCTCCTTTCGGCCTACCAGGCCGCTGGTGGGCGCGACGCCGCGCTGCTGCTGCACAGCCAAGAAAAAGGCCAAGCCCTCCTGGATGCGCTGGGTCGGGGGGCACAGCTGGGCGTGATGCAAGGCGTGCCGGCTCGCGTCATGCCGGTGGCGTTGTGGCACACCGCCAGTGTGGGCATGGAGTTGTGGCTGTCGGCCGTGGCCTACGGCGCCCGTCAGGTCATGGTTTTGCTCACCCACGAAGAAGCGCCGCAATACCGCGCTGCGCTCATGGAACAAATGGCTGTGGCCCAAAGCCTGCTCAATGGGCTGGGCTACACCGGTGTCCATTTCCAGTTGCTTGAAGCCCAGACCGCATCCTCGCTGGATGCAGACTTGCAGCGCCTGTGTGCCCGAAGCTTCAAGGCGGCCAGTTTGCCCACTGGCCCAGCCACGGCCGCACGCCATGCCGTGCAAGCTGAAAAGCGCAGCAACTTGGAATTGGTGATTGACCATTTGATGGCCCAGTCGCCCGTGATGGCCATGGACGAAACCAGTCGCCCCAAAGCACTCGATTTGCCGAGCGCCGGCGCCCCGTTGGGCACCATCGTGGTCGATGGCAGCAAGTGCACCTTGTGCATCAGCTGCGTGGGCGCCTGCCCTTCGTCGGCTCTACAAGACAATCCGCTGCAGCCTGAAATTCGTTTCATTGAAAAAAACTGCGTGCAGTGTGGTCTGTGCGCCAAGACCTGTCCCGAGAACGCCATCACCTTGCAGCCCCGCCTGTCCTTGCTGCCTGAACGCACGCAAGTGCGTGTTTTGCACGGCAGCCCGCCTTACGCCTGCATCCGCTGCAGCAAACCCTTTGGGACGCTCAAGGGCATCGAGGCCATGCTCGGGCGCTTGGCTGGGCACAGCATGTTCCAGGGCGCTGCTTTGGAGCGACTGAAAATGTGCGGTGACTGCCGCGTGGTGGACATGTTCACCGACGAAAACCAGATGCGTGTCCCTGGTGTCAACCCCTCCAAACCCCAATAAGCCGATCGCCATGAGTCAAGACCTCCATCCCGCTGTCAGCAGCCACGCATTGGACGAAGAAACCGCCCGTGCTGAGATTTACGGCTTGTTGTCACAGTTGTTTTACGCTGCCCCCAGTGCCGAACTGTTGGGGCAGCTGCAAGTGGCCGTGACCGAGGCACCCGATGCGGGTGGTTTTCTGGAAGAGCCTTGGCGCGAACTGGTGGCTTGTGCCCGCAATCTGAGTCAGGCGCAAATCTCGGCCGAATACAACAGCCTGTTTGGCGGTGTGGGCAAACCCGAGGTGTATTTGTTTGGCTCGCACTACCTCAGCGGTTTTCTGAATGAAAAGCCGCTGGTGCGCCTGCGCGATGATTTGGCCGAGCTGGGTTTAGGGCGCACCGAAGGCATGTCAGAAACCGAAGACCACGTGGCCTATGTGTTCGAGGTCATGCGTTTCCTGATTGCCGGGGACGATGTGGCAGTCTCGAACCTGACCCGCCAGCAGGCGTTTTTTAATCTGCACGTTCAATCTTGGTTGCCCGCCTTGTGCCAAGTGTTGTTATCTCAGCCACGCGCCGTGTTCTACGCACGGGTGGCGGCATTCACCGAGGCCTTCATCAGTGTGGAGTCACAGGGCTTCGATTTGGTGGTGTGAAAATTTTTCCGGTCTGTTGTGAAAAAAATAGACAAGGGGCTTCGGGTATTCACCTAGAGGTGGGCGCGCCACAACTCCCATAATCGTAACCAAGCGGTAACTTTTCACGCTTAGAAGTTTTATAACCACTGGAGACTCCATTGACCGAAGCTCAAACCCCTCGCCGTCGCAACCTCCTGAAGGGCGCCGCTGTCGCCGCAGGTGCCATTTCCGCACCCATGATCGCCAAGGCCCAAACGGGCCCGATCAGCATGCGCTGGCAGAGCACTTGGCCTGCCAAGGACATCTTCCATGAGTACGCCTTGGATTACGCCAAGAAAGTCAACGACATGACCGGTGGCGATCTGAAGATCGAAGTGCTGCCCGCCGGCGCCGTGGTGCCCGCGTTTGGTTTGCTCGAAGCCGTCTCCAAGGGCACTTTGGACGGCGGTCACGGCGTGTTGGGTTACCACTATGGCAAGCAAAACGCGCTGGCTTTGTGGAATTCCGGCCCAGCATTTGGCATGGATGCCAACATGATTTTGGCTTGGCACAAATACGGCGGTGGTGCTGAGCTGCTGGCCAAGCTGTACGCCTCCATTGGTGGCAACGTGCAGTCTTTCTTGTACGGTCCCATGTCCACTCAGCCGCTGGGTTGGTTCAAAAAGCCGATCACCAAGTCCTCTGATTTCAAGGGCCTGAAGTTCCGCACCAACGGTTTGGCGATTGACCTGTTCACCGCCATGGGCGCTGCCGTGAACGCTTTGCCAGGCGGCGAGATCGTGCCTGCCATGGACCGCGGTCTGCTCGATGGTGCCGAGTTCAACAACGCGACCTCTGACCGCGTTTTGGGCTTCCCCGACGTCTCCAAAGTCTGCATGCTGCAAAGCTACCACCAGAGCGCAGAGACTTTCGAGATCATGTTCAACAAGACCAAGTACGACGCGCTGCCCGCCAAACTCAAGGCCGTGATTGCGGGTGCCACGGAGGCCGCCTCGGCCGACATGTCTTGGAAAGCCATCGACCGCTACTCCAAGGATTACATCGAGTTGCAAACCAAGGACAAGGTCAAGTTCTACAAGACCCCCGATGCCATTTTGCAAGAGCAGCTGAAAATCTGGACTGAAATCCTCGAGAAGAAATCCGCTGAAAACCCCCTGTTCAAGGAAATCGTGGCATCCCAGAAAGCATTCGCAGCCCGTGCTGTGAAGTGGGATCAGGACACCAACATCAGCCGTCGCATGGCGGTGAACCATTTCTTTGGCGCCAAAAAGGCCTGATTTTTTTGAGTTGAGCCCACCCATCAGCCATCCGGCACCACCGGATGGCTGATTTACTTATGTGATCCCCTATGCAAAACCTGTTGCTCTTCATAGACAAAATCAGCACCTGGATTGGCCAGTTTTTCTCTTGGCTGATCGTGGCGTTGACCCTGATGATCTCTTGGGAGGTCTTTTCGCGTTACGCGCTGGACAACCCCCATCCGTGGGCGTTTGATGTGATGAGCATGATGTATGGATCCTTGTTCATGATGGCGGGTGCGTACACCTTGTCCAAGAACGGCCATGTGCGGGGTGACGTGTTGTACGGCTTTTTCCCCCCCCGTTTGCAAGCTTGGCTGGATTTGATTCTCTACATTTTGTTTTTCATCCCCGGTGTGGTGGCCTTGGCCTACGCCGGGTATGGATTTGCGGCCGATTCGTGGGCCATCAACGAGCACTCCAACATCACGGCCAACGGCCCACCGGTTTACCCCTTCAAAACCATCTTGCCCATCGCCGGTGCCTTCTTGTTGGCTCAAGGTTTGGTTGAAATCGTCCGCTGCATTGTTTGCATCCAGCAAGGCGAGTGGCCCAAGCGGGGCGATGACGTGGACGAAGTGGATGTCGAAAAACTCAAAGAAATGGTCAACGTCAAAGACGAAGACATCGCCAAACTGGGCGAACTGGTGACTGCCAAGGGAACACAAAAATGAAAAAAGAAGTTTGGTTTGGCCTGACCATCATGGCCATGGTCGTGTTGGCCGCATTTATTTTGTTGCCTGCGCCCTCCGAGATGACCAACGGTCATTTGGGCTTGTTGATGCTGGCGCTGGTGGTGGTGGCGATCATGTTGGGTTTCCCCACGGCCTTCACCCTGATGGGCATGGGCATGATCTTCGCGTGGATCGCCTACAAGAGCCAAAACCCCGATCTGGCCGTGCAGCAAACCCTGGACTTGATGGTTCAGCGTGCGTATTCGGTCATGTCCAACGACGTGCTCATCTCGATCCCCTTGTTCGTGTTCATGGGTTATTTGATTGAACGTGCCAACTTGATCGAAAAACTCTTCAAGAGCATGCACTTGGCCATGGCCCGTGTGCCCGGGTCCTTGGCTGTGGCCACGATCGTGACCTGCGCGATTTTCGCCACCGCCACGGGCATCGTGGGTGCGGTGGTCACGCTCATGGGTTTGCTGGCCTTGCCCGCCATGCTGCGAGCGGGCTACAGCGTTCAGTTGTCGGCCGGTGCCATCACCGCCGGTGGTTGCTTGGGCATTTTGATTCCGCCTTCCGTGATGTTGATCGTGTACGGTGCCACCGCTGGCGTTTCGGTGGTCAAGTTGTATGCCGGTGCCTTTTTCCCGGGTGTGATGCTGGCCACCTTGTACGTGTTGTACGTGGTGATCTTGGCGAAATGGAAGCCGCACATGGCGCCGCCCATGTCGGCCGAAGACCGCATCGTTCCCCTGCCTGCATTCGCGCAAGTCGTCTCCAAAGACATCAGCAGCAATGTCTTGCAAGGTTTGGTGGGCGCCATCAAAGGCAAGCGCAACGCCGCTGTGCCCATGCGTGAGTTGCTCAACCACATGGGCATTGCCTTGTTGCCGGCATTGGCTGTGGCCGCCATCATGGGCGCCATTTACTTCAAGGTCACAGCACCATTGCCCGTCGAGGCGGTGGAGGGCGTGGTGGCCATGGGTGGTGAGTTGTCCGATTCGGTGGACAGCGCCCAAGAGGATGAGAGCATCACCGGCTTGTCTGAGCCTCAAGAGGAGGGCTTGAAACAACCACCGGGAACAGAGGCAGCGCCCCTTGCGGCCGCACCCGGTGCACAAGCCGCTCAGGAGGCCGCGCCGGCACCTGCGGCTGTGACGTCCGCCGAACAGGCGCCAGCTGCTGAGCGTCAAGAAGCCCCCCTGTCGTTCTGGATTGGTTTGGCCAGTTGCGCTGTGGCCTTGGCCATCTTCTATGCCTATTTCAGCTTTGTTCGCCTTGAAATTTTCAAGATGCTGCTGGGCTCTTTCTTCCCCTTGGCCCTCATGATTTTGGCCGTGCTGGGCACCATTGTGTTTGGTTTGGCCACGCCCACCGAGGCGGCGGCCATGGGCTCCTTGGGCGGCTTGCTGTTGGCTGCGGCTTACCGCAGGCTCAACTATGTGGTGTTGCGTGAGTCGGTTTATCTGACGGCCAAGACCAGTGCCATGGTGTGCTGGTTGTTTGTAGGCTCCAGCATCTTCTCGGCTGCGTTTGCGCTGCTGGGCGGGCAAGAGATCATCAACACTTGGGTGCTGGGCATGGACCTGACGCCCGTGCAGTTCATGATCTTGGCGCAAGTGGTCATTTTCTTGTTGGGCTGGCCTTTGGAGTGGACCGAGATCATCGTGATTTTCATGCCGATCTTTATCCCTTTACTGCCTCACTTTGGCATCGATCCGCTCTTCTTTGGTTTGTTGGTGGCCTTGAATCTGCAGACCGCATTCCTCAGTCCACCCGTGGCCATGGCGGCGTTCTACCTCAAGGGCGTGAGTCCACCCCACGTCACACTCAACCAGATCTTCGCAGGCATGCTGCCGTTCATGGCCATCCAGGTCTTTGCCATCGTTCTGCTTTACATCTTCCCAGCCATCGGCATGTGGTTGCCCGAAGTTCTCTACAAATAAACAGAACACCGTGCGCCCACGGACGCAAACCACGAATGGTGGGGGTGCGTGGGCGTTTTGTCGTTCTGGGGGGCTGTCGGCTGTTACCTGCTTGACGGAAATGAATTTCAACTAAGGGTTTTTACATGGAAAGCCCGTCGGCCAGACAGTAAGATCACCTATGCAACTTTTTGCCTAGGCCACAAGTTCTGTCGAGCCATGGTCTTGCTTTTTTTCAGGAGTCTTTGATGTCTTCCAAAACTTCCTCTCTTTCCCGTCGCAGTCTGTTTTCAGGGGCTGCCACGGTGGGCGCTGTGGCTGCAGCCACCGCTGTTTTGCCCGGTGTCGTCCAGCAAGCTGCGCCCATGGCACCTGCTTTGCCCAAGCCCACACGCGGCGGTGGTTACACCCTGAGCGAACACGTTCAGCGGTATTACAAGACCACCCGCGTCTGAAACTGATTTCGATTTCATTCCTGTTCACCCCCAACTGGAGTCTTCCATGTTGTTGACCAAAAAACAAAATGGCACCGCCGGTGCCGTCTCCTCCCCCTTCATCCACAGTTTGCGCCGTGGTTTGTCGCAGGCCTTGCCCACACTCGACCGCCGCAGCTTTTTGCGCCGCTCGGGCCTGGGTGTGGGTGTGGGGCTTGCTGCCTCGCAACTGAGTTTGGTGCAAAAAGCCCAAGCGGCCACGGGGGCAGCCATCGTCGGTGCCGGCAAGGTCGAAGTCAAACGCACCATCTGCACCCACTGCTCAGTGGGTTGCGCGGTCGATGCCGTGGTGGAGAATGGCGTTTGGGTGCGCCAAGAAGCCGTCTTCGATTCGCCCATCAACTTGGGCGCGCATTGCGCCAAAGGCGCCGCACTGCGCGAGCACGGCCACGGCGAGTACCGCCTGCGCTACCCCATGAAGCTGGTCAACGGCAAATACGAGCGCATCAGCTGGGACGTGGCCCTCAATGAAATCAGCGCCAAGATGCTGGAGCTGAAAAAAGCCAGCGGCCCTGACAGCGTCTACTTCATCGGTTCGTCCAAGCACAACAACGAGCAGGCCTATTTGCTGCGCAAGTTCGTGAGCTTTTGGGGCACCAACAACTGTGACCATCAGGCCCGTATTTGCCACTCCACCACCGTGGCCGGTGTGGCCAACACCTGGGGTTATGGCGCCATGACCAACTCGTACAACGACATGCAAAACAGCAAGGTCGCTTTGTACATTGGCTCCAACGCCGCCGAAGCGCACCCTGTCTCGATGTTGCACATGCTGCATGCCAAGGAAAACGGCTGCAAGATGATCGTGGTGGACCCCCGTTTTACGCGCACAGCGGCCAAGGCCGATGAGTACGTGCGCATCCGCTCGGGCACCGATATCCCTTTCCTGTTTGGTGTGCTTTACCACATCTTCAAAAATGGCTGGGAGGACAAGAAGTACCTCAACGACCGTGTCTATGGCATGGAAGCGGTCAAGACCGAAGTGCTGGCCAAGTGGACACCCGACAAGGTGGAAGAGGCCTGCGGCGTCAAGGAAGACCAGGTTTTCAAGATCGCCAAGATGCTGCACGAGAACAACCCCGGCACCATCGTCTGGTGCATGGGCCAAACCCAGCACACCATCGGCAACGCCATTGTTCGGGCTTCGTGCATCTTGCAGTTGGCTTTGGGCAATGTGGGCAAGAGCGGCGGCGGCACCAACATTTTCCGCGGTCACGACAACGTGCAGGGCGCCACCGATGTTGGCCCCAACCCCGACTCATTGCCCGGTTACTACGGTTTGGCCGAAGGCTCATGGAAGCACTTTGCCAAGACTTGGGGCGTGGATTTCGAGTGGATCAAAAGCCAGTTTGCCTCGCCGGCCATGATGGGCAAAAACGGCATCACCGTGTCCCGCTGGATCGATGGTGTGCTCGAAAACAACGAGCTGATTGACCAAGACAGCAACTTGCGAGGCGTGTTCTATTGGGGTCATGCCCCCAACTCGCAAACCCGCGGCCTCGACATGAAGCGTGCCATGGACAAGCTGGACTTGTTGGTGGTGGTCGATCCGTACCCATCGGCCACAGCGGCCATGGCCGCCATGCCTGGCAAGGCCGAAGATTTGAACCCCAACCGCGCGGTGTACCTGCTGCCAGCGGCCACCCAGTTTGAAACCAGCGGTTCGTGCACGGCCTCCAACCGCTCTTTGCAGTGGCGCGAGAAGGTGATCGAGCCCTTGTGGGAGAGCCGCTCGGACCACATGATCATGCACCAGTTGGCTGAAAAATTGGGCTTTGCCAAAGAGCTGTCCAAAAACTACAAGATGCAAAAAGTCGGCGGCATGGACGAGCCTGTGCCCGAAGACATCCTGCGCGAAATCAACAAGTGCGTCTGGACCATTGGCTACACCGGCCAAAGCCCTGAGCGTTTGAAGGCGCACATGAAGAACATGAACGTGTTCGACGTGAAGACCTTGAAAGCCAAAGGCGGCAAAGACAAGGAAACCGGCTACGACTTCACTGGAGACTACTTCGGTCTGCCATGGCCTTGCTATGGCACCCCCGAACTCAAGCACCCTGGCTCGCCCAACCTGTACGACACCTCCAAGCACGTCATGGACGGTGGCGGTAACTTCCGTGCCAACTTTGGTGTGGAGCGTGAAGGCAAGAGCCTGTTGGCCGAAGACGGCTCCCACTCCATGGGTGCGGACATCACCACTGGTTACCCCGAACTGGACCACATTTTGCTCAAGAAACTGGGCTGGTGGGACGAGCTGAGCGAAGCCGAAAAAGCGGCGGCCGAGGGCAAAAACTGGAAGACCGATGCATCGGGCGGCATGATTCGCGTGTTCATGAAAGAACACGGTTGCCATCCTTTTGGCAATGCCAAAGCGCGCGCCGTCGTGTGGAACTTCCCGGACCCGATCCCGCAACACCGCGAGCCTTTGTACGGCACCCGTCCGGACATGATGGCCAAATACCCCACTCACGACGACAAGAAAGCCTTCTGGCGTCTGCCCACCCTGTACAAAACCGTGCAGGACAAGAACATCGCCGACAAGGCGCACGAGAAGTACCCGCTCATCCTGACCTCTGGCCGATTGGTCGAGTACGAGGGCGGCGGTGAAGAGACCCGTTCCAACCCGTGGTTGGCCGAGTTGCAGCAAGAAGCCTATGTGGAGATCAACCCCAAGACCGCGGCCGATCGTGGCATCCGCAACGGCGACCGTGTCTGGTTGTTGGGGGCCACGGGTGCGCGTTTGAACGTGCAGGCCATGGTGACCGAGCGCGTGGACACCGGTACTGTGTGGATGCCTTTCCACTTCTCAGGGCGTTGGCAAGGCGCCGACATGTTGGCGCACTACCCCAAAGGCGCAGCGCCCATCGTGCGCGGCGAGGCCGTCAACACGGCCACCACCTATGGTTATGACAGCGTCACCATGATGCAAGAGACCAAGACCACCATCTGCAACATCGAGAAGGCTTGAGGAGAACACGATGGCACGAATGAAATTCATCTGTGATGCAGAGCGCTGCATCGAATGCAATGGCTGCGTCACGGCTTGCAAGAACGAGCACGAAGTCCCTTGGGGCGTGAACCGCCGCCGTGTGGTCACCCTGAACGATGGCGTTCCCGGTGAAAAGTCGATCTCGGTGGCCTGCATGCACTGCTCGGACGCGCCTTGCATGGCTGTTTGCCCGGTCAATTGCTTCTACAAAACCGAAGAAGGCGTGGTGCTGCACGACAAGGACATTTGCATTGGCTGCGGCTACTGCTCTTATGCCTGCCCCTTTGGTGCACCCCAATTCCCGTCCAATGGCACTTTCGGCTTGCGCGGCAAGATGGACAAATGCACCTTCTGCGCCGGGGGCCCGGAAGAGCATGGCAGCCAGTCCGAATTTGAAAAATACGGCCGCAACCGTTTGGCCGAAGGCAAATTGCCCGCTTGCGCTGAAATGTGCTCGACCAAAGCCCTGCTCGCCGGCGACGGCGACGTCATCACCGACATCCTGCGTGGCCGCGTGATCAGCCGGGGCAAGGGCGCTGAAGTCTGGGGTTGGGGCACTGCTTACGGCAACCAAGCGCAACCCGCCAAACAAGGAGCCTGAACATGAAAGCAGCTTTCATCATTTGCAGCGCCGCCTTGTTGGTCGCCTGCGGTGAAAAACCGCAGGACGCGAAGGGCGTTCGGACCGACAAGCCCGCTTACAGCGGCACAGGCGTCGCCTCCTTCACTGACGCCGGCTGGAAAGCTGGCGACAAGGATGGTTGGGCCAACCACCTGAAGGCCCGCGCCACTTACGGCCAAAACGACCACGTCCGCGCACCTCAGTGAGCGCCAAGGAGAAGTTCATGCGCCGCATGCTATTGACTTTGGGTCTGGCCTTGGCCGCGTTGGGTGTTTCTGCCCAAACGCCAGCCCCGGCTGCACCTCCACCTGCGTCTGCGCCCGCTGCTCAGGCGGACACCGGCTTGGGCGTGAAAAGCGCCAACATCTTTCAACTGGCCCCCGGCGCCGATGCCGACCCCAAGTACAAAGACCAAACCAACGCCGAACGTGGCCAGGTTCAACCCGGCAACAACGCGCCCATGTGGCGTGCAGTGGGCCAGGGTCTCTCCGGTTACACCAGTTTGCCCAAAAGCCAAGCCCCCGAAGCGGGTAACCTGATCCAACCCTTTGTGCAGTACCCCGGGTCGCGTTTGGCCTCGGCGGGTGAAGCTTGGCGTCAGGTTCGCAACAACATCATCATCCCTTACGGGGCGGCTTTGTTGCTGATCGCCGTGGGGGCGATGGCGCTGTTTTATGTCAGCAAGGGCACGATGGAGTTGCATGGCCAAGAAACCGGCCGCAAGATTGAGCGTTTTACGCCTTTTGAGCGCTCGGCCCACTGGGCCAATGCCATCGCTTTTTGCGCTCTGGCCATCTCCGGCATCGTCATGGCTTATGGCAAGTTCTTTTTGCTGCCCCTCATCGGCAGCACCTTGTTTGGCTGGTTGACCTTCGCCTTGAAGAACCTCCACAACTTCGCAGGACCACTCTTTGCCGTGTCCTTGGTGATTGTGTTTGTCACCTTCTTGAAAGACAACTTGCCTTCCAAAGAAGATCTGGTCTGGTTGGCGAAAGGTGGCGGCTTGTTCTCTGGGACCGAAGTGCCTTCGCACCGCTTCAATGCCGGTGAAAAGGTGGTGTTCTGGGGCGGCGTGTTGTTCCTTGGCTTGATCGTGGTGGGTTCTGGCTTGGTGCTGGACATGCTCATCCCTGGATTGATCTACGAGCGCGGCACGATGCAAATCGCCGCCATGATCCACGGTGTGGCTGCTTTGTTCATGATGGCGATGTTCATCGGTCATATTTACATGGGCACGATCGGCATGCGCGGGGCCTACAAAGCGATGCGTGAGGGCTATGTGGATGAAACTTGGGCCAAAGAGCACCATGAACTTTGGTACAACGACGTCAAGTCCGGCAAAATCCCAGCGCAGCGCTCTGTGCCTGCATCGGATGCCCCTGCGACACCCGCTAAAACGGCTTCGGTTTGAGCCAGGAGAACACCATGAAAAAATACCTGCTTGTCATCTTTGCATTGGCGATCAGCTTTGGCGCCATGGCCAAATTACCCGCCTTGAGCGACGAGGCCAAAGCCAAAGCTGCAGAAGCTGCGGCCAAAGCGGCGCACGGCAACAAAGTGGCCGATTTTCAGTTGTGCAAGTCGCGCGATAAAGTGGCAACGCACTATTACAAAACCAATGGCAAGGGGAAAGCTGCACCCACGGCCACGCCCGCTTGCGTGGACCCAGGCGCCTACAAGCCTGCCGATACGGCAAGTGCTGCGCCCGCAGCCGCTCCAGCCGGCGCCAAACCAGCGGCAGCACCTGCCAAAAAAGGCTGATCCTTTTATCTGCGTCATTGCAAAATCCCCCGTCGGCAACGGCGGGGGATTTTTACGTTAGGCTCGAGCCATGTCTGTAGTTACGAACGACCCTGCGTCTGCGGCGGTCCTGTCCAAGCCCCACCTCACGCGTGCGCGTGCGCCCCTCACGCGCAGTGTGTCCGTTTGCAATGAGTTCGGTGAAATCTCTGACGCCCAAATTCCTGCGGAACGGGCGCTGACAATTTACCTGGATAAAAAGGAATTGGTGACCTTGATGACCTTGGGCGCTGAGCCCGAGTGGTTGGTGCTGGGTTTTTTGCGCAACCAGCGCCTCATTGACTCGGTGGCCCAGATCGAATCGATCACCGTGGACTGGACGATCGGTGAAGGCGAAGTGGGTGAGCCGGGTGTGGCCGCCGTCAAGACCCGCCCAGGGGCTGATGTGGTGCTCGAACGCAGCGCCGACCGCGTGGTCACCACCGGTTGTGGTCAGGGCAGCGTATTTGGTGATTTGATGGCCCACATCGACGAGATCCGATTGCCACATGCGCAGATCACACAAGGCCAGTTGTATGGCTTGGTCAACGCCATCCGCTTGCAAGAAACCACCTACAAATCATCGGGCTCGGTGCATGGCTGTGCGTTGTTTCTGGGCGAGCAGATGCTCATGTTTGTGGAAGACGTGGGCCGGCACAACGCGGTGGACACCATCGCCGGCTGGATGTGGATGAACGATGTGGACGGCCAAGACAAGGTGTTTTACACCACAGGCCGCTTGACCAGCGAGATGGTCATCAAATCCGCGCAAATGGGTGTACCCGTGGTGGTGTCGCGCAGCGGCATCACCCAAATGGGGCTCGATGTCGCCAAGCGCCTGGGCTTGTGCGCAATAGGCCGTGCCACCAACAAGCGTTTCTTGTGCTTCAGCGCCGCTGAGCGCTTGATTTGGCAAAACGATTTGGTCTGAGCTTTTTGCGCGGTCCCGAACACCGGCGCACCAACGAAGGCCATGTAGCCTTTTCTGCGTCTCCCCACCGCCATCAGAACCCCAAAAAATGCCTTGTGCACCGCCGTGAATGGCTTGTGCGGTAAGGTTGATGCATGAACAAACAAGGTTGGTTGCATGGTCTGCGGCTCGGCGGACGCAATTTGTGGCGTGATTTGCGGGCGGGCGAGTTGCGCCTGCTCATGTTGTCGGTGGCATTGGCGGTCGCGGCGCTCACCGCTGTGGGCTTTTTGGCCGACCGCATGCAGTCGGGTTTGTGGCGCGATGCGCGGCAGCTGCTGGGCGGTGATGCGGTGGTGGTCAGCGACCAAAGCACCCCGATGGCTTTTGTGCAGCAAGCCCAAGCCATGGGTTTGCAAACCAACACCAATGTGAGTTTCCCCACCATGGCCAGAGCCCTGCTGGAGCAGGGGGGAGCCAGCCGCTTGGTGGCCCTCAAGGCGGTCGAGTCGGGTTACCCCTTGCGTGGCCAATTGCTCGTCATGCCCGATGTGGGCCAGCCAGCCCTCATGGGTGTTGAGCGGGCCATTCCCACCTCCGGCGAAGTGTGGGTGGACCCCGCGCTCTTGGACAATTTGGGCCTGAAAACCGGGCAAATGCTGGGCTTGGGCGAGCGCAGTTTTCGCATTTCGGCCGTCATCGAGCGCGAACCCGACCGGGGTGCAGGTTTCATGACCTTTGCACCCCGCGTCATGATGAATGCGGTCGATTTGGCGTCGACCGGTTTGGTGCAACCGGCCAGTCGCGTGACGTGGCGCATGGCGGTGGCGGGCGATGCGGCCGCCGCCGAGCGTTTTGTGCAATGGGCCAAGCCCGAGCTCGAGCGTTCGCATGTGCGTGGTGTGCAGATCGAATCGCTCGACAGTGGCCGCCCCGAAATGCGCCAGACCCTGGACCGTGCTGCGCAGTTTTTGAATTTGGTGGCCTTGCTCGCTGCCTTGCTGTGTGCCGTGGCCGTGGCCTTGGCGGCCCGCAGCTTTGCCGAGAGGCAGCTCGATGCCTGCGCTTTGCTCAGGGTTTTGGGCCAAAGCCAGCGAACGCTCACCCTGAGTTATGGCGTGGAATTTTTGGGGGCAGGCTTGCTCGCCAGTGGTTTGGGCGTGTTGACAGGCTACGCCGTGCACCTGGGTTTTGTGCTGTTGCTTGCAGGATTGGTGGATGCGCAACTGCCCGCCGCCACCCTGCAACCGGCCTTCATGGGCATGGGCATGGGCCTGACCTTGTTGGTTGCCTTCGGCTTGCCGCCTGTGCTGCAGTTGGCCCAAGTGCCGCCTTTGCGCGTGATACGCCGTGATCTGGGCGGTCTGCAGCTGCGTTCGGGCCTGGTGCTGGCCATGGGCTTGGTGGGTTTTGCCCTGACACTGCTCATGGTCAGCCGCAACCTGACTTTGGGCTTGATCACTGTGGGTGGTTTTGCCGTGGCCTTGGTGTTCTTTGCTGCACTGGCGGGCGCGGCCCTGTGGTTGCTGCGCCGCGTGGTGCCAGACGAGCAGGCACCGCGCTGGTTGCGTCTGGCCACACGCCAAGTGGCGGCCCGCCCTGCATTTGCTGTGGTGCAAGTGAGTGCCTTGTCGGTGGGTCTGTTGGCCTTGGCCCTGCTGGTGCTGCTGCGCACCGATTTGATTGCGAGCTGGCGGCAAGCCACACCCGCCAACGCCCCCGATCGTTTTGTCATCAACGTGCAGCCCGAACAGGCCACGGACTTTCTGGCCAGCCTGAACAAAGCCGGGGTTCAATCGCCCGATTGGTTCCCCATGATCCGTGGTCGTTTGGTCGCCATCAACGGCCGTGAAGTGAGCCCTGGCGACTTTGAAGCTGACCGCGCCAAACGCCTGATCGACCGCGAAATCAACCTCTCCCATTCGGCCACCTTGCCCGCACACAACCCGCTCACGGCAGGCCGTTGGATTTCCGAAGAAGCCGATGGCGTGAGTGTGGAGCAAGGCATCGCCGACACTTTGGGCCTGAAACTGGGCGACCAACTGCGCTTTGACATTGCGGGCCAAACCCGCGAAGCACGGGTCACCAGTTTGCGCAAGGTCGATTGGACCTCCATGCGGGCCAACTTCTTCATGATGTTCCCCGTCTCGCAAATGCCCGACCTTCCCATGACCTACATGGCGGCATTCCGCTCACCACCGGGCCCTGAGGGTTTTGACAACGCGTTGGTGAACCAGTTCCCCAACATCACCAACGTGGACATGCGCAGCACCTTGGCCCAAGTCCAGCGCGTCATGGACCAGGTCATCCGGGCCGTGGAGTATTTGTTTGCCTTCACTCTGGCTGCGGGCCTGATGGTGTTGCTGGCCGCAGTGGGGGCCAGTCGCCAAGCGCGTGAGCGCGAATACGCCATCATGCGGGCGCTCGGTGCAGGGCGCGGCTTGCTGGCCCAAGTGCAACGCACCGAGTTGCTTGGCATAGGCTGGTTGGCGGGCTTCATGGCCAGCAGCATGGCCTTGGCCGTGGGCTGGGCACTGGCCCGGTTTGCCTTTGATTTTGCCTGGCACGCGCCGCTTTGGGCACCTTTGGCTGGCGGTGCCTTGGGCGCTTTGTTGGCGTGGGCCGCTGGCAGCCTGAGCCTGTCCGGTGTCCTCAGACAAGCCGTGATGCAAACACTGCGCCAAGCGACCGATTAATTTGCTCAACCTGTCCGCTTACACACCATGCAAATCGACGACAAACCCCCTTTTGATACCCCATTTGAGTGGATCGGTGGCGAGCCACGCGTCAAGGCATTGGCCGAGCGCTTTTATGACCTCATGGACATCGAGCCTGGTTACAAAGCCTTGCGAGCCGCGCACGGCAGCACTTTGCAAGACGCGCGCGACAAACTGTTTTGGTTCTTGTGCGGTTGGCTGGGCGGGCCAGAGCATTACACCGAACGCTTTGGCCATCCACGCCTGCGCATGCGCCACATGCCGTTCTCTATCGGTGTCCTCGAGCGTGACCAATGGCTCGCCTGCATGGACCAAGCCCTGCAGGAAACCCAGGTTGATCCGGCGTTGCGTGAACGCTTGAACGCCAGTTTCTTTAAAACCGCTGACTGGATGCGCAACCGTGGTGCATGACCGCACGGGCAGCAGCCGTCCCTTGGCGTGATGTTGTGAATCCTTGGCCTGTGCATCGCAAGCTGCCCATTTGTGGCAAAGTCGTGCTGTGAAAATCAACACCTTGCAAGACCTGAAACAGGTCAAAAAGAAATTGGCCGATGCGCACGAAAAAGCGCAAGCGGCTGAGGCGGCACGCACGGCAGCCGCCCGACTGAAAGAAGCCGAAGCCAATCTGTTCACCCGTGCCGTGGGCGTCGTCAAGCGCATGCCTGTGAACGACCAAGTCCGCATCAGCCTCCCTGCACCTGCCCCAGTGGCCACACAACGTCAAAAGGACGAAGAGGCTGTGTTGCGCGATGCGCTGAGTGATGGGTTTGATGTGAGTTCCTTGCTCGACACCGACGAGTCTTTGAGTTTTCGACGACCTGGCGTTGGGATTGATGTGACGCAAAAGCTGCGCAAAGGCGGTTGGTCCATCCAACGCGAGATCGATTTGCATGGCCTGCGCAGTGATGAGGCCCGCGTGGCACTGGCCGAATTCATTCGCATCGCACACCGCCAAGGTTTGCGCTGTCTGCGCGTGGTGCACGGCAAAGGACTCGGCTCGCCCGGCAAAACAGCGGTGCTCAAGCCCAAAGTCCACAGTTGGTTGATTCAAAAAAATCAGGTCCTGGCCTTCGTTCAAGCCAAAGCCACTGAGGGTGGCGCCGGCGCGCTGGTGGTGCTCCTCAAACCCGGAAATTGAAGAATTGGGGTCAGACCCTCATGGTTGTTCAGCCCGGTTTTTGCGCCTGCGGGCACTTTTCCTGAATCAACGCGCGTTGCCCATCAGCCTCCAGCCGCATCGCGCTCAAGCAACCTCCCCACACGCAACCGGTGTCCAGGGCCCACACGTTTGGGCGGATCAGCTGTCCCAAAGTGGACCAATGGCCAAAAGCCACCGTCACATCGGCAGTCATTCTTCCGGGCACTTCAAACCAAGGCATGAACCCCGCTGGTGCCGCATCGGCGCCTTCTTTGTTGGCGAATTCCATCACCCCGTCAGCCGAGCAAAAGCGCAAACGTGTCAGCGCATTCACGACCACCCGCAAACGGTCAACGCCTGACAAGGTATCGCACCAAGTCGCAGGCGCGTTGCCATACATCTGGTGCCAAAAATCGCTCACATCGGGTCCGCGCAAAACAGATTCCACTTCAGCGGCCAATGACAAAGTCTGCGCCACTGACCATGAGGGCAGCACCCCCGCATGCACCGCCAGCACGCCATGGCCCCAAATCGCCATGCGCTGATGGCGCAGCCAGTCCAACAGAGCAGGGCGGTCAGGGGCTTGCAAGATGCCGTTGAGCGTATCCCCTGGCTTGAGTCGACCAGCACCGGCTGCCACGGCCAGCAAATGCAAATCGTGGTTGCCCAGCACGCATTGCACAGCGTTGTCCATCGCCATCAAGCGCCTCAGCACCTGCGCTGACGCCGGACCCCGGTTCACCAAGTCGCCCAGCACCACCAGCGTGTCCCGACTGGCCGAGAAATCAACCTGCGCCAGCAAGCGTTCCAAGGGCCCATCGCAGCCCTGCACATCACCGATCCAATAAACAGCCATAAGCACCCCTTGTGACCCATTGTCCCAAATCCTTCACGGTGAGCACCCTGGCATGTGGGTCTTGTCAGAGTCCCAAGCCTGCCGAGCCCTTGTCACTCTTGGCACAATGGGGTGTATGGACTTTTTAATGATTGTTTTTCTCACCCTGCTCAACGGGGTGTTTGCCATGTCGGAGTTGGCGCTGGCGTCCAGCCGCAAGGCACGCTTGGCCGCCATGGATGAGGCGGGTGACAAAGGCGCCACTGCGGCCTTGAAATTGCTCGAAGAACCCACCCAATTTTTGTCGACCGTGCAAGTGGGCATCACCTCGATTGGTGTGCTCAACGGCATTGTGGGCGAGGCTGCTTTCAGTGGTGGTTTGGCGCTGAAACTCATGCAATGGGGGCTGACCGAACCGGTGGCTGCCATTTCTGCCACGGCCATCGTGGTGACGATCATCACCTTCACGACCATCATTTTTGGCGAGCTGGTGCCCAAGCGCATTGGCCAGCTTTATCCCGAGGCTGTCGCGCGCATCGTGGCCCGTCCCATGGCGGGTTTGGCCAAAGCGGCGGGCCCGTTCGTCAAATTGCTGTCCTTGTCCACCCAAGGCATGCTCAAACTCATGCGCATCGACAGCACCGGCAGCCGCGCCGTCACCGAAGAGGAAATCACCGCCAGCTTGGTCGAAGGGGTGGATGCAGGACTGATCGAAGAACATGAACACCAAATGGTGCGCAACGTGTTTCACCTGGACGACCGGGCGCTCACCTCCATGATGACGCCGCGCAACGACATCCAATGGCTCGAAGCCAGCCTGTCCCCCCAACAGGCCATGGACCGCATCAACCAGATGCGTGGCGAAGGCAACCACTCGTGGTATCCCGTTTGCCGAGAAGGGTTGGGCCACATCATCGGCGTCATCAGTTTGTCGCACTTGCTGGCCCTGCCCCAAAGTGATGCAGGTGATTTGGGAGACCATGCGCAAACTGCCCATTTCGTGCCCGAAACATTGACTGGCATGGAGTTGCTGGAGCAAATGCGCGACCAGTCCAGTCGCATGCTGTTTGTGGTGGATGAGTACGGCGAAGTTCAGGGTTTGCTCACGCCACTGGATTTGCTGGAGGCGATCACCGGCGAACTCAAGTCAGAGACCCAAACCGATGCGTGGGCCACAGAAAATGAAGACGGCAGTTGGGTGCTGGATGGGATCATGCCCGTCAACGAGCTCAAAGCCCGCCTGTGCATCAAAGAGCTGCCTGCCGAGGACAAAAACCGTTACAACACACTCGCCGGCTTGCTGATGTTTGCATTGGGGCAATTGCCCGCCAAAGGCCAAGTCATTGATCTGAACGACTGGCAGTTTCAAGTCATGGACCTCGAAGGTCGTCGCATCCACAAAGTCTTGGCCACACCTGTCCCAAACAAGCCACCAAACACATGATGTGACGCACGCACCGATTTGAATCGGATTGCCGAGTTAAATCAGGGTCTTGAATATCTGGAACAGAAACGATTTCAGCCTCAGTGTATTGGCACAAACCATGGATATTTAAAAAATCTGGTTGAAATTTTCGGAGCACCTGTATTGGAATGGGTTTCAAAAGAAGTGAAACGTATATTCAACACGGGATGTTTTGAATATGACTTGGTGTATATTCGGATCTCTTATTTTTAATTAGGACTCCACATGACTGTCAGCTACAAAGAATTACTGGCCCAACGCGAAGCCTTGGAGCAAGCCATTGCACAAGCGCGTAAAAATGAAATCTCCAATGCGGTCACGAAAGTGCGTGAACTGGTGGCCGAATATGGCCTGACTGCACAGGACGTTTTTCCTGGCCGTACCGCCAAGTCGGGTGCCACCAAAGCCGCCAGCAAGGTCGCTGCCAAATACCGCGATTCAGCCACAGGCCAAACTTGGACAGGCCGCGGTAAAGCCCCCAAATGGATTGAAGGCAAAGACCGCACCCCCTTCGTGATTGGTTAATGCGCTCACACAAGAATTGACCTTGTCGATTCATTTTCTTTGAAAAGAGTTAAACCGGGTGCTGCTGGTTTACTGCACCCTTGAATAGCCCTCTACCCCGCATCCGCGGGGTTTTTCATTTTTGTGCAATGGTCGGGTGTCATTTCAAGATGGCCTTCCAAACCCACCGGCGGTTTGCCATCACACCGTCGTGCTTGAGTCGCAGCCGTGAACACCCTGATATACATTCGTTCGCCGGACCGTCGAGTTGACGGGTGTAGCCGGTCGTTTCAAAACACGGCAAGCGCCTCTCGCACGGGGTCATTGTCGAGAGCAAACCTTTGAACTGGATGGACCACCGGACAGAAAAACAAAATCATCAAGCCAGACGAACGCCTGCAGTCCACCCGTCAACTTGAACAAGTCCGCAGCCAAACCCCCTTGCAAGTGTTACGCCAGTTCAAAGGGGGTCAGGCACAGGCCAGACCGATGTCTTTTGTTTTCACTTGCACATCCATTAAGATAGGCCAAGTTAATCGATGCCATCGATCAAACTCAGATACATAACGAATTTTTGGTGAGCGACTTGTCAGACCCCACAACCCCCAAACCGCTGCCGCAACACATTGCCATCATCATGGACGGCAACCGCCGCTGGGCCAAAAAACGTTTCATGCCTGCGGCATTGGGGCACGCAGCCGGGGCCAAAAGGGTACGGGACATCGTGCGCGCCTGTGCGCACAAAGGCGTACCGCACCTGAGCTTGTTCGCCTTCAGCACCGAAAACTGGCGCAGACCCGAAGAAGAAGTCTCTAGCCTCATGGGCTTGTTCATGACGTACTTGCAGCAAGAAGTCAATGACATGAATGCCAACGGTGTGCGTCTCAGACTTGTCGGTGACAGAAGCCGTTTTTCGACCGCCATGCAAGAGCTGATGCACCGCGCAGAAGCCCAAACGGCTGGCAACAGCCACATCACCCTCACCGTGTGCGCCAACTACGGTGGCCGCTGGGATATGGTTCAAGCCGCCCAAGCTTGGCAAAAAGCCAACCCTGGTCAAGACCTGCAATCCCTGACGGAGGAAGCTTTGGCCTCTCACCTCAGCACTGCCGACGCCCCCGAGGTGGACTTGCTCATTCGCACAGGTGGTGAGTCTCGCATCAGCAACTTCATGCTCTGGCAAGCGGCTTATGCCGAGATGTATTTCACCGATGACCTCTGGCCCGACTTCTCTGCTGAACGGCTTCAGCAGGCGATGGACTGGTATGTGCTGCGCGACCGGCGCTTTGGCTCATCTGCACCGCTTTAAGACAGCACCTCTGGGCAATCGGTTGTCGTAGCCCTCAGCGACGCCAATCGAACAGCGCTGTGCGCCAGCGCACAGACGCTCGCAGTGCATGTCATGAAAATCACCGATGGACGTCCTGAATGCCAGGCCATGCGCTGGCTTTGTGTGGGCGCGCAGTGTCAATGCGCCAGCGTCAGGCTGTGCGATGCACGCCATCTTCGCAAGCCGTCTATTTGGCAGGGCCTGACTGAGCCCCATGTGGGTCAGTGAAGATGGCCTTCATCGGCGCCTGATGTCTGAAAAATTTGCGACGATGACATTAAATATGAATAAAAAGTATTTAAAATTTACAAAGTAAAGTATTTTTTTGGGAATATTTTTCCGCATCTTTGTTCCTTCTGAATGGCCTTCGTTTTCTGAGCCCATGCCCATGCCCATGCCCATGCTCCTGTATCCCATCGACACCGCGCCCTCGAGTCAGCAGGGCGTGAGGCCAACTTTCAATGCCGTCTTGGCCTTGCTGGTGAGCGTCGCATTTTCGGTGGACACGCATGCGCAGACGGCCATGGGCGTCGGCGCAGAGACCACGCTAGGGGCAGCCCCCATGAGCTCAGGGGCGGGTCGCACCTCAGAGACCCGGACCCTTGGGCGGGATGCGGGTCCTGCAGCTCTTGCCCACGGCGTGGGTATGCCGGGTCAGTTGAGCAGCCCCGCCCTGCAGGCCCCTCAGACACAAGTGGGTGCGGGTGCCCAAGCCCAGAACATCCAAGCCAATCTTGGCACTTCGCCGCCCTTGTTGACCACCCAATTTCAACGTTTCGTGCAAGAGGCGACGGGCCAATCTTTGCCCCTGTACGGCTACAACTTGTTTGACCGCAGCCGCTTCCCCAGCCTCACAGATGTGCCGGTACCGGCCAATTATGTGGTCGGCCCTGGTGATGAAATTGACCTCAAAATCTGGGGTTCTGTCGAGGTGGCCATGCGCCTGCCCGTTGACCGCAATGGGCAAATCACCGTGCCCAAAGTGGGTCCGGTTAACGTGGCTGGCACCCTGTCCAGTGCGCTTGACGACCATCTCAACAAACAAGTCGGTCGGGTCTTTTCGAATTTTCAGCTCAGTGCGTCCATTGGCCGTTTGCGCTCTATGCAAATTTTTGTGGTGGGGCAAGCGCGCAATCCGGGCGCTTACACGGTGTCCAGTTTGTCCACCCTGATCAGCGCCTTGTTTGAGAGTGCAGGTCCATCGCCCAACGGCAGCATGCGCGCGATCCAACTGGTGCGGGGCGGCAAAACCGTCACCACACTCGATCTGTACACATTCATACATGCGGGGGAGACGGCGGGTGATGCGCGCTTGCTGCCCGGGGATGTCATTGTTGTGCCCCCGGCCGGCCCCCGCGTGGCGGTCGTTGGCGCCACAGACATGCCCGCCATTTTTGAGTTGGCCAAGGCGGAAGAAAGCATGGCCCAATTGCTGACCTACAGTGCGGGTTCCCAAGTCTTGACCTCGCCCCACAAAGCCTTGCTCGAGCGTGTGAACAAGCACGATCTCAAAACCCCTCGCGAGGTGCAAGAGCGGGTTCTCGATGCCCAAGGGCTTCAGACCAGTGTGCGCGACGGTGACGTGCTCACCCTGTTCAAGATCAGTGGCCAGTTTGCCAACGCGGTTACTTTGCGTGGCAACGTCGCATCGCCTCTGCGCTATTCGTTCAGGCCTGGCATGCGCGTGTCCGACTTGGTGCCCGAGGCCGACGCTTTGATCTTGCCTGACTACTACAGCCGGAAAAACAGCTCAGTCCAATACGAAGCTGGCAGCAAGGACAAAGCTTCAGACCCGGGAGCGTTAGGCGTCAAAGGCCCAGGCGAGAAAATTTCATGGAATAAATTTTCAGTCGACAAAGTGGCCGACGAGGTGAAAAATCGGCTGACTGAGATCAATTGGGATTACGCCGCCATTGAACGCCTCGATGCCAAAGCCGTTCAAACCACCTTGATCCCTTTCAATTTGGGCAAAGCCATCCGAGACAAAGACCCTGCCCACAACATGGCGTTATTGCCGGGCGACGTGGTCACCATCTTTGGAGTGGATGACATCCCTGTTCCACTGGAAAAGCGCAGCCAGTTCGTGCGTCTGGGCGGAGAAGTCAAGGCCCCTGGTATTTACCAAATCAGCCCGGGCGAGACACTGCCCCAGTTGGTGCAACGGACAGGGGGTTTGAGTCGCGATGCTTATTTGTATGGCACTGTCTTCAACCGTGAATCGACCAGGCTGCAACAACAGGAAAACCTCAACCTAGCCATCCGCCGCATGGAGGCCCAAGTGCAGGCCCATGCCCTGGCCACCGTGCAAAATGTCGTCGACAAAGACAATCTGGCCCATGCGCAAGCCCAGGCGGCAGCCCAGCGCCAAATGTTGGATCGCCTGCGCAACCTCAAAGCCAGCGGACGCATCGCACTCGAGATGGACCCCGAACGGCCCCAGCTGCCTGCACTGGCACTGCAAGACGGCGACAGCATCGCTGTGCCGAGCAAGTCGAGTTTTGTGGCCGTTTTTGGTGCGGTCATGGCTGAAAATGCGTTCATCCACCGCGCCAACAGCACCGTGGCTGACTACATCGACAAAGCCGGCCCTACCCGCGAAGCCGACTTGGATGCTGCTTTGATCATTCGTGGGGATGGCACCGTCTTGTCCAACCGCGCCCAGCGCAGCTGGTTTGGTCTTGGCCAATCCGACTTCATGGGCATGCGCATGCAAGCGGGCGACACCCTCTTCATTCCGGAAACCGTGGATCGCCGCACGCCATACACCCAATTCATCCAAAGTGCCAAAGACTGGACCGCCATCCTCTACCAATTTGGTATCGGCGCCGCGGCCCTCAAAACCCTGAAAAACTGAGCGTACCGCTGTCATCGGCGTCTTCCTGTGTCATCCCCGATATGTTCGTCACACCCACAACGTTGCTCCCGAACCCAGCCCTTCCCCATCCATGACCGATACCCTGCCAACTTTCGCCGAGACAGAAGACGAAATCAGTCTGCTGGACCTGCTCCAAGTCATCGTTGACAACCTGCGCCTGCTTGTCCTGGGACCCCTGGTTGCAGGGTTGCTGGCGCTGGGCATTGGTGTTGCCATGGTCCCCACCTTCACCGCTGCCGTCAAGTTCTTACCCCCCCAGCAACAACAAACTGCCGCTGCCAGCATGCTCGCCAATCTGGGTGGCTTGGGCGGGCTGGCTGGGGCAGCTGGCCTCAAAAACCCGGCGGACCAATACCTGGCCTTCATCAAAAGCAACAGCGTTCAAGACACCCTGATCGAACGCTTCAAACTGCAAGACCGCTACGACACACAGTTCAAAGTGGACGCCCGCCTGGTGTTGACCGGCAGCACCCGCGCAACCAGTGGCAAAGACGGCCTCATCACCATTGAGGTGGATGACAAAGACCCTCAATTTGCCGCTGACCTGGCCAACGCGCATGTGGAAGAATTGCAAAAACTTTTGGGTAAATTGGCGGTGACCGAAGCCCAGCAGCGCCGGGCCTTTTTTGAAAAACAGCTCCTCCAAGTCAAAGACAAAATGGTCGCTGCAGAACTGGCCCTGCGGGCCACAGGGGTGAGCGGCAGCGTGCTCAAATCCAACCCCGCATCGGCCGTGGCGGTGGTGGCTGCACTGCAAGCCCAAATGACTGCGCAAGAAGTCAAGGTGGGGGCCATGCGCGGGTACCTCGCCGAAACGGCCCCCGACTTCAAGCAAGCCATGGCCGAGCTGGCCAACCTGCGGGCCCAACTGGCCAAACAATCGCAGAACACCCCCAAGGTGCAGGGCGATGCGCAGGGCGACTATGTCGTCAAATACCGTGAATTCAAGTACCATGAGACCCTGTTTGAACTCTTCGCCAAGCAGTTTGAGTTGGCCAAGGTTGACGAGTCGCGTGAAGGCGCCGTGATCCAGGTGCTGGACGCAGCCCAGCCGCCCGAGAAGAAATCCAAACCCAAAAAAGCCCTCATCGCGACCATTGTCACGCTGGCGACAGCATTTGCGCTCTTGCTTTTCGTCTTCATTCGCCAAGCCGTGCGTCATGCAGGCCAAGACCCAGCGTCGGCACCCAAGCTGCACACCCTCAAAAGCAGCTGGCGCAAAGCGCTGGGCCAACCCAATTCGAATTGACACCTCAGATCAGGTGTTTGGCCCTGGCAGCCAATGGCTGTGAAGGACCTGTGCAGCTGTGACAAACCAACAGGGCGATCGCCTCAGGGCCGCATTGAATTGGGGGGTGGCGCCAACACAGCTTGTCCTCCACGCCAATCGGGTGCATTGCCATTTTTGCTTGCTGAAAAGGCGGTATGTTCATTTTGTCCAAGTTGATGTCAGCCATCACCCAGCCCGTTTTTTGGCTGGCCTTGTGGTGGGGTGCGGCGCTGTGTTTGCTCAGTGGGTCTGCACGCTGGATGCGGCCTGCGCTGCGCATGTTGTGGGCCGGATGGGTGGTGCTGGGGTTGTTGGGCTTCGAAGCTTTGCCCCAGGCGCTGCTGCGACCGCTGGAAAACCGCTACCCGGTTCCTACCCTGGCGTCATTGCAGCGCCATGTGGGGGTGATCGTGCTGGGCGGAGCAATACAGCACCCCGGCAGTTACCAAGCGCATGCGCAAGTGCCTTTGGGCGAGGCGGCCGAGCGCATGACGCTGCCGGTCGGGTTGATGCGTCAGCAACCGCAGTGGCATTTGGTGTTTTTGGGCGGTGAGGGGCGTTTGTTGCCCACAGGCGTGAGTGAGGCCGAATTGGCGAGAACGTTTTACGAGGCGCAGGGTCTGGACAGCGGCCGCATGACACTGGAAGGCGGCTCGCGCACCACCCGAGAAAATGCCCGGCAACTGGCCGCTTTGATGGGCGCGCGTTGCCAAGAACCGTGGCTGCTGGTGACTTCGGCTTGGCACATGCCCCGTGCGGTGCCGGAGTTTGAGGCGGTGGGTTGTCGGGTCACGCCTTATCCGGTGGATTTCAGAACCGGCAACCATACCCCATGGACCGAGTATTCGTTGGCACGCAGTTTGGCGTTGTGGCAGACCGCTTTGCACGAATGGTTGGGTGGGTGGGTGTACGGGGTGACGCGCTGATGACGCATCAGCGGGTCAGTGAATGGCTTTTACAATGCCTGCAGGGCCCTCTTTTGGGGTTCACACACAGCGCGAGAAACGCATGACAAATCGCAAAGGCATCATCCTGGCCGGTGGCTCGGGCACCCGGCTCTACCCCGTGACGCAGGCGGTCAGCAAACAGTTGATGCCCGTCTACGACAAGCCGATGGTGTATTACCCACTGAGCACGCTGATGTTGGCCGGCATTCGCGATGTGCTGCTGATCAGCACGCCGCAAGACACGCCTCGGTTCACCGAGTTGCTGGGTGACGGCAGCCAGTGGGGCATGAACATCCAATACGCGGTGCAGCCCAGCCCCGATGGCTTGGCGCAGGCGTTCATCATTGGCAAGGATTTCGTGGGCCATGACCCCAGTGCGTTGGTACTGGGTGACAACATTTATTACGGGCATGACCTCGTCAAGCTGTTGGCCAATGCGAACGACCGCACGAGCGGTGCGACCGTGTTCGCCTACCATGTGCTCGACCCAGAGCGCTACGGTGTGGTGGAGTTTGATGGCGCGTTCAAAGCGCTGAGCATTGAAGAAAAGCCCCGCGTCCCCAAGAGCAACTATGCCGTGACGGGTCTGTATTTTTACGACAACCAAGTGTGCGAGTTGGCGTCCGACATCCGGCCGTCGCACCGTGGCGAGTTGGAGATCACCGATCTGAACAAGCGCTATCTCGAGATGGGGCAGCTCAATGTCGAGATCATGGGCCGGGGCTATGCTTGGCTTGACACCGGCACGCACGACAGTTTGCTGGAGGCGGCGGGCTTCATCGCCACGCTGCAAAAGCGCCAAGGTTTGATGGTGGCCTGCCCCGAGGAGATCGCTTTTGCCCAAAAATGGATCCATGCTGCCGACGTGCAAAAACTGGCAGCGCCTTTGGCCAAGAATGGTTATGGGCAGTACTTGCTGAACTTGATCCAATAATCGGGGCCAGATCCCCACTCCACATGCCTTTCACCACCACCCCTACCGCCATCGCCGATGTACTGATTCTGGAGCCCCGAGTTTTTGGGGATGCACGGGGCTTTTTTTATGAGAGCTTCAATGCCCGCGATTTTGCGCAAGCCACGGGTTTGGCGGTGAGCTTTGTCCAGGACAACCACAGCAAGTCGTCCCGAGGTGTGTTGCGGGGCTTGCATTACCAAATTCAGCACCCGCAGGGCAAACTGGTGCGGGTGGTGCAGGGCGAGGTCTTTGATGTGGTGGTGGATTTGCGCCGAGGCTCAGGCACGTTTGGCCAATGGGTCGGCGTTCATCTGAGCGCTGAAAACCACCGCCAGTTGTGGGTACCCCCGGGTTTGGCGCATGGCTTTGTGGTGCTGAGCGAGTGTGCAGAGTTTTTGTACAAGACGACCGATTATTGGTACCCGGAGCACGAGCGCAGTTTGCTTTGGAACGACCCGGCGGTGGGCATTGATTGGCCGATTGACTTTGCGCCGCTGTTGGCGGCCAAAGACCAGGCGGGCAAGTTGCTGCGCGATGCCGATTGGTTTGAAGGCGAGCACCCCGCATGAAGGTTCATCGGGGTTCTTTCTTAGGGGCGGATCCTCATTCCTGACCGCCATTTTTTCGGGCCTTGGCCGACTGGGCATTCAAGCGCCAAAGCAACACCTTCCACAAAAAAATGGCCCTGGCGGCCAGGCGTCGTCAAGCCGATTGAGGGATCACCTTGATCTTGCCCGCAGCAGCGCGCGCACGCTGCAAGGCGTCGGGGCCCTGGGCCAGCGCCACAGCCATGCGGCGGTAAGGGCGGGTGGTGGGTTTGCCAAAAATGCGCACGTCCACGCCAGACTCGCTCAGCGCCGCTTCCACGCCCGTGAAGGTCGGGTTTTGTCCGTCTTTGTCGGCCAGCACCACGGCGCTGGCGCCTTCCACGCAGTCGATGCGGGGAATCGGGAGGCCCAAAATGGCGCGGGCGTGCAGGTCAAATTCGCTCAGGTTCTGACTGGTCAGGGTGACCATGCCGGTGTCGTGGGGGCGGGGGCTCAGCTCGCTGAAGATGACTTCGTCTTGGGTCACGAAAAACTCCACGCCAAACAGACCTGCACCGCCCAAGTCGGTGGTGACTTTGTTGGCCATGTCCTGCGCGGCTTGGATTTGCGCGGGCGTCATGTCTTGGGGTTGCCAGCTGTATTGGTAGTCGCCGCGCTCTTGCACGTGACCAATGGGCGGGCAGAACAAGGTGGGGCCGTGGCGCTGGCGCACGGTCAGCAAGGTGATTTCAAAATCAAAGTGGATGAATTCTTCGACGATGACTTTTTGGCGGTCGCCACGCATGCCTGTGCAGGCGTAGTCCCAGCTGGCTTGCACGTCGGCGGCCGTCTTGGCCACACTTTGACCCTTGCCCGATGAGCTCATGACCGGTTTGATGACGACCGGAAAACCGATGTCGGTGGCACGGGCCAACAACTCGGTGGCCGAGTCGGCGTAGCTGAACTTCGCTGTGCGCACACCCAGGCCCACGGCCACGTCGCGGATGCGGTCGCGGTTCATGGTCAGGTTGGCGGCGCGTGCGCTGGGGATCACCTCAAAGCCTTGCTTTTCGACGTCCAGCAGCACTTCGGTGCGGATGGCTTCGATCTCGGGCACGATCAGGTCGGGCTGGTGTTTTGCAATGGCGGCACGCAGTGCCACTTCGTCGAGCATGCTGAACACTTCAGACTCATCGGCCACTTGCATGGCGGGCGCCCCGGCATAGCTGTCGCAGGCAATGACGTGGCAGCCCAAGCGCTTGGCGCTGATGACGAATTCTTTGCCCAGTTCACCTGAGCCGAGGAGCAGGATTTTTTTCATCGTCCCACCTTTTCAAAGTCCGCAGCGATGCGTTTCATTTGCGCCACCGTCAACCGGTTGCCATGCTGGCTGACAACAGCCGCAGCCGTGCAGTTGGCCAGTGCTGCCGCATGATCGGCCGATTGGCCATGGGCGATGCCGTACAAAAAAGTGCCTGCAAACATGTCACCTGCGCCGTTGGTATCGAGTGCCTGGGTGGGCACGGCGGGCACGTCGGTGCGCTGGCCGCCTTGGACCACGATGCAGCCTTGGGGGCCCCGCGTCAGGCAGACGGTTTTGGCCAGAGATGACAACTGGCCGATGATGGCGTCCAGATCGGAGGTACCGCACCAGGTTTGTGCTTCTTCTTCGTTGGCAAACAAATAGTCGAGGCCATCGCCGATCATCGCCTCCAGGCCTGGGCGGCAGAAGTTGATCATGCTCACGTCGCTGAGCGTCAGTGCAGTTTGCACTTGGTGGGCGATGGCGATCTGGCGGCCTTGGACAGCGGCTTGGAGACCTGTGGGCGAGGCGGCCAGGTAGCCTTCCATGTAATAAATTTGTGACTTGGCGATGTCTTGCGGGTGCAGGGCGCTGTCGTCGAGTTCCGAGGTGGCACCTAAAAATGTGCACATGCTGCGCTCCGCATCAGGGGTCACGAGCACCATGCAGCTGCCAGTTTGCCCTGCGCGGGCTTGGGTGTGCGTCAAGTTGGTGGCCACGCCATTAGCTTGCAGGTCTTGGCTGTAATAGGCCCCCAGTTCGTCGTCCGCCACGCGGCACGAATAAAACGCTTTGCCGCCCAATTGGGCCAAGGCCACCACTGTGTTGCCTGCCGATCCACCACCTGTGCGACGGGCGTGCAAGCCTTGCACGTGGGTGAGCAGTTCGGCACGTTGCGTTGTGTCGATCAGGGTCATGTGGCCCTTGCTCACGCCCATGGCGCTGAGCAGATGATCAGAAACTTCGTATTCGGTATCGACCAAGGCGTTGCCGATGGCATAGAGGTGGTAGTGGGACATGGCCGGGCTGGGGAATTGAAAACCCCGAGTTTAGCGGGGGCTCACATCAAACCCTGTTCTGCCATGGACAAGGTTTGGCCTTGCGCGACGATGATGTGATCGAGCACACGCACATCCACCAAAGCCAAACTGGCTTTGAGGGTTTGGGTCAGGTGCTCATCGGCGCGGCTCGGCTGTACCGAGCCACTGGGGTGGTTGTGGCTGAGCACCACGGCTGCCGCTTGGTGGTGCAGCGCGCGCATGACCACCTCTCTTGGGTAAACTGAAGTTTGGCTGAGCGTGCCCCTGAAAAGTTCTTCCATCGCCAGCATCCGATTTTGGTTGTCCAGAAACAGCACCGCAAAGACCTCGTGGTTTTTGTGGGCCAGTTGCAATTGCAAATACTGCTTGACACCATGGGGTGTGTGGAACGCTTGGCGCTCCTTCAGGCGCTGGCTCAGTGCGCGGCGGAGCATCTCAAAAACAGCCAGCAACTCGGCTTGTTTGGCGGGGCCGAGACCTTTGACCCCTTTGAGCGACTGCACATCGGCACTGAGCAGGCCCGCGATGCCGTCAGGCTCAAGCAGCTCTTGGGAGAGCTGGAATACATTTTTTCCGGCCATGCCGGTGCGCAGCAAGATGGCCAGCAGTTCCACATCGCTCAGGGCCTGTGGGCCACGGGCCAGTAATTTTTCGCGCGGACGCGCGTCGACCGGCAAGTCTTTGACGCTCATGCGTTGCCCCTCCCTGGAGCGGCCCTGGTCCTGTTTATCCCTTCTCTCGGGACAGTTGGGCTGGGCTTTTTACAATAGTGGCATCTTTATGCCCGTTTGTCCGCTTCGGCGGCATTCCAGAAAACCCTTATGTCCACCATTGTCGAACCAGGTTCTTTCTTGACGCTGCACTACCGCCTGGCTGGGCCGCAGGGAGACATCATCAACACTTTCCATGAAAAGCCCGCCACTTTGTCCCTGGGCTCGGGCACCTTGTCACCCGCCGTCGAACAGCGTTTGCTCGGCTTGGCGGAGGGCACTCGGGTGGTGATGGAAATTCCGGCGGGTGAGGCTTTTGGCGATCACATCGCCGAGATGCAGCAATGGGTGGCGCGCAAGTTGCTCAATGAGCTGGGTGATCCTACGGAAAAATACGCGGCGGGTGATGTGGTTCAGTTCCCAACGCCCGACGGCTTGGGCGCTTATGCTGGCACGGTGCTGCAAGTGAACGAGGAGGGCGCGGTGTTGTTTGACTTCAACCACCCGCTGGCCGGTCAGCCTGTGACCTTTGAAGTCGAACTGATAGGGATACTGTGATGTCGTCTGAAATGAGCCACAAGGGACCGTCGACAATGTCCAAGGTCGACTCGATGGGCCGCAAAGTACTCGCAGAGACGAGCGGTGGGGCCGACATTTTTTTGGCAGAACCGCGAGGATTTTGTGCCGGGGTGGACCGCGCGATCGACATCGTGGAGCACGCCCTGACCAAGTTTGGCCGCCCTATTTATGTGCGGCACGAGATCGTTCACAACACTTATGTTGTGAATGACTTGAAAGAAAAAGGGGCGATTTTCATTGAAGAGTTGGCCGATGTGCCACCCGGAGCCACCTTGATTTTCAGCGCCCATGGGGTGAGCCGTGCGATTCAGGAGGAGGCCGAGCAACGCGGATTCAAGATCTTTGATGCCACGTGTCCGTTGGTGAGCAAGGTGCATGTGGAGCTGGCCAAGCTGCACAAAGAGGGCTACGAATTCATCATGATCGGTCACAAAGGCCACCCTGAGGTCGAAGGCACCATGGGCCAACTCGACAGCGGTATTCACTTGGTCGAAGACGTTGAAGACGTGGCCAAGGTGCAGCCCAGCCAGACCGAGTTGTTGGCCGTGGTCACGCAGACCACCCTGAGTGTGGACGATGCTGCAGAAATTGTGGCGGCGGTCAAAGCCCGTTTCCCCCAAGTTCGCGAGCCCAAGCAACAGGACATTTGCTACGCCACCCAAAACCGCCAAGATGCCGTGAAGCTGATGAGTCCTCTGGTGGATGTGGTGATCGTGGTGGGCAGCCCCTCCAGCTCCAACAGCAACCGCCTGCGCGAGTTGGCCGACCGCTTGGGCACGCCAGCCTACATGGTCGACAGTGCGGCCGATTTGCAAGAGTCGTGGTTTGATGGGGTGAACAAGGTGGGTTTGACGGCGGGGGCATCGGCCCCGGATGTGTTGGTGCAAGAGGTGATTGCCCGCCTTCGAGCATTGGGCGCACTGTCTGTACGCACGTTGGACGGGATCCAGGAAACCATCAAGTTCCCCTTGCCCAAAGGCCTCAAGTACTGATAGGACGGGGGCGAATGCCCGTTGGCGTCCAGTGGACGTCACTACAATCACGCCATGCTTGATATTGTTCTACTCCGCAAAGATCTGGACGCTGCTGTCGCGCGTTTACAGACCCGTAAAACCCCCCAATCCTTTTTGAACGTTGAGGCGTTTCGTGCTTTGGAGGGTGAACGCAAAACCCTGCAGACACGCACGGAAGAGCTGCAAAGTCAACGCAACAGCCTGTCTAAGCAAATTGGCCTGCTCAAGGGCAAAGGCCAACATGTCGAAGCCGATGCGGTCATGGCCCAGGTGGGCGCCATCAAAGACGAATTGGAGGTCTCAGCTCAGCGTCTTGAAGTGCTCCAAGCGGAGTTGCAGATGTTGTTGTTGGCCGTGCCCAATTTACCGCACGAGTCGGTCCCGCTGGGCGAAGGCGAAGAAGGTAATTTGGAGGTGCGTCGCTGGGGCACGGTGCGCAGTTTCGACTTTGAGCTCAAGGACCATGTGGACATCGGTGAAAAGCTGGGTTTGGACTTTGAGACCGGCACCAAGTTGACCGGCTCTCGCTTCACCTTCATGCGCGGTCCGGTGGCCCGTTTGCACCGGGCGTTGGCGCAGTTCATGCTGGATGTGCAAACCCAGGAGCACGGTTACACCGAGTGCTACACACCCTACATCGTCAACGCCGACACGCTGCGCGGCACAGGCCAGCTGCCCAAGTTCGAGGCCGATTTGTTTGCGGCCAACAAGGGCGGTCAAGAAGGCGAAGAGAGCCAAGCGCTGTACCTGATTCCGACCTCAGAGGTGACGCTGACCAACGTGGTGCGCGACGCGGTGTTGGCCGAGGCCGAATTGCCCATCAAACTGACAGCACATACCCCTTGTTTCCGCTCGGAGGCAGGCAGTGGTGGTCGGGATGTGCGGGGCCTGATTCGACAGCACCAATTTGACAAAGTCGAGATGGTGCAGATCGTGCACCCTGATCAAAGTTATGAAGCGCTGGAAGCCATGACGGGCCACGCCGAAGCCATTTTGCAGAAGTTGGGCTTGCCCTACCGTGTGATGAGCCTGTGTACTGGCGACATGGGTTTTGGCGCCAGCAAGACCTATGACTTGGAAGTCTGGGTGCCTGCTCAAAACACCTACCGTGAGATCAGCTCGGTGTCCAATTGCGAGGCTTTCCAAGCCAGGCGCTTGCAAGCGCGTTTCAAGAATGCGCAAGGCAAGAACGAGTTGGTGCACACCTTGAATGGCTCGGGCTTGGCCGTGGGCCGTGCGCTGGTGGCGGTGCTTGAAAATTACCAGAACGCCGATGGTTCGGTCACCGTCCCTGACGTGCTGCGGCCCTACATGGGTGGTTTGGCATTGCTCAGCGTTTGAGCTGCTTCACTCTGCTAGAATCTTGGCTTCGACGAATACTCAGGAGGGGTGGCAGAGTGGTCGAATGTACCTGACTCGAAATCAGGCGTAGTGGCAACACTACCGAGGGTTCGAATCCCTCCTCCTCCGCCAGTACAAAGCCCCGCAATGGTCTGCCATTGCGGGGCTTTTCTATGCGCGCCACGGATGGCGCGCAATTGATCCATGCCCCTGTCTGAAATTTACGCTATGAAAACGCTTGTCTTGTTGACCACCTTGGTGTTGACCCCATTCCTGTCGGGCTGTATGGTTTTGGCCGTGGCGGATGCGGCTGGTTCTGCAGTGGTTTATGGGGTCAAGACCACGGTGAACGTGCTCGATGCCGTCACACCCGATATCGTGAATAAAAAGAAATAAAGCGGGGGGGGGGGCCGAATGAGGCCGCAGCCCTTGATCAGGACTTTCGGTGTTCGCCCAAGTCGTTCCAGACGTCTTGTCGCTTGATCAAACCATCTTGAACGACCAAGCGGTCCATGAAACGAATGCCTTCAAAGGTTTGACCATCCAGCCAGGTGCCTTGCAGGGTGCCATGACAAAACACCACGGTGGTGTCACCTTGCCAGCTTTCTTCAAACAGATCGTGATGTTTGACCACGTGGGCGTAGCGTTGTTGTGCCCAGGACGTCATTTCTTGCAGCGAGTGCATCACCACACCGCCGGGGAAGCACATGCGAAACTCGGAATGCAGAAACGATTGGGCTGTCTCGAGGTCTCTGTTTTGCATGGCCAGTAAGAAGGATTGAACCACCTGTGTCGCCACCGGGTGGGCAGCTCGGCCTTCGCTGAAGATTTTGCCATCGCGCCGGTAGGTGCTGACTTCGTTGACAAAGACAGTGGTCCCTGCTTCAGGCGTGGCGATGACAGATCGAACCGCATTGGCCACGCAATTGACCATGCGTTGTTGCGTGGTCAGCTCGTATCCAGGCAACAACGTGATGGATACAACCGGCATGGCGGTGGGCCTTCAGATACCTAACCAACCATTGGTGCGCGCAAAGTGCAAGGCTTGCGTGCGGCTGTTCACGCCCAAACGTCGGAAAAGGCGCCAGAAGTGCACCTTCACGGTGTGCTCGCTGATGTCGAGTTTTTCGGCGATTTCGCGGTTGGACAAACCCTGATCCAGCATCAAGATCAGTTGCTTTTGCCGCTTGGACAGCTTGGTCGGGCCAGCAGGTGCGGCATCTTCCTGCGCTTCCTCTTCTTCCGTGATCAGCAAAGTGCGCAGAGCGGCAATGATCTGGGTGGGGTTGTTGGATTTTTCAATGAAGGCATTGGCGCCGGCTTCGAGACAACGGGATTCGTACTCGCTGGCGCTGGCGCTGGTGACCACAGCCAATGGCACATTGGGAAATTTCGCTTTCAGAACCTGAACACCCGACATGCCCAAGGTGTCGGGCAATTGAAGATCGAGGCAGAAAAGCTCTGGAGGACCATTTTTTTCCACAGTCGATTCGACCACGTTCAATTTGTGGATCGGAATGATTTTGAGACCTGGCTTGACGCGGTGCACAAGCATGGTGAGTGCATCACGCATCAGAGGGTGGTCATCAATGACGTAGACGGTCATGTTATCAAGTCTCGGCAATAAATTGAAGGTTTAAGGATACACTTATTTATTGGTTTCTACAATGATAATTGGTAAATTTGTAAAAGCTATTTTATTGTTTTTTTCGAATTAAACATTTTTTCAAGTGTTTCCAGGGCCATTTTTTGATGGTCTGGTGAGGGAATTTCCAAGACATTTGCCCATGCCGTGAGGTCATGAAGGCCACCGATTTGCAGTTGAGCAATGGTTTGACCGGCGTCTTTGGGCGAAGCAAATCCCAAGCTTTGCAGCAAAACCAGTCCTTGTTCGTCAACCAGTTTGAAGTAAAACTGGCCATCCTTTTCCCTGTATTGTTTGAAGCTGGCCACAGGCTGTTTGCTCTCTTTGGCGGCTGCTCTTGCGCCAGAGGCAGCCAAGGGACGCAGTCCCACCGCTTGGCGCACCTCACGCATGAAGGGCGTGGCCAGCTGACGCGCTTTGTCCGCACCAGCCAGCAAAATTTGGTCCATCTGCGCGGGGTTGTCGATCAATGCTTGGTAGTGTTCACGCATGGGTGCGATTTCGCGGTCAATGCGCTCAAACAGCATTTGCTTGGCATCGCCCCAGCCGATGCCGTCGGCATAGGCTTGGGCCAGTGCAGCCGTTTCCTGTGCGCTGGCAAAAGCTTGGTAAATCTGGAAGAGGGCAGAGCCTTCGGTGCTTTTGGGCTCGCCTGGGGCTTTGGAGTCGGTCACAATGCCCGCGATTTGTTTTCGCATTTGCGCAGCGGGTGCAAACAAGGGGATGGTGTTGTCGTAGCTTTTGCTCATCTTGCGACCGTCAAGACCTGGCAGCAGCGCCACGGACTCCTCGATCACGGCTTCAGGCAATGCAAAGTGCTCGCCATACAGGTGGTTGAAGCTGGACGCCATGTCGCGCGCCATTTCAATGTGTTGGATCTGATCACGTCCCACAGGCACTTTGTGCGCTTTGAACATCAAAATGTCAGCGCCCATGAGAACGGGGTACATGAAGAGGCCCGCCGTCACATCGCTATCGGGGTCGTGGCCAGCCAGGTTGTTTTTATCGACGGCGGCTTTGTAAGCATGGGCGCGGTTGAGCATCCCTTTGCCGGTCACGCAAGTTAAGAACCATGTGAGCTCCGGGATTTCGGGAATGTCCGACTGGCGATAAAAGGTGACTTTTTCAGGATCCAGGCCCGCGGCGATCCAACTGGCAGCGATCTCCAGTGTGGAACGTTGGATGCGAGCGGGTTCGTCGCATTTGATGAGCGCATGGTAATCGGCCAAAAAGTAGAAGCCATCTGTGCTGGTGTCACGACTGGCCAGAACGGTGGGGCGAATAGCGCCCACGTAATTGCCCAGATGGGGAGTGCCCGTGGTGGTGATGCCGGTGAGCACGCGGGTGCGGTTTGGGGGGGTCATGAGAAAAGCCAAGAGCGAAAGTAAAAATCAGCGCAATAAAGCGGCCAAGGGGCTGAGGGTGAATTTCAAAAGGTCAAAAGTCAGGCCCATCAGGGGCTGCATCCACCAAGTGCTGATGACGCCCGTGAGCACCAGCGCCATCACAATGAAAAAGCCCCAAGGCTCGACCCTTGAGAACAGCACCGCCTGACGCCAAGGCAAGATGCCCACCAAAATACGCCCGCCATCCAAGGGCGGTAAAGGAAACAGATTGAAGGCAAACATGACCACATTGGTCAGCATGCCTGCTTTGCACATGTCGATGAAAAAACGCTCTGTGACCCCACTGCCTGCGAGCAGGTAAAACATCACGCCCCACAGCAAGGCCTGCACCAAATTTGAACCTGGCCCTGCCAGCGCCACCCAAATCATGTCGCGTTTGGGTTGGCGGAGTCGGTCAAAACGCACGGGCACTGGCTTGGCGTAGCCGAACAAAAATGCACCGCTGGTGCTGAAGTAGAGCAGCAAGGGCAGCAAAATGGTGCCCAGCAGGTCGATGTGTGGCATGGGGTTCAAAGTGACTCGGCCCAGGAGCGCGGCGGTGTTGTCCCCCAAGCGCATGGCGGCGTAACCGTGTGCAGCCTCGTGCAAAGTGATGGCAAAAATCACCGGCAGGGCATAAATCAGAACGGTTTGAATCAGGTCGGTCATGCCACCATTGTCTCAGAGCCCCAGCCGGGCTGGGTCACCTTGACCATGCCGAAGCACCAGGGGCATGTCGCCAGTCATGTCCACCACCGTGGTTGGCTCGAGCGAGCAAGCACCCGCATCAATCACCGCACCCACTTGGTGTTCAAGCTGCGCCCTGATGTCTTCGGGGTCATTCAGTGGCTGGGTTGCGCCCGGCAAGATCAAGGTGGCGGCCAGAAGCGGCGCGCCATGCAGTGCGAGCAGTTCTTGCAGAACTTTGTGATCGGGGACACGCAAACCAATCGTTTTGCGCTGGGGGTGGCTGACGCGGCGGGGTATTGCCTTGGTGGCCTCCAAAATAAAGGTGAAGGCCCCTGGCGTGGCTTGCTTGATCGCGCGAAACTGGCGGTTGTCTACTTTGGCGTAATTGGCCAGTTCACTCAAATCACGGCACAACACGGTGAGGTGGTGTTTCTCGTCCACACCTCGGATGCGCCGCAGCTGGTCTACGGCGTTCTTATCGTCCAGATGGCAAACCAGGGCATAGCTGGAATCGGTGGGAACCGCCAAAACACTGCCTTGCTTAAGCAGTTGTACCGCTTGCTTGAGCAACCGTGCTTGGGGGTTGTCAGGGTGGACGCTGAAAAATTGGGCCATATGCAGTGAGCTTCGGCAGTGTTCAATGACCACTCACTGAATGCGATCGGTCAGAAGACTCCAAACAGGGGTCAGGTGTCCCGGCAAGTCAGGCAAGGTGCCCAGGTCGATGCGGCTTTCTTCGGGGCTGTGGAAATCGCTGCCGCGCGAGGCGGCCAGATCGAACTCCAACGCAGTTTCGGCATAGCGAACGGCTTCGGGTGAGGAGTGACTGCCCGTGATGACCTCAACGCCGCGCCCGCCATGGGCCTTGAATTCGCTGAACAGCGCGTATTCTTCGTTGGGCGTGAAACCGTAGCGGGCTGGGTGCGCAATCACGGCGATGCCACCTGCATCGGAGATCCACTGCACAGCGTCTTGCAAGCGCGCCCAGCGGTGAGGCACGAAGCCGGGTTTGCCTTCGGTGAGGTATTTCCGAAACACTTCAGACGTGTCGCTGCAGATCCCGGATTCCACCAGATGCCGCGCAAAGTGGGTGCGCGAAATCAATTCGGGGTTGCCCACATAACGCAGAGCGCCCTCGAAGGCATTCAAGATGCCGACCTTGGCCAAACCATCCGACATTTCTTGGGCGCGTTCGCTGCGGCCGCCTCGGGTGCGGCGCAAGCCCTCCACCAAAGCGGTGTTGTCTGCATCGAAGCCCAAGCCCACGATGTGCACGGTTTGGTGGGCAAAGGTGACCGAAATTTCTGTCCCCGTCAGGAAGGGCAGGCCTTGAGCCTGGGCTGCTGCCAAGGCGCGACCAAGACCGGACACCTCGTCGTGGTCGGTCAAGGCCCAAAGCGCCACACCGTTGGCTTTGGCGCGTTCAGCCAAGGCTTCGGGGGTGAGGGTGCCGTCAGACATGACGGAGTGGCAGTGCAGGTCGGCGTTGATCATGCCAACATTTTAGGCGCATGCCGCTGGGCCGTGTCGGGTGATGGGGGCTTGTCTAGCCCATGTCTTGGGGCAGACAACAGCCCTGCAGTCGTTCGGACTGATGCCCGTGGTCGATAATTCGGGCATGTTCACCTTGCAGAAATTTTCGGAGCCCGCCCCATGGCCTTGATGATCACCGACGAATGCATCAACTGCGATGTGTGTGAACCCGAGTGCCCGAATCAAGCGATTTATCTGGGCGAGGAAATTTACGAAATTGACCCCTCCAAATGCACCGAGTGTGTCGGGCATTTTGACGAGCCTCAGTGTGTCCAAGTCTGTCCTGTGGCGTGCATTCCCATTCACCCACAGCACGTTGAGAGCCAAGAGACACTCTGGGCCAAATACCGCAGGCTGCAAAGTCAGTGAGCCTGCGGGCCTGAATCACTCCGCTGTCGGTGGGGGCGCGTCTGGCACTGGCGCTTTGGCAGGTCGGGGTGGTTTGGGGCGCTGCGGCTTGCTGGTGTGGATTTGGGCCATGGCTTTTTCCATCTGACCCGCCAAAAGCAGCGGCAATGCGGTGACCGAGCGGCCAATGCTGTCGTCGATCGCCTTGCGGTGCTCCAGCAGCGGTTTTTTCAAGACCCAACTGACCACCTCGGCTTTGTCACCTGGGTGGCCTACGCCAATGCGCAGCCGCCAATAATGGGCCGTGCCCAGCTGTGCATGGATGTCGCGCAGGCCGTTGTGTCCCGCGTGGCTGCCGCCCAATTTGAGTTTGGCTTCGCCGGGCAGGATGTCGAGTTCATCATGCGCGACCAAGATTTCTTCGGGCTGAATTTTAAAAAAACGAGCCAAGGCGCCGACCGACTTGCCTGACAAGTTCATGAAGGTCTGGGGCTCGAGCAGCCAGAGTGTGTGGCCATTCACGGTGGTGCGCGCCATCAAGCCATGGTAGCTGCGCTCGGGCACCAGCGAGACCTTGAGTTCACGTGCAACAGCATCGATCCACCAAAATCCGGCGTTGTGGCGGGTGTCTTCGTATTCGGTGCCCGGGTTGCCCAGGCCGACAAGCAATTTGATCATGGTGTGTGATTATCCTTGCGCTCATGGAAGGGGCCGAAATGCTTTGCGCCCAAGAAAAAGGCCCGCATGGCGGGCCTTTCATTGACAGGCTTTTCGGCCCGAGCGAGAAGATTACTTCTTGCCTTTTCCTTTTTTGGCGTCTGCAGGCGCAGCGGCCACGGGTGCGACGACCACTTCTTCGACAGGAGCCACCACGGACACCAGGACCGGGTTTTTCTTACCGTGCGTGATGGCTTTGCAGCCGACAGGCAAGGTGATGTCGTTCAGGTGCAGTGATTTGCCCATGGTCAGACCTTTCAAGTCCACCGCGATGAACTCGGGCAGGTTGGCAGGCAAGCAAGCCACTTCGAGTTCGGTGACGACGTGAGTGACTGTGCACTTGTCGGTCTTGACGGCTTCGGACTCTTCTTCGCCGCTGAAGTGCAATGGCACTTTCATGTGCAAAGTGGTGTTGGCGTCAACGCGCTGGAAATCGATGTGCTGCACCAATTGCTTGTAAGGGTGCATCTGGTAGTCGCGCAACAAAACTTTGCTGGACTGACCGTTGAATTCCATGTCCAGAATCGAAGCATGGAAAGCTTCCTTTTTCAGGGCGTGCCACAAAGCGTTGTGGTCCAGTTCGATCAACTGGGGGGCCGATGTGGAACCGTAAACGATGCCCGGTGTGCGACCGGAATTGCGGAGACGGCGGCTCGCACCCGTGCCCTGCTTAGCGCGCTCAAAAGCGACAAATTTCATACATTTCTCCTTCTAGGGTCCACCGCGACCAGTGCGACCCTGACTCAAAAAAGCCAGCCAATCCCCAAGGACGGCTGGCCACTGGGAGCCTGTGACCGATCAGGCTTGATCGGAGAACAGGCTCATCACCGACTCGCCATGCGCAATCCGATTGATCGTTTCAGCGATCAGCGGAGCCACGGAGAGTTGGCGAATTTTGGAACACGCTGCAGCTTCGGCCGACAGCGGGATGGTGTTGGTAACGACGACTTCGTCGAGCGCTTCGCCCTTGGCGATGCGATCAATCGCAGGACCCGAAAAAATTGGATGTGTGCAATAAGCATAGACTTTTTTTGCACCGCGTTCTTTCAGAACTTCCGCCGCTTTGACCAAAGTGCCTGCGGTGTCGATCATGTCGTCCATGATCACGCAGTTGCGGCCTTCGATTTCGCCGATGACGTGCATGACCTCACTGACGTTGGCCTTGGGGCGACGCTTGTCGATGATGGCCAAGTCGCAACCGAGTTGCTTGGCCAATGCACGCGCACGCACCACACCGCCCACGTCAGGAGACACCACAATCAGGTCTTCGTAATTTTTTTGGCGCAAATCGCCCAACAAAACGGGGGAGGCATAGATGTTGTCCACCGGGATGTCAAAGAAGCCTTGGATCTGGTCGGCGTGCAAATCCATGGTCAACACGCTGTCAACGCCGACAGCTTGCAGCATGTTCGCCACCACTTTGGCCGAGATGGGCACTCGGGTTGAGCGTGGACGGCGGTCTTGACGGGCATAACCGAAATAAGGGATCACGGCGCTGATGCGGCCAGCAGAGGCGCGTTTGAGCGCATCGACCATGATCAACAGCTCCATCAGGTTCTCATTGGTGGGTGCGCAAGTGGACTGAACCACAAACACTTCACGTGCCCGAACGTTTTGTTTCAGCTCGACGGTGACTTCTCCATCAGAGAAACGGCCCACGTCAACCGCACCGAGCTGGGTGCCGAGGTGTTTGGCGATTTCTGCAGCCAATACAGGATTGGCATTGCCAGTGAAAAGCATGAATTCTGGTGGGAGTGAGGCAGGCTGCATGTGCATTCCAGCGATCAGAAAAAAGGGCCTGTACGAATGAACGTATTTGGCAGGGGAAGAAGGACTCGAACCTTCGAATGCCGGAATCAAAATCCGGTGCCTTAACCAACTTGGCGACTCCCCTACACGGGTTGATCACTGAAACAGCGATCGACCGATCAACTCTCGCTGGATGCCCATCCCAGTAATGGGTGAACCTCCAAATTGCTGCACTTGCGCAATTGCCAGTGGTCAGGAACCACAGGCGACATCGTGCTTGACGTGCAATGCGCAAACACTGCACTGCCCGAACCTGTCATTCTGCCATTCATGCCAGCCAATTTCAGCACATCCAGTGCTTCGGTGACCTCGGTGCATAAGCGTTGAGCAACAGGCTGCAGATCATTGTGACCAAAGTCAAATGGCTGTGCAGCGAAGACCGAAATTGTAGCAGGCTTTGTGGCCCGTTGAAGGTCGGGGTGCTTAAAAATTTGTGGTGTTTCGACACCTGCGCGGGGTTTGATGACCCAGAATTTAGCTGAAGGTAATTCAATGGGCTTAATTTTTTCACCCACACCTTCGACCCATGCGTTGCGCCCTCGCAAAAAGAATGGCACATCTGCGCCCAGTTGTAAGCCTAATTTTTCTAGGGCCTCTAGGCTCAGGCGAAGGTTCCAAAGCTGGTTGAGTGCCAGCAAACAACTGGCGGCGTCAGACGATCCGCCGCCCATACCTGCTTGTGCAGGGATTTGTTTGTCCACAGCGATGTGAACACCTTGGGTGCAGCCCGTGTGCTGTTGCAGCAGTTGGGCCGCACGGGTGATCAGGTCGTCGGCGGGTAAAGGCACCGTCAAATCTTCTCGGCTGATGCTGCCGCCAGGGCGAAGCTCAAAGTGCAAGTTGTCGCACCAATCCAGCAGCATGAACACCGATTGCAACAAATGGTAGCCGTCGGGGCGTTGGCCTGTGATGTGCAAAAACAGATTAAGTTTGGCTGGGGCTGGGACGTCGAGCAACTGTTTCATGGGCAGGGAGCGGATGATCTTGAGCGGCTCGGTTGGAGTGAAACGGGCGCCATCAGCGGTCGAGCACGATGCGCACCACCGCTTCGGGCGCGGGCTCAAGGCGCTGGGCCGTCAGGCGCCCTTGGGGATAGGCTGTCAAGTCCACTTGCCATCCTGGCACAGCGGTGGCTTGTCCTGCCAGCCAGTCGAACAATGCTGCGATGGGCAGGTTGGTGCCGGTCAGCCGCTGGCTCAAACTTTGAAGGTTGGTGCTTTCGATCTTGTCTGCGCCTTGTTCGAGTTGGGCAGATCCGGGCGCCCAGCTCAAGCGTGCCAATGTGGTTCCGATGGGGCTGAAAATCAACATTTCTCCCTGTGATGAGCTGCCTTGCAATTCAAAACTGGTGCTCCAGTGTTGGGGCGGAAGACTTTGCAGTTGGAGGGCCAACCGTCCGGACCAAAAAGCTGCCGGGTGGGCTGGTGGTGGTCGTGGCGTGGCGCAACCGGCCACAATGAGCAAGCACCAGCAGACACAGCCCCATCCAACCAGTCTTTGGGCTGCCTGTTGGATGGACTCTGGCCATGACTTCATGGCTTGAAGTTGAAGCGCTTGAGGGTTTCAAGCAAGGTTTCGTTGTCGGCTTTGAGCAGCAAACCCTCGCGCCATACAGTGCCAGCTTCCTTTTCTTGTCCCATGACCCAGAGCACTTCTCCCAAATGGGCTGCGATTTCGGCATCTGGTTTGGCCTTGTAGGCGGCTTTGAGTATCTCTAAGGCTTCAGATGGCTCGCCTCGGCGAAACTTCACCCAGCCGAGGCTGTCTTGGATATAGGCATCTTGCGGGGCCAATTGCACCGCCTGCTCAATCAATTGCAGCGCCTCGTCCAAGCGGATGTTGCGGTCTGCCAAGGAATAACCCAGGGCATTGAAAGCGTGGGGTTCTTGAGGGGCCAGGGTCATCAATTTCCGCAGCAAGACCTCCATTTCGTCAAAGCGCTTGAGCTTTTCACAGACGAGGGACAACTCTGTCAGCAGTTCGATGTTGTTGGGCTGTTTTTCCAGGGCGGATTGGACCACCTCATAGGCCGCAGAGGCCTCGCGGTGCTCCCGAAACCAAAATGATTGCGCCAGTGCTTTGCGAAGCGCTTGCTCAGCGTTGATCGGTTTGATCTGAGCCAGCACTTGGCGTGCTTCATCCAGGCGACCTTGTTGGGCCAACACGTCGGCTTGTCGGCTGGCCAGTTTGATCGGATCGGCCCCAGAGGGCATTTGCGACAACCAGTGATGGGCACGATCGAGCTGCCCTTGTTTTTGCGCGATTTGTGCCAAGGACATCAAGGCTTCGGCCATGCCGGCTTGTTGCTCGGGTGTGGGGCTGTTGTCCAACAAGCGCAGGTACTCTTCAAAGTATTTTTCGGCTTGCGGAAGTTGAGCGTTTTCTTGCAGGACCAAAGCATGGATCAACCAGCCCTCAGCAAATGTGGGGTGCTTGTCATTGAGTTGCACCAACTGTGTCAACGCATCAGGGAGCAACTGCAACGAGATCAAGGTGCGGGCATAGGCCAATCGGAGTTCAGGTGTGACATCGGTTTTCATGGCCGCATCGACCATGGGTTTGAGGACACTGTTGGCATTGGCCAGCAAACTCAGGGCCAGCACCAAAGGACCTGTGGCTTTCGGATCTGCCGCATGCCCTTGGCTGGCGGCCTCTACAGCGCGACTCAGTTGTCCCGCCTCACGGCGCATGCGCCCCAAGGTGGTCCAAGCAGCCGCTGCGGTGGCTTTTTGGGTGAAGGCTTGGGCCAATGCTTTTTCAACCACATCGGCAGCTTGTGCTTTGTCTTTCAGCACGCCAAATAAGCGCGGGATCGAGGCGATGCCACCGGCTTGTTCTTCCTGGGGCAGTTCGTTGATGGACACTGCCAGGGCTTTTCCGGCATCGTTGATGCGGTTGAGGGCCAATAAAATTTGGAGCACGTAGCGGCTGGCCTCGGTGGCCGATGGGATTTCTCTTTTCCAGGTTTGCGCCGCTTGAAGGGCGGCCTCGCCGGAGCGAGCTTGCAAGGCCATGTCCACCGATCTTTGGAACAGGGCCGGGTCGCGGGTTTTGCGGGCGGCATCTAACATGATGGAAAAACCACTGCCCGGTGAGCCCTGTCTTGTGTTCAATTCTCCCAGCAAAATTTGGTAAAAAAGGGCTGCATCCAGCGCCGAGGAGGGGTGTGCGGCTGGGGCTTTGGGGGCAGAAGACTGCGCCCAAGCACCGACGGCAAGCGAGGACAAAACGGCAAGACGGAACCAGAATTTCATGCTGGACATCATAATCCAGCCACCCATTAACCGGCGCGCCACAGACCTGTCGCCGCCCAAAACGCCAGAACTGTGCATGCCCGAACTCCCGGAAGTTGAAGTCACCCGTCGCAGTTTTGTGGACCGAATTTCTTCGGCCCACATTTTGGCCATGCACATGGGCAAGCCCTTGCGCTGGCCTTTGGGTGTGCCTGCAGCCAGTTTGGTGGGGCGGCAGGTTTGGGGCGTTCGGCGCCGCGGAAAATACCTGTTGTTGGACTTGGACCAAGGGCTGCTGCTGGTGCATTTGGGCATGTCAGGGAGCCTGAACTTTGCACCCCGCCAGCCCGAAGCCGGCGCGCACGACCACATGGATTTGGTGACCGATCGTGGTGTGCTGCGTTTGCATGATCCCCGCCGATTTGGCGCGGTGGTTTGGGCGCCATCTGAAGACTCACCGCCAGCGCAAAAATTGTTGGGGCGGCTGGGCGTGGAGCCTTTGGGTGCCCAGTTTGATGCGAACGCCTTTGCCCAAGCGCTGAGGAAACGGCAGGCGCCCATCAAGCAAGTGTTGCTGGCGGGCCATGAGGTGGTGGGCGTGGGCAATATTTATGCCTCGGAAGCCTTGTTCATGGCGGGCATACGCCCCACCACGAAAGCCTCGCGTTTGTCCAAACCCCGGGTGGCCAGGCTGCATGCCGCCATCGTGCAGGTGCTGACCCGAGCGGTAGAGCAGGGCGGCAGCTCGCTCAAAGATTTTGTGAGCGCAGAAGGCCGTACCGGTTACTTTCAGTTGGAGGCGGCGGTTTATGGCCGCGCAGGCGAGCCGTGTCGGGTGTGCGCTGGGCCCATCAAATCCATGTTGCAAGGCCAGCGCACCACCTTTTATTGCCCCACATGCCAGAAACCGTGATGACTCTACCCGATGGGTTTGCCCGCCGCATGGTGGACTGGCAGCGCCTGCATGGCCGCCAAAGCCTGCCTTGGCAAAACATCCAAGACCCATACCGCGTTTGGTTGTCCGAGATCATGCTGCAACAAACGCAGGTCAGCACTGTGCTGGCCTACTTTCCCCGGTTTTTGGAACGTTTCCCGCAGGTGTCGGCGTTGGCGGCAGCGCCGCAAGACGATGTGCTGGCGCTGTGGAGTGGCTTGGGCTATTACAGCCGCGCCCGCAACCTGCACCTATGCGCACAAGAGGTGATGGCGCGTTTTGGCGGCGCCTTCCCACGCCGCGCCGAAGACTTGCAAACGCTCCCCGGCATTGGCCGATCGACGGCAGCAGCGATCGCGGCCTTTTGCTTTGGCGAGCGTGCCGCCATTTTGGACGGTAACGTCAAGCGCGTGCTGACCCGTGTCCTGGGTTATGGTGCGGACTTGGCGGTGGCCAAAAACGAAAAAGTGCTGTGGGCGCTGGCTCAAGACCTCTTGCCTGAGCAAGCGGCCGACATGCCGCGCTACACCCAGGCCCTGATGGATCTGGGTGCCACTGTGTGTTTGCCGCGCAAAGCGCAGTGCGAGGCCTGCCCGGTCAGCAACGTGTGCCAGGCTCACAAGCGAGGCGAGCCGCTGGGCTACCCTGTCAAAACCCGCAAGCTCAAGCGCAGCAGTGCCACGTTGTGGCTGCTTTGGGCGATCAACCCGCAGGGTCAGGTGTGGCTTCAAAAAAGGCCGGACACGGGCATCTGGGCGGGCTTGTTCAGCATGCCCGTTTTTGACTCCGAAGAGGCTTTGCTTGCCGCTTGGCCCTCTGGGCAGGAGCCGCAATTCATGGCCCCTTGGAAGCATGTGTTGACACACCGCGATTTGCACTTGCACCCGGTGCGCATGCTGGGCCCTGGCCATCTGGTCCCAACTTGCGAGGGCCAGTGGGTGGATGCCGACGTGTGGCCCACAATGGGTCTGCCAGCGCCTATTCGGACATTGTTGGCGTCTTGACACCAGCAGCTGAGGGCGGTCGCTGCTGCCTGTCAATTGAGCGGTTTCAGAGCGCGTCCAGTTCCCGGTGTCGCTTGAGCGTGAGCCAACGTGTGCCAAAACTTTGTGCCAGTTGCTCGACCATGAAAACCGAGCGGTGTTGCCCCCCTGTGCAGCCAATGGCCACGGTGACGTAGCTGCGGTGATCCCGTTCGATGGCTGGAATCCAGTGTTTTAGAAAACCTTCGATTTGCAGCTGCATCTGTACGAATTCTTCAGATTGCCGCAGGTAGGCTTGCACCGGTGCATCTCTTCCCGTCAGGGGCCGCAAAGCGCTTTCGTAGTGTGGGTTGGGGAGCATGCGCACATCAAACACATAGTCGGCATCGGTCGGTATGCCACGCTTGAAGCCAAAGGACTCAAACACCAAGGTCAGCTGCGCAGAAGGGGCGCTGACCAAGGTCTTGATATAGGTTTGGAGTTGCGCTGAGCGCAGCAAACTGGTGTCGATGACGTGGGCACGATCGCGTAAATCGGCCAGCAATTCGCGCTCGAAACCGATGGTCTCCATCAAGGCTTTATCGCTTTGTGGCTTGTCTCCACCCGACAAAGGATGCTTGCGCCGAGACTCTGAATATCGCCGCTGCAGCGTGTCCGAGTTCGCGTCCAAAAATACCGACTTGACCGACATGCCCATGTCGCGAAGCAAATTCATTTGCTCGGGCATCAGATGCAGTGAGTTCGCGCTGCGCACATCGATCGCAATCGCCAGGCGTTGCTCTTTTTGTTGTTCTTCGAGTTTGACAAAAGGAATCAGCAACTCGGGCGGCAGGTTGTCCACGCAGTAATAGCCCGCGTCTTCAAGGGCATGCAATGCCACCGATTTGCCGGAGCCGGACATGCCGGTGATGAGGATGACGTCCATATTCAGCTTCGGGCCACTTGTTGTTCAGAGGGAGGGGTGGGGCAGCCCAGCATTTCGCGCGCATGGGCCAACGTGGTGGCGGATTGCTTTTCCCCGCCCAGCATGCGGGCGATTTCATCGACGCGCTCTTGAGCAGCGATGCTGCGCACCTGGCTGCTGACTTGGCCTTTCACCGCCGCTTTGCTGACCAGGAGGTGGTGGTCGGCACAGGCTGCCACTTGTGGCAAGTGGGTCACTGCCAAGACCTGGCGGTGTTGGCCCAGTTGTTTCATCAGACGGCCCACGGTCTCGGCCACTGCACCGCCCACGCCCGAATCGACCTCATCAAAGATCAAGGTTCCGGCTTCACCCAGCTCGCTGGTGGTCACTGCAATCGCCAGAGCGATGCGCGACAACTCGCCCCCCGAGGCGACTTTGCCCACAGGTCGTGGCGTGCTGCCCGCGTGTCCGGCCACCAGAAAACTGACTTCTTCCAGGCCGTGTTGTGCAGGTGCGTCCAGGGTTTGCAGTTGAACCTCAAATCGGCCGCCTTGCATGCCCAGTTGCTGCATGGCCTTGCTGACCGCTTGTGCCAGCGGATTGGCGGCTTTTTGGCGTTCTTTGGAGACCGCTTGGGCGGCCAGGGTGCAGGCCGTTTGCGCGGCATTGGCAGCGTTTTGCAAGGCATCCAAATCGGCTGCCGCGTCCAGTTGGGCCAGCTCTTTGCGCCAAGCCTGTAAGGCCAGTGGCAGCTCGTCTGGGGTTTTTTTGTAGCGCCGGGCCAATGACAACCACAGGCCCATGCGTTCGTCCAACTGGTCCAGTTGGGCTGGGTCGAGATCGGTTTTGCGCAAATAGCTGTGCAGGCTGTGGGCCACGTCCTCGGCTTGCGCTTGGGCTGAAGAAAGCACCTCGGCCAAGGCATTGAACTCGGACTCGAATGGTCCCAGCGACTGCAGCGTTTGGATGGCGCGCGACAACAGTCGCAAAGCACCGCCTTCGCTGTCGCTGTCTCCACCTTCGAGCAGCTGTGTGCTTTGGTTGGCTCCGTCGATCAGCGCCTGTGCGTTGGCCAAGCGGCTGTGCTGGGCGCTCAGCTCTTGCCATTCGCCCACGTTCGGGTTGAGTTTTTCCAGCTCACCAATTTGCCAAGCCAGTCGCTCACGTTCATTGGCCAGCGTGCTTTGCGCGTGTTGCGCATCATGCAAGGCTTGTTGCGCCTGACGCCAGGTTTGCCAAGAGGCTTTGAGGGGACGGGTGTCAATGCCCGCATAAGCGTCGAGCAGGCCACGCACGGCGTCGGGGCGGGTCAGACTTTGCCAGGCGTGCTGACCGTGAATGTCGAGCAGCTGTTCACCGAGCTCACGCAGTTGCGTCGCGGTAGCCGGGCTGCCGTTGATCCAAGCGCGGCTTTTTCCAGCGATGTCCACTGTGCGCCGAAGCAGCAAAGCAGCATTGGCTTCAAAACCCGCTGCCTCCAGCCAGGCCCCTATGGATGGCGTGGGCTCGAATTCGGCGCAGACTTCGCACCGCTGGGCCCCTTCACGCACCACGCCTGAATCGGCGCGTGATCCTAAGGCCAACTGCAGAGCATCGATCAAAATGGATTTGCCGGCACCCGTCTCGCCCGTGAGCACGCTGAAACCGTTGCTCAAGTCCAGCTCAAGCGTGTGCACGATCACAAAGTCGCGCAGCGTGATGTGCGTCAACGCCATGGCTCAGTCGCCCCCATTCCAGTGCATTTTTTTGCGCAAAGTGTCAAAGTAATTCCAGCCCGCCGGGTGTAAAAAACGCACCCGGTGTTCGGAGCGGTTGACCACGATCTTGTCGCCCAAGATCAGGTCGGCCAGCGACTGCATGTCAAAGTTGGCGCTGACATAGCGTCCGGCGACGATCTCGATGCTGATCTCGGAGGATTCGGGCAGAACGATGGGCCGGTTGGACAAGGTGTGCGGCGCAATCGGCGCCATGACCCAGCCGCCAATGGCCGGGTGCATCAGTGGGCCACCTACGGACAGAGAGTAGGCGGTGGAGCCCGTCGGGGTGGCGATGATCAGACCGTCAGCTCTTTGGTTGGACACAAAGCGACCGTCGACTTCGACCCGCAACTCAACCATGCCTGAGGTACCACCTCGGTTAACCACCACATCGTTCATCGCCAAAGCGCTGAACACGTTGCGCTGGTCGCGAATGACATGGGCTTGCAGCAAACTGCGGTCTTCGGTTTGGTGGTGGCCCTGCAGCATGGGCAGCAACACATCTTGGTAACTTTGCAGGGGGATGTCGGTGATGAAGCCCAGCCGCCCTTGGTTGATTCCCATCAGCGGCAAGTTGAACCGGGCCATTTGGCGACCAATGCCCAGCATGGTGCCGTCGCCACCGATGACCAAACCCAGATCACATTGGCTGCCGATATCGTGCATGTCCAGCATGGGGTATTGGTTCAATCCAGTGTGCAGGGCGGTTTCACGGTCGAGCACCACGTCGCAGCCCTTGCGCGTCAAGAATTGTGCGACGTCGTCCAAGGCGCGTCGCGAATTCTCCAGCGCCCCGCCATGTGCGGTGGTGTGGTACTTGCCAAAGAGTGCAACATGACGGAACTTTGATCTCATCGGTAAATTACATCATTAAAATGATCGCATGCTAGATGATCGTGCCAAGTTATTGCTCAAAGCGCTGGTGGAACGCTATATCGCGGACGGCCAGCCTGTTGGCTCTCGCACGCTCTCCAAAGCCTCGGGTCTCGATTTGTCGCCTGCCACCATCCGCAATGTGATGTCCGACTTGGAGGAATTGGGCCTGATCGCCAGCCCACACACCTCCGCCGGGCGCATCCCGACCAGCCGGGGCTACCGTTTGTTTGTGGACACCATGCTGACAGTGCAGCGCGATGGCTTCGAGACGCCGGCGCTCATTCCTGACCAGCCACAAAAGGTGATTGCCAGCGCGGCCAACCTGCTCTCGAGCTTGTCGCATTTTGTAGGCGTGGTCATGACGCCGCGCAGACCCTCGGTTTTTCGGCACATTGAGTTTTTGCGCCTGTCTGAGCGGCGTTTGCTGGTCATCATCGTCTCGCCCGAGGGCGATGTGCAAAACCGCATCTTGTTCACCGAGACCGATTACTCGCAAAGCCAGCTGATAGAAACGTCCAATTTTCTGAACACCCATTACGCTGGCATGGCCATTGAGCAGGTGCGCAGCCGGGTGCAACAAGAACTGGTCAGCCTGCAGAGCGAAATCGCCACGCTCATGCAAGCGGCTGTGCAGGTGAGCACCGAGGCACTGGCCGACGATCAGAACGAGGTGGTGATTGCGGGTGAGCGCAATCTTTTGTCGGTGAGCGACTTTTCCAGCGACATGGGCCATCTGCGACGGGCCTTTGACTTGTTTGAGCAAAAAACCCAACTCATGCGACTGCTGGACGTTTCCAGTCAAGCCGAAGGTGTGCGCATTTACATAGGCGGCGAAAGCCAGATCGTACCGATGCAGGAGCTGTCTGTCGTCAGTTCGCCATATGAGGTGGATGGTCAAATTGTGGGCACGCTGGGCGTGATCGGTCCGACCCGCATGCCCTATGACCGGATGATCCAAATTGTCAATATCACATCCCGCTTGGTCAGCAACGCGCTGAGTCAGTCCAAATAAACAACGGGCTGGGCCACTACAATCACGCCTTCGGTCGGGGCGTTAGCTCAGTTGGTTAGAGCAGAGGACTCATAATCCTTTGGTCCACGGTTCAAGTCCGTGACGCCCTACCATTTACATCCTTCAAGTCACTTTGCACGACGTTGCAAAGTGACTTTTTTGTGGGTGTGTGCCAAGTTGAGGCACGCTGTCAGAACAGTTCACCCACAGCGGTGGGGCTGCGATCGATGACTCTCCGCCACGCTGCCCCACCGCTGGCGAAAGACGCAGCCACTGCCAAAACCTGTCAGCAACCCACCATTGCCAAGCGCCATAGTGGGTTTGACTTTTCACCCAGAGATTCGGTTTGGATGAAATATGACAATGTCTGACAATGAACGCCAATTGTGAAAATATCGCATGAAAATAATTTAATTTTAAAGTATTATAAAAATACAATAAATGAAAAATTTAAATTAATCTATAAATTTCACAGATAGTCACATGTGGTTGTAAAAAATTCAAAAAAATTAGGATGTTGATAGATTTGTTGACTAGAATAAACCTTATCAAAATTTTTGAGGTTTCAGCATGTACTCTAGTTTGGTCCCTGTCAACAAAGCTCGTCACGCTAATAAAAAAGTCCGCCAAGTTCAAGGGTTTGACTTTGCTAAAAATTTCCATATCGCGGCCATCATGGCCCATGAGTTCGCCAGAGCAGCTTCCATTTACCCTGTGGTTTTCCTCGAAGATAAAACTGAAGACAGTTTCAGGCCTGTGGTCTTGATGGGGTTGGATGCTGGTGAGAACCTGTTTGTTGGTGCCGATGGCAAGTGGCAGGCTTCGTACATTCCTGCAATCATCAGGCGTTATCCCTTTGCATTGGCGGGTGCAGGTGAGGAAGGTAAATTTACTGTCTGTATCGATGAAGGCAGTGATTTGATCAGCGAAACAGAAGGTGCAGCCCTTTTTGATGATCAAGGCGAGCCTGCTGAGCCGCTCGAAAACGTCAAGCGTTACCTTGGTGAGCTCCAGATGATGGACACATTCACGCGTGAATTTTGCAAAAACTTGGCAAGCCACAATATGTTCACGCCGCTCAACATGCGTGTTCGTCAGGCGGATCAGGTCAAAAATATCAACGGGTGCTACGTCCTGAACGAAGAAAGACTCAACAGCTTGTCCAACGAAGGATTTGCTGACTTGCGTGAAAAGCGTTATTTGCCAGCCATCTACGCCCATTTGGTTTCGTTGGCTCAAATTGAACGTTTGATCATGCTCAAAGATGAGCGCGTGTCATCCCAAGCGGATGCCCAATAAGTTTGTACTTGAAGCGGTACTTGTATTGCTTTTGATCAGTATTAACTCTTTTTGATGAGACCTATTCGGCCATTTTCGAGCGGAAGCAAGTCTGCACTGCGTGCACCTCGCAGGCGTGATGCCGCCCAAATTGCCAAGGTTAAACCCTCTCATTCCCTTCGCCCTGATTTCATTCGCATTCGCGACGCGTTCAGGGTGGAGGCGCTTGAGCCCAGGGTTTTGCTTTCTGCCGACCCCATTTTTTCACCTCTCAAAGTTTCTTTCCTGCCTGAAGACAAAGCGTTTCAGGATCGTTTGGCGGAGGCCACTTTAGATTCGACGGGCACCGAGACCATGGCTTCGCCAGAGGTCTTTTTGGGTTTGCTCAGCCAAGTTCACACGCAGTCGGTGCACTTGCAAGCGTCTCCTGCTGTAGATGCTTATCTGCATCTTCAGCAAGGGGAGGACTCTGCAGCGTCTATCGCACTGGACAACGATTGGCGTGTGCCGTTGGTGTCTGTGATGGATGTGGGAAACGTCGCTGCCTTTGACGCTTTCCCCATTGATTCCTTTCAAGAACAGGTCATCAATGAAAATCTTGTAGAGCGTGAATTTGGTGAATTGGCCAGTTTTGCTCAATGGGAGGCTGCCGAAACTTGGGCGTTGACTTTGCCTGACAGTTCGCCGGTTGAGCCGCTCCTGCCTTCGCTGCAGACCCAAGCCACCCGTGTTTTGCAGTCGGGCAATTACGATTTGGCCTTGCTCGATGGCCAGCAGGACAGCGATTCTTTGTGGCTGGCACCCAATGCCGTGCTCAAGGGCAGTGGTAGTTTTGCTGGCAACTTGACTGTAGAGGGTGTTCTGAGTCCCGGTTATTCGCCTGGCGTTCAAAACGTCGACGGTAATTTGGTTTTGGCATCCACTTCGGTCACTTTGTTTGAAATTGCGGGTGATACAGCGGGTACTGGTTCGAATTTTTATGACCAAATCAATGTCTCTGGCTTGGCCTCTTTGGATGGCCAAATTCAGGTTGACTTGCTCAATGGCTATCGGCCCACCGACGGCCAAGTCTTTAACGTGCTCACCTATGGCAGCGTCAGTGGCTCTTTTGCCAGCGGCAGTGGCCTGATCGATGCAGGCGAGGGTGTGTACTTTGAGGTGCTTGGCACCTCCAGTGGGCTGAACCTCAAGGCCCATGTGTTGGATGCCAGCACTGCCAAGTTGGTCAGCGCACTGCGCTCGGCTGTACCGGCCGACGACCAGGTTCTGCAAGACCGCGTCGGTCAATGGCTGAACTTTGACTACTTTCGCAATAACAGCAGTTACAACTTCACGGGCAGCATTGCGTTAGGCGAGGGCTTTAGCTTGAGCGGCTCGGCCGCCATTGGTTTTACCAACAACGTGGTGATCGCCGGTCAAACGGTGGACGTCTTCACCCTGGGCTTGGAGAACGCCAGCGGCCACTTGGGGTTAGACCCTTCCAGTACCACTGCACCTGGTTTGAAGTTCACTGACGCCGACCTGGGCGTGCTTTGGATGCGCAGTGAGAACGTTGCTAACAACGGCGGTTGGCTGTGGGCTGAAGGTGCTGTGGCTGGTTTGTCCATGGTGGGCTCGAGCAACGTGACGCTCACTGCCTCCTCACTCACTCTGGACTTTGCCCAGGGCTTGGGTACCACGGGCGGCACAACCAACAACACCTTGTTGGATCTTTCTGCTGCTGCGCGCAGCGTGGTGGTGGGCAGCACCACTTACACCTTTGACAGTGCCACCACCACCGAGCGCGCTGCCGTATCGGGCACTGGCACCTTGGATGTGGCGGGCCTGGTCAGCGTGTCGGGCACCATGGGTTTTGCCTCATCGGTCAGCGGCTTGCTGGCTGCTGGCTCCGGCATCACAGCCCGCATGAGCGCAGGCGGCATAACTTTGGGCTTGGACAGCGCCAGTTTCGGTCTGGCTTTGTACACCGACAACACCTACCAGCTTGAGGCCAGCGGCGGTTTTTACGTCAATGGTGGCGGCTTTGCCAACGTCAGCGCCACCAGCGCGCTGTTGCGTCTGAACACCACCGGTGTCACCCAGGCTGAGAAAATTTTGCAGGTCGGTGGACTCAGCCACACCCTGTCGGCCATGGGTGCCACGTCCGACCCGGTGCTCAACGTGACTGGTTTGCAAGCGCGCATAGGCGAGAGCTTGCAGGTCTCGGGTAATTTGTCGTTTGAGCGCGATGCCACCACTGGCAACCTCGAAATTTTGGCCAGCAACGCGAGCGCCTCAGTGCGTGTGGGGGATATGCGTGCCGGCGTCACTCAGGCCAGCTTGGCCTTGGTCATTCGCGATGCAGCCCAAAGCAATCCCGGTATGTTGGTCGAGGCCTCGGGTGCGGCCGACATGTCATTGGGCGAGTCCATCGCGCTGTCAGCCTCATCGGCCACAGTGCGATGGAACAGCACCGACCTTGATGCGTCAAACCGTGCCATCAATGTGGCTGGCACCAGTCACACATTTGGCAGCCTGAGCGCCGGTGTCAAGTCGGTGAGTGTGAGTGGTGCCAACTTGGTACTGGGCGACTTTTTCCGCGTCAACGGCAACTTTGCTTTCCTGGCCGACACCACCACCGTCAAATTGGCCTCAGACACCATTGGCACTGCAGTCAACGAAGCCACCACCGGCATTGAGGTGAGTCTGTTGACCCTGGGTGGCAAAGACCTCAACGCCCAGCTCGGTGCCGCTGGCGGCCCGCAAGTGGCCCTGACCGGCGTGGAATTCGGTTTGGCGTTGATGAGCGCCAAGTCCGACGTCAGCCGACGCTGGACCAGCGCCCAGGCCAGCGCTACGGGTGCCTCGCTCACTGGGCTGAGCGGTGTTTCTTTGAGCGGTCAAAGTTTGTCCTTCCAATTGAACCAGGCTGAAGGTGCAAACGACGCCGTGGTGAGCTATGCCTCCGCTAAAACCACGCTCGCAGTCGCTACGGGGGTGGCCTCCAGCTTGAACCTGTCCATGGACGGAGCGCAGGGCGAGTTGCTCAAGGCTTCGGGCAACCTGACCGTGGATGCTTTTGGCTTCATGCGCTTGACAGGCGACTTGAATTTGACCAAGAGCGTGGGCAGCGTCAAGCTCGCTGACTTGTCTTCGACCATTGGCGTGGACGAATCGACCACCCCGGTGGTGGTGGACCAGTTGCTCATCGGCGGCAATGGTCTTTCGGCCTTTGCGGGTATCAATGGCGGAAGCAACGATCCGACTGGCTTGAACCTCACAGGGGTGAACTTTGCGCTGGCGGTGCAGACTGAAAAGACGCCTGCCGCCAATACCGCCGCCCGCCAGTGGACAGCCGTCAAAGCCTCGGCCACTGGTGCGAACTTCGTTGGGGTTACTGGCCTGACAGCCACGGCAAGCGCCATCAACGTCGAGATCACTCGCCAGGCGGCGGATACATCGCTGGTGAACTATGCGGCGCAGAACCTCACGGTTCAAACCGGCACCTTCTCGGCGCCCAGCAGCATCACTTTGGATTTGGGCGCGAACCTGGGTGAAGTGACCCGTGCCTCCGGCAACCTCACCATTGACGCGTTCGGCTTCTTCCAAGTCTCGGGCGCATTGGCGCTGAACAAGAACACAACCAGCGTCACGCTGGGCAACCTGAGCGGCACGCCTGCCGACGAGTCGGCCACACCCGTGGTGGTGGAGCAGCTGACCATTGGCGGCTCGGGCCTGACAGCGTTTGCAGGTATCAACGGCGGCAGCGCAGACCCCACGGGCTTGAACCTGACGGGCGTGAACTTTGCGGTGGCGATCCAGACCGAGAAGAACCCCGCAGCGAACACCACCGCCCGCGAGTGGACAGCGGTCAAGGCCAGCGCAACAGGCGCAAACTTTGTAGGCGTGTCTGGCCTGACGGTGTCGGCCACCGCCATCGACATCGCGATCACGCGTAAGGCCACTGACAACACGCTGGTCGACTACAACGCGCAAAGCCTGGCGGTGCAAACCAGCACCACGGCCAACCCCAGCACGATGACGCTGGACTTGGCCGCGAACCTGGGTGAAGTGACCCGTGCCTCCGGCAACCTCACCATTGACGCGTTCGGCTTCTTCCAAGTCTCGGGCGCGTTGGCGCTGAACAAGAACACAACCAGCGTCACGCTGGGCAACCTGAGCGGCACGCCTGCCGACGAGTCGGCCACACCAGTGGTGGTGGAGCAGCTGACCATTGGCGGCTCGGGCCTGACAGCGTTTGCAGGTATCAACGGCGGCAGCGCAGACCCCACGGGCTTGAACCTGACGGGCGTGAACTTTGCGGTGGCGATCCAGACCGAGAAGAACCCCGCAGCGAACACCACCGCCCGCGAGTGGACAGCGGTCAAGGCCAGCGCAACAGGCGCAAACTTTGTAGGCGTGTCCGGCCTGACGGTGTCGGCCACCGCCATCGACATCGCGATCACGCGTAAGGCCACTGACAACACGCTGGTCGACTACAACGCGCAAAGCCTGGCGGTGCAAACCAGCACCACGGCCAACCCCAGCACGATGACGCTGGACTTGGCCGCGAACCTGGGTGAAGTGACCCGCGCCTCCGGTAACCTCACCATTGACGCGTTCGGCTTCTTCAAAGTCTCGGGCGCGTTGGCGCTGAACAAGAACACAACCAGCGTCACGCTGGGCAACCTGAGCGGCACGCCTGCCGACGAGTCGGCCACACCCGTGGTGGTGGAGCAGCTGACCATTGGCGGCTCGGGCCTGACAGCGTTTGCAGGTATCAACGGCGGCAGCGCAGACCCCACGGGCTTGAACCTGACGGGCGTGAACTTTGCGGTGGCGATCCAGACCGAGAAGAACCCCGCAGCGAACACCACCGCCCGCGAGTGGACAGCGGTCAAGGCCAGCGCAACAGGCGCAAACTTTGTAGGCGTGTCTGGCCTGACGGTGTCGGCCACCGCCATCGACATCGCGATCACGCGTAAGGCCACTGACAACACGCTGGTCGACTACAACGCGCAAAGCCTGGCGGTGCAAACCAGCACCACGGCCAACCCCAGCACGATGACGCTGGACTTGGCCGCGAACCTGGGTGAAGTGACCCGTGCCTCCGGCAACCTCACCATTGACGCGTTCGGCTTCTTCCAAGTCTCGGGCGCGTTGGCGCTGAACAAGAACACAACCAGCGTCACGCTGGGCAACCTGAGCGGCACGCCTGCCGACGAGTCGGCCACACCAGTGGTGGTGGAGCAGCTGACCATTGGCGGCTCGGGCCTGACAGCGTTTGCAGGTATCAACGGCGGCAGCGCAGACCCCACGGGCTTGAACCTGACGGGCGTGAACTTTGCGGTGGCGATCCAGACCGAGAAGAACCCCGCAGCGAACACCACCGCCCGCGAGTGGACAGCGGTCAAGGCCAGCGCAACAGGCGCAAACTTTGTAGGCGTGTCCGGCCTGACGGTGTCGGCCACCGCCATCGACATCGCGATCACGCGTAAGGCCACTGACAACACGCTGGTCGACTACAACGCGCAAAGCCTGGCGGTGCAAACCAGCACCACGGCCAACCCCAGCACGATGACGCTGGACTTGGCCGCGAACCTGGGTGAAGTGACCCGCGCCTCCGGCAACCTCACCATTGACGCGTTCGGCTTCTTCAAAGTCTCGGGCGCATTGGCGCTGAACAAGAACACAACCACGGTGAAGCTGGGCGACTTGGCCAGCACGACCGACGTCAACGAATCGACCAACGCGGTCACGGTGGAGCAGCTGACCATTGGCGGCTCGGGCCTGACAGCGTTTGCAGGTATCAACGGCGGCAGCGCAGACCCCACGGGCTTGAACCTGACGGGCGTGAACTTTGCGGTGGCGATCCAGACAGAAAAGACACCAGCCGAAGGTAAGACAGCGCGAGAGTGGACTGCCGTGAAGGCCTCTGCCACGGGCGCGAACTTTGTGGGCGTGTCTGGCCTGACAGTGACGGCCAGCGCGATCAATGTGGAGATCACCCGCAAGGCGGCTGACAACACCTTGGTCGACTACACGGTACAGAACCAAGTTGTCCAAACCGGCACAGTCGAGACCCCCAGCACGATGACGCTGGACTTGGCCGCGAACCTGGGTGAAGTGACCCGCGCCTCCGGCAACCTCACCATTGACGCGTTCGGCTTCTTCAAAGTCTCGGGCGCATTGGCGCTGAACAAGAACACAACCACGGTGAAGCTGGGCGACTTGGCCAGCACGACCGACGTCAACGAATCGACCAACGCGGTCACGGTGGAGCAGCTGACCATTGGCGGCTCGGGCCTGACAGCGTTTGCAGGTATCAACGGCGGCAGCGCAGACCCCACGGGCTTGAACCTGACGGGCGTGAACTTTGCGGTGGCGATCCAGACAGAAAAGACACCAGCCGAAGGTAAGACAGCGCGAGAGTGGACTGCCGTGAAGGCCTCTGCCACGGGCGCGAACTTTGTGGGCGTGTCTGGCCTGACAGTGACGGCCAGCGCGATCAATGTGGAGATCACCCGCAAGGCGGCTGACAACACCTTGGTCGACTACACGGTACAGAACCAAGTTGTCCAAACCGGCACAGTCGAGACCCCCAGCACGATGACGCTGGACTTGGCCGCGAACCTGGGTGAAGTGACCCGCGCCTCCGGCAACCTCACCATTGACGCGTTCGGCTTCTTCAAAGTCTCGGGCGCATTGGCGCTGAACAAGAACACAACCACGGTGAAGCTGGGCGACTTGGCCAGCACGACCGACGTCAACGAATCGACCAACGCGGTCACGGTGGAGCAGCTGACCATTGGCGGCTCGGGCCTGACAGCGTTTGCAGGTATCAACGGCGGCAGCGCAGACCCCACGGGCTTGAACCTGACGGGCGTGAACTTTGCGGTGGCGATCCAGACAGAAAAGACACCAGCCGAAGGTAAGACAGCGCGAGAGTGGACTGCCGTGAAGGCCTCTGCCACGGGCGCGAACTTTGTGGGCGTGTCTGGCCTGACAGTGACGGCCAGCGCGATCAATGTGGAGATCACCCGCAAGGCGGCTGACAACACCTTGGTCGACTACACGGTACAGAACCAAGTTGTCCAAACCGGCACAGTCGAGACCCCCAGCACGATGACGCTGGACTTGGCCGCGAACCTGGGTGAAGTGACCCGCGCCTCCGGCAACCTCACCATTGACGCGTTCGGCTTCTTCAAAGTCTCGGGCGCATTGGCGCTGAACAAGAACACAACCACGGTGAAGCTGGGCGACTTGGCCAGCACGACCGACGTCAACGAATCGACCAACGCGGTCACGGTGGAGCAGCTGACCATTGGCGGCTCGGGCCTGACAGCGTTTGCAGGTATCAACGGCGGCAGCGCAGACCCCACGGGCTTGAACCTGACGGGCGTGAACTTTGCGGTGGCGATCCAGACAGAAAAGACACCAGCCGAAGGTAAGACAGCGCGAGAGTGGACTGCCGTGAAGGCCTCTGCCACGGGCGCGAACTTTGTGGGCGTGTCTGGCCTGACAGTGACGGCCAGCGCGATCAATGTGGAGATCACCCGCAAGGCGGCTGACAACACCTTGGTCGACTACACGGTACAGAACCAAGTTGTCCAAACCGGCACAGTCGAGACCCCCAGCACGATGACGCTGGACTTGGCCGCGAACCTGGGTGAAGTGACCCGCGCCTCCGGCAACCTCACCATTGACGCGTTCGGCTTCTTCAAAGTCTCGGGCGCATTGGCGCTGAACAAGAACACAACCACGGTGAAGCTGGGCGACTTGGCCAGCACGACCGACGTCAACGAATCGACCAACGCGGTCACGGTGGAGCAGCTGACCATTGGCGGCTCGGGCCTGACAGCGTTTGCAGGTATCAACGGCGGCAGCGCAGACCCCACGGGCTTGAACCTGACGGGCGTGAACTTTGCGGTGGCGATCCAGACAGAAAAGACACCAGCCGAAGGTAAGACAGCGCGAGAGTGGACTGCCGTGAAGGCCTCTGCCACGGGCGCGAACTTTGTGGGCGTGTCTGGCCTGACAGTGACGGCCAGCGCGATCAATGTGGAGATCACCCGCAAGGCGGCTGACAACACCTTGGTCGACTACACGGTACAGAACCAAGTTGTCCAAACCGGCACAGTCGAGACCCCCAGCACGATGACGCTGGACTTGGCCGCGAACCTGGGTGAAGTGACCCGCGCCTCCGGCAACCTCACCATTGACGCGTTCGGCTTCTTCAAAGTCTCGGGCGCATTGGCGCTGAACAAGAACACAACCACGGTGAAGCTGGGCGACTTGGCCAGCACGACCGACGTCAACGAATCGACCAACGCGGTCACGGTGGAGCAGCTGACCATTGGCGGCTCGGGCCTGACAGCGTTTGCAGGTATCAACGGCGGCAGCGCAGACCCCACGGGCTTGAACCTGACGGGCGTGAACTTTGCGGTGGCGATCCAGACAGAAAAGACACCAGCCGAAGGTAAGACAGCGCGAGAGTGGACTGCCGTGAAGGCCTCTGCCACGGGCGCGAACTTTGTGGGCGTGTCTGGCCTGACAGTGACGGCCAGCGCGATCAATGTGGAGATCACCCGCAAGGCGGCTGACAACACCTTGGTCGACTACACGGTACAGAACCAAGTTGTCCAAACCGGCACAGTCGAGACCCCCAGCACGATGACGCTGGACTTGGCCGCGAACCTGGGTGAAGTGACCCGCGCCTCCGGCAACCTCACCATTGACGCGTTCGGCTTCTTCAAAGTCTCGGGCGCATTGGCGCTGAACAAGAACACAACCACGGTGAAGCTGGGCGACTTGGCCAGCACGACCGACGTCAACGAATCGACCAACGCGGTCACGGTGGAGCAGCTGACCATTGGCGGCTCGGGCCTGACAGCGTTTGCAGGTATCAACGGCGGCAGCGCAGACCCCACGGGCTTGAACCTGACGGGCGTGAACTTTGCGGTGGCGATCCAGACAGAAAAGACACCAGCCGAAGGTAAGACAGCGCGAGAGTGGACTGCCGTGAAGGCCTCTGCCACGGGCGCGAACTTTGTGGGCGTGTCTGGCCTGACAGTGACGGCCAGCGCGATCAATGTGGAGATCACCCGCAAGGCGGCTGACAACACCTTGGTCGACTACACGGTACAGAACCAAGTTGTCCAAACCGGCACAGTCGAGACCCCCAGCACGATGACGCTGGACTTGGCCGCGAACCTGGGTGAAGTGACCCGCGCCTCCGGCAACCTCACCATTGACGCGTTCGGCTTCTTCAAAGTCTCGGGCGCATTGGCGCTGAACAAGAACACAACCACGGTGAAGCTGGGCGACTTGGCCAGCACGACCGACGTCAACGAATCGACCAACGCGGTCACGGTGGAGCAGCTGACCATTGGCGGCTCGGGCCTGACAGCGTTTGCAGGTATCAACGGCGGCAGCGCAGACCCCACGGGCTTGAACCTGACGGGCGTGAACTTTGCGGTGGCGATCCAGACAGAAAAGACACCAGCCGAAGGTAAGACAGCGCGAGAGTGGACTGCCGTGAAGGCCTCTGCCACGGGCGCGAACTTTGTGGGCGTGTCTGGCCTGACAGTGACGGCCAGCGCGATCAATGTGGAGATCACCCGCAAGGCGGCTGACAACACCTTGGTCGACTACACGGTACAGAACCAAGTTGTCCAAACCGGCACAGTCGAGACCCCCAGCACGATGACGCTGGACTTGGCCGCGAACCTGGGTGAAGTGACCCGCGCCTCCGGCAACCTCACCATTGACGCGTTCGGCTTCTTCAAAGTCTCGGGCGCATTGGCGCTGAACAAGAACACAACCACGGTGAAGCTGGGCGACTTGGCCAGCACGACCGACGTCAACGAATCGACCAACGCGGTCACGGTGGAGCAGCTGACCATTGGCGGCTCGGGCCTGACAGCGTTTGCAGGTATCAACGGCGGCAGCGCAGACCCCACGGGCTTGAACCTGACGGGCGTGAACTTTGCGGTGGCGATCCAGACAGAAAAGACACCAGCCGAAGGTAAGACAGCGCGAGAGTGGACTGCCGTGAAGGCCTCTGCCACGGGCGCGAACTTTGTGGGCGTGTCTGGCCTGACAGTGACGGCCAGCGCGATCAATGTGGAGATCACCCGCAAGGCGGCTGACAACACCTTGGTCGACTACACGGTACAGAACCAAGTTGTCCAAACCGGCACAGTCGAGACCCCCAGCACGATGACGCTGGACTTGGCCGCGAACCTGGGTGAAGTGACCCGCGCCTCCGGCAACCTCACCATTGACGCGTTCGGCTTCTTCAAAGTCTCGGGCGCATTGGCGCTGAACAAGAACACAACCACGGTGAAGCTGGGCGACTTGGCCAGCACGACCGACGTCAACGAATCGACCAACGCGGTCACGGTGGAGCAGCTGACCATTGGCGGCTCGGGCCTGACAGCGTTTGCAGGTATCAACGGCGGCAGCGCAGACCCCACGGGCTTGAACCTGACGGGCGTGAACTTTGCGGTGGCGATCCAGACAGAAAAGACACCAGCCGAAGGTAAGACAGCGCGAGAGTGGACTGCCGTGAAGGCCTCTGCCACGGGCGCGAACTTTGTGGGCGTGTCTGGCCTGACAGTGACGGCCAGCGCGATCAATGTGGAGATCACCCGCAAGGCGGCTGACAACACCTTGGTCGACTACACGGTACAGAACCAAGTTGTCCAAACCGGCACAGTCGAGACCCCCAGCACGATGACGCTGGACTTGGCCGCGAACCTGGGTGAAGTGACCCGCGCCTCCGGCAACCTCACCATTGACGCGTTCGGCTTCTTCAAAGTCTCGGGCGCATTGGCGCTGAACAAGAACACAACCACGGTGAAGCTGGGCGACTTGGCCAGCACGACCGACGTCAACGAATCGACCAACGCGGTCACGGTGGAGCAGCTGACCATTGGCGGCTCGGGCCTGACAGCGTTTGCAGGTATCAACGGCGGCAGCGCAGACCCCACGGGCTTGAACCTGACGGGCGTGAACTTTGCGGTGGCGATCCAGACAGAAAAGACACCAGCCGAAGGTAAGACAGCGCGAGAGTGGACTGCCGTGAAGGCCTCTGCCACGGGCGCGAACTTTGTGGGCGTGTCTGGCCTGACAGTGACGGCCAGCGCGATCAATGTGGAGATCACCCGCAAGGCGGCTGACAACACCTTGGTCGACTACACGGTACAGAACCAAGTTGTCCAAACCGGCACAGTCGAGACCCCCAGCACGATGACGCTGGACTTGGCCGCGAACCTGGGTGAAGTGACCCGCGCCTCCGGCAACCTCACCATTGACGCGTTCGGCTTCTTCAAAGTCTCGGGCGCATTGGCGCTGAACAAGAACACAACCACGGTGAAGCTGGGCGACTTGGCCAGCACGACCGACGTCAACGAATCGACCAACGCGGTCACGGTGGAGCAGCTGACCATTGGCGGCTCGGGCCTGACAGCGTTTGCAGGTATCAACGGCGGCAGCGCAGACCCCACGGGCTTGAACCTGACGGGCGTGAACTTTGCGGTGGCGATCCAGACAGAAAAGACACCAGCCGAAGGTAAGACAGCGCGAGAGTGGACTGCCGTGAAGGCCTCTGCCACGGGCGCGAACTTTGTGGGCGTGTCTGGCCTGACAGTGACGGCCAGCGCGATCAATGTGGAGATCACCCGCAAGGCGGCTGACAACACCTTGGTCGACTACACGGTACAGAACCAAGTTGTCCAAACCGGCACAGTCGAGACCCCCAGCACGATGACGCTGGACTTGGCCGCGAACCTGGGTGAAGTGACCCGCGCCTCCGGCAACCTCACCATTGACGCGTTCGGCTTCTTCAAAGTCTCGGGCGCATTGGCGCTGAACAAGAACACAACCACGGTGAAGCTGGGCGACTTGGCCAGCACGACCGACGTCAACGAATCGACCAACGCGGTCACGGTGGAGCAGCTGACCATTGGCGGCTCGGGCCTGACAGCGTTTGCAGGTATCAACGGCGGCAGCGCAGACCCCACGGGCTTGAACCTGACGGGCGTGAACTTTGCGGTGGCGATCCAGACAGAAAAGACACCAGCCGAAGGTAAGACAGCGCGAGAGTGGACTGCCGTGAAGGCCTCTGCCACGGGCGCGAACTTTGTGGGCGTGTCTGGCCTGACAGTGACGGCCAGCGCGATCAATGTGGAGATCACCCGCAAGGCGGCTGACAACACCTTGGTCGACTACACGGTACAGAACCAAGTTGTCCAAACCGGCACAGTCGAGACCCCCAGCACGATGACGCTGGACTTGGCCGCGAACCTGGGTGAAGTGACCCGCGCCTCCGGCAACCTCACCATTGACGCGTTCGGCTTCTTCAAAGTCTCGGGCGCATTGGCGCTGAACAAGAACACAACCACGGTGAAGCTGGGCGACTTGGCCAGCACGACCGACGTCAACGAATCGACCAACGCGGTCACGGTGGAGCAGCTGACCATTGGCGGCTCGGGCCTGACAGCGTTTGCAGGTATCAACGGCGGCAGCGCAGACCCCACGGGCTTGAACCTGACGGGCGTGAACTTTGCGGTGGCGATCCAGACAGAAAAGACACCAGCCGAAGGTAAGACAGCGCGAGAGTGGACTGCCGTGAAGGCCTCTGCCACGGGCGCGAACTTTGTGGGCGTGTCTGGCCTGACAGTGACGGCCAGCGCGATCAATGTGGAGATCACCCGCAAGGCGGCTGACAACACCTTGGTCGACTACACGGTACAGAACCAAGTTGTCCAAACCGGCACAGTCGAGACCCCCAGCACGATGACGCTGGACTTGGCCGCGAACCTGGGTGAAGTGACCCGCGCCTCCGGCAACCTCACCATTGACGCGTTCGGCTTCTTCAAAGTCTCGGGCGCATTGGCGCTGAACAAGAACACAACCACGGTGAAGCTGGGCGACTTGGCCAGCACGACCGACGTCAACGAATCGACCAACGCGGTCACGGTGGAGCAGCTGACCATTGGCGGCTCGGGCCTGACAGCGTTTGCAGGTATCAACGGCGGCAGCGCAGACCCCACGGGCTTGAACCTGACGGGCGTGAACTTTGCGGTGGCGATCCAGACAGAAAAGACACCAGCCGAAGGTAAGACAGCGCGAGAGTGGACTGCCGTGAAGGCCTCTGCCACGGGCGCGAACTTTGTGGGCGTGTCTGGCCTGACAGTGACGGCCAGCGCGATCAATGTGGAGATCACCCGCAAGGCGGCTGACAACACCTTGGTCGACTACACGGTACAGAACCAAGTTGTCCAAACCGGCACAGTCGAGACCCCCAGCACGATGACGCTGGACTTGGCCGCGAACCTGGGTGAAGTGACCCGCGCCTCCGGCAACCTCACCATTGACGCGTTCGGCTTCTTCAAAGTCTCGGGCGCATTGGCGCTGAACAAGAACACAACCACGGTGAAGCTGGGCGACTTGGCCAGCACGACCGACGTCAACGAATCGACCAACGCGGTCACGGTGGAGCAGCTGACCATTGGCGGCTCGGGCCTGACAGCGTTTGCAGGTATCAACGGCGGCAGCGCAGACCCCACGGGCTTGAACCTGACGGGCGTGAACTTTGCGGTGGCGATCCAGACAGAAAAGACACCAGCCGAAGGTAAGACAGCGCGAGAGTGGACTGCCGTGAAGGCCTCTGCCACGGGCGCGAACTTTGTGGGCGTGTCTGGCCTGACAGTGACGGCCAGCGCGATCAATGTGGAGATCACCCGCAAGGCGGCTGACAACACCTTGGTCGACTACACGGTACAGAACCAAGTTGTCCAAACCGGCACAGTCGAGACCCCCAGCACGATGACGCTGGACTTGGCCGCGAACCTGGGTGAAGTGACCCGCGCCTCCGGCAACCTCACCATTGACGCGTTCGGCTTCTTCAAAGTCTCGGGCGCATTGGCGCTGAACAAGAACACAACCACGGTGAAGCTGGGCGACTTGGCCAGCACGACCGACGTCAACGAATCGACCAACGCGGTCACGGTGGAGCAGCTGACCATTGGCGGCTCGGGCCTGACAGCGTTTGCAGGTATCAACGGCGGCAGCGCAGACCCCACGGGCTTGAACCTGACGGGCGTGAACTTTGCGGTGGCGATCCAGACAGAAAAGACACCAGCCGAAGGTAAGACAGCGCGAGAGTGGACTGCCGTGAAGGCCTCTGCCACGGGCGCGAACTTTGTGGGCGTGTCTGGCCTGACAGTGACGGCCAGCGCGATCAATGTGGAGATCACCCGCAAGGCGGCTGACAACACCTTGGTCGACTACACGGTACAGAACCAAGTTGTCCAAACCGGCACAGTCGAGACCCCCAGCACGATGACGCTGGACTTGGCCGCGAACCTGGGTGAAGTGACCCGCGCCTCCGGCAACCTCACCATTGACGCGTTCGGCTTCTTCAAAGTCTCGGGCGCATTGGCGCTGAACAAGAACACAACCACGGTGAAGCTGGGCGACTTGGCCAGCACGACCGACGTCAACGAATCGACCAACGCGGTCACGGTGGAGCAGCTGACCATTGGCGGCTCGGGCCTGACAGCGTTTGCAGGTATCAACGGCGGCAGCGCAGACCCCACGGGCTTGAACCTGACGGGCGTGAACTTTGCGGTGGCGATCCAGACAGAAAAGACACCAGCCGAAGGTAAGACAGCGCGAGAGTGGACTGCCGTGAAGGCCTCTGCCACGGGCGCGAACTTTGTGGGCGTGTCTGGCCTGACAGTGACGGCCAGCGCGATCAATGTGGAGATCACCCGCAAGGCGGCTGACAACACCTTGGTCGACTACACGGTACAGAACCAAGTTGTCCAAACCGGCACAGTCGAGACCCCCAGCACGATGACGCTGGACTTGGCCGCGAACCTGGGTGAAGTGACCCGCGCCTCCGGCAACCTCACCATTGACGCGTTCGGCTTCTTCAAAGTCTCGGGCGCATTGGCGCTGAACAAGAACACAACCACGGTGAAGCTGGGCGACTTGGCCAGCACGACCGACGTCAACGAATCGACCAACGCGGTCACGGTGGAGCAGCTGACCATTGGCGGCTCGGGCCTGACAGCGTTTGCAGGTATCAACGGCGGCAGCGCAGACCCCACGGGCTTGAACCTGACGGGCGTGAACTTTGCGGTGGCGATCCAGACAGAAAAGACACCAGCCGAAGGTAAGACAGCGCGAGAGTGGACTGCCGTGAAGGCCTCTGCCACGGGCGCGAACTTTGTGGGCGTGTCTGGCCTGACAGTGACGGCCAGCGCGATCAATGTGGAGATCACCCGCAAGGCGGCTGACAACACCTTGGTCGACTACACGGTACAGAACCAAGTTGTCCAAACCGGCACAGTCGAGACCCCCAGCACGATGACGCTGGACTTGGCCGCGAACCTGGGTGAAGTGACCCGCGCCTCCGGCAACCTCACCATTGACGCGTTCGGCTTCTTCAAAGTCTCGGGCGCATTGGCGCTGAACAAGAACACAACCACGGTGAAGCTGGGCGACTTGGCCAGCACGACCGACGTCAACGAATCGACCAACGCGGTCACGGTGGAGCAGCTGACCATTGGCGGCTCGGGCCTGACAGCGTTTGCAGGTATCAACGGCGGCAGCGCAGACGCCACGGGCCTCACGCTCACTGGCGTGAACTTTGCCTTGGCGCTGCTCACCGAACGCGACCTCGCTCCCGGTAAAACAGCCCGTGAGTGGAGTGCTCTGCAAGCCACGGCTGCCGGTGCTTCATTTGGTGGTGTGGATGGCCTGACGCTGGCTGCCAGCGACATGAGTGTGCAAATCAACCGCGCAGGTACCGACGGTACCTTGGTGGACTTTGCCGCGCAAAATCTCAAGGTCCAGACTGGCACCGTCTCCAAGCCCAGCGAGATCACGCTGGACCTGGCCGCCAGCTTGGGCGAGCTGACGCGCGCCAGCGGCAACATCGTGATCGACGCCTTCGGCTTCTTCCAAGTCGCCGGCGCCTTGCAAATCGAAAAATCTCGCAATACGGTGAAGCTGGGCGACTTGGCCAGCACGACCGACGTCAACGAATCGACCCACCCTGTCAGCGTCGACCAGTTGACCATTGGCGGCTCGGGCCTGACAGCGTTTGCCGGCATCAACGGCGGCAGCGCAGACGCCACGGGCCTCACGCTCACTGGCGTGAACTTCGCCTTGGCGCTGCTCACCGAACGCGACCTCGCTCCCGGTAAAACAGCCCGTGAGTGGAGTGCTTTGCAAGCCACGGCTGCCGGTGCTTCATTTGGTGGTGTGGATGGCCTGACGCTGGCTGCCAGCGACATGAGTGTGCAAATTAACCGCGCAGGGGCCGACGGTACCTTGGTGGACTTTGCCGCGCAAAATCTCAAGGTCCAGACTGGCACCGTCTCCAAGCCCAGCGAGATCACGCTGGATCTGGCCGCCAGCTTGGGCGAGCTGACACGCGCCAGCGGCAACATCGTGATCGACGCCTTCGGCTTCTTCCAAGTCGCCGGCGCTTTGTCTTTGGAGCAGCGGAACAGCCAAGTCACACTGGCTGACAACCCCAACACCACCGCCAATGAATCGACAACACCCGTGTCGGTGCGCCAGTTGCTGGTGGGTGGCAGTGGTTTGACAGCGTTTGCTGGTATCAATGGCGGCACAGACAGCGCCATCGGCCTCAACCTCACAGGGGTTGAATTCGCTCTGGCCCTGAATACTGAAACACTCAGCACCAACCAGGCCAACGCTGGTGTTGTGGCACGCGAATGGACCAGCTTGCAAGCCAATGCGGCCACCGCCAGCTTCATCGGCGTGAACGAGCTCGAAGCCAAGGTCGATACCTTGACACTGGCCATCAACCGCGCAGGCAGCGACGGCTCTTTGGTCGATTACCGCCAAGGCACCACCGCACTCACGGTCTCTACTGGCACCCTGAACAAGCCAGACAGTCTGAGCCTTGACCTCGACGGTCGCTTGGGCGAAATCACACGCGCCAGCGCGAACCTGAGCCTTGACGTGGCCGGCTTTGTGGCCGTTCAAGGCGCGCTGGCCATTGAGAAAAGCACGCAGACCGTCATCCTCAACGACGGGACCGAAGAAAAGCCTGCCAGTCAAGTGCGGGTGGACATGCTCAGCGTCGGTGGCTCCGGCCTCAACGCCTTTGCTGGCGTGGCCGGTGGCTATGATGCGCAAGGCAATCTGCGCCAAGGCGCCAAGGGTCTGTCGCTGGGCGATGTGGACTTTGGCTTGGTGCTGCTGGGCGAACAGCTCACACCCGCCCAAGCCAAGGCCAACACCACAGCACGTTCTTGGATGGCGCTGCAAGCCAGCGCAAGCAGCGCACAGGTGCTGGGCCTGGAGGACATCACCCTGGCGGCCGATACCCTCAAGTTGGAAATCAACCGCGCCGACGCCAAGGGGACGCTGGTCGACTTTGCTGCCCGCGGCCTGACGGTGCAAACCGGCACCGCTACCGAGCCCGCCAGCCTGACCCTGAGCATGGATGGCGCTCAAGGCGAGCTGACCCGTGCCAGCGGCAACCTCACGGTCGACGTGATGGGCTTCTTCCAGGTCGCCGGCGGCTTTGCCGTTGAAAAGCTCGACAGCACCGTCACCCTGGCCGATCTGCCGGGCACTACAGACAAAAACGAAGCCCTCGTCCCCGTGTCCGTGGAGCAGTTGCGCATCGGCGCCAGCGGCGTGAATGCCTTTGCAGGCGTCAACGGTGGTCAAGCCAACGCCTTGGGCTTGGCCTTGTCAGATGTTGACTTTGCCATTGTGCTGAGCACCGAAAAACTGGGCTCGACCGCCACCACCCCGGCCCGCAACTGGACCAGCGTGCAAGCCAATGTGGGCGACGCCGCATTTGTGGGTGTTGATGGTCTGACCGTGGCCGCCGATGGCGTGACCGTATCGGTCAACCGTGCCGCCTACGACACCTCGGTGATCGACTTCCGCACGGGCGCGACTGTGCTGAACGTGGCCACAGGCCCTGCCAGCGAACTGGCCATGAATTTGGACGGCCGCCGCGGCGAGTTGCTGCAAGTGAGTGGCCACATGGACATTGATGCCTTTGGCTTCGTACAAGTCGAAGGCGACTTTGCGCTTGAAAAAGCCAACCAGGTGCAACAAATCACCCTCGCCGGCGGCAGCACCACCGAAGCGCGCGTGCTCACCCTGGGTGGTCACCAACTCAACGCCTTTGTTGGTGTGGGCGGTGGCACTGTCGACGCCATCGGGCTTGAACTCGGCGGTGTCGACTTTGGCCTGGCGCTTTACAGCGACGCGGCTGACGAATTGCGCAGCTGGACCGCCTTCCAGGCGCGTGCAACCAGCGCCAACTTTGTGGGTGTGGACGGTTTGCAAGCCCAAGGCTCGGACATGCTGTTGGAGATCAACCGCGCCGGCAAAGACGGCGACGCGGTGATTGACTTTGCCCTGACCGATCCGGCCAACGAGGCCAGCCCGCGCCGCACAGAGCTGACCGTAGCCACTGGCCCGAGCAGCAGCATGGAAATCACACTGGCCGGTGCAGACGGTGAAGTCACCCGAGCCGCTGGTCACCTCGACCTCGATGTTTTTGGCTTCTTCCAAGTTGCCGGGCAGCTGGCCATTGAGCGCAAAGACAGCGAGCTCACCCTGAACGACGGGGTCACCTCGGACGACCCGCTCAAAGCCAAAGCCGCCACGGTGATTCAAGCCGACGTGCTGACCTTGGGTGGCAGTGGCCTGGACGCCTTTGCCGGCGTCAATGGTGGCTCCGAGCAGCGCATGGGCCTGGCGCTCAAAGATGTGAATTTTGGCTTGGCCCTCATGACCGAGCGGCTGCCCGAGAACAGCACCGCCATGGCGCGCGAGTTCACCACGCTCAAAGCCACGGCTGGTGAACTGGCCTTTGTGGGTCTGGACGGTGTAGAGGCCAGTGCAAACGACTTGATGGTGGAGATCAACCGCGGCATCCCCGGCGCAGGGGCCACCCGCGACGTGGTGGTCGATTACAGCGGCGTGCAGCTCGAAGTCATGGCCGGCAGCGGCGGACAAACCGTGGTGTTGGATACCGATGGCAGCATGGGTGAACTCGCCCGTGCGGCAGGCCACGTCAATCTCGACCTCTTTGGCTTTGTCAGCTTGTCGGGCGATTTGGCCTTTGAATCCTCAGAGCGCAGCGTCAAGCTTTCTGGCGGCGAGACGGTGGTCACCGACGCGCTGCTCGTGGGCGGCAAGGGTGTGAACGCCTTTGTGGGCGTAGGCTCCGGCCAGCCAGACGCCATTGGCCTGCAACTGAACAATGCCGAGTTTGGCTTGGCCTTGCTGTCGGCCAGCAACGACGCCAGCCGCAACTGGACCAGCTTCCAAGCGACTGCCAGCAGTTTGTCGTTTGTGGGCATTGAGGGCCTCACTGCTTCGGCCACCGGGATCAGCGTTTTCATCAACCAAGCCGGAAAAACCGGCGACAAGGTGGTGGACTATGGTTGGAAAGACCCTGCCAACACCAGCTTGGGCCGCACGACAGCCCTGAGCATCCCTACAGGCGCCAGCAGCGCACTCACCCTGTCCATGGCAGGCAGCGAGGGTGAAATCATCAAGGCCGCTGCAGGCCTGGATTTGGACCTGTTTGGCTTTTTCAGCGTCAAGGGCAACTTTGCAGTCGAGCAGCGCAGCCAGCAAGTGGTCCTGTCTGACGGATCGGTCATCAAGCAGGCCGATCTGGTCACCATCGGTGCGAGCAATGTGGACGCCTTCGCCGGCGTGCGCGCGGGCCAAGACGACGCCATTGGTTTGAAGCTCGGCCAAGTGAACTTTGGCCTGGCCCTCATCACCGACCCCGACCACCCGGGACGCCACTTCACCAGCTTGCAGGCCACCGCTGCCAGCGCCTCCGTCCAAGGCATAGACAGCTTGACCGCTGAGGTGAACAACCTGTTGGTCAACATCAACCAGGGTGTCAGCTTGCCGGCCGAGCAGGCCTTTGACACACAAACCAACACCCGTCTCAAACTCACTCTGCCTGCAGGGTTTGCGGGTCGCTTGAGTTTTGGTGACGGCAAAGGCACGCAAGACGTTGAAGTCGACGCCTTCATGACAGACGCCGAGCTCTTGGCCGCCGTGGGCGTGGCCCTGGGCAGTTTGAGCGCAGTTGGTGGAGCGGCCAATGTGCGAGTGACAGGCAGCCGCGACGAGGGCTACAGCATTGAATTCATGGGCGCGCTGGCGGGCAAAGCGGTCTCCGGTATCACCCTGACCGCCACGCCTTCGGCCAGCACCATCACCGTGTCTGAAAGCCAAGCGCCCCAGGCCGGTGTGAATGAGGTCAAACAGGTTCGCTTGGTGGCTGTGCGCGAGGCTCCGGCGCCTGCCAGTGCCCAGGTCGAGGTGAAAATCCCAGGCCAGGCCGCTGTCAATGAATCGAACGGTCTGGTTTTCACCACCCCGTCGGTGGGTGGTCAGTACAGCGTCTTTTTTGTGGCGGATGGCAGCGTCAGCCAAACCCAGTCCGCCGTGGCTGGCGTCAACGAGTTGCAGCGCCTGACGGTCAGTGGCAACTTGGGTGCGAACCCCGCCTCCACAGCCGTGGTCAGTACCGTGGCCCAAGGCTCAGGTGCTGCGGTCAACGAGCGCTACAGCATCACCTTTAACAACAGCCTCGGCTTTCAGGGCTTCAAGCTCTACATGCTGGACAATCCGGTCACCACGGCCACCTGGAAGTACGCCAACGACGCCAAAGACACGGGCAAGACCATTGCCCAGCTCAAGGCGGCGTATGTGGAAATGTTCGCGACCAACGGTCGCACTGTGGCCGCCAGCGACATTCATGTCACACTGGACGCCAGCTACACAGGTGCGGGCCACCGCTATCTGGTGGAGTTTGTCGGTAGCCTGGCGGCTCAAGACATAGGCCGCACCGGCATGATCAGTGAGGCCCGTACCTTCAGCTACCTGCTCCAAGAAAACGGCAGTGCAGGCCAGTCTGAGGTGCAAAACGTGCAACTCAAGACCACAGGTGCCGGCAGTTTCACGCTCAGCCTGGTGCATGGCGGCAAGACCTACACCACCACCGGCCTGAACTACGGCGCCAATGCGGCTGCAGTGCGCTACGCGCTCAATGCAGCGCTGGGCAAAGACGGCGCGGTCGAGGTCAGCAGCAGCCAAACCGGCAACTATGTGGTGACTTTTGGCGGTGCGCTCTTGGGCCAAAACCTCAGCCCCCTCACCGTTGCGCTCAGTGACAGCCAGGCGGCCCCCAGCGGCAGCTTCACGCTCAGTTTGGGCGGCCAAACCAGCCGCAACATCAGCTATGTCAGCGACGGTGTGGCTTTGGCCGCCCGTGTGCAAGCCGAGTTGGCGCGCCTGTCCAATGTGGGCGCGGGCAACGTCAAGGTCAGCTTCAACCCTGCGCAGTCCAACACCGGCAGCTTGGGCCTTGACATTGAGTTTGTCGGCAGTCTGGCCGGCACGAATGTCGATTCGCTCAGCCTGAGCACCACGGCACTGGCGAACGCCAGCGCTGCGGTGCGCACGGTGCAAGCCGGCGTGAGTGGACAAAAACAAGAGCAGTGGGTCGTGCTGGGCAACCAGGCCCTGGACAAAGGCTACCGCCTGAGCCTCACGCACGCTGGTCAGACTTACACCACCGCCGTGATCGCGGGCAACGCCAGTCAGGCGCAAATTCAGTCAGCAATGAACACGGCCTTCGGCCAGATTTCAGGCGCGTCTGTTACCGTCACCCTGGGCCAAGTGGGCACGGCCTCAGAAGACACCTTCTTGCTGAGCATGGGTGGTTCTTTGGCGGGCCAAAACCTGAACCTGGTGGCCTTGCAGGCCGACCGCGCAGGCGCCACCGGCAGCAGCATCAGCCGCAACTTTGTGGTGGGCAATTCGGCCACCAACATTGCCAACCTCAAGTCGGCCTACGCCGAACTGCTCAACGGCCACCAAGGCATCGCCGTCACTTCGGCCGACATTGATGTGGCTTACAGCCGCGGCACGGCCGGCGAGCGCTATGTGGTGAGTTTTGTGGGTGCGCTGGCTGGCGTGGACATTGACCCCAAGGGCATAGGCATTGCCAGCACCGAGCTGGACTACGCGTTGCTGACCAATGGCGCACCTGCAGTGGCCGAAGTCCAGCGACTGAGCCTGGACCGCGCCGCCAACACCCAGGGCACGTTTGTGCTGAGTTGGAACCACGCGGGTCAAACCTACAACTCAGGCCAGATCGCTTTTGGTGCGAGTGCAGACGCCGTTCAGACCACCTTGCGTGCAGCCACGACTGGCTCCACCACGCTGGGCAGCCTGGGCACGGTCAGCGTCACGGCCGATGGCGCCGATGCTTACCTGATTCGCTTTGGCGGTGCGCTGACAGGCGTGAATGTCGCATCGGTGGTGGTCAGTGCCATCTCGGTGGATGCTGAGCTGCCCGAGGGCAGCTTCCAAATCTCGGTCGAACTGGACGGTGTGCGCACCTACAGCCCGGCCATCGGCTACAGCGCCGAGCCGGCGCAGCTGCGTGCCAACCTGCAAGCGGGCATGGACACGCTGTTTGGCGCAGGTCAAGTCACCGTGGCCACGCTAAGCGGTGCCAATGCGCGCGAAGCCGGCTTCACCCTCACCTTTGGTGGAACGCTGGCCTACACCGATGTGGCCAACATCCGCAGCCACTTTGGCTCGGACAGTGAGGCCGCACGCAATCTCAGCCTGGCCGTGGTCACACCATCCAACGTGGCACAAGGTCAAGCGCGTACCGGGGAGGTGCAGCGCGTGGTCATTTCCAGCGCCCAGTCACAAGTGGATTACACGCTGAGCTTGACGCACGGCGGCAGCACCGTGACCACCAGCACCTTGCGCACCGATATGTCCGAAGGCCAGGTGCAAGCGGCCATCACAGCAGCCCTGACGGGCATCACGGGTGCATCCGCCCAACTGAGTTTCTACACAGGCCGCGAACTGCAACTGAGCTTTGGCGGTAGCCTGCTGGGTGCCAACGTGGCAGCCTTGGTGGTCACTGACACAACCGTGCCCGAGGCGGTCACGCTGGAAACCGTGGAGACGGGCAGCACCGTTACCACACCGGCGAAACCTGCCCGCACCTTGGTGGTGGACTACAGCACTGGTGCCACTCAATTGAAGGTGGCCGACGGCGGCGAGGGCTTTGCACTCAGTCTGGACGGCGCTGATGGCGAGCTCATGGAAGCGCGTGGCGTTCTCAATCTGAACATCGCCGGCTTTGTGGCTGCTCGCGGTGAATTTGCCATCGTCTCGCGCAGCCAAAGCGTCACGCTCAGCGACGGCAAAACTGTGTCTGCGGATGTGCTGACCTTGGGTGGCAACAACCTTGACGCATTTGCCGGCGTGGGGGGAGGCTACGACGCGAGCGGCAAGCTGTTGGCCGGGGCCGTGGGTGTGAGCCTGGACGATGTGGATTTGGGCTTGGTCATCGTCAGCGAAAAACTCACTGGCTTGGAGCCTGCAGGCACCAAGTCGCGCAGCTGGACCACGGCGCAAGCCACGGTGGACAAAGCCGCATTTGTGGGTGTTGCCGACCTGACCATCGAAGTCAACAACATGGGCTTGGAGATCAACCGCGCTGCCAAAGACGGCACCGTGGTCGACTACAGCTTGACGGCCAGCACGACAGACGCAGCGACGCTGCGCAACACCTCACTTAAAGTGGCCACCGGCCCCACCTCCGACCTGGAGTTGAACCTGGACGGAGCCAAAGGCCAGATGACCCGCCTGGTCGGTAGCTTGAAACTCGACGTGTTCGGCTTCGTCAAAGTCAACGGCGACTTTGGCATTGAAAGCCGTCAAGGCCAGGTCAAACTCGCGGGCGTGGAGAACGACCCCACCACCGAAAAAGACGAAACGCTGGTCAATGTGGACATGTTGCTCATTGGCGGCAGCAATCTCAGTGCATTTGTCGGCGCGGGCAACATTGGCATCGATCTCAAAAACGTGGAACTGGGCCTGGCCCTGTTGACCGAGCAAGTCGCCGGGACCGCTAAGGCGCGCACTTGGACTACAGCGCAAGCTGCAGTGGACCAAGCAGCCTTTGTGGGCGTGGATGGTTTGACCATCGAAGTCAATGAGATGGCTTTGGCGGTTAACCGCATGGCCAGCGACCATTCTGTGGTGGATTACAGCCTGACGGCAGACAGCACCGACGCTGTGACCGCCCGCAACACAGAGTTGAGCGTGGCCACCGGCCCCAGCAGCGATTTGACCCTGTCGCTGGATGGTGCTGCTGGCCAAATGACGCGCTTGGTCGGCAGTCTCAAGTTGGACCTGTTTGGCTTTGTCAAAGTTGAAGGCGACTTTGGCATTGAAAGCCGCCAAGGCAAGGTCAAGCTCGCGGGCATCCAGGACAACCTCAGCACGACCAAAAACGAGACCTTGGTCGATGTGGACATGCTGCTCATAGGCGGCACCAACCTCACGGCCTTCGTAGGCGCAGGCAGCGTAGGCGTGCGCCTGAGCGGCGTGGAGCTGGGCGTGGCCCTCCTGACCGAGCAGGTCACCGGCAGTGCACCAGCACGCAGCTGGACCAGTGCCCAGGCCACGGTGCAGCGCGCCTCCTTCGATGGCGTGCGCGGCATGACCATTGCAGTCAATACCTTGGCCTTGTCGCTGAACAACGCAGCCAGCGATGGCTCGGTGGTCGACTATGGTTTGACTGCCAGCACCAATGATGCAGCCACTGCGCGCTATACCGACCTTTCCGTGGCCACCGGTCCGCAAAGCGAGCTGGCCCTGACCCTCAAGGGCAGCGACGGCGACATGATGCAGCTGACCGGCGCGCTGGAGATTGACCTGTTCGGCTTTATCCAAGTTTCAGGCAGCTTTGGCATCACTTCGGCCGATGCCGAGATGACCTTGAAAGACGGCAGTAAAGTCGCGGGCAGGGCGCTCTCGCTGGGCGTGAGTGACGGTCGCGCCTTTGTGGGCGTGGGCGGCTCCGATGCCGACCGCTTGGGCTTTGAGCTGTTGGGCCTGGACTTGGGCCTGGTGCTGTTCGACAGCCCTGCTGTGGCCGACTCGTCCTGGACGGCATTGTCGGCCAGCGCTGATTCCATTGGCTTTGTGGGCATTGATGGCTTCACCCTGATGGCCCAGGGCATTACCTTGGAAATGAACAGCGTTGAAGGCGCACTGGGCACCACCCGTGGCGTGATGGCGCTCAACCAATACGAGGTGGTGTCGGGCGCTGGTTTGGTTCAGACGGTGAGCACCAACGCCAGCCGTGGTGAGGTGTTGGGCCTGAAGATCGAGCGTGCCACCCTGGCGATTTCAGACTACATCTACATCAGCGGCGGCTTTTACTTTGAACAAGCCGAGTCGGTGCTCATTGACGTGGGCACGGGCCTGTCGGCAAAGCAGGTCAATGACGACCCAACTCTCAAGTCGGGCTTGTCCAAGGTCAATGGCGTGTCGGCCGACTACAGCCGCATTGAGAAGCTCGAAGCCGCCTCCACTTTGCTGGCCGCGACCGACGTTGATATTTTTGTCGGCATGGGCCCTTACTTCATTGACACCAACGGCAACGGCTTGTTCGACAGTGGAGAAAAAGTCAATGAGGACCGTTGGGGCATCACCTTAGAGAACATCGACCTCGGCTTGGTGTTCATGAACCCGACCGATGCGGCCGATCCCGATGGCGTCATCCCCAATATGTACGCCTTGCAGGTCAACTGGAATGCGGACATCAGCATCGATTGGGTGGTGTTCCAGTTCCAGCTCAAGAGCTTGCAGGTCTACGCCAACCAAGGCGGTGAGTGGGGCGAGCTCGATGGCGTGCGTCCGTTCATCGATTTCAAGACCTCTTTTGACGGCGGCGCTCTGAACTTGGAGGTCACTGACGCCAAGTTCAAGTTTGATTACGACAAGAGCTTGATCGGTGTCAAACTGGACAAGGCTTTGTTGGGCATTGGCGGTTTCTTCTTCATCGAAGGCACTTTCGTCTTTGAAAAGGCCGACAACATGGCGCTGGATGTGCAAACCCAGCTGCCCAGCCGCTTGACGGGTGAAGCCGCAGGCTTGAACACCGACTTGCGCAAGCTCAAGCGCGATGGATACCTCTCGGCCGATAACAGCCGATTTGAAGGCCTGCCAGTCGATGCCATTGTGTTTGGCGCCTCCGATGTGTCCATCAAAATCGGCTCTTACAACGATCCGCTGATCCGCTTGGATGGCATTGACGTCGCCTTTGCCACCTTCCGCGCCACCGAGGCGGTCGACCCGAACCGTGTGATCCCGCGCATGTACGCCATGAGCGCTTACTGGCCGGTCAAGCTCAACGTCGACTGGGGCTTCATGAAGCTGGCCATCGATGACATCACGCTCAAGCTCAACACCGGTGGCGACTGGAAGGGCATGAAAGTCGGCCCTTATGCCGACCTGCGTTCAAGCTTTGGCGGCCAAGGTCTGAAGGTTGAGACGGGCGATGCGCCAATTTTCCTGAACTACAACAGCGATTTCTTTGGCGTGGAAGTCAGCCGCGCCAGTGTCTCTCTGGGCGACTTCTTCTTCATCCAAAGCGGCTTCGCCATCACCCGCTCCTCGGGCACGGCGGTAGATGTGGTCACCGGTTTTGCAGACGGCTCCATGGATGGTGCTGCGGCCTTGAGTGGCGTGGTCAACGACGGCAAGTACGCGCGCCTTGAAAACTACGCGATGAAGGCCACGACCATTGGTTTCTCGGACGCCATGTTGTTTGTCGGGTCGGGCCCGTACTTTGTCGACAGCAACAAAGACGGCCGCATCACCGTGGCCGACACGCCCTCCGAAGACGCCATCGGCTTTGCGGTGAACAACCTCGATTTGGCCGTGGTCCTCTACAGCGACGAGAAGAAAAAAGTGCCCGACATGTGGGCACTGTCGGCGACGGTTGACTTTGTGGGCCTGGTGGGGATTGATTTCCTCAAAATCGAAGGCGAAAAGGTTCGCATCTCGGCCAACCAGGGCGAGGATTGGGACGAGGACAGTGGCATTTCCCCCTACGTGGACTTCAAGTCCACCTATGGTGCCAACGGTTTGTCCGTGCTCACTGGCGGCACCCCTATTGACATCGCTTACGACTCGCCTTTGATTGGCGTTTATGTGGGTTTGGCGACCTTGCAAATCAGCGAGTTTGTGTTTGTGCAAGGCTCGTTCGCCTACGAGGCGGGCGCCCGGCGCAAGGTCACCATCGACACGGGCACCAAGTTGGGTGACCTGAAGTTCCTGTCCACTGGGCTACAGCTGGAAGCGGCAAGTCTTTATTCGGACATCGAGATTTCCAGCGACTGGCGCACCGTCTCCAATGTGGAGGTGGAGACCACCTTGCTGGGCATCAGCGACGCCAATGTGTTTGTGGGTTATGGCATCCCGGACTGGAAGTCGCAGACCCCCATCCGTGACCAAGAAGGCGTGTTTGGCTTGGCCATTGCCGACATCGATGTGGCCTTGGCCATCATGAAGCCCACAGGCACCGTGGGCAAGCTCTTCCCCGAGTTCACCTCGCTCAAGGCCTCGGCCAGCGAGTTTGTGGTGGCCGGTGGCGGCGACATCTTCCAGCTCTTTGGCCAAGACATTGAAGTGCGCATGAACTGGAGCGATGGCTGGGAAAGCTCGCCCGAGACCAAGCCTTCGATTGACTTTGTCAAGAGCTTTGGCCCTCAAGGCTTGGCCGTGCCCACGGGTGCCGCGCCGATCTACATTGACTTTGCGGGCGGTGCCTTTATTGAGGCCAGCATCAAAAACGCCACGCTGATGCTCTCGCAGTTTGTCTACGTGCAAGGCGACTTTGCTTTCCGCAAAGGTGGCTCGCGCGAGGTCACGGTGGATTACGGAATTCTGGGCACCATCAAGGGCGTGCGCACCAGCACCATTGAGTTTGGCGCCAGCAATGTGCAGGCCTTCATTGGCGTGGGCGGCCCTTACATTCAGGACAGCAACCGCGACGGTTATGTCACCGACCACGACGTGACCGAGGGCGGCATCACCTACAAGGCCGACCCGATCAACACCAGTGCCATCGGCATTGTGGTGAACGACCTGGAGTTCGGGATGACCATCCTGACCACCCAGGCGCCCGACTTGACCAACCCCAAGTCAATCTTGGTGCCCGAGGGCTCCAAGTTCACCGCCATGCGCGCCACCGGCAAGCAAATTGCCATGGTCGGTTTGCCCGACGAGCTGGAGTTCTCTCTTGAAGACGTGCTCTTCGAGCTCAACCAGAGCGACCAAGAAGGCATGATTGTGGACTTCACCGATGGCGGTAAGTCTGCTGGCATGTCCATCGACACGGGCAACCCCAACCGCCCCATGTTGCTGGACTTCAAAGAGGACATGCTGACCGCGTCGATTGGCTACGCGCGCATCAACGTGGCCGGCGTGTTGGCCCTGGAGGGTGGCATCACCTTGCAGCGCCGCACCATGTACGACGCTGAAATTTATCTGGCGGGCATTGCCATGCCCATGGGCGTGGTGGGTGTCGATGCCCTGGTGCTGGGTGGGCGCAACATCTCGGCATTTGCCGGTATCAAAGGCCCTTACGTCACCGACAAGGACAAGTTGGCGACCGATCCTGGTTACCACGACACCGCTGACGAGTACGCTATCGGCGACGTCAACAAGGACGCCATCGGTTTTGCCATCGTCAACTTGGACTTCGGCATGGTCTTGGCCAACCCCTCCTTCATGGGGCAGTCGTTTGACCAGCTGACTTTTGTGGGCATCACGGCCTCGGCCGACTTTGCGGGACTGGTGGGCACAGAGCCCTATGTGACGCTGAACGCCAAGGATGTGCGATTTGGCCTGAACATGGCCATCGCCAATGGCTACCCCTTACCGCTGACTTTTGTTGATTTTTCCACGGTCAACGACGGCGGTGCAGCGGGCATGGACATCCCGATTGGAGCGAACAACTCCATCAACATGGCCGAGCTCAACAACTTTGAGGTGCGCATTGGCATGCAGGCCAATTTGGGCCTGTTTGGCTTGTTCGACATCCAAGCCCCGGCCTTTGACTTCACCTTCGAGTTCCCAGATACCGGCGACTTGATACCCAAGATCAACCTCAAAGAGCTGACGAACTTTGACTTTACGGTCCCTGTGACCGCGCCTTCGTGGTTGCGTGACTCCATCAGCGGCATCAAGGATGCGCTCAAAAACGTTGAGCTCAACATTGGCATTGATGGCATCACCGGCAAGATTGACATCCCCAATCTGACGATTCAGCTGGCGGACTTTATCTACTTCCAGGGTGACTTCAAACTCACCATGGGTGACACCTTCACCGCTGACGCTTACACCGGCATCGACCCCATGCTCGGCGGTGCCATCGATTCAGTGCTGGACTTGGCCACAGCAGAATTGATCAAACTTGTCACGGGGCCTGACTTGGCCGATCTGGTGGCGGGCAAGGCCAACATCGTCCAGCGTTTGTTGGGTTTCAATGAAGACTTTACGGTCCTCAAGGGCGTCAATTACAAAGGCACTTCTTTCGGCGCCAGCAACGTCAACTTGTTTGTGGGCGGCGGCGGCAAGCCAAACTTCAACATACCATTAGCTGACCAAGGCCTGGTTGGGTTTGGCATGCAGGACCTGGACCTGGCCATCGGCGTGTACAAGCCCACCTTGCCAGGCGTGTTGGGTTCTTTATTTGGCAAATCGGTCCAAGACGTGACATCCATCAAGGCCTCGGCCGACGAATTGGGTGCATACGGTTTTGGCGACTTCCTGAAGATTTTGGGCCGTGACATCACGCTCGAATACAACGACGGTGGCCAGTGGGGCGGCATATTCCGTGCTTTGCCCATCTACAAGGACATTGAATCCCAGACCATCACTCCTAACCCGAATCCAGCCCTGCCGCCGACCATCACCAAGCGCAAAGGCCATGTGGTGGGCACGGGCGCAGAACCGGTGGCTTTCGATTTCGACGGCTCGCCTGTCATGGGCTTGGACATTGGACTGGCCGAAATTTCGCTGGCCGACTTTGTCCACCTGCGTGGCTCGCTGGCCTTCCGCAAGGGCGAAGTCTTCAACGTCAAGGTTGATCCGGGTGGTTTAGGGCCATTGCTCAACGACATTGGCGGCCTCACGGGCACAGACCTGAACAACATCAATTTGAACGTCGAGGCGATGACCTTGGGCGGTGCCAACCTCGAAGGCTTTGTCGGTATTGGTGGGCCTTACCGCACGGGCAACGACGTGCTGGGCGATGGCATCTTCATGGCCAGTGAAGACCGAAACCGCAATGGCGTGCTTGATGCGGGTGAAGACAGCAACAAAAACGGCTTGCTCGACCTCAATGAGGACCGCAACAACAACGGCGTGATGGACGTGGGCGAAGATGCGCCCGACGGCATCTTGGACGACATCAATGAAAGCGCAGTGGGTCTTGAAATCCACGATGTGGACTTTGGCTTTGCCATCTTCAAGCCCACCTTGTTTGCGGCCTTGGGTCCGGTCTTGCAGCTCTACGACCCCACCTTCTACTCGGCCAAGGCCGCCATCAAGCGTGCTGGCCTGGTCGGAATTGACAAGTCGATCATGTCGGCTGAGTTGCGTGATGTGGAGGTGAACCTCAACACCTTCATGTTTGCCTCGGCGCCGGCCTATGTCAATGCGGCTTTGCAGTTGTTTGGTCCTCCCATCATCAACTTCAAAGAGAGCCAGTCCTTCAAACTCTTCACAGAAGACGTGCGTGGCAATGGCAAGCTGGACTTGGGCGAAGACCTGAACAACAACGGCGTGCTCGATGCCGGTGAAGATCTGCCCGATGGCGCCCTTGACTTTGGTGAAGACACCAATGCCAACTTGCGCCTGGATCCGGGTGAAGACAAAAACAACGACGGCCAGTTGCAACTCAGTGAAGACCGCAACCAAAACGGCAAAATAGACCGTGCCGGTTTTGACCTGCCCGCCGGTGGCAACAACATGATCTTCATGGACTTCGATGAAGAGATCATCCAAGCCAAAGTCGGCTACGCCGAGATCAACCTCGGCGGCGTGTTGCAAATGTCGGCTTCCATGGCGTTCACCAAACGCTCAGGCGAGCAAGTGACCCTGTCGAATGGCGAGAAAACCACGGTCACGACCATGGCCATCGGCATCAACGACGCCAATGCCTTCTTGGGCATCCCCACCATGGTGGATGGCAAGTTGCGCGGCTATTTCTACGACAGCAATGCAGATGGTCGCATTGATGAGACCGACCAGAAAAACAAAGCCGCCGTGGGCATGGTCTTGGAGGACCTGGACCTGGGCCTGCTGATTGCCGCAGAAACCTACATTTCGCTGCAACGTGTGAGCATTGGCGTGTACATCGCCGGCCGCGCCACGATCAACAAAATTGGCCTCAACGGTGTGCCTGGTGTGACCATGCAGGCACGCGACATTGCCCTCGAAGTCAATCTGGGTACACGGTTCTCGCTCGACATTGGCAAGATCGTCAAGAACTGGGACTACGACGCCGGCCGGGGTCTGACCACGGTGCAAGAAGGCGATTTGGTGCGCACGGCCGAGGGCAATTATTGGGAATTCACCGGCCTGTCCAGCTTGCCGGTCAATCTCACGGCTGACTTTGACCCTGCCAAACTGACCGACGCGGAAAAGAAGCTTTGGAAATCTGCCAAGCCGAACGTGACGTTCCAAGCTGACGTCAAGCCCACCATCTCGATGACCACCATCGACTTCAGCAAGAGCAGTTGGGAGCGACCTGGCGAAGACGTCAACGGCAACGGGGTGTTGGACAATGGCGAAGACCGTGGCAACGGCATGTTGGAGGTGGTCGAAGACCTCAACAAGAATGGCCGTTTGGAACATGGCGAAGACAAAGGCAACGGTTTGCTCGACGGTGCCGTGACCTTGCCTGGTTACGCCATTGAGACGGGTAACCCGTACGAACCCATCGTGCTGACCTACGACTCGACTTTCCTGCGCATTTTTGGTGTGCTGGAGATGAACTTGTTCGATTTGGTCAAAATCGACGGGGCCATTGACTTCCGACTCAGTGAAAAAGAGGGCCTGACCGCGTTTGCCGACGTGTCTGTGCAAATCGGCCCTGACAGCATGGGCTTCAAGAGCCACGCCACGGGCTTGTTGGTCATCAACTCGGGTGGTGTGGCCATGCGCATGTCGCTTGGCTTGGAGCTGAACTTGGGCGTTGCCAATCTGGACGCCGAGTTTGAACTCAATCTCAACAGTTTTGGCAAGCGCATCGTGTACGACGTGCCCGAGGTGTTCTGGGATGTGGTCGAGTTCGACACCCCAGACAACCCCAGTACGCCGCAGCGCGAAGACAAGCAGTACGCGATTGAAGCCTTCCCGCCGGGCAAAGAAAGCGTCAAAGACAAGTGGACCGGCCCTTATGTGGCGCTGACCGGCAAGGGCAATATGGACCTCATGGGTCTGCTGACCTTGCGTGGTGATTTTGCGGTGATTGCGGCCTTCCCCAAAGACGATGCCGGCAACACCAGCTTCCGCTTTGAGATCGGTGTCACCGCCGACTTGGAACTCAAGCCTCTGGCGCGTCTGAACGCGACAGGTACCCTGGGCTTGGTCGTCGACTCCGGTGGCCCAGGCCTGTATGGCAGTTTGGAAATTGGTGGCGCAGGCAAAGACTCGGTCATCTTGGACGGTGGCGGTGCGTTCAGCATCGCGGGTCGCTTCTTGTTGCAGATCAACACCACCAACAGCATCCAATTGGCCCGTGGTCGCGATGCCGAAGGCAATGTGTTCGACAAGGACAACAAGCCCATCATGGTGGGGTTGACCCCTCAGTCGCTGCGCATTGCCGGTGGTGCCAAGGTCTCGATTGGCCCGCTGAGCATGGAAGGTTCGGTGGATTTCCTGATCAACGACAAGGGCGTGCAGCTGGCCATGCAGGTGGTGCTGGACATGTCGTCATTCGGCAAGATTCAAGTCAAGGGCGCAGCTGCCATTGGCGTGTATGTGGACCCCAACGACAACAAAGAAAAGCCTTTCTTTGCGCTGTACTTGAACTTCAGCACAGAGATGAACATCGCGATCTTGAAGATCAAGGCCGAGGCTTCGCTGCGCATCAACACCAGCACCATTGATTACACAACCTTGCAAGGCGATGTGATCAAGGCCAACACCTTGTTTGACTTGGAGCTGCGCGGGGTCATTGACATCTTCTTGTTTGATGTCGAGTTCTACGGCCGCATGAGTGTGATCGACTCGGTCTTCAAGCTGGAATTCGAGGGCAAGCTCAACTTCTTCAATGTCACCACGGTAGAGGTTGCCGGTTACGTGGACTCTCTGGGCAACTTCGAGTTCCGCGGCAAGATTGAAATTGACATTTACTTAGGTCCGCTGCACCTGAACGCGGGTGCCAGCTTGCTGCTCAGCAGCAAGCCACGCTTTGCGGCGGCCGTGTGGGGCTCGCTGGACTTTGAGCTCAAAATTGGTTTGATCAACATCGATTTCACGCTGGCGGGTTTCCGTGGCGAAATCGACATCACACCGGCCAGTGGCTATGTCATGGCGCGCGTCACCGTCATGGGCATTTCCGTCTCGGGCTCATACATGTGGTCCTGGACAGATCCACCGCGCATCTCCCACTTGGAGGGTGAGACGCTTGTGCTGCACATGGGTGATGCCCTGGGCCGTTATGGCGAGGCCGACTACAACGAGATCATCAACGAAGGCAACGGCGTTGAGTACGACTCAGAGCTCGACATGTACATCGTGCGCTCGTTGGGTCAAACCGACTACTACAGGCGCAACCAGGTCAAGGCCATTCGTGCCCATGGCGGAACAGGCAACGACTCCTTCTACATTGGTCAAGGCGTGGATGCGGTGCTGGACCTCGACGGTGGCGCTGGCCAAGACAGCTTCTTGATCCAAGGCGGCCGCACGTCAGGCTTCGTGGATGGTCAACTCAAGTACTCCATCGTCTCAGGCGGCGCCGGCGACGATGAGTTCTTCAGCGGTGCAGCACAAAGCGCACGATTCTTTGGTGACGATCGGCCTGCAGCTGGCGCGCTGAGTTGGACCGTGCCCTATACCGGCTCGCGCGGTAACGACCGTTTCAACGGTGGTGCGGGTGCTGTGGTGGTGGACATGGGTCTGGGCAACGACAAAGTGGCCACTGGTCCCAGTGCCGACACTGTGATCTTGCGTGCAGGTATCAGCCGCGTGGACACGGGCGAGGGTGGCGACACCATCTTGCTCGATCCCAACTATGGCTTGACCACCCTGACCGTGGCTGGCGGCACTGGCCATGATGCGTTGCGCATTGCTGCATTTGCCAGCACCGCCGACATCACTTTGGGCGCCCTGAGCTTGGAGCATGCCGCTTCAACGGGTTACCTGACGGTGAACTTCAACGACAAGCTCGACCGCATCGAGATCACGGACACTGCGGCCAACACGCAGATCAAAACACTGAATATGGACTGGGCGTCTACCGACTTGTCACTCCATGCCAGTGGCACGGTCGACGTCACGGGCACCAGCTTCAAGGCTGCTGACGGCCTGCTGAGCATCAGCGCTGAGCGTTTTGTGGGCACGTTCAACACCCAAGTGGCCGAGTTGAGTTTGCAGGCACGTGACGCTGCCAGCACTTCCGACTTGGTGGTGAACGAGCGCGACAGCCTGCGCTTGGTCAGCGATCGCTGGAGCCAAGGTGGTTTGGTCACCGCTTCTGGTCGCTTGGCGGTGACGTTGGCCGACGCCGAATCCACGCTGACGCTGGCCTCTGGCCGCATCAGTGCGGGTGCGGGCGGAGAGATCCGTCTGGTGGCCGATGACATTGACTTTGCGACCGGTCGCGACAAAGTTTCGGGCACGGGCTTGTTGAGCATCACGGTGCGCACCGCAGGCCAAGACATGCGCGTGGGCGGTGCGGCTCAGAGTCTGTTCGGCAACGACCAGTCCCAAGCTGGCCCTACCGGTTTCATGGCGTTGGCCATGCAAGACCTGGATGCTTTGGCCGACGGTTTCAGCGAGATTCGCATTGGCGAAGGCGCCACCGCCTCCACCATGGTGTTGGGCGACGCCGAGGACGTGACGATTGGTGGCACCAACTTCTACGCCCAGTTCACCGACAGACTCAAACTGATTGCAGATGAAATTGTGGTGGCGGGTGACGTTCGCTCGACCACGCAGATCAGCACGCAAAGCCGCTTGCTGCAAGTTCGCTCGGCCAATTTCCAGACGCCCCTGGGTGCGCCCGATGCCGGCCTGAGCGCCGTCAGCTTGGACCTGCAGGTCACTGAGCAGGCGGATGTCAATGGTTGGCTGATCGCCCAAGACGCGCTGACGCTGAACATCCAAGGCAGCACGGGCGTGGGCGGCTATGTGCGTTACGACGCAAAGCCCAACAGTTTTGCTGGCTCGATGGGGGGCAGCTTGCTGGTCACGGGCAACAACGGCGTGCTCACCTTGAACGCCAGCGGCTCAGTGGTCAGTGCCTCCGGCATGGAGGCGACAGGCACTGGGGCCAGCATTGTGATCAACAGCGCCAGCAGCTTGACGCTGCGTAGCGCAGCCAACGTACAGGCCTCAGCGGCCAACTCCAGCATCGCCTTGAGCGCGGGCGACTACATGCACTTGCTGACCAGCAGCAGCGTGTTCTCTGGCGTGCGCATGGTCAATGGTCAGCCTAGCCTCACCGGCAGTGGGGCCAGTTTGTCGATTTCTACCCCAGGCGAGCTGCGCTTGTCGGGTGCCATCACCGCAGGCGGTTCACTCAACATTGCAGCGGGCGAGTCGGAATTCACCTCCGCCAGCTACTTTGACAGCATCCTCGACCGCAAGATCGAGACTGTGAACACACCGGGTGTGGGCGCAGCGCTGACCAATGCAGGCGAGGTGACCGCCGCCATCAACGGCCTCAACAGCAGCAACCTGAGCGCGGCGCTCAAGTCTTTGGTCCAGGGCACGGCCCTGGCCTTGTCCAGTGTGGACAACCTGGTGGTGCAGTCCCTGGCCAACTACAAGCCTTTTGGCGAATTGACCGACGCCCAAAAAGCCGAAGTGGCGGCCAGACTCGGTTACACCGTGTACCAAGCGCCTGTGGGCGGCGGCACCACGGCCTTCTACAACGCTGCCACCGGCGTCTTCACCACCGCCTTGACTCAAGGCCACTCCGTGGCCAGCAATGTGGGCTACACGCGTTATGACAACGTGTTTGTGCGCGAACTGGCCGACGGCACGCTGGACATTCGCCAAAGCCTGCTCGAAGGCGCTTCGGCCGATTACAGCAACGCGCGCATCAATTGGGTGGCTGCGGGCGTCACGGCGCCAGCCGCCAACGCCAGTTTTGCACAGCTGACGGCCGCACAAAAGCTGGTTGTGGCCGAGCACTTGGGCTATGTGTTTGACTACTATGCGATGCCGGGCGACCTCTGGGACAAGGGTACCGAAGCGCTGACCGATGACGTGGCCCGTCCCGACGTGGATGCAGGCTGGTCGGATCTCACCCCAACCCAGCGCACCGTGGTCACGGGATTCATTGACAACGTCGAATTCCTCACCGCCCGCACCGCCTACCAAGGCAAGTGGGCAGCCCTGACGGGCTCCACCGTGAACTGGCAGGCCGCCGGCGTGAGCGCACCTGACGCCAGCCAAGAAAGCTTTGGTTCGCTCACGGGTGCGCAAAAGCTGGTGCTGATTGAGCACTTGGGTACTGTGCTGGACTACGCCGCACTGCCCGAGGCCTTGTGGACGCAAGGCACTGTCGGCACCGCTGACGATGTGGCCAAGCCGAACCAAGCTGCCGGCTGGTCCACCTTGAGCACGGCTCAGCGCGAGGTGGTGGTCGCCTGGCTGGACGGTCGACTCAACGCGACTGCCCGAATTGAACTGCAAGGCACTTGGGCCAGCGCAGCCGCTGCCACCATGGGTTGGTCGGCTGCCGGCGTGGCCACACCCACGGCGGGCCAGACCACTTGGGCCTCGCTCAAAGGCGCGCAGCTGATGACGCTGCTTGAGCACCTGGGCTACAGCTACGATTACGCCAGCATCCCAGATGCCTCTTGGCAAGGTGCAGCCGGTACGACCGATGATGTGTCCCGGCCGCTGCAAAGCCAGTCATGGTCGCAGTTGTCAGCCGCCCAGCGTGCCGTGTTGGTGCGCTACATTGACAACGAGCGCAGCGTCTCGACCACCACGGTGCCGGTGTACGTCAAGGCCTATGCGGCGGAGGTGTCTGTGCCGTCCGACCGACTCCTCATGCAGGGCAATTGGGCCAACATGAGTGCCGCCGCCACCATGTCTTGGACGGCAGCGGGCGTGACCGCTCCCACAGCCCAGCAAACCACTTGGGCGCAACTCTCCGGCGCCCAGCAAATGGCCTTGCTCGAGCATGGCGGTTATGTCTACGACTACCGCGCCGTTCCCGATGCGGTGTGGAGCCAGGCCACCCCACGCCCCAGCTTGGACACCGACTGGTCCGAACTCTCGGCGGCCCAACGCACAGCGCTGACCCATTTCATCGACGTGTCGCGCGCGACCATGCCATCGGCGCTGCCCGCTTCTCAGGTGCCTGCTTTGGCACGCCAAGCAGTGCAGGCCGATGCGCCGCTGGCAGAGCGCTATGTGCTGACCAATGCCGACCACTATGTGCTGCGCTTGGTGCCTGCAGTCAAAAACTTCTTCAACTACAACGCCCCGATGGGCTTGCAGGTGGTGACCGGCTTCAGCCAGGGCCTGGTCTCTGACTACCGCAACGAACACATCCAATGGGGCAGTGTCCCAGCCCCTGCCGCTGGCACCCCTTTTGCAGCCTTGACCGATGCGCAAAAGCAAGTGGTGACCTCCGCTTTGGCTTATACCTATTACGCGGGCACCAATTACATCAATGTTGCGGCCGCACCGCTCGAGCGGGTGGTGCAGGGCTTTGGCTCGGCCAATTACAACCTGGCCACCATCGATTGGGGCGGCGTGCCCACCCCGGCGGCCGACACCCCGTTTGAAAGCCTGAGCGCCGCCCAGCAAAACGTGGTGCTCGACAAGCTTGGCCTGGTGCGCGCCCAGCGCGAACTCTTCGTCAACCCGACGGCCATTGCGGCCGAGCGCGTGCTGGCCACTGTGCCCGTGTTGAGCACGGTTTACTCGGACATCGCCGATGCCAAGTGGGCCGGCATGGACAAGCCCATCGATGGGCTGCCCTTCGACGTCCTCAGTGTGGCCCAGCAAACGGTGGTGCTCAAAGAAGCCGGCTACAGCCGCTGGAGCGGACCGTCCTTGTATGACGCCAGCACCAACAGCTACCGCCTGGGCCTGACGCAAGGCAACACCGGCGACTACAGCAACGCCACGATCGCTTGGAGCGACATCGAGGTGCCGGCCGCAGGCACGGCTTTTGATGCGCTCAGCCAAGTGCAGCGCGCCCGCGTACTCGCAGCCACTGGCTTTGAGGGCTACACCGGGACCGTTTACCACAAGGCCGGCCAGGGTGCGAATACCGTGCGCCAGACCTTTGTGGAAGGCGAGGGCGGTGACTACAGCAATGCCCAGATGGTCTGGGGTGCGGGCAATGACATGCCCACCAACCGTTGGCTCTTGACCGACAGCCTCAACCCCACGCAGACCCTGGTGGTCTACGCGCTGGACAGCAACAACGATGGTGTGGTTGAGCAACTCGAGCTGCATGAGACACACCCACTGACCGGCCAGCGCGGCTTTGGCTTCTTGCTCACGGGCACGCTCACCACGATGCAAGCCAACACCGACCTGCACATTGAGGTCAAAGACGCGGCGATTGTGCGCGGCACCATCAATTTGATGGGCGCTGACTCAGACCTCTTCATCCAGTCTGACAAGTTTGTTTACTGGGAAGGTGAGACCACTGTGCCCGGCCAGATCACCATGCGTGGTGGGGTGTCGGCCACTGGCGCGGCTTTGACCGTGCCTGGCGCCAATGCTCAGGGCACCAGCTTGTATGTGCATGCCTCCTCCCAGATGTATGCCAAAACCGGCAACGTGCTGCTGCAAGGCGGCAAGGACGTGGAAATTTGGGGCAAAGTGGGCGCGGGTGGCTACAACAGCGCCAGCGGCTTGGTGTGGAACTCCCCAGATGCGGGCATCACTGTGATGGCCGGTGAGCAAATCTGGATTGACAGCGCTCTGACGGCCACCGGCTTCGTGAACGTCAGCACCAGCAGCGCACCGGGCAACGGTGACAACGGCTACGGCGTCATCATCGGTACGGCTGGCGGTCTCAATGCTTTGGGTCTGACCAGCACCGCCACGGGCTCGAGCATCACGGTCAACGCTGTGGGCGGCATCAGCGTGATGGGCCAAATCACCTCGGGCGGCGCGGTCACGCGCATGACCGTGGACGGTTTGCCGCGCGACGTGGTCACTTGGGTAGAGAAAGACTCCACCCTCACACTGCAATCGGCAGCTCAGGTTTACCTGGGCGGCATGGCACGCGCCAGGGACGGCAGTCTCAATGAATTGGGCGGCACTTTCCGAGCCAGCCAACTCATCACCGTGGACTCGGGCGTTTCCACAGACGGCACCGGCGTGAAGCTGCCGGGCACTGGCCGCATGAGCACCGCCCAAGAGGCGGGCCGAATTGTCATCAATGCTTTGGGCAATGCCGATCTGTTTGGCCAAGTGGTGGCTGGCGGCGAGATTGTGGACATGCGCGACAGCCGCGGCACCCTCATTGGCAGCTTGCCAGTCTACAAAGATGGCGACTCTGAAATCGTCATCCGCGCTCAAGGCCAAGCCAACTTGGGCAAGGGCCTGGTGGCTGGCAAGTTGATCGATGTGCTGGGCGGCACTGGCAGCCGCACGGCGACGGTGGCTGAGCCTTGGTTGGACGATGGCGTGGTGCTCAGCGGCGATACACGCTTGCGCACATTCCGCGAGAACAGCCAGATCAAGCTGGGCGCCACAGGCGACGTGACGGTCATGCTGCCGGCTTGGACTTATGAGGTGCTGGCCGATGGGTTTGCTGAGTTTGCCAAAGGTGACCTCAGCGCCAACACCTCTTTCAACATCAGCTTGGACTTGGGTTCGGGCAATGTGCGCACTGGTCTCATCACCGTCAGCCAGGCTGCGGCGGCCAACAACACCGACCTGCTGGGTCTGGTGGCCGATGTGCAGAACGCGATCAACACCACGTTGGGCGTGACGGCTGATCAATTGCGGGTGCGCGACTTCAACGGCCGCTTGCAATTGGTGGGTGGTTACCAGTTCAGCTTGACCCGCGCAGACGGTGGCGGTGCTCAGCGCCTGGGTTTTGGCCAAATTGGCGATGCCAAGGCGGCAGGCGCCAGTGTCACGGCCCTGCGCCTGCCCACGGTGGACGCCAGCGCTCGTGGCTCCAAGGTGCTCATTGGCAATGCCCAGCAAGCCGGTGGCTCGGTCACCTTGTCGGGTTATGTGCGGGCTTACAGCAGCATAGACTTCAACACCTTGCCACGCGCCAGCGGTGAGCAAAACGTGCTGCTGACCGCCAGCAGCCGCTTGGAAACGCTCAGCGGCGGTATGACGCTCAGCCCGGCCGGTAACGCCGTGTTTGAGGGTGAGTTGGTGGCCTTGGGTCGTTACGCGGACATCGTCATCAACGCCAAGCAAACACTGGAAATCCGTGGCCGCCTGGAAGCTCAACGCGACATCATCGTCACGGCCGGCACATCCGCCAACATCAATCCGCTGGAAACCAGCCTGGCCACGCTGGGTACCAGCGAATTGATCACCCGTGACCCAGGTGGCCGCATTGTGCTGACTGGCCTGAACAATGTGCTGATTGACAGCGTCATCGGACGGGGCAACACCCAGTTGGCTCGCTTGGACATCGCCTCCAAAGAAGGCACGCTGACGGTGGCTCAGCGCAGCGGATGGCTGGAGACTGGCGCGCTCATGACCTTGCGTGGTGACGATGTGGTCATTGCCGGCGTCATCAAGAGCAGCTTGGCCACCCCAGCCACCTACGACGACGAGGTGCTCATTGAAGCCACCCGCGACGTGGCCTTGGGCGGCAGCTTCACCTTGGCTGGTTCGCTCAGCGTGACCGCCGGACGCGACATCAGTGCCCCTCGCCTGAGCCTCATGGCCTCGGCAGCTGGCCAACACCTGCTGTTGGGCGCGGGCGGCAACATTGACCTGGGCACCACCGCCGGCACCGGTGGCGTGGTCATGGCCGCAGACACCTTGTTGACGCTCTCGGCCACTGGGCGCTTGAGTGTGGGCAGTGATGCTGTGCTGTTCAGCGAAGCCAACGAAAGCCGCATTGAACTGTCGGGCGGCACGGTCAGCGTGCTGGGCGGTGTCAATGCCGGTTCAACTTACGACAGCGTCAACCAGACTTCCAGCTGGACTGGCAAGAATGCCAGCATCGACCTGCGCGCTGGTTCTGGCTTTGTCCTGGGTAACACCTTGGTGGGTGGCAAACTCTGGGCTACCGGTCGCATTTCTGTCAATGGTGCGCCTGACACTTTGGGCGTGGGCATTGGCATGTCGGGTAAGAGCTCGATTTGGTCGGATGCCACCGGCAAATTCAATCTTGCGTCGGCCACCTGGAGTGAAGCAGCTGCAGGCCCTGACGGTGCGATTGTGTTGAGCAGCGACGGCGACATTTGGCTGCGTGGCCAGGTCAGTGCCTCTGACGTGGGCGCCGACATTAGCATCAGCACGCGCGCCCAGCTCATGGTCGACGGCTTGGTCTCGGCCGACGACCAGCTCAGCATCACCGCGGGCATCCACCAAAGCGGTATTGCCGTGCTGGTTGAAACCCTGGTGCTTGACGCCAACAACAACTACCTCTCTGGCGGTACGCTGGACACTGCCGCAGGCGGCACCATCCGCGTGACAGCCACCGACTCCATTTACATCAAGGGTGTGCTCGGTCAGCGCGACCTGGGTGAAGCGCGCGTGGGCTTGCTCAGCCTGCAGTCCACCGACAAAGACGTGTTTGTTTACCGCAACATCAACGTGCGCGACACACTGGAGATGGATGCCGACAACATCCGCGTGCGTTCGGGTGCCTATGTGTATGCCACAGGCGTTGATTCGCAAGTCTTCATGAAGGCCCGCAGCAGTTTGGAAGTTTCGGGCAGCAATGCGGTGTCACCGGCCAACCCGAACGACGCCATCATCATGGCCGACAAGCTGATTCACTTGTTGGCGCCATTGGCCGATGTCAATGGCATCGTCTCCGCGGGTCTGGCTGGCAAGGGCGCCAGCGACGGTCGCATCCTCATCAACGTGGGGCAATCGCTGACCATTGCAGGTGGTGCCCTGTCTTCTAACCGCAACATCGAGCTCAATGCCGGTGTGGACATGGCTTGGAGCCGCAGCCGCTTGGAAGGCACCATCCTGCGCAGCGAGCTGATTGGCGGCAACATTGTGGTCAGCGGGCAGGCCCTGCTGACAGCGGCCACCGGCGCCATTGTGCTCAAAGCCGGCGGCGACGTGACGCTCGATGCGGCGCAAAACGTCAGCTCCACCCGCTCGGTGTCGGTGGAGAGCTACAAAACTGTGGCCGAGACGCTGACCACCGTGGTGGGTTACGAAAAAGTGGCGCTGCCCGACCCAATTCAGGTGCCGGTGGTGACTTGGGAAACGACCCAGATCACCGAGGTGGTCGAGTACAAAGAATTCAAGGTGGGCTCTGAGTACACCACCATGGACGTGGTGCTCACCCAAGTGGGCTACTACAACCCTCTCCAAGAGGTGTCCAAACGCTTTGTCGAGGTGTTGGCTGAAGGCGTGGATTACACCAATGCGACGGTGGACTGGGCAGGCTCGGGCGCGAATGCGCCGGGCAACGATTACACCCAAACGGCCACCTACTTGGATTTCACTGGGCTCAACGATGCCCAACGCACGGCTGTGCTCAAGAAAACTGGCTACATGCCGCTGTTCCAGTTCACCTACAGCAATGCGGTGCTCAAAAGCACTTACAAAGGCGTGGATCAGCCCGACCGGGCCATCACTCCCGCCTGGAGCGCTGCCGAGCAAGTGGTGTATTACCTCGACGTCGACGGCTGGCGCGACCGCTATGTGCGCATGCCCAAAGGCGCCAATGAAGACATCTTACGCGTTGAGTCCAAGGGCCAGACCGAGTTCTTGAGCGTCAACAAAGGCACGGCTGAAGCCAATTTGCAAACCGCGGGCTTTGGCACGGGCGGCAACCTGTATGAGTTGCCCAATGACCCCTCCAACCCCAACCCCTGGACCACCGCGCGCAACACGGCTACCGGAGAGTTGGTGGGCCGTTACCAAGAAGTGGGCAAGGTCAATTACGAGCAAATCACCTCGAACTACTACTTCCCGACCAACGGCTTCAGCGGAGACAACCGAGGCGCGCATGCGCCCAACGAAGACGGCCGCGGTACTTGGTTGGCCAGTTACGCGGGCAGTACAGGCGTCAAAACCTATGACTTCGACGCTCGCGTCAGCGACGATGTGCTCAACCGTGCGCCGCAATGGACCTACACCGCTGGTAACACCCAGGCCACCGCTTTCAAGGACGACACCAACGGCTACTTTGCAGACCAGGTTTACTACAACAACCCTGGCGAGACTTTGACCAAACAGGCTTGGGCTGCGGCCGCGGACAACACGCAGATGGGCCGTTTCACTGACCGCGTGCAGGGCTTTGACAGTTACTTCGATGTGCTGGCTTTTGACACCTCGGCCTTCTCTCAAGTGGGCGCCGCACGCATGGACGCCAACCAGTTTGGCTTCCAGTACAAATTCTGGTCTGACTGGCAGAACCTGGGCGAGTGGTCGCGCGGGGGTGGTTACCGCTGGACCGGCAACGACGTCACGATTTTCAATATTTACACGACCGTCAACGGGTTCAATAACTTCCAGACCGTTCGCAACGATCTGACGCAGCAACTGTCTTACAAAACCACCCTGGAGAACGGTGGGTTCAACCTGAACTCAAGAACAGGCGGCGCCAACGCCAACCCAAGCGATGGTGGCTTTGACCAAGTGCGTACCACGGTGCGCTACATCGACGACAGGGGCAAAAAAGGCGGCTCCGAGTACAACGTCTACCAAGTGGACGGGCGCAAAGAGTTGGATCGAAGCATCCAAGAAAACTACCTGGACTACACCTACCAGTGGACATCCAAGTGGAAGCCGGTCTATGACCAGCGCGTTCGCCAAGAATTCAAGTTGGTCACACAAAGCACCAACTTGTTTGAAAAGCTGCCCATCGAGCAGACCACCACCAAGCAAGTTCCAGTGGTGAATTTTGAGAGCGTGACGGTCTGGGAGATGCGTCCCATCTACTCGACCGAGACCGTGCTCAAAACTGTGGCCAGCACCGACACAGCCTCTGTGCGTGCCTTTGGCGAGCCTGGCAATTCCATGGGCGCGCAGAACATCAGCATTGCCTCGGGGGGCAAGCTCAGCCTGAGCGGCAAGCTCCAGGCTGCGCAAACTTTGGACCTGAGCGCCGACGACACACTGCGCGTGCAAAGTGCCATCACCACGGTGGTCGGTGGCCAGACCGTGCCGATTGCCTCGGTGTTGCAGGCGGAAACACTCAATTTGTTCGCCGGGCGCTTGCTCACGGTGGCCGATTCGGCTGAGCTCAAGGCGGTGCAAAATGCAGACACGGCCAGTACCACGGCCAGTGTGAGTCTGACGGGTGATCGCGACATCATGCTGGGCGGCGTGGTCAGCGCTGTCGATGGTGCCGCCATCACGGTCACCTCTTCTGCGGGCCGCGACCTCAACCTGTCGGGCCGGATCACTGCGGGCAATGTGGTGTTGAAGTCGGGCCAAGGCCTTGCCCAGAGCGGCCATCTCACGGCCGATGCCGACACCCAGGTCACAGCGAGCACTGGGGGCATCAGCTTGACCACAGGTCTGGTGGGTGGTGACATTGAACTGAACAACGCCACCTTCACGGCCAGCGCCAGTGGGCAGGCCATTACCCTGACCTCGGCCAAGGGCAGCATCACGCAAACCCTGGTTTCGCGCAGCTTCACCGACGCCAACAACGTGGTCACCACCCGGTTGTTGCCCAGCGGTTTGCTCACAGCAGCCCAGGTACTTGCCACCGGAGACAGTGGCATCACCCTCAACACGGCCACGGCTGCGGTCAATCTGGCGCTCACTGGCGTGGGCAACATCAGCCTGTTCAACTCGGGCAACCTGACGGTGACGCGCGCGCAGAGCAAAGACGGCGGCATTGACATCGTCAATGCGGGCGATGTGGACGCCGTGCAGCTGTTGGCCTTGGGTTTGAACGACCGCAACGACATCAGTGTGCGCACCGACAAGCGCCCCGGCACGGCCTCGGCCAACCTGCGGGTGGGTGAGTTCTCGACCGGCAACGCCACTGGCGTGCGTCGCGGCGACGTGGTCTTCCAGGTGCAAGGTGCGCTGAGTTTTGCAGACGCCACCAAGCCCATTGAAGCCGATGATCTGAGCTTGGCCATCTATGGTGGGCTGGGCAGCAATGCAGCCCCTGTGTTCACCCGCGTCAATAGCCTGAGCCTGCAAACCAAAGGCGTGGGTGATGTGTTCATCAACCAAGGCAGCCAGCTGATCAAGCTCAACAACGTGGAAGTGGCCGACGGCTCCTTCACGGTGGTGGCCGCCGGTGCGGTGGACCTGGTCAATGTGCGATCCCTGTCCAACGACGATGCCAACGACATCCGCATCACTGCCGCTGGCGACGTGTTTGTCCGTTCTGTTGTGGCCGGCCTTTATGCCGCCGACGCTTCACAAGCCCCTGTGGTTCTGGACTCGTCCAACGCGGTGGTGGCCAATACCAGCTTGAGCTCGCTTGGCGACGTGTTCCTGACCTCGACCGGTGGGCGCGTGCTGGAGACTTTTGTCGACGACGCGGTCGATCTGGTGGCCGATGTCCTGACCATTGAGGCGGCGTTGGGTATCACGGGCATGGAGTTGGCACTCAATGCTTTGGACGTGCGCACCAACAGCGGTGACATCACACTCTTTGAGGTGGACGGCTACCTGGAAAAATCCAAGGGTCTGGATGTGCTGCGCGCCGTCATCACCTCGCCGACGGCGGGTGCCGATGATGTGAGTTTGACGGTGCAAGGCGAACTGCGCGTGGGTCGCGCGGATGTGACCGTGAACAGTGTGCTCAAGCCTGGCTACAGCGGTCTGATCAAGGGCGATGCCATTCGCCTGGAAAGCCAGAACGACAGCGTCTCTGTGCTGCGTCCCGCCAGTGGCGAGGCCCTGGTGTACACCCGCGGCATTGGCTTTGCAGCGGCTGACGCGGTGCAGCTGTATCGCTTCTTTGAAGCGCCTGAACGCTTGGAGTACCGCGCTGGCAGCTACATCCAGTTTGGCGAAGGAACACAGGCCAATCCTTACTCGCGCAAGTTGCCAACGGTCTTGTCGGCCGATACGCTGATTTTGGGCAGTGGCGGCACGCTCACGCTGGACGGCAGTTTGTCGGCCAACCGATTGCTTGAACTGGTGGCCGGTGAAGACTTGGTGCTCAAGGGCACGATCAGCCTCAAAGGCACGCGTTATGACGGCACGCAAGACATTGACAGCAAAATCGACCAAGTGGTGCTCACCGCCAGCGGTAAGAACAACGCCAGCAAGGCGTTCGACTTCACCGGCGACGGCGACACCTTGGACACGGTCACTGAAGCGGCGGCAGGCATCGACTTCAACCTTGACGGCGATTTTGCCGACAGCATCAGCGAAGGCTCTGTGCCTTCGCCTACCGGTTTCGTCAACATCCAGACCAATGACCTGCCGGCCGAAGACTTTGAGATTCGCGCCCTGCGCGACATCTTCATTGACTTGAATGACACCAGTGTGGGCGTGGAGCGCAACTGGAGCTTGTCAGGCTTTATTGGCGGCTTGAGCGGCTTTGACTCTGCCCAAAATGTGACGCTGCGCGTCGAAGGGGCTTTGTCGGTCAAAGGCGGCATTGTCTCGGCCAGCACCTCGGGTGGCCAGCTCGCGCTGACCGCCAAATCCATCAGTTCCGACGGCGCGTCTGTTTTCATTGCGGACAATTTGGTGGTGGATACCCTGGGCGCTGCCCAGCTCAACACCTTGGTCACGCGATTGACACTGGACTCCCGCACGGCGGGTAACGTGAGCATCAATGAAGCCACTGGCCTGATCGTGGACGCCTTGGTCGCCAACGACGGCAGCATCGAGGTGACCACTGGCGGCGACATGTATGTGCGTGACTTGCGCAACACCGCTGACGGCGACAACATCACACTCAAATCGGGTGCCGATCTGTACTTGGACAACGTCGAGGCCGGCACGGCCGTGGGCGCACTCAAGACCGGCGGCACCGTGGTGGCGGACGCCAAGGGCCGTGTGTATGAATGGGCGGCCATTCAACAGGTGTTTGCTCAAAACACCACGCTCTCCAGCGCCTCGGCCGGCAGCAACCAAAGCAGCAAACTGTCGTTTGATGTTCCGGCCCGGGTGATTGCCACCCAATTGGCCGCTTCTGGCGTCCAACAAATCACGGGTCTGAGTTTTGAGCAACGCGAACTGACAGTGGGCGATGTCTACGCCGTCACCGTGGGTGCCAGTACCTACACCAGCACCGTGCAAGCCGGCACCACTTGGACCAGTTTGTTGAACGCGCTGAAGTCCCAAATCGACACCGGTCCCACCTCTGCGGCCGTGGTGGTGGGGGCACGCCAGTTGGTGCTCACCGCCGACAGCGCCAACCAAAGCTTCACCGCCACGGGTGCGGTCACCTTTGCCCTGGCTGCCGGCGACGAGGTGTCCGTGCAAGTGGACAACCGCCGCTATGCTGTCACGGCCACGGCGGGCGCCAGTTGGAGCACGCTGCTCAGCAGCTTGGCCACCAAGGTGCAGGCGGGTGAAATCGGCGCCTTTGCCAAAACCGTGACGGCTGGCGCCACCACGTTGACGCTGACCGCCAATGGCGTGAATCAGGCCTTCCAGCTGGCGGGCAACCTGCGTTACACCGCACTGGACCAGCAGTCGTCCGACCTGTACGGCTTGCGTGTGGAAGTGCGCGATGGCAGCTTCTCGGCGGGCACCAACAACATTGCTTTGCCGCCTTTGCTGCTGAGCGATCCGACAGTGCGCGGCACTGGCTTGGAGTTGGAGGTGCGCACCATTGCCTCCAACGGCTTGAGCAAATCTGCCACCACGGTCACGCAAACCGGCGTGTTTGCCACCGGCACGGGCGTGCAGTCCAACGACCAAAGCCTGACCACTGCGGCTGGCAGCTTGATCACGCAGGTCAGCACCGTGAACTTCCCGCTCGAGTTGGGCTTGGGCTACGAATACACCTTGAGCATCAATGGTGGCGCAGCCATCGTGGTGCAGCCGGGTGTGGGTGGCTTGCCAACCAACGCCAGTTGGAGCGATGTGCTGGGCGAATTCAAAACCCTGATCGAAGCCAGCAGCCCCGTGAACGTGAGTTTCAACAGCGATCTTCGCCAACTCACGCTCACCGCACGGGTGGCCAACACCCCATTCACCGTGGGCGCACTGCAGCTCAACCAAGCCACTGCCACCCCCTTGGCCAATGCCGTGACCGATGGCGGCACGGTGCTGCAGTCTGCAGGCACCGGTGGCTACCAAATCAGCGACCTGAGCTTTGCCAGTGGCGCATTGAGCGCGAACAGCGAGATCGCCATCGTGATCAATGGCAACCGCTACGCCACCCAAGTGGGCAGCAATGTGGTGATGGAATTGGCCAACGTGAACGAGGCGCAGGTCAAGATCAGCACTGTGGCGCCGGCTGTCTCTTTGGGCTCGGCCACACAGTCGCAATCTATGACGGTGGACTTTGCCAATGTGACGCTGGCGGGTACCCGCGAAGTGGTGCTCAGCTTGGCAGGCGGCACTTCGACCACGGTACTGACTTCTACGCTGGTGGGTGCAACGGCTGCAGAATTGGCCACCGATTTGGCGGCTGACATGGCAACAGCCCTGACCAGCGCCGGCATCACCGATGTGGCCAGCGGCTCCACGCTCGTGCTCAATGGCACCACGGTGCCCAACGCCACCGTGAAAACAGTGACGGTGTTCAACAGCGCCGCCACGGGTTCGGCCCTGAACTTGGCCAGCTTGGACTTGACCGGTTTGTCGGCTGTGGTCGTGGAAATCGGTGGGCAGATCTACAGTGCGCCAGTCACTGCGGGCACCAGCACCCCTGCATCGGTGGCCACTGCGCTGGCGGCTGAAATCAATGGTCGGACAGGCACCACCTTCAGTGCGGCAGTCACCGGCTCTACCAGCTTGACCGTGTCCACCACGGGTGCTGCTGACACCGCCACCGTGGTCACCGAGCGCAGTTATGGAGTCGCCGTTGGAGAGCGCGTGCGGCTGATTGACTTGGCGAACTTGACGGCCCAAACGGGTGCGACCTACACCCTCACAGTGGGCAGCCAGACCTTCACCAGCACGGCCGGCGCTGCCACCACCGTCGCCATGCTTGCTGCCGACTTGGCCGCAAGTGTTGAGGCGCATGCCAGCTACCAAGCCAGCGCCAGTGGCACGGTCATCAGCATCACCAGCGGCGCGGGCAGTGCCGTCATCAGCCTGGCCACACAAGCGATGCCGCAGTCTGTGGCAGGTACCAGCGAGGTCACCATTTCCAAAGGCGGCAAAACCGGTGCGCCTGTCCGCCTGGATCTGAGCGAGTTGGCTGTGGTGCAAGGTGCCACCTATACCCTCACGGTGGGCGCGGCCAGCCACACCCTCACGGCAGGCGCTGGCCAAACCTTGGTGATGATTGCGGTGGCCTTGGCCGACCTGTACAACACCGCCAACAACGCCACGTCCACGCCCTTGGCGAAGGTGGGCATCAATGGCAGCGGTCAGGTCATTACCGTGACGCAAGACTGGACTTCTGTGCTCGACGAGCTCAAGCGCCAAATTGTCCAGGGCGAGAGCGTGACGGTGGTGGCGGACGAGGCCAGCCGCAAGCTGACCCTGACGTCGACCGATTCTGATTTTTCCTTCACCCTTGACGCTTTGGGTGTGGACGCAGCCAACGCCGTCGTGGCCACTGGTGCCAATCCGGTCACACTGGCAGCCACAGGCGTGGCCCAAGTCAGCACCGTAGCCTTGAGTGGCTCTTACACCCCCGTGTCGGGCGACCAAGTCAGCCTCGTTCTGACCGACGCTTCCGGCGCGCTGCGCAACTACACCGTCAATGCCAACTACCGGGTGGACACGCCAGCGGCGCAGCCCGTGGCCACCACCACACAGTCGCCGAACAGCACGACCAAGCAAATCAGCACCCTGGATTTTGGCGCCACGGTGGAGGCGGGCAGCAGCTACAGGGTTTACCTGATCAACCGCGACAGCGAGTTCAACTACGAGTACAAGGCCACCACCGACGACGCCAACGCCTTGCTCACCAGTTTGGCAGCCAGCATCAATGCGCAGGCCAACAAATTTGTGGATGCGAGCGTGTCCGGCGGCAAGCTGGTGCTCACCAGCACGGCCGTCAATGGCCGGTTTGTGGGCACTGCACGTGCGCTGCCGGCCCAGATGACGGCGGGCAGCGGTACCTTGGCGGTCACCTTTGACGACTTCAGCTTGGCGGTCGGGCAGGTCATCAATGTGGCCCTCAAATGGAGCACGGGCGGTGCCCTTTTCAGCCACACGGTGGCCACGGCCGACTGGGCCTCGGTGCTGGGTGCGCTGGAAACGGCCATAGAGGCGAACACCGATCTGGCGGCCACCGTGGCGGTGGACGCGGTCACGCGCACCCTGACTGTGAGCAAGTCGGGCACCCTGGAAGTGAGCGGCCTGTCGGCCTACCATGACAAGGTGCGCACATCGGCCGAGTTGCTCACCGTCTTGAGCGATGCCATCAATGCCCAAAGCGGCAACGACCTGAGTGCTCAGCTGGATCTGGCTTCGCTGAGCCTGACCCTCACGGCGGATGACACCAACAAGCCCTTCTCGGTGGCCGGACTGGTGCGCAACAACCTGAACAACATTGAAGACAACGGCGCCACGCCCACCAACACCGCCAGCGTGTCCCAACAGGTCAGCACCGTGCAGTTTGACGCCCAAACTCCGGCGGCCGACCAGCGCTACACCCTGACGCTGACCCCCGCAGGTGGCGTGGCCCGCACGGTGGTGGTCGAAACCACTTCAGCCACCGCCAATTGGACCGCCATTCTCAATGGTTTCAAGGACGCGCTCGACACCTACAACACCAACCATGTCGGCACCGACGGTGAAATTCGCGCCGACATCGACGTGGCCAACCGCACCCTGACCCTGACGGCGGTTGAAAACAACCAAGCCTTCAGTATTTCGGGCGTGAGCGCCTTCAGCCTTGTCAACTCCACCGGCACCGTCAGCGGTGCCGTGGCCACCCCCACAACTGCTGGGACCAGCGCTACCCAGGTGGCGAAGGTGAGCCTGCCCACAGGTGAACTCAAAACCGGCATTCAGTATGCGGTCACCGTCGACGGCACCGAGTACATGGCTGAAATTGGCCAAGCGGGTGTCACTGCCAATTACACCAGTGTGCTGAGCAAGCTCAAGGCCTTGCTGGACGCCAGCGGCCGCTTTGCCAGTGTGGTGGTGACCAACGCCAACCCCGAGTACAGCCTGACGCTGACCGCTGCTGCCGCCAACACCGCATTTGCGGCCTCCTCCAGCCGGGTGGACGCCTCGGCTGGCAGCCCGGCCAACCCCGTGGCATTGCCTGGCGACTATGTGCTGGTCATGCCCGACCGCACGGCCGGTAGTTTTGGCTTGGCCGCCAATGGCAGCCTGACGGTGGTCTCGCTGGAAACCGGGGCGAATGAGTTGATCAAGCTGGTGGCTGGTGTCGACGACACGGGCAGCAGCAAGAGCGATCTGGTGGTGGTCTCGCCCATCAACGTAGGCCGTGTGGGTACGGGTCGTGTGGATCTGCAAGCCTCTGGCGGCGTGACCCTGGGTGGTACCGTGACAGCGGCCGTGCTGGATGTGGAAGTGGGCGGCAGCCTCAGCTTGAACAGCGATGTGGGCACCATGAAGGTGGTCATGACGCGTCCTGGCGACCTCACGGTGGTTCAAGTCGGCGCTTTGAACCTGACTGAGTTGGTCATTTTGGGTGGCGGCAACGTGGCCATTGAAGCCGATGGCGCCATCACCATTGGCAGCATCACAGGCGTAGCGGGCGACATCACGCTGACGGCCAAGAGCGGCGGCATTTCCATCGCCTCGCTGGCTGCGGGCGCTGATGTGGTGCTCAGCGCGGTGGCCGGTGCCGTCAGTTTGGGCTCTGCTGGCAACACGGTCGAGATGGACAGTTTGTCGGTGGTGGCCAAAGGCGCCATCACGGTGTACGAGGCCGACGACTTGCGCATTGAGCGCTTGCAAAGCACGGACGGTGCTGCCGTGCTGGTGCAAGCTGGCGGCCGGTTGACAGTAGACGGTGCCATCACGGCGGTTGGCGCCAGCACCATTGCGTTGCGCACCTTGGCCGGCGCGTTGGAACTGAACGAGGCCATCACTTCTGTCAGTGGTGCCATTACTTTGCAGTCGGCCGGCAATTTGGTGCTGGAGACCACTGGCGACGTGTTGTCGACCAGCGGCGCCATCTCGTTGACCAGCGGCGGCAGGCTGGACATGACCGGCGAGACCGAGATCAATGCCGGCAGCGGTGTGCTCAGCCTCAATGCGGCGGGCGACATCAAGCTGGGCAAGCTGCGCAGCACGAATGCGGCGGACTTGGTCATCACTTCAGGCGCCATCGTGGACGTGGCCGAGGGCAGCATAGACATCATCGCCCAGTCGGCCAAGCTGGTCATTCAGGCCCAAGGGGGCGTGGGCAGTGCGGCCAACCCGATTGAAATAGACGTGGCAGCCCTGGACCTGCGCAACAGCGGCTCGGGCGAAATTGGCCTGGTTGAAGCCGGTCCGTTGACTGTGACCCGCTTGGAGCAAAGCAGCTCGGGCACGGTCTCGCTGTCCACTGTCAACGGTGCCATCACGGTGCAAGGCGCGGTCACGGCCACGGCAGGCGCCATCAACTTGTACGCCGGTGGGGCGAATGGCGCCTTGGTCCTCAACGCCGATGTGGTTTCCACCGGCGGGAAAGTGGATCTCACGGCCGACAATGGCGACTTGAAGCTGAACGCCGGCATTCGCGGCATCAACGTCAACATCAACCTGCCCAAAGGCAGCTTGCTCAACGCAGGCACCCTGACCCAAGCCGATAACGGCCTGGGCACCATGGCCACCTACAAAGACAATTGGCTGACTGTGGGCCCGTCCGGCAACCCCACGGGTTACCACCCTGAAATTGAGTGGATCATGTCGCGGGGCTACTACGTGACCGATGCGGCCACGGGCAAAGTGACTGTGTCCAACCTGCCCAGCTACTTGGAAGCGGCTCATCTTGCCAATGGTGTGATCTTGCGCCAGGCCTATGGCCCCTTCATCAAGGCCACAGGCGGTGCAGCCGCAACGGATGGATTGATTCAAATTGCGGTCAAGGGCACCATTGGCCAGGCCGTCACTGGCTTCAGGCTGTCGCCCGAGTCGGTCATGCTCAACGCCAAAACGCTCAACGCCTCGAGCAGCGATCGTGGCAGCATGTACCTGTTGGCCAGTGATACCCTGTTGGTGCAGTCAGTTGGCGCCGAGATCACGGCCACCGGCTCGCAAGGTGGTGAGACCATCATTGCCACACTCAACGGTTCACTGAGCATGTCTGGCGCCGTTGACGCGGCGGGTGAACTGGTCAACCTGGCCGGCTACGATGTGGATGTGCGCGCTGCGGTGCGTAGCCCAGATGGTGCTCTGAATCTGACCAATCTGGATACCAGCGGTGCCATGGTCTTTGGTGCCAACGTCAGTGGCCAGTACAGCGTGGACACCAACGAGTTGGGCTACTTGAGTCCCGGCTTCTCTGCGATCAACATTGGCAGCAGCTTTGGCAGCAACCAAATTGCCTTTGGCACAGACACCAGCAACGCTTCCATCGACTTCAATGACGACGTGAACGTGAGCAACCCGGTGGTGGGCGGCTCCATCGCCTTGAACCAGTCGCTCAATGTGAGCGGCAACCTGCGCATCAAGGGCTCGGGCTTCACCACCTACTGGAACCAAGATGCGGTGGTCAGCGTCTCAGACTCCATGATGATCGACGACTCGCTCATCATCACCGGGGCGGTGACCGCCATTGCAGGCTCTGACGGCACCGGCAACTTGGTGCTGGGCGGCCAGTCTTGGCACATCATCAACGGCGATGGCCAGGCCAATGGTGCAGGCAAGACCGCGGGTGACAGCCTCACCCTCAAGGCCCCGGGCAACATCACGGTGGCGGGGCGCATCGGTTTTGCCGAACCCGGTCAGACCTTGTATCCGCAAGACCCCATGGAGGGTTTGAGTGTGCAGGGCATTGAGGTCAGCCCAGGCGTGTTCAACCTGCCTGACGACGTGAGCTTCATGGGTGAGATCATCTTGCACGGCGACCTCACCATCAACGCCAGCGGCACGGTGCGCTTTGCCGATGCGGTCAACATCAGTGGCGGCAGCCTGACGGTGCTGGGTGCTGAGCGGGTGATTTTTGAGCGTGGCCTGACGGTCAATTCGGCCAATGGCGTGGGTGGCAACATCACCCTGGAGGCCGACGAGATCGACTTTGCAGGCGGCGCTCAATCGGTGGCAGGCACCGGCGTGTTGACCCTGCGCGCTACCACTTTGGGTGTGGGCGTGGAGTTGGGTGATCCGGCTTTCTCAGAGCCCAACCGCTTGAACCTGGACTCTACCGATCTGCGTGCCTTGGTCAACGGCTTCTCGGGTGTGGTGGTGGGTCATCAGTCCGCCGGTCATGCTGTGGTCGGTGCGGGTGAGGTGCGCATAGGTAGCTTGGCCACGCCGCTGATTTGGGACGATTTGTCGGTGTACGCTGGCTCCATTGTGGTGGCCGATGCGCCGGGCAATGTCAGTTATGCGCTGCGCGTTGCCGGGGAGATCAAACTCGATGCGGTCAATAACATCACCTTGCAAAACCGCATTGAAGCAGGCTGGCAAACCCGTGATGACGTCTTGCTCTACTCGGCCCAAGGCCTCATTCTCCAAAGCAATGCCGCCGGTATGCTGGGTGACGGCGAAAGTTCTGAAGCCCTGGTCGCCGACAATTTGACCGTGCGCTCTGCCGCCGGTGTGGAGATGCGATTCCTCGATGTCAACACCGTGAGCCTGGCCAATACAGCCAGCGGATCGGTGGTCCTGACCGAGTTGGAAGCGGGTGGTCAACTCAATGTGGCCAGCCTCTCGCAAGTGGGCGCTGGAACGGTGAGCATCAGCACCCAAGCCGGTTTGCTGCAGGTGCTGTCGGCCGCAGGCGGTGGCTCGGGCATCACCAGTGCGGGCACTGGCTCCGTCAACCTCACGGCAGGCGGGGCGGGCAGCAATGTTCTGGTGGCCTCGGCCATGAGCCTGAACGGGGGCTTGCTGTCCCTGACCGCCGCCCAAGATGTGGACGTGCGTGCCCTGTTGTCCAACACCGATGGTCAAATCACCCTCAATGCCACCGGGCGCGATACTTTGTTGGCTGCCAAAGTGCAGACCGACGGTTTTGTTGAAGTCGGTGCCAAGCGCGACATCGTTCAGACCGACGGTCAAGCCGTGGTCGCTGTGGGTGCCAGCGGACTGGGTGCGGTCAACATGATCGCCGGCCGCGACTTGGTGCTCAGCCGCGTGCAAGCCCAGTCCAACTCGCTGTTGCAAGCCCAAGAGGGCGCTATTCTCGATGGTCTGACCGGCAACTTGAACAACGCCCAAGGCCAGGCCCGCAGTGAAAACATCATTGTCACCACCGGTAACGTGGTGCTGTTGGCAGCCACCGGCATTGGCACTGGCAGCGTGCACTTGCTCACCGAGGTGGCCAGCATGGCGGTGTCCAACCAAGTCAGCGGCGGCGTCTTCATCACCGAGCGCGATAACCTCTTGGTCACCGGCAGTCACGGCACGGGCAGCAATGCCGTGGATGTGGTGACCACCAGCGGTGCCAACGGTGCGTTGGTGTTGATTTCGAGTGCCGGCGCGTTGGAGGTCACCGGCCCTGTGTCGGTCAGTGGCCACGTGCTGCTCAAGACCATGGCCGCCGGTCAAGACCTGCGCATCAAGTCCGATATCACCTCGACCGCAGGCAGCATAGAGCTGCGCTCGGCCGACGAGGTCATCATGGAAGACGCGTTGTTTGACAACTACGCCCCGACCCTGGAAGCCAAGGCGGTGGGTCAGTCGGTGAATATCTACGCAGCCACCAGCGTGACCATGCAAGTTGACGCCCAGGTGGTGGTCAACCAAGGCTCTATGCAAGTGCAAGCGGCAGGGGGTAACCTGACACTGGGCATCCTGAAGACCGGAGCCGAAGGCTTTGCTCGCCTGCAAGCCAGTGGCGCCATCGTGGACGCTAAAAACGACGACACCGATGCGCGCCGTGAAGGCAACCTCTTGGGTGGCCGTTACGAGTTGCTCGCTGGCACATCCATTGGCGCTGCCGACCTCGTTATTGAGAGTGAAGCCACGCATGTGGGCTTCACGGCAGCTGCAGGTGGTGTCTTTGTCCGCGATGTGGACGCTTTCACCGTCGGCGGCCTGCAAAACTTCAGCGTGAACAGTGTGGCCACCACTGGCGTAGCCAGCGCCACCAGCTTGACCGTGGGCACCGGCAGCAGCGCTACCGGCCCGGTGGTCCTGCAAGCGGGCAGTCGCACCAGCCATGACCTCAGCTTGGCCTCGACCCTGACATCGGGCAGCTCTGTGTTGATGCAAGCAGCGGGCGCGCTCAACCTCAATGCAGATGTGAGCGCAGTGAACCTGAGTGGTTTGGCCGGTCTGGGCCTGAGCCTGGGCGCAGGTGCAGATTTGACGGTCAGCGGCTCCGCCGATCTCGCTGCAAACAACGGCAACTTGAGCATGGCTGCCAACGCCACGGTGCTGGCCACGGGCAACGCCCGACTGGCGGCTGTCGGTGACATCAGTCTGGGAGTGGTCACGGCCAACCAGGTCAGCTTGCTGGCCACTGGTTTGATCTCGGACGCCCACACGGCCGGTGACACCACCATCAATGTGGTGGCCAGCGCTTTGCGGGTGGGCGCTGACGGTTGGGGCACAAGTGCCAACGCGGTTGAAGTGGATGTGCCGCTCATGTCGGCCCTTGTGGCCAAGCAGGGCATGAGCGTGGCCAGCCTGGGCAACGTGAGTCTGGGCACCACCGCCGCTCTGAGCGTGAACCGAGTGCAAGCCAATGGCTTGAACATGGTGGTGGTGAGCGACGCTGTGCAAACCGGTCTGACCGGTGTGGATGGCGCCATCCGCTTGAGCAGTGGCGCGGCCATTGCCATGGCCGATGCCACCGTGCTGCGCGGCGATGCAGGCATCACCTTGAGCACGGTGGGCAATTTGTCCATCGAGCAACTGCAAGCCAGTGCCGGCAACGTGACTTTGAACGTGGGCGGCGCTCTGATCGACGGCAGCACGTCCACAGACGTGAGTGGTTTGGGTCTGGACATCACCGTGGCGACACTGGGCAGCAGCGTCCAGGCGCTGGACACCGACGTGGCCAACCTGACGCTGAGCATCACAGGCGCCGCCTATGTGAACGAAGCCAACACCTTGAACGTGGTCAGCGCCAACACCGGCTTGTTCAGCCTGAGCGCGGCAGGCGCCACCACCTTGAGCCAAGTCACCACCAGCGGTGCGTTGACGGTGAGCCTGAGCGCTGGCGACTTGACCGTGGGCAGCGTGAGCGCCAACGGCCAGGCCGTGAGCTTGAGCACCGTGGGCGCAGTGCTCGACGGCGACGCTGGCACCGACATCGCCGCCGACTCGCTGAGCATCACGGCCGCCAGCGTGGGCAGCAGCACCGACAGCTTGGACACCGACGTGGCCAACCTGACGCTGAGCATCACAGGCGCCGCCTATGTGAACGAAGCCAACACCTTGAACGTGGTCAGCGCCAACACCGGCTTGTTCAGCCTGAGCGCGGCAGGTTCTACCACCTTGAGCCAAGTCACCACCAGCGGTGCGTTGACGGTGAGCCTGAGCGCTGGCGACTTGACCGTGGGCAGCGTGAGCGCCAACGGCCAGGCCGTGAGCTTGAGCACCGTGGGCGCAGTGCTCGACGGCGACGCTGGCACCGACATCGCCGCCGACTCGCTGAGCATCACGGCCGCCAGCGTGGGCAGCAGCACCGACAGCTTGGACACCGCTGTGGCCAACCTGACGCTGAGCATCACAGGCGCCGCCTATGTGAACGAAGCCAACACCTTGAACGTGGTCAGCGCCAACACCGGCTTGTTCAGCCTGAGCGCGGCAGGTTCTACCACCTTGAGCCAAGTCACCACCAGCGGTGCGTTGACGGTGAGCCTGAGCGCTGGCGACTTGACCGTGGGCAGCGTGAGCGCCAACAGCCAGGCCGTGAGCTTGAGCACCGTGGGCGCAGTGCTCGACGGCGACGCTGGCACCGACATCGCCGCCGACTCGCTGAGCATCACGGCCGCCAGCGTGGGCAGCAGCACCGACAGCTTGGACACCGACGTGGCCAACCTGACACTGAGCATCACAGGCGCCGCCTATGTGAACGAAGCCAACACCTTGAACGTGGTCAGCGCCAACACCGGCTTGTTCAGCCTGAGCGCGGCAGGCGCCACCACCTTGAGCCAAGTCACCACCAGCGGTGCGTTGACGGTGAGCCTGAGCGCTGGCGACTTGACCGTGGGCAGCGTGAGCGCCAACAGCCAGGCCGTGAGCTTGAGCACCGTGGGCGCAGTGCTCGACGGCGACGCTGGCACCGACATCGCCGCCGACTCGCTGAGCATCACGGCCGCCAGCGTGGGCAGCAGCACCGACAGCTTGGACACCGCTGTGGCCAACCTGACGCTGAGCATCACAGGCGCCGCCTATGTGAACGAAGCCAACACCTTGAACGTGGTCAGCGCCAACACCGGCTTGTTCAGCCTGAGCGCGGCAGGTTCTACCACCTTGAGCCAAGTCACCACCAGCGGTGCGTTGACGGTGAGCCTGAGCGCTGGCGACTTGACCGTGGGCAGCGTGAGCGCCAACAGCCAGGCCGTGAGCTTGAGCACCGTGGGCGCAGTGCTCGACGGCGACGCTGGCACCGACATCGCCGCCGACTCGCTGAGCATCACGGCCGCCAGCGTGGGCAGCAGCACCGACAGCTTGGACACCGCTGTGGCCAACCTGACGCTGAGCATCACAGGCGCCGCCTATGTGAACGAAGCCAACACCTTGAACGTGGTCAGCGCCAACACCGGCTTGTTCAGCCTGAGCGCGGCAGGTTCTACCACCTTGAGCCAAGTCACCACCAGCGGTGCGTTGACGGTGAGCCTGAGCGCTGGCGACTTGACCGTGGGCAGCGTGAGCGCCAACGGCCAGGCCGTGAGCTTGAGCACCGTGGGCGCAGTGCTCGACGGCGACGCTGGCACCGACATCGCCGCCGACTCGCTGAGCATCACGGCCGCCAGCGTGGGCAGCAGCACCGACAGCTTGGACACCGACGTGGCCAACCTGACGCTGAGCATCACAGGCGCCGCCTATGTGAACGAAGCCAACACCTTGAACGTGGTCAGCGCCAACACCGGCTTGTTCAGCCTGAGCGCGGCAGGCGCCACCACCTTGAGCCAAGTCACCACCAGCGGTGCGTTGACGGTGAGCCTGAGCGCTGGCGACTTGACCGTGGGCAGCGTGAGCGCCAACAGCCAGGCCGTGAGCTTGAGCACCGTGGGCGCAGTGCTCGACGGCGACGCTGGCACCGACATCGCCGCCGACTCGCTGAGCATCACGGCCGCCAGCGTGGGCAGCAGCACCGACAGCTTGGACACCGACGTGGCCAACCTGACACTGAGCATCACAGGCGCCGCCTATGTGAACGAAGCCAACACCTTGAACGTGGTCAGCGCCAACACCGGCTTGTTCAGCCTGAGCGCGGCAGGCGCCACCACCTTGAGCCAAGTCACCACCAGCGGTGCGTTGACGGTGAGCCTGAGCGCTGGCGACTTGACCGTGGGCAGCGTGAGCGCCAACAGCCAGGCCGTGAGCTTGAGCACCGTGGGCGCAGTGCTCGACGGCGACGCTGGCACCGACATCGCCGCCGACTCGCTGAGCATCACGGCCGCCAGCGTGGGCAGCAGCACCGACAGCTTGGACACCGCTGTGGCCAACCTGACGCTGAGCATCACAGGCGCCGCCTATGTGAACGAAGCCAACACCTTGAACGTGGTCAGCGCCAACACCGGCTTGTTCAGCCTGAGCGCGGCAGGTTCTACCACCTTGAGCCAAGTCACCACCAGCGGTGCGTTGACGGTGAGCCTGAGCGCTGGCGACTTGACCGTGGGCAGCGTGAGCGCCAACAGCCAGGCCGTGAGCTTGAGCACCGTGGGCGCAGTGCTCGACGGCGACGCTGGCACCGACATCGCCGCCGACTCGCTGAGCATCACGGCCGCCAGCGTGGGCAGCAGCACCGACAGCTTGGACACCGCTGTGGCCAACCTGACGCTGAGCATCACAGGCGCCGCCTATGTGAACGAAGCCAACACCTTGAACGTGGTCAGCGCCAACACCGGCTTGTTCAGCCTGAGCGCGGCAGGTTCTACCACCTTGAGCCAAGTCACCACCAGCGGTGCGTTGACGGTGAGCCTGAGCGCTGGCGACTTGACCGTGGGCAGCGTGAGCGCCAACAGCCAGGCCGTGAGCTTGAGCACCGTGGGCGCAGTGCTCGACGGCGACGCTGGCACCGACATCGCCGCCGACTCGCTGAGCATCACGGCCGCCAGCGTGGGCAGCAGCACCGACAGCTTGGACACCGACGTGGCCAACCTGACGCTGAGCATCACAGGCGCCGCCTATGTGAACGAAGCCAACACCTTGAACGTGGTCAGCGCCAACACCGGCTTGTTCAGCCTGAGCGCGGCAGGCGCCACCACCTTGAGCCAAGTCACCACCAGCGGTGCGTTGACGGTGAGCCTGAGCGCTGGCGACTTGACCGTGGGCAGCGTGAGCGCCAACGGCCAGGCCGTGAGCTTGAGCACCGTGGGCGCAGTGCTCGACGGCGACGCTGGCACCGACATCGCCGCCGACTCGCTGAGCATCACGGCCGCCAGCGTGGGCAGCAGCACCGACAGCTTGGACACCGCTGTGGCCAACCTGACGCTGAGCATCACAGGCGCCGCCTATGTGAACGAAGCCAACACCTTGAACGTGGTCAGCGCCAACACCGGCTTGTTCAGCCTGAGCGCGGCAGGCGCCACCACCTTGAGCCAAGTCACCACCAGCGGTGCGTTGACGGTGAGCCTGAGCGCTGGCGACTTGACCGTGGGCAGCGTGAGCGCCAACAGCCAGGCCGTGAGCTTGAGCACCGTGGGCGCAGTGCTCGACGGCGACGCTGGCACCGACATCGCCGCCGACTCGCTGAGCATCACGGCCGCCAGCGTGGGCAGCAGCACCGACAGCTTGGACACCGCTGTGGCCAACCTGACGCTGAGCATCACAGGCGCCGCCTATGTGAACGAAGCCAACACCTTGAACGTGGTCAGCGCCAACACCGGCTTGTTCAGCCTGAGCGCGGCAGGCGCCACCACCTTGAGCCAAGTCACCACCAGCGGTGCGTTGACGGTGAGCCTGAGCGCTGGCGACTTGACCGTGGGCAGCGTGAGCGCCAACGGCCAGGCCGTGAGCTTGAGCACCGTGGGCGCAGTGCTCGACGGCGACGCTGGCACCGACATCGCCGCCGACTCGCTGAGCATCACGGCCGCCAGCGTGGGCAGCAGCACCGACAGCTTGGACACCGCTGTGGCCAACCTGACGCTGAGCATCACAGGCGCCGCCTATGTGAACGAAGCCAACACCTTGAACGTGGTCAGCGCCAACACCGGCTTGTTCAGCCTGAGCGCGGCAGGCGCCACCACCTTGAGCCAAGTCACCACCAGCGGTGCGTTGACGGTGAGCCTGAGCGCTGGCGACTTGACCGTGGGCAGCGTGAGCGCCAACAGCCAGGCCGTGAGCTTGAGCACCGTGGGCGCAGTGCTCGACGGCGACGCTGGCACCGACATCGCCGCCGACTCGCTGAGCATCACGGCCGCCAGCGTGGGCAGCAGCACCGACAGCTTGGACACCGACGTGGCCAACCTGACGCTGAGCATCACAGGCGCCGCCTATGTGAACGAAGCCAACACCTTGAACGTGGTCAGCGCCAACACCGGCTTGTTCAGCCTGAGCGCGGCAGGCGCCACCACCTTGAGCCAAGTCACCACCAGCGGTGCGTTGACGGTGAGCCTGAGCGCTGGCGACTTGACCGTGGGCAGCGTGAGCGCCAACGGCCAGGCCGTGAGCTTGAGCACCGTGGGCGCAGTGCTCGACGGCGACGCTGGCACCGACATCGCCGCCGACTCGCTGAGCATCACGGCCGCCAGCGTGGGCAGCAGCACCGACAGCTTGGACACCGACGTGGCCAACCTGACGCTGAGCATCACAGGCGCCGCCTATGTGAACGAAGCCAACACCTTGAACGTGGTCAGCGCCAACACCGGCTTGTTCAGCCTGAGCGCGGCAGGTTCTACCACCTTGAGCCAAGTCACCACCAGCGGTGCGTTGACGGTGAGCCTGAGCGCTGGCGACTTGACCGTGGGCAGCGTGAGCGCCAACAGCCAGGCCGTGAGCTTGAGCACCGTGGGCGCAGTGCTCGACGGCGACGCTGGCACCGACATCGCCGCCGACTCGCTGAGCATCACGGCCGCCAGCGTGGGCAGCAGCACCGACAGCTTGGACACCGACGTGGCCAACCTGACGCTGAGCATCACAGGCGCCGCCTATGTGAACGAAGCCAACACCTTGAACGTGGTCAGCGCCAACACCGGCTTGTTCAGCCTGAGCGCGGCAGGCGCCACCACCTTGAGCCAAGTCACCACCAGCGGTGCGTTGACGGTGAGCCTGAGCGCTGGCGACTTGACCGTGGGCAGCGTGAGCGCCAACAGCCAGGCCGTGAGCTTGAGCACCGTGGGCGCAGTGCTCGACGGCGACGCTGGCACCGACATCGCCGCCGACTCGCTGAGCATCACGGCCGCCAGCGTGGGCAGCAGCACCGACAGCTTGGACACCGACGTGGCCAACCTGACGCTGAGCATCACAGGCGCCGCCTATGTGAACGAAGCCAACACCTTGAACGTGGTCAGCGCCAACACCGGCTTGTTCAGCCTGAGCGCGGCAGGTTCTACCACCTTGAGCCAAGTCACCACCAGCGGTGCGTTGACGGTGAGCCTGAGCGCTGGCGACTTGACCGTGGGCAGCGTGAGCGCCAACAGCCAGGCCGTGAGCTTGAGCACCGTGGGCGCAGTGCTCGACGGCGACGCTGGCACCGACATCGCCGCCGACTCGCTGAGCATCACGGCCGCCAGCGTGGGCAGCAGCACCGACAGCTTGGACACCGACGTGGCCAACCTGACGCTGAGCATCACAGGCGCCGCCTATGTGAACGAAGCCAACACCTTGAACGTGGTCAGCGCCAACACCGGCTTGTTCAGCCTGAGCGCGGCAGGCGCCACCACCTTGAGCCAAGTCACCACCAGCGGTGCGTTGACGGTGAGCCTGAGCGCTGGCGACTTGACCGTGGGCAGCGTGAGCGCCAACGGCCAGGCCGTGAGCTTGAGCACCGTGGGCGCAGTGCTCGACGGCGACGCTGGCACCGACATCGCCGCCGACTCGCTGAGCATCACGGCCGCCAGCGTGGGCAGCAGCACCGACAGCTTGGACACCGCTGTGGCCAACCTGACGCTGAGCATCACAGGCGCCGCCTATGTGAACGAAGCCAACACCTTGAACGTGGTCAGCGCCAACACCGGCTTGTTCAGCCTGAGCGCGGCAGGCGCCACCACCTTGAGCCAAGTCACCACCAGCGGTGCGTTGACGGTGAGCCTGAGCGCTGGCGACTTGACCGTGGGCAGCGTGAGCGCCAACAGCCAGGCCGTGAGCTTGAGCACCGTGGGCGCAGTGCTCGACGGCGACGCTGGCACCGACATCGCCGCCGACTCGCTGAGCATCACGGCCGCCAGCGTGGGCAGCAGCACCGACAGCTTGGACACCGCTGTGGCCAACCTGACGCTGAGCATCACAGGCGCCGCCTATGTGAACGAAGCCAACACCTTGAACGTGGTCAGCGCCAACACCGGCTTGTTCAGCCTGAGCGCGGCAGGTTCTACCACCTTGAGCCAAGTCACCACCAGCGGTGCGTTGACGGTGAGCCTGAGCGCTGGCGACTTGACCGTGGGCAGCGTGAGCGCCAACGGCCAGGCCGTGAGCTTGAGCACCGTGGGCGCAGTGCTCGACGGCGACGCTGGCACCGACATCGCCGCCGACTCGCTGAGCATCACGGCCGCCAGCGTGGGCAGCAGCACCGACAGCTTGGACACCGACGTGGCCAACCTGACGCTGAGCATCACAGGCGCCGCCTATGTGAACGAAGCCAACACCTTGAACGTGGTCAGCGCCAACACCGGCTTGTTCAGCCTGAGCGCGGCAGGTTCTACCACCTTGAGCCAAGTCACCACCAGCGGTGCGTTGACGGTGAGCCTGAGCGCTGGCGACTTGACCGTGGGCAGCGTGAGCGCCAACAGCCAGGCCGTGAGCTTGAGCACCGTGGGCGCAGTGCTCGACGGCGACGCTGGCACCGACATCGCCGCCGACTCGCTGAGCATCACGGCCGCCAGCGTGGGCAGCAGCACCGACAGCTTGGACACCGACGTGGCCAACCTGACACTGAGCATCACAGGCGCCGCCTATGTGAACGAAGCCAACACCTTGAACGTGGTCAGCGCCAACACCGGCTTGTTCAGCCTGAGCGCGGCAGGCGCCACCACCTTGAGCCAAGTCACCACCAGCGGTGCGTTGACGGTGAGCCTGAGCGCTGGCGACTTGACCGTGGGCAGCGTGAGCGCCAACAGCCAGGCCGTGAGCTTGAGCACCGTGGGCGCAGTGCTCGACGGCGACGCTGGCACCGACATCGCCGCCGACTCGCTGAGCATCACGGCCGCCAGCGTGGGCAGCAGCACCGACAGCTTGGACACCGACGTGGCCAACCTGACGCTGAGCATCACAGGCGCCGCCTATGTGAACGAAGCCAACACCTTGAACGTGGTCAGCGCCAACACCGGCTTGTTCAGCCTGAGCGCGGCAGGTTCTACCACCTTGAGCCAAGTCACCACCAGCGGTGCGTTGACGGTGAGCCTGAGCGCTGGCGACTTGACCGTGGGCAGCGTGAGCGCCAACGGCCAGGCCGTGAGCTTGAGCACCGTGGGCGCAGTGCTCGACGGCGACGCTGGCACCGACATCGCCGCCGACTCGCTGAGCATCACGGCCGCCAGCGTGGGCAGCAGCACCGACAGCTTGGACACCGACGTGGCCAACCTGACACTGAGCATCACAGGCGCCGCCTATGTGAACGAAGCCAACACCTTGAACGTGGTCAGCGCCAACACCGGCTTGTTCAGCCTGAGCGCGGCAGGTTCTACCACCTTGAGCCAAGTCACCACCAGCGGTGCGTTGACGGTGAGCCTGAGCGCTGGCGACTTGACCGTGGGCAGCGTGAGCGCCAACAGCCAGGCCGTGAGCTTGAGCACCGTGGGCGCAGTGCTCGACGGCGACGCTGGCACCGACATCGCCGCCGACTCGCTGAGCATCACGGCCGCCAGCGTGGGCAGCAGCACCGACAGCTTGGACACCGACGTGGCCAACCTGACGCTGAGCATCACAGGCGCCGCCTATGTGAACGAAGCCAACACCTTGAACGTGGTCAGCGCCAACACCGGCTTGTTCAGCCTGAGCGCGGCAGGTTCTACCACCTTGAGCCAAGTCACCACCAGCGGTGCGTTGACGGTGAGCCTGAGCGCTGGCGACTTGACCGTGGGCAGCGTGAGCGCCAACAGCCAGGCCGTGAGCTTGAGCACCGTGGGCGCAGTGCTCGACGGCGACGCTGGCACCGACATCGCCGCCGACTCGCTGAGCATCACGGCCGCCAGCGTGGGCAGCAGCACCGACAGCTTGGACACCGACGTGGCCAACCTGACGCTGAGCATCACAGGCGCCGCCTATGTGAACGAAGCCAACACCTTGAACGTGGTCAGCGCCAACACCGGCTTGTTCAGCCTGAGCGCGGCAGGCGCCACCACCTTGAGCCAAGTCACCACCAGCGGTGCGTTGACGGTGAGCCTGAGCGCTGGCGACTTGACCGTGGGCAGCGTGAGCGCCAACGGCCAGGCCGTGAGCTTGAGCACCGTGGGCGCAGTGCTCGACGGCGACGCTGGCACCGACATCGCCGCCGACTCGCTGAGCATCACGGCCGCCAGCGTGGGCAGCAGCACCGACAGCTTGGACACCGCTGTGGCCAACCTGACGCTGAGCATCACAGGCGCCGCCTATGTGAACGAAGCCAACACCTTGAACGTGGTCAGCGCCAACACCGGCTTGTTCAGCCTGAGCGCGGCAGGCGCCACCACCTTGAGCCAAGTCACCACCAGCGGTGCGTTGACGGTGAGCCTGAGCGCTGGCGACTTGACCGTGGGCAGCGTGAGCGCCAACAGCCAGGCCGTGAGCTTGAGCACCGTGGGCGCAGTGCTCGACGGCGACGCTGGCACCGACATCGCCGCCGACTCGCTGAGCATCACGGCCGCCAGCGTGGGCAGCAGCACCGACAGCTTGGACACCGCTGTGGCCAACCTGACGCTGAGCATCACAGGCGCCGCCTATGTGAACGAAGCCAACACCTTGAACGTGGTCAGCGCCAACACCGGCTTGTTCAGCCTGAGCGCGGCAGGTTCTACCACCTTGAGCCAAGTCACCACCAGCGGTGCGTTGACGGTGAGCCTGAGCGCTGGCGACTTGACCGTGGGCAGCGTGAGCGCCAACGGCCAGGCCGTGAGCTTGAGCACCGTGGGCGCAGTGCTCGACGGCGACGCTGGCACCGACATCGCCGCCGACTCGCTGAGCATCACGGCCGCCAGCGTGGGCAGCAGCACCGACAGCTTGGACACCGACGTGGCCAACCTGACGCTGAGCATCACAGGCGCCGCCTATGTGAACGAAGCCAACACCTTGAACGTGGTCAGCGCCAACACCGGCTTGTTCAGCCTGAGCGCGGCAGGTTCTACCACCTTGAGCCAAGTCACCACCAGCGGTGCGTTGACGGTGAGCCTGAGCGCTGGCGACTTGACCGTGGGCAGCGTGAGCGCCAACAGCCAGGCCGTGAGCTTGAGCACCGTGGGCGCAGTGCTCGACGGCGACGCTGGCACCGACATCGCCGCCGACTCGCTGAGCATCACGGCCGCCAGCGTGGGCAGCAGCACCGACAGCTTGGACACCGACGTGGCCAACCTGACACTGAGCATCACAGGCGCCGCCTATGTGAACGAAGCCAACACCTTGAACGTGGTCAGCGCCAACACCGGCTTGTTCAGCCTGAGCGCGGCAGGCGCCACCACCTTGAGCCAAGTCACCACCAGCGGTGCGTTGACGGTGAGCCTGAGCGCTGGCGACTTGACCGTGGGCAGCGTGAGCGCCAACGGCCAGGCCGTGAGCTTGAGCACCGTGGGCGCAGTGCTCGACGGCGACGCTGGCACCGACATCGCCGCCGACTCGCTGAGCATCACGGCCGCCAGCGTGGGCAGCAGCACCGACAGCTTGGACACCGACGTGGCCAACCTGACGCTGAGCATCACAGGCGCCGCCTATGTGAACGAAGCCAACACCTTGAACGTGGTCAGCGCCAACACCGGCTTGTTCAGCCTGAGCGCGGCAGGTTCTACCACCTTGAGCCAAGTCACCACCAGCGGTGCGTTGACGGTGAGCCTGAGCGCTGGCGACTTGACCGTGGGCAGCGTGAGCGCCAACGGCCAGGCCGTGAGCTTGAGCACCGTGGGCGCAGTGCTCGACGGCGACGCTGGCACCGACATCGCCGCCGACTCGCTGAGCATCACGGCCGCCAGCGTGGGCAGCAGCACCGACAGCTTGGACACCGACGTGGCCAACCTGACACTGAGCATCACAGGCGCCGCCTATGTGAACGAAGCCAACACCTTGAACGTGGTCAGCGCCAACACCGGCTTGTTCAGCCTGAGCGCGGCAGGTTCTACCACCTTGAGCCAAGTCACCACCAGCGGTGCGTTGACGGTGAGCCTGAGCGCTGGCGACTTGACCGTGGGCAGCGTGAGCGCCAACAGCCAGGCCGTGAGCTTGAGCACCGTGGGCGCAGTGCTCGACGGCGACGCTGGCACCGACATCGCCGCCGACTCGCTGAGCATCACGGCCGCCAGCGTGGGCAGCAGCACCGACAGCTTGGACACCGACGTGGCCAACCTGACGCTGAGCATCACAGGCGCCGCCTATGTGAACGAAGCCAACACCTTGAACGTGGTCAGCGCCAACACCGGCTTGTTCAGCCTGAGCGCGGCAGGTTCTACCAGCTTGAACAATTTGCAAGCTCAGACGGCCAACGTGACCGTGAGCGTCGGTAGCTTGAGCGTGAGCCAAGCCACCACATCTGGGCTGTTGAGTCTGATCAGTGCGGGCGCAACCAGCGTGTCCAACGTCAACGCCTTGAATGGCATGTTCGCCACCGTGAGTGCTGGCAACCTCAGCCTCAACGCAGTCAACGCCGCTGGTCAGGCCGTCACACTGGATGTGGCGGGCCAGGTGCTCAATGGTGGCGCAGGTCTTGACCTCACAGCCCAGAGCTTGACCGTCACCGCCGCCGGCGTGGGGCAGGGCGCAGCACTCGACATCGAAGTGGCCGATCTGAGCCTGACGGTCAGTGGCGCAGCGCTGCTGAGCGAGGCCAGTGGCTTGATGCTGAATACCGCCACCGTGGGCAGTTTGTCACTGTCGGCGGCTGGCAATACCGTGCTGCACAACCTGGTTTCTGGGTCTGCCGTCAGCGTTGTGTTGACGTCGGGTAACTTGACGGTTGGCAACGTGCTGGCAACAGGCCAAGTCGTGGGTCTGAACGTCGCAGGCGCCGTGTTGGACGGTGATGCGGGTGTGGACATCACGGCCGATGCCCTGAACATCACCGCAGGCAGCGTGGGTGTTGCCAGCGACGCGCTGGACACCCACGTGGCCAGCTTGACGCTCAACGTGTCTGGTGCCAGCGATTTGAACGAAGCCAACACCCTGATCGTGACCCAAGCCAACGTGGGCCGCTTGGGTCTGACCACGGGACTCGGGGCCGAATTGCAGTCCATCACCGCTCAGGGCAGCCTGAGTGTGACCGTTGTCAGTGGCGACTTGACGGTTGGGCGCATCACAGCTGCCGGTCAGAGCGTGAGCCTGAACGTGGCGGGCATGGTGCTGGATGGCGACAACACCACAGACATCATGGCCCAGGGTCTGAACATCACGGCCAGCGCCGTGGGCAGCGCCACCGATGCCTTGGACACTCAGGTGCAGGCCCTGAGCTTGACCCTGGGAGCAGGTGGTGCCTTCATCAACGAGGCCGATGGTCTGTCCGTGTCCGGCAGCGGTATTGTCTCGGCTGGCCAAGTCAGCCTCGTTTCTGTGCAAGGCGATATGCAGTTGGATGCGGCGCTCAGCTTCACGGGCAGCGCTGGGTTGAACATCCAGGCCGTCAGCGGAGGCGTTAGCCAGTCGGCCACCAGCATCATTCGCACCGAACAGGGCCATGTGAGCGTGCTGGGCCAAACAGGCGCCAGTGTGTCGAATGTGAGCACCGTTACGGGTCAAATTGGCGTCAAAGCCAGCGAAGGCGCGTTTGTGGTGCCCCAGAGCGATCAAGGCGTCAGCTACGGCGACCAGCCGGTGCGCATCCAAGGCACAGACGTCAGCATTGGCGCGCCGCTGAGTGGCACGGGCACGCTGGAGTTGAGCCTGTCCAAGCAGTCCCAGGCCATTGCCAACCTGACCATTGACACCGCCCGCGTGGTGCAAACCGTGGGCAGTTTGAGCGATTTGCCTGTGAGCGCACCCATCGTGCTGGGCGATGCCGCCACAGGCCAAACCGGCATGCACTTGGACGCCTCGGAAATTGACCTGCTGGCCGATGGCTTTGAGCGCATCGTCATCGGCAGCCAGGATCCCACCCAAGTGCTGTGGCTGGGCTCACCCATTGTGGGTGGCGTGTCGCAGCCGCTGGTCTTCAAAGACCCGCTGGTCCTGGTGGCTTCTGGTGTGGCGGTGGATGGCAATGGCATCAAGCTGGCTGCCGGCCACATCAACATTGATGGCAACCTCTATGGTCAGGGCTTGACCATCTTGGGCTCGGGCTCCACCACCGTGCACAGTGGCGGCCATGTGCGCCAAGCGGGCAATGTGTTCATCAGCGACAACCTGGTCATTGAGGGCGACACCACCTATGAAGTCACCATCGAGGGTGGAGAGCTCGAGGTGCACGGCTCCATCTTGGTCAAGTCCGGTGCCAAGCTCACCTTGCTGGCCAGCAAGTTGATTTTGGGCACCTTTGGCGACCGCTCTGACACCGTGGTCTTGCAGGCCGGTGCCACCTTGGTGTTGGGCACGCAAAGCCTGACGGTGGACACCGACCTCACCTTAGACGGTGCCGGCCTGGGTGCCTTGGTGTTGCGCGGAGCGCAGATCAACGGTCAGACGCAAAACTTTGACCTGAGCGGCGAACAGATTGATCTGCTCACCTCGCAAATGGTCGATGCCAGCTTCACCAGCATCACTCTGGGTGTATCTGGTGCCCAAACCACCGTGCGCTCGCCGTCCTTGTGGTCGGAGCAAGCGGGCAGCGTGGTCATGGCTGGCGGGCAGGTTCACTTGGGTGCAGCCAGCGAGAACGCGCAGTGGCAAATCGGCAGCAGCACCCGCTTCGTGGCTTTGGATGGCAACTTGCAGCTCAACGCCGACCTGCTGTCTGACAACGGCTCAAACATCGCGCTGCAAGCCGGTGCTGGTCAAGTGCGCATGGGCGTGAACAGCGAAATTCACAGCGAAGGTGCCTTGGTCACGGTCAAGGCTGCGAACGGCATTGAAGTCAGTCGCATTGACACCTCGTCTGCGGATGGGTTGCAGGGCGCCGTGGCGCTGGACAGTGCAGGCGGACGCATTGTGCTGTCCGACACCTACACCGTTAACCCGGACCTGGGCGTGAGTGCACAATCGGTGTCTCTGTTTGGCTATGGCCAAGCGGTCAAGGCCTCTGACGGCGACCGTGTGTTGCGCGTGGAGTCCGAGCGCTTGCAGGTATCGGCCCCATCGGGTGTGTCTTCACGTGGACTGACAACCGATGGTGTGTACTACCGATTGATGGACCAAGGAAAGGCCTACGCTCAGCTGCTGGTCACTGGACAAGCCCCAGAGCGCGTGATGCTGCCAGTGAGCGAAGTGGCGGGCAATCCATTGCAGGCTGCGTCCTACTTGGCCGTGGGTGCCAACCCCAGCGCTGGCTTTGTGCAGCAGCTGCAGTCCTCGGTGTGGCCTGCTCCTGTCGCGCAGGCCAGCTCTGTGCAGGCGCGGTCTTATCTGGCAGGTCCTGTTCACGCCTTCGTGGTGGCCGATACCTTGGGCAACAAGCTGCAAGACGGCTGGATTTTGCTGAACGAGTTGGTGAGCGAGGACGAAGACTTGCTCAGCGATTTGGCCTACGGCCTCTCATCCGAGCCTGAGGATCCGTCTTTTGTGATGGGCCTGCCTGGCCTGCAGCCAGCCAGCAGCGGTTTGCTGCCTTCCAACGAGGTCTTGTTTGACTACTTGGTTCAGCCGTGATCCTTCAATAACTTCTGTTTTGTGACGGTAACAATGCTTTCTCCTCAATTCAACCATTTGATTTTCAAGACTGTGGGTCTTGTTTTGCTGGCCCTTGTTTCTGCATGCGGTGGTGGCGGGGGAGGGGGTGAAGGTCCCGCCATGCGTTTCGAGAGGATCACGCAGGGTGGTGTTGCTGCGGTCAGAGACAATGGGACTGGCCTGGTTTGGGCTGCGCAGCCCGCCGTCAATCAACTCAGTCCAGGCGCTTCTCCGACCGCGCAGGAGTTGCTGACTTTGACCGATGCCGGAAAAGATGTGATTTCGGAAAACTTTCCTCTTTTCTTGAATCAAGAAATTCAAAGCCATGAATCTCGTACGCGTGAAGTTTTGATGGGCAGTGAAACAACCATTGAGACGCTTCCATGGTTGGTCAGTTTCTCGCCCAGCAACTTTGGCCAAGTCAGAGATGGCGAACCCTTGACCGGCGCCCCATTTTCGAGCTTGAGAGTGCTTGACCGCTCCAAGTTCAGCCCATCAAGTTTCGTCCGCAATCCAGTGTTGAGCAATACGGTGCTGCAAGGCGACTTGATGTGGCAGCTGTGTACCCACGGCACCACCTACAACAGTGCGGCTGAGGTCTGCGAAGGCGTGCCTGAAGCCCTCGAATTCACTGAAGCCCAAGATTTGGCCACGCGGTTATCGAGCCAAAGGTACGGTGGCTTTTCTGGCTGGCGTCTTCCCACGAAGCAGGAACTCCAAAAAATGCTCAACCTGAGCAATGCCAACGATTCTTTGCTGGTCGCGCCCTTTTTTGCTGTAGAACAGGCGACACTGAACAATTGGTCTGCCAGTCCGTACTCAACCATGGAATACTGGACCAGCACAAGCGCCCCTTCAAGCCCAAGCGATCCGACGGAACCAGTCCTCTGGGTGGTGGATTTCCGACTGGGCCAGGATTTGGGCGGAGTGAATACGACCAATGTCAGTCGCGTCAAAGCCCTGGTTCGCTTGGTGCGCAACCTGAACTGATTGCCGTTTGAACATCTTCCGCAGAGCCCAACATGCCCCAAGTGCCTTTCTTGCCGTCGTCTCTTTCATCCAACCCGAAGGAGACAGGCCGCGCACGCCGCTTTGCCCTTGAGGGGCTGGAGCCGCGTTGGCTGTTGTCGGCCACGCCAGTCGCCGCTGCTTTGCAGGCGGCTTTTCCTGTGCAAGAGCCAGAGCCCTTGTGGCATGAGGCGGTGCAGCCCACTGCGCTCAGCAGTGCAGCGGCCGAGCCTTCTGGGCAGTTGGACCTGAGTCAGGTCGATGGCAAGCCGGGTGTTTTTTCCGGCATCCTGGCGGCGGCGGGCGTCGACATGGGGCAGACCGGTGTGCTTTTGCCCAGCAGCTTGGGCAGCGATTTGGGGGAAGCTCGGCTGCAATCGGTGTATGGGCAGGCGCGTACGGCCGTGCAATCGTTTTTGGGGAACATCCTCGCCCAAGATCTCCAAGCCCTGTTCCCTGGGCAGGGCAGTGATGTCCAAGGGCTGTTGCACACCGAGTCGGTACGCCAAGACTGGTTGCAGGGGGCAGGCGGCGTCACACTGACGCTGGCCTCCAATGAACAGCTGGGCGGCGCCATGGCCGCATTCACCGGATGCGGCCCCTCGGGGGGGGCTGAAGTTTTTGTCAATCGCCAATGGCTCAATGGGTTGGCCACCGACGCGGACTTGCTGCGCGTGCTGGTTGAAGAACTCGGCCACGGTCTGGATTCGGCATTGAACGGCGAGACCGACAGCCCTGGTGACGAGGGCGAGCTGTTTGCTGCCCATGTGCTGGCCTTGCCGCTGGAGCCGGCGCAGCGCCAGCGCATGGCACTGGAAGATGACCGTGCCGTGTTGTGGTGGGGTATGAGCAGTTTTGTGGTGGAGCAAGCCAACTTCAGCACCAACCAAAACATCACCGGAGTCCAACTCGCTGGGGACAACACCATCAGCGGCAATGTGACGCTGACCTCCACTTACGTGAATGTGGCCAACCCTGGCAGCAATGGTTCCATGTACATCGGCGACCAAGGTGGCGCCAGCTTCCCCGTGACGTTCTTGGACGGTGATTCGGACGCCCCGCAGGTGGCCGACCACCTCACCATCAAAGCGACGGGTGTGGTGCGCTTTTACTCGGCCGTTGGCTTGAATGATCCTTTGGAGAGTTTGACCATCACGGCCAGCACGGTCACCCCCACTGGATCGCCCAGCGCGGTGATATTCGACCACGATGTGGTGCTGGCTGGCCCCTTGGTCATTGAAACCGACGGTCTGGTGACCTTTTCTGGCAAGCTCACCATCACGGGCGGTAGCCTGACCATTCGTGGCGCCTCTGAGATTCGCTTTAACAACACCGTCAACGTCAACGGTGGCAGCATCTTGTTGGAGGGCGACGAAATCGAGTTGCTGGCTGGCTCTACGCTCAAGTCCATCGGTGGCGTGCTCACCATGCGCACCACCACGCTCAACCTGGGCATGGAAGTGGGAAGCCCCGCCGGCGTGGCTTCGGAAAAACTCGACCTCAGCGCCACCGAGTTGTCCCTGATCAGCGCGGGCGGATTTTCAAAAATTATTTTGGGCCACCTGGACACCAACACGGGCCACGCGACTGTAGGCCAGGGTGCAGTCCGCATCGCTGGCTTCACGGGGGCAAACCAGTACACCTTTCATGCCCCGCTGGAGGTGTATGGCAATACCATCACCATTGAAGATATCTCCAGCGCGGCAAACCCTGGCTTGGCCATCAAGGGCTCGGTCAAGCTCGACGCCACCAGCCACATCGACATCCGCAACCGCTTGCTGGCGTCTACAGACCTGAGCCAGGCCAGCGCCTTGCAAAACATCACGCTCTATTCAGCCACGGGTCAGGTCACGCAAAGCAACGAAACCAACGCCAGCTTGGGCGATGGCCAAAGCAGCGAGCCCTTGCAGGGCGCGGCTCTTTTGGTGGACGCGGTCACTGGCATCAATTTGTTCGCCACCGAAGTCAACAGCGCCTCGCTGAGCAACTCCGGCAGCGGCAGCATTCGCTTGGTGGAAACCGCCGCCGGCGGCGCGTTGACCCTGCTGAAAGCCAAGCTCAGTGACACCAGCAACACCAGCGGCATGGTCTCGGTGCAAACTCTGTCCAGCACCGACGGCGACCTCACCCTGACCTTGGCCGCGTCCACCGACGTGTCCTCCCCCGGCTCGGTGAGCTTGCGCGCGGGCACGGCCCTGACGCTGGGCACCAATGCCGACTTGGTGCTCCCAGACGGTGCCGACGCCGGTACCGACCTTGACCCCATGGGGGGCACCCTGGACCTGCAGGCCGGGACGGCCATGGTCTTAACCGGCCGCTCGCTCAAGGCTGTGGGCGACGTACGGGTGCAAGCCGGAACCAGCTTGGCCCTTGGCAAAATCCAGAGCTCGGGCCATGTCGCGCTGATCGCGGGCAGCTCCATCACCGACGGTGATGCCGATACCCTGGTGGACGTGAGCGCCGCAGGCCTCCTGGTGCAATCCGGATCTGCCGGCGGCGTGGGCACCTCGGCCGACGCACTGGAGAGCACGGTGACCACCTTCACCGGAGCGGCTGGCAGCGGCGGCATTTTTGTGAATGAAACCGATACCCTGGTGGTCGACAGCTTGACGGTCACCGTCAACCGTCTGAGCAGCACGGGCACCAGCGGCACCGAAGCCAGCAGCCAGTCCGACCTGCGCACCACCTCAGGCAATGGCGCGATTGTGCTGAGCACGACGGCCGGCAGCTTGACCCTGAATGACGGCAACGCCGACGGTGTGGTGGTGAGCAGCCACGGCACGGGCCATGTGCTCTTGCAAACGCTGGGCGCGGGCACCGACATTTCGCTCAACGCCGATGTGACCAGCACCAACGGCAATGTGAGCGTGCGAGCCGCCCAGGCTTTGAGCTTTGCGGCAGACGCCGACGTGCGCACCGCCAGCACCGCGGCGGGCAACGGCCACATCGACTTGGAAGCCGGCACCGGCGCCATCACCATGAACGCCAGCAGCGTGTTGCTGAGCACGGGTGCCACTGCCGCCGCCCGCCTTTTGGCGGGCACGAGCGTGACGGTGGGTGACATTTCTGTGGCCAGCGGCGCGGTGAGCATCACGGCGGGCAGCAGTATTTTGGATGCCGATCCGGTGACCACGACCAACGACACCGACCCTGACATCACGGCGGTGAGCTTGCGGCTGAATGCGGGCACCGTGATCGCGGACAGCGTGAACCACCTGGAAACCACGGTGGGGACTTTGACGGCGAGCTCTGCGGGCAGCGTTTATCTGCTGGAAGCCGACGATTTGACGGTGGGCAGCGTGGCGGTGAGCGTGAACCGCGTGGGCTCGGCTGCTGCGGTGAGCACGGTGACGGATGCGGCACAGGCTGATGTGCGCACCAGTTTGAACGGCGCCATCGTGCTGCGCAGCACGGCGGGCAGCGTGACGCTGAACGACGGGGACGCGGACGGTGTGGCGATCAGCGCCAACGGCAGCGGCAACGTGTTGGTGCAGGCGATCAACGCAGGCAAGAGCATCACGGTTAACGCCGATGTGAGCAGCGAAGCGGGCAACCTGAGCGTGTTGGCTGGGCTTGATTTGACTTTGGGTGCCAACGCCGATTTGCGCATCACGGGCGCCACGCCTGGGACCGCCAGCATGGACGCGGAGGCCACGGCTGGTGCGTTGCTCATGAGCGCGAGCAGCACGATGAGCAGCGCCGGCACGGGTGCGACAGCCCGCCTTTTGGCGGGCACGAGCGTGACGGTTGGTGACATTTCTGTGGCCAGCGGCGCGGTGAGCATCACGGCGGGCAGCAGTATTTTGGATGCCGATCCGGTGACCACGACCAACGACACCGACCCTGACATCACGGCGGTGAGCTTGCGGCTGAATGCGGGCACCGTGATCGCGGACAGCGTGAACCACCTGGAAACCACGGTGGGGACTTTGACGGCGAGCTCTGCGGGCAGCGTTTATCTGCTGGAAGCCGACGATTTGACGGTGGGCAGCGTGGCGGTGAGCGTGAACCGCGTGGGCTCGGCTGCTGCGGTGAGCACGGTGACGGATGCGGCACAGGCTGATGTGCGCACCAGTTTGAACGGCGCCATCGTGCTGCGCAGCACGGCGGGCAGCGTGACGCTGAACGACGGGAACGCGGACGGTGTGGCGATCAGCGCCAACGGCAGCGGCAACGTGTTGGTGCAGGCGATCAACGCAGGCACCGACATCACGGTCAATGCCGACATTGTGAGTGGCGGCGGCAACGTGAGCGTGTTGGCTGCGCGCAGCGTGAGCTTGACCGGCACAGCCGACATTGTGACCAGCAGCACGGGCGCAGGCAACGGCAGCATTGATGTGTTGGCCGGCACGGGCAGCATCACCCAAAGCGCCACCAGCATGCTCCAGAGCACCGGCGCCACGGCCAGCGCGCGCCTCTTGGCCGCCACAGACGTGACGGTGGGTGACATTGATCTGAACACTGGCAAGGTGAGCATCACCGCCACAGCGGGCAGCATCTTGGATGCCGATCCGGTGACCACGACCAACGACACCGACCCCGACATCACGGCCAGTGCGCTGCGCCTGAATGCTGGCATGGGCATTGCGGACAGCGTGAACCACCTGGAAACCACGGTGGGTACGCTCAGCGCACGCGCAGGCAATGGTGGCATTTTCTTGTTGGAAGCCGACGCCTTGAGCGTGGACGATGTGGGTCTGAGCGTCAACCGTGTGGGCAGTGCAGCGGCTGTGAGCACGGTGAGCGATGCAGCTCAGAGCGACGTGCGCAGCACCGGCGGCAACGGCGCGATTGTGCTGCGCACGACGGCCGGCGCCATCACGCTCAACAACGGCACAGCGCCTGCTGACGACACCGCCATCAGCGCCAACGGCAGCGGCCATGTGTTGATCCAAACGCTGGGCGCAGGCACCGACATCACGGTCAATGCCGACATTGTGAGTGGCGGCGGCAACGTGAGCGTGTTGGCTGCGCGCAGCGTGAGCTTGACCGGCACAGCCGACATTGTGACCAGCAGCACGGGCGCAGGCAACGGCAGCATTGATGTGTTGGCCGGCACGGGCAGCATCACCCAAAGCGCCACCAGCATGCTCCAGAGCACCGGCGCCACGGCCAGCGCGCGCCTCTTGGCCGCCACAGACGTGACGGTGGGTGACATTGATCTGAACACTGGCAAGGTGAGCATCACCGCCACAGCGGGCAGCATCTTGGATGCCGATCCGGTGACCACGACCAACGACACCGACCCCGACATCACGGCCAGTGCGCTGCGCCTGAATGCTGGCATGGGCATTGCGGACAGCGTGAACCACCTGGAAACCACGGTGGGTACGCTCAGCGCACGCGCAGGCAATGGTGGCATTTTCTTGTTGGAAGCCGACGCCTTGAGCGTGGACGATGTGGGTCTGAGCGTCAACCGTGTGGGCAGTGCAGCGGCTGTGAGCACGGTGAGCGATGCAGCTCAGAGCGACGTGCGCAGCACCGGCGGCAACGGCGCGATTGTGCTGCGCACGACGGCCGGCGCCATCACGCTCAACAACGGCACAGCGCCTGCTGACGACACCGCCATCAGCGCCAACGGCAGCGGCCATGTGTTGATCCAAACGCTGGGCGCAGGCACCGACATCACGGTCAATGCCGACATTGTGAGTGGCGGCGGCAACGTGAGCGTGTTGGCTGCGCGCAGCGTGAGCTTGACCGGCACAGCCGACATTGTGACCAGCAGCACGGGCGCAGGCAACGGCAGCATTGATGTGTTGGCCGGCACGGGCAGCATCACCCAAAGCGCCACCAGCATGCTCCAGAGCACCGGCGCCACGGCCAGCGCGCGCCTCTTGGCCGCCACAGACGTGACGGTGGGTGACATTGATCTGAACACTGGCAAGGTGAGCATCACCGCCACAGCGGGCAGCATCTTGGATGCCGATCCGGTGACCACGACCAACGACACCGACCCTGACATCACGGCGGTGAGCTTGCGGCTGAATGCGGGCACCGTGATCGCGGACAGCGTGAACCACCTGGAAACCACGGTGGGGACTTTGACGGCGAGCTCTGCGGGCAGCGTTTATCTGCTGGAAGCCGACGATTTGACGGTGGGCAGCGTGGCGGTGAGCGTGAACCGCGTGGGCTCGGCTGCTGCGGTGAGCACGGTGACGGATGCGGCACAGGCTGATGTGCGCACCAGTTTGAACGGCGCCATCGTGCTGCGCAGCACGGCGGGCAGCGTGACGCTGAACGACGGGGACGCGGACGGTGTGACGATCAGCGCCAACGGCAGCGGCCATGTGCTCTTGCAAACGCTGGGCGCGGGCACCGACATTTCGCTCAACGCCGATGTGACCAGCACCAACGGCAATGTGAGCGTGCGAGCCGCCCAGGCTTTGAGCTTTGCGGCAGACGCCGACGTGCGCACCGCCAGCACCGCCGCGGGCAACGGCCACATCGACTTGGAAGCCGGCACCGGCGCCATCACCATGAACGCCAGCAGCGTGTTGCTGAGCACGGGTGCCACTGCCGCCGCCCGCCTTTTGGCGGGCACGAGCGTGACGGTGGGCGACATCACGGTGGCCACGGGCTCGATCAGCATCACCGCCACGGCGGGTGCGATTGTGGACGCGGACCCATTGACCGGTGCGACCAACGACACTGACCTTGACCTATCGGCAGTCAGCCTGCGCATGAGCGCAGGCTCGGCCATCGCGGCCTCGGACAACCACCTTGAAACGGCAGTGGGTACGCTGAGCGCACAGGCCGCTGGGGGCGGGGTGTTCATGCTGGAAGCCGACGACCTGACAGTGGGCAGCGTGGCGGTGAGCGTGAACCGCGTGGGCAGCACGGCAGCCGTCACTGCGGTGAGTGACGTTGCCCAAGCCGATGTGCGCACCACAGGCGCCAACGGCGCCATCGTGCTGCGCAGCACGGCGGGCAGCGTGACGCTGAACGACGGGGACGCGGACGGTGTGGCGATCAGCGCCAACGGCAGCGGCAACGTGTTGGTGCAGGCGATCAACGCAGGCAAGAGCATCACGGTTAACGCCGATGTGAGCAGCGAAACGGGCAACCTGAGCGTGTTGGCTGGGCTTGATTTGACTTTGGGTGCCAACGCCGATTTGCGCATCACGGGCGCCACGCCTGGGACCGCCAGCATGGACGCGGAGGCCACGGCTGGTGCGTTGCTCATGAGCGCGAGCAGCACGATGAGCAGCGCCGGCACGGGTGCGACAGCCCGCCTTTTGGCGGGCACGAGCGTGACGGTTGGTGACATTTCTGTGGCCAGCGGCGCGGTGAGCATCACGGCGGGCAGCAGTATTTTGGATGCCGATCCGGTGACCACGACCAACGACACCGACCCTGACATCACGGCGGTGAGCTTGCGGCTGAATGCGGGCACCGTGATCGCGGACAGCGTGAACCACCTGGAAACCACGGTGGGGACTTTGACGGCGAGCTCTGCGGGCAGCGTTTATCTGCTGGAAGCCGACGATTTGACGGTGGGCAGCGTGGCGGTGAGCGTGAACCGCGTGGGCTCGGCTGCTGCGGTGAGCACGGTGACGGATGCGGCACAGGCTGATGTGCGCACCAGTTTGAACGGCGCCATCGTGCTGCGCAGCACGGCGGGCAGCGTGACGCTGAACGACGGGGACGCGGACGGTGTGGCGATCAGCGCCAACGGCAGCGGCAACGTGTTGGTGCAGGCGATCAACGCAGGCAAGAGCATCACGGTTAACGCCGATGTGAGCAGCGAAGCGGGCAACCTGAGCGTGTTGGCTGGGCTTGATTTGACTTTGGGTGCCAACGCCGATTTGCGCATCACGGGCGCCACGCCTGGGACCGCCAGCATGGACGCGGAGGCCACGGCTGGTGCGTTGCTCATGAGCGCGAGCAGCACGATGAGCAGCGCCGGCACGGGTGCGACAGCCCGCCTTTTGGCGGGCACGAGCGTGACGGTTGGTGACATTTCTGTGGCCAGCGGCGCGGTGAGCATCACGGCGGGCAGCAGTATTTTGGATGCCGATCCGGTGACCACGACCAACGACACCGACCCTGACATCACGGCGGTGAGCTTGCGGCTGAATGCGGGCACCGTGATCGCGGACAGCGTGAACCACCTGGAAACCACGGTGGGGACTTTGACGGCGAGCTCTGCGGGCAGCGTTTATCTGCTGGAAGCCGACGATTTGACGGTGGGCAGCGTGGCGGTGAGCGTGAACCGCGTGGGCTCGGCTGCTGCGGTGAGCACGGTGACGGATGCGGCACAGGCTGATGTGCGCACCAGTTTGAACGGCGCCATCGTGCTGCGCAGCACGGCGGGCAGCGTGACGCTGAACGACGGGGACGCGGACGGTGTGGCGATCAGCGCCAACGGCAGCGGCAACGTGTTGGTGCAGGCGATCAACGCAGGCAAGAGCATCACGGTTAACGCCGATGTGAGCAGCGAAGCGGGCAACCTGAGCGTGTTGGCTGGGCTTGATTTGACTTTGGGTGCCAACGCCGATTTGCGCATCACGGGCGCCACGCCTGGGACCGCCAGCATGGACGCGGAGGCCACGGCTGGTGCGTTGCTCATGAGCGCGAGCAGCACGATGAGCAGCGCCGGCACGGGTGCGACAGCCCGCCTTTTGGCGGGCACGAGCGTGACGGTTGGTGACATTTCTGTGGCCAGCGGCGCGGTGAGCATCACGGCGGGCAGCAGTATTTTGGATGCCGATCCGGTGACCACGACCAACGACACCGACCCTGACATCACGGCGGTGAGCTTGCGGCTGAATGCGGGCACCGTGATCGCGGACAGCGTGAACCACCTGGAAACCACGGTGGGGACTTTGACGGCGAGCTCTGCGGGCAGCGTTTATCTGCTGGAAGCCGACGATTTGACGGTGGGCAGCGTGGCGGTGAGCGTGAACCGCGTGGGCTCGGCTGCTGCGGTGAGCACGGTGACGGATGCGGCACAGGCTGATGTGCGCACCAGTTTGAACGGCGCCATCGTGCTGCGCAGCACGGCGGGCAGCGTGACGCTGAACGACGGGAACGCGGACGGTGTGGCGATCAGCGCCAACGGCAGCGGCCATGTGTTGCTGCAAGCCCAGGGTGCCGGCAGCGACTTGTCAGTGAACGCCATGGTTCAAAGTGGGACCGGTCACATCACCCTCAAGGCCACAGACGCCATTGATGTCTCGGCCAATGTGAAAACCGCCAGCATCGGCAACTTGAGCGTGAGCGCCGGCGGCGCGCTGACGCAATTGGGCAGCACCACCTTAGAAGCCACTGGCAGCAGCTTGCGCCTGAGCGCGGGCCAAGACCTGACCCTGGGCAATGTGGTGGCCAGCCAGGTCAGTCTGGTGTCTGCCGGCGGCGCGGTGATCAATGCGGTGGGCAGCAGCAAAAACGTCGCTGCCACTGTGCTGCGCATCGCTGCTGACGATGCGGTGGGCACGTCAGCGCGAAGTTTGAGTACTTCTGTTCGCACGCTGAGTGTGGCCAGCACGGGTTCGCAATCGACAGGCGTCTTCCTGACCGAAGACAACGGCTTGACCTTAGGATCCGTCAGCGTGAGCGTGACCGAAGTCACCAGTGCGGGCGCAGCCGCGAGCAGTGTCACCAGCGACGCCGCGCAAAGCAGCGTGATGGCCGGTGGCAACAGCGATATGCGCTTGCAATTGTTGGCGGGTGATTTGGTATCGACCGATGCCAGCCAAAGTCTCAAAGCCACGCGTTTGCTGTTGCAAATTGACGCGGGCAGCGCAGGTGCTAACACACTGCAAAAACAAAATCTACTGGGTTCTGTCATTGACGTCAAAGCCACCGCCGCCGTGGACAATGTGGCCGAGTTGCAGCAGTTGGCCGATGCGGTGGCTGCGGTGCTGTCCGCCGTGGTGGGGGGGGCCGGCCCCAGCGTCGCGCAGCTGCATGCCTTGGGCGTGACAGGCGTGACGCCTCAAAACCTGGCCGCTGTGCACCGGGCCCTGCAAGCCACGGCTGAAGACGGCTCAGGCGTCGACAGCTTGAGCGAGTTGCAAGCGGTGGTGACCCAGGCCCAGCTGGTCCAACCACCGGTCAGTCTGACTCAGTTGGCCGCCATCCAACAGGCGGCCGAAGACAACAACGCCACCGAAGGCAAGCCCAGTCTCACCGACTACAGCCAAGCTGCAGGCACAGGCAATGGCGGTGTGCTGCGCGTGACCGCTGCCAACATCGCGTCCATCAACAGTGTCCTCAACACACCTGGTGTGGGCAGCGCACAGGTGGACACCGTGGCCGAAGTTCAGGCGGTGGTGGATGCCTATGCCAAGGTATTGAATGCGGCCGACGCTGTGGACAACGACACGCTCAAGCCGCTGTTGGCAGACTATGCCGTGCTGGGCATCACGGGTGTGGACAGTGCACTCAAGGTCAGTTTGCTCGGGGATGTGATCGACATCACTGCCCGCATCCATGTCGATACCGCAGCCGAGTTGCAAGTTCTGGCTGATGCAGTCTCGGCCACGCTGGCCGGTGTGTTGGCGGCCAACCCGGCGCCCAGCTTGGTTCAGCTCCAAGCCCTGGGGCTGACGGGCTTGAGCCCGGCCAATCTGGCGGCCGTGCAGCTGGCGATTCGCAATACTTCTGACGATGGCTTGGGCGCCGACACCTTGCCCGAGCTGCAAACCTTGGTGAATGGCTTGGCACCAGTGGCTCAAACCCTTGGGGGTGCGGCCATGAACAACAGTGCCACCGAGAGCAGTCCCAGCTTGGCCACCTACACCGGGGCCGGCATCACTGGTGTGACATCGGTCAATCTGGCGGCCATCAACAGCGCGCTCAACAGTGCCAACGTGGGCGCACCAGAGGTGGACAGCGCCGCCGAAGTTCAGGCGCTGGTCAATGCTTACCTTGAGGTTCTGACTTTGGCCGACGGTGCGGTCAGCGCGGCTGACAAACCCACCCGTGCAGAATACGAGTTGTTGGGTGTGTCTGGCTTGAGTGCCCCAGTGGTGGCCCTGGACGTGGGTACTCTGGCGCTGCGCGTGCAGCCCACAGGCTCAGGTTCGGCATTCTTGAGCAATGTGGGGGCCTTGGACCTCAACACCGTATTGGGTGTGGCTGGCGCCCAGGTGGGCGGCGACTGGGTGCTGACCTCCGGCACCTCGGCCACCAGCCTGAACGTGCAAGCGAATGTCATCACGGGCGGCGCCTTGCGCCTAGACTCTCGTGGCAGCATGAGCGTCTTGGCCGATGTGCAAGCCCAGGGCAGCCTGACCTTGTTGGCCGCTGGCAGCATGGACACGGCTGTGGTGGCTGATGTGTTGACCCTCACCGGCGACGTCACCCTCTACGCTGCCGCAGCCATGGACCTGGCCGGCGATGTGACCAGCACCCAGGGCAGTGCCTGGGTACAAGCGGGCACGGGTCTGACGTTTGAAACCCTCAATGCCGAAAATGGCAAGGTGGTTTTGCAAGCAGGCAACGCCATCCTGGGTAAAACCGCCGCTGTAGACGTTCGCGCTAACGCCTTGCTGGTTCTGGCAGGCCTGGGTGCAGGTTCTGTGGCCAATCCGCTGCGGGTCTCGGTGTCTGAGCTGAGTGTGTCAGCGGGTGGCGACGGTGCGAGTTTGGTGCAAAAAGACGAAGTCGGGCGCGTGGACGGCTTGACAGTGGCCAATTTGCAAAATCAAAGTGTTCAGGTCGTCGGTGCCAATGCCTTGCTCAGCACCTGGGGGCGCAGCCAAAGTGGTGTCACGGTCTCAAGCGGCGGCTCTTTGTCCATCTCGGCCGACACCGATTTGTCGATTTCATCGGCTGTCGATGTGGGCCAAAACATCAGCCTGACAGCCCAAGATATCGCAGTATCTGCCACGACCCATGCGCGCAGTGGTGACATCACCGCCACTGCCGACTTGATCAGCGGTTCCATCGCTGTCTCGGCTATCACCCAAGCCGGCGATGACATCAGTGCATCAGCCAACTCGATTTCCGTGACGGCAGCCACAAGCGCTGGCGACGACATCACTTTGGTCGGTGACTTGATCACGGTGGGTGCGGCAGTCGTGGCTGGCGGCGACCAGAGTTTGCGCGCGATTTCGACATTGAACGCCTCAGGCCTTGGCCGCGTGCAAAGCGGCAATGCAGCCACCGTTTACATGGGCGTGAGCGCGGGCTCCATGACCCTGAGCGCAGGCAGTGTGGTGAGTGCTGGCAGTGGTGGGGCTTCCCTGACGGCGAGCCAAGATGTGAACCTGCGTGGCCAAGTGCTGGCAGCCAGCACCTTGGATGTGCTGGCTGGGGGCGCCATTGACATGATCACGGGATCGGGCGTGGGCCGCTCGCAAGGCAACATCACCGCCATTGGCAATGTCCGGATGGAAGCGGGCAGTGAGATGAAGCTGGGCAGCATGGATGCGTCAACCGCCTCTGTGGCCCTCAAAGCGGGCACTTCCATCTCAGACGGTGACAACGACAGCGCCTCGCCTCAGATCGATGTGAGTGCACTGGGCTTGTTGGTGCAAGCCGGTGCGGCAGGTGGTGTGGGCAGCGCCAGCGATGCGTTGGACATCTCTGTGAACACCTTCACTGCGCTGGCCGGCAGTGCTGGCGTGTTTGTGCTCGAGTCCAACGACTTGACTGTTGACAACGTCAGTGTGAGCGTCAGCCGCATTGACACCGCGGGCGCCAGCACCGCCGTTCCCATGATGGACCAGTCTGATGTTCGCACCACGGGGGGCAACGGCGCCATTGTGCTGCGCACCACAGCGGGCAGCATCACGCTGAACAACGGGACAGCGCCCGATGACGACAGCGCCATCAGCGCCGATGGCACAGGCAATGTGTTGGTCCAAGCTCTGGGTGCGGGCACGGACATCACGCTCAACGCCGACATCAGCAGCGGCAGCGGTAACCTGAGCGTGTTGGCTGCACGAAACGTGAGTTTGACGGGCACGGCCGACCTGCGCACCACCAGCACGGCGTCTGGCAGCGGCAGCATGGACGTGCAAGCGATCACGGGCAGCATCACGCAAAGCGCCACCAGTCTGTTGACGAGCACGGGCGCCTCTGCCACGGCACGCCTGTTGGCGGGCACCGATGTGGTGGTGGGTGACATTGATCTGAGTCTGGGACAGGTGAGCATCACCGCCAGTGCAGGCAGCATTGTGGATGCCGATGTGGTGAGCACGCTCAACGACGTGCAGCAAAACATCACGGCCGCCAAACTGCGTTTGAGTGCGGGCATGGGCATTGCAGGCAGCGTGAACCATCTGGAAACCACGGTGGGCACCTTGACGGCCCGGGCCGCAAACGGTGGGATTTACCTGCTCGAAGCCGACGACCTGACGGTGGGCGATGTGGGTTTGAGTGTCAACCGCGTGGGCAGCAATGCGATCACGGCCACGGTCAACAGCACAGATGCGGTGCAAAGCGATGTGCGCACCACGGGGGGCAACGGCGCCATTGTGCTGCGCACCACAGCAGGCAGCATCACGCTGAACAACGGGACAGCGCCCGATGACGACAGCGCCATCAGCGCCGATGGCACAGGCAATGTGTTGGTCCAAGCTCTGGGTGCGGGCACGGACATCACGCTCAACGCCGACATCAGCAGCGGCAGCGGTAACCTGAGCGTGTTGGCTGCACGAAACGTGAGTTTGACGGGCACGGCCGACCTGCGCACCACCAGCACGGCGTCTGGCAGCGGCAGCATGGACGTGCAAGCGATCACGGGCAGCATCACGCAAAGCGCCACCAGTCTGTTGACGAGCACGGGCGCCTCTGCCACGGCACGCCTGTTGGCGGGCACCGATGTGGTGGTGGGTGACATTGATCTGAGTCTGGGACAGGTGAGCATCACCGCCAGTGCAGGCAGCATTGTGGATGCCGATGTGGTGAGCACGCTCAACGACGTGCAGCAAAACATCACGGCCGCCAAACTGCGTTTGAGTGCGGGCATGGGCATTGCAGGCAGCGTGAACCATCTGGAAACCACGGTGGGCACCTTGACGGCCCGGGCCGCAAACGGTGGGATTTACCTGCTCGAAGCCGACGACCTGACGGTGGGCGATGTGGGTTTGAGTGTCAACCGCGTGGGCAGCAATGCGATCACGGCCACGGTCAACAGCACAGATGCGGTGCAAAGCGATGTGCGCACCACGGGGGGCAACGGCGCCATTGTGCTGCGCACCACAGCAGGCAGCATCACGCTGAACAACGGGACAGCGCCCGATGACGACAGCGCCATCAGCGCCGATGGCACAGGCAATGTGTTGGTCCAAGCTCTGGGTGCGGGCACGGACATCACGCTCAACGCCGACATCAGCAGCGGCAGCGGTAACCTGAGCGTGTTGGCTGCACGAAACGTGAGTTTGACGGGCACGGCCGACCTGCGCACCACCAGCACGGCGTCTGGCAGCGGCAGCATGGACGTGCAAGCGATCACGGGCAGCATCACGCAAAGCGCCACCAGTCTGTTGACGAGCACGGGCGCCTCTGCCACGGCACGCCTGTTGGCGGGCACCGATGTGGTGGTGGGTGACATTGATCTGAGTCTGGGACAGGTGAGCATCACCGCCAGTGCAGGCAGCATTGTGGATGCCGATGTGGTGAGCACGCTCAACGACGTGCAGCAAAACATCACGGCCGCCAAACTGCGTTTGAGTGCGGGCATGGGCATTGCAGGCAGCGTGAACCATCTGGAAACCACGGTGGGCACCTTGACGGCCCGGGCCGCAAACGGTGGGATTTACCTGCTCGAAGCCGACGACCTGACGGTGGGCGATGTGGGTTTGAGTGTCAACCGCGTGGGCAGCAATGCGATCACGGCCACGGTCAACAGCACAGATGCGGTGCAAAGCGATGTGCGCACCACGGGGGGCAACGGCGCCATTGTGCTGCGCACCACAGCGGGCAGTTTGACGCTCAGCGACGGCAATGCCGATGGCGTGGCCATCCATGCCCACGGCAGTGGCACTGTGCTCCTGCAAGCTCAGGGCAGCGGCAGTGACTTGGTGGTCAATGCGGCGGTGCAAAGCGCCACGGGTCACGTCACGGTCAAGGCTGCAGACGCCCTGAATGTGTCGGCCGACGTGGTCACCGCCGGCGCTGGCACCCTCAGTTTGGCCGCTGGTGGGGCGCTGACCCAACTTGGCACGACCACCATAGAGGCCACCGGCAGCAGCTTGCGCATGAGTGCAGGCCAAGACCTGAGCTTGGGTAATGTGGTCGCCAACCAGGTCAGCCTGGTGTCTGCGGGCGGCGCTGTCGTCAATTCGGCGGGCAGCAGTCAAAATGTCACCGCCACGGACCTGCGCATCGAGGCCGCCAATGCGGTGGGTACTTCTGCGCGCAGTCTGAGTACCTCGGTGAGCAGGCTCAGCGTGGCCAGCACGGGTTCTCAATCTGCGGGCGTGTTCCTCACGGAAAACAATGGCCTGACTTTGGCGCCTGTTGGCGTGAGCGTGACCGAGGTCAGCACCACGGGTGTGGCTCAGGCCAATGCCACCAGTGATGCTCCGCAAAGCCGTCTGAGCGCAGGCGGCGACAGCGACATGCGCCTGCACTTGTTGGCCGGTGACTTGGTGGCGGCCGATGCTGGCCAAAGCCTCAATGCCACGCGCTTGCTTTTGCAGGTGGACGCAGGCAGCGTGGGCACCAGTGCCCAGGTGATCCCCTTGAACGTGGGCACTTTGGCCCTGCGTGTGCAGCCCGCCGGCACCGGTTCGGCTTTCTTGAGCAATGTGGGTGCCTTGAATGTGGCCACGGTGTTGGGTGTCACAGGGGCTCAGGTGGGCGGTGACTGGGTGCTCAGCTCGGGCAGCTCGGCCGATAACTTGCGCGTACAAGGCAGCGTGACCACGGGCGGCGCACTGCGTTTGGATTCGCGCGGCAACCTGATCGTGCAGGGCGATGTCACCACCCATGGTGGCTTGACCTTGGTGGCTGCAGGTACGCTGGACACCTCTGTTGGGTCTGATTTGCTCAGCCAAACGGGCGATGTTTATTTGTTGGCGGGCACAGCCATTGACTTGGCTGGCGAACTGACCAGCAACCAAGGCAGTGCTTGGGTGCAAGCCGGCTCCGATTTGTCACTGAATACAGTCCATGCAGCCACCGGCAAAGCGGTGCTGCTGGCAGGCACCGGCTCTGTCATGGGCAAGACCTCGGCTGTGGATGTGCGTGCCTTGGTCTTGCTGGCGCAGGCGGGTCAGGGCCTAGGCTCTGAGGCCAACGCGCTGCGGGTGTCGGTGTCAGACTTGAGCCTGTCGGCCGGAGCTGGCGGCGTGAGCATGGTGCAGCAGGATGAAGGTGTGCGAGTCAGCGGCGTGACAGTGACCAGCTTGCAAAACCAGACCGTCCAAACGGTCAGCGCCAACGCGGTGTCGATCCCGGTGGTTCGCAGCCAAAGCGGCATCACCGTCACGGACCTTGGCTCCTTGCAGTTCAGTGCCGAGAGCCGCATGCGCATGGATGAGGGCGTGAGCGTGGCGCGAGACATCAGCCTCACGGCAGATGCCATTTCTGTGGCGGCGACGGTGGTGGCAGGGGGTGTTGTCAGTGCGCGTGCAGTCTCCGATCTGACGGTCACGTCAGTGGGGGGCGTGACCAATGGCACAACCGCTACCCTGCACATGGGCGTCAGCGCAGGCACCATGACCTTGAGCGCAGGCAGCGTCGTCCAAGCTGGCAGCGCAGGGGTGTCCCTGTCCGCCAGCCAGGACATGAAACTGTTGGGCCAAGTGCTGGCCAGCGGCAGCCTGGATGCCTTGGCCGGACGTGATATGGCTTTGAGTTGGGGCACGGGCTCCAACCGCACTGAGGGTGTGGTGATCGCATCGGGCAATGTGCGCTTGGAGGCGGGCAGTGCCATGGCGCTGGGCCGTGTGGACGCATCTGGCGCTTCTGTAGCCCTCAAAGCGGGCACCACCATCACCGACGGTGACAGCGACGACGCCACGCCACAAGTGGACGTCAAGGCGCTGAACTTGTCTGTGCAGAGTGGTACCGATGTGGGCACCGCAGGCGATCGCATCGACATGGCGGTGGGCACCTTGGCCCTGCAGACCACAGCAGGTTCTGCATTCATCAACCAAACCCAAGCGCTGTCTGTCTCCGCCTTGACCGTACCCATCAAGCGCATCTCGTCCAACGGCACAGCACTGGATCATCCTGACACGGGCGTGGTCTTTGACGGCCTGTCCTTGCAGGGCAACCTGACCATGGAGCTTTTCAGCGGCGACCTGACTGTTGGCGGTCAAGGCCTGCAAGCCACTGGCTCGGTCAACTTGCAGCTCGTGGGCGCGGTGCTCGATGGTGACGCCAACGGCGATACGGTGGACATCACGGCAGCGGCCTTGACGGTGACAGCTGCGGGCCTGGGGACGGCCGCCAGCCGAATGGAAACCTCACTCGACAGCCTGACCGCGACGGTGGGCACGGGTGGCGCGCACGTGGTGGAGAGCGACGCCTTGTTGGTCAGCAGCCTGAGCAGCACGGGCGCGGTGAACCTGACGACGACGGCAGCGGCCAGCGATTTGAGCGTGGCCAGCCTGAGCGCGGGCGGCCAGAGCGTGACCCTGGTCAGCCAGGGCGCGGTGCTGGACGGTGATGCGGGCAACGACGGCTTGGACATCACGGCAGCGGCCTTGACGGTGACAGCTGCGGGCCTGGGGACGGCCGCCAGCCGAATGGAAACCTCACTCGACAGCCTGACCGCGACGGTGGGCACGGGTGGCGCGCACGTGGTGGAGAGCGACGCCTTGTTGGTCAGCAGCTTGAGCAGCACGGGCGCGGTGAACCTGACGACGACGGCAGCGGCCAGCGATTTGAGCGTGGCCAGCCTGAGCGCGGGCGGCCAGAGCGTGACCCTGGTCAGCCAGGGCGCGGTGCTGGACGGTGATGCGGGCAACGACGGCTTGGACATCACGGCAGCGGCCTTGACGGTGACAGCTGCGGGCCTGGGGACGGCCGCCAGCCGAATGGAAACCTCACTCGACAGCCTGACCGCGACGGTGGGCACGGGTGGCGCGCACGTGGTGGAGAGCGACGCCTTGTTGGTCAGCAGCTTGAGCAGCACGGGCGCGGTGAACCTGACGACGACGGCAGCGGCCAGCGATTTGAGCGTGGCCAGCCTGAGCGCGGGCGGCCAGAGCGTGACCCTGGTCAGCCAGGGCGCGGTGCTGGACGGTGATGCGGGCAACGACGGCTTGGACATCACGGCAGCGGCCTTGACGGTGACAGCTGCGGGCCTGGGGACGGCCGCCAGCCGAATGGAAACCTCACTCGACAGCCTGACCGCGACGGTGGGCACGGGTGGCGCGCACGTGGTGGAGAGCGACGCCTTGTTGGTCAGCAGCTTGAGCAGCACGGGCGCGGTGAACCTGACGACGACGGCAGCGGCCAGCGATTTGAGCGTGGCCAGCCTGAGCGCGGGCGGCCAGAGCGTGACCCTGGTCAGCCAGGGCGCGGTGCTGGACGGTGATGCGGGCAACGACGGCTTGGACATCACGGCAGCGGCCTTGACGGTGACAGCTGCGGGCCTGGGGACGGCCGCCAGCCGAATGGAAACCTCACTCGACAGCCTGACCGCGACGGTGGGCACGGGTGGCGCGCACGTGGTGGAGAGCGACGCCTTGTTGGTCAGCAGCTTGAGCAGCACGGGCGCGGTGAACCTGACGACGACGGCAGCGGCCAGCGATTTGAGCGTGGCCAGCCTGAGCGCGGGCGGCCAGAGCGTGACCCTGGTCAGCCAGGGCGCGGTGCTGGACGGTGATGCGGGCAACGACGGCTTGGACATCACGGCAGCGGCCTTGACGGTGACAGCTGCGGGCCTGGGGACGGCCGCCAGCCGAATGGAAACCTCACTCGACAGCCTGACCGCGACGGTGGGCACGGGTGGCGCGCACGTGGTGGAGAGCGACGCCTTGTTGGTCAGCAGCTTGAGCAGCACGGGCGCGGTGAACCTGACGACGACGGCAGCGGCCAGCGATTTGAGCGTGGCCAGCCTGAGCGCGGGCGGCCAGAGCGTGACCCTGGTCAGCCAGGGCGCGGTGCTGGACGGTGATGCGGGCAACGACGGCTTGGACATCACGGCAGCGGCCTTGACGGTGACAGCTGCGGGCCTGGGGACGGCCGCCAGCCGAATGGAAACCTCACTCGACAGCCTGACCGCGACGGTGGGCACGGGTGGCGCGCACGTGGTGGAGAGCGACGCCTTGTTGGTCAGCAGCTTGAGCAGCACGGGCGCGGTGAACCTGACGACGACGGCAGCGGCCAGCGATTTGAGCGTGGCCAGCCTGAGCGCGGGCGGCCAGAGCGTGACCCTGGTCAGCCAGGGCGCGGTGCTGGACGGTGATGCGGGCAACGACGGCTTGGACATCACGGCAGCGGCCTTGACGGTGACAGCTGCGGGCCTGGGGACGGCCGCCAGCCGAATGGAAACCTCACTCGACAGCCTGACCGCGACGGTGGGCACGGGTGGCGCGCACGTGGTGGAGAGCGACGCCTTGTTGGTCAGCAGCTTGAGCAGCACGGGCGCGGTGAACCTGACGACGACGGCAGCGGCCAGCGATTTGAGCGTGGCCAGCCTGAGCGCGGGTGGCCAGAGCGTGACCCTGGTCAGCCAGGGCGCGGTGCTGGATGGTGATGCGGGCAACGACGGCTTGGACATCACGGCAGCGGCCTTGACGGTGACAGCTGCGGGCCTGGGGACGGCCGCCAGCCGAATGGAAACCTCACTCGACAGCCTGACCGCGACGGTGGGCACGGGTGGCGCGCACGTGGTGGAGAGCGACGCCTTGTTGGTCAGCAGCTTGAGCAGCACGGGCGCGGTGAACCTGACGACGACGGCAGCGGCCAGCGATTTGAGCGTGGCCAGCCTGAGCGCGGGCGGCCAGAGCGTGACCCTGGTCAGCCAGGGCGCGGTGCTGGACGGTGATGCGGGCAACGACGGCTTGGACATCACGGCAGCGGCCTTGACGGTGACAGCTGCGGGCCTGGGGACGGCCGCCAGCCGAATGGAAACCTCACTCGACAGCCTGACCGCGACGGTGGGCACGGGTGGCGCGCACGTGGTGGAGAGCGACGCCTTGTTGGTCAGCAGCTTGAGCAGCACGGGCGCGGTGAACCTGACGACGACGGCAGCGGCCAGCGATTTGAGCGTGGCCAGCCTGAGCGCGGGTGGCCAGAGCGTGACCCTGGTCAGCCAGGGCGCGGTGCTGGATGGTGATGCGGGCAACGACGGCTTGGACATCACGGCAGCGGCCTTGACGGTGACAGCTGCGGGCCTGGGGACGGCCGCCAGCCGAATGGAAACCTCACTCGACAGCCTGACCGCGACGGTGGGCACGGGTGGCGCGCACGTGGTGGAGAGCGACGCCTTGTTGGTCAGCAGCTTGAGCAGCACGGGCGCGGTGAACCTGACGACGACGGCAGCGGCCAGCGATTTGAGCGTGGCCAGCCTGAGCGCGGGTGGCCAGAGCGTGACCCTGGTCAGCCAGGGCGCGGTGCTGGATGGTGATGCGGGCAACGACGGCTTGGACATCACGGCAGCGGCCTTGACGGTGACAGCTGCGGGCCTGGGGACGGCCGCCAGCCGAATGGAAACCTCACTCGACAGCCTGACCGCGACGGTGGGCACGGGTGGCGCGCACGTGGTGGAGAGCGACGCCTTGTTGGTCAGCAGCTTGAGCAGCACGGGCGCGGTGAACCTGACGACGACGGCAGCGGCCAGCGATTTGAGCGTGGCCAGCCTGAGCGCGGGCGGCCAGAGCGTGACCCTGGTCAGCCAGGGTGCGGTGCTCGATGGTGACGCCAACGGCGATACGGTGGACATCACGGCAGCGGCCTTGACGGTGACAGCTGCGGGCCTGGGGACGGCCGCCAGCCGAATGGAAACCTCACTCGACAGCCTGACCGCGACGGTGGGCACGGGTGGCGCGCACGTGGTGGAGAGCGACGCCTTGTTGGTCAGCAGCTTGAGCAGCACGGGCGCGGTGAACCTGACGACGACGGCAGCGGCCAGCGATTTGAGCGTGGCCAGCCTGAGCGCGGGCGGCCAGAGCGTGACCCTGGTCAGCCAGGGTGCGGTGCTCGATGGTGACGCCAACGGCGATACGGTGGACATCACGGCAGCGGCCTTGACGGTGACAGCTGCGGGCCTGGGGACGGCCGCCAGCCGAATGGAAACCTCACTCGACAGCCTGACCGCGACGGTGGGCACGGGTGGCGCGCACGTGGTGGAGAGCGACGCCTTGTTGGTCAGCAGCTTGAGCAGCACGGGCGCGGTGAACCTGACGACGACGGCAGCGGCCAGCGATTTGAGCGTGGCCAGCCTGAGCGCGGGTGGCCAGAGCGTGACCCTGGTCAGCCAAGGCGCGGTGCTCAATGCGAACTCGTCCAGCAGCGCCGTGAACATCACGGCAGCGGCCTTGACGGTGACAGCTGCGGGTTTGGGCAACGTCGCGCTTCCCATGAATACCTCGGTGAACAGACTGGGTGGCGAGCTGGGAACGGGCGGTATGAGTCTGGATAACAGCGTTGCTTTGCTGGTCAAAGACTTGACCACCACGGGCGCCGTGATCTTGAGCGCAGACGGCGATTTGAGCGTGGCTGCTTTCAATGCGACCGGTCAAGCCGTGAATTTGAATGCGACGGGTGCCGTTCTCGATGGCAACATTGGATCCGAGGGTGTAGAGCTCAAAGCTGGCAAGTTGACGCTCAATGCCACTGGCCTGGGCAGCCAGGCCAGCCCCTTGAAAACCAACATTGACAGCCTGACGGCTGCGATGGGCGCAGGCGGCGTTTTCATGAAGGACGCAGATGCTGTGGAAGTGCTGGGCATCAGCGGCAGCGGCCCCTTGAACGTGCAAGCCCCAGTGGGTGCCTTTGAGGTCAAACGCGATTTGGTGCTGAGCAGTCCTTTGGTGCTGCAAAGTGAAGACATTCAAATCAGTGCCAACATGAGTGGCCCGCGCCTTGACGTGGTCACGCCCACCTTAGCGGGAGCTTCTGAATCCATGCCTTTGGTGCTGGGCTCTTTGGTGGCCAATGTCACGCCTGATAACGGTGTGCACATCAGTTCCCAAGAGGCTGCCCGCCTGCAATTTGACACCATCGTGCTGGGCACCAGTCAGGCGGATCAAGCCATTTGGTTCCAAACCACGCCAAATGATGCCAGCGACCGGCTGACCTTCACAAGCAAAGTGGCGGTGGAGACCCTGGGCAACACCCGCTTCAGCGGTCTGGTCACGGGCACGGGTCTGCAGGTGAAGGGGCCGGGCCACACCACCTTCCTCGACGATGCTGATATTTTGCAAACCAAGGATGTGGTCATCAATGACCGGGTGGTGGTGACGAAAACATCGCTGGTGGAGGTCATTGGCGGCAAGCTCAGTCTGCATGGTGGCTTGACTGTCCAGCGCGATCAGACCCTGACGCTGCTGGCCAGTGAGATCGACTTTGGCCCGTTTGTGACGGGCACCGGCGTGGCCATTGTGTTGGAAGAAGGTGCCACCTTGGTGCTGGGTGCCACCCGCATCACCTGGGACCGTGAGGTGACGTTCGACAGCGATGGCGGTCATGTGGTCTTGCGCGGCGCGCCAAACACCACTCAGTTGCAATTGCGTGACAGGCTGCCGGATGCGGCGCCGCTGGATTTTGCACCCAGCGCTCTGGACTTCGCGGTGTGGATGAATTGGTTGGCGGCTGACCAGGACGGCGATGCCGGACTCCGCAGCCTGACTCTGGGCGATGCGGCCGCCATCACCCGCATTCCTTCGGCCAAACCCTGGACCATTTTGGAAGCGGACAGCGTGATCTTGCGTGGCACCACTGTGCACCTGGGCAGCGCCGGTGAGCCCGACTGGACCTTGACCCAGTCTGCCGTGCTGCGCGCCACGGCCGGCTCGTTGGACTTGCATGTGGGCCTGGACGCCATGGGCGATGTGTCGCTGGTGTCCACCACCGGTCAAGTGCGCATGGGTGCAGACGTGGCGGTGGTCGCCGTTGGCGCTGTGGCCATGAGTGCGGCCACGGGCATGGTGGTCGGTCACCTTGATTCAGAACAGCGCATCGACCTCTACAGCCACAACGCCAACGGTCCACAAGGCAGCATTGTTTCGGCCGCAGCCGCAGCATCGGGCGATGCCCATGTCACGGCGCCAGCGGTGTCTGTGCATGGTTACGGTCAGCGCTGGGCCACGGCCGATACCGCTCAGATGCTCACAGTGAATGCCCAGGCCCTGCAGGTGTCGGCGCCTTCTGGTGTGGCCTCGCGCGGACTGACCTCGAGCGGTATGGTTTATCGACTGATGGACCAGGGTGTTGGGTATTTGCAAGTCAAGTTGGTCGGTGAAGCGCCACAGCGCGTGATGGTGTCTGCCAGCCAGGTGCAAACCGAGCTGACCGCCATCCGCGAAGGCTTCACACCCGCATTGGCCTGGCAGCCTGCAGGCCAGACTGTGGGCTTGGCTGCTTGGGTGCCCATTTCGGTCAGTCGCTACTTGCTCAGCCAGCCAGCGCCCGTGTCGATCACCCCTTCCACTTTCATGGCCGATTCCACCGATGACCTGCTCAGCGATATGGCCTATGGCCTGTCGCCCGACGACAACACGGTGGTCTTGTCTTTGGAGCTGGATGCGCCTTTGGTGCGCAGCACGGGACAGTTGTTGACAGAATCGGATTGGACCTTGTTGCCGCAGTGATACGATAATTGACTATTAGAATTAATTTTTTTGGCGAAATTGTCTTTTTCGTGCCCTTTGAATCTGAGGAATTTGAAAATGTTTGAGCAAATTGTCCCGGTGACCTTGGAACGCCACCGCCACAAGAAGGTCCGCAACACCACGCAGTTTGATTACGCTGCAGGCTTCCACATTGCTTACGTGACCGTGCACGAGTTTGCTCGGGCGGCGGCCACCTACCCCATCGTTTTTCTGGAAGACAAGCCCAACGATGGCTTTCGCCCAGTGGTGTTGATGGGCTTGCAGCCGGGTGAAAACCTGTTTGTGGGTGCCGACGGGGCATGGAACGCTTCCTACATTCCGGCCATGATTCGACGCTACCCCTTCGCTCTGAGCAAGGGCGCCGAAGAAAACCGCTTTGTGGTCTGCGTGGATGAGGCCAGTACCTTGTTGAGCGACACCGAAGGCGCGCCCATGTTCGATGACAAAGGCGAGCCCACACAGGTCATTGAAAACGTCAAGCGGTACTTGTCTGAGCTGCAGCAAATGGACATGCTGACCCAGCAGTTCAGTCGCTTTCTGCTCACCAACAACTTGCTCACGCCATTGAACATGCGTGTGAATGCGACCGCTCAGGCGCGCAACATCACGGGTTGTTTCGTCATCAATGAGGAGCGCTTGAACGCTTTTTCAGACGCTTTGTTCTTGGAAGTTCGCGCCAAAGGTTTTTTACCGGCCATGTACGCGCACCTGATGTCGTTGCCACAAATCGAGCGTTTGGTGCAGCTGAGCAAGGCCAAAACCGGTCCTGCCGCCCAAGCCACTGAGACCGCGCCCGCGGCGACTGATGCTGCAGAGCCTGGCGAGCTTGTGTCTGCCCCATCCGAGCCCGCCGATGAAACCGCAACGCCCGCCGCACGCAAGCGTCGCAGCGATGCCTCCTGAGTTCAGGGCACCTGGTGCCCAAAGGCTGGGCTGTGCACTGGCCCGCCTGCTGTTGCTGGCTGTCGCGGGCTTGTCTGTTGCGGCATGGGCGCAAGACGCCGCCATCGCCGATGGGCAAGTGCAGCGCGCCAGTGCTCAGCCGGCTGCAACGGCAACGGATGCCATGGCGGCCCTGCGTGGCCCGTTAACGCCACGCAGCTTGGTGCAAGCGCTCACGGTGCGCAACCTGGAGCTCGCTTACGGCCGTGATTCGGTGGCCATTGGGGCCTCGCTGGCGGCGGCCGAGGCCGCGCTGTATGAGCCTATTTTGTTTGCCACGGCCAAGCGCACCAGCATTGAGCGCCAACGCACCACCGAGGAAAAGAGCAGCAATGTTTTTGTCCAGCAGGACAACAAACTGGATGAAGACGGCCGCATGATTGAAGCGGGTGTGCGCCAGCGTCTTCCCTGGGGCGGTGAGCTCAGCGTGAGTGCCCGCAATGCCGAACGCTCGAGCAATGTGCTGGCCAAAAGCGCCCCGCCTGTGACCCTGGAGGTCAACGCTGGCTTGGTGCTGTCTTTCAAGCAACCCTTGCTGCGGGGAGCGGGCGTGGGTGTCACGGAAACCGACAAGCGCGTGTCTGAGATTGAATCCCTGGTGGCCCAGTGGCAGTACCTGCAGCAGCTTCACAAGGTGTTGGCGGAAGGCTTGTCGCTGTTTTGGCAAGCTGAGGTGGCCAGCCAGGCCGCGCGTTGGCGCGAGCAACTGCTGGCCAGTACCGCATCCTTGGGTCAAGATGCGCGCGTGCGCGTAGAGGCTGGCAAACTCGCGCCCCGCGCGAATTTGGAGCTTGCCCGCGTGCTGCTGGCCCGCGAGGCTGATTTGAGCCGCGCTTTACAAACTCGAGATGAACTCAAGCTGCGCCTGCTCAGCAGCTTGGACCTCGATGCCTCCGAGCTGCCTGGCTTGCAGCTTGACGGTCAAAGTGTCTCACCCGCTGTGGCCACGCCCACGTTCGATGAAGCACTGGCGCAGTGGTCGCCTTACCAAGTTGCCTTGCTTCGCAAGCGTCAAGGCGAGCTGCGTCTGGCCTTTGCCAGCAACCAGCGCCGCCCAGCGGTAGACCTGGTGATGTCTTACACCCAGGCCGGTTTGGCCAATGCCAGTCGCCGAACCGCTTGGAGCACGGTCAAAGATGGCGACTATCCCGAGTGGTTTGTGGGTTTAAACATCGAGCTCGGTGCCCAAGGCAACCGCAAAGCCGAGTCCCAATTCTTGGCCCAAGTCAGGCGGGTGGAGCAGTCTGACACCGAAATTGCCGCCATCCGCCAAGCCTTTCTCAACGACAGGCAGGCCAAGCAGATGGCCCGTGACCAGCTGCTGCGCGAGACCGCCTTGACGAAGCAGGAAGTGCAAAGCCGCCAGGCCTTGCTCGACGATGAGCGCCAGCGTTTTGACGCTGGATTGGGCCTGCTGGGCAGTCTTTTACAGGCCGAACAAGACTTGCTGGAGTCGCGCATACGCGCGGCCGATGCGCAGGGCCGCCTTGAAACCGCTCGCCTGGCCCTGCTGTTGGCTGATGGCACATTGCTGACAGCCTACGGGATAGACACCCCTTTGCCCTCTTTGCCATGACCCTTTTGTTTTCTCCCCGCACCTGGTTTCAAGCCACCCTCCTGTCTGGTGTTCTCGGTGCGGTCTTGCCTGTACTGGCCACTGAATTGGTGGGCCTGGCCTTTCCGATGAGTGACGTTCAGGTCAGTGCCTCAGTGGCTGGGCTCGTCCAGCGCATCAGTGTGCGGCCCGGGCAGATGGTCAAGCCGGGAGAGCTCTTGCTGGAACTTGACAACGCCTCCCAACACGTGGAGTTGCGCCGCCGTGCCGTCCTGCTGGACGACGACAGCGAACTGCAGACCGCCCGCGTGCGCTTGGCGGCACTGACTGAATTGCTGCAAATGACCGAGCTGGTGGCCAGCAAAAGCCAGTCGGTCTCGAAAGAGGAGCTGGTCAAAGCCCGGTTGGAAAAAGCCGCGGCAGAGGGCAGGCTGCTGCAGTTGGTGGCCCAAAAAGCGCGCGAGCGCGTGGAGCACGAGCAGGCCCAGCTTGAGTTGCAGCAACGCACTGTGCGTGCGCCCTTGGCCGGTGTGGTGGTGGACGTGCCCATGGACGTGGGCGAGTGGGCCAAACCCGGTGACGTGGTGGTGCGGCTGGCCGATATCTCCCAAGTAGATTTGCGGTTGAACTTGTCGCAAACTGCGGCCGCCAGCTTTCGCGTGGGCGCCCGAGTGGCCGCCCGCTTTGAGGCCGGAGCGGCCCAAGTCCAAGCCATGGGCCAAGTGAACTTCGTCTCACCCATGGCCGACAGCGCCAGCGGTTTGGTCGACGTGCGCATTCGCTTTGCCAACCCCAATGGCCGCATACGGCCGGGTGCCAAAGCCGTGATCCGCATCCCAGGCGCGTCGTCCTGATTCCCGAGTCCTGAGTTTCGATTTCCCATGACCGAGCAAATCACTGGCGCTGCTGGGCGCCCCCGTCAGCCAGCCGAGCTCATCGACGCCATGCTGGGGCTACTGTCCGCGCCCCGCGAGCCGGACTTTTACGCCCAGTACGTCGAACTGGTGCAGGCCTTGTGCCGCACGGAGGCCGCCATGGTGTTGGACGCCACGGGCCTGGATGAAGGTGCCGCGGCCGAGCAAGCACCTCGCTTGGGCTTCGCTGGTTCGCCCGAAGACCTCCAGGCCCTTGCTGCGCAGTTCACTTTTGCTCGCTGGCAGGCCAGTGGCGCCCAAGGCTACAGCCACGAGCTTTACCGTAAAAACGATGGCTTGGGCGCCGTGATGCTGCTGGTGCGCCTGCTCGATACTGCCCCCCGTGCTTTGCTGCTGAGCCTGCCCGAGCGCGATCGAGCCCACCTCAAAGAGGCCTTGGTGCGCGCCTTGTTGGTCAAAGATCTGCGCCCTGCGGCGCCTCCAGTGCAGGCTGTTGCCACCGTGACCAGTCAGCCGACACCCACCGCCTTGCTCGATATGCTGGGCCTGGCCACAGAGGTGCTGCAAGCGCCCAGGTTCAGCGCAGCTGCGCTCACCTTGGTCAATGGCGCGGTGCGTACCATGGGTCTGCGTCAGGCGGTGCTGTGTTGGCGGGTGGCTGGTCAGGCCGAGGTGCTGGCCATCAGCCACATCGATAAATTTGAAAAGACCTCGCGCTTGGTCTCTGCATTGGAAGGTGCAGCCATTGAGGTACTCTCCACCGACCAGGTGATTTCTTTGGACCAGCATCAGGAAACTGCCAGCGCCGAAGAAGGAGACGCGGCTCAAGGGCCAGGGGCTTTTGCCCGCCCGCCCGGCCACCAAGCCCTGTTGGACAGTTTGGAGGGCATGCACCATGTCACCAGTTTGCCCATGCGTGACGGCTCCGGCCAAACCCAGGCCGTGCTCATTGCCGTGAGCGACAGCCAGCCCTTGTCGCCAGAGGTCGTCAACCAGGCTTTGCTGATGTTGGAAATGGTCTACCCACGGCTGGCAGACAGCCGCTGGCGCGATGCCAATGTGTTTCAGCGCCTGCGCCAATCGACCTTGGCGCGGCTGGAGTTGTTTGTCGGACCAGGTCGCCCGTGGCTGAAGCTGGGCACCTTGACAGCTTCTGTGCTGTTGTTGGCCATGTTTTTTGTCCAGGTGCCTTACCGCGTGGAAGCCAGCGCCCAGCTGACCACCGACAGCACTCGCCTGATGACCTCGCAAAATGACGGCCGATTGCTGGATGTCCTGGTCGATGTCGGCGACACCGTCAAACAAGGCCAAGCGCTGGCGCAATTGGATACCACCGACCTGCAGCAACAGCAGGCCGAGGTCCTCTCAGAGATTGGTCGCTATGCTTCTGAAGAGGACAAAGCCCGTGCCGGTGGCGCGTTGGCCGAGATGCAGGTAGCCCAAGCCCGCCGCGTTCAATCAGAGGCCAGGCTCAAGCGCGTGACGCACTTTTTACAGCAAGCGCGCACCGAAGCACCTTTTGACGGCGTGGTGGTGGAGGGTGAGCGGCGCAACCTGCTGGGTGCCTCTGTCAAGCGAGGTGACAAGCTGTTTCGCATTGCCCAAGTGCGTGATTTGTATGTGGTGCTTCAGGTGCCAGAGTACGCGATTCGCGAGTTGCGCGGTGACGCAGAGGCTGAACTGCTGCTGCTGAGCCAGCCCAACCAACCCATACGCTTGAAGGTCTCAAGTTTTGTGCCCATGGCCCAGGTCAAGGGCGAGGAGGGTAACCAGTTTGTGCTCAAGGCCCAGATATTGGACCCGGTGGCGCCCTGGTGGCGCCCGGGAATGACCGGTTTGGCCAAGATTGACGCGGGCTCGCGCAACATTTCTTGGGTGTTGTTTCACCGCACCATTGACAAGCTGCGTCTGTGGTTGTGGTGGTGATACAAGTCTGGTCAATGACGCACATTGTTCAACCTGATCGCGCGGTGTTGCCGCGCGCGCCAATCGTTTAAGCGCCATGTCTGGAGCCATTTACAGTGACGCCTGGTACCGGATCGCCGAGGCACGGGTTAGCCTTCTGCCTGGTGTGCGTACCAGCCGGCAAAGCTACCGAGGCCAGCCATGGGTCGTTCTGGAAGACGCTTTTGCCCATCGGTTTTTTCGCATCACCCCCGAGGCCCACGCTTTCTTGCTGACGCTGCACCAGGGCGTGACGGTGGACTCGGCCTGGCAAGCGTATTTGCGCGCCCACCCCCAGCGAGCACCTGGGCAAGAAGAGGTGGTGCAGTTGCTCAGCCAGCTGCATGTTTCCAATTTGCTGCACTTCAGTGACGGCGCTAACAGCATAGAAATCGACCGCCGCGCCCGCGAGGTCCGCGGTAAAGAGCTGCGCGGCAAGTTCATGTCGTTTTTGTACTTTCGCATGCCGATTTGGGACCCGGACGACACGCTGACCGCCATGGATAAAACTTTGCGGGCTGTTCCCACATGGTTGATGGTGGTGATTTGGCTGGCGGTGGGTCTGGCCGGTTCGGTGGCCGTGATCGGCCAATGGCATTTGATCGGCGATCGCGCCCAGGGTGCTTTTGCTTGGGCTAATTTGCCTTGGCTGTACCTGTGCATGGCCGTGATGAAGGTGATTCACGAGATGTGTCACGGTCTTGTGTGCAAGCGCTATGGCGGCAGCGTTCACACCTTTGGCTTGATGTTCTTGGTGACCACGCCGCTGCCCTATGTGGACACCACGGCCACCTGGGCGTTTCCGGACAAGAGGCACCGCATGTTGGTCAGCTCAGCGGGCATGCTGTCCGACTTGTTCATGGCTGCCCTTGGAGCGCTGGTGTGGGCGGCTACCGGGCCTGGCTTGGTCAACAGCCTGGCTTTTAACGTGATGTTGATTGGTTCGGTTTCCAGCTTGCTCTTCAATGGAAACCCCTTGTTGCGATTTGACGCTTACTATGTATTGGCCGATGCGCTGGACATTCCCAACTTTTACCAAAAGTCCCAGCAGTACTGGTTCTTTTTGGCCGATCGCTACCTGCTGGGCAGCCATGCGGCGCGCTCGCCGGTGGACGTGCCCAGTGAGCGCAAATGGTTCTTGATGTATGCGCCGGTGAGCCTGGTGTACCGGCTGATCGTGTCGTATGCCATCGTACTGTTCGTGATGGACATGTGGCTGGGCCTCGGCCTGTTGATGCTGGTGCTCACGCTTTACATGCTGCTGTTGGCGCCCGCTTGGAAGGGGCTCAAGCATCTGTTTGGCTCCCAAGTGCAGGCCCATCGCTGGCGCGCTTGGGGCGGCGCGGGTGGCTTGTTCGGGGCGGCCGCTTTGCTGGTCTTTGCCGTACCTTGGCCGCATTCCATCACGGCCCAGGGCGTGGTGCAAATGAGCCGCTTTTCGGTGTTGTACGCGCCCCTGGACGGGCGCTTAGAGCGCGCGGTGCTGGGTCAAGGCCAAACTGTGGCGGCGGGCACACCCCTCATGTGGTTTGATGCCACTGCCCTCAAGTTAGACATGGAGCAAACCCTGTTTGAACGTGAGGAATTGCTGGCCATGGAGCGCGCTTCTTTGTCTCGCCAGTCGGTGGATTTTCAGCCTCTGGTGGACCAACGGATGGCCAAGGAGCAGCGACTGCTCGAACTCAAAAGCCGGCTAGACAAAGCCGTGGTGCGCGCTCCACATGAGGGCCGCTACGTGGCGCTGGAGGGGGCTGAGCGCCAGGGCGCCTGGTTGGGCCAGGGCACCGAGGTGGGTCATGTGCTGGACCCTTCGCAGGGCTTTGCCTTTGTGGCCGTGGTCTCGCAAGAGCGAGCCCGAGAACTGTTTGCCTCCCCCGTGGGTGAGATCAACTTGCGCGTGTTGGGCCAGGCCGATCATTTGATCGAAGTTGAGCGCGTGGTGCTGTTGCCCTATCAGCTTGACCGCCTGCCCTCGGCCGCGTTGGGCTGGCTGGGGGGCGGCGACTTGGCCGTTTCCAACCAAGACGCCAAAGGCGAAAAAGCCGCTGAGGAATTTTTTGAGGTGCGCCTGATCCTCAAGCCCGACCCCAACTCGGGTGTGGTTTTGGCTCACGGCTTGCGCGGCTTGCTGCGCCTGAAGCTGCCGCCACGCTCTTTGTATGACCGCATTGACGAGTCGCTGCGTCAGTTGGTGCAAAAGCGCTATCGATTGGGATGAGCTTGGCATGAACTCAGACGCAGGTCTTCGCCGAGAAGCGTGGCACCCGCCCAGGGGATTGTTGGCAGAGCGGGCCTGGTTGCCGATTTGGCGCGAGCGTTTTCGGCGTTTGAGCGGCGCAGCTGCCCAGCAAACCGAGGCCGATTTGCAGCGCGTCAGGCACAGCGCCGAGCAGGCACAAGTCCTGTCAGACCAGGTGCTGCAGGCCCAGCTTGAACAACTGTCACAGCGCCTGCGCTACGCCGGCGCCTTGGCGCCTGACAGTGGGGCAGAGCGGCGCGCTTGGTTTGAGCTGAGGGCTCAGCTCTTAGGATTGTGGTGCGCCAGTGCCCAGCGGGTCCTCGGCCTCAAAGCCCACGACACACAAATTCGCGCTGCGCTTGAAATGCACAATGGTCACTTGGTGCAACTGGCCCCCGGTGAGGGGAAAACCTTGGCCATTGGTTTGACGGCCGCGCTTTATGCCAGTGCGGGCCGGCCCTGCCATGTGATCACCTCCAACGACTACCTGGCGGCGCGCGACGCCGAGTTGATGGCGCCGCTTTTGGCCCAAGCCGGATGGCGGGCAGTGGCTGTGACCAGTGACACACCGCCCGAGGCCTTGGCCGAAGGTTATGCCGCAGAGGTTGTGTACGCCACTGGCAAGCAATTGCTGGCCGATCACCTGCGCGACGACCTTTTGTTGGGTGGTGCCAAAGACCCTATGGGTCGGCGGCTGTGGGAGATGAAGCGCAAAGGCCAGCAGTCGCGACCGGTAGGGCGTGGGCTTTGGGTGGCAATCGTGGACGAGGCCGACAGCGTGCTGATTGACGAGGCCACCACCCCGCTCATCATTTCATCGGCAGACGACAACCCCATGCTGGTCGAGGCGGTGCTGGCAGGTAAGAAGATTTTTGAGAGCCTGCAGGCCGATGTGGACTATGTGGTGAAGACCGAGCCCGTGACCGACATCCGTTACACCGAGGTGGGCAAGGCACGCATTGACGACATGGCTTTTATGCTGCCACCGTTTTGGCGCTTTCCAGAGCGCTCGCAAGGGATGGTCTCCTTGTCCATCATGGCCAAGTATGTCTACCTGCGTGACCGCCACTACCTGGTAGACGAAGAGGGCAAGGTGGTCATCGTGGATGAAAAAAGTGGCCGCGTTATGGCCGGACGCTCTTGGAGCCATGGCATTCACCAGGCCATTGAGGCCATGGAAGGGCTGGAGCTGAGCAGCCCGCCAAAAACATCGGCCCGCATGACGTTTCAGGTTTTTTTCAACCGTTACCACCGGTTGTGTGGCGCCAGTGGCACCTTGCAAGGCATTCACAGTGAATTGCGCCAAACCTATGGTGTGGAGGTGGTGGCTGTGGCGCCGCGTGTGCCCAGCCGTTTGCGCATTGCGCCTTGGCGGCCTTTTGCGAAAGCTGAGCATCGGATGCAGGCCTTGATCGACGAATTGTTGGTTTGCCATGAGCAGGGCCTGCCCGTGCTGGTGGGCACGCGAAAACTGGCCGACACCGAGCGCCTGGCGCAGGCGCTGGCCCTGCGTCAAGTGCCGCACCAGGTGCTCAATGCCAAGCACCATGCCGAAGAGGCTCGCATCGTCGAGCGAGCTGGTCAGTGGGGTGCTGTCACGGTGTCGACCAACATGGCCGGACGCGGCACCGACATCATGGTGCCGCCAGAGGTGGCCGCCCAAGGCGGTTTGCAGGTCTTGATGTTCGAACCCCACGAAGCCATGCGCATTGAGTGGCAGCTGTATGGTCGCTCAGGCAGACAGGGCGCACCGGGGGCTGCTGTCGGTTTTGTTTGCTTGTATGACGAGCTGCTGGTGCAAGGCCTTGGCAAACTGTATGTGCGGTTGGTGCCTGTGCTTACCCCTATACTGTTGAATCGCTGGGTGCTCCCTCGCTTGGTGTGGTGCGCGCAAACCATCACCCAGTGGAAGGCCGCCTCGCAGCGCAAGAGGCTGGCCGAGCGCGAGCGCAAGACAGCCAGCCAGTTGTCCTTTTCCGAATAAATCCAACCACGACTGTTTCTCATGCCGCTCATCAAAATCAACGGTTTGGCCTACGAGTTCGACAACCTGGACGAAGAAGCCAAGGGCCACTTGCGCTACCTGGCATTCATTGACGCTGAACTCGAGCAATTGGCCATGCGCATGACCGTGATGAAAATTTCGCGCGATCAAATTGGCCAACGCCTTGACGCAGCCTTGCTGCGCCAGAGCGTGGTCCAGTCGCCGCCTGAGTTGGCGCAGCGCCCTCAGTCCGTACCCAGTGGCAGCGCATGAGCGAAGCTTTTGAGACCACCGTCGCCCCTGACATGCCGCAGGTGCGTGACTGGTTAGCTCGGCTGCGCCTGCAGCAAGGCCTGGATGCCGCCCGACAGGTTTTGCACATGCTGCGCCTGCGGCACCCCCATCATGCAGGCGTGCAAGAGCTGTTGGACTGGCACGATGCACAGTGGTGGCAACCCTTGCAATTTGGCGGCATTCGCTTGGTGCGGCGCGCTCCAGAACACTTTGAATTTGTCTGGTCAGTGGTACTTAACAAAGCGTTTGCAGCCAAACTCAAACACATTCCCGACCAACTCACGGCCCGTGACCTGCTTCACATCTTGACCCAGGACCAAACCACCTTGCTGCCCGAAAGCCGCAGCATCCAGTGGGTGGTATTCAAGGGGGATCAGCCCATAGGACTGGCCATGTTTGTGAACATCAACTTTCGCAACCGAACGGCCGAGCACATCATGGGTCTGCTCCCTGGGCACGATGTTTCAGTGCTGGTCGGCGATGCCTATTGCGCCACCTTGATGTACGCCTTCCATTGCCTGGGCTTGAACAAGGTATTGGGCTTGATTTACGGCAGTAACCGTGAAGTGGCCGAGCAGCAAGAACGGCTTGGTTTTGAGCGCGAGGGCTTGCTGCGCCAGGCCGTTTGGAACGATGCGCAGCAAGGCTACGAGGATCTGCTGCAAATTGCACTTTTGCGCGAGGCTTTTGAGCACAACCGAGTGCTGCAAGGCATTCGTCGTCGCCGACCGCACGATGCCCTGTTTGAGCGCCAGCGTGAGTGGCCTCGGTATCCGCTCAGCTGAGTGCCGGGATGAACTGCCGCAGATACTTCAAGCTCAGGTCGTAAGACAAGATGATGCGCTCTTGGGTGCCCTCGTGCACCACACTGTGCAGGTGCGCTCCGCCGTCTTTGAAGGCCAACAACTGACCGGTTTGCCAAGTCCGCGTGACATTTCCTACCGTGATTCGGCAGCCCGGGTCTTCGACCAAGCACAGGTGGATGCGCAGGTAGTCCGGGGTCCACCCACGGTGGGGGTTGATCACTGAACCTGGTATCAAGCGACTGACAAACACATTGCGCAAGTGGCCTTCGCTCTCCAGAGGCGCGATGGTGCCGGAGGTCACAGGCAGCTTGCTGCGAAACATGGCCACCATGGGCTCAATGTTGATGGCCAATTGGTTTTTGGACAGCTCAATGTGCTCGCCCTGAAAAACTGACAGTGGAAAAGCGTCCCAAGTATTTTGGTACAGATTGGCATACTTGGGGTAGGGCATGAAAGGCCGAAACTGCGGGATGAATTTCAGCACTTCGTCGCGAATGTTTGCAGCCTTGTGCAGCACATCCTGCGCCCAAGGCACATGGTGCAGTAAGTGGTCCCAAAACGGAGGCTCATCAGTAGGGATGATGTGGTTGTTCATGTGGTGCGCACACAAATGGGTCAAAAGACATGATTAAACACCCTGGTGCAACCGTTCAACCGTACAAGAGGGTCTGGCATAACAGCACGGAGCGCCTGTCTGCCTTGTCGCTGAGGTGAAGCAACGCCTCAGGCGACACCAAGCGGTTGTAAAGCGTGAAGGGTCCAGTGTGCTCAATTTGAAATACAGGCTCGGGTTGTGTGGCCACAGGTTCAAACCTGCACCGTTGGTCTTGGATACAAGCAGGGTCATCATGATCATCTGCACCTCATCGGGCTGCCTCTAGCCTAACACTTGTTTCAACATCAGTTTCACATGCCGGCTCGTTGTCGCTTGAGAAAAGACCGTGTCAGACAGTTCATGCGCAAGCCAGGCGCGGGGCCGACTTTTACCCACGCAGGCAACGGGACATGCGTTGCAGCTGAGCCTGAACATGCGCATCATGCTATCGGCGAGTTTTCTTTTCGGCAACCCAATGTCTTGGCCCTGAAAAATCAAGAGTCGCAAGGCATCTGGCGCATTGTTTGGCGGGTGGTGTCCGTCAAGGGCTGCCCCCTGGACAGAACATCAGCTGGTGCTCAGAAAACTACAGCCACGGGGTTCGGGGTGTTTTCACCAATACAGCAAGATGTTGTCTCCCTCAATCAACGCATGACCTTGCAGCATGATGCGCGGGGGGTGGTGCTCTCTGGGGAAGAGCACTGCTTGGTGGGTCATCAACCCGCTGTGCAGGGTCATATGTCCCAGCTTGTAGAGGTGAAATTTGGCTGGATCATTTTCGTGATGGGCGGGCCACAGGTTGAGTCCAGAACCTTCAGGTAAGGACAGAGGCAAGGTAAAAGTCAGCACTTGGGCCGATGTCACCAATCGGTCAGGAAAAACAAGCTGGAACTGCAAATCACGGTGTTTACTGGCGACCGGCTGGGTAAACACCGGATGGGCCAAATGGATATGAAAACCAGGTAAGGCGCTACCTAAGGGGTCGCAAAATCCGCGTTTTTGTGTCCATTCGCCGATGGACAGGCAAGCCAATGACAACAAATCCCCAAAGTGGTCTTGCAATTGCTGGTTGTGGTGTCTGCGCAGAATGGGTGAGTAGTACAGCGGCTTGCCGCCATCTCGAGATGAACTGGCCACTGCATCCAAATATGCGGCCATCCCTAAAGTGTAAAAAGGCATGGAGGTGTGGCGGTGGGTCCAGTGGGCCCGTAGGGCCAAGACTTTTTCAGCCCACAAGGCGCATGCACAGTTGTCCAAAACCTTGAGGTCATAAACCCACACTTGCTTGGGGTCAAACAGAGCGCTGTCAAATGTCATGGGTCAATTCTGAGTTGGAACTCTTTGAACATTCAAATTCATACGGCAGTGTCATTGTCAATGCGCAGCACAAAGGTTGTCTCAATAAAGAAAAAATGGAGACCACTTTGGAAAGAAGTGCGCTCACTGGGGTATTCAGTGGATTCTGCCCATGTCGGATGCCCATTGATTTTTTGCATGAATCAACGCGCAACAAGTCAACGCTTCCCATGAGAAGTCAAACAGCCAAGTCAAATTGGGCTGGCACATTTCCCCAGTTTGTTGAAATCCTACGCGCCTGCCCAATCGCATCCACTGTGGCCAGTGCGGTGGCTTCTGCGGCCATCACAGTGAGCAGCATCAGATCGACCGGGCCGGCCTCAGTTCCGGTGGCCAAGGCGAACAAGGTGTCTCCGTCCAGCGTGGTGTGAGCCGGCCGGATGCTACGGGCCAGGCCATCGTGGGCACTCATGGCCAGGCGTTTGGCTTGGGATTTGGTGAGCACAGCATTGGTGGCCACGATGCCAATGGTGGTGTTGGTCCCGGGCAAGGGGCGACTGCCGCGCTCGCCTGCCAGCAAGGCGCGCTGGGTGTCCAGCAGGCGCAAACCATCGGCTGTGCGGGCCCCGGCCAGCACTTGGCCTGTGGTGGGATCAATCACATCACCGACCGCATTGCAAGCAATCAAGGCACCCACCACCCAAGGGCCTACGCGCACACTCGCGTTGCCGATGCCACCTTTCATGCAGCGATCCAGACCGAACAGCTTGCCCACACAGGCACCGGCACCTGCGCCGACATTGCCTGCAGCAGGCGGGGCTGTTGTGGCCGCCTCGCAGGCAGCGTATCCAGCATCCGCCCCGGGACGGGCTTGTGGGGTATCGCCCGGTCGCACCACGGGCAAGTCAAACAAGACGGCAGCAGGCACGATGGGCACGCGGCCGTGACCGGTTTCAAAGCCAATGCCCTGCTCATCCAGCCAGCGCATCACGCCTGTGGCAGCGTCCAAACCAAAGGCGCTGCCGCCGCTGAGCACCACCGCATGCACTTTGTCGACCAGGTTGGCCGGATCGAGTAAGTCGGTTTCGCGGGTGCCTGGGGCGGCCCCGCGGACATCCACCGCGCCCACCGCGCCCTGAGGCGCCAAGACCACCGAGCAGCCTGTCAGGCGTTCGCGCATCGTGAAATGCCCAACTTGCAGTCCGGGGACATCCACCATGGAGCCCAGAATGCGCGGATGGGTGCTGTTTACAATCGTTTGCAATGTCATTGAAACCCCCGTTCAACTTGGCTTACATCACCCGAGGATAGCGCGTGCACTGGTTTGTATGGAGACGACTGCTGAGCTTTGTGTTGACTTTGTGGGTCACATCGGTCGTGGTTTTCGCCCTGTTGGAGTTGTTGCCCGGCAATGCCGCGCAGGTGATCTTGGGTGAAACGGCCACACCCGAGTCAATTGCCGCGATGGAGGACAAGCTGGGCCTGAACCAGCCTGCGGCGAGCCGCTACCTGAGCTGGGTGGGCGGCATCATGCAGGGGCAGACGGGCCTGAGCATCGCCTACGACACACCCACCGCGCAACTGATGGCCGAACGCATGCAGGTCACTTTGCCTTTGGCCGTGATGGCCATGGGCCTCACCGTGGTGCTGGCGCTGGTGCTGGGCCTTTACACCGCTGCGCAGCAAAATAAGGCGGGCGATGTGGGCGTGATGACACTCAGCCAACTGGGCCTGGCTGTGCCTAATTTTTGGCTGGCTATTCTTTTGATCTTGCTGTTCGCGGTGCACCTCGAGTGGGTGAATGCGGGTGGCTTTCCAGGTTGGTCTGAGGCTGATGGCGGCGGGGTGTTGGAGGGCATCAAGGCCTTGCTCTTGCCCGCCATGGCGCTGGCGGCGGTGCAAACGGCGATCCTAACGCGGGTGACCCGTTCGGCTGTGCTGGACAACTTGCGCGAAGATTTTGTGCGAACTGCTCGGGCCAAAGGCTTGAGCCACCGACAAGTGCTCTGGCACCATGTGCTGCGCAACGCCATGATTCCGGTGATCACGGTGATGGGCTTGCAGTTTGGCAATCTCATCACCAGTGCCATCGTGATTGAAAACGTGTTTGTTCTGCCCGGCATTGGGCGGCTGATTTTTCAGGCCATTGCCAACCGCGATCTGATCGTGGTGCGGGATGTGGTCATGTTGCTGGCGGCGCTGGTCATGTTGATCAATTTTTTCATCGACATGCTCTATGCGTGGATCGATCCGCGCCTGAAAGCGGGCCATGCGAAATAAGCACAGCTTTTGGCGACGGGCCTTGGGTCACCCCAGTCTGGTGGCGGGTGGCGCCATGGTGTCGCTGACGGTGCTGTGCGCCGTGCTGTCTTTGTTTTGGACGCCTTACCCCGTGGGTGACATCGATATTCCACATAAACTGGCATCGCCCAATGCCTCGCATTGGTTCGGCACGGACAGCTTGGGGCGAGACATCGGTTCTTTGCTGTTGGTGGGCAGTCAGAACTCTTTGTTGGTGGGCATGATTGCCGTGGGCATTGGCCTGGGTGTGGGCGTGCCTTTGGGCCTGCTGGCTGCAGCGCGGCGCGGCTGGGTGGAGGAGGTCATCATGCGGGCCTCGGACTTCACCTTTGCCTTTCCCGCCTTGTTGTCGGCCATCATGCTGACCGCCATTTACGGGCCTGGCCTGGTGGTGAGCATCGTGGCCATTGGCATTTTTAACATCCCGGTGTTTGCCCGCATTTCACGTGGTGCAGCCAATTCGGTCTGGGCGCGAGACTACACGGCTGCAGCCCGCGCCGCTGGGCTGGGTCCGCTGGCCATCACGTGGGTGCACGTTTTGCCCAACATCGCCAGCGTGTTGATAGTGCAAGCCACCATCCAGTTCGCCATCGCGATTTTGGCCGAGGCGGCTTTGTCCTATCTGGGGCTGGGCACGCAGCCGCCGCAGCCGAGCTGGGGCCGCATGCTCAACGAGGCGCAGTCGCAGATGTTCCAGGCGCCCATGCTGGCGGTGTACCCTGGCGCAGCGATTGCGCTGACGGTGTTGGGCTTCAATTTGCTTGGAGATGGTTTGCGCGATGTGCTGGACCCCCGATTGGCAAGGCAAAGGTCGGCATGAACGAGCAGTCCCACACATCGCCTTTGTTGCAAGTCGACGATTTGCGGGTCAGCTTGCCTACGGCCCGGGGCTGGGCACAAGCCCTGCGCGGCGTGTCCTGGCGCATGGCGCGTGGCCAGACAGTGGGTCTGATTGGCGAGAGCGGCAGTGGCAAATCGCTCACCGCTTTGGCCCTGATGGGTCTGTTACCCGAGCGTGCCAGAGTGACTGGCCGCATCAAGCTCAATGGGCAAGAGCTGGTGGGTCTGTCCGAGCCGCAGCTGTGCCAGCTGCGCGGTCCCCGCATGGCGATGATCTTCCAAGAGCCGATGACGGCGCTCAACCCCTTGCACCCGATTTGGAAGCAGATCGCTGAGCCCTTGCGACTGCACCAAAACATGAGCGCCAGCGATGCCAAAGCCCGCGCTCTGCAGCTGCTTGAACGCGTGCAATTGCCCCGAGCGAAAGAGCGACTGGACGCCTATCCCCACGAACTCTCGGGCGGGCAACGCCAGCGCGTGATGATCTCGATCGCACTGGCCTGCAGCCCCGATCTGCTGATTGCCGATGAGCCCACCACAGCCCTCGATGTGACGGTGCAAAAGGAGGTGCTGGCGCTCATCCAACAATTGGTGCGCGAAGAGGGCATGGGCCTGCTCTTGATCAGCCACGACTTGGGTCTGATGCAGGACCAGGTTGAGCGGGTGATGGTGATGTACGGTGGCGCTGTGGTGGAAAGTGCCATCACGGCAGAGCTGTTTGCGCACCGGGCGCACCCTTACACGCGAGGTCTGTTTGCGGCGCGTCCTCGGCTGGGAATGGCCCGTGGCACGCGACTTCCCACCATTTCTGGAAGCGTGCCCGAGTTGATGAGTTTCCCGGCGGGATGTGCCTTTGCAGAGCGTTGCAGTTTGGCGGTTGACGATTGCCGTCAGATGCCACCACAGGCCCAAAGTATCCCAAGCAAAGCGCAGGCTCAAACACCCCATGTGGTCACTTGCCCACGCTGGAGGTTGCCATGAACAGGTCGTTCTCATCACCACCGCTGTTGCAAGTACAGCATTTGGGGCGGCGCTTTGCCTTGCCTCGTGCCGGTTTGTTTCAATCTCCAGGTGCTTTGCAGGCGTTGTCCGATGTGAGCTTCACACTGCACGCCGGTAAAAACTTAGGGGTGGTGGGCGAGTCGGGCTCGGGCAAATCCACACTGGCGCGATTGGTCATGGCACTGGACCAACCCACCGCGGGGCAAGTCTTGTTCAAGGGTGAGGATGTGCACCGGGCGAGTGGCCAAGGTTTGCGCCAATTGCGCCGCGGTTTCCAAATGGTGTTTCAGGACCCGTATGGCTCGTTGGACCCGCGTCAAAAAGTGCTGGCCATTGTGACCGAGCCACTCCAGACCTTGCGCACAGCCGTGGATGGTCGATCCGAGATGCGTGAGCTGGCAGCCCAAGCGCTGGACGAGGTGGGTCTCAGAACCGCAGATCTGGACAAATACCCACATGAGTTTTCGGGCGGGCAACGCCAACGCATTGCCATCGCCCGTGCGCTGATCACCCGACCAGCCCTCATCGTGGCCGATGAGCCCGTGAGTGCGCTCGACGTCTCGGTGCAGGCCCAGGTGCTGAACCTGATGATGGACCTGCAAGACCGCTACGGCTTGAGTTATTTGCTGGTCAGCCACGACCTGGCCGTCGTCAACTTGATGTGCCACGATGTGCTGGTTTTGCAGTCTGGCAGTGTGGTCGAGCAAGGCCCTGCCGAGCAGATTTTTCGGCGGGCCGAGCACCCTTACACTCGCACCTTGTTGGCCGCCGTGCCCGGCCAGGCCTCTATTGGATTGACGCAGGAGACCCCATGAAAAATTGTTCTTCCCTGACCCGACGCAGCCTCGCTCTGAGCTCGACAGCCGTGTTGCTTGCCAGCCTTTGGGTCGCCCCCATGCAGGCCCAAGCGCAGTCACGCAAGGACGCCGTTACGCTGGGCATGATCCTGGAGCCCACCAGCCTGGATCCGACCATGGCCCCGGCTGCGGCCATTGGGGAGGTGGTGCACTACAACATCCTGGAAGGCCTGACCAAAATCAATGTGGACGGCAGCATCAGCCCACTGCTGGCCGAGAGTTGGAAAATGGACGCCGACGGCAAGGCCTACACCTTCAAGCTGCGCAAGGGCGTGAAGTTTTCTGATGGTGCGCCATTCGACTCTGCCGCTGTCAAGTTCAGCTTCGAGCGGGCCAAGGACGCCAAGAGCACCAACAAAGCCAAAGGTGCGGTGTTCAACAACATCACCCACATCTCGACCCCGGACGCACACACCGTGGTGTTGGTGCTCACCAACCCAGACGGAAATTTCTTGTTCCGCATGGGCGAGAACACGGCTGTGATCTTGCACCCGGACAGCGCGGCCAATGCGGCCACCAAGCCCGTGGGCACAGGCCCCTACAAACTCGACAACTGGGCCAAAGGCTCGGCCATCACCTTGTCCAAGTGGGATGGCTTTCGCGATGCCAATGCCATCAAAGTGAAGAAGGTCACCTTCCGCTTCATCAACGATTCGGCCGCCCAAGTGGCTGCCTTGTTGGCGGGTGACATCGATGGCATGCCGCGCTTTCAGTCGCCGCAAAGCCTGCAGCAGTTCCAGAAAGACAAGCGCTTTGTGGTGGAGATGGGCAGCACGGCGGGCAAAGGCATCATGACCATCAACAACCGCAAAAAGCCCTTTGACGATGTGCGCGTGCGCCGCGCCCTGTCGCACGCGGTCGACAAAAAAGCGTTCATCGATGGCGTGTTTGAGGGCTTGGCCAAACCGATTGGCAGCCACATGGCCCCCACCGATGCGGGCTATGTGGAGTTGAGCAACACCTACGCCTACGACCCCGAAAAAGCCAAGGCCCTGCTCAAGGAAGCCGGGGTGCAAACCCCACTGAATGTGACCCTGACCTTGCCCCCACCGCCTTATGCCCGCAAGGGTGGCGAGATTTTGGCCGCGCAATTGGCCAAGGTGGGCATCGTGGCCAAAATCGAAAACGTGGAATGGGCGCAGTGGCTGGGCGGCACCTTCAAGGGCAACTTTGACCTGACGGTGATCAACCACGTCGAACCCCTCGACTACATGGCTTACGCCAACCCGCAGTATTACTGGGGCTACGACAGCAAGGCTTTCCGCGACTTGGCGGCCAAACACGCGGCCACCACGGGGGCCAAAGAGCGCACGCAGCTGTTTGGTGACATGCAGCGCATGATCGCCAAGGATGCGGTCAATGTGTTCCTGTTCAACGCCACCAACACGGCGGTTTACCGCAAAGGCCTCCAAGGCCTGTGGTCGGGCTCACCGATTTTTGCCAACGACATGTCGGCCGTGTCCTGGCAATAAATTGACGGGCAGCCCGAAAGTGCCCTGAAAAGCTTGCTATAATTCGATGCATGATGCGGCTGTAGCTCAGCTGGATAGAGTACTTGGCTACGAACCAAGGGGTCGTGGGTTCGATTCCTGCCAGCCGCACCAAAAATTAGAAAGCCCACAACGCAAGTTGTGGGCTTTTTCTATTTCTGAAACATACAGCAGCACGCATGAGCAAAGCCTTCACCAAAGAGTCCGACGGCGACGATGACGAAGCGCTGGGCTTGCCAGCTTTGCCCGCGGGTGCCCGCAACTACATGACGCCCGAAGGCTATGCACGCCTGAGGGCCGAGCTGTTTACCTTGATCGACGACGAGCGGCCCAAAGTGGTCGAGATCGTGCATTGGGCAGCGAGCAACGGTGACCGCTCGGAAAACGGCGACTACCTTTATGGCAAAAAACGCTTGAGAGAAATCGATCGGCGTATCCGTTTTCTGACCAAGCGACTCGAGTTGGCAGAAGTGGTGGACCCCACCTGTCACCATGGCCGTGACCAAGTTTTTTTTGGCGCGACGGTCACGTATGCCGAGGCTTCTGGCACAGAGCGGACGGTGACTATTTTGGGCATTGACGAAGCCGACAGCTTGCAGGGACAGGTCACATGGGTGTCGCCCATTGCCCGCACATTGCTCAAGTCACGAGAAGGTGATGGACTCAAACTGGTCACCCCGGCAGGCGTGGTGGACATCGAGGTTTTGCAAGTCAGCTACCCCGCCCCGAGGTGAGGGCCGTGGCCACTCAAGGTGTGGTCGGGCCTTTATGCGTTTGACGACTCGCTTGGATCACTGAGGGCGTGCGTTTGAGGTGGCGCATCACTTGCTCCAGGTGGGAGGTGTCACGAACCGCCACCACAAACTTCAACTCGGCGGTGTCTTGGGGCGTTTCATGACCCATGTCAACGTGCACGATGTCTGTCTCTGCGCTGGCCAGCGCACCGGCCACTCGGGCCAAGACGCCTTTGCCGTTGACCACGGTCACGCTGATGCTGGTTTCAAAATTGCGGGTCATCTCGTCTGACCACTCCACGCCAATGAAGCGCTCGCGGTCCTTGTGTTCCAACTTTCGCGCTGTGGCGCAATCTCGGGTGTGGACCGCGAGACCTTCGCCACGGCCGAGGTAGCCCACAATATCATCGCCCGGCAAGGGGCGGCAGCAGCGCGAATACATCACCGAAGCGTTTTCGCTGCCATCCAAAGTGATCGCCCCTTGCGAGATGGATTCGTGGGCTGTAAAACGTTCGCGTGTCATCAGCAAAGCGTCAGGTTTGTGCCCGTTTTCAGACAGCAATGCCGCCAAGCGTTTCGCGACAATGGTGGCGATGCGTTTGCCCAGTCCAATGTCCATGAGCAAATCGGCCAGGTGGCGGTTGCCCGTAAAACGGAACAGTTTTTCCCACAAGGCTTGGTTGGCCTCGTTGTCGGCAGGCAATTTTTCAATGCCTTCGGCCCGCAAGGACTGGCTCAAAAGTTTCTCGCCCAGTTCGACCGATTCGGTTTGCGCCATGGTTTTGAGGTGGTGCCGAATTTTGGAGCGGGCGCGTCCGGTGCGCACAAACCCGAGCCAAGCAGGGTTGGGGGCCGACACCGGGGCAGTGATCACTTCGATCACATCACCATTCTTGAGTTCTGTGCGCAACGGCACTTGTTCGCCATTGATGCGCGCAGCCATCGCGTGGTCACCCACGCGGCTGTGGATGGCGTAGGCAAAGTCCACCACCGTGGCGCCCCGTGGCAGGGCCATGATTTGGCTTTTGGGGGTGAACACATAGACCGCATCGGGGAACAAGTCGACTTTGACATGGTCCCAAAACTCAGCTGCATCGCGCGTCTCGGTTTGGATATCGAGCAGCGATTGCAGCCACTGTGTGCCCAACCGCGCTGATTGGGCACTCGCCGATTCGTGTTCTTTGTAAAGCCAATGGGCGGCCACACCCGACTCGGCCACCAAATGCATCGACTCGGTGCGCATTTGGAACTCCACGTTCACGCCTGACGGGCCCACCAGCGTGGTGTGCAGTGACTGGTAACCGTTGACTTTGGCAATCGCGATGTGGTCTTTGAACTTGCCCGGCACGGGTTTGTAAATCTGATGCAACCAGCCCAAGGCGGTGTAGCAATCGACCACCGAGGGCACGATGACCCGAAAACCGTAAATGTCAGTGACTTGGGCAAAGCTCAGGTGTTTGTCGTCCATCTTTTTGTAGATGGAGTAGAGGGTTTTTTCGCGACCACTGATGCGCACGCTCATGTTGGCTTGCGAAAAAACAGCTTCGACGTCGGCTTGCACTTTCTGTATCAGATCTCTGCGTCGGTTACGGGCGCGAGAAACTGCTTTGGTCAAGACCGCATAACGCCAGGGCAGCAAATGCTTGAAGGCTAGATCTTGCAGCTCACGGTAAATTTGGTTCAGGCCCAGGCGATGGGCGATGGGGGCGTAAATTTCCAGTGTTTCAGACGCGATGCGCGCCCATTTGCTGCGCGGCATGTCGGACATGGTGCGCATGTTGTGGGTGCGATCGGCCAGCTTGATGAGGATCACCCGTACATCGCGGGCCATGGCCAGCAGCATTTTGCGAAACGATTCGGCTTGGTTCTCTTCGCGGGTGTTGAACTCCAGCTTGTCGAGCTTGGTCAGGCCGTCCACCAGCTCGGCCACTGGTGATCCAAAACGCTCGATCAACTCGATTTTGGTGACACCGCAGTCTTCCATGGCATCGTGCAACAAAGCGGCGGCCAAGGCTTGGGCATCCAACTTCCACTCGGTGCACAAGACGGCGACCGCAATGGGGTGGGTGATGTAGGGCTCACCACTTTTGCGCATTTGGCCCAAATGGGCTTCATCCGCAAATTTGTAAGCCTTGCGCACCATGTTTCTGTCGGTTTCACTCAAATACCCCAATTGAGCTTCCAGCAGGGCGAAGCTGGCCGCTGCCGCATTGGCCGCTGCAGGGGCAATGCCCTTGGATCGGCTGTGACTTGCCTGGGATGATGAGGGTGATGCGTGGCTCATGGCATCAATGTAACGCAAGCATTTGCATGGGTTGGTGACGCGCGCAAAATAGGCGTAAAAAAGCCCCATGACTGGGGCTTTGGGAGCGCTTGTTGGGGCTCGGCGTGAACAGGTCAAGCCCCAAGGCAGGGCAAAAGTTCAAGACACGCGTTTGAGCATCTCAATGCCGATCTTGCCAGCGGCGATTTCGCGCAAAGCTGTCACACCGGGTTTATTTTTGCTCTCAATGCGTGGCGTATGACCTTGACTCAGCATGCGGGCACGGTACGTGGCGGCCAAAACCAACTGAAAGCGGTTGGGGATTTGTTCCAGGCAATCTTCAACAGTGATGCGGGCCATGATGTTTTCCTTGAGAATTTTCTGTGCAGGGTTCAAGCCATTTTGAGTGCTTGAAAGGTGTCAGGCCGGGCTCGGCGCTGAACGTGGTACTTGAGCCGTTGGGCGTGAACAACCGCTTTCAGGTCAAACAGTGCACGATCAAATACTTCATTGATTATAACGAAGTCAAATTCTGGCGCCTGGGCGATTTCGATGGCCGCATTTTGCAAACGCAACTCGATGATGTCCGGTGCATCTTCGCCGCGCCGCTCCAAGCGCGAGCGCAGCTCTTCCCAGCTGGGTGGCAAGATGAAAATGAGGACCGCATTGGCGTACATTTTTTGGATCTGCAAAGCGCCCTGGTAGTCGATCTCTAAGATGACATCTGCACCTTGGGCCATGCGCTCTTCGATCATCCTTTTGGACGTGCCATAGCGTTGGCCGTGCACGTGGGCCCATTCGACAAAGGCATCGCCCAGCACCATCGCGTCAAATTCTTGCGAGGATACAAAAAAGTATTCCCGACCATGCTTTTCCTGACCCCGAGGGGCACGTGTGGTGTGCGACACAGTGGGCTGCACGCGCGCGTCCAGCTCCATCAAGGCTTTGACCAAACTGGACTTTCCGGCCCCGCTGGGGGCGGCCACGACAAACAGGTTTCCTGGGTAATCCATGCTGGGGCTCTTTATTCGATGTTCTGAACTTGTTCGCGCATTTGCTCAATCAGCACCTTCATGTCAACCGAGATGCGCGTCATTTCCAAGACGGCCGATTTGGAGCCCAATGTGTTGGCTTCTCGGTGCAATTCTTGGATCAAAAAGTCAAGGCGTTTGCCGATGTCGCCGCCTTGGGTGAGCAGGCGGCTGAGCTCATCCAGGTGAGAGCGCAGGCGTGTCAGTTCCTCCGCCACATCGATGCGAATGGCAAAGGCGGTGGCTTCGGTGAGCGCTCGGTCTTGTGCCGCTTCGGGCAGGTGGCTGGCGTCGGCCAACGCCATCGCGTCTTTCCAGCGCTCCAAAAAGCGCTGGCGCTGCTGCTCGACCAGTTGGGGCACCAAGGGCACGGCCTGCTCAGCCAGCCCGCGCAGTTGCGCAATGTGGCTTTGAAGCATCTCTGTCAGGCGGGCGCCTTCGCGGGCGCGGGCTTCGCGCAGCGCCTCGATGGCTTGTGCTGCCAGTTGCATCCAAGCGGCTTCATCGGGCGCCGTATTGCCAACGCTGCCTGCGGTCATGCGCAACACGTCAGCCACGCTCAAGGGCCGAGCTTCAGGCAACCAATCTTGAATTTTGTCTTGCAGCGCTGCGATTTTTTGCAGGGCTTGGTGGTGGGGGGCTTGGAGGGTGGTGCCGTCTCCCGCGTCTTGGCTGGCACGCACTTCGACTTTGCCGCGTTTGATTTGTCGGGTGATCAGCTCGCGCAGTCCTGGCTCAAGGTGGCGCAGCTCTTCGGGCAGGCGAAAACTCAAGTCCAAAAAGCGGCTGTTGACCGAGCGGATTTCGAACCCCAGTCGGGCTGTTGGGGCCACGCTGGCAGGGGTTTCCCCGTCTGAGGCCAACGGGCTTTGCTGCACGCTGGCGTATCCGGTCATACTGTAAACTGGCATCGATCAAGTTCCTTGTGACAGTGCCTGACCAGACTGGCCTTTGTGCACTGCAAATGCTGACGCCCAACGGCGAAGCATGAAACGAGGCATTATCTCAAACTCTTGGGACTGACCCGCGTGCCCATTGCCTGGCGCACAGTCTGGGCTCAGTTTCCACTCTATGTTGGCGCCATCATGAACACCACCAGCTCTTACGTTCGATCCGGTCGCTCTGCCGACGCCCTGCGCCCGGTGCGCATCACCCGCGGATACACCGTGCACGCCGAAGGCTCGGTATTGATCGAGTTTGGCCAGACCCGTGTGCTGTGCACCGCCTCTGTAGAAGAGAAGGTGCCGGGCCACAAAAAAGGCAGCGGCGAGGGATGGGTCACGGCCGAATACGGCATGCTGCCCCGCGCCACCCACACCCGTGGCGATCGCGAAGCCGCCCGGGGCAAACAAAGTGGTCGCACGCAGGAGATCCAGCGCCTGATTGGGCGCTCGCTGCGTGCGGTGTTTGATTTGAAAAAGCTGGGCGAACGCACCATCCACCTCGATTGCGACGTGTTGCAAGCCGACGGGGGAACACGCACGGCCAGCATCACAGGCGCGTTTGTGGCGGCGCAAGACGCCGTCAATTGGCTCATGACCACGGGCAAGCTGAGCGAGTCGCCCATCATCGACCGCGTGGCCGCCATCTCGGTGGGCTTGAAGAGTGGCACCGCCTTGCTGGACCTCGATTACCCCGAAGACTCGGCCTGCGACACCGACATGAACGTGGTCATGACTGGAGCGGGCAACTTTGTGGAGGTGCAGGGCACGGCCGAAGGCGTGGCTTTTACCCGTGTGGAGATGGACCGCATGCTGGCCCTCGCCGAAAAAGGCATTGCCCAGTTGGTGCAGCTGCAAAAGCAAGCGCACGACGCACCCCAAACCTTGACTTTCAGCGCATAAGCACCGCCCCTGTTCATGAAAATCGTTCTGGCCTCCAACAACGCGGGCAAATTGGCCGAGTTGCAAACTTTGTTTGCGCCACTGAACATGACGCTGGTGCGCCAGTCTGAGCTGAGCATTCCCGAGGCGGCGGAGCCTTTCAAGACCTTTGTGGAAAATGCTTTGGCCAAGGCCCGCCATGCGGCGCAGCTCAGCGGCTTGCCCGCCTTGGCCGACGATGCGGGTTTGTGCGTCGACGCTTTCGGGGGGCAGCCAGGGGTGGACACGGCTTTCTACGCCACCCGTTTTGGCTACCCCAAGGGCGACGACACCAATGTGAGTGCTTTGCTGGAACAAATGCAGGGCATGACCAACCGACGCGCCGCCATGGTCAGTACCTTGGTGGCCTTGCGCAGCGCCGAAGACCCCGAGCCTTTGATCGCGGTGGGCCGCGTGGTGGTGCACATCACCCCTGAGCGCCGGGGCAGCAATGGCTTTGGTTTTGATCCGGTCATGTTTTTGCCCGAGTTCGGCAAGACCTTTGCCGAGCTGCCACCTGAAGTGAAAAACGCCCACAGCCACCGGGGCCGCGCCGCACACGCCATGTTGGCATTGATGCGTGAGCGCTGGTTGGACCACACCGCGCCATGAACCCGACGATGGACCCCGTGCACGCCATGCGCCCCGGCGTGTTGCAGCTGAGCGCCTTGCCGCCCCTGTCGCTGTATGTGCATCTGCCTTGGTGCATCAAGAAGTGCCCCTATTGCGACTTCAACTCGCACGAGTTTCGCGAAGGCGCTGATCCGGTCTCGACACAAAACGCATACCTTGACGCGCTGTTTGCGGACCTCGAAGCGAGTTTGCCTTTCATCTGGGGCCGCAGTATCCAGACGGTGTTTTTAGGCGGCGGCACGCCCAGCCTGTTTTCACCCGAAGCGATTGACCGTTTGATTTCGGGCATCCGCGCCCGTATTCGCTTGGTGCCAGATGCCGAGATCACCATGGAAGCCAATCCCGGCACCTTCGAGAAAGACCGCTTCAAGGCCTTTCGCCATGCCGGCATCACCCGTTTGTCCATTGGCGTGCAGAGTTTCAACAACGACCACTTGAGGGCCTTGGGACGTGTACACGACCGTGAACAAGCACTCGCGGCCGTGACCGAAGCGGCTCAGGTGTTTGACACTTTTAACCTGGATTTGATGTACGCCTTGCCGGCTCAGACGCTGGAGGGTCTGACGCAAGACATCCAGACCGCTTTGGCTTTTGCGCCCCCACACATCTCGATTTACCACCTGACGATTGAGCCCAACACGGTTTTTGCCAAATTCCCGCCGACTTTGCCCGAAGACGATTTGGCCTACGAGATGATGGACCGCATCACCGAATTGACCGCATCGCAAGGGCTGCAACGCTACGAAGTGTCCGCGTATGCCAAGCCCGGGCACCAGTGTGCTCACAATCTGAACTACTGGCAGTTTGGCGACTATTTGGGCATTGGGGCTGGGGCACACAGCAAACTCAGTTTTGCGCACCGGGTGCTGCGGCAGGTGCGTTATCGCGAGCCGGCGCTCTACATGCAGCAGGCCAGACAGGGCGAGCCCGTCACGCAAAGTACCGAGGTGTCTCGTCAGGATTTGCCGTTTGAGTTCATGCTCAACGCGCTGCGGTTGCGCGGTGGTTTTGCACTGACCGATTTCGCAGACCGCACGGGTCTGGCCATGACCAGTATCCAAAATGGCTTGCTTCAAGCCGAGAGCAAAGGCTTGATCGGCCGTGACCTGCACCGGGTCTGGCCCACTGAAAAAGGCTTTGATTTCTTGAGCGACTTGCAGGCGCTTTTTTTGGCCGAGGGCGATTGAGCAGGCCGTGTGTGCAAGCGTTGAGGCTCTTCAGTTCTTGATGTGTGTCCTGTCCAGCAGAAATTTGAAGCTGTACAACATCAGCAATGCCCCTGTGACGTTGCCAAAAAACATGGGCCAGACATCGACCCAAGGGTTCACGTTGGGGCGCTCCATCACCGACCACAACAGTTGATGTGAAATGGCACTGGCGGCCGAGAAGATGAGCGTCATGTTCAAAAGTTGGCGCGTGGACAGCGCTTGCAGCTGGTGGTTTAACCCATTTTGACTGGTCATGTATTTCAAAATCAACCACGGGGTGAAACCACTGACAACACCGTTCATGATCGCCAACATTTCAGAGGAGCCGCCAAACATGTCTCGGTCGATGTACCAACTCCCCAACATCAGGCCGAATGCCCCTGACGTGCCCAAAACAAGCACCAAAATCACCCGAAAGCCCGCTGGCAAAAAAACCCAACTGATCCCATGGCTGTATTCCAGGCTGGCAAAAATCCAAGAATTGAACTGGAAAAAACCCACGAACAAAACAGCGCTGATCGCGATCAGCGTTGATTTTTGAAGGGCGTTTTGCAAGAGTCGGGTCATGCAGACAAATTTTGGTTGGCCACCTGCATGGACCGGCCCAGATGGTTGAAGTAATCCAAGGTGCGCTGGGTGGGGATCAAAAATTTGGCGCGGCGATCACCCTCCAAATTCAAAGTGTTGAGCATTTCTTTTTCGCGCAGTCGGGTGACCCGTTTGTGCAGGGTGGCGGGCGATCCCAGATCCGCCAATGCAATGGCTTCGCGCACCGTCATGGGCTGATTCTCGTACCACCGCAGGACCACGGCTTGGAGCAAAGCCTTCTCATTGGCGTCCATCTCCATACCGTCGGGTAAGGCTTGTATGACTTGGGCCAACTGTAGAAACCGCAGGTAAGCGGCTGCAAATGGGCTGTTTGTGTTGGTGGTTTTTTCCATATTTACAATTTTATAGAGTTTCTTACATTGATATCTCGGGTTGTTGGGCAAGGGGTTAAGCTGATGACCACTGGAGATGAACATGACACATCGATTGGCCATCATTGGCCTTGGCATCATGGGCCGGCGCTTGTTGGCGAATGCGTTGCAACACCCGGCTTTTGACGTGTGCGGTGTTTGGGACCCGTCCACCGAGTCTTTGGCAAAGACGCGCGACATCGTGCCGGGCGCACCGGTCGCAGCCAATGCCGAAGCCGCCATGGCAGGCGCCGATGTGGTCTATTTGGCCTGCCCCCCCGGACCCCGCAAAACCTATGCCTTGCTGGCCGCAGCTGCCGGGCAAGGTGTGTTCATGGAAAAACCTCTGGGCACCGACAACGCGCAAAGCCGTGATCTGGTGACGCACCTGGCCCGAGCCCGTTTGCCCGGTGTGGTCAATTTCACCCAAGCCGCCTCGCGGGGCTTCGAGGAGCTGCACCGGGCCATCACCACCGGTGAAACAGGTGAGATCTTGGGCATTGACATCGTGGTGAACTACCCCGCTTGGCCCCGAGCTTGGCAAAAAGATGCCGATTGGCTGCGCTTTCGGCACGAAGGGGGCTACACCCGAGAGGTGATCTCACACTTTCTGTTTTTGGCGGGTCGATTTTTGGGGCCACTGACCTTGCAGCAGGCCTTGCCGCGTTACCCGCAAGACAGTACCTTGTGCGAGCTGGACATGCTGGCCCGATTGACCACGGCCGACGGCAAACCCGTGACGGTGATGGCCACCACCGGGGGGCAGCAGCCTGATCGCCAAGAAGTCACCGTGCGCGGCAGCCGCATGAATCATCAATTCCGAGAGTTTTATCAACTTTGGCGTTCCGACGGCGGCCCTTGGGTGGAAGCTTTGGACTGGACCACCGAAGACCCACGCACCAGTGCCTTGCAACGACAGTTGAGTGAAGTGGATTTGTGGTTGCGTGGGCAGCCTCACAAACTGGCCACAGCCGAAGAAGCGCTGGCAGTGCAGGAGTTGGTGGAGGCCATGCTGGAGGGCAAGCGCTGAAGGTGTTGATTGGCTTTGAAAACTGAGCCACTTTGATGGAAATTTGCATCCAAATTTGAGCCATTTCATTGGCCTATCCTGCTCAATATTCGATGCAAACACTGGCTCAGTTTGTCTGGCTAATCAACATATTTCCGTTTGATGCCACCAACGAGGCCTGGGCCTACGTTGAAAGTGGACGTGCCAAGGGCAAGGTTGTGATCAAGGTGCGTTAACGGGTGACCAAAGAACCATGCATTGATAAGGCAAGACTTTGCCGAGCGTCATAAAAAACCACCATTACTCCTTCTGCAGTCCCATATGAAAATTGAAAAATCTAGTCATCTGATTAGCGGCACTCTTCGCGCAATCACACAGAACTTTGTGCGCACTGTGCTGGGAATTTCAGTTCCAACGGTATTCATTTCAAATCCAGTGAGCGCTTCAAATTCAGTGTCGACAGGACACGCGCAAACTCTGCCAGAGGCAAACTAAGCCTTAAAAATGAATTGGAAAAATGTCCGTACACAGGAGATCACGACAGGCGGAATCACCTTCGCGTACAGAGAGTTGGGTGAGCACAATAACGGGACACCCATCGTGTTCTTGGCTCATCTCGCGGCTGTGCTGGACAACTGGGACCCGCGGGTCATGGATGGCATTGCAGCCAAGCACCATGCAAAACGCCCCGTGAGGGGCGTCTTTGTTTCACATCGGCCGACGCCGTGTCAGCGTCCGCAGAACCGAAAGCTGATATGGCCAGATAACTGCCCAAGATGGCATGCGGATGCCCCCAGGGCGACACAACGCCCCGCTGGGTGGACGTTAAAAACATCAAAAATAATCCATATAATAATCTCGCCATTTTTTCTGTCATCGAACAATTTGGCCGTGTTTTCCTCCGGTGCAGCTTTCGTCGGCTGTCGGGTATTTCTCCATCTTCCGTCCCAGGAGCCTTTATGAACTCTTGTGCGATTCGACTCGCCAAGCAACTTCAAAAAATGTTGATTGGCGTGTTGTCGGTCTTTGCTGTGTTGTCGGCCTCCACCTCACCGGCAGTTGCTCAAGAGACGCCTCCGCCCACCACTTTGACCTATCCAAAAGGTTGGACCAAGTGCGCCGATGAAGGCGGCCCATGTTGGTTCTTGGGTGATGTGCGGGATGTGGCCTTTGGCGGAAATGGGAATTTTGTTTATCTGTTGGCCGTTCAGGACAGCGTCGCGTGCACTCGCGATGAGTTCTGGGACAACGACCCTTCAAAAGGCCAGAAAAAGAGCTGCTGGTACAGCAACTTCAGATCACGGATGCGAACTGGCACGGTGTGCGCGGCCGAAGGGCAGACCTGCACCGTCACGGGCAACGGCACGGTCTGGTTTGGCGGCGGCGGGCAGTTCTACGCCAAGCAGATCACGGCTGCCCCTAACCAGCAGACCTCTGTGTATTGCCACCGCAACGTGTTCGGTGATCCGCACCAAAAAGTTGGCAAATATTGCATCTTCACGCGCTGATCGTCAGGAGCTTGCTCACCATGAATTCCACACTTTCATCGAACGTCTTGACGACCTGCGTCGTTCCTGGAGTTGCTGTGCAACGATTTTTATTGACTTTATGGCGATTTTGGATTCGGTCTGCGTCTTTTTTGGGAATTGCGACCTTGCTGGGTTTGCAAGCCCATGTCGTACAGGCTCAGACACCTCCTGCAGGCTACTACCTGGCTTGCGCTGAGGGGGCTCAGTGTGTGATTGGCCCCTTTTCCAAAGACGTCGCTTTCGGTGTAGGCACCCAGTTGAACAAGCGGGTGGGAATGAGCGGTACGTTCACATGTAACCAGGACACCTTTGGGGGAGATCCTGCGAGAAAGCAGGCGAAATATTGCTTCATCTCTATTCAAGAGTCCAGGCGCCAGGCTGTAGCGATTGGCGGTACCTACTTCAACGTCAAGCCCACGAACCAGCGTGGGTTTCCCGGCATGCCCGGTCCAAGGCGGGTGTGGTACGGCGTGGACGGCAGCTTCGTGGAAAAAGAGGTTGTGGGAAATGTGTTTTGTGGCGATCAAACTTTCGGTGATCCGGCCAGGGGTCGCTACAAGGGTTGCTTCATCTTCCAGCCTTGGTAAGCGGCTGGGACTGCGTTTGTCATTCGTCTCTTCGGTGTCGGCCTGAAAGGCCCATGCTTTGCCAGGAATCGATCATCATGAACATCACTCCAATTTTCAATCGCCCATCGACATGGCTGTTCACCCCTGCGGTGTTGGCCGCAGCGCTGGTGCTGCCCGCCTTGCCCCAAAAAGCAGAAGCCGGCTGCGATATCTCGTGTGCTTTTCGTGCAACGACCAAATCGATCAAACAAGCGGGTGACAAGGGCATCAAGTTTGCGACCCAGGTGGGCCAACAACTGGCCTCGTTTTCCAAGGATGAATTTGACAGGGTCAAAAGTGGCACCAACATGGTTGTCAATGAGTCCCGTAGCGGGCTTGAGTATGGCTACATGACCTCGATCAACACGGTCGCAGGCTTCATGGATGATTTCTTGCTGGAGGCATTGCGTTCCAATGCCAACAGTTTTCTCAGCGCGAATGAGAAAGGCGTCCACAAGGTCGTTACCACGGCAGACAAGCTGTCTGACCAAGCCCGGGCCGCGCTCAAGCGCATCACCCAAGCCATGCCCTCCAAGCAAGTGACTTCGTCGGTCAAAGCCGATATGCAATTGATTGCCGCAGAAATGGGCTTCGTTGATGCATTCAGTTCCATGGTCAATTCCTCTTGGGGCATTGGCATCAACGGTGATGTGGGTGTCGGTCCGGCTGGCGCCAACACGGGTGTCGCCATTGTGCTGGATGTCAAACCTGACAGCAGCGGTGTCATCAACGGTGCTGTGGTTTCCTCGATTGGTGCATCGGCTGGCTTGGATATCGGTGCCGGCGGCTCAGTTTCTATCTTCTGGCAGCCTGGTCGTGCCAAGGAAAGTACGGGCATGGGCCTAGGCTTTGGCATGTCCTTAGAGTCTCGTTATGGTGGTGGTGGTATTGGCTTTTCTTGGCCTATTTCCATCGACCCCAAGGACTATGCCAATGTGATGAACTTTGTGAAAAGTCGGGTGTCCACCATGGTGCCCGGTATCACCGTCTCTGTGGATATTCCGGGTTCGGTGATCACGGAATACAAAGCAAGCTATGACCTGAACGCAGGCTGGTCTCAGGTTGTGACCAGCTTCAGCATCAATCCCAACGAGTTGTGTAGCTTCGTGACATCGACCTTGGTGAGCGGACTGACCCAAACCAAGGTCAAGTCGGGCAGCGCCTGCCCGGGGGCTTCCTCAGATTCGATCTGAGCCAGTCTGTTCGCATTTCGCAAAGAACCGTGGATTTCAATGGAGACCCAGGTCTTTCTTGCGCCGGCCAATTGCCGTTAGCCGCTCACCTCGGCTTGTGCCGGAAGGTCACACCCCACTGGGCTCGGCCGTCGGTGGTGGCTCAAGCCCAACACCCATTTCAGAGTTACCAGCTCTGGCATTGATCTCGTCACCGCCCTCGAATCGCTGGTGCGCTTGAGCGATCCGATCATGTGCAGGGTTGAGACCCACCCGAATTTCAACAGCGGTTGTCTGCGCCAGGCGAAAAAAAACCCTAAGTCAGCATGTGCTTAGGGTTTTCAATTGGCGGAAGCGGTGTCAACTCAAGTCTCGGTGAGGTCTTGGGGTTCCTGGGCCTGCCTTGGCTCGTCTTGGGTGTCTAGATCCCATCCGCTTCCCTCGAGAAAGTGGCAATAAGTATCGAGCTGACTGGGCAGTCCTGGTTCAAGGCCTTATCGTCCTTGCCAACACCGCTCAAGGCCAATCACATCGCTGATGTGGGGACTCTTGGGGGGAATTTCAGGAACATAGCCCGTGAAATCTCCGCTTACCGACACCTTCGTCAGGAATTTAACTAAGCCAGGTCGCTTCACCGACCAGTCCGTCATCGGCCTTAACCTTCAGGTTAAGCGCAACGGTGGTAAATACTGGATCTTCCGATACGTCTACGCTGGAGCGCGGTTCGACCTTAGCCTGGGTGCATATCCTGGGATCACCCTGCGAGAGGCTAGGATCCGCGCGACTGCTGCACGCGCCCAGTTGAATAGAGGTGACCGACCCGAGGCCACATGGCGGGTCAAGCAGCAGATCATCAGACCCAAAGTGGCTCAAACGCCTGTACTTTTCAAGGACTATGCCGCTGATTGCATTGCCACCAAACGCGCGGAATGGCGTAACCCCAAGCATGCGGAACAGTGGACATCGACAATTGAGACGTATGCCAATCCTGTCATTGGGAACAAACCAGTCGCCAATGTAGACCTCGAGGACATACTCAAAATCTTGACCCCGATTTGGCATACGAAAACTGTCACGGCAGCGCGCCTCAGGGGGCGGATCGAATGGGTGCTAGCGTCTGCAACGACAAGAAGGCTGCGTGAAGGGCCCAACCCAGCCGCTTGGAGAGGGCTGCTCGAAACGATCCTGCCAAATCCAGACAAAATCAAGAATGAAGTGCACCACTCAGCAATGCCTTATGCAAAGGTACCGGAGTTCATCCGCCAGCTCCAAGAGCGAGATGGTGTTGCAGCCCTTGCCTTGCAGTTCCTGATTTTGAACGCAAGCAGAACCGGTGAGGTTATCGGCGGCCGGCGAGCCGAAATCTCGGAGAATGGCATCTGGACGATCCCTGGTGCCCGCATGAAGGCAGGTAAAGACCACCGTGTGCCGTTGGCGCAGCGTTCACTGGAGTTACTTCAGGTCGCGCACTCACTCGATCCTGACAGTGAGTTCCTATTTTCCTGCAATGGTAGACCACTTTCGAACATGGCAATGGCGATGCTTCTCCGTCGGATGGGGCACAAGGAAACAGTGCATGGGTTTCGCTCTTCGTTCAGGGACTGGGTATCAGAAGAAACGTTGCACAGTCCGGAGGTCGCCGAGAAGGTGCTCGCACATGCAATCCCCAACAAGGTTGAGGCGGCATACCGACGTGGTGATCTTATTGAGCCTCGTCGTCGACTCATAGAAGATTGGGCGCAATACTGCTTTACCGGATACTGTCGTAATGTCGTGAGTTTTAACGCCAAGAGACGAGCATGAACGCAGACCCTCTTTCAGTGTGGAGTGGCTTGATCGGCACCCGTGTCATCCCCGCCGTTTCAAACACAGGAGGCGCGCCAGTCCGCAAGGTGCGCGATGGGGTGCTTGTCTCACCGCCCTTGTCGCGCGAGGACGGTCACCGCAAGAAGCTTTACCTTCTATTCATTGGGCAACTCAATGCCGCACTATGTGAACGTGCGCGGACTGCTGAACGGCTGCATGAAGAAATGGAGATCCCCCTGAGCCTCCAGGCTCTGGTTTGCGAGTTCCACAAGGACGTGATACAGGCAGTTCAAAAAACTTTGGGGCGAAGCAGATCTGGCGCACCAACTACGCTTGCTGATGCCAGAAAACTCGTTTCCAAGGTCAGGGATTTTGAGTTGAAGCTCGACCTCGAGTTGACTCACGACCATATTCGCGCATTTGACCTGGCGGTGTGCATGCGAGACCTTTGCGATGACGTACGGCACTACATACGGCAGATTGAACTGACGGCTGGAATCGTATTCCTCAGGGCCAGTAAACCTTTGATCAGCAACAGGCCAACGAATTGGTCAGCCAAAAACGAACTGGCTGTTTTGATTTCGGACTTCAAGAATGCGCGTGGTGACGATGCCTGGCCTTCAGGGGCAGCTATGCGTGCCGCGCTTAAGCGGCGCGGTCATGAATGTTCCGAGCGCACTGTTCGCAGTTGGATCCAGCAGTTGAAGTCTGGATCGGCTGGGTTCTTTGTACAGCCCAAAACAAAGCGGCAATAACTATTAGTTCTTGTTCACACACCTGAGACCGATCGGCACCATATGTACATCTTTAACTCATACAAGGATGTGCATCATGGACCAGCCCAGCGCTCGCCTGCAGCCAGTCGAACAATTGCTCCGAATTCAAGGAGTCAGTGCCGCAACCACGCTCTCAAAGAGCTGCATCAACCTGTGGGTTGCCCAAGGCAAGTTCCCTCGGCCACTTAACCTTTCCAGCACTGTCAAGGTATGGCGGGCGTCTGACATACAAAGTTGGTTGGAAGAGAAGGTCGGCGACATGGAGGTTGGCCATGTCTGCTGAATCGCTGGTTTTTCACTTGAGCAGGTCCGGGGAGCTGCAGATTTTCGAGTCATCTTCCATCCCACATTTTGATGATCCGGTGCCACTGATGGCAGTTGCAGTTGCGGTCTTGTCCGCAGGCTATCACGGCATTGCAATTGACGAGCTGCAGCTTGCAAACGGACGGTACTGTCAATGCCTTGAAGTGGACCTTTCTACCCCTGAGGGCAAATTGCTGCAGGAACTCTCCCGTGTCCACGACCGCGGCGGATCAATGCCGCGTGTTCAATCGGTACTCGATGCTTTGGCCCGCGCATACGCAGCTCAGCAAAAGCATTCGGAGTGAGGAAACATATGATTTCAGCTGAAAAAATGCTTGAAACCGGATTCAGTCTCATCCCCATTCCGCTTGGCCAGAAGGGGCCGACGCTACCTGGGTGGAACACTCCTGAACGTTGCCTCACCAACCCCACCCAGCATGGCATTCTGAGTGGGAAGAATGTTGGCCTCGCACACGCGTATTGCACACCGACCCCAACATGCGCGATTGACATCGACAATTACAAGCACGCCAAGTCTTGGTTTGCCACCCATGGGATAGACCTATGCCTACTCCTGCGTGCCCCCGGGGTCGTTGTCATCTGGTCGGGGAAAAAATACAGCCTTAAAATTTTGTATCGACTCCCCCCTAGCGTGCCAGCTCTTGAGTCAAAGAAGATCAACGGTGCAGACGGGAAATCCGCCGTGGAATTTCGGTGTGCAACCAAGGACGGGAAGACCGTACAGGACGTTTTACCACCAAGCATTCACCCAGAGGGTCACAGGTATCAGTGGATGGGCGACGGTAATCCGTTGCACCTTCCCGACATCCCACCGACACTTCTTGCTCTATGGCATTTGCTGATTGCCAATGGCAGTCGAGTAGCCAACCGACTGTTCAATAGCGGGAATGCTCCCGCGCCTCGACAAGAGAGCCCACGCCAAATTGCTACCATCTGGGCCGCACTCAAGCACATCTCCGCAGACTGCGCCTATGAGCTCTGGCGAAATGTTGTCTGGGCCGTTCTGAGTACTCGATGGTCCTGTGCCGAGGACTTGGCGCAATCTTGGAGTAAGTTGGCCCCAGGTCGCTATGACGAAGATGCGTTCTGGCTGGTCGTGAACTCGTACATGCCAAACCACTCGTCCCCGATCACGGTTGGGACCATCTACCACCACGCAAGAAAAGGTGGATGGAATGGCTAATCCCACTCTATCGACACCTTTAGCTGCACTGCAACTCCGCTTTGCCATCATCGATTTGAGTGGCGAGATTCGCGTAGTCGACCAAGAACAGATCCAGCGCTTGCTTTCGGGCACGGAACTGGGGGCCCCTTCCTTTTATAAGCGTGCAGACGCCGAACTCCTGATGAAGCGGGCCATCGAAGCGCTGCCCTACCAGTGCAAACCACGTCAGGTACTTGATGAATTCTGGACATCACCAGCAACCATCGCGTATGGGGCCACGGCGTTCACGCCAGAGCCAACGCCCGCGTCAACTCTGAATTTCTGGGTCAGCCCCTCACCTCACGCAAAAGCGGGAAACTGGGTCCTTCTGAGGAATTTCTTGCGCGACATCATCTGCGCGGGAGACTATTCGACCTTCGACTACCTGATCGGGTTCATGGCCCACATGATTCAGAAGCCTGAGGAAAAACCTGGGGTCATGATCACGCTGCTTGGCGGGCAAGGAACTGGAAAGGGGGTGTATTTCAGCTTGCTGCGTGCAATCTGGCCGCGAACAACGCTGCTAGCGTCCAACATCGAGCAGATCACCGGCCGTTTTAATGCCTGCCTTGAACGCAACTTCATCATCTGCATGGATGAGGCCCTATTTGCGGGCGACCGCAGAGCGATGGACATCTTGAAGTCCATCATCACTGAGTCGATGCTCCAGATTGAGCAGAAGTTTCAGCCCACACGGACCATTCAGTCCGTCCACCGCCTTTTCGCGTCTAGCAATCACAGCCACTTCGGCAACATCGAGCTGGACGACCGTCGGTTTGTGTTCCTGAGAGTTTCGGACGCCAAACAGCAAGACACCACTTATTTTGGTGGAATCGCTGCCGCCATCAATGACCCTGCGACGATTGGCGCCTTGGTGTACTACCTCCAGCGGAAAAACTTGAGCTCCTTCGATGTGCGCAGGAAGCCGGACACGTCCGAACACCTCAAGCAGAAGTTGAAATCCCTCCAGGGATTCGACCGGTTTTGGTACGAAGTTCTTGAGACTGGCTATCTAAATGGCACTGGAAAAGACTTCGCGCTGCAAGATGACGAATGGAGTGCAACTTTATTTGTGCCAACCAGCGTTCTGGTAGATCGGTACAGGGAGTTTCATAAAAACGCCCAACGGCACCAGACCGTACAAACCGCAGAAGTGGCCGCCGCCATACAAAAACTTTGCCCTTCTGCTCAACCGGATCGGCAGATGTGGAAGCCCCCAGGAGTTGCCACCGGTAGCCAGAAGAGGGGGCTAAAACTGCCGGACCTTGCCACCGCCAGGTCCGAATTCGAGCGTGCGCTCGGGGGGAAAGTGGATTGGGAGTGACCTCTGCATGACTGTTCCCGGCAAATTGGCCACCTCTTGCCATCAGGTTTGGCTAGCGCTCAGCCTGATTTGGTGAGGGCTCCAGCTTTGTTGCCACCCTTGCCACTCATTTTGAAAAAGTAATGGAAACAAGAGTAAGAAGAGAATGTGAATTTGGGTGGCAAGGGTGGCAACCCCGCGCATGGGGTTCTTCGCGCTAATTATTTTTGGGTGATCCAGTGAGCCTCTGGCAAGGTGAAAAATAATGTCAAAGAATGATTTACAACCGAGACAGCTGCTGACGCTAGGTGGTCGCATCCATTGCAACCAGTGTCAGGCGAAGTCAAAAAGATCTGGGGTCCAGTGCCTTGGCCCAGCAGTAAAAGGGAAAAAGGTATGCAGGATGCACGGCGGTACGTCTACTGGCCCCAAGACTCCAGAAGGTCGACTACGCTGCGCTTTAGCCAAAACAATTCACGGACAGGAAACTGCTCAAATTCGCATGGAACGCAGTCTTGCTTCTGCCAGACTTGCAGTTCTGGAGTCCGTTGGGCATGCTCTTGGTTTGCTCAAAGGTCCAAGAACGCGAGGTCGCAAACCAAACCAGATGCATAAGGCATATCCGGGACTTCAGGCTGCTGCTCTGATTCATTTGAAAAAACAAGCACAGGAGTAGTGGCGGCCATTTATCTCATCTGCCCGCACTGCAGCTGACCTTCTTAAAAATCATCAAATCTATCTCGGGATCTGCTTGAACCGACCCCAAAGTCATCCCGAGGGTTGTTGAAAACTGCACCAAGGCCGGTCGCAGTACTCCCCGTACGTGTACTTCCATCGCTGCTGAAACTGCCGGTCTGAGTGAATACCGAACCATCAGATCCAACGGTCGTAGAACCCATGCGCGTGTAAGTGGTGCCGTCTGACGACACGCTGGTCGTGTCGGAGACCTTCTGGATCGTCTCCCCTTGGTCAGAAAACGCGAACCTACCCAAGATTTGCCAGAACGACATAGCCAGCTCCTTTCATGCTGTCCGCTGGATGAAACCCCAGAAGACCTTCAGATTAGATCCTAACGTCTGGCTCATCCAGTGAGCCAGGCTACCAGCACAATATTTCAATCCTTCAACCACAGATTGAAAATTTTGCACTATGCTGGCGTTTCCTACCACCCATCTGGCCAAGACCATGCCATCCAGCACCGCTGAAAACGCCATCATGACCATCGGGGAAGTCGCCGACTACCTCAAGGTCACCGAGCGAACAATCTATCGGCTAGCGGGAGCCAAGCAAATTCCAGCCTTCAAAGTCGGAGGAAGTTGGCGCTTCTCTAAGGCAGACATTGACGGGTGGATTCGGGAGCAGTCAACGATTTCCCAATCAGCCACTGGCATCAGCCAAGACTGAGGGACAAGAAGTATGCAAACCATTCCTGAAATCGGTCAGCTGGTTATCGCTCGTAAGCGGCCGTTTGTTGTTACAGAAATATCACCGGCGGCGCACGGGATAGGTAACGATGCACTGAGACGAAATCACTTAATCAAATTGTCGTCCGTAGAAGACGATGGTCTAGGTGAGCAACTGGAGGTTATCTGGGAGTTGGAGCCCGGAACGACGGTGTATGAAAAGCCGTCACTGCCCGCACCCTCCAGCTTTGACCAGCCCAAACATCTCCAGGCGTTTCTTGATGCCGTTCGATGGGGAGCCGTGTCTCAGGCAGATGACAAAGCCCTGCAGTCCCCGTTTCGCAGCGGTATCGAGGTCGACGACTATCAGCTGGACCCAGTGGTTCGGGCCTTGCAGATGCCTCGGGTCAATCTGCTAATTGCCGATGACGTGGGTTTGGGTAAAACGATTGAAGCTGGGCTGGTGGTCCAGGAGATGATCCTGCGGCACAGGGTCAGGTCTGTGCTGATCGTCTGCCCATCGTCTCTGCAGGTTCAGTGGAAAGAGGAGATGCGGGATAAGTTCGGCTTGGATTTCCGCATCATCGACAGCGAGACCATTAGCCAACTGCGCCGCAAACGGGGTATCCACGTCAATCCCTGGACTCACTTCCCAAGGTTGATCACGTCGGTGGACTTTCTCAAGAGGGAACGCCAGCTTCGGACCTTCCGTGAAACGCTGCCTGCCGGTGATCAGCCGACTTTCCCACGGGCCTATGACTTAATGATCGTGGACGAGGCGCACAACGTGGCACCGTCAGGCCGCGGCAAATACGCCACAGATTCCATGCGCACTCAGGCCATCCGCTCGGTGGCAGCGCATTTCGAGCACAAGCTGTTCCTGTCAGCCACCCCGCACAACGGCTATCGCGAAAGCTTTGCGGCTTTGCTAGAGTTGTTGGACAGCCAACGTTTTGCTCGTGCTGTCACGCCCGATCGAAATCAGCTGGATGCAGTGATGGTTCGCCGCATGAAGGACGAGCTCAAACTGCGCTGGGATGGCAGCCGCCGGTTCGCTGAGCGCAAGGTCCGCCATCTGGAGGTTCCGTACACCAACGAAGAGCGCCAAGCTCATCATGACCTACAGGCTTACTCTGTGCTGCGCCTCAAGAACGCCGCCAGTGATGGGGAGCGCATGGCTGCCGAGTTCGTGCTGAAGCTGCTGAAGAAGCGGCTGTTTTCCTCACCAGCTGCGTTTGGCATCACCCTCGAAAAGCACATCAACACCGTGGGCGCTCGCAAGGTATCCGCGGCCATCAGCCGTGACATCGACGACTTTGACGATGACTACGCTGATGACCAAGAATACGAAGACCAGACTGCAGAGGTTGTGGGCACGGTCAGCCAGGCACTGTCACCACTGACCGGTGAAGAGCGAGGTTTGCTCAAACAACTGAGCGATTACGCCGCCAAGGCCACACTGCGCGCAGACTGCAAAGCGCAGACGTTGATCAACTGGCTCCAAACCCGCCTGCGTCCCAGCGGGAAGTGGAACAACGAACGAGTAATCCTTTTCACCGAGTACCGCGCTACCCAAAAGTGGCTGTACGACCTGCTGGCCCGCGAAGGCTTTGCCGAAGAGGGCCGCTTGGAAATGATCTACGGCGGAATGCCCAACGATCAGCGTGAGCCCATCAAAGCCGCTTTCCAGGCCCACCCTGAGGAATCCAAGGTGCGTATTCTGCTGGCCACTGACGCGGCTTCAGAAGGCTTAAATCTGCAGAACCACTGTTCCAAGTTGATTCACATTGAAATCCCCTGGAACCCCAATCGCATGGAGCAGCGCAACGGCCGAGTGGACCGACATGGTCAGAAGTCTGATGAAGTGTCGATCTTCCACTTCGTTGGACAAGGGTTTGACTCAGCCAAAACATCCGGCAAGGTGGGAGATCTGGATGCTGACCTTGAGTTCTTGATGCGTGCGGCACTTAAGGTCGAGACCATCCGGGAAGACCTGGGCAAAGTGGGACCAGTCATTGCCAACCAGGTGGAAGAGGCCATGCTGGGCCGTAGGTCGCAACTGGACACAACCCGCGCGGAACTGGATGCGGAACCCGTTCGCCGCATGCTGAAGTTTGAGCGCAAGCTGCGTGATCAGCAGGAAATCCTTCGTCATAGGCTGGAAAAGCTGGCAGCCCAACTGCACGAAACCCAGCAGGACCTCAACCTCACCCCGGACCATGTGGAAAACGTCGTCAGGGTGGGCTTGGAGCTGGCTGAGCAGCCTGGCTTGATTCCGGTTGAAGTTCCTGGCATCTGGCCCGACCCCACTGGTTTGAGAAAGACCTGTCCGGTGTTCCGCGTGCCTGCGCTGTCCAATAGCTGGGCGCAATGTACCGACGGACTTGCTCACCCTCACACCAAAAAGCTTCGTCCCATCGTGTTTGACCCGGCCCTGGCAGCAGGCCGTGATGACCTGGTGTTGGCCCACCTGAACCACCGGCTGGTACAAATGTGCCTGCGCTTACTAAGGGCCGAAATCTGGTCCCTGGGCAGTCGGTCTAAACACCTGTCCAGGGTATCGGCCTGCGTGGTGGATGACTCTGCTTTGAGTCACCCCGTGGTGATTGCTCACGGCCGCATTGTGGTGCTGGGGGGCGACAACCACCGTCTGCACGAAGAGGTCATCACGGCCGGTGGAGCGCTGATTGAGGGTCGCTTCCAGCGCTTGAATGTTAGCGAAGCCAAAGCCGCTTTGGCATCAACCACTGAGCAACCAGTGTCCGAGGCTATTCAAGCGCGTTTCAAGGCCTTGTGGCCCAAGTACCAGGACTCGCTCATCAACGCCCTTGAATCCCGCAAGGTGGAACGCACCAAGAACCTTGAGAAACACTTGGAAGAGTTGGCCGAGAAAGAAGTGAACAAGCTCACCACCGTGATGACCGAACTGCAACGTGCCATCCAGTCCGAGCTGGAGCGCAAAGACGGCCCCCAGATGTTTTTGGACCTGGGGGGTGACGAACCCGGTAAACAACAGCGCGAACGAGACCTATCCGCTCTTCGCCGCCGATTGAACGAGATACCCGAAGAAATCCAGCGTGAGTCGACACACATCCGCTCACGCTTTGCCACCCCCACGGCACGTCTGTTCCCAGTGGCCGTCACGTGGTTGATACCGCGGCGGGCTGTGATGCAAGTGGCAGGAGGTCAAGCATGAGTACCGCCCGCCACCACGCCGACTGGCTTTCACTGGTTGAGGTCTCCGGCCCCTTTGTCTCACTGCCAGTCTTGCTGCGTACCTTCCCGCAAGGACTTGAAGCCCGCGACCCGGCCCAAGCCAAACAACTCAGGGCAGCCTACGAAGACTGGCAAGACAACCCGGCAGCACCAGGTAAACAACGCGCTTGGGTGCTGCATGTGCTCGGTGAATTGTTGGGTTATCCCGCCAGCCAGATTGCAGAAGGCCAATCCCTGCCCGCAGGCTTAGAAGCCAACATGGCAGAGCAAGGCGAAACCCTCCGCCCTGACTTTGCCTTGATCGGCCCGGCAGGGACCAACGCAGTTGGACAGGCCCAACTGCTGATCAGCAGCTACCCCGCAGCACAGCCCCTGGATAAGCCGGTCATTGGCAAGCACTGGAAAGCCACCCCGGCTACGCGGATGATGGAACTGCTGCATGGCACAAACGTGCCACTGGGGCTGGTGACCAATGGGGAGCAATGGATGCTGGTCTACGCCCCCCGCGGTGAGACCACCGGGTATGCGTCTTGGTTCGGCGCCCTTTGGCTGGACGAACCCATTACCCTGCGCGCCTTCCAGTCTCTCATGGGCGTCCGGCGTTTCTTCGGCGTGGCGGCCGACAACACCTTGCTGGCCCTCTTGAAAGAAAGCGCCTCCGACCAACAGGAAGTCACCGATCAGCTGGGCTATCAGGTGCGCGAAGCGGTGGAAGTGCTGGTGCAGTCGTTTGATGCCATCCACCAGGAAAGCCAAGGCGTGGCCCTCAAAGGCGTACCGCCCACGATGGTGTATGACGCTGCACTGACCATCATGATGCGGTTGGTCTTCTTGTTTTCTGCGGAAGAGCGTGGGTTGCTGCACCTGGGCAAGCCCCTGTATGACGACAACTACGCCGTCTCTACCCTGCAAGAACAATTGCAGGAAGTGGCTGACCAAAATGGTGAAGAGGTGCTGGAGCGTCGTTACGACGCTTGGACCCGCCTGCTCGCCACCTTCCGTGCGGTGCATGGCGGTATTCAGCACCAGGACTTGTTGATGCAAGCCTATGGCGGCTCACTGTTTGATCCCGACCGCTACCCCTTCCTGGAAGGGCGCGCCGCGGGTTCCAACTGGCGCGGTCAGTCGGCAGAGCCATTGCCGGTGAATAACCGCGTCGTGCTGCACTTGCTCAACTCCCTTCAGCGACTGCGTATCAAGACCGGGGGGGCTGCCGAAACCCGTCGTGTTTCTTTCCGTGCCCTGGGAGTGGAACAGATTGGTCACGTGTACGAAGGTTTGCTGGACCATACCGCCCAACGGGCAACCGAGGTGGTCCTGGGCATCCGAGGAACCCGAAGCAAAGAACCTGAGATCCCGCTATCCACCTTGGAGCTACTGCTGGCCAAGGGTGAGGATGCGCTGCTGGAGTACCTGAAAGAAGAAACGGGCCGATCATTGCCAGCCCTGCGCAAAGAACTGAACAGCTCCAGCGTTCTGGACGAACACAAGCTGCTGGTGGCCTGCCGTCAAGACGAAGCCCTGCTGGCCCGCCTGCGCCCGTTTGTGGGCCTCATTCGTGAAGATTCCTTCGAGCGCCCCTGGGTGGTGTTGCCCGGCAGCGTGTTTGTGACCACGGGCACTACCCGCCGCAGCACAGGTACGCACTACACCCCGCCATCGCTCACCGAGCCCATCGTTCGCCATACCCTGGAGCCATTGGTTTACTCCGGCCCGTCAGAGGGCTTGCCCAAGGAGCAGTGGAAGCTCAAGTCACCCAAAGAGATCTTGGAACTCAAGGTCTGCGACATGGCAATGGGATCTGGTGCCTTCTTGGTGCAGGCCTGCCGCTACCTTGCAGAACGGCTAGTAGAAGCATGGGAAAACGAAGAGAAGGCCCACCCTGGGCAAGTATTGATCACGCCGGACGGCAAGTTATCTGATGGATCCCCCACTGAGCGACTGGTGCCTATTGAGGCGGCTGAGCGCATTGCGATTGCTCGTCGTGTTGTGGCTGACCGTTGCCTGTATGGAGTCGACATCAACCCCATGGCCGTGGAGATGGCCAAGCTGTCCATGTGGTTGATCACTGTCGATAAGAGCAGGCCCTTTACCTTTATTGACCATGCATTCAAGTGCGGTGATTCTTTATTGGGCATTACCTCTTTGAAGCAGCTTGAGAACTTCAGCATGCGCACTGACGGCGGCAAGCAACGAGCATTCGCCACTCAAAATTTATTGCGACACATAGATGAGGCGAAGAAGAAGCGCGAAACGCTGGAGGCTATGCCCTCGGACACGCCTGAGCAGATTTTGACAAAGACTAAGCTTTATGCCGAGGCAGAAGACGCCGTAGCGATACTCAGCGCGACGGCAGATCTCTTAATCTCTTTAGAACTCAAAGGGTTGAAAGGCCGTACTTACGATTCGGAGAGAGAGGTAATCTCTGATCGCATTGCAACCTGCTTTGAGGTAGGGATTGGTGCATTAAAAGAGTATGCCAAACACAGTTCGGGCGAAAAAAATTTCCTTCACTGGATAATCTCATTCCCAGAGGTTATGCAAAAAGGTGGTTTTGATGCATTCATAGGAAATCCTCCATTTGCCGGAGGGAAGAAATTATCAGGGTTATTTGGTTCAGATTACAGGGAGTACTTGGTTTCAATTATTGCCAATCAGGTAAAAGGTAATGCTGATTTGAGCGCTTTCTTTCTGCTAAGAATTGCAGATTTGCTCAACTCTTGTGGCATGTCTGGAATTATCACAACAAACACTATTGCTCAGGGAGATACAAGAGATGTTGGCCTTGATCAATTGGTTGCAAGAGGATTGGATATACCAAGAGCAATTCAATCTATGAGCTGGCCAGGAGTCGCGGCAATTGATGTGTCCTTATTATGGTTATCCAAAAGAAAGTGGCTTGGCCCCTTTTTACTTGACGACGCCAAAGTTAGCTACATAAGTAGCATGTTGAAAGTGCCCGGAAAGATCGATGGTAGACCTTTTCGTTTGGCAAGAAATTCCGATAACTCATATCAAGGATGTGTGGTCTTGGGAAAAGGCTTTGTTTTGAATCCTCATGAGGCAGATTTATTGAAGAGAAAATCCCCGAAAAATATTGATTGCCTCTCGCTATATCTGAACGGTGATGACTTAAATTCAAGGGTGGATCAGTCTGCAAGCAGATATGTTATTAACTTCAAAGATTGGCCTTTAAAACGCACCAATTGTGGTTCTTGGGTTGAATCTACAGATATAGAAAAAAAGGCATGGCTGAGGGCGGGTGTAGTTCCCGATGATTATCCTGATCCTGTGGCCAGTGACTATCCAGATCTTTTGGATATTCTTGATAAAGAGGTAAGACCCGTCAGGGCGTTAGTAAAGAGGCCTGTATATCGAGATATCTGGTGGCAATTTGCCGAAAAGCAAAAATCCTTGTATTCGCGAATTTCCGGATTGAAAAAAGTTCTCGTGAAGACTCAAGTCAGTTCGTCATGGGCTTTTGAATATGTTAACAACGGAATAGTCTTTGATCAGCGTGTCGCTGTGCTTTGCGATAATCCTTTGGCTTTGCTACAAAGTTCAATACATTGGACATGGAGTACGCATTACGGCTCAAGTATGCGCAATGCTGGTTACAACTATGCACTAACAGACTGTTTCGAAACTTTCCCATTTCCTGAAGATGTTTCTTGTTTGGAGACTATTGAAAATATATTTTTAAAAAAAAGGCGTGAATTATTGGATAAGTATCAGATCGGTCTTACCACCTTGGATAATTTTATTAATGACCCTTCTAATCAAAGTGAAGATGTTGTCCAGTTTCGCTCAGTCATAGTTGATTTGGACTACAAAGTTGCCAGAGCATATGGCTGGGAAGACCTTGATCTCTGTCACGGTTTCCAAGAAACCAAGCAGGGCATCCGTTTCACCATCTCCGAACTTACCCGCGGCGAGGTACTAGATCGCTTGCTGGCGCTCAACCATCAGCGTTACGCAGAGGAAGTGGCCGTAGGTTTGCACAACAAGAAGTCTGCACAGCCCGCAAAAACTCAGAACATCTCTGTGGCTGTGGATGCCAACCTTCAAGACGACCTGTTTGACCAAGAGCCGATAGCCGCCACTCCACTTCATCTTCCCGCATCAGGCCCCAGCTCAGTCGTCGAATACCTTCGTGCGAACCCTGGCTGGCACAGTAAGGATGGCATCCTCACCGCCACTGGTTTTCCTGATAACCGATGGAACGTCGCCATTCGTGAGTTGATGGACAGCGGCCAAGTAATCCGCCAAGGCGAAAAGCGTGGTGCCAAATACCGCTTTGCGGAAACTCAAAACTGATTAAGGGGACCACAAAATGAGCTTGAAACCACCCAGTCCGTCTGAAATTCGAAATGAGCTGACGGATATGGTCATTCGCGACCTGCTGGGCCCTGCCGGTGGCCCAGAGGAGGAGCTGAGCCAGTTCGAAGATCACGCCTACCAGCGCTATCTTGTGGGCATGCTGGCTCCCAAAGACAGCGCGGTAGACCCCAGTGAGCAAGACGAACTGGGGGCGGGTGGCGGTGATGATGGGGAAGAGGGTGCCGCGGAGTCAGGCGTTCCAGCGGGTGGGACTTATTTCCCTTCGTCTATGGGCTTGAGTTTTGTGGTGGCGGCTGATACTCAGCAGCTTGTTGTGGAAGCCGAGTGGGGCCAGTACCTGCGAATGAAAAGCACCACCCAGGTCAACCGCGACGGTAATCCTGCCAATGTGTGGAAGCGGTTTCCGGTCGTGACGCCACCGTTGGTGCTGGACCTGAAGGACGGCATGCTCAAAACTAAGGAGGTGCATGTTGATCATCCTCTGGTGCAGCTTCAAGGTCGTATGCGCCTGACCGCGGATGGTTGGGTTGTCACCTTGTTCCTGGTCAACCAGCAAACCGAGCGAACCCGCGCTGGCGAGCCCCGGGACGAGGTGTGGCTGTTTCAACCCAAGCTGCGTATTCATGGCATAGATGGTGAGCCCATCTTTGTGCAGCGCAAGAGTGCCAAGGCCAACTTGTCGAAGATGGACCTCCTGACCAGGGAGGAAACCGAAACCCTGGAGATGCTGTATCGGCATCAGCGCGAGTTTGCGGTGGGGCATGGCATATCAATCCATGCTACCCTGCCTGAACCATTGGCCGAGCGAGCCACACAGGTTGAGACCGAGTGGGTCCCCCAGTTTGAGGTGCCCCAGCAGACGCCCCGTTCCGCGGCTGACGACGAAAACTTGAACGGCGTAGTGATGGACATGAAGGAGCTGGCTGAATTGCCCAAGCCGGGTCTGATTGCCAGCCTGCGCCATATCGAGACGGCCTACCGTGTCTGGATCAAGATGGAGGCTGCCAAGCTAACGCTCCCCTCGGAGCGGCTGGCTGGTCATGAGGATGCGGCCCAACTGGCAGTCCAGCGGTGTACCCGGGCACTGCAGCGCATCAAAGAGGGCATTGACCTGATTGACCAAAACCCGATGGCCGAGGAGGCGTTTCGGTTTGCCAACCGGGCTATGTGGCAACAGCGCATTCACTCCACTTTCGCTCGTAAGGTTCGCAAGAAGGAGCGGGAGATTGACCAAGGCTTTGCTGACCTGGACCAAGACCCCAGGAACCGAAGCTGGCGTTTGTTTCAGTTGGCTTTTGTGCTACTCAACCTGCCCAGCTTGAGCGATTTGCACCATCACGACCGAAGTCACGAGACGGAGGCCGTCGCAGACCTGCTGTGGTTTGCCACCGGTGGTGGTAAGACCGAAGCATATTTGGGTCTGACCGCCTATACCTTGGCCCTGCGCCGCTTGCAGGGTGTGATGGAAGGCCGCTGCGGCGATCATGGTGTGGCGGTGTTGATGCGTTACACCCTTCGCCTGCTAACGCTGCAACAGTTTCAACGGGCAGCCGCGTTGATCTGTGCGTGTGAATCCATCCGGCGCGTTGATGTGGCCAAGTGGGGAGAGACACCGTTCCGTCTGGGCCTGTGGGTGGGGGGGAAGACGACCCCTAATTCCCTGTCCGGCGCCGCCAATGCCCTGCGACAACGCAATGTAGGTGGGGCACCCTCTTCAAATGGTAGCCCGTTGCAGATCACTTCCTGCCCCTGGTGTGGCTGTGAGATCAAGGAAAAACACCTGAAGGTGTACGAGGCACCCAGCGACATAGGTCGCTGCGTGACGTACTGTGGCGATGACCTGGGCCGTTGTGAGTTCACCGAGGCGCGTGCACCGCGTGCAGGCCTGCCGGTGATGGTGGTGGACGAAGAGATTTACCGTCGTCCTCCCTCGCTGCTGATTGCCACCGTCGACAAGTTTGCCCAGATGCCCTGGAACGGCTTGACCCAGATGCTGTTTGGCAAGGTCACCGAGGTCTGTGACCGGCATGGTTTCCTGTCGCCTGAAGTCGAGGACGGGCAGCATCACCCAGCCCGCAATGGTTTGCCATCGGTGAAGAACCGTCCGCACAATTTCTTGCGTCCGCCGGACTTGATCATCCAGGACGAGTTGCACCTGATCAGTGGGCCATTGGGTTCCATGGTGGGGTTGTACGAGGCCGCTGTAGATGAACTCTGCTCATGGACCGTGGACGGGAAGAAGGTGCGCCCCAAAGTGGTGGCATCAACCGCGACGATCCGTCGTGCACCAGATCAGGTGCAAAAGCTGTTCGTGCGCAAGCTGGAGGTGTTTCCACCACAGGGCACCAGCATTCGCGACAGCTTCTTTGCCATCCAGCGACCCACTGGGCCCGATTACCCTGGTCGCCGGTACCTGGGTATCAGCGCTTTTGGCCGCAGGTATCCAGTGGCCATGATTCGTACCTATGTGGCGCACATGGCAGCCGCACAGGTGCTGTACGAGAAGTACGACCGCCTGGCAGACCCGTACATGACCTTGACGGGCTACTTCAACTCCATTCGGGAATTAGCAGGTACTCGACGCCTGGTGGAAGACGACATCAAGGCCCGCTTGCGGGATGCGGATCAACGCGGCTTGGCCAAACGTCGGGTGCGGGCTTTGGAGGAACTGACGTCCCGCAAGTCAGGTACTGACATCCCCAAGATCCTAGAGCGGCTGGAGGCGATGTTTGACAAGTCGCTGGAGGCGCAACGGGCAGCCGAGCGCAAAGCGGGCAGCAAGGTGAGCTCTGCTGTGCCGTATGACGTGATCCTCGCCACCAACATGATTTCAGTGGGGGTGGACATTGAACGTCTGGGCTTGATGGTAGTGGCTGGTCAACCCAAGAACACCTCCGAATACATCCAGGCCACCAGCCGCGTGGGGCGCTCAGCCAGCGGCCCTGGATTGGTGAGCACGGTATTCAATTGGGCGCGTCCGCGGGACTTGTCACACTATGAGCGGTTTGAGCATTACCACGAGACGTTCTACAAGCATGTGGAAGCACTGTCGGTAACGCCATTCTCAGCCAGAGCGTTGGACCGCGGTCTGACCGGTGTAATGGTTGGGCTGATGCGTTTGATGGATGAGCACCTGAACGCCAACCTGAAGGCGGGAGAGGTGCAAGACACCGACCCAGTGTGGGCAGCGGTATTTGACATGCTGAGCGAACGCGGAGTGAACGCCACACATGACGCCACAGTGGGGGTGCGCATCAGGGACATGCTGGACCGCAGACGAGATGAATGGTTGCAGCGCGTCCACAACCAGAAGGATCACAAGCTCGGCTACAAGTCAGAAGGTGGTGCCACCGTGGGCCTGCTGGAGCAGGCAGGCGAAAACGATTGGCAGATGTTCACCTGCCTGAATTCCCTGCGCGATGTGGAGGGCACTGTCGATTTGGTGCTGGATCAACGCACAACAGGCCTGCGGGCGGATTGAGAGAAAAAGCCATGAATGAACTGGGAGAAATCCGGCCGAGTCAGTTGATCTTCACCTTCGGGGTGGGTTCGCTGGTGGACTTGCCCAACATGTCAGCCTTGGTCATGGGGCTGGACGACTGGGACACGCGTTACTGCAAGGAAATTGAAGAGGACCGTTTGGTCGCAGCCATCCAAAAGAGGCTGGGGGCTCAATTGACCAAGCTGTACCTGCCACCGATGAAGCTGGATGGTATGGACAGGGATCCTGCCGCTCCGGCTGTTGGTGCGCCAGTGGCCCCGTTTCCTAGGTGGCAGCGTTGCTCTCTGTGCGACACACTGGCCACAGTGGAGTCTGGTGTGTTCAAGCTTTCACAAGACCCGTATCGACCTGACCGCACCCAATATGTGCACCAGGGCTGCTTAAAGAGTCTGGGTGGTAAACCACCCGCAGCCTTGTCGGTTCGTTTCTTAATTGCCTGCCGTGAAGGCCACCTGACTGATTTCCTTTGGTTGGAATTTGTGCACAAGGGCAACGTGCCCTGCCAAGGAGCACAGCTGTCGTTGCGCGAATATGGCGCCTCGGGTGATGCGTCTGACATCGTTGTGCAGTGTCACAGTTGCGGCCTAACTCGACGCATGGCTGATGCGTTTGACAGCAATACGCCTTTTAAATGTCGCGGACATCATCCCCATTTGCGTTTGATTGAGCCAGATTGTCCTGAACCGGCGAAAACAATTCTGCTTGGAGCCTCGAACAGTTGGTTTCCCACTGCACTGTCCGCCTTGTCAATTCCTAGGTCGGTGGACAAGCTAGGCAAGATGGTGGAGGAGCAGTGGACTGACTTGAAAGACACTGAGGACTTAGATGAATTGCGCTTACTGCGCAAGCGCAGTCAGAAGTTCCAGTCACTCATACCCTTATTTGCTGCATACGGTGACGACGACATCTGGGCGGCCATTGAGCAAAAGCGTGCCGGAACTCAAAAGGGTGATGCGCCGCCAGAGGATCTGAAACTGCCCGAGTGGCAGGTATTCTCCAACCCTGGAAGTGCTGCAGAGAATCGTGATTTCAAGCTGAAAAAGGTGGCTCCACCCAAGGGATTTGAGTCCTTGCTTGAGGACACAGTATTAGTGGAGCGCATACGTGAAGTGCGTGCGCTGATGGGCTTTACCCGCATTGAGTCCAACGCAGATTTTTCTGAGGCCACGAACTTGGGCGAAGCCAGACTGACCAAGCTTAGCCGGGAAAATCCGAAGTGGCTTCCAGCTTCTGAGGTCCGCGGGGAAGGTATCTTTATTCGGATCCGTGAAGAGGCTTTGTTAGCTTGGCAAGACAAGCCTGAAGTGCAAAGGCTCCAACTGGAATTTTTGGAGTCTCACAAGGCCTGGCGCACACTCAGAAAACTGGACCCACCTGAAGAACATTTCCCAGGTGTTCGACTTGTGCTTCTGCATTCACTTGCTCATGCGCTGATGAGGCAAATTGTGCTGGATTGCGGCTACACAGCAGCCAGTGTGCGCGAGCGTCTGTACTCAAGACAGCCTGGTGATGTCGGTGGCCCCATGGCAGGGGTCCTGCTCTACACAGCAGCACCAGACAGTGAAGGCACATTGGGTGGATTGGTGGAGTTGGGAGATCCTGTAACCCTTGGTCGACATATGGAGCAAGCACTGGAGAGCATGCGCTTATGTGCGTCTGATCCACTCTGTGCTGAACACAGACCGGACACCCTGGGTAGAACAATTCAGGGGGCGTGTTGTCATGCATGCCAGTTCGCACCTGAGACTTCCTGTGAGCGCGGTAACCGCTACTTGGACAGATCCGTACTGGTGAATACCTTCACAAGTACGGGAACAGCGTTCTTTGACTGATACATGCCAACTGACCTCACCAATCAAATCAGTGCACTTACAGTTCGGGCACCAGCAGCTTGGCTTCAGGAGGTATGGTCAGAGCTACGCTCTGCCCCAGCGACTGCAACTGCTGATTTCCTAAAAAAGCGGCTACCTGCGACTTCCAACTCAGATTTGGCGCATCTGCTTCAACAGATACTTGACCTTGCTGAAGGATCTATGTCTTGGGAAGCTCTTGGCTACGGTCTTCAGGTATCGTCAGAAATTCATTCAAGTTATCTGGACACTAGACAGATTGAGATGCTCTGGTCAGGTCCTCCTCCATCAGGACACCTTGCGGCGCGGCGGATCGATCAGGCGCTGTATGACCTTATTGCCTTAGCCAAGCACGAGATCCTTTTGGTGACCTTTGCCGCGGTCAAAGTTGAACGGCTGGCAGACACATTGCTGAAGGCCGCACAACGGGGTGTAAAAATTAGGCTGGTATTGGAGTTCGCCGAAGCATCTGAGGGACAACTCAGCTTTGACGCGCTTAGGGCCTTTCCCACCGCACTGATCGACACAGCAGAGGTTTACTACTGGCCCGTTGAAAATCGCGAGCGGAATCAAGCTGGCAGACCAGGCAAGCTCCACGCAAAGCTAGCTGCGATTGACAATGTTGTGCTTATTTCAAGCGCAAACCTTACTGATGATGCCTTTAGCCGCAACCTTGAACTTGGCGTCAAATTGACCGACCCAGACGTTGTCCTCTGGGCAAAAGATCATTTTCAAGGTCTGATCCGCGACAACACACTTCGCCGACTATCACGCTAATTAGTACGGCACCAATACCCTGATTTCTCGCAAACCTCCTCCTGCCGTACCACGACCAAAAAGTCAGGAGGTTCTGAGACGAAACGGGGTTTGAGACGGGTTTAGGGGGTGGCGGGCCATGGGGGCAGTCAGGAGCCCATAACGCAAAGCCCCGCGTGGTGCGGGGCTCTGAGCGCCTGACAACCTGAATGAGCGAGTTAGCAGGACTTGTTCTGGCGGTCTAAAGAGTATTCGAAATTTCGATACGACCACAGTTTTAAAAAATGCTCGGCGTTCGTGCAGAACATGGTGCAAGGTAAGGCTGGAGGGACCCAAATAGAAATTGGGGGGGTGGGGGTACGGTGGGGTACGCGGCACCCAAATTTCCTTACCCTCTGGTGCCTGCGGGTTGACTCAGACTGAGGCCGGGTCGGCGTTGGGCGTCGCTTGTATGCAGAGAGAGTGCGGTTTGGGTCACTTCAATGCAGCTTGGCTGTTGAGCCATGTGGGGAATATTGTGGGGATTACCACATCGTCCCATTGAAGAGCGTTGATTTACTTGACTTTTTGGCGGAAGCGGTGTCCGTAGAACTAAGAGTGTGAATTTTTTAAAAATATACTTTGTCCCACATCTTGTACCACATTTAAGCAGCTGCTTAACCAAGGTGCTAACCCAGTCATATCAACGTGCTTGGGATAGAAATTGATGATTCGTGAAAAAGCAAAGGCAAGAAAACAAGTCGTTGAGCAGCAGACCAAAAGGGACAACGACGCCAGAATTCAAGCCTTGCGCTGACGGTCAGGATAGTTGACGTCAAGCAGCAACTAGTTATGCCATTCATTGAGCATTGGATAACTCAGATTAAACCCTCCTCTGCAAAGCTCAGCACCTTAGAACGTGTGACGATCATGTGATCGAGCACGCGCACATCCACCAACGCAAGAGCGCTTTTCAGAGTCAGTGTGAGTTCTTCATCTGCCCTTGATGGTTGAGGTGAACCACTTGGATGGTTGTGGCACAAGATGACTGATGCAGCGTTTCGCTTTAACGCCTCCAACACTACTTCTCTTGGATAGACTGACGTTTGAGACAAAGTGCCCCTGAAGAGCTCTTCATAAGCGATGACTCGGTTTTGTGAGTCCATGAATACCACCGCGAACACCTCATGCGGTCGGTCGCCCAACTTCAATCTCAAATAGTCTTTGACAGCATCTGGTGACTGAAGTGTGTCGATATGTTGAATTTCACAAGCAAGCAATTCCAAGGCTTGCTGGATGATTGGATGCTCTGCGTAATTTGCCATTCGTACTCCTGTTGGGTTGTACATATGGCTGGCTTGCTACCCCCCCGGAGGCCCCCCATGGGGGTGGGGGGATGGGGGCACATTAGACCAGTGCCTCTCAGTGCGTGAGCAATTTTTTAAGACATACACACGTTAGACTACATAAGTAACAAGTGACTTTTTGATAGCAGGTGAAGCGACATGAATTTGAGAACTACCGGTGTCTATGCACTCTTTATTGCCATGCTGGCTTTTTGTTCTGTAGCAGCAAGTCAGACCCAACAAACCACGGAGATTGAATATGACATGCAGCGGCTTGATGCACGCTTCAGGGTCTTCAAGACCCGTAACATTTGGAATACGCTACACCTAGACACACAGACAGGTCAGCTTTGGCAAGTGCAAATAGCACTCAAGGATGAAGATCGAATGAAAACCGTTTTGAATAAGGATGTACTCGCTCCTACGGGTTCACGACCTGGACGTTTTACGCTTTACTCTAGCCGCAACATGTACCAGTTTATTTTGCTTGATCAAGATAGCGGGCGTACGTGGCAAGTGCAATGGAGCATTGATGGTAATCCTGGATTTTGGCCAATCGAAGAGAAGAAAGCAGGCTCAGAATGGAAGCGCTAAAATTTCTTTTCGGATTTTTAACTGCATCAATATTTTTATTGAATCCAATTTTTGTTACTGCGCAAGAGAGGTATGCGCATAGAGTTTTAGAAGCTATTAAAAACTACGAGCTGAAAAAAGATGTAATGCAGTTACAGTCAATTAGAATTTTTGGCCGAGATAATGAATTGGCACTTGATTGGCTCGAAAAAAACATGGATCATGATGAAGATGTTTTTCATATAGCTGCTCTTGCCTTCTCAGAAGCTAGCTTGCAAAAGTGGAATTCAAGGGCTGAGATAACATTGTTGAAAAGCTTAAAGCTCAAGCCTAATCAATATACGGCACTGAAGCTTGGATATATTTATCTGGAAACTGATAAGCCAAAAGCTTGTGGACTTTTCAAGCAGGCAAATGATATAGATCCAACTGGCTTAGGTAATGAGCAATATGCTTTTTGTTTGATGCCTGCCTTTGATGATCGAATTCATAGAAAATCAGATGCGGAAGCTTGTAAAATTATTAATATGATGGCGACTGAGTATTGGAAGTTATTTGAAACAAGCTCGCATTGGGAGGCTGGAAGGGTTTATTTTTTAAATGCTGATTGCTTAACAAAAAATAAAGCCTCTCCAGCTTTTAGCGAAAACTTAAAGGAATCTGTTGAATGGTTAAGGCGAGGTATGATTAATGGACACGAATATTCGGCTTTTTACTACGCAGAGCATCTTGAAGGTGGCCTAGGAATTCTCCGTGATGTCAAAAAATCTATTGAGGCGTATAAGACGGCCGCTTCGTTGGGACTTAATCTGGCTCAAAATCGTCTTGGTGTTATTTATGCTGAAGGAGTAATGGTGCCCAGAAATTTAATCGAAGCATATAAATGGTTTTTAATTGCAACAGCAAATGGCTACGAACCAGCAAAAGATAACCGCATCCGTGCTGAGTCACGTCTTAGCCGTGTTGAAATCCGCAGTGCTGAAAGTTCAGCAAAACAGTGGCTTAAAGAAAATAAATAATGACGCCTTTTTGATTGTTGGTATAAATCAGTAGATTTTCACTCTTTATTTTTTGAGCTTGCAATTACTAGGCATAAAAGCGCTACTAATGCAAATACTATTCCTAATACGGGACTTCTTTCTCCTACCTGCGTCCCAGTGAAAAATGCAAATACACCGTATGCATATCCAAAAATATTCATTTCAGTTTCCCCAATATCCACGTTGTGAATAAACAAAATTACCAGCTACACGGTCATCATAAATGAACCCCTTGGGTTCGAAACCCATCCATGGCCCCGGGTACGTCTTTAAAATTTCGAACCCGTTTGTCTTCAACCCATTCCTAGCCTCCCTGACTCCTGCGAAGTTTAGCGAATCGATGATTGCAGGACGTTCCGTACCCCCTTGATCTTGGAAAAAATAAATGGTTGCAGTGTCATCGGCATTTCTTTCGATCAGCGCCCAGTTGTGACATAACATCCCAAGTACCTTGACCCACCAATCACGGTTGCTGATCTTGAAAACTGGTGGAATCAGTTCCGCAAAATTGAACTTTGAGGGGTCTTCAGGCTCATACCTTCGTGCTCGCCATGCTGTCTCATAGTCATACTCATCATCGCGTCCGACAAACTGGAAAGGCAAAGAGTCCTTCCTTTCAATGGCAAGCATCAATTGCTCAGCACGGGCTGCCATCTCTTCATCAAAGTCATAATCCAACATGAAGCGAGCTTCATCGAACTGCGCAAGCTGTCTGAAAATTTCAGCCCCAAGCATTCGATGAGAATCAGTGTTCTGATCAACTAGCAACAACAATTTTTGCAAGTTCCCCCGCTCATCGAACTCCAATTCAATTCGGCCACCCTCACTGCGTTCATCATTGGAGCGCTGCCAACAGAGTAAGCGCAGGGGTAATTCGTACGAACTCTCAAAGCGACCCCCTTGAATGAACTCAAAAATCTGCTGAGGTGAAGCCTGGTCATATTTCGCCACATCTAGGTACTTCTGCTTTTTTGCTTTCTTCTCGAGCCTAAGTACCAGACTCTCTGGGAGCATTTCCCCCACATCAAAAATACCAGTCAGATCATAGGTCTCGTAGGAATCAACTTCTTTTGCAGTGGGCCAAAAAATTGAGGATTTGCAATGTGGACAAGCTACCAGTAGCGGCGTTGTTGGCAACATTGGAGCACTCATTTGTCCATCAGATCGGAACTTGGCCCTACTGGTGTTTCCAGATGAAATGCTCCGACGTACAAATACCCCATTGCATGACTGACATTCATAGACGTAGGATGGTCCGGGAAGCATAAATTTTCCTTTTGTTGAGGGCGGTCACCCTAGTTTGGGTCTCGAAATTCCCGGCAATGCAGGGGATATCCGTCTAGGCAACCTTGGTAATCGAGGTCATCTATGACTTCACCATACTGGTTGCTCCGCTACTTTACGAACATTGTTCGTATAATTTACTGCGCATGCTCAAATCCCCGCAATCGGATCAAGTCAAAGTAACGCGCAAGGCCCTGGGCTTCACTCAGAAAGAATCTGCAGAGATGGTCCATTGCAGCCTGCGTGCTTGGCAGTTATGGGAGGCTGGGGATCGCAATATGCCTGCTGGTATTTGGGAACTCTTCGTGATCAAAACGGGGCTGCATCCACTGTACTCAAAGCAAATTTAATCGCGGATTCAAGTCCCCACACGAGGTGTTTCATGTCTCGTTAAACCGTGTTGTACTTCATACTTGAATCCGCTCATAATGATTACAACGCTCATGTTCTGGTTCCATGGCCGTACGAAATTGCCAGTAGCTTCTACCCCTAATGAAAGTACGGAATGGTGACACTGAAAGACGCTTTGAAAGAAGCATTGAAACAAAATGAACACTGGCAGCCGCGTTCAAATAATCATGAAACTGGCGACGACCTATTTTCAGTACATGGGCCTTCGCTCAGAAGGCACGGTGGTGTTCCGCTCGATGTCTACCTGAGCCATCAAGACCCTAAGTTATTCAATCGGATTGATGCCCATGCCAGTGAAGGCGTGATTTCGCCAGACGTCCTATTGCAACTCGAGGCCGAAGATGAGGGCAATCTGGGTCATAAAGTTTGACCCAAACGTACTGGTTGCAGACGCATTACTTGGGCCACCTCACTCACCTTAAAACAGAAAGTTGTGCCAGATACCTTTGCTTAAATCGAGCCTTCGTGGACGGCAGTTCTTCACATGGGTTAATCCCTGTAATGAGCGCGTTGTTCATATAGTTTTCCGCAGGGTGTTAGAAAGCGCCAGAAGACTTTCTTTTGATGCAGACTCACCCCATGCCGGTTCTGACTCGAAGTACCAACTGGCGAATTTTTCCAAGTCAATACGTACATATGAACTGCCGACTGCAGCCGCAACCCAATAGTGGTCACGCTGTCAACAGCCAAACCCATCAGTAACTCACGGTAGTTGATCTGATTGGGTTTGACGTGTGTATGTCCGATTCAGCTACCTCGCAAAGTTAGCCGATGCGCGTGTATCAGGTCGACTATCAATTTGCTCCTAGCTTTACTTATGGCAGCCATCTGCGGGTCCTTTGGGCCAGCTCCAAGCCTGGAAAGTTGGTGTTCCTTTTCGTCAAGCTCCAGATACCGGCAAAACAATGGGATGACTTCAAGGTGAAGTGCAGAGCGTTTGAGATATTCAGGATCGTCATCGTAAATGTCACGAGGCAATGAGCCAGTCCCCCCATCTTCATCGTCGTAAACAATACCAGTGTAAATATTTGTCCAGTAGCCCGTGAAAGCGGAATGGTCGGTTTCGTCGAAGGTAAGCATTCAAGCTCCTAGCAAGTTGAAAAGGTCAAAGCGCGGGCGTCCACGTTTTGACACGGGGTGATTGCTGCCAGGGGGCAGCCATAAGGTTCGCGAGACCGGGGGCCCGGACTTGCGCGAGAAAACTGAAACCCGCCGCCAACCGGACAACAGTAAAGGTTGTGCAAGGGTGCGCATCCCGAGCCCAAGATAGCGTTCCAATTCTTCTGGAGAGTAAGACCCGCTAGGTGAATAACGCGCTGACCATACAGCCACGGCGGCCACGTGTTTGGACAGACGTTCAATAGAGGTTGAGCCTCTCATTTGGGCCTCCTGTGTTTTGGACTGTTGGGTCGGGTGTGGTTTGGTGCAAGGGGGGCGGGTTGTTTTGGCGAGGGTTGAAGTGCATCACCGCAATTGCCCAGCGCTGAAAACCCATTAACCATGCGGGTTTGCGAGGCAAGCGGTGCAGGCGGTGCAAAATCGCAAGCTCTTTCATTCCTCTTCTTCCCTTTTCTTCCTTCTTTCTTTTTTTCTGAGAAGCTAAAAAAATGCCTCGCCTGCACCGCTTGCCTCGCAAACCCGCATGGTTGCGTGTGGCATTCCCCCAAACCTGTAGACACTTTTCATAGCGCAGTTTGACGCTGGCGCTCGAACTCATGGGGGCTGAGTTGATCGAGATGCTTGTGGCGCCTGACTCGATTGTAGAAAACCTCGATGTAATCAAAGATCTCTGACTTTGCCTCAGCCCTGGTTTGGTAAATCCGCTTTTTGACCCGCTCGCTCTTCAAGCTGCTGAAGAACGATTCGGCCACCGCGTTATCCCAACAGTTTCCCCGGCGGCTCATGCTGGGGCTCAAACGGTTGTCTTTGCACCAGCGATTGAATTCGTCACTCCCAAATTGGCTGCCTTGGTCCGAATGGATGATCACCGAATCCTTGGGCTTTCTGCGCCAAACCGCCATCGTCAGTGCGTCCAGCACCAAGCTCGTGCGCATGTGTGACCCCATGCTCCAACCAACGACCGCACGCGAGTGCAAATCCAGCACGGCAGCCAAATACAACCAACCCTCATGCGTGCGGATATAGGTAATATCCGTTACCCAAGCTTGGTCTGGCTCATCATGCTGGAATTGACGCTCCAGTTGATTGGGTGCCACTTGCGCAGGCTTGCCCACCTTGTACCTGGGTCTCCTGTACCCCCGCACCGATTTGATCTTTGCTGAACGCATCAACCTGGCAACCCGGTTCTCGCTACACGCCACACCCGCTTCCTTGAGGTCACAGAAGATGCGGGGGCTGCCGTAGATTCCCATGCTTTGGTCGTAGAACTCACGAATCTGCGTGGTCAACTTTTCGTTGGCCTTGGCCCTTGGGGAGAGCGGCTCACGCAGCCAAGCGTAATAGCCACTGCGGTGTACCTTGAGAACACGGCACATGCTGGTCAGGCGAAACTCACTTTGGTGCGCCTGCATGAATGCGTACTTCACCCGGACTGCTTGGCAAAGTACGCTGCGGCCTTTTTTAGGATATCGCGCTCCTCTGTGGTCCGCCTGAGTTCCGCCTTGAGCTTGACCATCTCGGCTTGCAGCGTCTTAAGGTCACTTGACTGAGGTTGTTCTGACTTTTTGAACTTGTTGACCCAGCCGTAAAGAACACCCTCGGGAATTCCAAGCCGCTTGGCAACATCGACGACTGGGTGCCCTTTATCGATAACTTGCTTGACCGCCTCGGACTTGAACTCGGCGGCATATTTGGTTCGTTCCATTTGCATGGCTCCTCTTCAGTTTTGACATCATTATTTGTCTACTGATTCGGGGGAATGCCAGTGCTTTATTGGGCGGTGCAGTAGCGGTGCGTTACTACTTGCCTCACACATTTGCACGGAACTCCACTAATTGACCCGCCCTACAAGTGGCTACGCCGTAAGTGATGCCGAGTGCAGCCAATGTCGGTGCATGGACTGCGAGAGCGTTCCTGGTGGAGCGTTCGTTGCGGTACATGCCACCACCGCCTGCCGCGCTGCTGCGGATGTGTAGTTCTTTGAGCATGACTCCGACATGTAAGGTGCCTTGCGGGTCAACATATGCGTAACGCATCAGCGTGCGGCCAGCCCCAGCGGGGGGCCTGGTCCCTGGTTGTGCCTTTGCGCCGAGTTCGGCAACCAGCTTGCGCACTGCAATCACGACTGGCGTTGCGTCGGATATTTCTTCTGCAACCTCGCGACGGTGCTTGTGCATTGACTCTTGAAACTGGCCAGCCTGCCATCCGACAGCCGCCGTGATGGCCTCACCCAACTGTTCGAAATCTACAAGCCGATGTGTGTATTTCCGCTTCCGTGCCTCTTGAAGTCCAGCAAGCCCTGCGGCTAGTAACGTGAGCACTGCGCCAGTTAGTTCTGGGCGTATGACTTTGAATTTCGCTTCGACATCCGAGGCCCCCACGAATGCAACGCGTTTACTCAATGCGATCCTTACGGTTCTACTTCGCGCGTCCGCGCGCGTGATAACTGGAACAATGGCCGTGATGATGAACGGTGCCAGCACTTGGACTGCGAATTCATCTCCCTGCGTATAAAGTCGCCGCGTTGCCAGGACTGTGCCGGTCGCTGTCTTGCATAACAGGTCCTGCGCGTCATCTGAGAGCGGCCCCCCCGCGTTGTCATATGCAAGTACAAGCCGGTTCGATGCTCCCGCTGCAACGTCCTCTTCATTGATTCCTGTCGAGGCCAGACCGCCTGATGTTGTGGGGTCAATCAATGTCACTAGGTGAGATGCAAACGTCGTTTTTCCGGCCCCCGCGCCTGCGATTATTTCAGCAAGGGGACTAGGAGTGTCTGGTCGGAGCCACTCGCACAACATCACGATAACGCTGGGCACGGTGTCGGCTTTCACGCCCTGGGCTACCAGCCAATCTGTCAGAAACTCCCAGGCCTGAGATGGGGGCTTCTGTGAGTCCGGTAAGCGCAGCTCTCCATATGCCGCGCCACGACGGAACGCCACATCATGGTTAGTTTCCACAGACCAGCCAACGGCGGTGATATGCACTACATCGCCGGCCTTATTGCCTATATCGATGATGTACCCCCCGTACCCGTCTGAGGCGGTTCGGTTATGAATGTGAATTTTATTGCCCTGCTGGCGAGCTCGCGCCCTGATTGGGGCAAGTTCTCGCTTTAGCACCTCGTGGCTCGGCACAGTGCCGGTGATTTCTGCCACTCGAAGCGCGACGGCGTCCAGTGCCGCCGAAAATTCAGCGTCGATGAATTCACGCCTCCCCGCCGGAGTGGTGTAGGCGTACATAAGTCGCCCATGTTGATCAGTTAAAAATTCTAGGTCGCAGATTGCCTCCCGGGTTTTCGCGCCGAGATCGCCCTTGGGCCTTTTGCCACCAGTGCCCGCTTGAGCGCGAGCCGCCTCGACCTGCTCGGTCTCCGGCGCAATGTCTTCCGGCAGTATTTCTGGGTCGCAGTCTGGCATTGAGCTCGCCGTTTCGCCAGCGTTATCAACAGTGTTTTCGGTTTGGACTTCCGCTGCGCGTTCGCGCGCAAGGCGCGCCCGCTCTTCGGCAACTAGTTGTGCAACACTCATCGAACACCTCCCGGTATTTCGGTCAGCTCGTTCCATGTTCTTCGGTGATGCGCTGCCAAATACAAAGCTGCCACTCGTGCCTCGGCAGAAGCTGTGCGGCAACCACGAGATGCTTCGACAACAGCAACTGCTCGCTGCTTCGCCATGCCCAGCAGCACTCCGGCTGCCGCGTCTGGCGGCATGATCGGTGATGAGGAATCAAATACCTGCCCGGGGTCATATCGGGCGTCGGTCGGTGCCGCCTGTGCGCGTGTGGAGTCGCTTGGCGACGTTTTCCCAAACCGAACAGCCATCTGGCGCAGGTTGTCTGCGCCAAGGTATGGGCTTAGTGCCTTGAACGCTTGCAGTCCCCTAGACCAATCTTGGTAGCTTCCCGCGTATAGGAGTGGTACCGCCTGCTCCAATCGAGCCAGACTCGGAAGGCCGTTCGCGGTTATGCCTGGCGTGATCGTCTGTTGCTGGGCCTTTGGGCCGGGGCTCGTCTGCCTTACTGGCTCCCCGTGCTGGGTCAAGAATTCCTGAAGGCCAAAAACTGCCCCTTCATGCCGCCAGCATTTGGCAAGGTGCGCGCGCTCTGGGTGAACTCCGAACATGGCCTGTTGCTGGCACAAGCTATTGCCCGTTCTGTCGGCTAGACCAGAAAAGAAGACGGTGTTCACCGCTTCATGGGCGATCCGGTATGCGTTCGCATCTAGCCTCAAGTCCACCGGGATAATCAGCCGAACCCGGATGCCCGGTTTGTCCGCCCGCCCAAAAGAGTGCGTCGTGTACATCAGACCGGCGCGCCCCCTGCCAATAACTTGACTGCCAATCGTCACTAACTGATCCTGCTTGAGTCCATCGAATTCAAAGACAATGAAAGTGGTGTCAGTCATGTGAGCCGCCGACCTCATGGCCCCGACTTCCGGTTCCCCACGCTCGCGTGCGCGCGCTAAGGTTTTGCCAGACAGCGGCACGTCATCGCGCAGCATTCCTGGCGTGAAATAGGGCAGCTTTTGTTTGTGAGCGCAGAGTACAGGTCCGGCAACGGGTGCAAGGGTGCACATTAAGTCAGGCCACTTCAAACCACGCACCATCCGATCAGGGCGCGTGCTGCTGATGTTGCGATAGATCGCGAGTTCACTCGTGTGCATTGTGTTCATCCTCGCCACCCTGGAGCGGGGTTGCTTACTATCGGTTCGCCGGTTGAGGCGTCTAGAACCACTGGCTGCACGTTGTTGCTGAGACTGACGGACTGGCCACCGCCCAGGTCGATGCTGATCTGAAAGCTCGGACCCGTGTTTTGGGCCTTTTCTTCCTTGGGTTCGACACTCAACTTGCCCATGACCTCCGCAAGCCGTAGCAAAAATGAGGGGGAACACTCACCCAGGTCTACTGTTTCGCGCAGCCGTCGCATCGCCTCGTACAACAGTGACCGAGCGCGAATCCGTGCTGCCGACCCATCACGCTCAAGCTCAGCGGCAGCCCGCTCAACTCGTACTGACATTTCGGTATCGGAAAGGGCAGCTAGGACCTGCTCGGGCTCCATGCCGTGCAGCGCCCCTACACGCTCAAGCGTGGTAGCGCCCACTGCAAACCGTGCGGCGTCCTCAATAAAGGCCTCAACACCTGAGGTAATCAGAGGGCAGTTCAAGCTGCACCTCGCTCGCGTTGTTGTTTGATATACCCCTCAACTTCAGACGCGTCCCATACGGTGCAGTTCTGCCCGATCTTGAACGGCTGCGGGAACTCGCCAGCTTTGACCATTCGCCAGATGGTGGCGGGGCTACATGGCAGAAGGCCTGTACGTTGCTTGGTGCTGGCCAGTTGGCGTAACCTGAAAAGGCGCTGGGACATTGATCGACTCCATATGAACCCGCGTTGAGCGGTATGAAGTGAATTTACTGGCGTTAATTTTTTTGCTTTTGACTGCCCATCAGAAATTTTTTAGCCGCTGCCACGTCTGCTCTGACCGTATTTACGCTGCGTTTATATTTAGCCAAAAACCTTTGAGCTATCCACGAATTGGATTTGCCCAGCCAGCCATTTGCAGAAATTTTTTTAGCTATTTCGTTGATGCGATCATTGCGGTCTTTCACGTCATCGCGTTCCGTTACACCCTGTTGCCTCAACTCAATGAACGCTGTTGACGCAATCCGCAACAGTTTCTCCGACCTGGCCCAATTCTTCCACGTGGTGATCAACTCTGCAGTTTCAGCGTTCTGTTCGATTCCGCGCTGTTTGATGGCGATCTCTTCGGCCTCGGTCATATCCCGTAAGCCTTCTGGGGTCCATATCTTCCGCCACCACGGTTTTCTCCCCCGCTTTTTCATGCTGCCTCCCTTTCTAGGGCTGCCAATTTGCTTGTGACCGATCCGGTCGCATAGTTTGCCCAGTCCTTCATTAATGCAGCCCGCTTGGCGTAAAGGTCGCTTCGCCGATAGGCTGCCTCGACCGAACCACCGACCGTATGGGCTAGGGCCATCTCGCAAACTTCGTTAGGGTAGTTTGTCGTCTCGGCTGTCCAGTCCCTGAACGTTGATCGGAAGCCATGCGCAGTGATTCCGGGCACATGCCTTCGAAGCAGCATGGTCAGGCTCATGTCCGATAGCGGCGTGTTTTCCTTTCGCCCGGAAAAGACCAACTGCTCATCGACCATACGGGGCAGTGCGCTGAGCAGTTCTATGGCCTCATGAGACAAGGGCACCCGGTGCGCCTTGCCTGCTTTCATCCGCTCGGCGGGTATGTTCCAGACTCTGTCCTTGAGGTCGATCTCTTCCCAGGTTGCGCCCCTGGCCTCGCCGGAGCGGCAAGCCGTTAGGATGGTGAATTCCAGGCACCGGGCGCTCATGCCTTCTACCGACTTCAGCTTATGAATCAGTGCGGGCAACTCCTGCCAAGGCAGTGCGGGGTGGTGGGTGCGTCCGTTGACTCTGGAGGGTTTTGGTAGTGCTTGGTCCAGGTGGCCCCGCCATGATGCCGGGTTTAGTCCCCGTTCACGGTGCCCTGCTGCCATCGCCCATGACAGGACCAGCTCAATCCGATTGCGTACGCGTACCATGGTTTCGTTTTTCGTATTCCAGTGAGGCTGGACGACTGCCAGCACGTGCGGCGTTTCCACATCCTTCACGGGCAGCGAACCCATCGTGGGATATACGTAAGTGGCTAGGGTGTTTTCCCACTGTTGCCCATGCTTGACGTTTTTCCAGCTCGGACGGTGTAACTTGATGTACTCCCCGGCGGCCTTCTCGAAGGTCATTACGGCCGCTCTGTCGGCTTTTTTCTTGGCAAGGGGGTCAACACCCTTAGCGATACCTTCTCTTAGGTCTCGTGCCCGTTTGAGCGCATCTGCAAGGCTTACTGCGGGGTAACCCCCAAGGCCAATGTCTGACCGCTTGCCATTGACCATTGCGCGCAGCAGCCAGTTTTTTGTCCCTGTATCACGGACCCACAAGTAAAGGCCCGGCACAGTGCCCACAGGATGACGTCCAGGATCGGTCAATCTCTTGACCTCGATTGCAGATAGCTCTTTGGTTCGCTTAGGCATCCCGTCCTCCTTTGCCCCACATAAAGTCTGTGTCCCACATCGTGTCCCACAATGACTGATGCACTCAGGTGCAACGCATTGAGACAATCAGGATCGAACTATACAGGGAGTGAGACTTCTTGTCCCACATAAAGAGGCGAAAAAAAAGGCCCTGATAGGGCCTTCTGGCGGAAGCGGTGAGATTCGAACTCACGGACCTTTTCAAGTCGCCGGTTTTCAAGACCGGTGCAATCGACCACTCTGCCACGCTTCCTTGGGGTGTGATTGTAGCGAGTTAAACCCCATGATTTTGGGGGTGGCAAGCGAATGACGGGTCAAAAGCCATTCAGGCGCTGCCCAGCATGCCGCGTTTTTCGATGAAAGCCACCACTTCGGCGAGCCCATCCAACGTTTTCAGATTGGTCATGACCCAAGGGCGTGTTTCGGGATTGGGGCGCATGCGGTGGGTGTCGTCGCGCATGACCTGCAAGTCGGCGCCCACATGGGGTGCCAAATCGGTCTTGTTGATGACGAACAAATCGCTCTTGGTGATGCCGGGGCCGCCCTTGCGTGGGATTTTTTCGCCAGCGGCCACGTCGATCACATAGATCGTGAGGTCAGACAGCTCGGGGCTGAAGGTGGCGGCCAGGTTATCGCCCCCGCTCTCGATGAACACCACATCCGCATTGGGAAATTTTTCCAACATGCGGTCGATCGCTTCGAGGTTGATGGACGCGTCTTCGCGGATGGCCGTGTGTGGACAGCCGCCGGTTTCCACCCCCATGATGCGCTCCGCAGGCAGGGCGCCGCTGACGGTGAGCAAGCGTTGGTCTTCCTTGGTGTAAATGTCGTTGGTGATGGCGATCAAATCCCAGCGCTCGCGCATGTTTTTGCACAGCATCTCGAGCAGTGTGGTTTTGCCCGAACCCACGGGCCCGCCAATGCCCACGCGCAAGGGGGGGAGTTTTTTGTTGCGGTTGGGGATGTGATGCAGTGCAGAAGTCATGATCGGAAGATGCGGGAGTATTGGGTTTCGTGTCGGGCCGACAAGATGGCCAGCATGGGGCTGAAGGCCTGCCGGTCTTCATCGTTCAGGTGCATGGCGGTTTGCACCGCCAGCGGTATTTCACGGGCCAAACGCGCCAGCATGCGCTGCCCTGCACTTTGGCCCAAAGGCACGGACTTGAGGGCGGCTTGGGTCATGTTTTCGGCCCAGCCAAAGGCATAGGCTTGCAAAGCATGGTCCAGCGGTGTGGGCGCCAAGGACAATGCCAGCGCCATGGCCAAGGGGTAAGTCACAGGCAGGCGGGCGCACACCCTCAATTGATCTTCGCTGGCTTGCTGCAGGTTGCGCAGCCAGTCCAGCAGGGAGCGGCCCATTTGCTCGGTTTGCAGGCGCATCTCGGCGGTTTCGCGGGTGGCCATGACCCAGTTGTTAAGCGCTTGCAGCCGGGCGGTCTCGTGCTGCTGCCATGCGGGGATGGCTTGCGCCAACACCGCCATGTCGCCACGCGACTGCGTCAGGTGCAGTTGGTCTGCCACCCAGTCGGTGGCACTGTGTTCGTCGCGTACCAGACCTTGTTCAATGGCCGCTTCCAGGCCTTCGGAATACGAAAAGCCGCCAATCGGCAGTGCGGGTGATGCGAGCCAGATCAGTTGCAACAGGCCCGAAGGCGCGGACTCAGTGCTCATGGTTGCAGTGGGGACCATGCACATGGGGTGCGGCAGCGGCAGAATGGATGGGAATGGCGATCCGTTGGGCGACGGGTGGTGCAGCGTGCTCGTGTGTGCAGTCGGGGCCATGCACATGCGGTTCGGCGTGGTCTGCATGACCGTGATCGTGACCATGTCCTCCCCCGTGCGCATGCCCACTGTGGTCGCCATAAGCGCCGCTCTCGGGCTCAAAAGACTCCGACACCGCCACCACCGTCATGTGCATGGCCCGCAGCATGTCGGCCAGCACATGGTCGGGTTCGATCTTCAGGTGGTCGGGCTGCAATTCGATGGGCACATGCCGGTTACCCAAGTGGTAGGCGGCGCGGGTCAGGTCAAAGGGCGAGCCGTGTTCTGTGCAAGCGGTGATGCGCAGCACGTCTTGCGGCGCGGCCACCACCCGGACCAACGAGCCGTCTTCGGCCACCAGCACATCACCACCACGCACCACCGTGCCCCGAGGCAAAAACACGCCCAAGGCACGACCAGCGCTGTCGCTCGCGTCAAAGCGGCTTTTTTGGCGGGTGTCCCAGTCGAGGGTGATGGTGCTGGCGCGTTGGACGAGCACGCGGGCCAGGCCACGGCCTTGGGGCATGAGTTTGGAGCAGAGGATCATCAGAACAAAAAGTAGCGTTGTGTCATGGGCAGGCTGGTGGCGGGTTCACACACCAGCAGCTGGCCGTCGGCCCGCACCGCGTAGGTTTGTGCATCAACTTCCATGCGGGGCGCGTAGTCATTGTGGACCATGTCTTTCTTTCCCACTTGGCGGATGTTCTTCACGGCGCTCAGTGTTTTGGCCAAGCCATAACGCGCACCCACGCCCGCTTGCAAACCGGCTTGAGAGACAAAGGTCAACGAGCCGCGTGACAGCGCCCCGCCATAGCTGCCAAACATGGGGCGGTAGTGCATGGGCTGTGGGGTGGGAATGGATGCGTTCGGGTCGCCCATCGCGGCCAGCGCGATGAAGCCGCCTTTCATGATGAGCGCCGGTTTTACACCAAAAAACGCGGGCTTCCAGATCACCAAGTCCGCCCATTTGCCCACCTCGATGCTGCCCACTTCGTGGCTCATGCCGTGCGCGATGGCGGGGTTGATCGTGTACTTGGCGATGTAGCGTTTGACGCGGGCGTTGTCATGGCGGTCGGTGTCGCCGGGCAAGCTGCCGCGCTGCTGCTTCATCTTGTGTGCGGTCTGCCAAGTGCGGATGATGACCTCGCCCACCCGGCCCATGGCCTGGCTGTCGCTACTCATCATGCTGATGGCGCCCAGGTCGTGCAAGATGTCTTCGGCTGCAATCGTTTCCTTGCGGATGCGGCTTTCGGCAAAGGCGAGGTCTTCGGCAATCGCCGGGTCCAGGTGGTGGCAAACCATCAGCATGTCCACATGCTCGTCCAGCGTGTTGATGGTGTAAGGCCGTGTGGGGTTGGTGGAAGAGGGCAGCACATTGGCTTCGCCCACCACTTTCAAAATGTCGGGTGCGTGCCCGCCGCCCGCGCCTTCGGTGTGGAAGGTGTGGATGGTGCGGCCCTTGAAGGCCGCCACCGTGTCTTCTACAAAGCCCGATTCATTGAGCGTGTCGGTGTGGATGGCCACTTGGGTGTCGGTTTCTTCGGCCACCGTCAGGCAGTTGTCGATGGCTGCGGGCGTGGTGCCCCAGTCTTCGTGCAGCTTCAAACCAATCGCGCCCGCATGGATTTGCTCATGCAGCGCTGCAGGCAAACTGGCATTGCCTTTGCCCAAAAAGCCCAGGTTCATCGGAAAGGCGTCGGCTGCCTGCATCATGCGTTCGATGTTGAAAGGGCCCGGTGTGCAGGTGGTGGCAAAAGTGCCGGTCGCGGGGCCCGTGCCCCCACCCAGCATGGTGGTCACGCCACTGGCCAGCGCTTCGTCGATCTGTTGGGGTGCGATGAAGTGGATGTGTGAGTCAATGCCGCCCGCGGTGACGATCAAGCCTTCGCAGCTGATGATCTCGGTGCCGGGGCCGATGACGATGTCCACACCCGGTTGGGTGTCGGGGTTGCCCGCTTTGCCAATGGCGGCGATGCGGTTGCCGCGCAAGCCAATGTCGGCCTTGACGATGCCCCAGTGGTCGATGATGAGTGCGTTGGTGAGCACGCAGTCCATCGCACCCTCGGCGTTGGTCCGCTGCGACTGGGACATGCCGTCACGGATGGTCTTGCCGCCACCAAATTTCACTTCCTCGCCATAGCCACCGGCTTGCAGCGTGAAGTCTTTTTCCACCTCGATCACCAGAGCCGTGTCGGCCAAGCGAACGCGGTCGCCCACGGTCGGGCCGAACATCTCGGCGTAAGCGCGTTTGTCGATGTGGGCCATGTCAGAGTTTTCCTTGGGTTAAACCGCGAAAGCCGAACACCACCCGGTCGCCTGCGTAATCCACCAGCTCCACGGTGCGTTGCTGGCCGGGCTCAAATCGCACGGCCGTGCCCGATGCGATGTTCAAGCGCATGCCCTGCGCAACGGACCGGTCAAAGCTCAGACCCGCGTTGGTTTCTGCAAAGTGGTAATGCGAACCCACTTGGATGGGACGGTCACTGGCGTTTTGCACCACCAGGGTGCAAGTGCGGCGGCCCACGTTGAGGGCGTGTTGGCCGGATTCGATGAACAGTTCGCCGGGAATCATGGGGTGCTCACTTTTTGCCGAAGAAAACCGCGCACGCCACCAAGGCAGCTGCAAACACAAAACCCAGCACATCGGTGGCATGCCAGTGGTGGCCACCTAGGCCGTGCCCGTCGTGCGCGAAAGCGTTGTTGGCCAGTTGTGAGAGGACCAAAGAAAGTGTGAAGGTGATTTTTTTCATTTCAGCGCCTGCTTGTTCTTAAACGATGGGTTGGTGCACGGTCACCAATTTGGTGCCGTCTGGAAAAGTGGCTTCGACTTGGATGTCGGGGATCATTTCAGCGATGCCATCCATCACATCAGCACGCGTTAAAACGGTGCGGCCTTCGCTCATCAGTTGGGCCACGGTCTTCCCATCCCGTGCGCCTTCCATGACGGCAGCGCTGATCAAGGCAATGGCTTCGGGGTAGTTCAGTTGCAGGCCGCGCGCCTTGCGGCGTTCGGCCAAAAGTGCGGCTGTGAAGAGCAGCAACTTGTCTTTTTCGCGGGGGGTGAGTTCCATTTTGGTGCGTGGTGAGGGGTTTGGTGCATCGGATGGCTAAAGCTTAGCAAAGAGCGTGCCCTATATAGAGCGCCGGACAAAAACCATGGAAAACCCATGCCAACACTTGGTGCATGGGTCGTGATTTTGGGTTGGCACGGCGATTGCAAGAGGTGTTGCGGTGCAGCAAAACTGTGCGTGTGTGAACAACTTACTTTCCTGAATGGAGTGATCTCATGATGAACCGTCGTGGCAACCTCAAAGCCCTCGCAACCGCCGCCGCCATCGTTGCGGGCAGCTTAACTTTCGTGAACCAAGCCCAAGCGCAAGCAGGCAACACCATCAAAGTCGGTGTGTTGCACAGCTTGTCCGGCACCATGGCCATTTCCGAGACTGTGCTCAAAGACACTGTGCTCATGGCCATTGACGAGATCAACGCCAAGGGCGGCGTGCTTGGCAAAAAGCTCGAGCCCGTGATCGTGGACCCGGCTTCCAACTGGCCCCTGTTTGCTGAAAAAACCAAACAGTTGCTGGGCCAAGACAAAGTCTCGGTCATCTTCGGTTGCTGGACCTCGGTGTCGCGCAAATCGGTGCTGCCCGTTGTGGAAGAAATGAACGGCCTCTTGTTCTACCCCGTGCAGTACGAAGGTGAAGAACTCAGCAAAAACGTGTTCTACACCGGCGCTGCCCCCAACCAGCAAGCCATTCCTGCCGTGGATTACCTGATGAGCAAAGAAGGCGGCGGCGCCAAGCGCTGGGTCTTGCTGGGCACCGACTACGTGTACCCCCGCACCACCAACAAAATTTTGCGTGCTTACCTGAAAAGCAAAGGCGTGGCTGACAAAGACATCGACGAAAAGTACACCCCGTTTGGCCACAGCGATTACCAAACCATCGTGGCCGATGTGAAGAAATTCTCTGCAGGCGGTAAGACGGCGGTGGTCTCCACCATCAACGGCGACTCCAACGTGCCTTTCTACAAAGAACTGGGCAACGCGGGCCTGAAAGCCAAAGACGTGCCCGTCGTGGCCTTCTCGGTGGGTGAAGAAGAATTGCGCGGCGTGGACACCAAGCCTTTGGTCGGTCACCTGGCCGCATGGAACTACTTCATGAGCATCAAGAATCCCGCCAACGACGAGTTCACCAAGAAGTGGGCGGCTTATGCCAAGGCCAAAAACATCGCTGGGCACAAAGACAAGCCTTTGACCAACGATCCGATGGAAGCCACTTACATCGGCATCAACATGTGGAAGCAAGCAGTTGAAAAAGCCAAGACCACTGACACCGACAAAGTGATCGCGGCCATGGCCGGTCAGACCTTTAAGGCACCGAGCGGCATCACCAGCAAGATGGACGAGAAGAACCACCACCTGCACAAGTCGGTGTTCATCGGCGAGATCAAGGCCGACGGCCAGTTCAACGTGGTGTGGAAGACACCGGGCCCCGTCAAAGCCAAGCCATGGAGCCCCTTCATCCCCGGTAACGACGTCAAGCCTGATGAGCCTGCCAAAAAGTGACCGTTTGAATGCGTTCTGAAAAAGGGGAGGGCGCCGTCCCTCTTCCTTTTTTCTGAAAGCTGACTGAAGGGGAATAAGTGCGCCTGACCAAGAGATGTTCAAGATGAAACGATGGATTTTGAAAGCCGCATGCATCGCCAGCGCCGTGTGGGGCTTGTCGGCAGCACACGCCTTGACCATGGACGAAGCCTTGGCGATTTCGGTCGGCGAGAGCGATGCGCGTGTGCAAGCTTTGGCCCAAGCCGTGGCCCAAGGCGATGAGAAGACCGCCGCATTTTTGCAGGCGCTGGCCGACGATGTGGTCAAAGTGGCCCAGGACCAGGTGCTGGTGGTGCGCGATGGCCAAGGCCTGCACCCGGTGACCGGACAAGCGGTGTCCGTGCCGCAAGAGGCCGAAGATGTGATGCTGAACAACCGCCTGCGCGGCGAGTTGGACACGGCCCTGGCGGCCTTGAAGTTGTTCAGCCCAGAGGTGAAGGTGCGCCGACTGGCTGCTTTGTCGCTGCTCAAAGAACCTGACGCCAGCCGCAGATCCTTGCTCGACAAAGCGCTGGCCACCGAAAAAGATGCCACCGTGCAAAGTCTGGTGCGCCAAGCGCGTGCAGCCGCCATGCTGGTCAGCGAGGTGCCCCATGACCGAGGGCTGGCCGCCCGCGAACTGGCCGACAGCCAGCAGCCCGAAACCTTGCTTTTGCTGAACCAGCAACTGGCCCAAGAGCCAGACCCTTCGGTGAAAAAACAAATTCAAACAGCTTTGACCACCGTGCAGGAGAGCCTGCGCTGGGGTGAGCGCCTGGGCACCTTGTTCACCGGGGCCAGCTTGGGCTCCATTTTGTTGTTGGTGGCTTTGGGGCTCGCCATCACCTACGGCCTGATGGGGGTGATCAACATGGCCCATGGTGAGCTGATGATGATCGGCGCCTACGCCACCTATGTGGTGCAAGCCGTGTTCCGCCAATACCTGCCGGGCGCATTCGATGCCTACTTGCTGGTGGCGATTCCCATGTCGTTTTTCATGGCCGCTTTGGTGGGCGCCGTCATGGAGCGCACGGTGCTCCAACATCTGTATGGCCGCCCCCTTGAAACATTGCTGGCCACCTGGGGCATCAGCTTGGTGCTCATGCAAGGCGTGCGCAGCTTGTTCGGGGCACAAAACGTGGGGGTTGAAAACCCCTCGTGGATGAGCGGATCGCTGCAGTTGCTGCCCAATTTGCAACTGCCTTGGAACCGCGTGCTGATCATCTTTTTTGCAGCAACGGTGCTGATCGGGATGGCGCTTTTGATCGGCAAAACGCGCTTGGGACTGTTTGTGCGCGGCGTGACACAAAACCGCCCCATGGCTTCGTGCATGGGCGTCAACACCGCGCGCATCGACACTTATGCCTTCGCATTGGGTTCGGGTATCGCGGGTCTGGCCGGTTGTGCACTCAGCCAAGTGGGCAACGTGGGCCCTGATCTGGGGCAGAGCTACATCGTGGACTCGTTCATGGTGGTGGTGCTGGGCGGGGTGGGGCAGCTGGCGGGCACGGTGTATGCCGCTTTGGGGCTGGGCCTGGCCAACAAGTTGCTCGAAGGTTGGACCGGTGCGGTGCTGGCCAAAATCGCGGTGTTGGTGTTCATCATCGTCTTCATCCAGAAGCGCCCACAAGGCATCTTCGCGATGAAGGGTCGCAGCGCTGAAGCGTGAACAGGGACGTGAACATGAACAATTTCGAACTTCCGGCGCACGCGCCTTTGTTGGGCCGAAAGGCTTGGGCCGCTTTTCTTTTGGCGCTGATCATGGTGGGCGTGCTGGCGCCGGTGCTCAACTTGTGGGTGCCTGCAGGCAGCCCTTTGCACTTGAGTGACTTTGCCGTGTCCCTGATTGGAAAAATCATGTGCTACGCGATCTGTGCGCTGGCGATGGACTTGATTTGGGGCTACACCGGTATTTTGTCGCTCGGCCATGGTTTGTTCTTCGCCTTGGGTGGTTATGTCATGGGCATGTACCTGATGCGCCAGATCGGGCAAGACGGCAACTACAAAAGCGAGCTGCCCGATTTCATGGTTTTTTTGGATTGGAAAGAGCTGCCTTGGCACTGGACGCTGTCAGACAGCTTCGTCGCCACACTTTTTCTGGTGGTGCTGGTGCCTGGCTTGATCGCTTTTGTGTTCGGCTACTTTGCCTTTCGCTCACGCATCAAGGGGGTGTACTTCTCCATCATCACCCAGGCCATGACCTACGCGGCCATGCTCTTGTTCTTCCGCAATGAAACCGGTTTTGGCGGCAACAACGGCTTTACTGATTTCAAACGCATATTGGACCTGCCCATTGCCACCCCGAGCATGCGCATGACACTGTTTGTGCTGACCGGTTTGACGCTGCTGGGATTCTTTTTGTTTGCACGTTGGCTGGTGGGCAGCAAGTATGGACGCGTGTTGATGGCGATTCGCGATGCCGAAACGCGGGTCATGTTCTCAGGCTATTCGCCACTGCCTTACAAGCTCAGCATCTGGGTGATCTCCGCCGTGATGTGCGGCGTTGCAGGGGCCTTGTATGTGCCGCAGGTCGGCATCATCAACCCCGGTGAAATGAGCGCCGCCAATTCGATCGAAATGGCGGTCTGGGCGGCGGTGGGGGGCCGTGGCACCTTGATCGGTCCGATTGCGGGTGCGTTTTTGGTCAACGGAGCCAAGAGTTGGCTCACGGTGACAGCGCCTGAATTTTGGCTGTACTTTTTGGGCGCCCTGTTCATCGCGGTGACTTTGTACCTGCCGAACGGGGTGGTCGGTTTGCTGCGCAAGCCGGGTGGGGTGGTCGGTTTGCTGCGCAAGCCGGGCGGGGTGCTTGGGCGCGTTGCCAATCTCAAAAGCAAGAAAGGCGGTGCGGCATGACGCCTGACCTCCTCCAAAAAGGCGCTGAGCGTGTGGCCAAGTCGGCCCAGCAGCGCGCAGAGTTGACCGAATCCGGTGGCCGCAGTGCAGGTTATGGCCGCCTGGTGCAAGACTCGAATGAGGTCGATGTGACCCATGGCCGTATCTTGTATCTGGACGACGTGAGTGTGAGCTTTGACGGCTTCAAGGCCATCAACAAGTTGTCGCTCGACATCGCGCCCGGTGAGCTGCGCTGCATCATTGGCCCCAATGGCGCCGGCAAAACCACGATGATGGACATCATCACCGGCAAGACACGGCCGGACGAAGGCACCGTCTACTTTGGCAGCACCATCGACTTGCTGCGCCACAACGAACCCGAAATTGCGCAGCTGGGCATCGGTCGCAAGTTCCAAAAGCCCACGGTGTTCGAGCACCTGACGGTGTTTGAAAACCTGGAACTTGCACTCAAGACGCCCAAAGGCGTGAAAGCCTCGATGTTCTTCCAACTCGATTCGCGCCAAAGCGACCGCTTGGCCGAAGTGCTGCACACCATCCACCTGGCGGACAGCGTTCGCAAGCCTGCGGGCTTGCTCAGCCACGGGCAAAAGCAGTGGCTGGAGATCGGCATGCTGCTGATGCAAGACCCCAAGCTGCTCTTGCTCGATGAACCCGTGGCCGGCATGACCGACCATGAAACCGAGCGCACGGCCGAGTTGTTCCTCACACTCAAAGGCAAGCATTCGCTGATGGTGGTGGAGCACGACATGGGCTTCATCCGCACCATCTCGGACATCGTCACGGTGTTGTGCGACGGTTCGGTTTTGGCACAGGGCACACTCGATCAGGTGCAAGCCGATGAGCGTGTGATTGAAGTTTATTTAGGGCGTTGAGCATGCTGGAAGTCAAGAACATTCACCAGTATTACGGCGGCTCGCACATCCTGCGTGATGTGGGTTTGAGCGCCGAACAGGGTCAGGTCACGGTGCTGCTGGGTCGCAATGGCGTGGGCAAAACCACCTTGCTCAAATCACTCATGGGGCTGGTGCCCATCAAGAGTGGCAGCGTCACCCTCAGCCAGCAAGATCTGACGAATGCCAAGCCCTATGAACGCGCCGCTGCGGGCATCGGTTACGTCCCGCAAGGCCGGGAAATCTTTGCGCGCCTGACGGTGGAAGACAATTTGCGCATGGGCCTGGCCACACAGCCGGGCGGCACACCGATTCCCCCTGAGCTGTTTGAGCTCTTCCCTGTTCTGAAACAAATGCTGCACCGCCGGGGCGGCGATTTGTCCGGCGGGCAGCAGCAGCAACTGGCCATTGCCCGCGCACTGGCCGCCAAGCCGCGCTTGCTCATCTTGGACGAGCCCACCGAAGGCATCCAGCCCAGCATCATCAAAGACATCGGCCGCGTGATCCGCCAGTTGGCCGATGTGGGGCTGCAGGGCCAACGCATGGCCGTGTTGCTGTGCGAGCAGTACTACGACTTTGCCGAAGAACTGGCCGACCAATATCTGGTGATGGAGCGCGGCGAGGTGATTGCGCGTGGGCCGGGCAGTGAGATGAAGGAAAAGCACATTCAGCAGCTGGTCGCGATTTGATCAGGCTGTTTTTGAAGTGCTGATTGTGTAAGTCTGCTAAGCAGCGGTAGCAGTCGTACGCATAAAACAGCTGACCGTCTGCTACCGGCCATAAGCGGTCGGTGGTCAAACGGGAAAGCAGTCGCTAAACGTTCGAGCAAAGCGAGTTAGGCATCGCCCGAGGCTGCTGGAATCAAACTCATGAGTTGCTGCTCCACAGCCAAGCAGGCGGTCGCAAGGCGAAGCGCGTTCGGGCCCATTGCGGGCGTGACTCCGGTGTCGGTCGCATCAAGGCTGGCCGCCGCATCGCGAATAAGGGAGTGCGTCCGGCGATCACATCTTGACGGCGCACGTCCCGCTAGACTCGTAATGGACGATCGCTAGTTTCAGTGGGCCTCACAGTGTGGCTGTGTAGGCGCGGAAGTTGCTTAAACGAGGTCTTTCAATCAAAGGGCAATATGTCAGTTCTGTTTGCAGCTTTTCTACTCGGGCTTGTTTTCAACGCCGCGCCTGGCGCCATCTTTGCGGAGACGGTCCGCCGCGGGGCCACTGGCGGTTTCCGGCCTGCTCTGGCCGTACAGATCGGATCTCTGGTGGGGGATGCGACGTGGGCGATATTGGGCCTCCTTGGCGTGGGCCTACTGCTACAAGTCGACATGCTGAAGTGGCCTGTGGGTCTTGCTGGCGCCGCCTATCTGCTCTGGCTTTCTTGGGACTCATGGAAGGCAGCCTCCGTTACGTTCAATGTCCAGCAAACTGAGGTCGAACAGTCTCGATCTGCATTGAAGTCAGGGGTAGTTCTTTCTGTTACCAACCCTCAGAACCTGGCTTATTGGGCTGCACTTGGCAGCGCATTGGGCACCCTTGGGGTGTCTGATCCCGGCTTTTCCGACTACGTGATGTTCTTTACCGGATTCATGATCGCGTCTGTTTCTTGGGCAATCTTCTGCGCGGCTGCAATTGACAGGCTTTTCAAGAAGGCTGGACAGCGGTGGGTAGCCTTAACCTACCGACTGTGCGCGTTGATGTTTCTGCTGCTCGCACTCAACACCGTCAGGGATCTGTTCGGCCACATGCCATCTACAGGGTCGCACAACAGCCCAACAGCAAAATACGCGCGGTAGATTGCACAGGCTTCAATAGCCTTGGCAACACATGCCAAGGCTATTGAGCTTTTAAGGGCCGCATTGAGGGATATTGGCGAAGGACTGCAACGGGTCGCTAGCTACCGCCCAAAAGGCTGCTGTGATCGACCGCTACCAGCCTTAAGCGGACATTGATTGCTCCGCGCTCTCAAGTCCTAAAGATTCCAAAGACGTGGCTGGGTGCCGCTCATACCCCACATCTCGTGTCGCCAAGCCGCCCACACTTGCCGCAGCAGTTGAAAGGCCGGCTCCGTCACGGGTGAGAGCACCCGCAGCACGATGACCTGTGGGTGCGGCGAGGTGGCTCCGGCGGTCAAGCGCAATTCAGACGCTTCAAGCCACTCACGCGCACAGGCCAGGGCGCGGTCAACGCGTTCTGAAGCGATGGCGCTGCCCGCTGCAAACGCCAGCGTGGCCATGCAGCGCTGGCCGGCCAGGCCCAGCGGGCTGTTCATCAAGCGGGTGTCGCTGGCGCTCAAAGTGCCGCGCTCTAGCCACACGCCGGGGATTTCCAAATGTTGGCGAAATGTGCCTTGTGCAAAAGGCAGGTCGGCGGCGGGCAGGCCTAAAGCGGTGAGGTCCCAGGTCATCAATTCAGCCCCAGGCGCCAAGTCGAAGACAGCGCGGTTGAGGCCATCACAGCCGCTGTAGGCAATCGCTTCGAGCGGCAGCCATTCCAGTCGTGAACCTGTTTCTAAACGGGCATGCACCTGTTGCGTGGCCAAGCCCGCATCGCTTCTGTAAAAGCGCGTGGCGCCGGGCGTGGTCACCAGGCCATGTGCGCCGGGGCCGACCGTGACGCGCATGTCGAGCGTGTCGCCACCCACCAAGCCGCTGGGCGGGTGCACCAGCACGTTGTGGCAGACCGCATCGCCTTCGGGGTACAGGCTTTGCAAAATGCGCAGCGGGCCTTGGTGCAGGTAGCGGGCCACGCTGCGCTCGGCTTCGAGCGTGTAGTCCAGATCCAGTCGGGCCAACCAAGTCATAAGGCGCAACCGATGGGGATGTCCGACTTCAAGCCCAACCGTTCACGCGTTTCATTCACCCTGCGAGCCGCGATGTGCCCAAGCGGTGGTGTGCTTTTCGATGTAGCTGAACAACTCGTACATGACCATGGCCATGGCACCCACGACCACCAGACCTGAAAACGCCAGGCCCATCTGCATGGCCGAGCCGGCCGAGATCAAGAGGTAACCAATGCCTTCGTTGGACGCCGTCATCTCGGACACGGTGGTGCCCACAAAGGCCAGCGTGATGGCCACTTTGAGCGAGCCGTAAAAGTAAGGCATGGAGCGCGGCAAGCCGACTTTGACCAGCACGTCCCAGCGCTTGGCGCCCAGCACGCGCAGCACGTCTTCGAGCTCGGGCTCTAGGGTGGCCAAGCCGGTGGCGATGTTCACCATGATGGGGAAGAAGCTGATGAGGAAAGCGGTGAGGATGGCCGGGCCAATGCCGATGCCGAACCACACCACCAGGATGGGCACGAACGCCGCTTTGGGCAAGGCGTTGAAGGCCGTCATCAGCGGGTACACGGCGGCATAGGCCAGGCGCGAGCTGCCAATGATGAAGCCCAGCAACACGCCCACCACGATGGCGATGCCAAAGCCCACCATGGTCACCCAGAAGGTGCGCCAGGCGTGGCCCGCGATCACGTCGCGGTATTCCACCGTCTGTTCGGCAATGCGCCAAGGACTTGGGAACACGAATTCCGAGACGTTGAAGGCGCGGCACAGACCTTCCCAGATCAGCAAGCTCAGCACCAGCAAGATCCAAGGCGACCAGGTTTCGAGAGATTTCTTGTTCATGAGGGGGCTCCCGCTTATTGGTGGATGGCCGCGCCGGTTTTGCGCATGGCCCCGATGTGGCCGCGCAGCTCGTGCACGATGTTGGTGAATTCGGGGGTGTAGGTGATCTCCAGATCACGCGGCCGTGGCAGATCGATTTCTTTTTTCACCACAAAACGGCCGGGGCTCTTGCTCATCACGTACACCGTATCGGCCAAAAACACCGATTCGCGCAGGTCGTGCGTGACCAAAATGACGTTGAACTTTTGCTCGGTCCACAGGTCGCGCAAGATGCACCAGAGTTCTTCACGCGTGAACGCGTCGAGCGCACCAAAGGGCTCGTCCAGCAGCAGCATCTTGGGCTCATGGATCAAAGCGCGGCAAATGCTGGCGCGTTGCTGCATGCCGCCCGAGAGTTGCCAAGGGAATTTGTCTTCATAGCCACCCAAGCCCACGGTGTTCAGCAGCTTGCGTGCGCGCTCCACGTATTCGGCCTTTTTTTGCTTGAAGTTCGTGCGGTAGGGCTCCACGATTTCGAGGGGCAGCAACACATTGTCGAGGGTGGTGCGCCAAGGCAAGAGCGAAGAAGCCTGGAACGCCATGCCGCTGATTTTGAGCGGACCGGTGACGGGTTGGCCATCCACCAAGATGCGGCCTTTGCTCGGCATCTTCAGGCCCGTGGTCAGCTTCATGAAGGTGGACTTGCCACAACCAGAGGGCCCCACGATGGCGATGAACTCGCCTTGTTTGACCTGCAGGTTGATGTCTTCCACCGCAAAGTGGTTTTGCGCCAGCAACTCGTCGTTGTAGGCGAGCCAGACATTCTGGAAATCAACGAATGATTCTTGGGTCATGGTGAGAGCTCGAAAATGGTGTTCGAAAGTGTATACACGATGCGCCCTGTAAAAGCCCACCGACCCCTGCAGGGTTGTGGTGGGCTTGGCGCATGGGGCAAATGCCCCGCAGCTTGCGCCGAATTACTTTTTGCCTTTGGGCAGAATGTCCAGCTCTTTGGCGGTGGGCAAGAACGCACCGTTCCAGATGTCTTCCACCTTGACGCGGGTCTTGGTGTTGAACGCGTCCGACACCTGCGAAGCCATGAGGGTCAGGCGGGGGCCATTGATTTGACCAAAGCCTTCAGCGCGAGCCGATGGGCTGTTGATCACGGTGTCGATGGCCAGTTGCAGGCGGCGGGTTTCGAGCGCCACGTTGATGATGCCGTCGCGGGCCTTGACCGATTCAATGGCCTTGGCTGGGTCGGCCATCACGTCCTTGGCACCTTTGGTGAAGGCGCTCAAGAAGGCTTTCACCGCAGCTGGGTTTTCCTTCAAGATCTTGGGCGAGGCGATGATCGCGTTGCCGTAGAGTTTGACACCAAAGTCGGGGTATTGCATGACCACCACGTCTTCGGCTTTCACGCCGCGTGCTTCGATGTTGAGCAAAGAGGTGAATGTGAAACCGGTGATGGCATCCACATCACCGCGCACCAACATGGTTTCGCGCAGGGGCGGGTCCATGGCGGTCCAAGCCACGTTGCCGATGCTGTTGGCTTTTTGGAAAATGGGGAAGGCGCGGCGACCGGCGTCAAACACGGGTGCACCCAGCTTTTTTCCGGCCAAATCGGCGGGGGTTTTGATGCCGGACTTCTTCAACGCCATCACCGAGGCGGGGGTGTTGTTGTAGACCATCATGATGGCCACAGGCTTGTTGGGCGCATCGGGGTTGTTGGCGTGGAATTCCATCAGGGCGGCCAGGTCGGCAAAACCGAGGTCGTAAGTGCCCGAAGCCACGCGGGTGACTGCGCCACCGGAGCCGTTGCCAGAGTCGACGGTCACATCCAGTTTGGCATCTTTGAAGTAGCCTTTGGTGCCGGGGACCAGAAAGAAAGCAGCAGGGCCCTCAAAGCGCCAGTCCATCTGAAACTTGATGGGGGTGGTCTGGGCTTGTGCCAAACCGAAAGAAGCCACAGCGGCCAAGGCGGCTGTGGCTTTGATGAAGAAACGCTTGTTCATGAGGGGCTCCAGGTTCAAATAAACGGTGAATCTTGTTTAGCAAATTCGGTGCCATTATCGACCATGGTTCTGACAGGCTGTGTCAGGTTCATCCCCTAGAAACCCCCTCTTTTGGTGCCCAGGCCTGGCTTATCTGGCACCAAAATGGGGCTAAAAGTATTTACGCACCTTTTCAATGCGCTTCGGCTTGTTTGGCCGCTTCGATGGCGTCGCGGTTGTCGCCTTTGGAGCCGTTGAAATACAGGTTCAAGAGCACAGCGCTGATGGAGGCCAGCAAGATGCCCGACTCGATCAGCGGGTGGATGCTGTGCGGCATCCACTGCAGGTAGCGCGGTGCGATCAGCGGGATCATGCCAAAGCCGATCGAGATGGCCACGATGAACAGGTTGTTGCGGTTGCCTTTGTAGTCCACGCTGGCCAGAATGCGGATGCCGGTGGCGGCCACCATGCCGAACATCACCAAGCCCGCACCACCCAACACAAAGGTGGGCAGCGACTCGACCAAGGCCGCCATTTTGGGCAACAAGCCCAGCACGATCAGGATCACGCCACCTGCCACGCAGACGAAGCGGCTTTTCACGCCGGTCACGCCGACCAAGCCCACGTTTTGTGAGAAGCTGGTGTAAGGGAAGGTGTTGAAAATGCCGCCGATCAGCGTGCCCAGACCGTCGGTGCGCAGACCTGCGGTGAGCATTTTTTGGTCGACTTTTTTGCCCGTCAGATCGCCCAAGGCCAGGAACATGCCGGTCGACTCGATCATCACCACGATCATCACCAAGGTCATGGTCAGGATCAGGATCGGGTCAAAGACAGGGGTGGCAATTTCGAAGGGCAGCACCAGGTCAAACCAGCCCGCTTTGCCGACTTTTTCGAAGCTCATGAGGCCAGAGGCCGTGGCCACCACGCCACCGATCACGATGCCCAACAGCACCGAAATGTTGGCCACAAAGCCACGGGCGTATTTGGCAATCAGCAAGATGGACACCAACACGATGGCGGCAATGCCGATGTGCGAGAGCTGTGCGTACTTGGGGTTGGGCACCGAGCCCACGATGTTCAGGCCGGCAGGCACTGGGGGCACCGCGCCCGTGCTGGCCGCTTGTTTGGCGGCATCGAGCCAGGCCAAGTGTTCCGGATTGGGAATGCTGGGCGCTGTGGGGCCGAAGGGGTTGCCAAAAATCCAGTTGATGCCCACGCGCATCAAGCTGATGCCGATGACGGCAATGATGGTGCCGGTGACCACAGGCGGGAAAAATCGCAGCATCCGACTGACGATCGGCGCAATCAAGATGGAGATCACCCCCGCGCCAATGATGGCGCCAAAGATCAGCCCTGCGCCTTGCACCCCCGGGTTGTTGTTGGCCATGGCCACCATCGGGGCCACAGACGCAAATGTCACGCCCATCATCACGGGCAATTTGATGCCAAACCACTGTGTGGCGCCCAGCGATTGGATCAGCGTGACCAAACCGCAGCAAAACAGGTCGGCCGAAATCAGCATCGCCACTTGCTCGGGGCTGAGTTTGAGGGCGCGGCCGACGATCAGGGGCACGGCCACCGCGCCGGCATACATCACCAGGACATGCTGTAGGCCCAAAGCGGCGAGCTTGCCATTGGGCAAATGCTCGTCCACGGGGTGGATGGTTGAACTCATGGAGGGGTCTCCTGAAAATTAAACAGAGGGGGAAAACCGCAAAGAAACTAGATGTGTGCTTCTTTGTGTTCGAAACTGTATACAAAATTTCCACACTTGACCTCAGGGAATACCCCGGTGCAGCCTGTTTTGAAAAAGATTCCCGCCCCGTGATCAGGATCAATTCCAACAGGGGCGGGGGTGTTGATACTGAAACCCGACATCACCGAAACCCTTTTGGTGGTCCAACACAAGGTTTCCCCATGAAAAACATCCATCCGATCGACCGCTGGTGTCGTCTGGCTTTGGCCATCGTTCTGGCGCAAGGGGGGTATTTCTGGTTGACAGGGGTATGGCAATGGGCCGCCTTCGCAGGGGCGTTGCTGATGGTGGGCACGGCGGGTGCGCAGTTTTGCCCTTTATACCGATTACTGGGCATGGGCACTGCCCAGTGGGCCGTCAGCAAAGTGAGCCCCCTCTGGCGCTGGTTGGGGTGGTTGGCCTTGCTGGCCTTGCTCGTCGGTGGCAGTTATGGCAGCGCGTTGTTCAGTCGCAAACTCTTTTTGGAAGAGTTCAATGCGATGAACCACTTTTACAAACAAACGCTGTTTCTGACGGGTAAAAATGAACGTGACTCCGCTGTCGCGAATGGGGAAAAAATGGTGTCAGGCTATGCGGTTTTTCAGCGCAAATACAGCGCTTATCAGCCCTATGCCCTCAGGGGCGACCACCAACTGGTGAGCGATTTGCAGCAGGTGGCTGTGATCATGGCTGCCGCTCAGCCCCTGGTGCGCGATGGTGATCTGCATCAGGCGCATTTGGATCTGGAAAAAATCCGCCCCGTGTTTCAGGGCATCTTCAAGCGCAATGGGTTTTCCATGCTGGCCGTTGCGCTGGTGGATTTCCATGACGCGATGGAGCTGATCTTGGACGCAGCGAACGCCAAGGACGCGGAAAAAGTCAAGCAACTGCATCCCATGCTCAGCGACAAGTTCAAACCTGTGGAACTGGAAGCCAACGACGCCGAAATTCAGGCCATTCGCAAAAACCTGGATGAGCTGTTGGCATTGGCGCAAGCCGGAAATCTGGGGGCCATGCCTGCGCAGGCAGATCAGCTCAAGCGCAGTTTCGTCAAGGTGTATCTGAAACGGGGTTAAAGCCCAGGCATCAGCGGAAACAGCGCATGGTCCATGGGTGCTCCGGCGGGCAGCTCCTGGTCCAGCCCGGGAAAAGGCGGTGAGGTGACCCAGGGGCGAGGCGCGTGGGTCATGTCGTCGCCCAAAAAGCGCACCGAGTACACGCGCCTGCGCTGCGTGCCGTCCACGCCGGCTGAGGCGTGCAGGCTGAGCATGTGAAAACACACCAAGTCGCCCGGCTGCAAGTCCCAGCCGAGGATGGGGAAGTCTTCGCGGTGCTGGTCGATGTTGGGCAATTCGGCCAGCGAGCCTTCGGGGAACCATTTAGCCTGGTTCGTCATGAAAGTGCGCGGCATGAGCCAGGGGCCACGGTGTGAGCCTGCGATGAACTCCAGCGTGGACGGGCGGGACACCGGGTCCACCGGAATCCAAAAACTGATGTTTTGCAGGCCGTCCACGTTGTAATAAGGCTGGTCTTGGTGCCAAGGCGTGCGCTGGCGTGTGCCGGGCTCTTTGACCAACAGGTGGTCGTGGTACAGGCGCACCGTCTGGCTTTGCATCAGCCGCTGCGCCAGTGCGGCCAGGGGGGTGTCAAAGATGAAGCGCTGGTACTGCGGGATGTCTTGCCAGTTGCAAAAGTCTTCAAAAAAACGCCCCGGGTCGTCCGGCCTGCTGGCCACCATGCCGCGCGGGCTGGGCTGGGCCAAATTGGCCTCGATACCGTCCCGCAGCAGGGCCACTTCTTCGGGCGTGAACAAGTTGCGGATGCACACCGCGCCGTCGCGCTGATAGTCGGCCACGTCTTGGTCGGTGGTGCAGGCCTGCACGCGCTGGCGCAGGGTGGCGAGGTCAGGTGCGGTCATAACGTTCAAGCTCGGGCCGTGGAGGCGGGCACAAACGGCGTAGCCAACTCGGAATTTTTCATGCGTGCAACGATGAGATCGCGAACAAAAGCAGTTGGTAAATCTGGGTTGTCGAGCCCAGCTTTACCTACCATGGCCCAGAGATTGATCTGTTCAGCGATGGTTTGACGCTCAGCCATGGCATAGGCCTTGGCTTGGCTGTAAAGCCCATCATTGATGTTCACTGGTTTGCCCATGGCGTTCACCTAGAAATGAATTTCAAAAAATGGCGTGGCTCTGAAGTTGAAAAGGTAAGCGTGGTTTCTCAAGGTGCCTAAGCACCTTCAGTTTCAAGCCAGCAAATCCAGCAACGTCCGCGCCACCACCTTGGTCGCCCGGCGCAGGTCATCCAGCTGCACATGCTCGTCGGCGCGTTTGGCGTTGGATTCGAGCACGCTGCGCGGGCCTGCGCCGTAGATCACGCCGGGGATGCCGCGCTCCACGTACAGGCGCACGTCGGTGTAGAGCGGCGTGCCCAAAGCAGGGATGGCTTCGCCGAAGACTTGTTCACCGTGTTTTTGGATGGCGCTCACCAGCGGTTGGTTGCCCGCCAGCGGTTTCATGGCGTTGGCCAGCAGCATGCGGCGCACATCCACTTTCAGCACATGGCCGCCGCGCGGGGGCTTGAAGCTGGCAGCGGCGTCGGCAATGGTTTGGCGGATGCTGGCTTCCACTTCGGCCGGGTTTTCTTCGGGGATCATGCGGCGGTCGAGCTTGAAGCTGACTTTGCCCGGCACCACGTTGGTGTTGGTGCCGCCTTCGATCAGGCCCACGTTCAGATAGGGGTGGGTGATGCCCTCGACTTGGGACGTGACCAACAGGTACTGCGTATTCAGTGCGAGCAAAGCGTTCAGGATGTGCACCGCGCCTTGCAATGCATCGGTGCCGCTGTCGGGGATGGCGGCGTGCGACATCTCGCCTTGCACGGTGACTTCCATTTGCAGGCAGCCGTTGTGTGCGGTGACGACTTGGTAACTGAAGCCTGCTGCGATCATCAGGTCGGGTTGGGTCAGGCCCTGGGCCAGCAGCCAGCCGGGGCCCATTTCGCCGCCAAACTCTTCGTCGTAGGTGAAGTGCAGTTCCACACCGCCTTTGAGGGGGGCCTTGAGCGATTCGAGTGCCCGCGTGGCAAAGGTGAAGGTGGAGAAGTCGCACTTGCTCACGGCGGTGGCGCGTCCGTACATGGCGCCGTTGTGGATCTCGCCGCCGTAGGGCGGGTGGGTCCAGCCTTCGCCGGGGGGCACCACGTCGCCATGGGCGTTCAGGGCGATGGTTTTGCCTTCGCCATATGGGCGGCGCACGATCAGGTTGGTGATCGACTCCAGGCCATAGGCCTTGACTTCGGAGGCGGGCACAGGGTGCTTTTCTGCCTCAAACCCCATGGGCTTGAGCAGTTCGGCGGTGCGCTCGGCGTGGGGCGCGTTGTTGCCCGGTGGCGTGTCGGTGGGCACCTGCACCAAGGCTTGCAAGAACTTCACCTGTTCGTCGAAGTGCGCGTCGATCCAAGCGTCGAGTTGTGCGTATTGTTGGGCAGTAGCGCTCATGACAGTTCCTGAGAGAGTTGGTTCAAAACATGGGAGAAAGCGTCGACGCACAGCTGCATGTCGTCGCTGGTGGTCGATTCGCGTGGGTTGTGGCTGATGCCGCCGTTTTCGCCGCGCACAAACAGCATGGCTTGTGGCATGACTTCATGCAGCTTCATCGCGTCGTGGCCTGCGCCGCTGGGCAGTTTGAACAGCGGCACACCCAAGGCGCTCACGGCGCGTTCCCAACGCGCTTGCCACTCGGGGGCGCTGGGCGCAGCAGCGGCGCTCATGGTGAGTTCGGTTTTGACGCGCACGCCACGGCGCTCGGCAATGGCCTGCAATTGCGCCATCACATCCGCCACCAGCGCGTCGCGCTGTGCATCGGTGGGCGCACGCATGTCCAGGCTGAACAGGCAGCGCCCGGGCACCACGTTGATCGAGCCGTTGGGGACTTGCAGCTGGCCCATCGTCGCCACGCTGTCGCCGTCTTGGCCGGCGCGTTGCTCCATGTACAGCGCCAGTTCGGCCACGGCGCAGGCCGCGTCGCGGCGGCGGTCCATGGGGGTGGTGCCCGCGTGGCTGGCGGTGCCGAATACCTCGCACAGGTAACGCACGCTGCCATTGATGGAGGTGACGACGCCCAGCGGGATGTTCACTTCATTGAGCACCGGGCCTTGCTCGATGTGCACTTCGACAAAGCCCAAGTACTGCGCCGGGTCGCGCTGGATGTGGGGGATGTCGTCGATGCACAGGCCTGCGTGCTGCATGGCCGCACGCAGGGTGATGCCGTCGGCATCTTGTTGGTCCAGCCAGGCGGGGTTGAATTGGCCGATGAGGGCGCCCGAGCCGAGGAAGGTGGCTTTGTAGCGCTGACCTTCTTCTTCAGCGAAGGCCACGACTTCGATGCCAAAGGGCAGACGTTGGCCTTGCTGGTACAGCTGCTGCACACAGGCCATGGGCACAAAGATGCCCAGGCGCCCGTCGTACTTGCCGCCATTGCGCACGGTGTCGTAGTGGCTGCCCGTCATCAAGTATTTGCCGCCTGCGGTGGCCGGGTGGTAGCGTCCCACCACGTTGCCCACCGCATCGGTATCCACCTCGTCAAAACCGCAGTCGCGCATGTTTTGTGCGATGCGCTGGGCGCAGGCGCGGTGCGCGTCGGTGAGGTACGTGACGGTGAGTTGACCCCGTTCGGCAAAGCCGGGGTCGGAGTGCTGCGCGAGTTGTTCTTGCCAGTCCCAGACCTGGTGGCCGAGCGTGGGTTCCACACCGAACTTGTCGTTCAGCCGGATCTCGACGATGCGGTGGATGTTGCGCAGGCACTCGGCCAATTCAAAGTCGGGGTGACCAAACAGGCGGCGCTCAAAGGCGTCGATGATCTGTTTTTTGTTCAAGCCCACGCCACGCGGACCGCGCACCGCCAGGATGAAGGGCCAGCCGAACTTGGCGTTGTAGTCGGCGTTGAGCTTTTGGATCTTGGCGAACTCTTCGGGCGTGCAGTCGGTCAAGCCCGCTTTCGTTTGCTCGTGGGTCGACTCGGCTGTGAGCGACTTGCTGACCATGGCTTTGCCGGCCAACTCGGGGTGGGCGCGAATCAGGCCGAGTTGCGCGTCACGCCCAGCGTGCGCCAGCACTTCACACATGGTGTGCTTGAGGTGGGCCAGCGAGGTGAACGGGCGTTGCGCCAGCGCTTGCTCGGCGATCCAGGGCGAATGCTCGTACAGGCCGTCGAGCATCTGCGCGGCGTCTGCAGCGGATGCTTGGTTGAGTTGGTCGAGGGTCAGGGCCATGTTCAATCCTTGTAAGGGTGTGTGGCTTTCCAATGCCGTGCAATGTCGAGGCGCCGCGCCACCCAGACTTTGTCGTGCGACTGGATGTGGTCCAAAAAGCGTTGCAGTGCGGTGATGCGGCCGGGGCGGCCCAGCAAGCGGCAGTGCATGCCGATGCTCATCATCTTGGGGGCGTTGTCGCCATTCGGGTCACCTTCGGCATAGAGCGCGTCAAAGGTGTCCTTCATGTACTGGAAGAACGGGTCGGCATGCGAATAGCCCTGGGGCAGCGCGAAGCGCATGTCGTTGCAATCCAGGGTGTAGGGCACGATGAGTTGAGGTGCATCGGTGCCGTCGCTTTTGCGCACTTTCATCCAAAACGGCAGGTCGTCGCCGTAGTAGTCGCTGTCGTACTCAAACCCGCCGAAGTCAGCCACCAAGCGGCGGGTGTTGGGGCTGTCGCGCCCGGTGTACCAGCCCAGGGGGCGTTCGCCCGTGAGCTTTTGCATGATCGCCATGGCCTCGGCCATGTGGGCACGCTCGGTGGCTTCATCGATATTTTGGTAATGGATCCACTTGAGGCCATGGCAGGCGATGTCGTAGCCCAGTTCTTGGAAGGCGGCGGTCAATTCGGGGTGCTTTTGCAGCGCGGTGGCCACGCCAAACACGGTGAGCGGCAACTTGCGTTTTTCAAACTCGCGCAGCAAGCGCCAGACGCCCGCCCGCGATCCGTATTCGTAAATGCCTTCCATGCTGATGTGCCGCTCGGGAAAGGACGCAGGGTTGAACATCTCAGACAAAAACTGCTCAGAGCCTGCATCACCGTGCAGCACCGAGTTTTCGCCGCCTTCTTCGTAGTTCAAGACAAACTGCACGGCCACACGGGCACCCCCGGGCCACTGGGCGTGTGGCACATGGCGGCCATAGCCTTGGAGGTCGCGGGGGTAGGGGAGGGTGCTGTCGTAGGTGCTCATGGCGGTCATTGCAAGGGTTCAGGCCAGGGCCAGAGAAATGTCGTGGGTGGGCACTTTGCGGTCAAAGGTCAAGCTGGCTTCGACGTGCAACAGGTGTTCGTGCATCAGGCGCACGGCCAGGTCCGAGTCTTGTGCTTCGAGCGCAGCCACGATGGCCACATGCTCGTCGGTGGAGTGCTCGGCCTCGTTGCGCGATTGGTACATCAAGGTGATCAGGGCGCAGCGCGAGATCAATTCACCCAGCACCTGGGCCAGCACATCGTTGTTCATGAGTTCAGCCATGCGCACATGGAAGTCGCCCAGTAACTCCGTGCGGCCCGTGATGTCGCCCTGCGTCACGGCTTCGCGCTCTTGCTTGATGTGGTCTTTCAAGGCCACGATTTGTTCGGACGTGACCTGCTGCACAAAGGCACGCGTCATCTCGGCCTCCAGCATGCGGCGCACGGCAAAGACCTGTTGCGCTTCTTCGACCGAGGGGGCGGCCACAAACGCGCCGCGAGCCGGTTCGAGCCGGATCAAGCGGTTTTGTGACAACTGAAACAGCGCCTGGCGCACCAACGTGCGCGACACGCCAAAATGGTCGGCCAGCTTTTGCTCGGCCAGTTTGGAGCCGGGCAACAGCCGGTGCTCCACGATGGCGCGGGTCAGTGATTCGACAATGTGGTGCGTGGTGGAAGTTTCCATGTCTCGCGGTCCCTTTTCCGGGTGTCTTTGTCTTGGTGGCGCAAATCATAGCCACCAAATGCAAAATTGTATACACTTCGGTCGACCGGTTTGGACGGCCTCTCAAAGCCAAGCCCAAGCCCCTCTTTTTTGACCCTTATTCAAGACAAGCGAGCACACCATGGGATTGAGCACACACGTTTTGGACACCATGCACGGCTGCCCCGCTGCGGGCATGCAGGTGGCCTTGTACACCACCCAAGGCGATCAGGCCACTTGGGTCAAAAGCTTCACCCTCAACCACGATGGCCGCAACCCCGATGGCCTGCTCTATGACCACACCAGCCTGCGCCAAGGCACCTACCGCCTGGTCTTTGACGTGGCGGGTTACTTCAAGGCCAAGGGCGTGGAGTTACCCGAGCCGAACTTCTTGAACAAAGTGAGCCTGGATTTCGGGGTGGCCCACGAGGACCAGCACTACCATGTGCCCTTGCTGGCCAGTCCCTGGAGCTACTCGACTTACCGCGGTTCATAAAAAATCGGGATCAATAATCGGGATCTGACCCCAATTATTTCGACCCCAATTCTTCAAACATCAATGAGGCTGAAGGTGCGCCTTTTTGCAAGGGGCATCTTGGAGCGACACGGGGTCTGAGCCCGATGACGCCAACAATTCTGTCGATTTGGTCAAAAAAGACCGCCACGTGGGCCCCGGTTCCTTAAAATCGAGGCTTACTGTTTGTCTACCCACACCCTTTCCCATATGACCCAAGTCACCAACACCGTGCGCTTTGTGCTCGACGGCCGCATTGTCGAAGCCCAAGGCGAGCGCCGCACCACCACTGTTCTCGATTATTTGCGCGAACAATTGCACCGCACGGGTACCAAAGAGGGCTGCGCGGAAGGCGATTGCGGCGCTTGTGTGGTGATGGTGGGTGAGCTCAATGGAGCTGGAACGGGCGTGGACTATGTGGCCACCAACGCCTGCATCCAGCTGCTGCCTTCACTGGACGGCAAATCGGTCAAGACGGTGGAGAGCCTGAAAAAAGCCGATGGCACGCTGCACCCCGTGCAGGAGGAAATGATCAAGTGCCACGGCTCGCAGTGCGGCTTTTGCACCCCCGGCATCGTGATGAGTCTGGTGAATTTGGTGCAGGTCTTGCCCATGCCCAACCGACAGCAGATCACCGATTCGCTCAGCGGCAACCTGTGCCGTTGCACCGGCTACAAGCCGATCATCGAATCGGCCACCAAGGCTTGCGCCCAGCCCGAGGCTTTGAAGCTGGACGACAGCGCCGATGTGCCGCTGCTCCAAGAAATTCAACGCGCCAAAGTGCCCACGCTCAGCCTGGACGGTGACATCATCGTGCAGCCGGTCGTGCGTACCCGCAAAGGCAATGAGTTCGTCTCGCCCGCCACCCTGGCCGAGGCGGCCGATTATTTGGTCAAGCACCCGACCACCACGCTGTTGGCGGGCAGCACCGAAATCGGTCTGCAGGTCAACAAGCAGTTCAGCCGCCCCGACCACATCATGTATCTGGGCAACGTCAAAGAACTGCGCCAAGTGAGTGAGACCGCCAGCGCCTGGCGCATTGGCGCGGCGGTGTCGCTCACGCAGGTCGAAGCGCTGTTGGCCCAGGCTTACCCCGACTTCTCCGAAGTGCTGCGCCGTTTTGGCTCCCCCCCCATCCGGTCGACGGCCACGCTGGCGGGCAACATCGCCAACGGCTCGCCCATTGGCGACACCATGCCTTGCCTGATGGCGCTGGGTGCCACTCTGGTGCTGCGCCGTGGCGACAAAACCCGCCAGGTGCTGCTGGACAACTTCTACACTGGCATGAAGAAAAACGTGATGGCGCCCGGCGAGTTCATCGAAGCCATCGAGCTGCCCAAACCTGTGGCAGGCCAGGTGTTCCGCGCCCACAAGGTGAGCAAGCGCTTTGAGCAAGACATTTCGGCCACTTGCGCGGCCATCAGCTACACGCTCAAAGGCGGCAAGCTGAGCGGCGTGAAGCTGGCTTACAACGGCTTGGCGCCATCGCCTTGCCGAGCCCCCAAGCTCGAAGCCGTGCTGGAAGGCCGTGCACCAGCCGACGTGAAATCGGCCGACCTGGACGCCGCGATCACTGCCAGCTTCACCGCCCGTGACGGTCTGCGTGCCACCTGGGCCTACCGCGCCTTGGTCGCCCGCAACTTGGTGCTCGAATTCGTTGAAGAACAATCTTAAAACCAGGGGATAGACCCACATTTGCGCAGCAAATTGGCTCTGTCCCCTCACTTCAGAGGCAAGAATGAACGCTCCTACCCCCATCAAAAACCTGTTGCCCGCTTCTGACGTTCAGCAGGGCAAAGAGCTGGTGCATGAATCTGCGCACTTGCATGTCACCGGATCTGCCACCTACATCGACGACATCCCTGAGCACGCAGGCACTTTGTATGCTGCGCTCATCTTGTCGCCCGTGGCGCATGGTGAGCTGATTGGCGACGGCATTGACCGCGAAGCCATCTTGCGTGAACACGGCGTCGTGGCGGTCTACACCGCCAAAGACATTCCCGGCGAAAACAACTGCGGCCCCATCATTCATGACGATCCGTTTTTGGCCGCAGGCAAGGTCGAGTTCATCGGCCAGGCCGTGGCCGTGGTCGTGGCGCGTGAAATGCTTTACGCCCGCGAAGCCGCCAAAAAAGCCAAGGTGCTGGTGAAAGAACTCACGCCCATCTTGACCATCGAAGAGGCCATGGCCGCGAGCAGCTTCATCATGCCGCCCAAGGGCATCACGCGGGGTGACGCCGCCGCCGCCATTGCCAGCGCGCCCCACAAAATCAAGGGCAGCACCAACACCGGCCAGCAAGAACAGTTCTATCTGGAAGGCCAGATCACGTATGCGGTGCCCAAGGAAGACGGGCAGCTGACACTGTACGTGTCGACCCAGCACCCCGACGGCAACCAGCGCGAAGCTGCGCATGCCCTGAACTTGCACACCAACGATGTGGAGGTGATTTGCCGCCGCATGGGTGGCGGCTTTGGTGGCAAAGAGGGCAATGCCAGCATCTTCAGCCAGAGCGCCGCGCTGGCTGCGCACAAGCTGCAAAAGCCCGTCAAGCTGCGCGTGAACCGCGACGACGACATGACCATCACCGGCAAGCGCCACGATTTCCGCATCGATTACGAAGTCGGTTTTGACGACAACGGCCGTGTCCTGGGCGCCAACATCACCCTCATGTCGCGCTGCGGCTACAGCACCGATTACTCCGGCCCCGTGAACGACCGCGCTTGCCTGCACATCGACAACACCTACCACCTCCCCGCGCTCAAACTGGTCAGCCACCGCTGCAAAACCAACACGCAAAGCGCCACCGCTTTCCGGGGTTTCGGTGGCCCACAAGGCATGTTTGGCATCGAGACGGTGATGGACGAGATCGCCATGACTTTGGGCAAAGACCCCTTGGAAGTGCGCAAGCTCAACCTCTACAAAGACCCGGCCATCAGCGGCTCGCCCGACACCATGACCACGCAATACAACCAGTTGATTGAAGACTGGGTGGGCGACAAGGTCATTGACCAGGTGGAGCAGGAATCCAACTACGCCGAGCGCCGTGCCGCCGTGCATGCCTTCAACGCCAAGAGCAAAACCCGCAAGCGCGGTTTGGCCTTGGTGCCGCTGAAGTTCGGCATCAGCTTCACCGCCACGCACCTGAACCAAGGCGGCGCATTGTTGGTGGTCTACATGGATGGTTCCGTCAGCTGCAACCACGGCGGCACCGAAATGGGCCAAGGCCTGAACACCAAGATGGCGCAGGTCTGTGCCGACGGTTTGGGCATCAGCGTGGACAAGGTGCGCATCACCGCCACCGACTCTCAAAAAGTGCCCAACGCTTCGGCCACCTCGGCATCCAGTGGTGCTGACATCAATGGCGCGGCCATCATGAACGCCACTGCGCAAATGCGTGAGCGTTTGAAGCCTGTCGCGGCGCGCATGTTGGGTTGTGCTGCCGAAGAGGTGAGCTTCTCCAACAACGAAGTCCACGGCGGCGGCAAATCCGTCAAGTGGGCCGATGTCACCAAACAAGCGTACATGGAACGTGTCGGCTTGTCGGTCACGGGTTTCTACATGACGCCCGAAATCAAATACGACTTCGCGACCCTGAATGGCCGTGCGTTCTATTACTACTGCTACGGTGCGGCCGTGAGCGAAGTCGAAATCGACACCCGCACCGGCGAGTGGTGGCTCAAAGCCGTGGACATCGTGCACGACGTGGGCCGCAGCATCAACCCCGCCTTGGACAAGGGCCAGATCGAAGGCGCGTATGTCCAAGGCATGGGCTGGCTCACCATGGAAGAGTGCATTTGGGACAAAAAGGGCAAACTGCTCACCCACGGCCCCAGCACCTACAAAATTCCTGTGGCGGGCGACATCCCCGAGCATTTCAAAGTCACCTTGTTCGACAACGCCAACCTCAAGCCCACACCCTTCAACAGCAAGGCCACGGGCGAGCCGCCATTGATGTTGGGTCTGTCGGCCTTCTTCGCCTTGCGCGATGCGGTGGCTGCCAGCGCCGACCACAAAGCCGTGGTCTACATGGACGCCCCGGCCACACCCGAGCGCATCCTGATGGCTTGCGAAAAAGCCAAGGCCGCTGCAGGGTTGTGAAGGCTTGAGCCGGGTGCCTGAAATGGTTTCAGGCATCCTGTCACTTTGATCCCTCTAGCCCAAAGGAGCAGGCCCATGTCAGACGATCCACGGTGCTGTGGCACCGGCACTTGCATCATCAACGCCGAAGGCCTGTGCTGGTGCGGCCAGCGCTGGGACGGCGAGAAGATGTGCTTCATGCCCGAACCCCAAGGGCTGAGCAAGCCTGGTCAGGCAACTGCTGAGCGCCGATCAGATGGGGAACCGGATGCGCAAGCCCGGGGCTGATGCTTTGGAATTCCTATCGGGGGCACCCCTTGTCGCTTGAATTGAGCACTGGCCACCCCCGCATGGTCAGGGGCTTGCTCAACACAGCGCACGCGCTGGACCATTTGTTCTTGCTGATTTTTGCGGCAGCCGTCAGTGCCATCGCGGCTGACATGGGTTTGGCCCAGTGGCAAGACCTGATGCCGTACGGTGCAGGTGCGTTTTTCATGTTTGGTCTAGGCGCTTTGCCAGCCGGCCGATTGGGCGATTTGTGGGGGCGCCGCAGCATGATGCTGGTGTTCTTTTTTGGCATCGGTGCAGCGTCGATTCTGACGGCCTTTGCCCAAACGCCTTGGCAATTGGCGACCTGCCTGACGCTGATCGGGGTGTTTGCCGCCATCTACCACCCTGTGGGCATTCCCATGCTGCTTGAGCGCTCATCGAATCCGGGTGCCACGATTGGCTTCAATGGATTGGCAGGCAATATGGGGGTGGCAGTGGCCGCTTTGCTCACGGGCTTTTTGATCCAGTGGCAGGGCTGGCGAGCGGCTTTTGTTTTACCTGGGCTGTTGTCGTTGCTCTGTGGTGGGTTGTTCGCACGCGTGTGCCCGAAAGAAGTCTCGTCACCATCCCAGCGCAAGGGTGGGGCTCAAGTCAGGTTGCCCGCCCCCTTGTTGGCCCGAGCCTTGGTGGTCATGACGGCTGCAGCCATCACCAGCAGTGTGCTGTTTAACTTCATGACCAATGGCAACGGTCCCTTGTTGGCCGAACGCTTTCAGGGCGTGTTGGAAGACCCGGCCGCATTGGGCTTGCTGCTGGCTTTGGTATACGCCGTGGCTTCAGTGGCCCAGGTTGTGGTGGGGCACTTCATCAACCGTTTCCCACTCAAGCGTTTTTTCATGGGCATGGTGATGGCGCAGATCCCCATGCTGGTGTTGGCCTCTCAGGTGCAAGGCTGGTGGTTGTGGGCAGCGCTCATTGGGGTGATGGTGTTCATCTTCGGGGCCATACCCTTCACCGACTTCATGATCGCCCGGTATGTGGACGACCGCTTGCGTTCTCGCGTCTCGGGCATGCGCTTGGGCGTGTCGTTCGCGGTCAGTTCTTTGTCGGTCTGGGCCTTGGGGCCCGTGGTCAAGGCGATGGGTTTCGGCAGTGCCCTCTTGTTTTTGGCGGGTTTTTCTGTGGCCACCACGCTCATTTTGACCTTGCTTCCAGGGGCTGAGCACGAGCAGACCCAAGGGTCTTGAACGGTTCGTTCGCCAAAAGGTCGGCCAATTCAGTCTTGACCTTCCGTGAGGGTGTCCAACTGGAACTTGCCGCTTTTGTGCCACAGCCACACATCGGTATAGGTGACTTGGCCCAGTTGCGCAGGTGCGGGGTAGGGGGCTGAGGCTTTGACCATGCGCTCGATTTCAGCCATCACATGGGGCGCATGCTTGGGCGCACGCATCCAGTTCAACGACTTGACCGATCCTTTGGGGTCAATGTCCACAGCCAAGACGCCCACCGCTTCCAACATGGGCGGCAAGCGCCCTCGGTAGATGCGGTGTGCGTGCAGGCCGTACAAATGACGGGCTGCGTCCTTTCGGTACGCCATGCTGCTGCGCGCCAAAGCGCTGGGGTCGGCAGGTGCCGAAATTTTTTCAGGGGCCCTGGCCGCCGGTGGCAAGGGCAGCGGTGCAAGCGGAGGCATGGTGGCCGTCGGTGCACTCGGTGTGCTGGGTGCTGGAGGGGGGGTGTCACAGCCGCTGAGCAGCGCCAAAGTGGCCATGGCCATGGCCAAGCCAAGGGGCGTGAAAAATCTTTGAACGGTTGGCAAGCGTGGTGTCATGGTGGGGCCCTGTCCTTGGCATACTCTGCACTGAAGTGGATTGTGGCATCGTGACAGTTGGCGCAGCAAAACGGCCGCACTCTTCAACACTGATTGGACATCAAAGCGTGAATTGGATTGAGCAAGCCCTTCAAAGGCTGAACACCGAGCAAGCGGTGCGGGTAACTGTGCAAGCCACGCAAGGCTCCGTGCCCCGGGGACCCGGCACGCACATGGTGGTGTTTGCCGAGGGCGAACACGGCACGATCGGGGGGGGGCATTTGGAATTTCAGGCGCTGGCCCACGCTCGGCTTCTCTTGATGGGGCAAACCGAGCAAATTCACTTGCGCCAGGTCTTGGGGCCCAGTTTGGGTCAGTGTTGTGGTGGCGCAGTTGATCTCGTTTTTGAGCCCATCAGCGCGGATGACCTGCCTCGAATGCGCACGCAGTTGACGCCGCAGCGCAAGCCATTGGCGCTGTTTGGTGGTGGCCATGTGGGCAAGGCTTTGGTGCACACATTGGCCCCTTTGCCCTTTGCCGTGCGATGGATCGATAGCCGCGACGAGATATTCCCTGCCGATGTGCCCGCAGAGGTGGACTGTGAGCATTCCAACCCGGTACAAGCTGCAGTTGCTGATGTGGCTGCAGGCAGCCGTGTGTTGATCATGAGTTTCAGCCATGCCGAAGACTTGGACATCGTGATGGCCTGCTTGAAGCGCCAAAGGGAGCGGGGTGATTTGCCGTTTGTGGGCCTGATCGGCAGCCAAACCAAATGGGCCACCTTCCGGCATCGCCTTGAGGACCGTGGGTTCACCGCCCAAGAGATCGCCCACATCACCTGTCCGATTGGCGTGCCAGGGATCACCGGCAAAGAGCCTGAGGTCATTGCGGTGTCGGTGGCGGCACAGTTGTTGCAGACACTTTGACCCTGTGCTGCTGGTTTCCCCTAGGCACGGCAGACTTGGGAGGGCTGGAAAGCTGGCCGCAAACTGTATACACTTGAGTGCACTGGTCGCAGCGGCGCAAGAATCTCCGGATTCATGTTCGCGACCGAATACCCGCTCACAGGGCCCGCGGTGGTGAGCTGGTTGGAGAATCCTTCATGGAGTCGTATTTTCTGGAATGGGCCAATTTGTTGCTGCGATGGGTGCATGTCATCACCGCCATCGCCTGGATTGGCTCCTCGTTTTACTTTGTCTTCCTGGACAACAACCTGCAAAAACCCAACTCGCCTGACTTGCTCGAAAAGGGCGTGGGCGGGGCCATGTGGGCGGTGCACGGCGGCGGTTTTTACAACCCGCAAAAGTACATGGTGGCACCCAAAAAGATCCACACCAAGCTCCATTGGTTCTATTGGGAAAGTTACTCCACCTGGCTGAGTGGCTTTGCGCTGTTCACGGTGCTGTACCTCTACAACGCCGGCACCTTTTTGATCGACAAGTCCTTGATGGCCTGGTCACCCGTGATGGCCGGATCGGCCGCAGTGGGCATGTTGGTGGCCTTCTGGTTCGTGTACGACATCATTTGCCGTGTCTTTGGCTTCCGAAAAAACGGCGAACTGATCGTGGCGGGCCTGATGATCGTGGTGGTGGCCTTTTGCGCTTGGCTGGCCAATGAACTGTTTGCCGGTCGTGCTGCATTCTTGTTGGTGGGCGCGATGATTGCCACCGCCATGAGCGCCAATGTGTTCTTCTGGATCATCCCCGGCCAACGCAAAGTGGTGGCGGCCATGACCAGCGGAGAGACGTATGACGCCAATGCCTTGGCCATCCACGGCAAGCGCGGCAAGCAGCGCAGCGTGCACAACACTTACTTCACCTTGCCCGTCATCTTTGCGATGCTCAGCAACCACTACAGCTTTTTGTACACGCACGAACACCGCTGGGTGTTGCTGTTTGTCATGATGTTGGCCGGTGCCCTGATCCGCCAGTTCTTTGTGCAGCGGCACGCCTTTCACTTGGGCCGTGCCGCCAACCCTTGGCCTTTTGCGGCCGTGGGTGTGGTGATGATTTTGGGCGTGATCGTGGCCTTGCGACCCGCCCCCCCCAAAGCATTTGCAGCGCCTGCGCAGCCCGTGAGCTTCGTCCAAGTGCAAAGCCTGGTGGGGCAGCACTGCCTGTCATGCCATGGTGCCCAGGTGCAAATGAAGAACGTGCGCTTGGACAGCCCTGAGTTGATCAAGCAAAACGCCCAAAACATGTACCAACAAGTGGTGGTGACGAAGCAAATGCCCATGGGCAATGCAACGGGTTTGACCGAAGAGGATCGGGCCCTGTTCGGGCGTTGGTTTCAGGCCGGGGCCAAAACCGAGTGAGTGACGGGGCGATGGGGTACCGACTGCCCTACGCCATCGGCCTGCAGCGCAAGGCCTCCCAGGCTCAGGCCCGAGCTGCTCAGGCGCCTATGGATTTCCAAGCGGCGTTTCAAACTGGTCGGCGTTTTTGCCCTTGAAAGGCGCATAAAACGCTTGGATGGCGACCATGTCTTTCTCGATGTCTCCCGATGGGTAGAACAAAGGCCCCAAACCACTGACCTTGCGCGAGTAGTCCATGTAGGCCATGACAATGGGCACCTGCGCTTGCACGGCGATGTAATAGAAACCCGATTTCCAATAGCGGGTTTTGCTGCGTGTCCCTTCGGGTGGGATCACCAAGTGCACCGCGCCATCGGCCTTGACCAATTCTTGCGCGCAAGAGTCCACCAGGTTGGAGGCTTGCGATCGGTTGACCGCAATGCCGCCCAGCCAGCGCATCAGCGGCCCAAAAGGGAACGAGAAAATGCTGCTTTTGCCCATCCAATGAATGTGCAGACGCAATGCAAATGCCACCATCAGGGTGTAGGGCAGGTCCCAATTGCTCGTGTGCGGCGCCGCAATGAGCACGCATTTGGTGACACCCTCGGGCATTTGGCCTTCAATCTTCCAGCCCGTGGCTTTGAGAAATCCCAGCGAAATTCCGCGAAGAACGGTGTTGACGATGGGGGTGTCAAAGATGGTGCGTTGCATGGCGCTGGTCGGTCATCTGAAATCGGCAAGGCGTCATGCGGGTTTGCATGGCTCGGAGAAACCAATTATGGCGGTCAAATTTGATCAAATGGATAAATTTGGCAATTCTCTTGCCGCATCAAAACCACCAAGTCACCGCATAAGGAATCAGCAAGGCCCCTGCAATGCCATGCAGTCCCATGCCCAAGCTGGCATAGGCTCCGGCCTCGGCGTTCACGCTGAATGCGCGAGACGTGCCAATGCCGTGCGCGGCCACCCCCAGGGCAAAGCCGCGTTGCCACCAGGCGGTCACGCGCAGGGCGTCGAGCACATAACGGCCGAGCACCGCACCCAAGATGCCGGTGCTCACGGCAAAGATGGCGGTCAGGGTGGGCGAGGCTTGCGCGCGCTCGGCAATGCCCATGGCAATGGGCGCGGTGACCGATTTGGCCACCAGCCCGCGCACCAGCGCTTCGTCCACGCCCAGCCAACGTGCCATGGCCACGGCCGTCAGCACCGAAGTGATGCCGCCCGCCATGAGCGACATGAGCAACACCCCCATGCGGCCCTTGAGCGAAGCCAAACCTTTGTAGATGGGAATGGCCAGCGAGACGGTGGCCGTGCCCAGCAAGAAGTGCACAAATTGCGCGCCTTCAAAATATTGGGCGTAAGGCATGTCGATCAAGTGGATGCTCCAGCACACGACAACCACCGCGATCAGCACCGGATTGGCCAATGGGTGGCGCTGGCTGCGCTCGTACACGGTCAGGCCCAGCAGGTAAGCGCTGAGTGTGAGCACCAAGGCCAGCAGCGGGCTGCCCGAGAGGTAGACCCAAATGTCGGAAATGGGCGGCAGGGTGTTGTTCATGGTGGGCTGTCCTTTTTGGCAAACAGTTGGAGCACCAAGGCGGTGACCGCCACCGTGGCCACCACGCTCAGCACCAGCGCCGCCGTGATGGCCCAGGCGTTGGCTTGCAACAGGGGCAAATACAGCACCACGCCCACCGATGCGGGGATGAACAAAAGCCCCAGGTGCTGCAAGAGGCTGCTGCCCACCCCATCCATGCAAGCGGGCACATGACCGCGCAGGGCCAAAAATGCCAGCAGCAACACCAAACCCAACACAGGCCCGGGGATGAAGGGCAGGGCGAACTTGGAGAGCAGCTCGCCCAGCGCCTGGAAGAGGAAAAGTTGAACGAGGCCTTGGATCATGGCGACAGTGTAGGCAAGTCCGTGTGCCGCGGCGAGTGCTAATAGCTGTGATCAAAATGCACAGGATGCCGGCCTGCAGCAGACGTCATGCCCGTTGGCTGGCGTTTTTTGCATGTGCTTTGGCATGATCCGATGGCGACGATAAGCGTTGGAGGCCCGACCATGAACCCATTCTCAGCCCTGTTCACGAATGGAGTTTTTCATGGCATTCACACCCCCCCCACCACAGGTGGCGCTCGTCACTGGCGCATCGTCCGGCATGGGCAAAGAGACGGCCAAGCGGCTGCTGCAAGAGGGCTTGGTGGTTTACGTTGCGGCCCGGCGTGTGGCGCAAATGGAAGACCTGCGGGCCCTGGGCGCGATACCGCTGCAAATGGACATTTCGTTGGACACTGACATCGTCGCGGCGGTGAACAGCATCACCGAGGGCCATGGCGGCATTGATGTGTTGGTGAACAACGCGGGCTTTGGCATGTACGGCGCGATGGAAGATTCGACCCTGGCGGATGCCCGCTACCAATTCGAAGTCAACCTGTTTGGCATGGCGCGGCTCACACAATTGGCGCTGCCCCACATGCGCCACCAACAGGCGGGCAAGGTCATCAACATCTCGTCCATGGGCGGCAAGATGTACACCCCCTTGGGCTCTTGGTACCACGCGACCAAGCATGCGGTGGAAGGTTGGAGCGATTGCTTGCGCCTTGAGTTGGCACCCTTGGGCATTCAGGTGGTGATCATCGAGCCCGGTGTGATTGCCACCGAATGGGGCGGCGTGATGCTCGAGCCCATGCTGGCGCGTTCGGGCCAAGGCCCGTACCACGCCATGGCGCAGGGCATGGCCAAGGCCATGCGCAGCACCTATGCCAAAGCGGGTGCCGCCTCGCCGCCTTCGGTGGTGGCCGATGCCATACTGCAGGCTGTCCGATCGCGCCGACCCCAAACCCGTTACGTCATCGGCAAAATGGCCAAGCCCTTGATGTTCATCCGCAAGTATTTTGGGGACCGCATCTTTGACCGGGCCATCATGAGCCAAGTCAAGTAGTCCACCCCTCCAAACGCATCAACCCGCCAGAAAGCATCTCATCGTGAAACAGGCCACACGCTTTTCTGTGCAGATGGGCTGGAAGCTGCTCATCCTGGACATGGGTTATGCACCCGCCGATGTGCTGGGCTTGGCGCGTTTGCCGGGCGACCTGTTTGTGCGACCGGGCGCGAGTTTGTCGCCTGCGCAGTACTTTGACCTGTGGCGCGGGTTGGAATTGGCCGCTGGCGACGACGAGCTGGCTCTGAAGTTTGCGCAGGCCATGTCGGTGGAGGCCTTTGATCCGGCCCTGTTCGCCTGCCTGTGCAGCCCCGACCTGAACACCGCACTGCAGCGGCTGGCGCAATACAAACGCCTGATTGGGCCTTTGAACATGGCGGTTGACATCCGCGCTGACCGAACCCAAGTCACGCTCAGCTGCTACGGGATCGACGAGCCGATTCCCCGCAGCTTGGGGGTGTCGGAGTTGGTGTTCTTCACACAACTGGCCCGCTTGGCCACGCGCGAGCGGATCGAGCCCTTGAGGGCTTCGGTGCCCGAGTTGCCAGTGGATATGACGGCGTACAAAACCTATCTGGGTTGCGATTTGGGCACAGCAGCGCACATTCAAATTGACTTTTCCGCGCAGGCTGCAAAACGCCCCTTTTTGACGGAAAACAGGGCCATGTGGGCGGCTTTTGAGCCGAGCTTGAAGCAACGGCTGTCTGAACTCGATGCACAAGCGAGCATGCGCGAGCGGGTCAGGGCGGTGTTGCTGGAGACGCTGCCCGCAGGGATCACCCGCATCGATGCGGTGGCCCAGCGCTTGGCGGTGAGTAAGCGGTCATTGCAGCGGCAGCTGGCCGACGAATCGGTGGGGTTCCAAGAAGTGCTGAGCGAGGTGCGACAAGCATTGGCACAGCATTACCTGCGCCGCACCGACATTTCAGCAGGCGAGATTTCGTGGCTGTTGGGCTTTCAAGAGAGCAATTCCTTCATCCGGGCTTTCAGAAACTGGACCGGTATGACGCCTGCAGCCTATCGGCATGGGCGCTCGGGCGTGCATGCCCCGTGGCATTGAAGATTTGAAAAAGAACACAGAGAGGAAAACATGTTGAAAGAGATGACGGATTATTTTGTGGGCGAGAAGCAAGAAAGCGTGCTCTTCATGCTGGCCGCCTTGATGGCGCTGGGCCTGGCGATTTGGCTGTGGACCCAAGGCCACCGCTTGCGCTGGATGGCCCTGCCTTTGGTGGTGGTGGCGCTGATGCAATTGGGGGTGGGTGTCACCATTTTGGTGCGCACCGATGCACAACTGGCCCAGCTCAGCACGCAACTCGTGAGCGCACCAGCGGCGTTCAAACAAGCCGAAACCGAGCGCATGCAAACGGTGATGCGCAACTTCAAACTTTATAAATCCGTTGAAATTGCCCTGCTGGTGCTGGGGACCTGCCTGGTCGCGTTCTTCTCCAAATGGGACGCGGCCACCGGCATCGGCATCGGGCTGGTGCTGCAAGCGAGCTTCACGCTGGTGCTGGACCTGTTTGCCGAGGCGCGTGGGGCGGCTTATCTGAAGGCGCTGGCGGGCATCGCAGCGTAGCTCAGTTCGCACCCAAGGCGAGTTGCATGGCCAACTGGTTGTGTCGCTCGATCAGCGGCCCCATGTCCACGGTGGTGACCTCACCTTGGCGCACCACCACACGGCCATTCACGACCGTGTAATCGGCGTTGTCGCTGGCGCACAGCAAGAGCGCCCCGACAGGGTCGTGTACCGCGCCGCCCGCCATGCTCAGGGTGTCGGTGCGGAACATGGCAATGTCGGCGCAATAGCCATTTTTGATTTGTCCCAGCTCGTGGGCGCGGCCCAGCACCTCGGCGCCACCACGGGTGGCCAGGCGCAGGGCGTCGCGGGGCGTCATGTCGGCGGGGCCGGGGTCACAACCGAAGGGTTCAAGGGCTCGGCCCACACGCGCCAACAGCATGGCTTGGCGCGCTTCGTTCAGCAGGTGCGCCGCGTCGTTGCTGGCGCTGCCGTCGACGCCCAGGCCCATGGGCACGCCGGCGTCGAGCATTTTGCGCAGAGGCAAGATGCCACTGGCCAAGCGCATATTGCTGCAGGGGCAGTGGGCAATGCCGGTGCGCGTTCGCGCGAACAGGTAGGTGCCTTCGTCATCCAACTTCACGCCGTGGGCGTGCCACACATCGTGGCCCACCCATCCCAAGTCCTCAGCATATTGCGCAGGCGTGCAGTTGAACTTTTCGCGGGTGTATGCAATGTCGTGGTCGTTTTCGGCCAGATGGGTGTGCAGGCGCACGCCATGGGCGCGGGCTAATTTGGCCGATTCACGCATCAGGTCCTGACTCACGCTGAAGGGCGAGCAGGGGGCTACGGCGACATGGGTCATCGACCCGAAGCGGGCGTCGTGCCAGCGCTCGATCAGGCGCTGGCTTTCTTTCAGGATGGCGGGTTCCTGCTCGACCACGCGGTCGGGCGGCAAACCGCCTTGGCTCTCGCCCACACTCATGCTGCCGCGTGTGGCCGTGAAGCGCATGCCGATGGTGTGCGCGGCTTCGATGCTGTCGTCCAGCCGCACGCCGTTGGGATAGATGTAGAGGTGGTCACTGCTGGTGGTGCAACCGCTCAGCAGCAATTCGGCCATGGCCACTTGGCCTGAGACACGCACCATCTCGGGCGTGAGGCCCACCCAGATCGGGTACAGGCCTTTCAGCCAAGAAAACAACTCCGCGTTCTGCACTGCCGGAATCGCCCGCGTGAGCGACTGGTACATGTGGTGGTGCGTGTTGATCAGACCCGGCACCACGACATGGCGACGGGCGTCGATCACTTCATCAACCTGCGTGAGCAGTTCGTCGATGGGCTCATTCGCGGGGATGATGCGCTCGATGCGCCCATCTCGGATCAGCAGCGAGGCATCAGGCAGTTCGGTGTTCGCATCGTCCATGGTGGCGATGCAGCGGGCGCGGTGGATGAGCAATGTGGTCATACAGCGAACTTTACCCGCCTTGGGGCACAATTTGCCCATGCAAGACGCCCAGCCCCACATGCCCCACTTTGCCCAAGACCCCGCCGCTTTTTTGAAGGCGCTTTATGACGTGGCCGTCCAACGTGCCTTGCCCCTGCACAACACCGCCGCCCATTTGCCCACCCCGCCAGATCCCGCCAAGGGCCGCACGCTGGTCTTGGGCGCTGGCAAAGCCGGGGGCGCTATGGCGCAAGCCGTGGAGGCTTTGTGGCCCCTTGACGCCCCGCTGTCGGGTCTGGTGGTCACGCGTTATGGTCACACACCACCACGCCCGGCAGGATTGCCCTCGCGCATCGAGGTGGTCGAAGCCGCTCACCCCGTGCCCGATGCAGCGGGTTTGCAAGCGGCCGAGCGCATTTTGGAATTAACCCAAGGCTTGACGGCTGACGACCTGGTGCTGTGCTTGATTTCGGGCGGTGGCTCGTCGCTGCTGACCCTGCCTGCCAATGGCATCGATTTGCAGCTCAAACAAGACATCAACCGCCAGCTGTTGGCCAGCGGGGCCAATATTGCTGAGATGAACGGCCTGCGCAAGCACCTCTCGCGCATCAAAGGCGGGCGCTTGGCAGCGGCGTGCAGCCCTGCGCGGGTGGTCACGCTCACCATCAGCGACGTGCCGGGCGATGACCCGTCCATCATTGCCAGCGGCCCCACCGTGCCCGATGCCACCAGTTGCGCCGATGCACTGGCCATTCTCCAACGCTACGCCATCACGGTGCCTGACTCGGTGCGCGAGGCCTTGCAGTCGGGCATTTGGGAAACGCCCAAACCCGGCTCGCCCGTGTTTGCGGGACACCGTGTGCACATGATCGCCACGCCCCAGCAGTCGCTGGAGGCCGCCGCGGCGGCAGCCCGTGCGCAAGGGCTGAACGCCTACATCTTGAGCGACGAGATCGAAGGCGAATCGCGCGAAGTGGGCAAGGTGCACGCGGCGCTGGCCCGTGCGGCGGCCAAAGGACAGGGTCCGTTCATCAAGCCCTGCGTGATCTTGAGCGGAGGCGAAACCACCGTCACGATCAAACCGCAGCCCGTCGGGACACCCCAAGGCCGCGGCGGCCGGGCGGGTGAGTTTTGCTTGGGTTTGGCGCAAGCCCTGCAAGGCCAGCCGGGCATCTGGGCCCTGGCGGCCGATACCGATGGCATCGATGGCATGGAGGACAACGCTGGTGCGCAAGTGAACCCCGATACGCTGGCCCGTGCCCTGGCATGGGGCCACAAGGTGGACGAGCACTTGCAGCGCAACGACGCTTACGGCTTCTTTGAGGCCTTGGGTGACTTGGTCATCACCGGACCGACGCACACCAATGTGAACGATTTTCGGGCCATTTTGGTGCAGTGATGCGGCGTTATTGATTTGGGTCAAAGCCCGCATCCTGTGGGTCTGGCACATTCGTCGCCACCATGTTGGATACCTCTTTGCCCCCTTTGTCCGAGCTTGCCGCCGCTGTGGCGCCAGGCACCGTGTTGCTCAATCGAGGCGACGCGGTAGACCGCATCGTGCACGTCTTGCAAGGGCGTGTGGTGCTGGGCGTGATGGTGGACGGTCACATGGCGCATCAACTGGGTGTGGTCGAGGGGCCGTTCTGGCTCGAAGCCGCCTCGGGCCTGCTGGGTCTGCCGCACGCGGTCGATGCGGTGGCCGAGACCGAAGTGCAGCTGCAGCATGTGAGCGTGGCAGACTTTGTGGGCAAAGTGCAAGCATGGCCCGAGGCTTCGCACCACTTGCTCATGGACATGGCCCATTCGCAACGCCAACAAACCGAAATGGCCGTCAGCCGTTTGGCCAAAGACGCCGATGCGCGCTGCGCTGAATGGCTGCTGCGCCATGCCAAAGCCACCGATCAGTCGGGCCATTTGGCCGTGAAGCTGACCGAGCGCAAACGCAGCATCGCGGCGCAACTGGGCATTGCCCCAGAAACTTTTTCACGCGTGCTGCGCCACTTGCGCGAGCGCCAGCTCATCAGCGGCAGCGGCCGTGTGCTGGGTTTGCCCAATCCGCAAGCACTGCGCGAGTTGGCCGGTGTGTGACACGGCAGGTGTCCAGCACCGGCAGGCCAGAGAAGGTCAGCACGGCGGCTTTATGATTTGAACCTGTGCTTCAACGGCAGCCCCCTTTGTCATGGCCATCCCTCCCCCCTACATGAGTGAACTTGAATCGCCCAGCCCTGCCCAACTGGGAGCCTGGCCGGGTCTGACGCTGCTGGTGTTTGGGACAGCGTGGTGTGGCCATTGCCGCGCCGCTCAACCGCTCATTGCGCAGGCTTTGGCCGCGCCAACGCCATGGCAGCACCTCCAAATCGAAGACGGGCCGGGCCGTGCTTTGGGCCGCAGCTACCGGGTCAAGCTCTGGCCCACCTTGGTGCTGTTGCGAGATGGACAAGAGGTGGCGCGTTTGGTGCGGCCGGCCAGCGTGCAGGACATTGAAGATGCGATGACCAGAGCCTTGTCATGACCGAGCGATGGGTACCGATGGGCTTGGCGTTGATCGAAGCGGCCCTGCGGGCGCAGGCCGATGCGCAGCAGGCCGTGCCCATGAAGGCTTATATGCTCGATCAGTTCGCCTTTCTGGGCATCCGTGCAGGCCCGCGGCGTGTGGCCATGAAAGAGGCACTTCAGACGCTTCCTAAGTTCGCGGGCACGGCCGATGAAGTGCTGGCATTGGCCGAGGCCCTGTGGCAACTGCCCGAGCGCGAATTCCGATACGCTGCCGTGGATTGGCTCGCCCAACACCACAAGCGGCTCGATGTGAAGGCCTTGCCGCGGATCTTGCAGCTGGTGCAAACCGACCCGTGGTGGGACACGGTCGATGGTCTGGCCGGGGTGGTGGGCGACATCGTGCTGCGCGCCAAAGCCAGCCAGCCCGATGTGCAAGCACACATGGACGTTGGCCTGACGCACCCCCATCTGTGGGTGCGCCGTGTGGCCATGCTGCACCAGCTGGGCTGGCGTGGTCAGACCGATCAGGTGCGTTTGTTCCGCTACGCGCTGACGCTGGCGCCCGAGACAGACTTTTTCATCCGCAAAGCCATTGGCTGGGCCTTGCGCGACCATGCGCGAACGCAGCCAGAGGCCGTTCGAAACTTTTTACTTGAGCATGCCAGCCAGCTGTCTGGCCTGACACGCCGCGAAGCGGGCAAGCATTTGGGCTGAGCTTGCACGTGGCTTCAACCCGCCAGCAAGGCGCCCGCATCCTCGTACCAATACATCAGCGCATCGTCGTAGCTTTCCCACACGCAACCGTTGCAGCCGCGACCGCAGCACGAGGTTGGCTCGGGTGGGGGCTCTCTGAAGTCGTGGCCTGCAGCTTGCAGGCGCTCTTGAAATTGCGCAATGCCCCGGCGCACTGACGCGCGCTGGGCCTCGTTGGGGTCGATGATGGGGTGTTCGTTCTCGCAGTTCATGCCCGATTGTCCGACATGCCTGCAGGCACGGCGATCTGGCCTTGCACCACCGTGTGCGCAAGCAAGCGCTCGTCGCCCAGCACGATCATCGCAAACAGCCATTCGGCCAGGGTCTCGGTTTGCGCGGTGCGGCGCGCCAGCAGGGGCGTGGCCTTGGGGTTGAGCACCACAAAGTCCGCTTCGCAGCCCGGCTGCAGGTTGCCCACTTGGCCGCTCAAGTCCAGCGCTGCGGCGGCGCCTGCCGTGTGTTGCCACCACAGGTGTTCGGGCGCGAGGCTGATGCCGGGGCGGCCCACACTTTGCCGGGCCACCGTGTAGGCCGCGTGCATGGTGTGAAACGGACTGAAACTGGTGCCACCCCCCACATCGCTGGCCAAGCCATAGCGCAAGCCTGCCGCATCTGAAGCCCGGTAGTCAAAGAAACCACTGCCCAGAAACAGGTTGCTGGTGGGGCTGACGGCGGCGGTCGCGCCGACCTCGGCCATGCGGCGTCGGTCGGCTTCGTCGAGGTAGATGCAGTGCGCGTAGACCGAGCGCTGGCGCAAAAGGTCTGCGCGGTCGTACACGTCCAGATAGCTGCGCGCTTGCGGGAACAGTTCTTTCACCCAGCGGATCTCGTCCACGTTTTCGGCCACATGCGACTGGACCCACACATCGGGAAACTGCTGCGCGATCTCGCCTGCGCCATGCAGTTGCTCTGGGCTGCTGGTGGGCGCAAAGCGGGGCGTGATGGCGTAACCCAAGCGGTCCACGCCATGCCAGCGGCGGATCAGGTCTTCGGTCTGGCGCAGGCTCAAAGCCGTGTCGGTGTCGCGCAGGCCGTCCGGGCTGTGGCGGTCTTGCAGCACCTTGCCGGTGATCATGCGCAGACGGCGCTTTTGTGCCTCCATCATGAACGCATCGACCGACTCGGAGTGCGCCGTGGCAAAACTCAGGGCCGTGGTGACGCCGTGGCGCATGAGCTCGTCCAGAAAAAACGCGCTCACCTCGTGGGCGTAGGCCGGGTCGGCAAACTTTTTTTCGTGCGGAAAGGTGTAGTGCTCCAGCCACGGCAGCAGGCCCTCGGCGGGTGAGCCGATCACGTCGGTTTGTGGGTAATGGATGTGCAGGTCGACAAAGCCGGGTGCGATGCACAGGCCGGGCCAGTGGGTCACGGGCAGATCAGGGTACTGCGGGGCCAGTTCGCGGTAGGGGCCAATGGCCTGGATGCGCACGATGCCGTCGGCTTCGCGGGCGGTGACCAGCAGGCCGTCGGTTTCGTGCTGGGCTTGCGGCTGGGTCGGGTCGGGAAACCAGAGCAGGCTGGCTCGCCAAGCTTGGCATTCGGTCAGATGGGGGGCTTGGCGCATGGGTCGGTCGGGCGTGAATACGGGGATAAACACCCGGAAAAAGGGGGTGTTGGCAGTGGTACATTGTGCGGCAATCTCTTGGCTTGCAAGGGCCGCCGGGTCAACACTTTAGCCTCGGACTTTGCAAGAGACTTATTCAGATATTCCATCCCACCCGACATGACCACACCCCTCTTGTCTCTGCAGGGCATCACCAAGCGCTACCCGGGCGTGGTGGCCAACCAGGATGTGTCGCTGACCGTGATGCCCGGGCAAGCCCATGCCGTGCTGGGAGAAAACGGCGCGGGCAAATCCACCCTGATGAAAATCATTTACGGCTCGGTCAAACCCGACGAAGGTCAGGTGGTCTTCAACGGCCAGCCGGTCAATATTCGTAACCCACAAGAAGCGCGCAAGCTGGGCATCAGCATGGTGTTTCAGCATTTCAGCCTGTTTGACACACTCACCGTGGCCGAAAACGTGTGGCTGGGCTTGGACAAGTCGCTCAGCCTGGCCGAAGTGACCGAGCGCATCGTGGCCAAGGCCAGCGAATACGGCTTGGACCTGGAGCCCGAGCGCCCGGTGCACACCTTGAGCGTGGGTGAGATGCAGCGGGTGGAGATCATCCGAGCGCTTTTAACCGAGCCCAAGCTGTTGATCTTGGACGAGCCCACTTCGGTGTTGACACCCCAGGCGGTCGAGAAGTTGTTTGTGGTCCTGCACAAACTGGTGGGTCAGGGCGTGAGCATTTTGTACATCTCGCACAAGTTGCACGAAATCCGGGCGCTGTGCAGTGCTTGCACCGTGCTGCGCGGCGGCAAACTCACGGGCGTGTGTGATCCGCGAGAAGAAACCAACGCCAGCCTGAGCCGCCTGATGATTGGGGCAGAGCCGATGGCTTTACAGCATGTGCCGCGTGCGCCGGGCGAGGTGGTTTTGTCGGTCAAAGGCTTGAGCCTGACGCGCCAGGACCCGTTTGGGGTGGACCTCGAGGGCATTGACTTGCAAGTGCGCGCAGGCGAAGTGGTGGGCCTGGCCGGGGTCTCGGGCAATGGCCAAAAAGAGTTGCTGTGGGTCTTGTCTGGCGAAGACACCCGAGCGGGCGTTCAGTGCGGCCCAGCCAGTGTGCGTTTGTTGGGCCAATCGGTGGCGGCTTGGGGGCCGGAGCCACGCCGGCAGATGGGCCTTCAGTTTGTGCCCGAGGAGCGCTTGGGGCGCGGTGCTGTCCCTTCCCTCAGCCTGGCACAAAATCTCTTACTCACCCGAAGCGAAGCTGTGGGTGCAGGTGGCTGGGTCCGCATGGGGGCTTTGGCCGATCAGGCGCGCGGCATCATCGATCGCTTCAAGGTCAAAGCTTCAGGACCGGATGCCGCAGCTCAATCGCTGTCGGGCGGCAATTTGCAAAAGTTCATCGTGGGCCGCGAAATCAGCGCATCGCCCAAGTTGCTGATCGTCTCGCAACCGACTTGGGGGGTGGACGTGGGCGCGGCGGCGCAGATTCGCGCCGAAATTTTGGCGCTGCGTGACGCGGGTTGCGCGGTGTTGGTGGTGAGTGAGGAGTTGGAAGAATTGTTTGAGCTGTCTGACCGCATGCATGTGATCGCCAAAGGGCGTCTGTCCCCGCCCCTGTCGCGTACAGAGGCCACGGTTGAGCGCATTGGCGAATGGATGAGTGGCTTGTGGCCCGAGACTGCAGCCGCACATCAGGAGGCGCAGCATGCTCAAGCTTGAAATGCGACCCCAGGCCTCGCGCCTGTGGACTTATGCCTCGCCTGTGTTGGCCTTGGTGCTCACCGTGATGCTGGGGGTGGCCCTGTTTTTGGCGCTGGGCAAAGACCCCGTGCGCGGTTTGCAAATGTTCTTTTGGGAACCCGTCAAGTCGGGCTATGCGCTGGGCGAGTTGATGGTCAAGGCCACGCCACTGCTGCTGATTGCGCTGGGTTTGTCCGTTTGCTTTCGCTCCAATGTCTGGAACATCGGCGCGGAGGGCCAGTTCGTCATTGGCGCGGTATGCGCCGCAGGCGTGGCGCTGATGGCGGGCAAAGACACGGGCCGCTGGATCGTGCTGGCGGTGCTGCTGGCGGGCGTGCTGGGCGGCATGCTCTGGGCCGGCATCACGGCACTGCTGCGTGACCGATTCAATGCCAGCGAAATTTTGGTCAGCCTGATGCTGGTGTACGTGGCCGACATGGTGCTGAGCTACTTGGTTTATGGCCCATGGAAAGACCCGGCTGGTTTTAACTTTCCGCAATCCAAAACCTTTGAGGCGGTCACGCAAATCCCCCGTTTGATGAGTGGCTCGCGGGTCAGTGTGGGTCTGTTGTTGGCACTGGGGGGTGCGGGTTTGCTGTGGGTGTTTTTGTTCCGCACGCGGGCGGGTTTTGCCCAGCAAGTGGGTGGGCTGGCGCCAGCGGCGGCGCGTTATGCGGGCTTTTCTTCGCGCAAAGCGCTTTGGGTGGCTTTGCTCACCTCGGGCGGTGCGGCCGGCTTGGCGGGGGCGTTGGAGGTGGCCGGACCGATAGGGCAGCTCACGCCTTACGTCCCGGCGGGTTATGGTTTTGCCGCCATCATCGTGGCCTTTGTCGGGCGCTTGCACCCGGCGGGCATGGTGTTGTCGGCCGTGCTGATGAGCATGTTCTACATCGGCGGGGAACTGGCGCAATCGCGGCTGGGCTTGCCCAAGTCAATCACCGGCGTGTTCCAGGGTTTGCTGCTGTTTTGTTTGCTGGCATGTGACACGCTGGTGGCCTACCGCTTGCGCTGGGTAGCCACCCAGAAAGGGAGCTTGTGATGGAGTCTTATGCTTTGCTGATCGCAGCGACCTTGAATGCGGGCACCGTGCTGGCGCTGGCCGCTTTGGGTTTGCTGATCAATGAAAAAGCGGGGGTGGTGAACCTGGGGGCCGAGGGCATGATGCTGTGCGCGGCCATCGCGGGCTTTGCCTGCGTGGTGCATACCGGCAACGACTGGCTCGGCTTTGCGGCGGGCATGGGCGCAGGCGCGTTGCTGGCGGCCATTTTTGGGGTGCTGGTGATTTGGTTGAATACCAATCAATATGCCACTGGCTTGGCATTGAGTTTGTTCGGGGTGGGCTTCTCCGCCTTTGTGGGCATTGGCTACGTTCAAGAGAAGCTCCCCGAGCGTCCCAGTTATGCCATTCCTGGCCTGGCCGATATCCCGCTGGTCGGGCCCGCTTTGTTCAAGCAACATCCGCTCGTTTATGGGGCCATGGCGCTGGTCTTGGCCCTGATTTGGTTCTTGTACAAAAGTCGCACCGGTTTGGTGCTGCGGGCGGTGGGCGAGTCGCCCGCTTCGGCGCATGCTTTGGGTTACCCGGTGCGCCGCATCCGTTTGGCGGCGGTGGTCGTCGGCGGCGCTCTGTGCGGCTTGGCCGGCGCCTACATCTCGGTGAGTTACACCCCTTTGTGGGTGGAGGGCATGGTGGCGGGCAAAGGCTGGATCGCTCTGGCGCTGACCACCTTTGCCACTTGGCGGCCGGCACGGGTTTTGCTGGGGGCTTACCTGTTTGGTGGTGTGACCATGCTGCAGTTCCATTTGCAAGGCATGGGGGTGGAAGTTCCCAGCCAAATGCTCACTGCGCTGCCTTACATGGCCACCATCGTGGTGCTGGCCCTGATTTCGCGAAACCCCACCTGGATTCGCGTGAACATGCCCGCCTCGTTGGGTAAACCGTTTTATCCCGGTTCATAATCTCGTTTTTCCAACCCCTGTAACCCTGCTCTAAAGGACCTGACATGACAGACATCTCCAAGCGCTCCATCGTCAAGATGGTGGCCCTGACCGCTGTGGCCGCCGCCGCACTGGTTGGCTGTGGCAAAAAAGAAGAAGCCCCCAAGGCTGAAGCCCCCGCTGCGGCCAAGGCTGAGCCTCTGAAGATCGCGTTTGCCTATGTGGGCCCTGTGGGAGACGGCGGCTGGACCTTTGCGCACGACAATGGCCGCAAGGAAGTCGAAAAAGCCTTTGGCGACAAAGTCGTCACCAGTTTTGTCGAAAAAGTGCCAGAAAGCGCTGATGCCGAACGCGTGATCCGCGACATGGCCGCCCAAGGCAACAAGCTCATTTTTGGTACCACTTTTGGCTACATGGAGCCCATGCTCAAAGTGGCGGCCGACACCAAAGACGTGAAGTTTGAGCACGCTACCGGCTACAAAACTGCCGAAAACATGCGCACCTACGACAGCCGCACCTACGAAGGCGCGTACATGGCTGGCGTGATCGCGGGCAAGATGACCAAGACCAACACCTTGGGTGTGGTGGCTTCGATCGCCATCCCTGAAGTGGTGCGCAACATCAACAGCTTCACCATGGGTGCCCAGTCGGTCAACCCCAAGGTCAAGACCAAAGTCGTCTGGGTCAACGAGTGGTTCAACCCACCCAAAGAAACCGAAGCCGCCACCTCGCTGATCAACGGCGGTGCGGACGTGCTGATGCAAAACACCGACTCGTCGGCCGTGTTGCAGACGGCTGAAAAATTGGGCAAGCGTGCTTTTGGTTGGGATTCCGACATGACCGCCTACGGCCCCAAAGCCCACCTGGGTTCGGCTGTGATCAACTGGGGCCCTTACTACGTCAAGGCCGTGGGTGAAGCCCTGGAAGGCAAGTGGAGCACCGGCCAAAGCTGGTGGGGTGTGAAAGAAGGCGCGATCGACATGGTCAATGTGGCCGCTGACGTGCCAGAAGACACCAAAAAGCGCATCGATGAAATCAAGGCGGGTCTGAAAGACGGCAGCTTCGCCATCTGGAAAGGCCCCATCGTGGACCAAGCCGGTAAAGAAGTGCTGGCCAAAGACGCCGTGGCTGACGACAAGTTCTTGGGCGGCGTGATGTTCTACGTCAAGGGCGTGGAAGGCAAGATCCCAGGCAAGTGATCGGGAACCCCGTTTCCTGAACCCAAGCCGCCTGACGCCAGTCAGGCGGCTTTTTTCTTGATGCTGGCCCCTTGGTGACGGCAAAGCCCAGCGGGTTTGATACGCTGGCTGCCGTGTCTATTCCTGCAAAGGCCCCAGCTTTGTTCAAACATTTGGAATCCCCCGCTGCGGCGGTCAAAACCGCTGCGCAAATCCGAGCCGACTTTGGCAGCACCTACGCCACCAATGCGCTGATTGGCTTCATCTTTGCTGCCACCGGGCCCGTGGCCGTTATCTTGTCAGTGGGCACACGCGGCGGTTTGTCGCCCCAAGAGTTGGCGTCTTGGGTGTTCGGGGTGTTTTTTGTCAACGGGCTGGTCAGTTTGCTGATGAGCTGGCGCTACACCACGCCGCTGGCGTTTGGCTGGACGATCCCCGGCACTGTGCTGGTGGGCCCAGCCTTGCAGCACCTGAGTTTTGCCGAGGTGATTGGCGCTTTTTATGCCACCAGTGCCTTGATTTTGGTGCTGGGTCTGAGCGGCTGGGTCAAGCGCGTCATGGCGACGCTGCCCATGCCCATCGTCATGGGCATGGTGGCCGGGGTGTTTTTGCGTTTTGGCCTTGACATCGTGCGGGCCTTGCACAGCGATGTGAGCATTGCCGCACCCATGGTGCTGGTGTTTCTGATCCTCTCTGCACGGGCCGATTGGGGCCAGCGCCTGCCGCCTGTCATCGGTGCCTTGCTGGTGGGGGCTTTGGCGGTGGCAGTGTCGGGCAGGCTGGACGCTGCTGCGGTGGGACAATTGGCTTTGGCGCAGCCCGTCATCCAGGCGCCGGCGTGGTCGTTTGCCGCGATGCTGGAGCTGGTGGTGCCCTTGGCCATCACGGTGTTGGTGGTGCAAAACGGGCAGGGCGTGGCCGTGCTCAAAAACGCGGGCCATGAGCCGCCGGTCAACATGATCGCCGTGGCCTGCGGATTGGGCGGCGCTTTCAGCGCCGTCTTGGGTGCAGTCAGCACGTGCCTGACCGGGCCGACCAACGGCTTGCTCACCTCGTCCGGCGAGAAACATCGCCACTACACCGGCGCTTTGATGTTTGGCGTGCTGGCACTGCTGTTTGGCCTGATGGCGCCCACCTTCACCGGTTGGATGCTGGCCGCGCCCAAAGAGTTCATCATGGTGCTCGGTGGACTGGCCATGTTGCGCGTTTTACAGGGTGCTTTTGTGGCTTCGTTTGGCGCGGGGCGGTTTTCACTGGGCGCACTGGTCAGTTTGCTGGTCACAGTGGCTGACATGGGCTTGTTCAACATTGGCGCGGCATTTTGGGGCCTGGTGGCTGGGTTCGCGGTGTCGTGGTGGATGGAACGGGGCGATTTTCAGAGCCGCTGAACACGCAGGGATAGGGCCAACATGCACATTCAAACCATCAACGATGGCGTTCATGCCCTGTACGATCCGGCGGGCTTGCATGTGGGAAACTTCAAATGGATCAATGGCCTGTGGAAGTTCAAAGCCATCGGTTACGACCCAACAGGCCAAGTCGTGCCAGGTGGTGGTCCATTGACCGACCGACACAATACGACCATCGCACAACTTGATGAAGCCTTGATCCGCGCCCAATTTTTTTGAAGGAATGACCATGTTCAAAGTCCACGCCATCCCGCCACAGCGTCTGCCCGAGTTGCTGCGCCTCATGCCCAAGGCGGAATTGCACATCCACATCGAAGGCTCTTTGGAGCCTGAGCTGATTTTTGAACTGGCCCGGCGCAACGGCGTGTCTTTGCCCTACGCCGATGTGGCGGCCTTGCGCAGCGCCTACGCCTTCACCAACCTGCAAAGCTTTTTGGACCTGTATTACGCCGGGGCCAGCGTGTTGCTGCACGAGCAAGACTTTTACGACATGGCCTGGGCATATTTTGAAAAAGCCGCCGCCGATCATGTGGTCCGTGCGGAGTTGTTTTTTGACCCGCAAACCCACACGGCACGAGGCGTGCCCATGGGCGCCGTCATTGAAGGACTGAGCCGCGCATGCCGCGATGCGCACACCCGCCTGAACATCAGTGCCGATCTGATCTTGTGCTTCTTGCGCCACCTGTCCGAAGACGAGGCGCTGACCACGCTGGAAGATGCCATGCCCTGGCGCGAACATTTCATCGGTGTGGGACTCGATTCGAGCGAACTGGGCCACCCGCCAGAAAAGTTTGCCCGTGTATTTGCCCTTGCCCGTGAATGTGGCCTGCATGTGGTGGCCCATGCGGGTGAGGAGGGGCCGCCCGCATACATCTGGAGCGCCTTGGATGTGTTGAAGGTGGAGCGCATCGACCACGGCGTGCAAGCCCTCCAAGACGCTGCGCTCATGCAGCGCCTGGCCGACAGCCACATGCCGCTCACCGTGTGCCCGCTGTCCAACCTCAAGCTGTGCGTGTTCAAACAGTTAGCCGACCACAACCTGGGCCAGATGCTGGACGCCGGGTTGTGCGTCACCATCAATTCGGACGATCCGGCCTACTTTGGCGGCTACCTGAACGACAACTACCTGCAAACCTTTGCCGCGTTGCACCTGAACGCTCAGCAGGCTTACAAATTGGCGGCCAACAGCATCGAGGCGAGCTTTGCACCCGAGCCTGACAAGCACCGCTGGATGCATGGGTTGAAAGCCTGCTTTCAGGGGTTTGCGGAGCAAGATTGAGCGGCACCTGCGGCTTGCTAAAATCCCTCGACCAAGCCCGCTGCCCCGGCGGGCTTTGTTTTGTTCAATCTCGGGGCCATGTAGAGGACTACCATGTACAAAAACCTCGCAGCCACGCTGGTGGCCGCCTGCTTTTTTCTTCCCGCCGTTCAGGCACAAACCACGCCCAAATCCACCGAGCCCATCAAGGCCGGCTTTGTCTATGTCTCGCCCATCACCGAAGCGGGGTGGACACGCCAGCACGACGAAGGTCGCAAGCTGGTTGAAAAGGCGCTGGGTGATCAGGTCAAGACCACCTTTGTGGCCGACGTGCCCGAGGGGGCAGACGCCGAGCGCGTGATCCGCGATTTGGCCCAACAGGGCCACCAGATCATCTTCACGCCCAGTTTTGGCTACATGGAGCCGACCCTCAAGGTGGCCAAAGACTTTCCCAACATCAAGTTCGAGTCGGTGACCGGCTTCAAGACCGCGCCCAATGTGGCTGCCTCGAACGCGCGCTATTACGAGGGCCGTTACTTGGCGGGTATCGCCGCTGGACGAATGACAAAGTCGCATGTGGCAGGTTATGTCGCGGGCTTCCCGATTCCTGAGGTGCTGCAGGGCATCAACGCCTTCACCTTGGGCATGCGCTCGGTCAACCCCCAGGCCACGGTCAAGGTGGTGTGGCTCAACGCCTGGTTTGACCCACCCAAAGAGCGTGAAGCGGCGATGGCCTTGTTCAACCAAGATGTGGATGTGATCGCTTTCCACACGGGCTCCACTGCCGTGATGGCTGCAGCCCAAGAGCGCGGCAAGATGGCCGTGGCCTACCACTCCGACATGCGCCGGGTTGCGCCCGATGCGCAGATCATCGCCGTGACACACCAATGGGGTGATTACTACATGGCTCGTGTCAAGGCCGTATTGGCCGGTCAGTGGAAATCAGGCAGCGTGTGGGGCGGTGTGAAGGACGGCATGATCCGCGTGGGCGACTTTGGCCCCAAGGTGCCCAAGGCCGTGCAGGACGAAATTTTGACCCAGCAAAAAGCCGTGGGCACAGGCCGGCTGCAGCCCTTTGCCGGCCCGATCCTGGACAACGAAGGCAAGCCGGTTTTGCCGGCCGGACAGACCTTGAGTGACGCACAGATTTTGAACATGAACTACTTGGTGCAAGGGGTCGTGGGCCGCATCAACCGATGACAGGCCCGTCTGCAGCAGGCTGATTGGGCAAGACCCTAAAATAGATGCATCGTTAAAAAGGCACACCATGAGCATCAAGAGCGACAAATGGATCCGCCGCATGGCCGAGCAGCACGGCATGATCGAGCCCTTCGAGCCCGGACAGATCCGCCAGAACGCCGCCGGTCAAAAAATCGTCAGCTACGGCACCAGCAGTTACGGCTATGACATCCGCTGCGCACCGGAGTTCAAGGTGTTCACCAACATCTACAGCACGGTGGTGGACCCGAAGAATTTCGATGAGCGCAGTTTTGTGGACATCGAAGGCGATGTCTGCATCATTCCACCCAACAGTTTTGCATTGGCCCGCACGGTGGAGTACTTCCGAATTCCGCGCAATGTGCTGACCATTTGTCTGGGCAAGAGCACCTATGCGCGTTGCGGCATCATTGTCAACGTCACGCCTTTCGAGCCGGAGTGGGAAGGCTATGTCACGCTGGAGTTCAGCAACACCACGCCGCTGCCGGCCAAAATCTATGCCGGTGAGGGATGTGCTCAGGTGCTTTTCCTGGAGAGCGATGAGGTTTGCGAAACCAGTTATAAAGACCGGGGTGGCAAATACCAGGGCCAAGTGGGCGTGACTTTGCCCAAGACCTGAGGCCTGAAAACCGCGGTTCCCGAACGAATTTTGGGGACGTCGGTCCAAAATGCGACAATAGCGGGTTAATGACCGACTCTTTTTCCAATTTATCGCTGGCGCCCACGCTGGCACGAGCCGTGGCCGAAATGGGCTACGAATCCATGACCCCTATCCAGGCCCAAGCCATTCCGGTGGTATTGACGGGCCAGGACGTGATGGGCGCAGCCCAGACCGGTACAGGCAAAACCGCAGCGTTTTCGCTGCCTTTGCTGCAGCGACTGCTCAAGCACGAGAACCCCTCCACCTCGCCCGCCCGTCACCCGGTGCGTGCCTTGGTGCTGCTGCCCACGCGTGAGCTGGCCGACCAGGTGGCCCAACAAATCAAGCTCTACGCCAAGTACACCCAATTGCGCAGTGCCGTGGTATTTGGTGGCATGGACATGAAGCCCCAGACGCTGGAGCTGAAAAAAGGCGTCGAGGTGCTGGTGGCCACGCCCGGCCGGTTGCTGGACCACATCGAAGCCAAAAACGCGGTGCTCAACCAGGTGGAATATGTGGTGCTGGACGAAGCCGACCGCATGCTGGACATCGGCTTTTTGCCCGATCTGCAGCGCATCTTGAGCTTTTTGCCCAAGCAGCGCACCACGCTGCTGTTTTCGGCCACTTTTTCCCCCGAGATCAAGCGCTTGGCGGGCAGCTATCTGCAAAACCCCATCACCATCGAGGTGGCCCGGCCCAATGAAACCGCCTCCACCGTCGAGCAGCGTTTTTACGCCGCCCAAGACGATGACAAGCGCCGCGTGATCCGCAAGGTGCTGACCGACCGGGGCATCAAACAGGCGTTCATCTTCGTCAACAGCAAGCTCGGCTGCGGTCGCTTGGCTCGCTCTTTGGAGCGCGAAGGCTTGCGCACAGCCGCTTTGCACGGCGACAAGAGCCAGGACGAACGCTTGAAGGCGCTCGAGGCCTTCAAGCAGGGTGAAGTGGATTTGTTGGTGTGTACCGATGTGGCCGCTCGCGGTCTGGACATCAAGGATGTGCCGGCGGTGTTCAACTTTGATGTGCCATTCAACGCCGAAGACTATGTCCACCGCATTGGCCGCACAGGCCGCGCCGGAGCTTCTGGTTTGGCGGTGACCTTGGTGAGCCCATCCGATACCCGATTGGTGGGGGACATTGAAAAGCTGATCAAGAAAAAGCTTGACGTGGAAACGCTGCAACTGGACACACGGCCTGCAGGTCCAGTACCGGAAAAGTGGGGGGAGCGTGCTGAAGATCGGCCCCGTGCGCGGGCTTCTGAAGGGCGCCGCCGTGAGCACGATCCACGTGATGCCTTGGATGCGCCCCAGGAGCGGCGTGGGGGCTTTCGCCCTGCACCGATCAACCGCGATCCGTTTTTCCAAAAGCCGTACGAAGCCAGCGCTTCAAATGTGGCACCCAGCTGGGAACCCAGCACCCCCCAAACGCCTCGTTCATCGATTTCGGCCAACATCAAGCCCAAGCGTAAAGTGGCGGCCTTGTTCAAGTCCGGCGAATGAACGCATGCGCAAGGGTTGGCCCGCTGGGCCAGTGCTTGAGGAATTGATCGGGATTGATCAGACTTGAGACCCGGTCTTTACCGGGGCTTCAAACGGGTGTCATGGGAGGCTGTCAAAATCGGCCCATGCGCGATACCTTCCCCACACCTCCACTCCCTTTTGTTTCTCAGCCTTTGACCGGGCACTTGTCTGGTTTGTCGCGGGGTTTTGTGGCATCGGCAGTGGTGTTGCTCTGTGCCCCAAGCGTGGCCTTGGCGCAGGCCCCAGCTGCGGCCCCTGCAGCCACCGACTTGGGCCAAGTCGAAATCCGCGGCACGCGCAACACCGACACCGAAGCGCGCCAAGAATCCAGTGCTTCCAAAATTGTGATCGGCCGCGAAGAGATCGACAAACAAGGCGATGCGACCTTGGGGGATGTGCTCAAGCGCTTGCCGGGCGTGACGGTGCAAGGCGCGCCTGGCCGGGGCGGTGCCATCCGCATGCGCGGTTTGGGCGGGGGCTATACCCAAATTTTGCTCGATGGCCAGCGCATGCCGCCGGGTTTTTCGGTGGACTCGTTGACCCCTGAGCAGGTGGAGCGCATTGAAATTTTGCGCGCACCGACTGCCGAAACCGGGGCCCGGGCCATTGCAGGCACCCTCAACATCGTGCTGCGGGAGGGCCGAAAAGCCACCCCAGACGATTTGAAAATCACCCGCAGCCAAGAGCACGGCCAAGGCTCGAACATGTTGAATTGGGTGCACAACCTGAACACATCGCCCGTGAGCGGCACCTTCACGCTGTCGGCCATGGACAGTCAACGTGCCGACGAGAGCGTGACAGAAATCGATTCGGATTACCGTGATGACCAAGTGCGCAAATCCGAGTCCTCAGGCCGTCGCCAAGGCGTGCATGCGAACACCCGCTTGCAGTGGAAAGGCGAGCAGGGCAAAAGCCTGACCTTGACGCCTTTTCTGATTTATTCTGAATACACGGCTCAAGGCCGCATCGATGCCCGCCCTCTGACATCGACGAGCATCACTGACGTGGCGCTGACCGACAACCACAGCCGCTATGCCGCCGCCCGATTGAACGGGCAGTGGGCCCAGCGTTTGTCGGCCGATGACCGTTTGGACGTGAATTTCGGCTGGGGCCAGTCCCAATACGATCAGCACATCACCCAGACCCCTGTGGACCTGTCCCAAGCGCTTTTATTGAAGGCTGCGGATGAACAACGCTTCACCGATCGCAGCAACACCCTGACCGCCAAGTGGACCCGGGTGTTGGACAGCGGCCACCAACTGGTCAGTGGCTTGGAGCACGAAGGCGTGCGGCGTGTGGAGGAAGCCAGCGCGGGTGCTGGCGACGAGAGCGGTAACCTGAAAGCCCGCACGGCCCGTTGGGCGGCTTACACCCAAGACGAGTTCAAGATCAACCCGAATTGGTCAGCCTATGCCGGTCTTCGCTACGAGAGCATCCTGACCGAGGGGCAGGTCAGCGAGGCTTTGAAGCGCAACAAGGGCCAGGTGTGGACGCCTTTGCTGCACGCCTTGTGGAAGCCGGATCCGGCCAAGCGTGACCAAGTTCGCATGAGCCTCACGCGCAGCTACAAGACACCCACCCTCTACAACATGGTGGCACCGCTGCGCTACTCGCGTGATTACCCCATCCCGGGCAACAACGTCCCGACCCAACCTGACCGTGTGGGCAACCCCGACTTGAAGCCTGAGTTGGCCACCGGGATAGACCTGGCTTTCGAGCGCTATCTGGAGGGTGGGGGGGTGCTCAGTGCCAACGTGTTCCGGCGCAACATTCAGGACCTGATCCGTTACCAAACCACCACCACTTGTACGGTTGACGGTGGGGCACGTTGTGTCTCGTCTCCCCAAAACGTGGGCGACGCCGTCACCCAAGGCATCGAGCTGGAGGCCAAATTCCGTCTGAACCTAGCCTTTGCCCAGGCTTGGCCCGTGGACATTCGCAGCAATGCGAGCTTCTTCCGCTCCAAGGTGAAAGATGTGCCCGGCCCTGACAACCGCCTGGACCAACAACCCAGCATGACCGCCAACCTGGGGGCCGATTACCGGCTTCGCGGCGTGCCCATGACGGTGGGCGGCAATGTCAACTGGAACCCCGATTACGAGACCCGGCGCAGCCAGGAGCAACTGTCTTACCAGGGCATCAAACGCGTTGTCGACGTGTACGGACAGTGGCGCTTTTCGGCAGCGACCGCCTTGCGCTTGACCGTGAGCAATCTGTTGCCGCGCGACTACGAGACCGCCACCACGTTCAACACGGGCGGCCTGAGCGAAACAGCCCGCACCACCGACCGCAATTGGCGCAATATTCAGCTGCGACTGGAAATGAAAATATAAATCCCACAAAGGAGACACCCATGCCCATCCAAGACGCCGCTTGGCACGACCGCATGTACAACAACCGGGCCTTGGTGCCCGATTTCGCGGATCACTTCGAACACTGGAAAAACGCCTCGGTGCAAGCCCGCGACACGCTCAAGCCCCTGCTGGATGTGCCTTATGGCGAAGGCCCCCAAGAAACCTTGGACATTTTTCCGGCCACCAAGGTCAACGCACCTGTGGTGATCTTCATTCACGGTGGTTACTGGCGCAGCCTGGACAAGTCGGACCATTCTTTTGTCGCACCAGCCTTGCGCGACATGGGCGCCTGTGTCGTGGTGGTCAATTACGCATTGTGTCCTGGCAGCGAAGCTCGGCCTGTCACAGTGCCCGACATCGCCCTGCAAATGGCGCGGGCCACCGCTTGGGTTTGGCGGCACATTGCCGAGCAAGGGGGGGATCGCAATAACATCACGGTGATCGGCCATTCGGCTGGCGGGCACTTGGCGGCCATGCTGCTGGCGTGCGAGTGGAAGAAGCTGGGGCGCGATTTGCCTGCGGGCCTGGTGCGCAAATCCCTGTCGATTTCGGGCTTGTTTGATTTGGCACCCGTGCGCAAGACGCCTTTTGTCCAGGGTGATCTCCGCTTGACCCCTGAGCAGGTGCGCATGGCCAGTCCGGCCAAATGGCAGCGGCCTCGCCGTGGTGTTTTGTTCACCGTGGTGGGGGGCGATGAAAGCCCCGAGTTTTTGCGCCACAACCGCTTGATCCACCAGGCTTGGGGTCCCAAGACAGTGCCCGTCTGCGAAGAGTTGGCCGGGTTGAACCACTTCAGTGTGGTCACGGACCTCACGCGTGTGGGCACTCGGCTCAACGCCTTGGCGAAAACCTTGATCGATCAGCCCGCCTGATCAGCCGCTCACACCTCCAAAGGGCTAGCCCTGGCGCTTGCCTTTGGGGGTGAACGGTGCAGCAGCCTCAAGCGGGCAAAAACCGCTCGACCAACAACGACCAAAACGCCGAGCCCACGGCCACGTTTTGGTCGTTGAAGTCATAGCCCGGGTTGTGCACCATGCAAGCGCCATGGCCGTCACCCGTGCCATCGCCATTGCCAATCAGCAGGTAGCTGCCCGGCACCTTCTCCAGCATGAAGGCGAAATCTTCGCTGCCGTTCAGCGCGCGGCCCTGTCGCAGCACTTGGTCAGCGCCCACCAGCTCTTCGGCCACGCTGCGGGCCAAGTCAGTCTCGGCCAGGTGGTTCACCAGCACGGGGTAGCCGCGTTGGTAGTCGATGTCGGCCGTGACGCCATAGCTTTGTGCTTGGGCGTTGACCAGTTCGGTGATGCGCTTTTCCAGCAGGATGCGCACATCCCGGTCCAGCGAGCGCACGCTCAAGCGCAGTGTGGCGGTCTGTGGAATCACGTTGTTGGCCACGCCCGCGTTGAACGCGCCCACGGTGATGATGGCCATTTGCTGCGGATCAACATTGCGCGCCACGATGCTTTGCAGTCCCAAGACGATGGCGGATCCGGCCACCACCGGGTCAGTGGCCATGTGGGGCATGGCACCGTGCCCGCCTTTGCCATGCAAAGTGATGGTCACGTTGTCAGACGAGGCCATGGCCGGGCCGTCACGAAAAATCAGATGCCCTTGTGGCTGCCCCGGCATGTTGTGCATGGCAAAAATGGCATCGCACGGGAACTGCTCAAACAGACCGTCCGCCATCATCTTCTTGGCGCCGCCCAAACCTTCTTCGGCGGGCTGGAAGATCAGGTTCACGGTGCCCGAGAAAACGCCTTTTTGGGCGATGTGTTTGGCCGCAGCCAAGAGCATGGCGGTGTGGCCGTCATGCCCGCAGGCGTGCATGATGCCCGCATTGCAACTGGCGTAAGGCAGGCCCGTGGCTTCGTCAATCGGCAAAGCGTCCATGTCGGCACGGATACCGATGCTTTTGCTGCCCGAGCCTTTGTGGAGCTGGCCCACCAAGCCCGTGCCGCCCAAGCCGCGCGTGACTTGGTAGCCCCAGGCGCACAGTTGCTCGGCCACCAGGTCGCTCGTGCGGTATTCCTTGTAGCCCATTTCCGGATGACGATGGATGTCCCGCCGCACCGCGATGAATTCATCCGCCTGCGCATGCAGGTCGTGCAGTTTGTCGTGCAAAAAAGCTTCGCTGGGTGCGTTCATGGCAGAGACCGTTGGTGAACGGCGTTGATTACTGAGGTTGGAGGTTAATGGATTTAGCGATCGCCCGGTAGCGCTCGATTTCGCCCTGGTAAACACGCGCCAGTTCAGCAGGGCTGCGCGAAGCCAGGACCACATTGCCGCTGCCCTCCAGCGCTTTGCGGTTGTCGGGCGCTTCGGCGGCGGCATAGAAGGCTTTGTTCAAGGTGTTGACCACGGCGTCTGGGGTGTTTTTGTGCACCTGTACACCGGCCCAAATGTCAAAGTCCATGGCTTCCAGGCCTTTCATGGTGGCCATGGCCGGGAACTGTTTGAACAAAGGGTGTGGCGCTTTGGCGGTCACGGCCAAACCTTGAATCTTGCCGTCGATGAGGGTTTGCGGAATCGAGCCGGCCATGGGCAGGAAAGCCATGTCGATTTGCCCACCCATCAAGTCGGTCAAAAGCGGTGCAATGCCTTTGTAGGGCACGTGCAACATCTGGACTTTGGTGAGCTGCGAGAATTTTTCACCCACCAAGTGGTACAAGGAACCGGGGCCTACGCTGCCGTAGCTCAGGGGCTTGTCGGCGTTTTTACGGGCGAGCGCCAGCAATTCGTCCACGGTTTTGATGTTGAGCGAGTTGCGCACGGCCAAGATGGTGGTCGTGGTGGCAAATTGCGCCACCAGTTTGAAGTCTTCTGATTTGTACTTCACACCTTGGATGGCCATGGGTGCCAGCACCAGCTCCATCGGGCTGCCCAGGCTCAATGTGTGGCCGTCGGCGGCCGAGCTGAGCAACTTGGCCATGCCGATGGCGCCACCAGCGCCACCGATGTTTTCGATGATCATGGTCTGGCCCAACTTGGCGGCCGCATCAGGCTGAAGTTTGCGGGCAAAAAAGTCAGAAGGGCCGCCAGCGGGGTAGGGCACGATCAGGCTGATGGTTTTGCTGGGGTAGGTTTGCGCGCCCACAGAGCCGAAAGCACTGGCGGCGATGAGCAGACTGCTCAGCAGGGTTTTGAGGTTCATGTTGTCTCCTGTTGGATGTTGAATGGCGGATGGTTTGAAAACCATGTTCAGATCGTAAGAAGTCAAAATTCATGTGTCCAATGACTTATTTTTCTAATTTACATTCATAAAATGCATGAATGAACCTCAAGCACCTCGCACACTGGTTGGCCTTGGCCGAGACCGGTTCCTTCAGCCGCGCCGCTGAAAAGCTGCACATCACCCAGTCTGCCCTCAGCCGCAGCATCCAGGTGCTGGAAGAAGAGCTGGGCGGGCCACTGGTGGACCGCATTGGCAAAAAAAACGAGCTCACGCCGCTGGGCCTGTCGGTGCTGGAGCGGGCCCGTCGCATCGTGCACGAGGCGCAAGAACTTCGGCAAGGCGCGGCCTTGTTGCAGCAAGGCGGGTTGGGCAGTTTGCGCGTCGGGCTCGGTTCCGGGCCAGGTGCGATGCTGATGACGCCATGGCTGCAGTACATGGCGGTCCACCACCCGACCGTTCAGGTGGCCGTGTCGCGAGGCTCGACCGAGCTGCAACTGGTGCAGCTGCGGGAGCGGGAGTTGGACGCTTTGGTGGTCGATGTGCGCCGAGTGGACGCCGCGCCGGATCTGAACATGGTGGGCATCGTGGAAATGCGTGCGGGTTTTGTGTGTCGACAGGGACACCCGGTTTTGGCCCGCCAGCCCAAGCCCGTGCCGTTTGAACACTTGCTGGCTTACCCCATCGCCTCGACACCACTGTCGCAAGAAGTGGCCCGCACCATGGTGGACCACTACGGCCCCCGCGCCAACCCGGCGCAGATGACCACTTTGCAGTGCGAGGAAATCTCCAGCCTGATCGATGTGGTGCGCCAGACCGATGCGATCTTTTTGGGGATTGTGGGGGCGGCCCGCCAAGGCTTGGCCGACGGCTCGCTGGTGGAGCTGGCCTTGGAGCCACCGTTTCGCGCTGGCGCGCGCTTGGCCATCATCACCCTGGCGGGCAGGACCGAGTTGCCCGTGATGGCAGTTTTCCGCCAATTTGTGACCAGTCGGCTGGTCGATTGACGCAAAAAAAAGGGAGCCTTGGGCTCCCTTCGGGTGGACAAGCCAGCCTGTGCGGCCTCACATCAGCAGGTGTTCGCCCGCGTTGTCACCGCCCAGAGTGACGTAGTTCACCTTGCGGATGTCCATCAGTTTGGTGCCGCCGGCGTAGCTGATCGAGCTTTGCACATCCTGCTCCATCTCAATCAGTGTGTTGGCCAGCTTGCCTTTGATGGGTTCCAGAATGCGCTTGCCTTCGACATGCTTGTACTCGCCCTTGTTGAAGTCAGACGCCGAGCCGTAGTATTCCTTGAACATCTCACCATCGACCTCGACGGTCTGGCCGGGCGACTCTTCGTGGCCAGCAAACAGCGAACCGATCATGACCATGCTCGCACCAAAGCGGATGCTCTTGGCGATGTCGCCGTGGCTGCGGATGCCGCCGTCGGCAATGATGGGCTTGGTCGCCACGCGGGCGCACCACTTCAGGGCCGACAACTGCCAGCCGCCGGTGCCAAAACCGGTCTTGAGCTTGGTGATGCACACCTTGCCGGGGCCCACGCCCACTTTGGTGGCGTCAGCGCCCCAGTTTTCCAGGTCGATCACGGCTTCGGGCGTGGCCACATTGCCCGCGATGATGAAACTGGCGGGCAGCTTGCCCTTGATGTAGCCGATCATGTCGCGCACGCTGTCGGCGTGACCATGGGCAATGTCGATGGTGATGTACTCGGGCACCAAGCTTTCAGCGGCCAGTTGGTCCACCGTGGCGCGGTCAGGGGCTTTGACACCCAGCGAAATCGAGGCGTAAACGCCTTTGGCGTGCATGTCGCGCACGAACTGGACATTGTCCAGGTCAAAGCGGTGCATCACGTAAAAGTAGTCGTTTTGCGCCATCCACAGGCAGATGGACTCGTCCACCACCGTCTTCATGTTGGCAGGCACCACCGGCAGGCGGAACTTGCGGCCACCCAGTTCGACACCCGCGTCGCACTCGGAACGGCTCTCCACGCGGCATTTGCGGGGCAGCAGCAGGATGTTGTCGTAATCAAAAATTTCCATGAGAAAACCAAGCTCCAAAAAGGAATCGTTAAAAGGAACGAATGAGCGCTTGGCTTGGCCGGTTTTCTGGCCCCTGTGGTGAACCCGTTGCAGGTTCAGGGCAAAAAAAACCGGGCGCAAGAATCTTGGGCCCGGTGGCTGATTCTACCCGTTTCAAAGGCCATTTCGGTTAACCCGGGTCCAGTCCCTTCAACAAGGAGCTTGGCACTGGTTGGTCAATGGTTCAATTGCAGGCAGTCATTCGCTTCATTTGAGTTGGTAAGACCAGTTGATGATGGGCAAAACGTTAGGCACTGAGCCTGTCACGGGCGTGTAACGGATGGCGTCCACGGTAGCCATGCCTGAGATGACTTGACCAAAAACGGCATAGCCAGAACTTCCATCAAGGTTGTTGTTCGTATTGGCTACATTGTCCACCACGTTGATGTAAAACTGACTCGTGGCGCTGTCAAAGTCAGAGGTGCGTGCCATCGCGATCGTGCCCCTTGTGTTACTCAAACCAGTCACAGTGGTGGGTTCCAAGACAATGGGTGCCTTAAGCCCAGTGGTCTTGTAGGCGCCAGTGGGAGTGTAGCCACCACCCTGAATCATGAAATTCGAGATGACGCGATGGAACACCGTCTGGCTGTAAAAACCATCGTTGACGTAGCGCAGGAAGTTGGTCGTGGTGATGGGGGCTTTGGTTGACTCCAGCGCGATCACCATTTCCCCCAGGCTGGTGGATACGCACACGGTAGGCAAGCTGCTCGCTTGGGAGGCGGTGACGCCCGCCACTGAACAATTGCCAACCACACGTTCGAATACTGTGGTGACGGTATTCGCTGAATTTTTGCCCCAGACAAAGTAACGTGTGGGCGTTGCGGGAGTGTTGATGGCCAGATTGGATGATGCACTGAAGCAATTGTCATCGGCCAGAGGCAATGTATCGGTGGCCTTGATGCAAAAGGCGTTGACGCCAGCGGTAGCGCTGGCCGTCAAAGTCACTTGACCGTTGTTCGGCGCACTGACAGAAACGCCTGTGATCGTGGGTGCTGCCGGGGCAACGGGTGCATCACCCCCGCCGCCGCCGCAAGCGGTGACCATGAACAAGACGGAAGCCATGATGGGAAGTGATTTCATGTTCGAAATTGATGGAAACTAAAAAAAGCGATTATTGATTAATTAACTGCTTGCATTGATCAAATCGTTAAATTTCTCACGCTCTGGCCACACGATCTGCACGGTCTTTCAGTCAATGAAATCACCCACTTTCGAGCGCAGCCAAGCTGTTCTTACAATCTCTCCCATGCTCCCAGATTCCCCACCGAACATTTCGTCGCCTCTGTTGGCCCAATTGAACGAGGAGCAGCACCGGGCAGTGGCCCTGCCGCCAGAGCACGCCCTGATCTTGGCGGGCGCCGGTTCGGGCAAAACCCGGGTGCTGACCACGCGCATCGCCTGGTTGCTGCAAACCTCGCAGGTCTCGCCCGGCGGCATTTTGGCGGTGACCTTCACCAACAAAGCTGCCAAAGAGATGAAGCTGCGCTTGCAGTCCATGCTGCCGGTCAACGTCAACGCGATGTGGATTGGCACTTTCCATGGGCTGTGCAACCGGTTTTTGCGGGCGCATTACCAGCTGGCGGGTTTGCCGCAGACGTTTCAGATTCTGGACACGCAAGACCAGCTGTCGGCCGTCAAGCGCCTGTGCAAGCAGTTCAATGTGGACGAAGACCGCTTCCCCCCGAAGCAGGTGCAGTACTTCATTGCAGGTTGCAAGGAAGACGGCCAGCGCCCAGGTGATGTGCCGGTGCGCGACGACGAAACCCGCCGCAAGGTGGAGCTGTACCAGCTGTACGAAGCGCAGTGCCTGCGCGAAGGTGTGGTGGATTTTGGCGAACTGATGCTGCGCTCGTATGAGCTGCTGCGCGACAACGTGCATGTGCGCGAGCATTACCGCCGCCGTTTCAGGCACATCCTGGTGGACGAATTTCAAGACACCAACAAGCTGCAATACGCCTGGCTCAAGCAGTTGGCTGGGCTGCCGGGCGAGGGCGGTGAGTGTGCGATTTTGGCCGTGGGCGACGACGACCAGAGTATTTACGCCTTCCGGGGTGCCCGTGTGGGCAATATGGCCGACTTTGTGCGCGAGTTTCAGGTCAAGCACCAGATCAAGCTGGAGCAAAACTACCGCAGCTTCAGCAACATCCTTGACTCGGCCAACCACCTGATCAGCCACAACAAAACCCGCTTGGGCAAAACCTTGCGCACCGATCAGGGCGCTGGCGAGCCGGTGCGCGTGGTGGAGTCGCCGTCCGACTTCGCCGAAGCCCAGTGGCTGGTGGAGGAGTTGCGCCAGTTGGTCAAGCTCGACGGTTTTGAGCGCAAGGAAGTGGCCCTGCTGTACCGCAGCAACGCGCAAAGCCGGGTGCTGGAGACGGCGTTGTTCAACGCCGGGTTCCCTTACCGCGTGTACGGCGGTTTGCGCTTTTTTGAGCGGGCCGAGATCAAGCACGCACTGGCCTATTTGCGCCTGATGGAGAACCCGAACGATGACACCAGCTTTTTGCGGGTCGTCAACTTCCCGCCCCGTGGCATTGGGGCCCGCAGCGTTGAGCAGTTGCAAGACGCTGCCCGTGCCGCAGGCTGTTCGCTGCACGACGCGGTGAGCGCCACCACCGGCAAGGCCGGGGCCAATTTGGCCGCGTTTGTGGCCATGGTCGATGTGTTGCGCGAGCAAACCGAGGGCATGACGCTGCGCGAGATCATCCACTTGGTGCTGGACAAGACGGGCTTGCTCAACCACTACCGCGCCGAAAAAGAAGGCGCCGATCGGGTGGAGAACTTGGAGGAATTGGTCAACGCGGCGGAGAGTTTTGTCACGCAAGAGGGTTTTGGTCGCAGTGCGCTGGCCATGCCACAAGGGGCTGCTACGCTCACGCAAAGCCCGGCCAGCCAAGGTGTGAGTGCCGCGCCCGCATCTGACTTGGGCACGCTCGATGCGTTCAGTGAGGACGGTGTGATCATGAGCCCTTTGGCGGCCTTCCTGACCCATGCTTCGCTGGAGGCGGGCGATAACCAGGCGCAGGCCGGGGAAGACGCCGTGCAGCTGATGACGGTGCACGCCAGCAAGGGATTGGAATTTGATGCGGTGTTCATCTCCGGACTGGAGGAGGGCCTGTTCCCGCACGAAAACGCCATGAATGACTTTGACGGCCTCGAAGAAGAGCGCCGCTTGATGTATGTGGCCATCACCCGGGCCCGCAAGCGGTTGTACCTGAGCCACTCGCAAACCCGCATGCTGCATGGCCAAACCCGCTACAACCTGAAAAGCCGTTTTCTGGACGAGTTGCCCGAAGCGTGCCTCAAGTGGGTCACGCCCAAAAACGGCGGCTTTTCGAACCTGGGACAAGTCGGTGGCTCAGGCGCATCCTCTGGCGCTTGGCCGCAAACCCCTGCTTTCAACCGGCATGCGCGTCCGGCTTGGGGACAAAGCAGCCTGAGCACCGAAACCTACAAAAGCCCCCCTGTGCCTGTGCAAAAAGCTGCACCCGAGCACGGCATCACGGCGGGTAAAAACGTCTTCCACACCAAGTTTGGTGAAGGCAAGGTGTTGGCCGTCGAAGGCGCGGGGGCCGATGCCCGTGCCCAGGTCAATTTCCCGCGCCACGGCGTGAAATGGCTGGCGCTGAGCGTGGCCAAACTCACCGTGGTTTGAATCCAATTTCTGTTTTGAAAGTGCCCCATGAAAATCACCAAAGACACCGTTGTCACCATGCACCACAAAGTGGTGAATGCCCAAGGCCAGTTGCTCGACAAGACCCAAGAGCCCACCGCTTACCTGCACGGCGGCTATGACAACACCTTCCCCAAAATTGAAGAAGCTCTGGAGGGCCAGGAAGTGGGCTTCACCACCACGTTGAAGCTGGCGCCGGCCGACGCTTTTGGCGAGCGCGACGAAAGCCTGATGCAAACCATCCCCAAAAGCGAGTTCCCGCCGGGCGTGAAAGTGGGTGGGCAGTTGCGCGGACGCTCTGCCGAGGGTCAGGAGCAAGTCTTTAACGTGGTCAAGATCAAGGGTGACAAAGTCATCTTGGATGCCAACCACCCTTGGGCGGGTCAGCACCTGACGCTCACCTTGACGGTGCAAGAGGTGCGGGCTGCTTCAGCCGAGGAGATCACGCACCGGCATGCCCATGGTGCGCACGGCCACCACCACTGATCGCATCAGTCGGGCTGCCCTGCGCTGGCGGGCGGCTCGTCATAGACATCGGTGGCGAAGCAGTCGCGCACCGAAAACAACATGGATGTGAAGAACATGGCCGCCACCATCAAGGCCATCGGCATGAATGTGGCCATCATCAGGCCTGCGTTGCCCAACAAGCTGGCCACCAGCATGGCCAACACACCTGCCGACATGAAAATCACCCCCCAGGCCAACACATAAACGGTGAAGGCCTTGAGGTTACGCCAGCAGGCCATGAAACTGAAAAACAGGCTTTTGACCGCAGGCATGCCGTACCAATGCACCAAGGCGGGTGCATGCCAAAACATCATGGACAGCGGCACGTAAAACAGCAAGGACACCCACAAGGCGGTTTGAAACGAATCGGTCGTGACCACTTCCGGCGTCATGGGTGCGCCGCCGAAGTAAACCTGCGCAAACGTGCCGCCGTCGGCCAAGGTGGACAGGCCCATCACCCCCAAAAAAATCACCGCGTACAAGCCGCCCAAGATGAACATGGTTTGGCGGTGCGGCCCCTTCTTGAAAGCCACGAACAGCACACTGGGCATGGGGAATTTGCCCTCGCTGGCCACTTGGGTCGCGGCCATCATGCCCAGTGTCAGCGCCGGCAAGACCACCAAAGCCAAGGCCCCCCCAATGAATGGCACCATGGAGACCACCGACACCGTGGCCATGAACAAAAAGAACAGGCCCGACATGGCCAATGGCTGCCGCCAAAAGGTGCGCATGCCCTGGCGAGCCCATTTGAGGCCGGCGCGGGCGGGAACGATTTGCAGATTCATGGGTTCAGATCAGGGAGGACGCAGTGACAGGGTGCTGGAGCCGCCCACGCAACACGCGTTCAAAGTGGCGGGGGTCGTGAGGCTTGAGCATCGACGCTTCACGGGGCAGATGGTAGTCCCAGAGCCTGGAAATCCAAAAACGCAAAGCCCCTGCCCGCAAAAGGGCAGGCAGCAGCTCTCGCTCAGCGCCGCTCAACGGACGCACTTGGTTGTAGGCCTTCAGCATGGCCTGGGCACGCTCGTTGTGGTGGACCCCTGTTGGCAGATCGATGCACCAGTCGTTCAGGCACACGGCCAGGTCAAACAACCAGGTGTCCACCCCCGCAAAGTAAAAGTCGAAAAATCCGGTCAGTTGCTCACCGTCGAACATCACGTTGTCGCGGAACAGGTCCGCGTGCACCGGGCCTCGGGGCAGGGCGGCATAAGCCGCACTCTCTGCGACATGGTTCTGGTAGGCCAGCTCACTGCGCAGCAAAATGGCCTGCGCTTCATCCAAGTAGGGGAGCACCACGGGCACGGTGTCATTCCACCAAGTCAGGCCACGCAAATTGGGCTGCTTGCGGTTGTAGTCGACCCCGGCCAAGTGCATGCGGGCCAGCATGTCGCCCACCCCGGCACAGTGCACAGCTTGGGGTTGCAGCTGGCTTTTTCCGGCCAATTTGTTGACCACGGCGGCGGGTTTGCCATTCACCGTGTGCAGGATGTCGCCATCGCGGTTGGCCTCTGGATCAGGCACTGGAATGCCACGCCCGGCCAAGTGCTTCATCAAGTACAGGTAAAAAGGCAGTTGCTCTTGTGTCAGGCGCTCGAACAGGGTGAGCACGTACTCACCCTGGTCGGTGGTTGCAAAGTAGTTGGTGTTTTCAATGCCGCCTTCAATGCCTCGCAAAGCGGTGAGTGGACCCAGGTTCAGGGTTTGCATCAGGTCGTTGGCCTGGGCTTCAGAGACTTCGGTGAATACCGCCATGGGAAGAGGCTCATAGCGCCAGAGGGTCTGGCTTAGTGGGGAAAACAGGGATTGTAGAGGGCGACAAGCCAACAATGACCCGCCAAGGGCTGACTGCGCTGGGCCGATGTGGTAAAGCGAAGCGCTTCTGAGGCCCAGCGCAGTCCGCCCTTGGCGGGTCTGCCCGTGTCCGTTGCCTTGCTGGCGAAGCGATGGTGTGTGGGGCCTGCGCCGAGGTTGGGGGGATCGGGGGCTGGGCCTGTGCCAGGGTTCAGAGGCGCTTCGCTTTGCCACATCACCCTGACACAGGCCCAGCCCCCAATCCTTCTTTGTCATTGGGGTATCAACCCGGTACACAATCAGGGGATGAGCGAAAACACCCCTGAAACATCCAAACCCAGCCTCTTGCTGGTCGACGGCTCCAGCTACCTGTACCGCGCTTTTCATGCCATGCCCGACTTGCGGGCTGTGCCCGGCGACCCGACGAGTGCCGCCACGGGCGCGATTCGCGGCATGATCAACATGATGGAGCGGCTGCGCAAGGATGTGCCCGCCGTCTATGCCGCCTGCGTTTTTGATGCCAAAGGCCCCACTTTTCGCGACGCCCTGTACCCCGAGTACAAAGCCAACCGCAGCCCCATGCCCGACGATTTGCGCTCGCAGATCGAGCCCATCCACGAGTTGGTGCGCTTGATGGGTTGGACCGTGCTGGATGTGCCGGGCGTTGAAGCCGACGACGTGATCGCCACGCTGGCCCATGTGGCCGCGCAGCAGGGCATCCAAGTCACGGTGTCCAGTGGGGACAAGGACCTGAGTCAGTTGGTGAACGCGCACATCACCATCATCGACACGATGAACGGCAAGGTGCGCGACGTGGCGGGTGTGACCGCTGAATTTGGCGTGCCGCCTTCGTTGATGATCGACTACCAGACCCTGGTGGGCGACACGGTGGACAATGTGCCCGGTGTGGCCAAGGTCGGGCCCAAGACGGCAGCCAAGTGGCTGCTCGAATATGGCTCACTCGACAAGCTCATGGAAAACGCCCACGACATCAAGGGTGTAGCTGGAGAGAATCTGCGACAGGCGGTGGACTGGTTGCCCCAGGGCAGGGCGCTGGTGACCATGAAAACCGATTGCGACTTGAGCGCCTGGGTGCCCGATTTGCCCTCACTGGCCAGTTTGCACCTGCACGTGCCTGACAAAGACAAGCTGCTCCAGTTCTACCAAACCTATGGCTTCAAGGGGCTGGTGCAGTCGCTGGGCGGCGCCGTGCCTGCGCCAGTGGCCAAAGCCAAAGCGGCCAAGCCCAAAGACACGGGCATGGGGGATTTGTTTGGTTCGGCATCTGACGATGTGCCGGAATCAGCGCCTGTGCTCGACACTGCCGCCAGCTCGGTGCAAGGCGATTTGCAATACGAAACCGTGCTCGATTGGGCCTTGTTTGACCTCTGGTTGGCCAAGATCGAGCAAGCGACATTGACGGCCATCGACACCGAAACCACATCCCTCGACGCCATGCGCGCCGAGATCGTGGGCATTTCTCTGAGCGTCAAACCGGGCGAGGCCGCTTACATTCCGCTGGCCCACAACGGCCCGGCTGCACCCGATCAGCTGCCTTTGGCCGAGGTGCTGGCCAAGCTCAAGCCCTGGCTCGAAAACCCGGCCCGCCACAAGCTGGGCCAGAACATCAAATACGACCGCCATGTGTTTGCCAACCACGGCATCGAGGTGCAGGGCTATGCCCACGACACCATGCTGCAAAGCTATGTGCTGGAAGTGCACAAACCGCACGGCCTCTCCAGCTTGGCTGAGCGCCATGTGGGCCGCCGGGGCGTCGCCTACGAAGACCTGTGCGGCAAGGGCGTGCACCAGATCCCATTTGCACAGGTGGACGTGGCCAAAGCGGCCCACTATGCCTGTGAAGACTCCGACCAGTGCCTGGACGTGCATCGGGTGCTGTGGCCCCAGATCCAAGCCCATGCGGGTTTGAAGTATGTCTACGACCTGGAGATCGCCACCAGCGAAGCGCTGTACCGCATTGAACGCAACGGCGTGCTGATCGACGCCCCTACGCTGGCCGCGCAAAGCCAAGCCCTGGGCGAGCGCATCGTGCAACTCGAGACCGAGGCGTATGAAATCGCTGGACAGCCCTTTAACCTGGCCAGCCCCAAGCAGTTGGGCGAAATCTTTTTTGACAAACTGGGTCTGCCCGTCATCAAAAAGACCGCCACCGGCGCCCGCAGCACCGACGAGGAAGTGTTGGAAAAACTGGCCGAAGACTACCCGCTGCCCGCCCGCATCCTGGAGCACCGGAGTCTGGCCAAACTCAAAGGCACTTACACCGACAAACTGGCGCAGCTGGCCTTGCCGCGCACGGGGCGCGTACACACCCACTACGCACAGGCGGTGGCCGTCACGGGCCGCTTGTCGAGCAACGACCCCAATTTGCAGAACATCCCCGTGCGCACCGCCGAAGGGCGTAAGGTGCGCGAGGCCTTTGTGGCCCCGTCCGGCTGCGTGATCGCCAGCGCCGACTACAGCCAGATCGAGCTGCGCATCATGGCGCACCTGAGCGACGATGCGGCCTTGCTCAAAGCTTTTCATGAAGGGTTGGACGTGCACAAAGCCACCGCCGCAGAGGTGTTTGGCACGACGCCCAATGCGGTCAGCAGCGAGCAGCGCCGTTACGCCAAGACCATCAACTTCGGCTTGATTTATGGCATGAGCGCCTTTGGTCTGGCCAAGGCTTTGGGCATCGACAACACCGCTGCCAAGAACTACATCGCCCGCTACTTTGAACGCTTTGCGGGGGTCAAGCAGTACATGGACGCCACCCGCGAACAGGCCAAGGCGCTGGGCTATGTGGAGACCGTGTTCGGCCGCCGCCTGATGTTGCCCGAGATCAACAGCCCCAACGGCCCGCGCCGCGCCGGGGCCGAACGTGCCGCCATCAACGCGCCCATGCAGGGCACGGCGGCCGACCTGATCAAGCTGAGCATGGTGGCGGTGCAAAAAGCGCTGGACGAACAGGGCAAGACCACCCAAGTCATCATGCAGGTGCACGACGAGCTGGTTTTTGAAGTGCCGGAGTCAGAAGTCGAGTGGGTACGCACTGAAGTGCCGCGCATCATGGCAGGCGTGGCCCATTTGAAAGTGCCGCTGCTGGCCGAGGTGGGCTTCGGTCCCAACTGGGAGCAAGCGCACTGAGTGTCAAGTGGCGTCTTGCCAGGGTGGGTGTTTGTGCATGATGGCGGTGAACAGGTCCGAGTTTTCAAAGTCGGTCAGCCACCGCACCAAAGCCCCCCAAGGCTGCGCGGCAAACCAGGCGGGGTCGGTGTGGGCGTATTGACGCACAAAGGGGGCGATGGCCGCATCCAACAAGCCCCATCGTTCGCCGGCCAAAAAAGTCTGAGACTGAAGTCGGGCATCGAGTGACAGCAAACTGGCTGCAGCCCCATCGCGGTCAGCCTGTCCGCTGACCAGGCCCGCACGGTTGGGGTATTTGTAGCGGTCCAATTGGCTTTTAAAGGGACCGTCGTTGTGTGCGATCAAGGCCATCGCGTCGGCCATGGACGACGGCGATCCGGGCAACCAGCCCAAGGGGTCGTGCTGACCCAAGGCCCACAACATGATGTCCAGACTTTGTTCCAGCACATGCTCAGCGCCTGGTTCGCGCAGCCACAAAACAGGCACCGTCCCTTTGGGCGACAGGGCCAAAAAATGCGCTGGTTTGTGTTTCAACACCACTTCTCGCAACTCATGCGCCACCCCACTGACCTGCAGGGCCAAACGGGCCCGCATGGCATAGGGGCAGCGGCGAAACGAATACAGGACAGGCAGCGCGATCTCGGACATGGCGCCAGTTTAAATCGCCGCCCTTGTGCAAGTCCGCAGCGACTGTGCCAAGATGACGCTCCTTTTATTGATTGACCGAGGAGACATCCCTTGAACCACGACCTGATTGAAGACACGCAAGCCTTGTTGGGCGGACGCCCGGGGGACGCTGTCGCCACACGCCGCACTGCACTCCAAGTGGCTTTGGGTGTCGGTTACGCTGCCGCGGCCATGCCCATCATGGCGCAAACGGCCATCAAAACGCCAGCGACCGGTTTGGTGACGGGCGAGGTAACGATTGATGTCAATGGCTTCAAGATGCCCGCGTACCGCAGCGCCCCAGCGGGCCAGACCGGTTTACCGGTGGTGTTGGTGATTTCCGAAATTTTTGGCGTTCACGAATACATCGCCGATGTGACCAAGCGTTTGGCCCAAGCCGGCTATTTGGCCATCGCGCCTGAGTTGTTTGTCCGCCAGGGTGACCCCAGTGCGTACGGTGAAATCGCCAAGTTGCAATCTGAAATCATCTCCAAAGTGCCCGATGCGCAGGTCATGAGCGATCTGGACGCCACGGTTGCCTGGGCCGCTGCCCATGGAGGCAACACCGACAAACTGGCCATCACCGGTTTTTGCTGGGGTGGGCGCATCACTTGGTTGTATGCGGCGCATCAACCCAAACTCAAAGCCGGCGTGGCCTGGTATGGCCGTTTGGTGGGCAACACCACGGCCCAAAACCCCTCGCACCCCTTGGCGTTGGTTGGTAACCTCAAAGCCCCGGTGCTGGGCTTGTACGGCGCAGCCGATACGGGCATCCCCCTTGACACGGTTGATAAGATGAAAGTTGAACTGGCCCAAGGACCCGCAGCGGCCAAAGCCAGCGAGTTTGTGGTTTATCCTGAGGCTCCTCACGCTTTCCATGCCGACTACCGCCACAGCTACCGCAAGGCGGCGGCAGACGATGGCTGGCAGCGCTTGCTGGCCTGGCTCAAGCGCCATGGCGTTGCCTGATTTTTGAACGCAGAGACCGCCCTTCGGGGCGGTTTCTTATGGGGTGCACGGCACTCCGGGATACATGATGACTTTATTGGCGATTTTGGTGGGCACTTTGGTGGCAGGCATTGGCAGCGTTTGGGTGGCTGCGTGGCTGAGTTTTGGCATTTTGAGCCGCTACACCCAGCACATGTTGAGTCTGGCCGCAGGGGCCTTGATGGCCACCTCGTTTTTACATTTGCTGCCCGAGGCCTTTGAGAGCGAGGCCGGTGCCCATCAATTGTTTCTGACGCTGTTGCTTGGTTTGGTTTTTTTCTTTTTGCTCGATAAGGCTGAGCTCTGGCACCATGGGCATGAACACGGCCACGGGCATGACCACGGGCACCATGAACACCACGCACATGCCAGCCATGGCACGGTCTCAGAGCAAACACCGCGAGGGCAGTGGGCTGTTTTGGCCGGCGACAGCGTCCATTGTTTTGGCGACGGCATCTTGATCGCCTCGGCCTTCATGGCCGACATGCGCTTGGGCGTGATCGCCTCCTTGGCGGTCCTGGCGCACGAAGTGCCCCACCACATGGGTGATTTGGCGGTTTTGCGCCAAGGCAGCTCTAGCCGCCGCGCTGCGATTGTCAAGGTGTCCATGGCGGGGGCCATCACGGCTTTCGGTGGCGCAGTGGGCTATGTGCTGGTTGACGCATTGCACGACTGGTTGCCCTTCTTTTTGGTGGTGGCCAGCAGCAGTTTTGTCTATGTGGCCTTGGCCGACTTGATTCCGCAGTTGCAAAAACGACTGTCTGCCCGGGAAACCGCAGCCCAAATTTTTTGGCTGGGTGTGGGCATGGGCATGGTGGTGTTGATCAGCGCTGTAGCGGGTCACAGCCACTGAGCTTGGGGCCTCAGCCCTTGGCGCACGGCAGGCCGGGGGTGCGGCTCCACTCGCTCCAGCTGCCGGCATACAAAGCGGTGGGGCCGAAACCGGCCAACTCCATGGCCAACACATTGGGCACGGCGGTGACGCCGCTGCCGCAGTGGTGCACCACGCTGCTGGCCGGGCGGCCAGCGAGCACCTCGGTCCATTCGGCTTTGAGCAGTTCCGGGCTTTTGAAACGGCCGTCTTCGGTGAAGTTCTCGGTGAATGGCCGGTTCAGAGCGCCGGGAATGTGCCCTGCTACCGGGTCGAGTGGTTCCATTTCGCCACGGTAACGCGCACCGGCGCGGGCGTCCACGATGGTTTGGTGCGGGCGGCCCAAACCGTTGGCGACAGCGTCTGTCAGCACCAATTGGCGCAGTGGCGCGTTCAAGCCGAAGTGCGCAGGAGTGGTTGTGGGTGAAGCGCCGGTCGCCAATGCGCCGCCGGCGTCTTTCCAGGCCTGCAGGCCACCGTCCAGCACCGCCACAGCGTCGTGTCCCAACCATTTCAGCATCCACCACAAGCGGCCGCAATAGGCGCTTTTTTGACGGTCGTACACGACGATTTGCATGCTGTTGTCGATGCCCAGGCTGCCCAACCATTGCGCCACGGTCTCGCGTTGCGGCAAAGGGTGGCGCCCCCCGTTGACGGCTTGTCCGGGGGCGTGGCTGCTCAAGTTCTTGTCCAGATGGGCCGGCAGGGCACCTGCGATGCGTTCGCTCTCAAACAAACCTTCGGCCAACTCGGGTTTCATCAGATCGAAGCTGCAATCGAGCACGGCACAAGGCCTGCCTTGGGATTGCAGGTCCTGCAATTGAGCGGCGGTGATCAGCAAGGTGTACATGGCTTGGGTCTCCAAAATTCAATGTTCTTCGGCCGGGGCGCGAGGCAGGGTGCGGCTGCGCAAAGCGGTTGAGGCAATGCCGCTCAAGATGATGAGCACCATGCCCGCCCAGCCCATCAGGGGGATGTGGTCGCCAAATAAGAATAAACCGTAAAGCGCGGCAAAAACAATGCCTGAATACTGCAAATTGGCCACCACCAGCGTCGAGCCCTTGGTGTAGGCCATGGTCATGCTCAGTTGCCCCAGTGCAGCCAACACCCCGATGGGCAACAGCCACAGCGCGTTGGGCCACGTCCAGGCACTGGCCCCCGTGAACAAGATGGCCACACCACCCACCAAGGTGGTGCCCATCGAAAAGTAAAACACTGTGCGCGATTCGGGCTCGCCCAATCGGCCCAGAGACGCCACTTGCATGTAGGCCAATGCGGCGCCAAGACCTGACAACAAGCCGATGACGCCTGCAAACAACTGGTTTTGCTCGATGGTGGGCCGCAAAAGCATGACCACGCCGCTGAAGCCCGCGATCACCGTGAGCACCAGTGGCCCCTGGCGTCCAATGTCCTGCACGCGGCCCATGACCAAGGTGCCGCCGATCAAGAATGCGGCCACCCAAACACCGCTCATGTAGTTGAGTGTCATGGCCGTGGCCAAGGGCAGGTGCGCAATGGCATAAAACCAGGCTGAAAGTGATGCGACCCCGATGATGGAGCGCCACACATGCATCATGGGAATGGAGGTGCTCAGGGGCACGTTCTGTACTCGGCAAAGCGTGGCCATGAAAGCCATGCCAATCAATCCCCTGTAAAACACCAACTCAAAAGTGTGGAAGTGGGGTGCAGCGAATTTGATGCAAACGCTCATGGTCGCAAAAAAAAGCGACGCCAAAATCATCCAAGAGGCTTGCATCAGCGCTTGCCGCTCACCGCGAGGTCATTTGCCGGCGGTACCACTCGTGGAAGTGCTGCATGCCGTCTTCCATGGGGCTTTGGTAAGGGCCGACTTCGTTGTCGCCCCGTGCCCACAAGGCCTTGCGACCTGCGTCCATCCGCTCGGCAATCTCGTCGTCCTCGATGCAAGTCTCCATGTAGGCCGCTTGTTGGGCCTGCACAAATTCGCGCTCGAAAGCCACGATCTCTTCGGGGTAGTAAAACTCCACCATGTTCAGCGTTTTGTCGGGGCTGATCGGGTGCAGCGTCGAGACTGTCAGCACATGGGGGTACCACTCCAGCATGATGTGCGGGTAGTAGGTCAACCAAATGGCGCCGCGCTCGGGCAGCTGGCCGTTGCGGTATTTCAGCAAGACGTCGTGCCATTTTTTGTAGGTGTCTGAGCCAGGCTGGCCAAAGGCACCCGAGACGCCTACCGTCTGCACCGAGTAATGTTCCTTGAACTCCCAGCTCAGGTCATCGCAGGTGACGAAATGGCCCAGTCCGGGGTGGAAGGGCCCGACATGGTAATCCTCTAAATAAACCTCAATGAAGGTTTTCCAGTTGTAATTGCACTCGTGCAGCTCAACCCGGTCGAGGGCGTAGCCGTCAAAGTTCAGCAGTGCTCTGGGGCCCATGTCGGCCAGGTCGGCGGCGATGTCTCGGCCGTTGTCCTCGAACAAAAGACCGTTCCATTCCTGCAGCTTGTAATTGTTCAGGTTCAGGCAGGGGTCCTGGGCGAAATGGGGCGCGCCCAGCAACTGGCCACTGGGGGAGTAGGTCCAGCGGTGCAGTGGGCACACGATATTGCCCCCGGCGCTGCCTTTTTGCTGCGCGCCAAGGTTGCCCCGGCCATTGAGCATGATGGCTTGGCGATGGCGACAGACGTTGGAGACGAGTTCGACCCCGCCGTGGGCGTTGCGCACCAAAGCCCGACCCTCAGCCTCATGGGGCAGGGCGTAGTAATCGCCCGGGTGGGGAACCGCCAGTTGGTGGCCCACATAGCGAGGGCCTTGCTGGAAGATGGTTTTCAATTCGCGCTGAAACAGCGCCTCATCGAAATAAGTGGAAACTGGTAGTTGGCTTGCGGCCTGCTGCAGTTGAAGACTTAAATCAGACATGGGTGACCTGACCTAGAGACTCCCCCTATGAAGGGGCAGGGACAAAGCGCTGAATTCAAGGAAAACCGCGCAAAAAAATGACAGGTTAAACCTGCCGATGAGCCCTTATTCTAACCCGTGAGGTGATTGCAGGTGCGCGGCAAGCGCATTGTCTGCAAAGCGCCTGAGCCCAGTGCGCCAGTGCGAGTGGGGCCAATGCGGCGCGTCTTGTCGGCCTGACATGACCAACTGTCAGCCAAGTCAAGGCTTAACGCCTAAAATCGGGTTTTTTGCTGGAAGACCCCATGCCCAAGGCTGCCCCACCTGACCTCGCTGTCGCTGTTGCGGAAGATTTGCCTGCCACGTATGAAGTGGCTTTGTCTGAGCTGGAGACCTTGGTGGGGCAGTTGGAGTCCGGGCAAATGCCTTTGGACCAACTGTTGTCGGGTTACCAGCGCGGCGCTGTATTGCTGGCTTTTTGCCGCGACAAACTCAAAGCGGTGGAAGACCAGATCCAGGTGCTGGACGGCGGGCAACTCAAACCTTGGAGTGGCGCATGAGCATGGACTTGAGGGCCTGGATGCAACCGCACCTCGAGCGGGTGGAGCAAGCTTTGGCGGCTTGCATCGCGGCCGAATCCCCAGCCCAATTGGGGCAGGCCATGCGCTACGCCGTCCTCGATGGCGGCAAGCGATTGCGCCCTTTGCTGGTCCTGGCCACCGCTGAAGCGGCGGGCGATGGCGAGAGCAGCCAGGCAGCGCTCAACGCCGCTTGCGCCATCGAGCTCATCCATGCGTATTCCTTGGTCCACGACGACATGCCTTGCATGGACAACGACGTGCTGCGGCGTGGCAAACCCACGGTGCATGTGCAGTTTGGTCAGGCGCAAGCCTTGCTTGCCGGTGACGCCTTGCAAACTTTGGCGTTTGAAATACTCACCCCGTCACAGGCCAGCGTGAGCGCTCCAGTGCAGGCCGACTGCGTGGCCTTGCTGGCGCGCGCTTCGGGCTACCAAGGCATGGCAGGCGGCCAGGCCATCGACTTGGCCAGCGTGGGCCAAAGCCTGAGTGAAGCGCAGCTTCGCCAGATGCACCGCCTTAAAACCGGTGCACTGCTGCTGTGCAGCGTGCAGATGGGCGCAGCCTGTGTGCCGGGGGTGTCCCTTCAAGTGCAAACGGCGCTGAAGCGTTTTGGCGAGGCCTTGGGACTGGCCTTTCAGGTGGTGGACGATGTGCTGGATGTGACGGCCGATTCGGCCACACTGGGCAAAACTGCGGGCAAAGACGAAGCAGCCGACAAACCCACTTATGTGGCGCTGATGGGCTTGGATGCGGCCAAGGCCTATGCCGACAGCTTGGCGGCTCAGGCCATGCAGGCGCTGACCGAGACCGGTTTGCCCGAGGCCCGTTTGGCCGCGCTGCGTGCGCTGACTGCCATGGTGGTAGAAAGAAACAACTGATATGACCGACTTGCTCAAGACCATTGACTCCCCGGCCGATTTACGCCGCTTGCAGCGCACCGACCTGCCGCAGCTGGCCGATGAGCTTCGCCACTGCGTGCTCGACAACGTTTCTCAAACAGGCGGTCACCTCAGCTCCAACTTGGGCACGGTGGAGCTGACGGTGGCTTTGCACTATGTGTTCAACACCCCTGAGGACCGCATCGTCTGGGATGTCGGTCACCAGACCTACCCGCACAAAATCCTGACGGGTCGGCGAGGCCGCATGCCCACCTTGCGCCAGTTCGGTGGGTTGTCGGGCTTTCCGCGCCGCGACGAGAGCGAATACGACACCTTTGGCACCGCGCACTCGTCTACCAGCATTTCGGCCGCATTGGGCATGGCCGTGGCCGCGCGCCAAAAGGGCGAGTCGCGCCACGCGATTGCGGTCATTGGTGACGGCGCCATGACGGCGGGCATGGCCTTTGAGGCCCTGAACAACGCGGGCGTTGAAGAGTGCAAGTTGTTGGTGATCCTGAACGACAACGACATGTCGATCAGCCCCCCCGTGGGGGCACTCAACCGCTATTTGGCGCAGCTCATGAGCGGGCGTTTTTATTCGGCGGCCAAGGCGGGGGCCAAGAACGTGCTGAAAAACGCACCGCCACTGTTCGAGCTGGCCAAACGCCTGGAAGAGCACGCCAAGGGCATGGTGGTGCCCGCCACGCTGTTTGAAAAATTCGGCTTCAACTACATCGGCCCCATTGATGGCCACGATCTGGATTCGCTGATTCCGACGCTGGAGAACATCAAGCACCTGGACGGCCCGCAATTTTTGCATGTGGTCACGAAAAAAGGTCAGGGCTACGACAAGGCCGAGGCCGATCCGGTGGCTTACCATGGTCCCGGCAAGTTCGATCCGAGTGTGGGCCTGGTTCCTGCAGCCACGCCCGCCAAAACCACCTTCACCCAGGTGTTTGGCCAGTGGTTGTGCGACATGGCCGACAAAGACATGCGCTTGGTGGGCATCACCCCTGCCATGCGCGAGGGCTCGGGCATGGTGGCCTTCCATCAACGCTTTCCCAAGCGCTATTACGACGTGGGCATTGCCGAGCAGCATGCGGTGACTTTTGCCGCAGGCATGGCCTGCGAAGGTCTGAAACCCGTGGTGGCGATTTACTCCACTTTTTTGCAGCGCGGCTACGACCAATTGATCCACGATGTGGCGCTGCAAAATCTGCCGGTGGTGTTTGCGCTGGATCGCGCAGGTTTGGTGGGCGCCGACGGTGCCACCCATGCAGGGGCTTACGACATTGCCTACATCCGTTGCATCCCCAACATGAGCTTGGCCTGCCCAGCCGATGAGCGAGAGTGCCGACAGCTGCTCAGCACCGCTTTCGCGCAAAACCACCCTGTGGCCGTTCGCTACCCGCGTGGCGCGGGTGTGGGCACGGTGCCGGGCCGTGATTTGGACACCTTGCCTTTTGGCAAGGGTGAAGTGCGCCGTCAGGGTGAAAAGCTGGCCATCCTGGCCTTTGGCACCTTGTTGGCTCCGGCCCTGCAAGCTGCAGAAAAGCTCAACGCCACCGTGGTCAACATGCGTTGGGTCAAACCGCTGGATGTGGAACTGCTGGCCCACATTGCTCAAAGCCATGAGCGCCTCGTCACAGTGGAGGAGGGCTGCCTCATGGGCGGTGCAGGCAGCGCCGTGGGTGAGGCCTTGCAGCAGTTGAACCTGCAGCGCTCGGTCTTGCACTTGGGCCTGCCCGATGCGTTCATTGAGCATGGCGACCCAGCCAAGCTCTTGGCCTTGCAAGGATTGGATGCGGCTGGCATGGAAGCGTCCATTCGTCAGCGTTGGCCCGATTGAATGCAATTCAAGCGGGTTTGAAATTCTTTCAATTTTTGGTCTTGTTTCAACTTTGATGAATTTCAGTCACGAAAAAAGGGTAAACCCCTGTCTTTTTGGCGGATGCAGCTTCCTACAATAAGATTCGCTTTCAGAGTTCAACCCGGACGTCTCGGGTAGTCTTTCATTTTTTCATTAGGAGTCCGTTCATGGATCGTCGTTCCGTCATTAAGAACACAGGTTTGGCTGGCGTGCTGGCCGCTGGTGCTGCGCCTGCTTTGGTTCAAGCCCAAGCAAATTTGCGCTGGCGCCTGACTTCCGGTTTCCCCAAAGCCTTGGACACCATCTATGGTGCTGCTGAAACTTTTTCCAAAAAAGTCAAGGAGCTGACAGGCGGAAAATTTGAAATTTCAGTGCATGCTGCAGGTGAACTCGTCCCCATGCCCGGCATTGTCGATGCGGTGAAAAACGGCACCGTGGAAATGGCCCACACTGCGCCTTACTACTACTTCGGCAAAGACGAAACATTCGCTTTGGGCTGCGCTATTCCATTTGGCTTGAACAGCCGCCAAATGTCGGCTTGGATGTATGACGGCAATGGCTTGAAGCTGATGCGCGAGTTCTACAAGCAGTACGACATCATGAGCTTCCCTATGGGCAACACAGGCGCTCAGATGGGCGGCTGGTTCCGCAAGGAAATCAAGACCGTCAACGATTACAAAGGCTTGAAATTCCGCGTGGGTGGTTTTGCTGGCAAAGTCATCGAGCGCTTGGGTGGTGTGCCCCAGAACATTCCTGGCGGCGAGATTTACCAAGCCCTGGAAAAAGGCACCATCGATGCCGCCGAGTGGGTGGGTCCATACGACGACCAGAAGCTGGGCTTCTTCAAAGTGGCGCCTTTCTACCACTACCCAGGCTGGTGGGAAGGTGGTCCTCAGCTGGACCTGTACATCAACCAAAAGGCCTATGACGGTTTGTCGTCTGAGTACAAGGCGATTGTCGAGTGCGCTGCGGCCTACGCACACACCGAAATGCAAGCCAAGTACGATGCCCGCAACCCCGGTGCCTTGAAGCAGCTGGTGGCCAACAAGACCAAGCTGGTGGCCTTCCCCAAGCCCGTGATGGATGCAGCCTTCAAGGAATCGATGGCGCTGTACAGCGAGTTGTCGGCCAAGAACCCCAACTGGAAAAAAATCTACGACGACTATTCCAAGTTCCGTGCCGAGTCCAACCTGTGGTTCCGCTTCACCGAAGCGCGTTTCGACAGCTTCATGCAAGGCGCCAAGCTGTAATCAACGACATGGGCACTGTCTTTGACAGTGCCTGTTCGATGAGACCAACCCCAACCTTGGTAAAGGTTGGGGTTTTTTGTTTTTGAAATGCCTTCAACCCTTTGGGGTAAATTTCACAGCAATGCGCATTGCTCAGCACGCCTTTGCTGCAAAAGGGCGCCTTACAATCGCGCCTGATTCAAACACCGGAGATCCCAATGGGCTTCCTACAACAATGCTCTCACTGGATTGACGCGCTCAATCTGAAGGTGGGTAAATTCACAGGCTGGCTGATCTTGCTGACCACCGCCATCAGCGCTGGCAATGCGATCGTGCGCAAAATTTTTGACACGAGTTCCAACTCTTTGCTCGAAATTCAGTGGTACCTGTTTGCAGGTGTATTCCTGCTGGGGGCAGGGTATGGCTTGCTGCGCAATTCGCATGTTCGGATTGACTTCATTTCAAGCCGGCTGACCGACCGTGCCCGCAATTGGATTGACTTTTGGGGCTTTGCCTTGGTGTTGACGCCATTTTGCCTGCTGTCGATTTACCTGTCCTGGCCCCTGTTCGTTCAGGCCTTGGTGAGTGGCGAGATGTCTCAAAACGCTGGTGGTTTGATCCGTTGGCCAGCATACGCCTTGATCCCTTTGGGTTTTTTCTTGTTGCAGTTGCAAGGCTTGTCAGAGATGGTCAAGCGTTGGTCTTTCCTGCAAGGACAAGGCCCCGATGTGTTGTCTACTGAAGAGGCGCTTTCGGATGACCAAAAACGTGCCGCCGAACTCGAAAAAATGACACAAGCTCAGGGAGACCGTTGATGGAAGCCTCGTTCCTCGCACAACAATTTGTGCCGCTCATGTTCGTGGGCCTGTTCGTACTTTTGCTGACGGGTTTTCCTGTGGCTTTTGCCTTGGCCGCTTGTGGCTTGGGTTTCGGCTTCATTGGCATGGAAGCGGGTTTGTTCCCCGCCTCCATGTTCCAAGCCTTGCCTTTGCGGATCTTCGGGATCATGCAAAACGACACGCTGTTGGCGATTCCGTTTTTCACCTTCATGGGCATCATTCTTGAACGCTCAGGCATGGCCGAAGATTTGCTCGAAACCGTCGGCCAGGTCTTTGGCCCGGTGCGCGGTGGTGTGGCCATTGCGGTCATTTTGGTCGGCGCTTTGTTGGCTGCGACCACGGGCGTTGTGGCCGCTGCCGTCATCTCCATGGGTTTGATCTCTTTGCCCATCATGCTGCGCTACGGTTACAGCCGAACCATTGCCACGGGCACCATCACGGCATCCGGCACTTTGGCGCAAGCCATCCCGCCCTCTTTGGTGCTGATTGTGTTGGCCGATCAATTGGGTCGCTCGGTGGGCGACATGTACGCCGGCGCCTTGGTTCCCGGTTTGTTGCTGGTCGGTTTGTACATTTTGTTCATTGTGGTGGTGGCGCTGGTCAAGCCTGACATGGTCCCTGCCTTGCCGCCCGAAGCACGCATTTACCGTGAAGACAATGGCGCCTCGGGTCACCGCTCGCTGCTGGTCCTGTTGGCCCTGTGTGGTTTGATTGGTTATGGCTGGGCTCAGATCCACGACCACATCATTGGCGGCATGACGGGTCGCACGCAGCCTGCGGCGGGTGACGAAATCATCATCATGTCGATGACGGTGGCTTCCTTGACCGGTTTGGCCCTGTCCATCGTCAACCGTATCACCAAAATGGGCTTGCTTTCCAAACTGGCAGAGCAGGTGACCTTCGTGCTGATGCCACCCTTGATCTTGATCTTCTTGGTTTTGGGAACCATTTTCCTGGGTGTGGCGACACCGACAGAAGGTGGTGCCATGGGGGCTTTGGGTGCCGTGGTTCTGGCCGTGGTCAAAGGCAAGTTTTCCATGGACTTGACACGTCAGGCACTCGATAGCACGGCCAAACTGGCTTCGTTTGTGCTGTTCATTCTGATCGGTTCGACGGTGTTCAGTTTTACCTTCAACGCGGCCGATGGCCACATTTGGGTGGAACACTTGTTCACCAACATGCCTGGCGGTGCGATTGGTTTTCTGATCGTGGTCAACCTCTTGATTTTCATCCTGGGTTGTTTCATTGATTTCTTTGAAATCGCCTTCATCGTGATTCCGATTCTGGCACCTGTGGCGGAGAAAATCTTGCCCGCCATGGTGCCTGGCATGACCTCCGACCAGGCCATGATCTGGTTTGGTGTGATCATTGCCATGAACTTGCAAACGTCCTTTTTGACGCCGCCTTTTGGCTTTGCACTGTTCTATTTACGCAGTGTGGCCCCCAAGAACGATTACAAAGACCGCGTGACGGGTGCTTTGATTCCATCGGTCAAAACCACTGAGATTTACAAAGGCTCTATTGCTTTCATCGTTCTTCAGTTGATCATGGTGGCTCTGGTCATCATCTACCCTGGCTTGGTCACGGGTGGTTTGGATGAGGGCACCAAGCTTGATGCCAACGAGGTGATGCAGCAATTGGAAAGTTCTTCCAATGCAGGTGAGCCTGGCGCAGAGGAATCACTCAAACCGGATGAGTCTGCTGAAGACGAAAACAGCCAAAAATCGGATGACGATGCCCTCAAAGCTTTGATGGCGACCGATCCTAAAAAGTAAGCCAGTATTTTTCACCCCAAAAAACCGCGCCTTGGCGCGGTTTTTTTGTATACATACCTCCCAGCCCTTATTTTTGTGGAAGTGGCCACCAAGGCAAACACGCTTTGAGGGATTGAATTTGTCCGGCTTCCGCATGCAGGCGATAGCCTGTTTGCTGGCCCAACAGTCGCTGCCATTGGGCACTTTGCAAGACTTGCCGCAAAGCCACCACGGCAGGGTTGTTGAGGGCCGATTTCAGGCAAACGAGCCAGTAGTGCTCTTGGGTCAGCGGCACAAAGTCAAGTTGTTGGGCGCGCGCAGCCGATGCAATCCCCAGCCCTAAATCTGCTTGTCCCGAGGCGATGCGCGTGGCCACAGCAGTATGCGAGGTTTCTTCCTGGTCATAGCCTGTGGGCAGGCTGGCCGATGAGGTCTGGTTTTCCAGCCATTGGTCCAGCAGCAATCGGGTGCCCGTGCCCAGCGTCCGGTTCACCAGCCGCAGTTCAGGTCGATTCAGATCATTCCACCCCGTGATGTTCAGGGGGTTGCCCGGGGCCACCATCCAGCCTTGTTCGCGCGTCGCAAATCCGATGAGTTTGTGTTGACCGGTTTTCAGCAAAGGCTTGTAAGTGCGGGCGGTCAAGGTGCTGACATCGGGTTGCAAGGGGGCATGAAACCCCGCAACAGTGCAACGGCCTTCATTCAAGGCGCGGATCGCGTCCACGCTGCCACAAAAGCGCATGTCCAAGTGCAGGGACTGGCGGGCACTGTGCTCCCTGAGTTTGACCAGCGCGTCGTCGTGGCTGGCGTAGACCGTCAGCAAATGGCTGCCCGGGTCAAAGGCGACCGCAAAGGTTTTTTCCAGTTCGGCCTGCAAGGCGCTGATCTGCGGCGCCAGTCGGGCTTGCGCTTGGCGTTCGGCCCAGAGCAGCTTGTCGGCAAATTCCGTCAGACGGGCGGCCTGGCCTTTTTCCCACACGATCAAAGGCTGGGCCAGCACTTGCTCCCAGCGTTTGAGTTCGCCCCAGACATGGCGATAGGACAACTGCAAAACCCGGGCTGCACCCGCAATGGAGCCGGTGGCCCGCACAGCTTGCAGCATGTCCATCAAAGGGTTGCGCAAGGGGCTGGTCTGGTCGCGTTGCTCGGCCTGCGCTTGATGCGGTGTCCAGCTGTAAGAGAGATTGATGTGTTGCACGGGCCAGAGTTTGCCTCATTCCGGGATGGGCCTGCAGGGTGTTGCAACCCGTGTCTATGCAATGCATTTCATAACGGACATCCCTTAGCTGATCTGCTGTGCTCATCCAGTAGCATCGACGTCAGCTTATGAACACCTTCACCGACAGCGTCCTGACGGCGTTGAACCTTGTCATCTCTTTCGATCCTGTCCTGTGGGTGGTCGTCACCCGGTCCCTGGCCGTCAGTGCCACGGCCTGCTTGCTGGCTTACGGCGTGGGCGTGGCTTTGGGGGCTTGGCTGGCGGTTTCGCGCTTTCGCGGTCGGGGTGCCGTGCTGGTGGGCTTGAACACGTTGTTGGCGCTGCCATCGGTGGTGGTGGGCTTGGTGGTGTATTTGCTGCTGTCCCGCACCGGGCCATTGGGGTTTTTGGGCTGGATGTTCAGTTTCAAGGCCATGGTGCTGGCCCAGTTCATTTTGGTGGTGCCAGTGGTCACGGCGCTCACGCGCCAAGTGGTCGATGACGTGGAGCGTCAGCACGGGGAGCAGTGGGCCTCGCTGGGTGCTGGGCCTTGGGTACGCAGCCTCTTGCTGGCGTGGGACGAACGCTTGGCCTTGTTGACGATTGGTGTGACCGCGTTTGGCCGAGCCATCTCCGAGGTGGGGGCGGTGATGATCGTGGGCGGCAACATCGATGGTTTCACCCGCGTCATGACCACCGCCATTGCACTGGAGACCAGCAAGGGCGATTTGCCGCTGGCGCTGGGCTTGGGCATGGTGTTGTTGGCGGTGGTGCTGTTGGTCAATGCCGTGGTGGCCGGCTTGCGCCTGTGGGGTGAGCGTCGGTATGCAGTGCCCATGCCTGTTCAGTCCTTGGCAGGGCTGCGTTCATGATGGACGCCCAAATCCGTCTGGACAACGTGAGCGTGCTGTTGGGCGCCCAAGCGGTCCTCAGTGGCGTGAGTTTGCGCGTTGAGGCGGGCGAGCGCTTGGCGCTGGTGGGCGCCAATGGTTCGGGCAAAAGCACTTTGCTGCGCACCCTGCATGGCCTCGTCCCAGCCACGCAAGGCCGCGTGCTGCAAGCGCCGGGCTTGCGCCAAGCCATGCTGTTTCAAAGACCGCACCTGATGCGTTTGTCGGCCTTGAACAATGTGGCGCTGGGTTTGTGGCTCGATCGTGGCCGTGGCCTGCATTGGGCTGATGCCAAAACACTGGCGCTGAAGGCTTTGCAGCGTGTGGGCTTGCAGTCTGTGGCCCACCAAAACGGTCGCCAGTTGTCGGGCGGTCAACAGCAGCGCCTGGCTTTGGCCCGGGCTTGGGCGCGGCAACCCGATGTGCTGCTGCTGGACGAACCCACGGCCAGCCTGGATCCGCACGCCAAGCGCGAAGTCGAATCCTTGATGGCCGATTTTGCGAGTGGTCAGTCGCGCCCACTGACCTTGGTCTGGGCCAGCCATAACCTCGGCCAGGTCAAGCGTTTGGCCCAGCGCGTCATTTATCTGGAGGGTGGCCGAGTCCTGGCCGACCTGCCTGTGAACCAGTTTTTCAACGCGGCCATCTTGGCCGAATGCAGCCCAGCAGCCCATGCTTTTGTTCAAGGAGAACTTTCATGACCTTTCCCTCTTCAATGACCCGTCGCGCCCTGGTGTGTGCGCTTTTGGCCACTTCTTCGGTGTGGGCACAAGCCCAGTCCATCGTGATGTCGTCCACCACCTCCACCGAGCAGTCGGGCTTGTTTGCACACCTCTTGCCGGCTTTCAAAAAAGCCACGGGTCTGGATGTGAAAGTGGTGGCCCTGGGCACGGGCCAGGCGCTGGACATGGCGCGGCGCGGTGACGCCGATGTGGTGTTCGTGCACGACCAGGTGGCCGAAGAAAAATTTGTGGCCGATGGCTTTGGCATCAAGCGCTTGCCCGTGATGTACAACGACTTTGTGCTGATCGGCCCCAAGGCCGACCCGGCCGCCACCAAAGGCAAAGACATTGTGGCGGCCTTGGCCAAGTTGTCGGTGGGCAATGCAGCCTTTGTCTCGCGCGGTGACAAGAGTGGCACGCACGCGGCCGAGTTGCGTTTTTGGAAAATGGCCAATTTGGACGACAAAAAAGGCAGTGGCTACAAAGAGTGCGGCTGCGGCATGGGCCCGGCTTTGAACATCGCGGCGTCTTCGGGCGCCTATGTGCTGGCCGACCGTGCCACTTGGCTGAACTTCAAAAATCGCGCTGATCTGGCCATTTTGGTGGAAGGTGACCAGCGTCTCTTCAACCAATACGGCGTGATGGTGGTCAACCCGGCCAAGCACGCCCACGTCAAACAGGCCGATGCGCAGAAATTTGTGGACTGGATCACCTCGGCCGCAGGTCAAGGTGTGGTGGCCGACTACAAAATCGGCGGCGAGCAGCTGTTTTTCCCGAACGCGGGTAAGTGATCTGAGGCTGGATCAGCTTTTGGGCAAGCCGAGTTTGCGGTAAACCGTGGCGCGGCTGATGCCCAGGCTGCGTGCGGCTTCGGCCACGTTGCCGCGTGCACGGTTGACTGCCTCGCGGATCATGTTGGTTTGCACATCCTTGAGCGGTTTGGGTGCGATGTCTGGGGTAGGCCTTGGTGCTGTGGGCTGAGTTGCCGACTGGCCTGGTTGCAAAGCCTGGGTTTGCAGGCGCAGGCCTGACCAAAGCGGCAGTTCCTGGGTGTTGCCCCTGCGGCTGGCCGTGTCGAACAGGCTTTCCCAGGACAAGGCAAACACTTCGCTGGCGTGCAGTGTCTGCCCATGAGTGACGGGTGACAGGGACAGCATTTGCCGTGCAGTCGGATTGGCCCCCACGATGTGCCCGTCGCTGTCCAGGGTGATCAGTCCATCGCTGTCATCGCCAGGTTGGTTGCCTGGCCAATTCAGGCGCAGGACCAAGGCGTGATCGGTGGACAGCAGCCAGCTGTTTTCGATGCTGCGGGCAGAGCGGCGCACCAAGTGCTTCAGTGCTGGGCGCTCTGTGGTCTCGATGCCTGTCAGGTCCAACATGCCCGCGCACAGGCCATCTGGGCCAAAAACCGGTGCGCCAGCACAACTGTAGACCCCTGTGTCCTGAAAGAAGTGTTCGCCCCGGTGCAACCAAACCGGCTGCAATTCGGTCAGTGCGGCGCTGATCGCCGTGGTGCCCACGGCTTTTTCGGACAAGTCCACCCCGACGCGGGCAATCACCTGCGCGCGTCGGTCTTGGCGGTCGACTGGACCATGGACATCGACCACGATGCCCTGGGCGTTGGTCAGGATGGCGAAATAACGGATGTCCGCAATGGCCCGCGCCAATTCGGCCAGCACTGGCTGCGCCGCTTGCACCAAGGGCCGGCTGGCTTCTTGCACGCGGCGCATGTGTTGGGCAGAGATGGCGTCAAACCCCACCGCTTGGCCAGGTTGCAGGCCCATGGACAGGCAGCGCTGCCAGGACTGGGCAATCCAGGGGGGCACGCCGTTGCCTTGGACCTCGGTGCTGCCTTGAAACAATTGGTCACGGGCTTGATCAATCCTTGTCAAACGGTCACTGTGCTGCGTTGTCAGGGGCATGTCAGATGTGTATCAAGCTGAGAATTTTTGCGGACAACCCCGCAATACCTAGGGTTAATCCTCATCGGTCTGCCAAGTCAATCACCAACAATGGCTATGTATTTTGATTCATAAGCGCGGGCTTGAACAGCCCGTTACCCCACAGGAGACACACATGCAGAAAGTCCTGCACATCAATCCGGACAAATGTACCGGCTGCTTGCAGTGCGAAATGGCCTGTTCTTTCGAGAACTACGGCACTTACGCCACCTCCAAATCACGCATCAAGGTTTTTGATTTCCATCACACGGGAAAAAAAGTGCCTTACACCTGCACCCAGTGCGATGAAGCGTGGTGCCTGCACGCCTGCCCTGTGGAAGCCATCACCGTGGACAAAGCCACGGGCGCTAAAGTGGTCAACGAGTCCACCTGCGTGGGCTGCAAGGTCTGCACCATTGCCTGCCCATTTGGCACGATCAACTATGTGCAAGAGACCGGCAAAGTTCAAAAGTGCGACCTGTGCGGTGGTGATCCGGCCTGTGCCGACGCCTGCCCAACCGGCGCCATCACCTTCGTGGATGCCAACTGGACCGGCATCGACAAAATGAAACAGTGGGCCGACAAGTTGGGCAATCAGCCCACTGCCGGTTAATTCACCCACCCATAAGGAGCATCAACATGTCTTGGGCTGGAAAAATTCTCCGCGTCAACCTCACGGCTGGCACCGTCAAATCCGAACCGCTGAACATGGAGTGGGCCAAAGCCTACCTCGGCTCACGCGGTCTGGGCAGCAAATACCTGATCAGCGAGATCGACCCCAAAGTCGACCCCCTGTCAGCGGACAACAAAATCGTCTGGGCCACGGGCCCATTGACCGGCACCATGGCCTCCACCGGTGGCCGTTACACCGTCATCACCAAGAGCCCGCTGACCGGGGCGATTGCTTGCTCCAACTCGGGTGGCTATTGGGGCGCTGAGCTCAAAATGGCCGGTTGGGACATGGTCATTTTTGAAGGCGCATCGGCCAAGCCGGTGTACCTGCACATCAACGACGACGAAGCCGAGTTGCGCGATGCGAGCCACCTGTGGGGTCAAAGCGTCTGGAAGACCGAGGAAATCCTCAAGTCCAGCTTGCAAGACCCATTGCTGCGCGTTTGCAGCATCGGCAAGGCTGGTGAAAACGGCGTGCTGTACGCCGCCGTGGTGAACGATCTGCACCGTGCGGCGGGCCGCTCGGGCGTGGGCACCGTCATGGGCAGCAAGAACCTCAAAGCCATTGCGGTGCGCGGCACCAAAGGCGTGGGCAATATGCAAAACCCCAAGGCCTTCATGGCGGCAGCCAAAGCGGCCAAAAAAGTGCTGGCCGACAACGCGGTCACCGGCCAAGGGTTGCCTGCTTACGGCACGCAGGTGCTGATGAACGTGATCAACGAAGTGGGCGGCTTGCCCACACGCAACCACCGTGACGTGCAGTTTGAAAGCGCCAAAGACATCTCGGCCGAAGCCATGGTCACGCCCCGCGAGACCGATGGCAAAAAGCACTTGGTGACCAACCAAGCCTGTTTTGGTTGCACCATCGCTTGCGGCCGCATCAGCAAGATGGACGAAGGCCACTTCTCGGTCAAGAACAAGCCGGAATATTGGGGCGCCAACGGCGGCCTGGAATACGAAGCCGCTTGGGCGCTGGGCGCAGCCAACGGCGTGAAAGATCTGGAAGCCCTGCAATACGCCAACATGATCTGCAACGAAGAAGGTTTCGACCCGATCAGCTTCGGTGCCACCATCGGTGCCGTCATGGAGCTCTACGAAATGGGCGTGCTGACCAAAGAGCAAATCGGTGTGGAAGCACCGTTTGGCTCGGCCGAAGCACTGTGCGAGTTTGTCGATATGACGGCCAAGGGCGTCGGTTTTGGCAAGGAAATTGGCATGGGCTCCAAGCGCCTGACCGCCAAATACGGCCACCCCGATTTGTCCATGAGCGTCAAAGGCCAAGAGTTCCCAGCCTATGACGGCCGTGTGATACAAGGCATTGGCTTGGCTTACGCCACGTCCAACCGCGGTGCATGCCACCTGCGCGGCTACACCATCGCCTCGGAAGTGCTGGGCATCCCGGTCAAGACCGAGCCCACCGAGCACGAAGGCAAGCCCGAATTGGTCAAAGCCTTCCAAGACGCGACAGCCGCTTTTGACTCCGCCGGTATTTGCGTGTTCACCAGCTTTGCCTGGACATTGGCTGACGTGGCCCCTCAGGTGCAAGCCGCTTGCGGCGAAGAGTTCACCATGGAGCACTTGAACCACATCGGCGAGCGCATCTGGAACATGGAGCGCGACTTCAACAACGCTGCTGGCTTCACCAAGGCCGACGACAACCTGCCCAAGCGCCTGATGACCGAAGCCGCCAAAACTGGCCCCGGCAAAGGCATGGTCAGCAAGTTGGACGAAATGCTGCCCAAGTACTACGACGCCCGCGGCTGGGATGGCGAAGGCCGTCCAACATCGGCCACCCGGGAACGTCTGGGTTTGTGACCTTGCCCCTGTAGGAGCGAGCGCCTGCTCGTGAAGTCTTCACCGTAGGGGTGCGCTTCTACAGGAAATCAAGCGGCCTGCGGGCCGCTACCTGTTTCTGGAGTCCGATTCATGACCCACCACGTCATCTTGGGCGCAGGCCCTGCCGGCGTCATCGCCGCCGAGACCCTGCGCAAACACGCCCCCGCCGACACCATCACCTTGGTGGGTGACGAGCCCGATGCGCCGTATTCGCGCATGGCCATCCCTTATTTGCTGATCGGCAACATTGAAGAGCAGGGCACCTACCTGCGCAAGACCGCCACCCACTTTGACGATTTGCGCATCACGCTGGTCAAGGCCAAGGTGACGCGTGTGGACGCGGCAGGCAAAACGGTGCATCTGGACAACGGCCAGTCGATGGCTTTTGACAAGTTGTTGATCGCGACCGGCTCGCAACCTGTGCGCCCACCGATTGCGGGCATGGACCTGCCCGGCGTGCACCCCTGCTGGACGCTGGAAGACGCCCGCGCCATCCAGGCGCTGGCCAAGCCCGGTGCCCGTGTACTGCAAATGGGCGCAGGCTTCATTGGCTGCATCATCATGGAAGCGCTGGCGGCGCGCGGCGTCAAGCTGAGTGTGGTGGAGATGGGCGACCGCATGGTGCCCCGCATGATGGGCCCGGTGGCCGGCGGCATGATCCGCGACTGGTGCGAGGCCAAAGGCGTGCAGGTGTTCACCGGCACCAAGGTCGAAGCCATCAGCCAAGGCGCAGGCGCTGAAAAAGGCTTGCTCGGCAAATTGGCCGCAGCCGTGGGCTTGGGCTCTGACGATGCCAGCGAAGCGCTGCAAGTGCGCCTGTCCAACGGCCAAACCGTCGAGGCCGATCTCGTCATCAGCGCCACCGGTGTGCGACCCGCGATTGGGTTTTTGAAGGACAGCGGCATCACCTGCCTGCAAGGCGTGTTGACCGACCAGCACCTGCAAACCAATGTGCCTGGCATCTACGCCGCAGGCGACTGCGCCGAAGCGTTTGACATGGTCAGCGGCAAAACCATTGTGAGCGCCATCCAGCCCAACGCAGCCGAGCAGGCCCGCGTGGCCGCGCTCAACATGCTGGGCCAAAAGACCGAGCTCAAGGGCGTCACGCAAATCAACGTGCTCGACACCCTGGGATTGATCTCCACCAGTTTTGGCAACTGGGAAGGCGTGGCCGGTGGCCAGTCGGCCGTGTTGACCGACAAGGCCGCAGGGCGTCACTTGAGCTTGCAGTTCAAGGACGATGTGATGATCGGCTGCAACAGCGTGGGCTGGACCGAGCATGTGGGCGTGATGCGTGGCTTGGTCGAAGGTCAGGTGCATCTGGGCGACTGGAAAGACCGTCTGATGCACGACCCGACCAAGCTGGTGGACGCCTACCTCGATTGCGCACAGGGCCAAGGGCGATGGAGCGGTGCGCAAGACGCACGCCGCCGCTGAAGCGACAATCGGCGCATGAACATCACCTTCAAACTGTTTGCCACGCTGACCGACTATTTGCCTGCCGAAGCCCGGCGCAGCAACCAAGTCACGCTGGACGTGGCGCAGGACACCAGCATCAGCCAGATCATCGAGCCCTTTGGCATGCCGCCTAAGCTGGTGCATTTGGTGCTGGTCAACGGCAAATACATCAAACCCGAAGACCGGGGCACCACCACCTTGGTCGAAGGCGATGTGCTGGCCATCTGGCCCCCCGTGGCCGGTGGTTGAGCGCAGCGCACGCGGCGACCTGACCCATGCAGTCCTACTACCCCGAGCGCTTCGAGCGCGACATGGGCACCAGCGAGACCGAATGGTTGACGGCCTTGCCTCGCGCCTTGGGCGAGCACGCCTTTGAGCTGGGCACAGGACAAGTACGCGTGCACATCGGTGACGGACATCTGCAACTGCAATGGCGCATCCTGCCTCCGCGCGTCATTGCATTGCTGCGCTTGCAGCGCCTGGCTGTGACTTTTGTGTTTGTGGGCGTGGAGGAAGAGGCGCGCCAGCGCTTCATGAAGCACTTTGATTTGACGATGCAGCGGGGTGGCGGGTGAAGCTGGGTTCATTGTCTCCCAGCGAAGCAAGCCCCCGCCCGATCACTGCCCCCACAGCCATTCCACAGTCTTGAGCCCCAGCACCGTGAGGGCCAGCGAACCGAACAAGTGCAAGCTGGCCGTGCCTGCCGCCAGCGCAAAGCGACCTTGTTGCAGCATGGCCACCACCTCGGCCGAGAAGCTGGAGAAGGTGGTCAGTGCGCCTAAGAAGCCCGTGACCAGGGCCAGTCGCCAAACCGGGTCCAAGGCCGGCAGTTGTTGAAACACCCCCACGCACACCCCCACCAGATAACCGCCGATCAGGTTGGCCGCCAGGGTGCCCCAGGGCAGCAGGCCGGCACTGGCGCTGGCAGGGTTGAGCCACAAACCCAACTGCCAGCGAGAGAGCGCCCCCACGCAAGCACCGAGGCAGATCGCGATCACCGTGAGCATGAGGCGGCTCCTTTATGCGGGTGTGGGCGGGTGTTGGGCGTGTCTTAAAACGGCGGGTCTTCGTCGCTGCCAGCCGCTGCGCCCGTGGTGACCGTTGAATGGATCACGGTGCGGGTGGGGTTGGGAATGGCCTGGTCGGCCGCAGCCGCACCCAGTTCCATCTCACCGCCCAGGGCTTCGATCAGGCTGTCGATCAGCGGCCCCAGCAAACCGGTGGACAAGGCCACATCGGCGTCAAAGCGGTCTTCGTTCTTGTCGGTGCCCGATTCGTCCATCACGCCGTCGAGGTACTGCACTTTTTTCAGCTGCAGGGTCTCGGTCAATACAAACGCGACTCGGCCGTCCCAGCTGAGTGCCAGCTGGGTGGGCAGTTTGCCTTCCATGACGTGCTTGCGCACGTCGTCGTTGGCCAAGTGGTGGCGGGTAAAGCGCACGCTGGCAGCGTCTTCGCCAGTGGACTTGAGCACGGTCTCGCGCTCCACGGTCAAATCTGACGGCCACTCGTCGGGGGTGGGGGCCAGCAGCCACTGTGTCATGGCGGCTTGCGGCGAAGTCACGGTCTGGATCAAGGACACAGACAAGCCGCCCATCACGTTCATCAGCGCCGACATCACTTCGTCGGCCTTGCCTTGGCTGCCTGCGTTCAGCACCAAGCGGCGGTTTTCCAGGTCCATCCACACCAGCACGGTGGACTGGCGGGCAAACGCCTGCGGCAGCAGCGACAGCAGCACGTCGTCCATCAGGTCGCGTTTTTCCTTTTTGCCAGGTTTGCGGCCGGTGGCCGCTTCGATTTCGGCGATGCGTTCATCGACTTTTCGGCGCACCACGTTGCCTGGAACGGCCTTGGACTCGATCATGAGTTTCAGGATCCACTGCCCGCCGACCGATTCGACCAAGGGGCCATGTGCCTCGCCCCGTGGAGGCACCCATCCGATTGACTTTTCTTGGCTGGCGCCACACTCCACAAACTGCACCGGCTCCAGCGCCGCCTGCACATCGGCCAATGAAGGGGCAAAGCCCTCGCCGATGCGGTAAACCATCACATTTTTGAACACAAACAATCCTTACTGCCCAAATGAACAACCCGTCCTTTGGGGACGGGTTGAATCATAGAGGATGAAAGGCGCAGCGAGATCAGAGTTTCATCTGCGTCGGCAGCCAAGTCACGATGCCGGGCACAAAGTAAATCAGCATCACCGCGCCCACCATCAAGAAGAACATGGGCATGGACACGCGGGCGATGTAGGGCAGTTGCTTGCCCGTCATGCCTTGCAGCACAAACAGGTTGAAGCCCACAGGCGGCGTGATCTGCGCCATCTCGACCACAAACACGATGAAGATGCCAAACCAGATCGGGTCGATGCCCGCTTTTTGCACCGTGGGCATGAGCACGCCCATGGTCAGCACCACCATGGAGATGCCGTCCAGAAAGCAGCCCAAGATGATGAAAAACACCATCAAGGCCATGAGGAGTGCAAAGGGGCTCAGGCCCAAGCCACCGATCCATTCGGCCAGGTGGCGCGGCAGCCCGATGTAGCCCATGGACAAGGTCAAAAACGCAGCGCCCGCCAAGATCAGGGCGATCATGCAGTACAGGCGCGTGGCGCCCATCAAGGCGTCTTTGAACACCGACCAACTCATGGAGCCCTGCAGTGTGGACAGCACCAACGCGCCCACCACCCCCACAGCCGCCGCTTCGGTGGCGGTGGCAAAGCCGGTGTAAATGGAGCCCAGCACCGCTGCAATCAGCAAGACCACGGGGATCAGGCTGCTGGAGGCTTGCAGCTTTTGCATGAAGCTCATGGGCGCGTCACGCGGCGGGATCTGGTCCGGGTGCCGCAAAGACCAGTAAATGATGTAGCCCGAGAACAGCCCGGCCAGCAAGATGCCGGGCAAGACTCCGGCAATGAAGAGTTGGGCAATCGACACATCGGCCGCCACGCCGTACACGATCATGATGATGGACGGCGGAATCAACAGGCCCAAAGTGCCAGAGCCGGACAGGGTGCCAATGACCATGTCTTCGGGGTAGCCGCGTTTTTGCAGTTCGGGCAAGGTCATCTTGCCGATCGTGGCGCAGGTGGCCGCGCTCGAACCCGACACGGCCGCAAAGATGGCGCAGCCCACCACATTGGTGTGCAGCAAGCGCCCGGGCAGGGCTTGCATCCAGGGCGCGAGGCCCTTGAACATGTCCTGGCTCAGGCGTGTGCGAAACAAAATTTCGCCCATCCAGATGAAGAGGGGCAGGGCTGTGAGGGTCCAGCTGGAGGCCGAGCCCCAGATGGTGACCGCCATGGCGTCTCCTGCGGGTCTGGCGGAAAACATTTGCATGCCGATCCAAGCCACACCCGAGAGGGTGAGGCCAATCCAAACACCACTGCCCAAAATCAAGAACAAGGTCAGGACCAGCAGCCCTGTGATCATCAAATCATTCATGTCGGCTCATTCGTTGCGCAGCATCTCGCCGCTGTCAAGAACGGTACGTTGCCCCCGGATTTCCAGCACCAGCTCGTCCACAAAGGCCACAGCAAAAATCACGGTGCCCAGCGCCATGACCAACTGTGGGATCCACAAAGGCGTGGCATCGTTCCCGGTCGAGATGTCATGGAACTCGATGGATTGCCACACCAGGCGGCAGCTGTAGAAGGCGAACAAACAGGCCAGCAGGCTGGCCAGCGACAGGCTGAACACTTCCAGTCCCCGCCGGGCTGTGCCTTTGAAAAAGTTCAACACCAAAGTGACGCGGATGTGTTCACCCCGCTTCAAGGTGTGGGCCAGCGCCAAAAAGCCCGCCCCAGCCATGAGGTACCCGGCATAGGCATCGGTGCCGGGGACATGGAAGTGGAACTGTCGGCTCAGCACCGACAGCAGCACCATGAACAGCAGGCCACACATGCACAGCGCCGCCAAGGCGGCGGTGCTGGCATAAATGGCATTGAGCAGTCGGCGCATCGGCTCAACGCTTGAAGGCGTCGACAATGGCTTTGCCTTCAGCCCCGGACTTTTCCAGCCATTCCTTCATGATGGTGTCGCCCACTTTTTTCATGTCGGCTTTGAGTTGTGCAGAAGGCGCGGCAATGGTCATGCCATTGGCCTTGAGCGTTTCCATGGTGGTGGTGTTGACTTTGCGTGACTCGGCCCAGCCGCGGGTTTCGGCTTCGGCAGCGGCTTTGAGCAATGCATCCTGTGTGGGCTTGTCCAACGCGTCAAAGGCTTTCTTGTTGGCGATCACCGCGTTTTTGGGCAACCAAGCTTGCACGTCGTAGTAGTACTTGAGGTGCTCGTACAGCTTGCTGTCCACACCCGTGGCGCCCGAGGTCATGGTCGATTCGACCACGCCCGTGGCCAGCGCCTGCGAGAACTCGGCCGCTTGCACGGTCACGGGTTGGGCACCGACCAGTTCAGCGATCTTGGCGGTGGTGGGGCTGTAAGCACGCCATTTGATGCCCTTGAGGTCGGCCACGCTGTTGATGGGCTTTTTGCTGTAAATGCCTTGTGGAGGCCAGGCCACCGAGTACAAGAGCATCATGCCTTGCTCGGCCAGTTTCTTTTCCAGCAGCGGCTTTTGCGCTTTGTAGAGCTTCATGGATTCGTCATAGCTGTCGGCCAAAAAGGGCAGACCATCGGCACCAAAGGGCTGCCATTCGTTTTGGAAGTTGGCCAGCAAAATCTCGCCCAACTGGGCTTGACCGCCTTGCACCGCTCGCTTGATTTCTGGCGCCTTGAAGAGGGACGCGTTGGCGTGCACCGTGATCTTCAGCTTGCCCGCCGTGGCTTTGTCCACGTCGGCCGCAAACTGGGTCATGTTGACCGAGTGGAAGTTGGTGGCCGGGTAAGCGGCGGGCAGGTCCCATTTGGTTTGGGCCGACACAAAGCCGGAAAGAGCAAGCAGGCCAGCCAGCAGGCTGAGGTGTAAGGCACGACGTTGCATGAAAACTCCTGTGAAAGATGGAAGTGAACGGTTCACTGGGCAGTGCAAGAAAGGTGCCCGCTTCACGCGCGCATCGGGTGCATCTGTCAGGGGTTCACTGTAGGCAAGGCGGCGGCGATCCGTGCTCGGTGTTTTCCCTTAACGTCAACAAATTGTTGGCAAATTGTCGGCATCGGGCATAGACTTTGTCAACCTTCCAGCCTTGATGGATCCCATGCCGCGCAAAAATTCTCTGAGCATCTCAGCCGCCAGCCCCATCGTGTCCTCGGCCCACCTGGTCTCGCCCGACAGTGCCGAAATGAGCGAGTTCGAGTTCGGCCTGATCGTGGCGGGCAACGCCTTTCACCGCTGGATCATCCATTGCATGGCGGCCGCAGGTCTGAAGGATTTGACGCCCTTGGATGTGCTGGTGCTGCACCACGTCACCCACCGTGCGCGTGACAAACGCCTGGCCGACATTTGTTTCATCATGAACATCGAAGACACCCATTTGGTGAATTACGCCCTGAAAAAGCTGCAAGGCCTGGGCGTGGTGGTGTCGCAAAAAAATGGCAAAGATGTGACCTATGCCGCCACCGACGAGGGCCGCGCTTATGTGCAGCGTTACCGCGAAATCCGCGAGAGTTGCCTGATCGACGCCCTGAAGGCCGACGATGGCTTGAACCGTGACATCGGCGAGCTGGCCCGCTTGCTGCGTGTGCTCTCGGGCATGTACGACCAGGCGGCGCGTGCGGCGGCTTCTTTGTGAACTTTGAATGGTTGATCTACCGATGACTGAATCCAACAGCCCCCTCTCTGGCCAACAACGCTGGCAATTTTGGATCGACCGGGGCGGCACCTTCACCGACGTGGTCGGCAAGCGGCCCGACGGCAGCTTGGTGACGCACAAGCTGCTGTCTGAAAACCCCGAGCAGTACCGCGATGCGGCGGTAGCGGGCATCCGCCATTTGCTGGGTCTGAAACCCGGCGAGCCCGTCACACCTGAACAGGTCGAGTGCGTGAAGATGGGCACCACCGTGGCCACCAACGCGCTGCTGGAGCGCAAAGGCGAGTCCACACTGCTGGTCACCACACAGGGTTTTGGCGATGCGCTGCGCATCGCCTACCAAAACCGCCCGCGTTTGTTTGACCGTCAGATCGTTTTGCCCGAGTTGCTGTACAGCGCGGTGGTCGAGGCACAAGAGCGGGTGGCGGTGGATGGCGAGGTGTTGCAGCCACTCGACGAGGTGCATTTGCGCACCCAATTGATGCATTGGCATGCACAAGGGGTGCGCTCCGTGGCGGTGGTGTTCATGCATGGCTGGCGGCACACGGCGCACGAGCAAGCGGCAGCAAGGCTGGCGCGCGAGGTGGGTTTCACCCAAGTCAGCACCTCGCACCAAACCAGTCCGATGATGAAGCTGGTCAGCCGAGGCGACACCACGGTGGTCGACGCCTATTTGTCGCCCATCTTGCGCCGTTATGTGGACCAAGTGGCCAGCGAAATGCCGGGTGTGAAACTGATGTTCATGCAGTCTTCAGGTGGCTTGACGGACGCGCAGGTGTTTGCGGGCAAGGACGCGATTTTGAGTGGCCCAGCCGGCGGCATTGTGGGCATGGCCCGCACGGCCCAGCTGGCGGGGCACGACAAGGTGATTGGTTTTGACATGGGTGGCACCTCCACCGACGTGTCGCACTTTGCCGGGCAGTTCGAGCGCGAGTTTGAAACCCAGGTGGCGGGTGTGCGCATGCGTGCGCCGATGATGAGCATCCACACCGTGGCCGCAGGCGGCGGTTCGCTGTTGGCCTATGACGGTGCGCGTTTTCGGGTCGGCCCGCAAAGCGCGGGGGCCAACCCGGGCCCGGCCAGCTACCGCCGTGGCGGGCCATTGGCCGTGACCGATGCCAACGTGATGGTGGGCAAGGTGCAGCCGAAGTTTTTCCCCTCGGTGTTTGGGCCGCAGGCGAACCAACCGCTGGACGCCGAGGTGGTGCGCGGGCATTTTGAGCAATTGGCCAAGCAAACCGGCCGCGCTGCCGAAGACGTGGCCCACGGTTTCATCCAGATTGCGGTGCAGCAGATGGCCAACGCGATCAAGAAAATATCGGTGGCACGGGGTTATGACGTGACGCGTTACACCTTGCAGTGCTTTGGCGGCGCGGGCGGGCAGCATGCGTGTTTGGTGGCGGATGCTTTGGGCATGTCGCAGGTGCTGGTGCACCCGCTGGCGGGCGTGCTCTCGGCTTACGGCATGGGCCTGGCGGACCAGAACGTCATGCGCGAGGAAAGCATGGAGCGGCGTCTGGACGATGCGGCCATGCCTTTGATGACCGAGCGTTTGCAGGCTTTGGGTGAATCCACCCGCTTGGCCTTGCAGGCGCAAATGGGCGGGGACGCGGCCCATGCCGACCGCATTGAGCTGCGCCAACGCGTGCATTTGCGTTACGAAGGCACCGACTCGGCGCTGGTGGTGCCCTGGGGCGATCTGGCCCAATTGGTGGCGGGGTTTGAGGCGGCGTACCGCCAGCGTTTTGCCTTTTTGATGCAGGGCAAAGCCTTGGTGGTGGAGGCCGTATCGGTGGAGGCCGTGCTGCCCGGCGATGCGCCCGAAGAGGCTGTGCATGCCCTGAACCCTGAGCGCGAGGTGCCACGCCGCGACACGGTGCGGGTGTACGCCGCGAATGCCCAAGGTGTGGCCGAGTGGCAAGACGCTGCCTTGGTCGTTCGCGAAGACATGCGACCCGGCGACGTGATCGACGGCCCGGCCATCATTGCCGAGAAAAACGCCACCACGGTGGTGGAGCCGGGCTGGCAGGCACGGCTGACTGCTCTGGACCATTTGCTGCTGGTGCGCGTGCAAGCACGCGCGGTGCAACACGCAGCAGGCACGCAGGCCGACCCGGTGCTGCTGGAGGTGTTCAACAACCTGTTCATGAACATCGCCGAGCAAATGGGGCTGCAGCTGCAAAACACGGCCTACTCGGTCAACATCAAGGAGCGCTTGGACTTTTCGTGTGCGCTGTTCAGCGCCGAAGGGCATTTGATTGCCAACGCGCCACACATGCCGGTGCATTTGGGTTCGATGGGCGAGAGCATCCAGACCGTGATCCAAGAAAACAAGGGGCGCATGCAGCCAGGCGATGTGTTTGTGCTGAACGACCCGTACCACGGCGGCACGCATTTGCCCGACATCACCGTCATCACGCCCGTTTATTTGGACGGTCACACAGACCCTGTGTTTTATGTCGGTTCACGCGGCCACCACGCCGATGTGGGTGGCTTGACGCCGGGCTCCATGCCGCCGTTCTCCACCCGCATCGAAGAAGAGGGCGTGCAGATCAACAACGTCAAGCTGGTCGAGGCGGGCCATTTGCGCGAGGCCGAAATGGTCACCTTGCTGCAAAGTGGCGCCTACCCCAGTCGCAATCCGGCGCAAAACATGGCCGACCTGAAAGCGCAAATCGCCGCCAATGAAAAAGGCGTGCAGGAGTTGCGCCGCATGGTCGATCAATTCGGCTTGGATGTGGTGCAGGCCTACATGCGCCATGTGCAGGACAACGCCGAAGAGTCGGTGCGCCGCGTCATCACCCGCCTCCAAGACGGCTCCTTCACCTTGCCGCTGGACAACGGTGCGCAGATCCAGGTGGCGGTGCGCGTGAATCCCGCCCAGCGCACGGCTGAAATTGATTTCACCGGCACCAGCGCTCAGCTGTCCAACAACTTCAACGCGCCGCGGGCGGTGTGCATGGCGGCCGTGCTGTATGTGTTCCGCAGTCTGGTGGATGACGACATCCCACTGAACGCGGGGTGCCTGAAGCCGCTGAACGTCATCATTCCCCAAGGCTCCATGCTCAACCCGAATCCGCCCGCTTCGGTGGTGGCAGGCAATGTGGAAACCTCCACCTGCATCACCAACACGCTGTTTGGCGCTTTGGGTGTGATGGCCGGCAGCCAACCCACCATGAACAACTTCACTTTTGGCAATGCGCGGGTGCAGTACTACGAAACGATTTCAGGCGGCAGCGGTGCGGGTGGGCGCTTTGACGCGCAGGGCCACCTGGTGGGTGGTTTTGACGGGACTTCGGTCGTGCAAACCCACATGACCAATTCACGCCTGACGGACCCTGAAGTGCTGGAGTTCCGCTTCCCGGTGCGACTGGAAAGCTATGCCATCCGTGAAGGCTCGGGTGGTGCTGGGCGCTGGCACGGCGGCGATGGCGGGGTGCGCCGCGTGCGCTTCTTGGAGCCGATGACGGCGGGCATTTTGTCCAACGGGCGTGTCCACCCCGCGTTTGGCATGGCAGGCGGTCACAGTGGCCTGCCAGGCATCAACCGGGTGGTGCGTGCCGATGGCCATGTTGAGGATTTGGCGCATATCGGCCAAGTCGAGATGCAAACGGGAGATGTGTTTGAGATCCACACACCGGGTGGCGGTGGATTTGGCGCTCGGTAGACCCCTGCCTCAAGCTCGGTGCGTTCTTTGGCGGTTCAGGGTTTTTTTGCAGGGTGGCGCGGGGCTGGTGCATAGGCTTGCCCTTGAACCCGCAGGCCTTGATCAGACAAGCTGGCAGCTTTCTTCGGTGCGATGCCTTGGACGCGCTGCATGAAGTCGGGCCAATCTCTGAAAGGCTTTTGTTGGCGTTCGTCCATGATGAGTCGGGTCATGGACGGACCCAGGCCCTTCAGGCCGTCGAGCTCGATTTCATTGGCCTTGTTCAAGTCCACTTGGGCCCAAGTGACCGAGGTCAGGAGGGCGATGGCGGTGGCCGCAATCTTGTTGCGCATTTCAAGCTCTCCTGGTGCAGGGCCGCAGACCGTAGCAGCCGCTTGCATTGTGGGCGCCGATGTGGATGCGGTGATCGGCTCATGGGGCCGTACTTGAAACCAGTTGTTTCAAGCGCGTTTCAGAGTTCTTCGATGCGCCGAGGTGGGTAACTGTCCCAGGCTTGGCAACCGGGGCAATGCCAAAAATGTTCTTTGGCTTCAAAGCCACAAGCGGCACAGCGGTAACGGGCCAAGGGCCGAATGGCTTGCTCCAGTGCTTTTTGCACGGGTGCGGGCAAGGCAGGCGTTGTTTGGTTTTCGTTTGACAACCAACGTGCCGCGGCCATCAATGAGGTGTGTTGACCCAGGTGGTCAAGGTAGCGTTGGTGCGATGCCTCTTGTCCCTCTGGCGATGGGGCGGCCAGGGCGGTCATGGCATCCAGCACATCGATGCCGGGTTGTTTGTCGTAATGCTTTTGCAACAGCGCCTGCGCCTGCTCAACCATGGCGGCTGCTTGTGCAGCTTTGACCAAGCTGGGGGCAGCCAGCGTCGCCGCAGCATCGGCACGTTCGAACAACACCGACAAAGTGGCAAATGCCTGAGCGGCCTGGCCTTGGGACAGTTGAAGTTGACCGAGCAAAATACGCGGCCTGGCCGCATCAGGGGTGGTCTTGATGGCCGTGTTGAGCAGTTGCAAAGCTTTGGCCACATCGCCTTGTTGAACGGCTTGACGCGCTTGCTCGCATTGGTAATGCGCCAGACGCATGTCGAAATTGGCTTCTCCCGACTTTTCAAGAAGTTGCGCCACTTGCGCCGCTTCTGGCCATTCGCGGGAGCGCTCGTAAATCCCCAGACGTGCCAAGCGTGCTTGGCCTTCGTAAGTGGTGCCTTCCAATTTGCGCAAGGCTTCTTCGGCCCGGTCCAGCAGACCCGCTTTCAAAAAGTCGAGTGCCAACCCGTGTTGGGCACGCTGTCGGTCAGCGCTGCTCAAGTCGGCCCGTGACAACAGATGCTCATGGACGCGAACAGCGCGGTCGTACTCGCCTCGACGACGGAATAAATTGCCCAAAGCAAAATGCAGCTCAGACGTGTCGGGATCGTTTTGAACCGCTTCAATGAAGGCGTCAATCGCCTGGTCTTGTTGTTCATTGAGCAGGTAATTGAGGCCCTTGAAATAAGCGCGCGGTGCTTGGCGATTGGCGATGCGCATTTGGCGCAGGTCCAAGCGCGAGGCGATCCAACCCAAGGCAAACGCTGCGGGCAGACCGACCAAAATCCAGGTCAGGTCAAGTTCCATAGGGCTTCTCGGGCTCGGGTGTGGGTTGGGTTGGTGGCGAAGCGTTCATGCGCAGGGCTTGGCGGTGTCGCCACCAACGGGGCACCATGCCCAACACGCCCACGGCAACACCGAGGCCAAACGCGCAAAGCACCACCAAAACAGTGGGGGCCGCCCAATGGGTGCCGAAAAAGAAGTTGACACGTGTCTCTTGCTGGTTGTTCAGTGCAAAAGCAAACAGTGTGAAAAAGACGGCAGCTTTCAGTAGCCACTGAAGCAGCCGAAGCAGACGTTTCATGGAGGACCTCGGAATCTGGCCTCATTCTAACGGGCCAGTGGGTCACTGGGAGGCCGTTGTCCAGGACATCAGGCTTTTGCTGAACCTGTCGTTTGGCTGGTGATGCCCGCGTCCACGGCTTCGCGCAGGGCTTTGCCAGGTTTGAAATGGGGCACCCGTTTTTCAGGGATCTGAACGCTCTCACCTGAGCGGGGATTGCGGCCAAGACGGGGTGGGCGGCGGTTGATCGAGAAGCTGCCAAAGCCACGGATCTCGATGCGGTGCCCTTTGACCAAGGCGTCGCTCATCGCGTCCAACACCGTTTTGACGGCCAGTTCGGCGTCACGGTGTGTCAGCTGTGCAAAACGTGCAGCGAGTTCTTCAACCAGATCTGAGCGTGTCATGGAGTCACTTTGTGGTTCGTGTGTCCTGCGGGTGTCCAGCACCGGTCTGAAAAAAGCCTGCCCCCATGACAGGGGCAGGCTTTTCAGACAGCAAGCGTCTTCAAATCAACCAGATCAGTTGTTGTCCAACTTGGCACGCAACAGAGCGCCCAAGCTGGTGGTGCCAGCGTTTTCGCTCTTCGATTGTTGTGACAAGGAAGCCATGGCTTCTTGTTGGTCCACAGCGTCTTTGGCTTTGATGGACAACTGGATGTTGCGGGTCTTGCGATCCACGTTCACCACCACAGCGGTCACTTCGTCGCCGACTTTGAGCACGTGGCTGGCGTCTTCCACGCGGTCACGCGAGATTTCGCTGACGCGCAGGTAGCCAACGATGTCTTCGCCCAGGTCGATTTCGGCGCCCTTGGCATCCACGGTCTTGACCTTGCCGGTGACGGTTTGGCCTTTGTCGTTGATCGACACGAAGGTGGTGAAAGGATCGGAGTCGAGCTGTTTGATGCCCAAGCTGATGCGCTCGCGGTCCACGTCCACAGCCAAGACCAAGGCCTCGACTTCTTGGCCCTTCTTGAATTCACGCACGGCGTTCTCGCCGGTTTCATTCCAAGACAGGTCAGACAAGTGCACCAAACCGTCGATGCCTGCAGCCAAGCCCACGAACACGCCGAAGTCGGTGATCGACTTGATCGGGCCCTTGACGCGGTCGCCGCGCTTGGTGTTCTGAGCAAACTCTTGCCATGGGTTGGCACGGCACTGCTTCATGCCCAAGCTGATGCGGCGCTTGTCTTCGTCGATTTCCAAAACCATGACTTCGACTTCGTCACCCAAAGCAACGATCTTGGAAGGCGCCACGTTCTTGTTGGTCCAGTCCATTTCAGACACGTGCACCAAGCCTTCGATACCGGGCTCGAGTTCCACAAACGCGCCATAGTCGGCGATGTTGGTGATCTTGCCGAACATGCGGGTGCTTTGTGGGTAGCGGCGGTTCACGCCCATCCAGGGGTCATCGCCCATTTGCTTCAGACCCAAGGACACACGGTTCTTCTCGGTGTCGAACTTGAGGATCTTGGCGGTGATTTCTTGACCGGCCGTGACCACTTCGGAGGGGTGACGGACACGGCGCCATGCCATGTCGGTGATGTGCAGCAAGCCGTCGATGCCGCCCAAGTCCACGAACGCACCGTATTCGGTGATGTTCTTGACCACACCGTGAACGATGGAGCCTTCGCGCAATGTTTCCATCAGCTTGGCGCGCTCTTCGCCCATGGAGGCTTCCACCACAGCGCGGCGTGACAGCACGACGTTGTTGCGCTTGCGGTCGAGCTTGATGACCTTGAATTCGAGGGTCTTGTTCTCATAGGGAGACAAGTCTTTGGTAGGACGTGTGTCGACCAAAGAGCCGGGCAAGAAAGCGCGGATGCCATTGACCAACACGGTCAGGCCACCCTTGACTTTGCCGCTGGTCACGCCAGTGACGAACTCGCCGGATTCGAGGGCTTTTTCCAGAGACATCCACGAAGCCAAACGCTTGGCAGTGTCACGCGACAAGATGGTGTCGCCGTAGCCGTTTTCGATGGAGCCAATGGCCACGGAGACAAAGTCGCCGACCTGGACTTCGACTTCACCCTGGTCGTTCTTGAACTCTTCGAGGGGCACGTAGGACTCGGACTTGAGACCGGCGTTGACGACCACGAAGTTGTGTTCGATGCGCACCACTTCGGCGGTGATGACTTCACCAGGGCGCATTTCGGTACGTTGCAGGGATTCCTCAAAGAGGGCGGCAAAAGATTCAGACATGTGATTTCCTCATCCACAAGCAGGACTGACGAACGCGGAATGCGTCGTTTCCAGGAGCTGACTGTGGCGATTGCTGGTGCAGCGTGGGCTGCGGTTGGTTACAAATATCCACCTGGCCAGTGTGCAAGCTGCACGAGGAGAGCCGGGTGGAACTTCAGGTCAGCCTGCACAGGGCAGACTGGGTTGGCCGTTGTCAGTGGATCAGATTGTGTCGATCAACCGAAAACCTGCCGGCTTTGCCACCAGACCATCACCTGTTCCACCGAGGCTTCGATGGTCAAGGACGAGTTGTCCAGTTGCAAGGCATCTTGTGCGGGCTTGAGTGGCGCGACACTGCGAGACATGTCCCGGGCGTCGCGCGCTTCTAAGTCAGCGCGAAGATCATCGATATTAGCCGAAAAACCCTTAGAAATCAATTGCTTATGACGTCTTTCGGCCCGTTGGGCAGCGCTGGCGGTCAAAAAAACCTTCAAAGGGGCGTCTGGGAAGATCACCGTGCCCATGTCGCGCCCGTCGGCCAAGAGGCCCGGAAGGCGCTGAAAACTGTGCTGAAGTTGCACCAGCGCGTCGCGCACGGCGGGTAAAACGGAGACTTTGGAGGCGTTCATGCCGCCTTGTTCGCTGCGGATCGCATCGGTCACGTCCACGTTGTTCAGCAGGACCTGCTCGCCTTCAAAACGCACGGGCAGTTGACGGGCAAGATCGGCGATTTGGGCTTCGTCAGCGGATTCCAGCGTCAGGCCAGCCTGCAAAGCGGCATGGGCAGTCACGCGGTAGAGCGCACCCGAGTCCAGGTAGTGGTAACCCAGCTGCGCAGCCACGCGGCTGGCCAGCGTGCCTTTGCCCGAAGCCGTCGGGCCATCGATGCAGATCACGGGGATGTGGGGGGCTGTCGTGTGCGCCACGGAGAAAAGAGCCTCGAAGTAATCGGGGAAGGTCTTGGCCACACACTTGGGGTCTTCGATGCGCACCGGAATCTGGTCGGCATTGAAAGCCGCCAGTGAAAAACACATGGCCACGCGGTGGTCATCGTAGGTGTGGATGCTGGCGCGTTGCCACTGGCCTGCAGGCAGGGGGTGGATGGTGATCCAGTCTGGGCCTTCCTCGACGGTGGCGCCGAGTTTGCGGCTTTCGGCAGCCATGGCCGCAATGCGGTCGGTTTCTTTCACGCGCCAGCTGGCGATGTTGCGCAGCGTCGTCGGGCCGTCGGCGTACAGCGCCATCACCGCCAAGGTCATGGCCGCGTCGGGAATGTGGTTGCAGTCGAGGGTGATGCCCTTGAGCGGCCAAGCACCGCGCTGGATCTCCAGCCAGTTGGGGCCGCTGGTGATTTGGGCGCCCATTTGCGCTGCGGCGTCCATGAAGCGAATGTCGCCCTGGATGGAGTCAGCGCCCACGCCCTGGATGCGGATGCCGTCGCCCTTGGCGATGGCGCCCAATGCGATGAAGTAGCTGGCCGAAGACGCGTCGGCCTCGACGTGGATCGTGCCCGGCGACTGGTAGCGGCTGCCCGCCGGAATGACAAAGCGTTCCCAGCCTTGGCGTTCAACCGCAATGCCATAACGCGCCAGCAGGTTGAGCGTGATCTCGATGTAGGGCTTGCTGATGAGTTCGCCCACCACCTCGATGGTGATGGCGCGGTCTTGTGCTGCCAAGGGCAGCGCCATGAGCAGCGCCGTGAGGAATTGGCTGGACACATCGCCGCGCACGGGGATGGGTTTGTCCAGTTGCAAAGCTGGCTGACGCACGCGCAGGGGCGGGTAGCCCTCGTTGCCCAGGTAGTCAATGGCGCAACCCAGTTCACGCAACGCATCCACCAAGTCGCCAATCGGGCGCTCATGCATGCGGGGCACGCCTTTGAGCGTGAAGTCGCCGCCTTGCACCGCCAGCGCTGCGGTGAGTGGGCGCATGGCGGTGCCCGCATTGCCCATGAAAAATTCAATCGCCTCCGCAGGCCACGCTCGGCCGCCCAGTCCCGTGATGGTCACCTTGGTGCCTTGCACCTCGACACCGCAGCCCAGTTGGCGCAGCGCGGCCAGCATCACGCGGGTGTCGTCCGAGTCCAGCAGGTCGTGGACCACGGTGGTGCCTTGGCACAAGGCCGAAAGCAGCAGCACCCGGTTGGAGATGCTTTTGGAGCCAGGCAGCGTGACGGTGCCGGAGGCACCTTGCAGCGCAGGGAGATCGAGGAAGGCGGTGGAGAACATGGCGTCAGTCTTCAGAGGCGGTGCTGCATGCGTTGCCCGCTTGCAGCGTCCAGGTCGAGCGCACGTCGCTGGCCTGTTGAATCAGTTGTTGCAGTGCGTCGGTGTTGTCCGATTGCAGAGCGGCTTCAAATTGGTCGAGCGCGGCACGAAAGTGCGTGATTTGCGTGCGCACCTCTGCCCGGTTGGCGCTCAGGATGTCGCGCCAAACAGATGAGTCACTGGCGGCGATGCGCGAAAAATCCCTGAAGCCCGGGCCTGCCATCTCCATAAATGCAGGGCCTTGGGGCTGCGCAGTGAGCGCATTCACCGCTGCAAAGGCGAGCAGGTGAGGCAAGTGGCTGACGGCCGCAAAGGTGGCGTCATGTGCCTCGGGCGTCATCTGACTCACATGGCTGCCGATGGCAGTCCAGACCTCGCTGGCCATTTTGAGTTGGCGGATGCTGTTTTGCGGCAGGGGCGTGAGAATGGTGCGCCGCGCCTGGTAGAGCGAGCCCTCGGCGTGCTCGATGCCGGCGACTTCCTTGCCGGCAATCGGGTGAGCGGGCACCCAACAATTGAGGCGTTCGCCCAAAGAGGCCTTGGCCGCTGCGATCACGTCGCATTTTGTCGACCCCACGTCCATCAACAAGGCGCTTGCTGAGAGACTGTCTCGCAGGGCCGCAAAGCTGCTGTGCATGGCCCCCACGGGCACGGCCAGCAAGACCAAATCGGCACCTTGCACCGCCTCAGCCACGCTGCTGCAGGCTTGGTCGATGACACCGAGCTCAAGCGCGCGTTGGCGTGTTTTTTCGGAAGCGCTGAACCCGGTGATGTGTTGCACCAAGCCCGCTTGGCGCATCGCGAGCGCAAACGAACCACCCATCAGGCCGCAACCAATCAGGGCCAAGCGTTGGAATTTCACAAGTTGCTCACTCGGGCACAGGGTAGGAACCCAGCACCTTGTAGAACGCGCACAAGCCTTGCAATTCTTTCAAGGCAGCAGCCACATGCGCTTCACTGATGTGGCCTTGCAGGTCGATGTAGAAGTAATACTCCCACTGGCCTGATTTGGCGGGGCGTGACTCAAAACGCGTCATGGACACGCCGTTGTTTTTGAGCGGCACCAACAAATCGTGGACTGCACCTGGCCGGTTGGGGACCGACACCACCAAGCTGGTGCAGTCCTTGCCCGAAGCCGGCGGCGTGGCCAGGGTTTGGGGCAGGGTGATCACGGCAAAGCGGGTACGGTTGAAAGCCTCGTCTTGGATGGCGTGGTGCACGATGTGCAGGCCAAATTGGCTGGCTGCACGTTCGCTGGCCAAGGCCGCCCAAGCGGGGTTGGTGGCGGCCAAGCGGGCACCTTCGGCGTTGCTGGAGACAGCGCGGCGCTCCACATGCGGCAGGTGTTTGGACAACCAGCCCTGGCACTGAGCCAACGCTTGGGGGTGCGCCATCACCACTTCAATGCCGGCGTCTGAGTTGAGCTGACGCAGCAAATTGAAGCGCACTTGCAGGCTGACTTCGCCCACCACATGTACAGGCGAGCGCAAGAACAAATCGAGCGATCGCGCGACCACGCCCTCGGTGGAGTTCTCCATCCCGACCACGCCGTATTGGGCAGTGCCCGCCGCGGTGGCATGAAAGACTTCGTCGAAATTGGCGCAATAAATCAGATTGGCCGCACTGCCAAAAAATTCAATGGCGGCTTGTTCGCAGAACGTGCCTTGAGGGCCGAGCACGGCCACGCGTTGCGGGGCTTCCAGCGCCAAGCAGGCCGACATGATTTCGCGCCAGATGGAGGCCACATGTTCGTTTTTCAGAGGACCAGGGTTGGCTTGGGTGATCTTGTCGATCACTTGGGCAACGCGGTCGGGGCGAAAGAAGGGCGAGCCTTCGGCGCGTTTGATCTCGCCCACTTGTTCGGCCACATGGGCGCGCTGGTTCAGCAGATTGAGCAGCTGCTTGTCCAGCGCGTCAATCTGCACACGCAAAGCGCCCAGGGCATCCGACTGAATGGGTGGTTGGCTCATGTCCGCAAGTCTTTCAGAAGGGCCAGCTTCAGGCCTGTGTTTTTTCAAATTCGCGCATGAAGGCCACCAAGGCCTGCACGCCTTCGAGGGGCATGGCGTTGTAAATGCTCGCCCGCATGCCACCGACCGATTTGTGGCCCTTGAGTTGCAACAAGTTGGCCGCTTTGGCACCCGCTAAAAATGCGTCGTTGCGCGATTCGTCGCGCAAAAAGAAAGGCACATTCATGCGCGAGCGGCATTCTTTGGCGACACGGTTTTCAAACAGGCTGGAGCTGTCGAGGAAGTCGTACAGCAGTTGGGCCTTGGCGATGTTGCGCTGCTCCATCGCGGCAATGCCGCCTTGCTGTTGGAGCCATTGAAACACCAGCCCGGCAATGTAAATGCTGTAAGTGGGTGGCGTGTTGTACATGGACTGGTTGTCGGCGACCAGTTTGTAGTCAAAGGCGCTCGGGCAATGGGGGAGGGCGTGGCCAATCAGGTCTTCGCGCACGATCACCAAGGTCAGACCCGCCGGGCCCAGATTCTTTTGCGCGCCGCCAAAGGCCAGACCCACACGGGACCAGTCCACCGGGCGCGAGGCCACGTGGGAGGAGAAATCCACAACCAAGGGGGCATCACAGCCCAGCGCTTTGAGGTCGGGCAATTCGTGAAACTCAACGCCGTGGATGGTCTCATTGCCACAAATGTGCACATAGCGGCTGTCAGCGCCAATCTGCCAAGTCGCTGGCGCGGGCAAGGTGGTGAAACCATCGGCTTGCGCCGTAGCGGCCACACGGGCAGGCCCATATTTGCCCGCTTCCTTGAGCGATTTTTGGCTCCAGCTGCCGGTCAACACAAAATCCATGGCCCCGCCTTGCGACAGGTTCAAGGGCACGATGGCGTTTTCCGCCAAGCCGCCGCCTTGCATGAACAAAATCTTGAAGTGCGCCGGCACCGCCAGCAACTCGCGCAAGTCGGCTTCGGCCTGCTCGTAAATGCGGATGAACTCCTTGCCGCGGTGGCTCATCTCCATCACGCTCATACCCGAGCCGTGCCAGTCCAGCATCTCGGATGCGGCTTGCTGCAACACAGCCTCTGGCATGACGGCGGGACCCGCCGAGAAGTTGAAAGCGCGCCCCATCGCTTATTCCGTTGCAGGTGCGCTGCCGTCCGCCGGTGCCTCTGCATCGCCCTCGCTGGCATTCGCGTCGTTTTCCACGATGCGCTGCAGGCCCGACAGCTTGGCACCCTCGTCCAGACCAATCAGGGTCACACCTTGTGTGGCGCGGCCCAACTCGCGGATCTCGGACACACGTGTGCGCACCAAAACGCCGGTGTCGGTGATGAGCATGATCTCGTCGTCGGCGTGCACCAAGGTGGCCGCCACGACTTTGCCGTTGCGCTCGGATTGCTGGATGGCGATCATGCCCTTGGTGCCTCGGCCGTGGCGTGTGTACTCGGTGATGCTGGTGCGCTTGCCGTAGCCGTTTTCTGTGGCGGTCAGCACGCTGGCGCGCGCTTTGGCTTCATCGGCAGGGGCATCGGGGTTTTCTTGTTCCGACACCAACATGGCGATCACGCTTTGGTGGTCCTCGATCATCATGCCGCGCACACCGCGGGCGCTGCGGCCCAGAGGGCGCACATCGTTTTCGTCAAAGCGCACAGCCTTGCCGCCGTCGCTGAACAGCATCACGTCGTGCTGGCCGTCCGTGAGCGCGGCACCAATGAGGAAGTCGCCTTCATCCAGGTTCACAGCGATGATGCCGCCCTTGCGCGGGTTGCTGAACTCATCCAGTGACGTCTTCTTAACCGTGCCCATGGATGTGGCCATGAAGACAAATTGGTTGTCAGGGAAGGTGCGTGCCTGGCCCGTCAGAGCCAGCACCACGTTGATTTTTTCACCTTCTTGGAGCGGGAACATGTTGACGATCGGGCGACCGCGCGAACCGCGTGAACCGGCCGGCACTTCCCAAACTTTGAGCCAGTACAAACGGCCCCGGTTGGAGAAGCACAACAAATAGTCGTGCGTGTTGGCGATGAAGAGTTGGTCGATCCAGTCGTCTTCTTTGGTGGCGGCGGCTTGTTTGCCTCGCCCGCCGCGCTTTTGCGAGCGGTATTCGCTCAACGGTTGGCTCTTGATGTAACCGCTGTGTGAAAGCGTCACGACCATGTCGGTCGGCGTGATCAAGTCCTCGGTGGACAAGTCTTGTGCACTGTGCTCGATTTCACTGCGGCGAGCGCCGATCTTGGTTTGGCCAAATTCTTGGCGCACGGTGCCCAGCTCGTCACCAATGATGGTCGAGACGCGCTCAGGTTTGGCCAAGATGTCGAGCAGGTCTTCGATCTCGGACATGACCTCTTTGTATTCGGCCACGATCTTGTCTTGTTCCAACCCGGTCAGACGCTGCAGACGCATTTGCAAAATCTCTTGCGCTTGCGTGTCCGACAAACGGTACAAGCCGTCTTGGCCCAGACCATATTCACGCTCCAAGCCTTCGGGGCGGTAGTCATCGGCATTGACCACCGAGCCGTCATCGCGTGCGCGGGTCAGCATGGTGCGCACCATCTGGCTGTCCCAGGCGCGGGTCATCAACTCGGCCTTGGCGACGGGTGGTGTGGGTGCGCCACGGATGATGGCGATGAAGTCATCAATGTTGGCCAAAGCCACCGCCAAACCTTCCAGCACATGGCCCCTGTCTCGCGCTTTGCGCAGCTCGAACACCGTGCGGCGTGTCACCACCTCGCGGCGGTGCTGCAAGAAGACCTGGATCAGATCTTTCAGGTTACACAACTTGGGCTGACCGTCGATCAAGGCCACCATGTTCATGCCAAAGGTGTCTTGCAACTGCGTCTGTTTGTACAGATTGTTCAGCACCACCTCGGGCACTGCGCCGCGCTTGAGCTCGATCACCAAGCGCATGCCGGATTTGTCCGACTCGTCTTGGATGTGGCTGATGTCCTCGATTTTTTTCTCGTGCACCAACTCCGCCATGCGCTCTTGCAAGGTTTTCTTGTTGACCTGGTAGGGCAGTTCATCGACCACGATGCACTGGCGCTGGCCTTTGTCGATGTCTTCGAAGTGGCACTTGGCGCGCATGACCACGCGGCCACGGCCAGTGCGGTAACCTTCCTTGACACCGGTCATGCCGTAAATGATGGCGCCTGTGGGGAAGTCGGGCGCGGGCACGATCTCCATCAGCTCATCGATCGAGGCTTCGGGGTTGCGCAGCAGGTGCAAGCAAGCGTCCACCACTTCGTTCAAATTGTGCGGCGGGATGTTGGTGGCCATGCCCACCGCAATACCACCAGAGCCGTTGATCAGTAAATTCGGCAGTCGTGACGGCAAAACCAAGGGTTCTTTTTCCGAGCCGTCGTAGTTGGGGCCAAAGTCGACGGTTTCCTTGTCGATGTCGCCCAGCATTTCGTGGGCGATTTTGGCCAAGCGGATTTCGGTGTAGCGCATCGCCGCTGCGTTGTCACCGTCCACCGAGCCAAAATTGCCCTGACCATCCACCAACATATGGCGCATGGAGAAGTCTTGCGCCATGCGAACGATGGTGTCGTAGACCGACTGGTCGCCGTGTGGGTGGTATTTACCAATCACATCGCCCACAATACGGGCTGATTTTTTGTAGGGGCGGTTCCAATCGTTGTTCAACTCGTGCATGGCAAACAACACCCGGCGGTGCACCGGCTTGAGACCGTCACGGGCATCGGGCAATGCACGGCCAACGATCACGCTCATGGCGTAATCGAGGTAGCTGCGCCGCATTTCCTCTTCTAGACTGATGGGCAGCGTTTCTTTGGCGAACTGTGTCATATGTGTAGAGAGATGTGCGGGCACTTGAAAACATGCATTTTAGGTGCAAGATCGTGTCGCGTATATGCAACATTTGGCATTCGTTACAGGACTTGTTGTCTTGTGTGTACGTCCTTTAACGGGCGGCTTTGCGGTCTATGGCACAATAAATGTCAACGGAACAGGTGAAGGTCATCTGGAACGTATTTTTTCGCAGCGAGTCTGCGGCTTTATCTCTCAAGAGGAAGACCATGAACAAATTCAACAAAGCAGCGATGTTGATTGCCGCCGCAGCGCTCGCAACGGCCGCCGGTGCCCAATCGTTTGACAACTGGCGCAGCGCCTCGGGCGATGCTTGGAAAAACGGTACGCAAGAATTGTGCTGGCGCGATGCCAACTGGACTCCCGCTACTGCAGTACCTGGTTGCGATGGCGCCATCGTGGCACCTAAGGCAGCTCCAGCTCCAGCTCCTAAGGCTGCTCCAGCTCCAGCTCCAGCTCCAGCACCTAAGGCTGCACCTGCACCTGCCCCCAAAGCTGCCGCTCCCGCATTGCCTCCAGCAGCCGCTACCAAAGTGACTTATGCTGCTGACGCTTTCTTTGACTTCGACAAATCCGTGTTGAAGGCCGAAGGCAAAGCCAAGTTGGACGACCTGGTGGGCAAAGTCAAGGGCATCAACCTGGAAGTCATCATCGCAGTCGGTCACACCGATTCCGTGGGCGCTGATGCTTACAACCAGAAGCTGTCGGTCAAGCGTGCTGATGCTGTCAAGGCCTATTTGGTGTCCAAGGGCATCGAAAAGAACCGCGTTTACACCGAAGGCAAAGGCGAGAAGCAGCCAGTGGCTGACAACAAGACAGCAGCTGGTCGTTCTAAGAACCGTCGTGTTGAAATCGAAGTGGTGGGCACACGCGCCAACAAATAATCCCCTCTAGGATTACCCAAAAGCCCCAGCAATGGGGCTTTTTTTCGCCTGTCGTTCATGCATGAAGGCCTGTTCGCTGACAATCAGACACCATGAGCACCATCCATTCCAATGTCGATCCGGCCGAGCTGGCCAAATTCTCCGATCTGGCCCACCGCTGGTGGGACCCGGAAAGTGAATTCCGTCCCCTGCACCAGATCAACCCCCTGCGTCTGGAGTGGATCAACGCTCTGGTGCCCTTGGAGGGCTTGAACGTGGTGGACATTGGTTGCGGCGGCGGCATTCTGGCCGACGCGATGGCTCGCAAGGGGGCGCAAGTGTTGGGCGTGGACTTGGCCACCAAATCCCTCAAAGTGGCTCAGCTGCATGCCCTCGAAGCAGGCACACAAGGCGTGCAATACCGCGAAGTCAGTGCCGAAGGTCTGGCCGCTGAGCAGCCCGAGCAGTTCGATGTGGTCACTTGCATGGAAATGCTCGAACACGTGCCGGATCCGGCTGCGGTGGTCAAAGCCTGTGCACAACTGGTCAAACCTGGCGGTTGGGTGTTCTTTTCCACGCTCAACCGCAACCCCAAGTCCTTCTTGTTTGCCATCGTCGGTGCTGAATACATCCTGAAACTCTTGCCCAAAGGCACACACGAGTTTGCTCGCCTCATCAAGCCCAGCGAACTCTCGTCGTGGGCGCGTGAAGCCGGGCTAGACGCCCAGGGCTTCAAGGGCATGGAATACAACCCCTTCACCAAACGCTATTGGCTCAGCCAAGACACCAGTGTGAATTACTTGCTGGCGTGCCGGAAAGCCTGACCATGTTCAAAGATATCCATGCGGTCCTTTTTGACCTGGACGGCACCTTGATCGACAGTGCGCCGGATTTGGGTGCTGCGGTCGACAAAATGCGGGTGGACCGGGGCTTATCCTCTTTTCCTTTGGAGCATTACCGCCACATGGCCGGAGCTGGTGCCAGGGGCATGTTGGGCATCGCATTTGACATGACCCCCGAGCACACCGAGTTCGAGGCCATGAAGGAAGAGTTTTTCGTCAACTATGAAAACTGCATGACCGAGCGCACCCGAATCTTTGACGGGGTGACCGACATGATTTCGGCCTTGGTTTTGCAGGGCATCCCTTGGGGCGTGGTGACCAACAAGTCAAACCGATTCACCGATCCACTCACTGCTGCCATGCCCTTGTTCTCCTCGGCAGGCGCTATTGTCAGTGGCAACACCACGCCACACGCCAAACCTCATCCAGAGCCCTTGTTCGAAGCGGCACGCCGTTTGTCCGTTGACCCGAAGCGATGTGTCTATGTGGGTGACGATGAGCGCGACATTGTGGCGGGGTTGGCAGCAGGCATGGGCACCGTGGCGGCGACCTACGGTTATTTGGGTCAACAGACAGATATTTCTCGCTGGAATGCCCATTTGCACATTGATTCGCCCATGGAGCTCTTGAAATTCCTGAACAAGGCCTAAAATAGGCGTCGAGGGGCTGCACTGGTTTCGACATGGGTTCGGACGCGTGGCAGGGCATGTCGAGGTTCTGATCCTCGTAAAACTTCGGAAAAAAAACTAACTGCAAACGACGAACGTTTCGCACTCGCCGCTTAATCCGGTGAGCCTTGCAACAGTTGGCCGATAGGCTGGGTCAGGGTGATGAGGGGGTTAAACCCTTCAAAGTCCTGGCTGCAAGGTAAAACATATGGGCTGGCATCACTTCGGGTACCTTGAAGTGGTGTGAGAAATAAGGGTGCTGGCTGGGTGTTCAGCGTGTCGCTGCGCGGTTCATTTGGCGAGACTCAAATCAGACGACTACACATGTAGAACTGTACGAAAAAGACTTATGGACGGGGGTTCAAATCCCCCCAGCTCCACCATATACAAAGGGGACAGACTTTCTCTGTCCCCTTTTTCTTTCGGGCTGTAGCCCAGTATTGGCGCCATTCCTCGCATTTGTCTTGAGGATGACTGGCGTCAATTTCTCCCCAAAAGTTTCATTTTTCGGCTCCGAGATCTCGGATTTTTCTACGTTTTCTCTGTTTTCTTGAGGACGGATCCTCAAGAAGAACCTAGGATTCATGCGGGTTCCAGCGCGATGGTTTGATGTGATTGATGGGTGGCATGGTTGACTACCGTATTTTGCGAGTCATCCTGTGGTGGTGCTTTCTTGGTTGGCGAAGCTACTTTATCCCTCAAAGGTTTTTCATCTGTGAGATGCATCCTTCAAGGGTGCGCTGGCGCTCTAGGATGGCGAAAAACAGTCGCAGCGTATTAAAGGCGTCGATATCAGCGCGGTGGGCTTTGCCCACGAACTGCAGCTTGTAGCGCGCCATGGCCTTGGACAAGCCACCATGTTGAATTGTGGCGGTGCGCGTTCTAGCCAATGAAAGCAATATGGTCCAAGTCTTCACATCAATCCAACGGCGGCCGAAATGATGAAACTCGATCTCCGCTTGAGCAAATGTCCGTAGCAGGTCGGCCGAGTCCCCGCCACCCCAAGTGACAGGATTGACGAATACCTCTTGCTCACGCAGTAGATCCCCAAGCTCCTGCGCACATTGCGCGAGGCTCACGCCTGCACTGCAGTCCTGATTGGTAATGCCCGTTAGCTGTGTGATGAACTCGCTGATGGGCTCATCCACTTTTAGATTCCATCGTCGGACAATGTAGTGTTGCTGGTTTTGCGCAGCGCTACCGATGGCAACGCCGACTTGGATGATGGTTCCGCTGGGCTGGTTGTATTCAAGGTCCAACGCCACATAACGCTGCGTGTCTTGCTGGGTGACGATGTGATTTTGATCGTTCAATTTGGCCTCCGTTGACAGTGGGGCCATGTTGCCATTAAGTGAGGAGAAGGTCCGTTTCAGGCTGGTTGCGGTCCTTAGGACTTTTGAGCCAAGTGACCGCCGCTTGCGAAATGCACCGTTCATGTTCGACAAGTCGTCCGTCCGCATTACCAACAAAATCAGTCAGTCAGCGTTCGCCAGTGATCCAACGCTCACTAGCGGCTGCATTTCGCAACGATGAGCTGCCCGTTGCGCATGCGAGCGGGCACTGTCCGCGCTTCACGCAGGTCCATCCGGGCAACCTAAGCACAGGACGGGGCCGGGCAATCAGATTGCTACTCACTGCGACCATCAAGTGTGGTCGCCTGGATTGCGGCAGACGCAACCCGAATGCTGATTGCCGGTGCCTTCTCCAATTTGGCTGGGATTGACGATTCCCGGTATGCTCCACTTAAGGATTGATACATATTTCGGAGGTTCTAATGCGGATTGAGAAGATCAAGGTCGAAGGTTTTCGCCTGCTTCAGGATGTCGAGATCATGCTAGAGCCAAATTCAACGGTGATAGTCGGCCGGAACAACAGTGGCAAGACCTCCCTCACCGATGTCTTTGATCGTTTCATCGGCCAAAGCGGAGCGCGCTTCCGGCTAGAAGACTTCTCCGCTGCAGCACGGGCAAAATTCTTTAAAGCGAGAACGCTGAGGGAGAGCGGAGCCAAACCAGAAGATGTGCTCGCGGCGTTTCCGACGATCGTCCTCACCCTGACATTCGCATATGAGACCACCGAGCCGAATCTGGGCCCTCTTGCTCCATTTGTAATCGACTTGGATGTCGCCTCCACTAGGGCGCTGGTGTGCGTGGAATACAAGCCGACCTTGGCAACACTCCACACCCTGCTCGACGTCGCTGCGCCCGCGGAGGGCGTAGAGCAAAACACCCATTTCCTGAGGTCATTGCGTGACACGATACCCAAGGCATATTCCATACACGTCAGCGCCATCGATCCGACGGATCAAACCAATCGGCGTGAGTTCGAAGGCATCTCTGCACTCTCGGCCCTCGTTCAATGCAATTTCGTCCGAGCACAACGCACCCTCGATCACGCTAGCCAAGGTGACGCTGACGTAATCGGAAAATTGCTGAGTACGCTTTTCAAGACAGCCAAGGCCCCAACAGCCGCTGCCGCCGATCAAGAACTGGCAGCGAAGCTGAAGAATTCTGTGGAAGAGATCGAACGCGACGTTCAAGGGGACTTTGACGCAATGCTGAAGAAGTTACTTCCGACCATGGAGGTTTTGGGCTTCCCAAGTCTTAATGATACTGAGTTAAGACCAGAAACATCGCTCAACGTTGAAGCGCTTCTTTCGGACCACACGAGGGTGGTGTACGCGGGCGCAGACGGGGTTCATCTTCCCGAGGGCTACAACGGGCTAGGGACGCGAAACCTCATTTATATGCTCTTGCAGTTGGAGAGTTACCACAAGATCTATCGCGCAAAGCCAACCCGCCCTGTCACGCACTTGATCTTTATCGAAGAGCCAGAAGCTCACCTGCATCCTCAGATGCAAGAAGTGTTCATCAACCAACTGAACATCGCAATCAAGAAGCTCTCTGACACCTATCCGGAAGAGCCTGCGTGGAAAGTGCAGTTCGTGATCACAACACACTCACCGCACGTGGCGAATGCCGCCTCATTTGAGGCTGTACGGTATTTCTTGAACGAGTTGCCTGCGACGCCGAATATGAGACAAACGAAGGTCAAGGATTTCAAGAAAGGGATGGCAAGCATATCCCCTGGTGACCAGGACTTCCTCCATCAGTACATGACATTGACCAAATGTGACCTCTACTTTGCAGACAAGGCAATAATGGTAGAGGGGACGACTGAGCGACTTCTGATGCCACGGCTATGCGGTCTCGTGGACGAGTTACTAGACGACAAAAACAAGTTGGCCAGGCAGTACGTCACCTGCGTTGAGGTCGGTGGAGCGTACTCTCATATTTTTTACCCCTTGCTCGACTTCCTTGAGCTCAAGACGCTGGTTGTCACGGATTTGGATTCCACCAAGCCAATTGAGAAGGAGAACAAGAAGGGCAAAATGATCACTACCTGGGAGAAGTGCCCCGTCGCTGAAGGTCAGCGCACATCAAACGCTGCAATCAAGGATTGGTTCCGCCCACCCAACACCGAAGATGGGGACGGTTGGCAGATCTCGCCGGCTCAGTTGCTTGGCAAATCTGCAAATGAAAAGATTAGTGGCTGCCGTCGAATCGCTTATCAAATTCCAGAGGACCCCAAAGCAGCCACCTGCGCCCGAAGCTATGAAGATGCGCTCGTCATCGCTAACCCCGATCGGTTCGAATGGCCTAAGGAGCAAGACGAGGCCACCGAAGCATGGGACATCGCAAAGGGGCTTGCGAAAGCAGATACTGCTTTGCGGTTCGCGATTCGCGAAAAGGAGTGGAAGGTGCCGCGATACATTGAGGAAGGCCTCGTGTGGCTGTCCGAGCCACCGCCACAGCCGGCACAAGTCCAAGAAGTGCAGAACGCCCCAGTGGTCGTATGACAGGCCAGGTTAAAAATCCAGCGCTTGAGGCAGCGCAACAGGCGCAGATGAAGATCGACGAAGCCCTTGACGCGGGCCGCAGCTTTAGGCTCGAGGCCGGTGCAGGTGCAGGAAAAACATACTCTTTGGTTGCGGCGCTAAAACGGCTGATCACGGAGCGCGGATCTGCGCTCGTTCAATCCGGGCAAAAAGTTGCCTGCATCACCTTCACCGAGGTGGCACGAAACGAGATCGCACAGGAAATTGAGGATCATCCCGCAATCCTGGTCGACACCATCCATGGGTTCTCCTGGGCCTTTTTACGCCAGTTTCAAAAAGCTCTGAGAGACAGCCTAGCGGAGATGGAGGAGCGAAAGGAGAAGATCGAGCAAGCCGGCGGCGTCGGTACAAAGCCGGTGGATTATGACTTCGGTTTTTTCGGGATCGATGCAGATAAGATAACCCTTAGCCACGACGACATCCCGGAGCTAATGGCGAGGCTCCTATACCAAGAGAAATTCAGGCGCATCTTAGGCCAGCAGTTCCCAGTGCTTTTCATCGATGAGTACCAGGACACGCATCGCCAGTTCATGGAGTCGATAACGGACAACTTTCTGAAGCCCGCAGCTGGTCCTCTTGTTGGGCTTTTCGGAGATCACTGGCAAACCATCTATCGAAGCGAGTATGAGCTGGCGCAGTACCCAATCGAAGAGATCGCCAACGTCGAAGAACTTAAAGTGGTGAAGTGAGGCTACTTTTTGGGTGAAAGAAGGATTGCAGCCTCCGGGAATCGAAGCTGACCGTAGGGCACTCCAATGCAGTCGTTCGAGCCACGTAGCTTCCAGGCCTCAGTGACCGAAAACTGGCCTGGACCACCCGCTCGCATTGTTGCAGGCAACGGCAGCAACCGCTGCATAACGGCCGTTCTATTTATTCTGATTCGATGGTGGGACGGGCTAGGCAGGGTTACGTGCAATATTCTGAATCTTGTCACGTTGCTTTTTCCACTCCCATGGAATGGGGTTTGTGTTCAGCCAATTCATTGTCAATCCCTCTGGCTGGCGACCTCGAAGAATTCCTTCAACGATTTCCGGATCGAGCAACGTTAGCCGCAGGATCTCGTTGACCGTCGCCAGGTCCATGTTCTCTTTTTGTGCAATTTCGGTACCACTGTGAACGATGCCTCGATCGAGCAAGCGTTGCCAGTGGAACGCTTTCGCGAGTGCATTCATCAAGGTCGTATCAGGCAGGGGCTCATGAGTTGCGGTCACTTTCATTGCGTCCTCCACCGTAGTAACAACGCTGCGTCCTGATCGTTTGGCGAACTTCAACGGAATGAAGGTGCTGATTTGCTTGTCACGGTCAGACGTCGTGACTGGCGTTCCGGTCAAATAGAAATAGTTCATGCCTCTTCCAGCTCGATTAGTTCGCTGCCGACAGTGTTTCGGGGCGGAGTGCCCATGAGAGCACCCCAGGCCTCGTAGCGCCACTGCAGGTCGATGCCGTCCGGGCTAACGGTGACTCTCTTGATCAGCGTTCGAACAATGTCTTGCTTGGCTTGTGTGGCCAATTTGTTCCAAATCGTGGCAGTGTTTTTGAAGAACAGCACCATAGCCTCCGGCTCGGTGAGTTCGGGGTTGATGGCGGTGATCTGTTTCCAGAATTGATACACCATCTGGCCAGATCGCAGGATTTCCAGAACCTGCTCCATCACCGCTTTCTCCATTTGACCGGCTGGCAGGTTGCTATACGCCACAGTACCCGCACCCATATTCTGATTTTTATTGACCACGTAGTAGCGATACACATTTCCACTGGGCTTGCGCGTGGCCGTTGGCAGATAGAGATCTCCGTCTTCCGTGAAGACCATGCCGCGCAGCAAAAAGCCGTATTGGCATTTTTGTCTCCACGTTTCGCTGGCACGATCGCGACTGCTCTCGGCCATGATGGCTTGCACCTGTTCCCATGTCGGTTTATCGATCAGCGCCTCATGTTGTCCCTGGAAATATTCACCTTTGTGGCCAAGCTCACCTAAGTACATCCGGTTGTGGAGGATCTTGTAAAGGGTTTGCTTACTCAGAGACTTCCCGTTTTTGCTTTTGGCCCCTTGTTCGGCAAGCTGTTTGACCATCTTGGTGGTCGACCGCGATGAGATGAAGGATTCGAAAATCTGGCGAACCAGTTGCGCTTCTTCTGATACCACCACCAGTTGTCGAGATTCCACCCGATAGCCAAGTGGCACTGGGCCACCCATCCACAAGCCTTTGCGCTTTGATGCGGCAATCTTGTCGCGGATGCGTTCCCCGGTGACCTCGCGTTCAAATTGGGCAAAGGACAGCAGAACGTTGAGCATCAGCCTGCCCATCGACGTGGCCGAATTGATTTGCTGCGTAACGGAGCTGAAGCTGACCTTGTGCTGATCAAATACTTCGACCATCTTGGCAAAGTCTGCCAATGATCGTGAGAGGCGGTCGATCTTGTAGACCACCACGATGTCGATCTTGCCGTTTTGGATGTCTCGCATCAGACGCTTGAGACCGGGGCGCTCCATGTTGCCGCCAGAAAACCCTGGATCCTCGTAGTGGTCGTCCACCCGAGTCCAACCCTCTGCGCGTTGGCTGGCAATGAATGCAGCACCTGCTTCGCGTTGTGCATCGATTGAGTTGAAGGTTTGATCCAGGCGTTCATCCGAAGAGACGCGGCAGTACACGGCGCACCGCTTCACGGTTGCCTGTTCAATCACAGCGTTCATGCCTTCTTACCTTTCAACCCGAAGAAAGCTGGTCCCGACCATTGGGTGCCGGTGATCAGTTTGGCAATCGCTGACAAGCTCTTGTAATTTTTGCCATCGAACTCATAAAGCCCATTCGGCAGGACCATGACCCTGTATTGTTCACCCGCAAAGTCACGGAGCAAAGTGGTACCTGGCAGGACTGCATGCGTGGGGGCTGAGCCAGATTTGATGGCGGAAAGTCTCTCGCCGTAGTCGGCCAGCATGGCGCGGGTTGTTTCTGGCATGGCACCATAGGCTATTTCTTGCAATTTGTAGGCAAGCCTCGACTCAATGAATTTTCGGTTCGGGTGTGATGGCCGGTGTGGGAAATACCGGTCCCATAGTGTCCATAGCTCGGACATTTTTTGAGTCGAGAGTTCTGCGATTTGTTCAGATATTTGGCCCGCACGAATGCTCGCATGGGTTGATGGTGCAGTGGTTTTCAAGGCTGTGATTCCAGATGGATAGACGGGTTTGCATTGACGCTCTGGTGGGCATGGAAGTCGAGAAACTTGTCTTGATCAGTGGCATATACCCAACTGCTGTGCGCCTGTGCGAGTTCTTGGTGTTGGTCGACGACCGCCTGTGCGATCAGGTGCGCGATTTGCGAGAGGGAGAGGTACCCACTTTTCTCGGCCGGGTTGCCTTGGACTGGGGTTTGAAAGTGGTTCATCGAGGTGCTTTGATTGATCAAATCTGACCTCGGAAATCGTAGCCAAAACACCCAAATTCGAGTCGTTGTTTTAGAGGCCCATCAACGCGCTTGAGAGCACAAACCCGCATGAATCCTGGCTTTTTCTGAAACCTCCCAGCAACCATGCGGCCCGGAGCGACGGTTTTGACAGATTTCTGAAAAGCTGTATATTTATCCAGCAATCCAGCGAAAACCAACATAAGCCCCAGGACGAAGGACCAGGGGTTCAGACGCCTCATTGCCCAACGAAAAACAACAAGGAGATATTCGTGAGCCGAAACCAAACCTACGCCGACATCTTGCTGAGCCTGCCTGTCGACGACACCCTCAAAACCTTCATTGAGCGCCATGCTTTGCCCATGCCCGAGGGCTGGGCATGGAGCGACACGGTCCAGACTTCAAGACGCCTGATCGGGTTGATTCAGGCGCATCCCGTGGTGGCCATGCGTGACCGCATCGTGGCGGGGCTGCATGCCTGCACGCTGCTGGCCCACCCGCTGGGCAAACAGGCCATGTTCCAAGCCGCCCATGACCGCCCGGCCGAACTGGTGGGCCTCATTGCCTGCAAGAGTGACATGCACCGGGCCTTCTGGCTGTACGTCCATCACCCGGCACTGTTCGAGGCGGCAGCGGAAATCGAATACCTGGACCACCACGGCCAGCAAGCCCAACAGCATGACCTCGGCCTCAAGCGGACCATCAAGCGTGACGAGGTGTCGATCGCAGCATTCGGTGACGCCATCAAAGGCTTCTACCAGCGGGAGCTGGGGTGCGGCGAGGTGTGTGTGGTCAATGTACTGGACCGGGCGCGCGGCACGCAGCTGATCTCCATCCATGCCAAGGACCTGGCCACGGCCAAGCTGGAGTTTGAGGGCAGCCAGTTGCAGCGGCGCGTGGGCAGCCCAAACATCCACATGGTGCTCGAGTACGCCCAAGCCACTGGTGTGGCTCGCACCATCATCCGTGGAGGGGCCAAGTACCACGCCATGCTGTGTGAGGCGTTTGCCAGGCACTTGCTTGGTGTGGATGCCGATGCCCAGCGGATCCAGACGCCACGCCTGAACCTGTCCACGCTGCGCTTGGGGCTGAACATCCCACAGGCCATCGATGACGGATTCGTTGGCTTGCAGGTCAAGAGCGTGACCGTGGTCAGCGGTTGCGGGCAGCTCAAGATGGAGTGCACAGCCAGTGCCGCCAGCGATCAGCGCTGCGTGACAGACCTCCTGCACGACTACTTCGGCGCAGAGAATCCGCTCGCACGCGGTTGGACTATCCAGGCTGCCGTGCTGAACTTCTACCTGGCGCCGATGCAGGGCAAGAGCCGCTGTCAGGTGGTCAGTGTGGAGATCACCAGCAAGGGACGATTGAACCTGCACAAGTTCGATGAGAAGCTGCGCGCCCAACTCGAGGGCTATTTGGTTCAGCTGGGTATCTTGAGGGCGCAGCAGGTGCTCAAACCCGACCGGGAGCAGGAACAGCCCCAGGCCGTGGCAACCAGCTTGTTTGAGTGAGGTGTGAATGGAGGCGACACCCAATCAGCAAGCCGTCAGCTTGGCCGCTTTGATGTTCGTGCGGGGCAGTGCATCCTTTGAGAGCAGCCTGCATGATGAGGAAATGGCAGCGCTGGAGCTTCTCAAGCAGGCGAAGGCGGTTGTGCCTGGTGTGGTCAACAGCCGCGATGCCGTCTGTGCTTTCTGCGGCATGTACCGTGGTCCGATCTTCAGGAGTGATGAAGGGCTCATGGTGCAGTGCCCGGACTGTGGGCCGTTTGCACTGGATACGGCCAGTCAGCGCATTTGGAGACTGGACGACGAATGGTTGATCCGGAAGCTACGCGGTGCGCTGGATATTTCACCGCACGCAACCACCACTCTGATCGTCGATGGGGTGTGGGACATTGGGCGGTACAAGAAGCGGCCGGTGGTGCTGGCTCGCCGCATCGATCTGGTGGAGCGCCACGGGCTGCGGATTTTTCATGGGCCTGAGCCACGCAGTCAAAGCTGGGTGATTACGCCACGGCCTTTGGTGCGGTCACCACTGGAGCCGCTGGCAGGAACGGCTACTTGGTGGCAACTTGAAGACCGGTTTGCCTTGCATGGCCTAGCAATGCGCCTGCTCGACCCGGACCAAGGTGAAAAAGCCGACGACATGCAAGACAACACTCCAAGCGTGGCTGTCCATGGGCCGTTCAGTGAAGACTTCGCTTGGGTGCATCTTCAGGGGTGGCCACATGGCCCCATTCACTTGACCGATGCACAGACCCGGGTGTTTACCGCCCTGTGGGAGCACCGTGGCCGGGCCCAATCATCGGAATTCATCATGCGTGCTGCAGGGCTTGACAGCGAAAAGCCCATGGATGTGTTCAAAGTGAAGGCCGCAAACCGGGGTGACCCGGTGTACGAGGGACCTTTGCAAGCCTATGAACAGTTGGTCAAGCGACAACGCAGACTGGGTCTGTATCGGCTGGACTGGGCGGGGATGTGATCCCTTGGGGATTGGAATCTAACAAAAAATCAAACATCTAACATTGACGATGTTAGATAAGAATTTTTATGTTGGATGACCCAGGCGTGCACAGAGGATGTGAAGCGAATAGCCGTCGTGATGGCTTCACCATCTCTGGAATACGTCATCCCTTGGAGCTGTTCTTGTCCTCTCGCTTTGGCGACCATTCATTCATCTCTTGAGCGATGAACTCGGCCAATGGCGTGATTTGGCCTTTGACACTCGCTGCTTCCAGTGCCTTCATGTAGACATCTCGGCGGCTCATCCTAATCACAGTCCATGGGTAACCGCCAGATGCCAGCAGTGTGTTCATCAGGAAGCGACCGACGCGGCCGTTGCCATCGAAGTACGGATGTATGAAGACGAAGAGGTGGTGCCCAAGCACGGCGCGAACGCTGGCCTCAGGTTCTGCTTCGAGCAAGTCCCACAGCGTTTCCAGTGAATCCAGCAAGGCATCACTGGGCAGCGGTGTGTGCATCGAGTTGCGGATAAAAATCGGACCACGTCGATAACCAGTGAGCTGACCGGCTTCGACGATGCCTGCAGTCACAGATGCGCCGAACAGTTCGGCATACCACTCGTGGTGATCTCGCTTGACTACAAGACCGGCGTTGTCCTTCGCCAGTACCTTGCCAATGCTTTCCTTGACTGCCTGGAAGGCCTGGTAATAGCCCCTTGCTGCCAACGCGTCTCTGGTTCTGTTGTGTTCTGGGTCGCCATCTGGATTCCAGTCGCCGCTGGCCACGCGCTCGATCAGCTCGTCAGTGACGCGATAGCCTTCGATGGACAGAGAGTTGTAGGCGTCAGAGACGTAGCGCTCGTCGACCTGTGCCAGATAGTCGGCGCCCTGTTTCTTGATGCCTGGTGCGGGAGGGAAGACTTTGATCACATCCTGGCGCCATCCGGCCCACATCGATCGCAGGCGCAGCACATAGGGGGAACGCTCCTTGCTCGGCGTAATGGTGGGCTCCGCCAATTCAAAGGGGTTGACCAGTTTGAGCGTGATCCTGAGCTTGGCGAAAGCCTTCTGGATGTGCTCGGCCTCGTCAGGGCGTTTGACAAAGTTGAATGCAGCTGCCAACCTGCCTGCTGCCGTCACCATCTTGTCGCCAGCCAGCAGCGTCGGCAGCAATTCGGAGGCATGACGAATGGTGGCCAGAGCGATCTCGGCCTCACGTGGGTTGTTCACGAAGAACGAAGGTCCGACCAGGCACAAAGCCTCAGCAACGGGCCAGACTTGCAGGCCACGGACTGCTACGCGTGCACTGGGAACCCGGTTTTTTTCTGGATAGACAAGCAGTGAGGTGTCGAAGGGTAAATCCACCTTGGCTGTACCGCTGTCGATCGTGACGCATGTGACTTGTCTGGGTACGGTGGTGTTGCCCGTGTGGAGCATCAGTGATGTCTCAGGATTCAAGCAGTACCGCTTGCCAAAGCGCTTGCCCAGGTAGCCTGAAACGAAGGCCCAAAAAGATGCATACCACGCTGTGGTGTCTGCATCGTTGTCGCTGGGGCTGCTGCAGATGTACCACCCCTTCATCACGGGCTTTAAAAATCCTGTTTCGACCAACAGGACGCGCTGTTCGTCGTCCTTGAGGTCCGAGGCTTCAACAACGCCGTCGTGCTTTTCCTGAAGCCGCTTGAGGGTTTTCAGTGCAGCTACGAGCGTCGGATTGCCCTTGGACTTGCCACGTGATGTGTTCATAAATTTACTTTGGTATTTCAGCGAAAGTTACTTTACCATTGATCTGAAATTTACTTTGCTATTTCATTGAAAAATACTTTGTTATTGTCTTAAAAATTACTTTGCTATTTGGTTCAAATTCTCTCCTTGCCAGAGGGGGCAGTCCGGGGTATGGGCGTCACTTCTATGCATCGTTTCGCCGCCGCTGCTGGCTTGGCAGAATGGATTGGGTTGCCATCAAAACGCGCCCGATTCCGGTGTTTTTCGGGGCTTGCGTACACGCTGGGGCAATTTCTCGTCCATCAGAGTCAGGCCGATGGTGTCCTGAGAGGTGTCGAGTAACTGATCGAGCTTGCCAAGTTCACCGAACACCTGCATGGCTCTTGCAAAATGAACCAGTGCAGTTCCGGGGTGGCCCGCTTCCATGCGGCGCACGGTGTGGCTGGACGTGCCAATGCGTTCAGCCAGATCCTGCTGCGTCAGGTGCCTGCGGCGACGTGCAAGCGAGATCGCCTGCCCAAGGCGATTGAGGCTGCGCACGACGGGCAAAGGCGCAGGGGATGAGGTTTTCATATAAACGGTGTTTTAAAGTGGCTTATGAAGCATAGTGGTGCATATATTAGTGATTAATGTGATTTTCTTGGTGTGAGGGAGTCCAGGCTGGGATTAAGGAACTGGAGATATCGCCAAAGTTCCTTAATCAGTTCCTTATCAGTTCCCCATTGATTTCCTGAAATAGCAGCGTTGTCCCCCAACTCTTCGAAAGGAGTTACCAATGCTGCTTGCAACACCAGCAATCGAGGCGCCAGTTTTCCTGAGCGCTACTTCCCCTGAATCCACCATGCCCAAGCAGCTGGTGCTGACCGAGGCTGACCTGGCCTCCCGATGGGCCATGAGCCCTAAAACCCTGCAGCGCTGGCGTATGACTGGCACAGGGCCAACCTATCTCAAGCTCGGCAAACGGGTGAGTTACCCCCTTAACGCCGTGATCGCCTTCGAGAACTGCGTCCAGCATGTCTCGACGTCCAAGCGCATCCCCGGGAAGGCAGGTGCGGCATGAACCACCTGCAATTGCAGCAAGCTGCGCTGCCTGACCTCTCCGTGAGCCAAATCAGCCGTCTGCCCAAAGACCAGTTGGCCCATTTCAGCAACGCGGTGCAGCAGCTTAATGACTGGACGGTGCAGATGCGCGGCCGGATCAACCGGGCCATGGAAATCCGCTACGCCGACCAGATCCGCCATGCCGAATGCCTTGGCCAGGAGGAGGCGGCCAGGTTCCGCATCGATGACGGTGACCTGCAGATCGATGTCTCTCAGCCCAAAGAAATCGTCTGGGACCAGCAGCACCTGTCCCAGATCGCTGAGCGGATGGTGGTGGCCGGTGACCGGGTGCAGGACTTCATGCAAGTCCAGTTCTCGGTGAGCGAGCAGGACTACGCCCGTTGGCACCCACTGCTGCGCGCGGCCTTTCAGCCAGCCCGCAAAGAACTGATCACCGAACCCACCTTCCAGATTCGCTGGGTCGGCGAAGTTCAGCTTTGAGCGGACGGCCCTTCGGACAAACCAGAACACAACCCCCACACAACAGGAAAACCTTCAATGAACCACGACAGCTACAACCAGGCCGCAACCTATGGCCAATCCTCGTCCAACGGCGCACCGGGCGCTTGGTGCGACTTCAATGACGCCGATGCCCAGCAAGGCGAGTTCAACTTGATCCCCAAGGGCGCTCAAGCTCTGGTGCGCATGGCCATCAAACCCGGCGGCTATGACGACGCCAGCCGGGGCTGGACGGGCGGCTATGCCACTGCCTCGGATGAAACTGGTGCCGTGTTCCTGTCCTGCGAGTTCGTGCTGCTCACCGGCCCGTTTGCCAAGCGCAAGATTTGGAGCAATGTCGGTCTGCACTCCAACAAGGGCCCGACCTGGGCACAGATGGGGCGCAGCTTCATCAAGGCTGTGCTCAACAGTTCGCGGAACATCCATCCCGATGACGGCTCCCCAGAGGCGCAGCGTGCTCGCCAGATCCGCAGCTTCGGTGATCTCGACGGTGCCGAATTCGCAGCCCGGATCGGCATTGAAAAGGATGGCCAGGGCGAGTACCGCAACATCATCCGACTTGTGATCGAGCCCGATCACAAGGAATATGCCGATCTGATGCAGGCCAAGTTGCAACGAGATGGTGGCACGGGCGGGGGCTCTGGTGGGACCCCAGCGATGGCCTCTCCTGCATCAGCCGCACCAACCCCCCAGTCAGGGGCCAGCTACACCCCTCGTCCAGGCAATGCGCAGACTCGGCCTGCATGGGCGCAGTGATGGCGGCCGTGCATGAAATGCTGGGTGTGTTCCCGTCAGGCCAAAGGCTTCGGTCATGTGGATCTGCGCTTCAAGGTGGGGCACCCCAAGCGGTACCCCATCGACTGGATCTTTTGCTCACTGCGCTGTCAGGCCTGTTTCCACCGGCTGTACGCAGCCGGTGTGCGGGCACTCGAGCGCGAGGGCACTTTGCCGACGGGAGCTGGCGTGATTGATCCATCGGAAGCCGAACTGGCTGCCATGCAGCAATGCCTCAAGCCACTGGGTGAGGCCGCCGGTGAAATCGGTATGGACCGACCACTGTCGAGCTACACCCAGCAAGAGGCCCTGCGGCTGATCAATGCCGTGGTCACGACCTATGTCGAGGCCATGGTCCAAGAACACGAGCGCAGCAAGTACCCACCTGTTCGCATGCAACTGGATCAATCGCCATAGATATGACTTTGAGTCGATTGTCCTGAATCCACCGCAGGATGCAGCGTCCTGCGGATTCCAACTTCTACCAACCAATGCGGGTGAAACAGATCACCTGCAGGGGAGACTATTTCATGAATGAACCTGAATCTTTGGCTTCGCCATTGAGCCTGAAAGCAGCGAGCGAGAACGACTTCAGCGATGAGCCGCTGCTCACAGCCAAACGTGCATCCAAGGCACTGAACCTGCCGCTGTACTACTTCACCAAAACTGCAAAGCGCAAAGCCCTGGGGTTGCCGTTCTACTGCGTCAATCGACTGGTCCGCTTCAGATTGGGTGAGCTGCACCAGTGGCAGATTGCCTATGCCCACAAGCTGCTTGAAGAACAAGACGCAGCTCTCCAAGGGGGAGGTGCGCATGCTTGATTTCAACGATACACCCACATCGAACACGCGCAGTGCAGCGGGGGATGCCTCCGATGCCAATCGAGAGAAATCCGAAATCCGAACAGCCCTCAATGACCAGCTGGCCCTCCTGGTTGTGGATATCTGGCCCTCGGGCAAGCGCCGTCAGAACAAATACCTGGTGGGCGATGTGATGGGTGGTCCCGGCGACAGCCTGGAGTTGCTGCTCTCTGGCCCCAAGGCCGGGCTGTGGACAGATCGGGCCACTGACGAGGGCGGAGACATCTTCGATCTGATCGCCCGTTACTACAGCCTCAATGTGCAGACGCAGTTCCCGCAGGTGCTGGAGAAAGCCCGGGAATGGCTCGGCCGCTTCTCGGCCATGCCGCCCAGTGCTTTGGCTGCAAGCAAGGCCAAGGCCCCAGTGGTCGATGAGCTGGGGCCGCCCACAGCCAAGTGGGACTACCAGGACGCCAGCGGCAAGCTCATTGCTGTGGTGTACCGGCATGACCCTGAGCCTGGACGCAAGGAGTTCAGACCTTGGGATGTGCGTCGCCGCAAGATGACACCGCCCGAACCACGTCCGCTGTACAACCAGCCCGGCATGCTCAAGGCCGATCAGGTGGTGCTGGTCGAAGGAGAAAAGTGCGCCCAGGCCCTGCTCGAATTCGGTGTGTGTGCCACCACGGCCATGCACGGTGCCAATGCGCCCGTTGAGAAAACCGATTGGTCGCCGCTGTCGGGCAAGCACGTCCTGATCTGGCCCGACCGGGATAAGCCCGGTTGGCTGTACGCGGACCGTGCCTCGCAGGCCATCTTGCAAGCAGGGGCTAAGTCATGCGCCATCTTGCAGCCTCCCGCAGAAAAGCCCGAAGGCTGGGATGTGGCCGATGCACTGACCGATGGCTTTGACATTGCCGGGTTTCTGGCCGTGGGCGAGCGTGTGCCGATCACGCGTGAATTCGGCGCACACGATATCGCCATGCCGATCGAGGGCATCGACTATTCCACCGAAGATGGGCTGGCTCTGGCGTTCTCGCACCAGTTCGCCGAAGACTGGCGTTACTGCGCCCCGTGGTCCAAATGGTTGGTCTGGAATGGCGTGCGCTGGAACGTGGACAAGCAGCTTTACATCATGCACCTGAGCCGCACGGTGTGCCGCAGCGCCGCCATGTTTGCAGAGACACCGCGCATGAAAGCCCGCATGGCCAGTGCAGCCACCATCTCGGCCGTAGAGCGTCTTGTGCGATCTGACCCCCGGCAAAGCGCCACTGTTGACGAGTGGGATGCCAATGCCTGGCTGCTCAACACGCCCGGCGGCATTGTGGACCTGCGAACCGGCGCGCGTGGACCGCACGACCGCGATCGCCGCATGACCAAGGTGACCACGGCCACGCCACAAGGCGAATGTCCGGTCTGGCGAAATTTCTTGGTCAACGTCACAGGTAGCGATCAAGAGCTGCAGGACTACCTCCAGCGCGTGGTGGGCTATTGCCTCACGGGCGACTTGAGCACCCACGCGCTTTTCTTCCTCTATGGCACGGGGGCAAATGGCAAGTCGGTCTTCGTGAACGTGATCTCCACGGTGCTGGGCGACTATGCGGCCAATGCGCCCATGGACACCTTCATGGAGTCGCGCACCGATCGTCACCCCACCGATCTGGCCGGTCTGCGCGGTGCCCGCTTCGTCTCGGCGACAGAAACCGAGCAGGGCAGGCGCTGGAACGAGTCCAAGATCAAGGCGATCACGGGTGGTGACGACATCACGGCGCGCCTGATGCACCAGGACTTCTTCACCTACAGGCCGCAGTTCAAGCTGCTGATTGCCGGTAACCACAAACCCGCGATCCGCAACATCGATGAGGCCATGCGCCGCCGCATGCACCTGATCCCCTTCACGATCACGGTCCCTCCAGAAAAGCGTGATCCGCTCCTGACCGAGAAGCTTCTTGCCGAGCGCGATGGGATTTTGGCTTGGGCGCTGGAGGGCTGCCTGCAGTGGAAGAAGCTGGGACTCAAGCAGCCCCAAAGCGTGGCCGAGGCGACCGAGGAGTACTTCGAGGCCGAGGACGCCATGGGCAGGTGGATCGCTGAGCGCTGCAACCAAGGGCCCAGCCACAAGGCTCTCACGGCCACGCTCTTTAACGACTGGAAGCAGTGGGCCGAGCTCAGTGGTGAGTACGTGGGCACCCAGCGCAGGTTCTCGGATGCCTTGTTGACCAGGCGTCTTGAGAAGTGGCGCAACTCCATGGGCGTGCGTGGCTATGTGGGCCTTGACCTCAAACAGCCCACCTCGCTGCCTTCGCGCGCCTACCCCTACAACGACGATTGAGAGATAAAACCAATGAAAAAGACTTTAAAAATCAAGCTGATGGCCAGTTCTCTGACACAACTGACTCTATTGAACATTTGTTCCTTACGCGTATACGCGTATACAGATAAGAGTCATAGATGTTTGAGTGCGGCAAAAGCGTCAGTCCCATTGTCAAAACCGGACAAGTCCGCTTTTGACTTCCCAGCGGCGCACCGGAATATTTCGTTTGGAGGGCAGGTATGAAGATCCCTCCAGCACGTTACCCATCGCCCCTTGGGCGCATGCAAGCCACGCCCATGGATGTCGAGGCAACCAAGCGCCAAGGATGGCGCGAGCAACACATTCTGGTCATCTCGGATGAGGACGAGCGCCTGGACTTTCTGGAGCGCCAGCTCATTCGCAGCATTGGCGAGCGGCTCTATGGTCAAAGCCATGGCCATGGCCAAGGCCAAGGCCAAGGCCAGGGCCACCCCACGGGAGGTGGCCATGGTTGAAGTCTGGACAGTCGAGACGGTGGCAGACCGATTTGTCGATGCGGCTAGAACCGCCAGGCGATTGCCACGCGTGATGGTGCAGGGCTACGCCAGCACTTGGCCCATCGTGATCCTGCCAAGTGACGCCTACCCGGATCCGCACAAGGTGTACCGATTGCCGCCCCCGTCCCCTCAGGATGTGGAGCGCATGCTCGAAGTCATGCGTTGGGTGCAGATGCTCGAGCTCGATGAGCGGCACCTCGTGTGGATGCGGGCCAAACGCTTTGACTGGGTGGAAATCAGCAAGCGCTTTGCCTGTGACCGCACCACGGCGTGGAGACGCTGGAAGCGGGACATTCAGGTGGTGGCAGATCTGCTCAATCGGCAGGCTCAGTCACTCAAAAAGTGAGGCCTGTCATCTGGAGAGGAAATTAGCGTGTTTTGGCGGTCATGCGCGGCGCTATTGACGTTCAAACGTGAATACGCGGTTTTTGGGGCCAAAACACGCTGCAACATTTCGGCGATTTGCAGCTACATTTTCATCTACGGTGGACAAACGAGTGCAGAGACAGTGATGACAGTCGCACACAGTCGATGACGCCTCGAAACTTCCCGGAAACAGTCGAAAAAAAGTTGAGAAAGAGTCAAAGACAGTCGATGACATCGACGTCTACTGACTGTTGTCCGACTCCTATCGATGAACTTCGATTTCTCCTGCTGCCTCGTACTCCGCCAGCTTTTCAAGCGGCAGGTACACAGTCGGTTTTCCCTCGCGGAGAACTTCCAGACGGCTATGAATTTCTGATCCCACTTCGTAAGTCCCAGCAACCAGCGGCGTAAAGCCTGCTCCGGATGCTGTGGCCTCAGTCGGGCTTTTGCGGGCCAGAACCCCGCGAACTACTTTGATTTGCACTGCAGAACATTCTCGTTTTGAGTGCGATTTTACCGGTCACCCCTATGAATCATCCTGAGATCCGAATGGTCCCAGTGGACGTGCTCGTCCCCTACGCACGCAATGCCCGAACCCACAGCGATGCCCAGGTGGCCCAGATCGCGGCCTCCATTACCGAGTTCGGCTGGACCAACCCGATCCTCACGGACGGTGCCAAGGGCTTGATTGCTGGCCACGGTCGCTTGATGGCTGCGCGCAAGCTCGGTCTCAAGGAGGTGCCGGTCATTGAGCTGGGGCACCTGACGCCCGAGCAGAAGAAGGCCTACATCCTGGCCGACAACCGGTTGGCCGAGAACGCTGGCTGGGATGACGATCTCTTGAAACTCGAGTTGGCCGAGCTCAAAGCGGCCGACTTCGATCTGGACCTGATGGGTTTCACCGACAAGGAGCTCGAAGAGCTGCTCAACGGCGACGAGTCAGGCGGTGGTTTGACTGAGGATGATGCAATCCCAGAAGCACCAGTAGATCCTGTTTCCAGACCTGGGGACTTGTGGATTCTCGGCAACCACCGCCTCCTTTGTGGCGACTCAACGATCCTGTCGGATGTGGAGCGCCTCATGGGTGGCCAATTGGCCGACATGGCTTTCACCGATCCGCCTTACAACGTGGACTACGGCAACAGTGCCAAGGACAAGATGCGCGGCAAAGACCGGCGCATCATGAACGACGATCTGGGTGAGGGGTTCTTTCAGTTCCTCTACGACGCCTGCTTGAATCTGCTCCTGGTCACCAAGGGTGCCTGCTACGTGTGCATGAGCTCCTCGGAGCTGCACACCCTGCAAAAGGCCTGGATCAAGGCAGGTGGCAAGTGGTCCACGTTCATCATCTGGGCCAAGAACACTTTCACGCTTGGGCGCGCGGATTACCAGCGCCAGTACGAGCCCATCCTGTATGGCTGGAAACAGGGCACGGACCACTTCTGGTGCGGCGACCGGGACCAGTCAGACATCTGGAACTACAACAAGCCCCGGGTCAATGACCTGCACCCGACCATGAAGCCGGTCGAGCTGGTCGAGCGGGCCATCAAGAATTCATCGAAGAGCCGGGACATCGTGTTGGACCTCTTTGGAGGTTCGGGCACCACCCTGATCGCCAGTGAAAAGACCGGGCGTCAGGCTCGCCTCATTGAGCTCGATCCCAAGTTCGTGGATGTGATCATCAAACGCTGGGAGGACTACACCGGCCAGCAGGCGGTGCGCGAGGACGATGGCGTGAAATTCGGTGAGCTGGCCATCAGTGCAGCTATTGCACAGGGGCAGGATGCCCCTGCGGTGGCTAGTGCCTGATCTCAGTTGCCCGAGAAATTCGGGTACAGGTCGCCACTCGTGATGTCGGCGTTGTAGGTTAGCTTGTCAAACTCGCCGCGCTCGTCAGCCAGGTACACGCCCCCGACCGATTGAATGGCCACCCCGTATTTGCGGGTGAGGGCGGTCAGTTCGGCGATGAAGCGGTCGTAGTTGTTTTCGGTTTGCGTTGTGGTGTTGATGGCTGCCATTTGGTTCTCCTTGTTGCGATGACTGTATGAACGCTCTACTTGGGGACGAAGTAAAGCGATTCATCAAATTTTTCTGATCAGTCGCGTATTGCCAACGGATTCAATGACCGACCTAGCGCTTGCCTTAAGCGGCCAGTAGTTCTTCAATGAGCTGGGCGTGAATCACAAAGCCGGTCAGGTAAGGCAAGCCCCTTGGAATGCCTGTCTCCCTTGCTGTTATGCGGCCGATTTTCCAACCCATCCATTTGGCGATGGCCTGTGCGACAGCGGCATCGATCGCAAGGCTATTGGCAAGTCCATCCTGGACTGAATCGGCGAAGTGCCTGCCTTGCTTGCTGTCCAGAAATGCCCGGACTGATTCAGGAGGTTCGCCTGTGATCTCGGCGATCTGTTGCATGGCAACAGGCCAGGCCACGCTGGCGTGACCGCCCATCGTTCCCCAGAATCCCCAGGATTCGTTTTGTGTGCTGAGCATCATGCTGTTCTCCTCAAGCGACCTGGTCTGCGATAGGGGCACCATATTGGCTACGGACGATGTCGTAAACCATCCAGGCCTTTCGCTGTTCTTTGATCTGAGCGCTGTGGATGCGGCCAAGGCACTTGCGAGTCCACAGTTGGAACACCTCAGGCTTGGACATCTGGCGCAGATGCTGCGTGGTTTGTTTGGCTTGATCGATTTGGTTCATCTTTGTGTTCTCCGTCTGGCGATGTCTGTATGAACGCTCTACTTGGGGATGAAGTAAAGCGATTCATCTAATCTTTCTGATCAGTTGCTTATTTGTGACTGATCAGCCCAGACGCGCGAGGTAGCGAACGCTGTCTCCTCCGGATGGATCGATAAACAAGTAGGGGCGGCCAGGTGCGCGCACCATCACGCACAACCGGCCATCCCAGTAATCGCCTCCCTTGTCCGTGAGTTTCATTGCTTGCCTTTCGATGTTGTTGATGTGTTTTTTGCTGCTTCGATCCCCGCGGCGTAAGCAGCCTCCAATGCGCCCTTGATCGACCAGACTGCGACGTCGTGGAAGTCCAGGCGATCACGGTTCTGGGTCTCCAGCGTTTCGATGAACAAGTGCTCTTTGGCGATCTGCTCCAGCAGCTTGTTCAGGTACTTGTTTTGTTTCATTGGGTGATTCCTTTCGTTAATCCAATGTGATGGATTGACGCTCTGAATCAAGATGAAGCCAAGTCAATTTTTCGAGCTGTCGCTTATTCCTTGAAAGCCGATTGAGATGCCGCGAAGTGCGCCTACTCCATGCAGATATCCGGGTTGCGCGCAGGTGCTGAACGTGCCCGGCTACTGCACCCATCACCAGCCCCAAGTGCACCGTGAGTACGGGCGTGCGCGGCGTGGGTTCGATACCGAGCTGGGCTTCTATCAATCGGCCAGATGGCGCAACACACGTGCAGCGGTGCTACGGGATAACCCGCTTTGCTGCAGGTGCCAGGCCAAGGGCGTGCTCCAGCCAGCCAAGGTGGTCGATCACATCGTTCCGGTGAAGCTTGGCGGTGAGCGCTTTGAACGCTCAAACCTGCAAAGCCTGTGCGTGCCCTGTCACAACGCCAAGACCGCCTCAGAGACGGCATCCCTGCGCAACCAGGCCCCGTCCTGAGGGGTAGGGGGGCTGAATCTCTACAGACTGGCGCCCAAGATGCGTGGGCTTGCGCAAATTTTTGTGCGTGCAAATTGAACAAGGGGGGTATCCCTCAAACCTGCGCAGCAAAGGCCGTGCATCAGATGAACATCAAACCAAGCGGGTGATTTATGGGCGGACGCAAGCCACTGCCGACTCAAGTCAAGCAGATCAAGGGGACCTTGCAGCCATGCCGAACCAATTACCACGAGCCCATTCCAGAGGGCTTGTCATGCCTGAGGGGGCAAGGTTGCCTGGCGTAGAAGGCCAAAAGACTCGGCGATCATCCGTCTGGATCAAGGTAGAGAGTCTGCAGATCACTCCTGAAGATCTGCACGTCCGATTTCAACACGTCGATTTTCCTGAGAGGTCGGATCTTGGCTATTTCGCAGAGTTGACGCACCATGGCCTTCGGGCCGTAACATGGCTGGATCAGCACCACGTTCAACAAGAAAACGCTTGACTTCCTCTGCACGACGTTGAGACAGAGCCAAGTTGGCTTCGGCAGATCCTGAAGCATCGGCATGGCCCTCAATGCGAACAAGCTTGTTGTTTCCTCGCTTGTTGCGAAGAACCTCTGCAAAAACCTCGAGTTGCGATTTCAAGCCATCGGGTAAGGTCGCAGAACCTAAACGAAAGCTGGTGGTGGGTAGTGAATACCGAACGGCAGGGCGGAAGCCCATGCACTTGAAGCCAGCGGTTTTGAGTTGCTCACACGCATCTTCTGGAAATAATCCTTCAGCCACAGATTGCGCATCGAGTGGACTGTTGCCTATTTCTACAACATCTGAAGCCTTGAGTCGGGACAACGGCTCTGCCATTGCGCAGCCAAATGTCAGAGGCAAAACAAAAAACATTAATTTCTGCAATATGGAATAACTGACGGGAAATGGCTTCATGGGATCCTCCAAATTCAGCATTTAACTTGAGTGTTGATTTTCCAAAAAAACGCGCAGCTTTGAAAAAAGAGTGTTGAAAAACTACGGGATGTCCTTGATAAAACTATAGGCCTCTTATGAAGAATCCTTCACGCCCTTTGAGGCGAATTTCTGAGTTGATGGGGTTTGCTTTAAAAATCTGCTGCTCTTTTTGACGGTCATTTTTTGACGGTTTTCTGATGTGGACTGAATTAGAGTGCGAGCCAGAAATGAATTTGAAAAATTCATGGCGCATGGCCAAAGCAAACCTTTGCGAATCACCGGAAAAAACGCCAGATGATTGACTTGGAGGACATCAACGCAAGGACAAAGATCTGGTGCGAAAGTCCGGTCAGCACGGACGCGCCTTGTGGTTCAGATCTTGAGTACGACAACGATTTCTTGGCATTGATTCAGGCTGCCGCAGGCAAGGCTGAAACCCAGTTTGCACCAGCAGAGTCACCCGATTGGTCGGCCGTGGTGCAGATGGCCGAGGCCATTCTGGACAGGTCAAGAGACTTGCGTGTGGCGGTGATGTGGGGGCGCGGGATGGTTCGCCTTCATGGCTGGCCAGCCATCGCCCCTGGTTTGGCGCTGATCCAGGGTTTGATGGCCGAGCAGTGGGACCATGTTCATCCCTTGCCAGACCCAGATGATGGCGATCTTTACGGGAGAGTCAACGCCCTCAGCATTCTGGCGGACGTCGAAGGCCTGCTGGGTGATCTGCGTGTGGCGCGCATTTTTGCTGACCGTTCGATGGGTGAAATCACAGGGCGCTCTGTTGAGGTGGCTGTTGGCTTGTCGTCTGCCTACGAAGGTGATCCGGATATTTCTTCTGCCGTGCTGGGGCGCATGTTGGCCGATGCCGTGCGCAAAGCACCTGAGGTGCGCAGTTGGTGCGAACAAGCCCAAGCTGCCGCGCATGCACTGGTGCATGAGATGCAAGAGCGGCTGGGGGATGATGCACCGCCGCTGGATCCTGTGCTGTCGTTGTTGAAAGCGGTGACGGCCCTGCTGCCGTCCCGGGACGATGACATGGCCGAGGATGCCGTCAACGGCAATCACGCCGTTGAAGACGGCGGCGAGCCGATTGCGCGAGCAGGACAAGGCTTGTCAGGCAGTGTCCGTTCGCGCGAAGAGGCGATCCGTGCGATCGATCTGGTGTGCGAATTTCTCGAACGCACCGAACCTTCCAATCCAGCCCCCCTGTACTTGCGGCGTGGACGTGAGTTGATCAGTCACAACTTCCTGCAACTGATGAAGATCCTGGCACCCGAGGCCCTGAGCGAGGTAGCCCGAGTGGTGGGGGTGGACCCCGATTCCATTGAACTGCCGGGTTCGTCATGGCAAGAGTGATGCCCTCATAACCTTCCTCAACAGACCCGTGCACTTGGTGCGGTTCCTCCAACTTCCAAAGGAGTTTTCATGAGCAGTAGCCAGAAATTCATCGCTCGCAACCGGGCGCCACGCGTACAAATCGAATACGACGTCGAGCTTTATGGGGCCGAGAAAAAGGTCCAGCTTCCCTTTGTGATGGGGGTGCTGGCCGACTTGTCGGGTCAGCCTGCCGACCCACTGGCACCGGTGGCGGACCGCAAGTTCCTGGAGGTCGATGTCGACAACTTTGACGCCCGCATGAAGGCCATGAAGCCGCGGGTGGCCATGCAGGTGCCCAACACACTGACCGGCGAAGGCAATTTGAGTGTCGACATCACTTTCGAAAACATGGACGATTTTTCGCCTGATGCGGTGGCCCGCAAAGTGGACTCTCTGGCCAAGCTGCTGGAGGCACGCCAGCAGCTGGCCAATTTGGTCACCTACATGGACGGCAAAGGCGGGGCCGAAGAGCTCATCGGGAAGCTGATGAACGACCCCGCACTTTTGGCCTCGCTGGCTGCATCAGCCAAGTCAGACGCTGTTTGATTTTCAATTTCTTCCACCATCACTTCAAAGTTAAGGGCATTGACCATGGCCGAAACCCAAACCGCAGCATCAGCCGCACTTGCCAGCGTCACACTAGAAGGTGACGACCTCGCATCCCTGCTGCAAAAAGAATTCAAACCCAAGTCTGACGACGCCAAGAGTGCGGTCGAGTCAGCGGTGCACACCCTGGCGCAACAGGCCTTGTCTCAGACGACCTTGATCTCGGGCGATGTGGTGGCCAGCATTGAAGCCATGATCGCTGCCATTGACCACAAGTTGTCTGAGCAGATCAACCAGATCCTGCACCACGAGAACTTCCAGAAGCTCGAAGGTGCCTGGCGCGGCCTTCATTACATGGTCAACAACACCGAGACCGATGAGCAACTGAAAATCCGTGTGCTCAATGTCTCCAAGCAAGATTTGGGTAAAACGCTCAAGCGCTACAAAGGAACAAGTTGGGATCAAAGCCCCTTGTTCAAGAAAATTTACGCCGAAGAGTTCAGCCAGTTTGGTGGTGAACCCTTTGGCTGCCTGGTGGGCGATTACCACTTTGATCAGTCTGCACCCGATGTGGAATTGCTGGCCGAGATGGCCAAGATCGCCGCAGCCGCACATTGCCCGTTCATCGCGGGCGCATCGCCCACGCTCATGCAGATGGATTCCTGGCAAGAGCTGTCCAACCCACGCGACCTGACCAAGATTTTCACCACGCCCGACTATGCGGCCTGGCGCAGCCTGCGTGAAAGCGAAGACAGCAAGTACATCGGTCTGGCCATGCCCCGCTTTTTGTCGCGCCTGCCCTATGGTGCCAAGACCAACCCTGTAGACGCCTTCAACTTCGAAGAAGACACAGGCAGTGCTGACCATTCGAGATACACCTGGGCCAATGCCGCGTACGCCATGGCCACCAACATCAACCGCTCCTTCAAGGAGTACGGCTGGTGCACCCGCATCCGTGGCATCGAAAGTGGTGGCTCGGTGATGAACCTGCCGACACATACTTTCCCCACCGATGACGGTGGGGTGGACATGAAATGCCCCACCGAAATTGCGATCGAAGACCGGCGCGAGGCCGAGTTGGCGCAAAACGGTTTCATGCCCCTGGTGCACCGCAAAAACAGCGACTTTGCCGCCTTCATTGGTGCGCAAAGCCTGCACAAACCGGCCGAGTACGACGATGCCGATGCCACCGCCAACGCACGTTTGGCCGCACGTCTGCCCTACCTGTTTGCCACTTGCCGCTTTGCGCACTACCTCAAGTGCATCGTGCGCGACAAGATCGGTTCGTTCAAAGAGCGCGAAGAAGTGCAGCGCTGGCTGTCGACCTGGGTCATGCAATACGTCGATGGTGACCCGGCCCACTCGTCCGAGAGCACCAAGGCCAGCAAGCCTTTGGCTGCGGCGGAGGTCATCGTGGAGGAAGACCCCGCCAACCCGGGCTACTACAGCAGCAAGTTTTTCTTGCGCCCGCACTACCAGCTGGAGGGCCTGACGGTCTCCCTGCGCCTGGTCTCCAAGTTGCCTTCGGCCAAGGCCGCCTGACAGATCGTCGGGCACGGCAAGGCACACACAGTTTTTCTCACTTCCATCGTCGGCTGCACGGTGGAGGGTGCCCTCTTCGGAGGGCATTGATTGCAGCGGTCAGCGCCCGCAGAGTCGGGGCATCTAGGAGAGTGTTATGGCTGTTGACATGTTCATGAAGATCGGCGACATCAAAGGCGAGTCGGCCGACAAGAAGCACACCAATGAGATCGATGTTAAGTCTTGGAATTGGGGGTTGAGTAATTCCGGGACCACGCATTCAGGGCGTGGGGGTGGTGCTGGCAAGGCGAATGTTCGGAATTTGAGCTTTTCCAAGTATGTAGATTCGGCTTCGCATGCGCTGCTGGAAGCCTGCAGCAATGGCAAGCACTACCCCAAAGCCAATCTTGTGGTGCGCAAGGCGGGCGGCAAAGGCGCACCGATTGAGTACATCAAGATCGAGATGGAAGAGGTGCTGATCACCTCGGTGGAGACCGGTGGATCGGGCGGCGAGGACCGTTTGACCGAAAACGTTTCCCTGAATTTTGCCAAGGTGAAATTTGAATACACCCCGCAAAAAGCCGATGGCACACCCGACGCCACCAAGACCATGAAATACAACATCGCCGAGAACGACAACGGTTGATGAATGTGACGGGCTGCCCTGTGGCAGCCCGTTGATGTTGCCCATTAGAGATCTGTTCCATGGCCCGCTCTGACATGTTTTTGAAGGTCACCAGCCTGCGCTCAGGCGTGTTGCAGGGCGAGTCGACTGACAAAGCCTTCCAGAATCAGATCGAGTTGATCGACTGGTCCTGGGGCATGTCGGCGCCTGCGGCCATGGATGGCCATCGTGGTCGCACCCTGCTGCAGGAGCTGAAGGTCGTCAAACAGGCCGATCGCGCTTCCACCGGGCTGATGTCGCTGATGGATGGCAACGATACCCTCAAGGAAGTGCTGCTGTCGGTGCGCAAGGGTGCCGGCGCAGCGCCGTTGACCTATTGGGTGCTCAAGCTGGGCATGGCCCGCATCACAGACTATGCCGTGGCATCGGGTGTCTCCGACACCGGGGCGCCCGTGCTGACCGAGCGCCTGTCTTTTGCCTTCAAGACCTTTGAAGTCAGTTACACCCCACAGCTGGCCGACGGCGGTGCTGGCGGAGCTTCGACATTCCGCACCGAAACCGGTGCCCCCCCTAGAAAGGGTACCTGATGTCCAATGCAAGCGCAGCCGAGCAGGCGCTGCACGATGGCGACGCGCTGAAGGCCTTGCAGCTGCTGATCGCGCAGGTGCGCGCCCAACCGCAAGACGCCAAACTGCGCGTTTTTCTGTTTCAACTGATGTGCGTGCTGGGGCAGTGGGAGCGCGCGCTCAACCAGCTCAACACCGCACTCGAGCTCGATGCCGCCATCTTGCCCATGGTGCAAACCTACCGGACGGCCATCGCCTGCGAGGCCCTGCGCACCGAAGTTTTTGCGGGCCGCAAGGCCCCTTTGTTGTTCGGTGAACCCGAAACCTGGACCGCCTTGCTGATCGAGGCCTTGCTGCGTGAGGGTGTTGGTGACGCCGCAGCCGGGCAGGCGCTTCGAGAACAATCGCTGCAACTGGCACCCACTACGGTCGGTCAAATCAACGGCGAAGCCTTCAGCTGGGTGGCCGATGCCGACACCCGCCTGGGCCCTTGTCTGGAGGTCATTCTCAATGGCAAGTACTACTGGCTGCCTTTTGAGCGCCTGAGCGCGGTTACGCTCGAGGCCCCTGCCGACCTGCGCGATGCGGTGTGGATGCCGGCCACCCTGGAATTCACCAACGGGGGCTCCACGGTAGCCTTGTTGCCTGTGCGCTACCCGGGCACCGATCTGGCGGCGGGATCGCCCCTGTCGCTGGCCAGGGCCACCGACTGGTTGGAAACGGCACCAGGCAGTTACCGGGGCTTGGGCCAGCGCATCTTGACGACGGACACCACAGAACTGGGCATCATGGATCTGCGCTCACTGGTGTTGAATGTGTCTGGGTCCACGCCGACTCAAGACGATCGCCAGATGGCTGACTGAACGCCTGCCATTGCTTGCCATGACAATGTCCCCGCCACGCCAACAGGACCGCTTGCAGCCTTCGTTGCTGGATCGCCTGTTTGACGACGCCCCCGATGCCCGTTCGGAAGGGGTGGATGCGCGTGTCATTCACCGGAACCGCCTGCGTGAACTGGTGTTGCGCGACATGGTTTGGCTTCTCAACACCGCAGTGCCCAGTGATCTGGATTTTGCAGGCGCCGAACACGCGCGTCATTCGGTGCTCAACTACGGCGTGCCAACGCTGGCGGGTCAGACCCTGTCCACCACCGATCCGCAAGAGGTGGAGCGGCGCATGCGCCAGGCCATCCTGGACCACGAGCCACGCATCTTGCCCGAGACCTTGCAGGTGCAGGCCATTGTCAACGAAGACATGGTCGACCACCACAACGAGATTGGCCTGCGCATCAGCGCACAGTTGTGGGCTCAGCCACTGCCGCTGGAGCTGTTGCTGCACACCGACATAGACCTTGAAACTGGTCGCGTGGCCGTGCGCGAGCTCGCGCGCTGAACCCACCAAGCCCTGCAACACCATGGACCCGCGCCTGCTGCGTTACTACAACGAAGAACTGCGTCACCTGCGCGAGATGGGGGCGGAGTTTGCGCAGGCTTTTCCCAAGATTGCCTCTCGCCTTGGCCTTGAAGGCTTGGAAGTGGCCGACCCCTACGTCGAGCGGCTGCTCGAAGGGTTTGCCTTTTTGGCTGGGCGTGTGCAGCTCAAGATCGATGCCGAATTTCCGCGCTTCACACAGCGTCTTCTGGAAATCGTGTACCCCCAATTCCTGACCCCTACGCCGGCCATGCTGATCGCGCAGGCCTGGCCCGATCTGGCCGACCCGGCCCTGGCCAAAGGGCCGTGCCTGGTGCGCGGCAGTGCGCTGGCGGGACAGGCCGGCAAGGCCGGCGGCACAGCCTGTGAATTTCGCACCGCGCACGATTTGCCCTTGTGGCCACTGGAGATCACACAGGCCGAATACTTCACGCACGCGGCCGATCTGCCGATGGCGGGACTGCCCCAGGCACGCAAGGTGCGTTCGGGTCTGCGGCTGCGGCTGCGCTGCACCGCCGACCTGACGTTTGGCGACTTGGCATTGCAAGACCTGCAGTTGCACTGTGCCGGGGTGGACGAAATGGCTTACCGCTTGCATGAACTCGTTTGCGGTGCCTGCCTGCATGTGTTGGTGTTGCCTACCCGCCGTCCTGTCGACTGGCATGAAGCCCTGGATGGTGATGCGGTCGAGCCCATGGGATTTGACGACGAACAAGCGCTGCTGCCGCAGACTTTGCACGGCTTCGAGGGCTACCGCTTGTTGCAGGAATATTTCGCCTTTCCACAGCGTTTTTTGTTCTTCACACTCAATGGTCTGGGTGACGCCTTGCGTGCGCACGGTGAACAGACCGAAGTGGATGTGGTGCTGCTTTTTTCTCGCGTCGAATCCAGTTTGCTGCAGGCGGTCGATACCCGCAGTCTGGCGCTGCATTGCGTGCCTGCCATCAATTTGCTCGAGCGGCGCTGCGACCGCATCCATGTGAACCCGGGCGAGCCCGAGTTCCAAGTCGTGCCTGACCGCAGCCGACCGATGGACTTTGAGGTCCACTCGCTCACCTCGGTGCTTGGCTATGCGGCCGGTGTGGCCAGCGAATGGCGCTTCTTGCCTTTCTATAACGCTTTTCATACCGAGCCCCGTGGCCACAATGCGTACTACACCATGACGCGGCTGCCTCGTCTGCTTTCGCAACACCAGCAACGCGAAGGCACGCGCACTTCTTACATCGGTACCGAGGTGTTCTTGTCCGTGGTCGATGCCCGCGAGGCCCCTTATGCGGCCGACTTGCGGCAGCTGGGGGTGCAAGCCCTGTGCACCAACCGTGACCTGCCCCTGCTGATGCCCGTGGGTCAGGCCAATGGCGACCTGGTGCCCATGCAGGCCGCCCCAGTGAAGGCGCTGGCGGTGTTGCGCGGTCCTTCACGTCCGCAGTCAGCCCTCCGCGAAGGCAGCGTGGCCTGGAAACTGTTGAACCAGCTCTCGCTGAACCACCTCTCGCTGACCGATACCGATGAACAGCAGGGCGCGGCGGCCTTGCGTGAGATCTTGCGCCTGTATGTGCCTGCTGGCGACGCAGCGGCCCTGCGCCAGGTCGATGGGCTGCGTTCGGTGCGAGTACAGCCAGTGGTGCGCCGCCTGCCCATGCCCGGCCCCATCGCGTTTGGTCGTGGCGTCGATGTGCGGGTGGAGGTGGACGAGCACGCATTCGAAGGGGCCAGCGCCTTTTTGCTCGGTTGCGTGCTCGAACGTTTTTTTGCGCGCCACGTGTCCATGAATGGCTTCACCCAGACGCGGCTGTTCGCATCGACCGGTGGTGAAATCCTCAGCGGCCAGCCGCGGTGCGGCAAGCGGCCCATCTTATGAGCCACGACGCCACAGACCTCGACCGCGCAGCACCCGATGGGTTGCTGGCGGCCATTGCCCGTGAGCCCTGGCGCTGGGACTTTTTTGTGGCCCTGCGCCACATCGAGGCCGCGCATGCACATCTGCCGCGTCTGGGCAGCGCGCGGCGTCCTAGCGACGAGCCTTTGCGCTTGGGCCAGACGCCCGACCTGGGCTTTGCGCCCTCGGCGCTCGCTGCCCTGGACCGTGATGCGCCCGGTGGCCTGCCGCGCATGGATGTGCGTTTTCTGGGCCTGTGGGGCCCCAACGGGCCTTTGCCCCTGCACATGACGGCGCAAGCCCGAGAGCGCTTGCTGCACCACAAAGACCCGACGCTGGCGCGCTTTGCCGATGTGTTCCACCACCGCATGCTGTTGTTGTTTTACCGCGCCTGGGCGCAGGCGCAACCGGTGGCGCAGCTTGACCGCCCCAGCGAAGACAGGTTCGCCGATTTTGTGGGCGCCCTCATTGGTGTGGGTGGCCCGGCCTGGCGTGGGCGCGATGCAGCGCCTGACCATGCGCGGCTGGCCTTTGCCGGTGTCTTGTCGCGCCAGGTGCGCAACGCAGATGGCCTGTCGCACCTGTTGTCGGGCTTTCTGCGACGGCCGGTCCGGGTGGAGTCCTTTGCTGGTCGATGGATGGCGCTGCCCGTCGCTGAGCGCAGTCGCTTGGGTGGACGTTTTCTGGGGCGTTTGCAACGCGCCACGGCGCTGTTGGGCTCGGGTGCTGTGCTTGGTCGCGCGGTGTTTGACCGCCAACACCATGTGCGTATCCACATCGGGCCTCTCGACCTGCAGACCTTTGAGAGCTTGCTGCCCGTGGGCAACGCGCTGCCCCCTGTGCAGGCTCTGGTGCGCACCTATGTCGGTGACGAACTGGGCTGGGACTTGCAATTGGCGCTCGACGCCGACCAAGTGCCCCGCACACGATTGGGTCAGGCGGGACGACTGGGTTGGACCAGCTGGATTGGCCAACCAACGCAGCACCGGCCCGCTGCACTGCGCCTGATGCCCCGTCCACCGGTGGCGCCGTCCACCACATTTACCACGTCTTTTTCCTAGAAAGGTCCGCCATGGCAGAAATCAACCGAGCGGCGCTCTTTGGCAAGCTCAACGCCGCCACCTACAAGGCTGTAGAAGGGGCCACCGTGTTTTGCAAACTGCGCGGCAACCCCAGCGTCGAGCTCGAACATGTGCTGGCGCAACTGCTGCAACAACCTGACTCCGACTGGCACCGCGTACTTCGCCATTTCGAAGTCGACCTGTCGGTGTTGGCCAAAGACTTGACGGCCGCGCTGGACCGCTTGCCGCGTGGTGCCACCAGCATCAGTGGCATTGCCGAAACCATCGCCGATGCCATCGAGCGCGGTTGGGTCTACGGCACGCTGCTGTATGGCGATCAGGTGGTGCGCAGTGGCTACCTGCTGGTGGGTATGCTCAAAACGCGCAATCTGCGTGCCACGCTGGTCTCCATCAGTCGGCAGTTTGACCGGCTCAAGGAGGCCGATGTCTCGGATCTGTTGCCCAAGCTGTGCGCCGGCAGTCCCGAAGACGGGCTGGGCGCCAGCGACGGCACGGGGGGCGAGGCCGGTGGTGCAGCCCCTGGCGAGGCCAGTGGCGCCATGGCCCCGGCGGCCATGGGCAAGCAGGAGGCGCTCAAAAAATTCACAGTTGACCTCACCGAACAGGCCCGCAACGGCAAGATGGACCCCATCGTCGGGCGCGATGACGAGATCCGTCAGGTGGTCGACATCCTCATGCGCCGACGTCAGAACAACCCCATCCTGGTGGGTGAAGCCGGTGTGGGCAAGACGGCCGTGGTCGAGGGTTTTGCCCAGCGCATCGCGCGCGGCGACGTGCCGCCCAGCCTGAAGGATGTAGAGCTGCGCGCGCTCGACGTGGGCCTGTTGCAGGCCGGTGCCAGCATGAAGGGCGAATTCGAGCAGCGCTTGCGCAGCGTCATCGACGAGGTGCAGGGCAGTGCCAAGCCCATCATCTTGTTCATCGATGAAACCCACACCCTGGTGGGTGCGGGCGGTGCGGCCGGTACGGGCGATGCGGCCAACCTGCTCAAGCCGGCCCTGGCACGCGGCACGCTGCGCACCATTGGTGCCACCACTTTTGCCGAATACAAAAAGCACATCGAAAAAGACCCGGCGCTGACCCGCCGCTTTCAGACCGTGCAAGTGGACGAACCCGACGAAGTCAAAGCCATCCTGATGATGCGCGGCGTGGCCAGCACCATGGAAAAACACCACCAGGTGCAGATCTTGGACGAGGCGCTGGAGGCGGCCGTCAGGCTCAGCCACCGCTACATCCCTGCGCGCCAGCTGCCCGACAAGAGCGTGAGCCTGCTCGACACCGCCTGCGCGCGCGTGGCTGTGAGCCTGCACGCGGTACCGGCCGAGGTGGACGACAGCCGCAAACGCATCGAGGCCCTGACAACCGAGCTGGAGATCATCGGCCGCGAAAAAGCCATCGGGGTGGACACCGCCAAACGCGAAGCCGAGGCCAACGCACAACTGGCTGCCGAACGCCAGCGCCTGGCTGCGTTGGAGACCCGCTGGAACGACGAAAAAACCCTGGTTGACCAACTTTTGGGTTTGCGTGCCCGCCTGCGCGCCGGGATCCAGCCGGTCGAAGGGACAGGCAGCGCGCTGGAAGCAGCGGCGAAGGCCGAAACACAAAACGAAGCACAAAACGAAGCCCAGACCGAAAGCCCGAGCCCTGCCGCCTTGGGGGCCGTCGGGGTCATGGATGAAGCCGAGCGCGTGGGCCTGATGGCCCAGCTGCATGACGTGCAGGCCCGGCTGGCCGAACTGCAAGGTGAGAACCCGCTCATCTTGCCCACCGTGGACTACCAGGCCGTGGCGGCGGTGGTGGGCGACTGGACCGGCATCCCGGTGGGCCGCATGGCGCGCAACGAGATCGAAACCATCCTCAAGGTGGCCGAGCACCTGGGCCATCGCGTGATCGGTCAGGACCACGCGATGGAGATGATCGCCAAGCGCATCCAGACCAGCCGCGCTGGACTGGACAACCCCAGCAAACCGATTGGCGTGTTCATGCTGGCTGGCACCAGCGGTGTGGGCAAGACCGAGACCGCGTTGGCCCTGGCCGAGGCGTTGTACGGTGGCGAGCAAAACCTGATCACCATCAACATGAGCGAATACCAGGAGGCGCACACCGTTTCCACGCTCAAGGGCGCGCCACCGGGCTATGTGGGGTATGGCGAAGGCGGTGTGCTGACCGAAGCTGTGCGCCGTAAGCCTTACAGCGTGGTGCTGCTCGACGAGGTGGAAAAAGCCCACCCCGACGTGCACGAAATGTTCTTTCAGGTCTTTGACAAAGGCTTCATGGAAGATGGCGAAGGCCGCTTCATCGACTTCAAGAACACGCTCATTTTGCTGACCACCAATGCCGGCACCGACCTGATCGCCAGCCTGTGCAAAGACCCCGAACTCATGCCCGACCCCGAAGGCATGGCCAAGGCCTTGCGCGAGCCCCTGCTCAAGATCTTTCCGCCCGCGCTGCTGGGGCGCTTGGTTGCCATCCCGTATTACCCACTCTCTGACGAGATGCTGGGCCAGATCGTCAAGCTGCAGCTGGACCGCATCAAGAAGCGGGTGGAGGCGCGTTACAAGATTCCGTTTGAATATGGCGACGACGTGGTCAAGCTGGTCGTCTCACGCTGCACCGAAAGCGAATCGGGCGGACGCATGATCGACGCGATTTTGACCAACACCATGCTGCCAGACATCAGCCGGGAGTTTTTGGGGCGGTTGATGGAGGGGCGAGCGATTGAGCGCGTTGAAGTAATCGCGCATGATAATAATTTCATTTATTCATTTTGAGATGTAGGAGATTTATTGAAATGGGCACTGAAAATTTTTTAGCAAATTTGAATCCTAGAAAAAGATTGTGTGACATCGTTTTGCCGGGAAGTCATGATGCTGGTATAGCGAGAGAACATTATTCTGGAATGGGCTTTATAGGTAATCATACAGATTCTTCTAAAGTTATCACGCAAGATAAAAACATTTTTGATCAAGCCATAGCGGGATCACGTTTTTTCGACATTCGCCTGAAATTTGATAAGAAATCTGATAGTTATTCTTCATTTCATGCTCCAGGAATGTTAACTTCTCAAGGTGGTACTGGTTTGGACATGGATGATATATTGGAGCAATTGCTAAAATTTGTACAAACTAATTCAAGTGAGTTTGTTATCGCGCGTCTATCTCATCTCAAAGATCCTGGACTTGATAGCGCTCATAGTGTCTTAAGAAAATTAAAAAAATGGATCGGTGAAAACGAAAATTTCGTATGCAAGCTAGAAGGTAATTTGGCGGTGCGACGAATTGAAGAATTGAAACAAAAAATTATCTTTGTTGTGCAAGGCGCAGCTTTGGATGGAACGAATTTTGGACAATTGCAAGGGATGCATCGCTTGTATCAAAATAAAGGAGGAGCTGATCTTCGTAAGGCTGAGGATGGTTTGTGTTTTTGTGGTGAATTTTCCAAGAGTAATTCTTTGGGGAAAATAATTGATGGACAACTGAAAAATTTTAGCATTCATGCTGGTCATCTAAACATGCCAGATTCACATGCACATATGAGTTGCTTGTATTGGACCTCAACTTATGGTGATATAAAAATTCATACCGAAAAATTGCATAGCAATTATGATTTTGTAGAGGCATTGGTAACAAATATGGAATTTAATGAAGAGTTTAAATTTGCTGGCGAAAAATATGGTGATAAATTTAAAACAGAAATTGTCAGAAAGGTCAATGAAGCTAGAAGACAATTCGCCATTACTGGATATTCACCGCCGAATATCATTATTTACGATTTCGTCAATGAATATTTAAGCAGTAAAATAATAGAATTAAATGACTATAGTTTTTGAAATTTAATTAAATTTAATTTTCGATTATTAAAATAAAGGTTAAAATCATGTTTTCAAAGAATTTTTTTCATTCAAAATCAAATTATCTAATCCTGTTGATATTTGTTGTGCGAGATTTTCTGTGCCTGTTTTATTGCCGGCTGAAGAAGGCGTGCTATCGACTGGTCAGAACCTATCAATTGCTGATTTTGTGGGCAGGCCGGGCAAGGCTTCACCGACTCTGCTGAGCGGACAGATGCGGTGGTGTTCTGCCAACTGAAACTTGCGGCCGACAGCCTCGCAATACCCTGAGTGAAGAACCCAATGTTTGTTACCTCCCAACGCCCCATCACACTGCAAGCCCCGTCTGACGAGGCTCTGCTTTTCCATGCCATGCAGGGCACAGAGGCCGTTTCGCAGCCGTTTGACTACGAGCTCAGCGCGCTCTCGACCAACCCGCGCATTGCCGCTGCCGACCTGCTGGGCAAACCGGTCAAGGTGTCGGTGCAGCTGACCGACGGCCAGCAGCGCTGGTTCCATGGGGTGTGTGCGGCCTTTGGCATCGATGGCAATGTGGGACGCTATCACCGCTACCGCCTGACACTGCGGCCTTGGTTGTGGCTGCTCACCCGTTCGTCCAATCTGCGCATTTTTCAGGACAAGACGGCGCTGGAGATCGTCAAGGCGGTGTTTGGTGAACACAGCGCCAACTTCGTCGATGAGACCAGTGCCCGCTATCCGGTGCGCCCCTATTGCGTGCAGTACCGCGAGACGGACTTCAACTTTGTCAGCCGCTTGCTCGAAGACGAGGGCATCTCGTATTTCTTCAGACATTCGGCCAATGGCCACACCCTGGTGCTGGTGGATGCTGCCAGTGCCCTGGCGCCGGTGCGTGGCGCGGGGGCGGCGCGTTTCATGCGTGACGAAGACCGGGCGGCGGAGACGGTCTCGGTCTCTGAATGGCGCATGACGCATGAGATCCAGCCGGGGCGATTTGCTTTGTCGGACTGGAATTTCGAGAGCCCATCCACCCGTCTGGAAACACCCGAGGCGCAGGCGCGCTGGGACCACGCCGAAGCCAATGGCAGTTTGTTTGATTATCCGGGGGGGTTTCAGGATGCGGCCACCGGGCGAGCCCGCAACAGCGTGCGCAAAGAAGAGTGGGAGAGCCGGGCTGCGCGCTTTGAAGGGCGCGGCAATGTGCCCTGGATCGCCGCGGGTTTCAAGCTGGACCTGGTGGGCCACCCCCGGCCCGACCAGAACGCTGAATACACGGTGTTGTCGGTGCAGGTGGAGATGGCGCAGGTCGGGCACGAGTCGGCCGGTGCTGCCAACGAGGCGCTGGACACCCGCTTCAGTGGCAGCTTTGTCGCGCAACCGGCCATGGCCCCCTTGCGCCCAGCACGCCTGACGCACAAGCCCACCGTGGCCGGTCCGCAGACCGCCATGGTGGTGGGTGATGCCGGTGCGGGTGACATCCTGACCGACGAGCATGGGCGGGTGAAGGTGCAGTTCCATTGGGACCGCCAGGGTCAACGCAATGCCAACAGCTCGTGCTGGGTGCGCGTGGCCACGCCCGCCGCTGGCAAGGGCTGGGGCATGGTGTCGCTGCCGCGCATTGGGCAGGAGGTGGTGGTCGACTTTCTCGAAGGCGACCCGGACCGGCCTTTGATCACCGGCAGTGTCTACAACGCCGAGTACAAGCCGCCGTATCCTTTGCCTGCCAACGCCACCGTCAGCAGCTGGAAAAGCCGCAGCAAACTGGGCGGTGCTGCCGAATTCAATGAGCTGCGCTTTGAAGACAAGGCTGGCAGCGAGTATGTGTTGTTGCATGCCCAGAAAGACCGACTCGAATTTGTCGAAGACTCGCTGAAGAGCAGCATCAGCAAGAATGAGCACCGCACTGTGCAGGAAAACCGCTACGAAAAGGTGGCCGGTGAATGGCACCTGTCGGTGGGCAAGGATGCCAAGCTGGCGTATGGCAAGAACCTGCACCTCAAGGTGGGGGATGCCCTGCAGCTGGCTTCGCAGGACAAACTCAACTTGAAAACCGGTAAGGATTTGTTGGGTGAAAGCGGCACCACGATCGGTTTCAAGGCCGGCACCGACTTGCACCTGAAGAGTGGCCAGAACATGGCCGCCGATGCGGGCATGAATGTGCACATCAAGGGCGGCATGAACGTGGTGATCGAGGCGGGCACGCAACTCTCGCTCAAGGTGGGCGGAAACTCGGTGGTGATCGACGCTTCGGGCGTGTCGATCACCGGGAGCATGGTCAAGATCAATTCGGGCGGCTCCGCTGGCAGTGGCAGTGGCGCCAAGCCGATGTCGCCAGCGGCTCCCGATGCGCCCACCGAACCAGAACTCCCGCAAGACCCGTTGTCACACCGTTAACGGACCAGAACCTGTGATGTTGTTGCCCTCTTTAGCTCTCGCCGCCGGGGATTGTCTCCATGCTGTTTGATGACCGTCTCCAGGCCGAAACCGCTGCCTGGCAGGCCTTTGTCCGCCAGCTCGGGGACCATTTGTCCGGTCAGTGGCCTGCCATGCCAGAGCGCCTGGGCGAACGCTACCCCGCCTTCATTGATGCCATGGTCGAGCATGGCCTGCGCCGGGGTTTTCAAGACGCTGCCGCGGTGGCGCGCTGGGTCAACCTTTGTTTCGCATGGGGCCCAGCATTTGATGAAAAGCCGGGTTTTTCTTGGGCGGCAGATATTTTGTCGCAGACGCAGGCCGGCGAGTGGTTGCGTGTGCACCAGCTGGTGAGCCGTTCTGCGCTGGAGCTGGAGCGCCAGGCCAGTGCCCGGCTGTCGCCGGGGGACTTGCTGGCGGCGGATCGCCGCTTGACCGAGGTGTTTGCGGCCATGGGGTGCCATGGCCAGCTGCTCAGCGCGTCAGATGCCGAGCAGGCGCGGGCGCTGGTGGCTTGTGATCTGGAAGCGCTGGAGCTGCACCTGGCCGATCAGCCCCCGCGCTTCCACTACAGCTTGGACGGCGAGGCCTGGTCGCGCCAAGCTGTGCCCGCTGTGGCGCCATGGCGGCTCGATCTGCAACACCCGCTGCCTGCGCGCTTGCACCTGCTCTCGCCCGTGGTGGGAGCGCCTGTGCGTTTGCGTGTGCGCGTCTTGTCGCATGCGGTTTGCGACCACGGCCGTCACCCGGCGTTTCGGTGCACAGGCCCGCTGGGCGCGTCCACTTGGTCTGGGCAGGACAGCCGTGCCATCGCGCTGGAGTTGCTGCCCAGAGTGCCACCGATGCCGGCCTGGGGTGCTGCCACCTGGGTGGCTGAAGAAACCGCACCCGAGTACCACAAGCTCGAGGTGGCAGTCTGCGGGCTGCGCGATGCAGGCCCGGTGCTGGGACCGATGGGCAGCTTGGTGGCCGTGTGGCCGGCTTGCCAGTGGTGGAGCGAATGGCAACGTGCAGAGCCTGCGCCGCAGGCCTTGCTGGGAACGGCGGACAGCGATGGTCGTGCCAGCGCCCGGACCTGGCTGGGTGGAGGCAGCCGTGCACGTGTTGAACGCGATGGGCAAGCACAGGATGCAGGGGGCTTGCTCGGGGCGCTGGACAAGGGGCTGGACACCGCATCGTCGCTTGCGCTCAAGCGATTGGCGCACGCCTGGGCGCATATGGACGAGTTGAAAGCCACCACGCTGGAGGCGAGCTGGGGCCAACTGTTGGGCCGGGCCGCCTTGGCCTGGGGCTGGCACACCACCGCACTGGACCAGGCACCTTGCATGCGGGTGCTGGGTCGGCTGGATGTGCAGGCCGCGCTCATCGATTTGGCTTTCCGTGGCACGCTGGCATGGGCAGGTGCAAAGGCCAGGCTGGAGCTGCGTTGCGCGGGGCGTGCGCTCCTGTTGGGTGACCTTCACCTGGAGGCGACAGCCCCCAGGCTGGGTGAGCAGGTCATCGCTGCCGCCAGTGTCGATTGGCGTTTCCCCTTCGAAGCCCAGCTGGCACCTTTGGCCGCGCCCGGCGGCGCCTTGCTGCAGGCCGCCGGGGCCGTCAGCGGCGCGCTGCGCGGGCGGGCCGGGCTGCGCCCGAACACCCATGGGGGCAGCGGCTTCGAATGGTTCGCCGAAGTTCGCCTGGAGGCCGTGTGCTTGCCTGTTGTGGTGTTGGATCCGGTGGCGGGGCAACAGCGTGGCTGTGTCCAGCTCTTGCCCGAGATGGATCTGCTGACCTGGAGCTTGGGCGATGGATAGGTTGCTGGTGTTGCGTCTGGAAACCTCGGGCATGGAGGCCGAGGCCGCCATGAACGGTGTGCCTTTGCTGCGTGTTGGCCCCACCCAGCGGGTGGCCTTGCTGGCGGTGCATGAATACGCCTTGGCGGGCAGCAACCAGCTCACGCTGGGTGTGCGTCCGCTGCCGCCCGCCGGGGTTTCGGCCGCGCTGCCTGCCGAGTTGTCCGACGGCAGTGCCTGGGTGCGTTTGCAGCTGCTTTTGCCCAGGCTGGATTCGGCCGCAGACCCGGCGTTGTCGCGCACGGTGGGTCAAATCGAGTGGGCACCCGCAGCGGGCGAGTTGCTCACGTTTCCGCTCCAGCTGGAAGGTCGGGTGGAACTTCCGATCGCGTTTCCTCGCTGGCGTTGGTTGGACGTGCCCGTGATCGCCATCCCACAGCATGGCCCGCCCGACACCCCGGTGGCGGTTTTGGAGGCCCTCAGGCCAGGACTGGCGATTTGGTTGCAAGACATTGCTTTGGGCTTGATGCGAGGCGATGCCACCCCTTTGCTGCAGGCTTGCCGTTTGAGGTTGGAGGAACAAGCCATCGCCTACCAACAGCCCCTGGATGTGCTGGCGCAGCGCTTGGCCGCACACATTGGTGCTTTGCACTCGGCGCAGCCGCTCAAACCCGCCCTGCACACGGCGGGCACTTTGCGCATGCGGCTGGTGGCGCAGGGGCGACTGATCGAATGCCTGGGGCCCGACGGAGGCCCGGCCTTGTGCGCGCCACGTCGTCCAGCTGTGGGGCCGCAGGCTGGGCTTGCCTGGCCCTTGCGTGTGGCGGTGATGGATGGGCGGTTTTATGGCTTGCGCTGAAATGCCTCATGAACAGAAAAGTGCCGCGCACCGTGCCGGTTTGTGCGGCACGGCGGTGCTTGCATGTCAGGTACCGAGCATGGCCAAGGAGACAAACAGATGATTGAGTTGACCGCATGCAGCCTCAACGGCGCCCCCATACCCGGGCCCTCTGCGGTGTTCGACGAGCTGGGCGGCACGATTGGCCGGGCCGATACCAACCAGCTTGTGCTGCCTGACCCTGACCGGGCCATTTCCCGGGTGCATGCGCGCGTGGCGTTTCGTGGTGTCCATGGGTATGTGCTGGAGGACAATGGCAGCAATCCGATCATCGTCAACGGCCAGCCCCTGGGCCAAGGGCGAGCGCATTCTCTGAAGCCTGGCGACGAGTTGCAGATGGGCGGTTACACCATCCGGGTGGGGACTGTGTCCAAAAGCCAGGCGGTGGCGCAGGACAAGCCCTTTGCCGATGTGTTCGGAGACTCGATGATGGGGCTGGCCGAGGCCCCGCGCGAACCTGTGGTGGCGCGTTCAGTCACGCAAACCTGGGTCCCTCCAAAGCCTGAACCGGCGGGGCCTGCGGCACTTTCGCCGGGCCATATTCCAGACGATTGGGACCCGTTCGCTGAACCTATGCCAGTGGCTTCGTCGGCCATGTCCTTGCAAGCCCCTTTGGCATCAGGACCAGAACTGGGGGGTGCCGCAGCCCCGCTTGGCGGTTCACTGGACGACATGTTTGGTCTGGCCGGTCCAGCGGTGGGGGGGGACCCACTGGGCTTGCTGCCGCCGGTGTCTGCTGCGTTCACGGATCGGGGGGGCTCAGAGCTGAACACCCCCATGCCGCGTGTCGCAGTCGCTGATGTGTTGGCACCATCCACCGCTGTCGGTGGCGGTGCGCACAAAGCGCAGGCTTTAAATGATGGCCAAGCGCCAGCACCTGAGGATATGGCCTTGCCCCAGGGGGCTGTGCTGTCGTGGGATGCCAGCACACGGGCGGTTTTGGCAAATCCATTGCCCACGGCAAGCGCAGGTGGACAAGGCATTCGGCCTGAAGCGCTGTTTGAAACCGGGTCTTTGCCGGTGGCTGCGCAGGCAGAAGGTGCCCAGCATGCGCCTGCACCGGTTGCAGGTCAGCGCCTCGGTCCAGATGGCGCGCAAGACGCGCTGTTGCAGGCCTTGCTGCAAGGCTTGTCGGCACCGGGCCTGAAGCTGGAAACCTTGACGCCAGACACCATGCGTTTGTTGGGGGAGTTGTTGCATGAAGCTACGGCTGGGGCCGTTGGCCTGCTGCTCGCCCGGGCCGCTTTCAAGCGGGAGTTGCGTGCTGAGCAAACCATGATCGTGGCCCGCGAGAACAACCCCCTGAAATTTTCGCCGTCTGCGCCTGCCGCCTTGCAGCAGCTCTTGGGACCCGCCGCACCGGGTTTCATGGCGCCGAAGGCCGCAGTGCGTGATGCCTTTGAAGACCTTCAGGCCCACCAACTGGCCGTGATGGCGGGCATGAAAGCAGCCCTGGACGGTGTTTTGCAACGTTTTGACCCTGTGCACCTGGAGTCCCAGCTGACCGCGCGCGCATCGGGCCTGGCAGGCTTGATCCCAGGCTCACGCAAAGCGCGCTTGTGGGAGCTCTTTCAGGAACTCTTTGGCCAACTCGGCCGTGAGGCGCAGGACAATTTTGACGAACTCTTCGGGCGTGCGTTTGTACAGGCTTACGAAGCCCAGCTCGAGCGTCTGACGAATGCCAGAACAACGGATCGTGCCACGAGCCATAAGGACTGAAAAGATGTTGACATTGGACATCGCATTGATGAGTGAAGCCGGTGGTCGGCCCTACAACGAAGATGCGGCAGGGCATTGGCGCAGTGATGCGCAACTGTGTTGCGCGCTGGCCGACGGTGCTGGTGGGCACGGCGGTGGGGACTTGGCTTCGCGTTTGGCGGTGCAAGAATTCATTGCACGATTTGCGGCCTTGCCCGACAAAGATGCCCCGGCGTTGGGCGATCTGATCCGGCAGACCAATGAGGCCCTGATTCGCCAGCGCCGGCCCGACTCGCCCAGTGCCGACATGCACAGTACGCTGGTGTGTCTGGTCATAGATGCTTTTGGACACAGGGCACATTGGGCGCATGCAGGCGATTCGCGCCTGTATTGGTTTCGCCAGGGCAAGCTGCTGTCCAGAACGCGTGACCACAGCGTGGTGCAATCCCTGATGGATGCCGGGCTGATCGGTGTTGGCGATGTGCGGACGCATCCGCAGCGCAGTGAATTGAGTTCGGCGCTGGGCGTTGCCTCAGAGTTGCTCGAAGTCACCAGCGGTGCCCGCGTGCCCATCGAAGCGGGGGATGTGTTTTTGCTGTGCACCGATGGCTTGTGGGAATACCTGGACGAACCCGCGCTTGAAGCAACGCTGAGCGCAGCGCCTGATCCCGATGCCTGGCTGGACAGCTTGTCCAAACGCGTTGTGGCCGCGGTGGCACACAAATCCAGCCATGACAACTTCAGTGCGCTCACGGTGTGGACGCGGGCTGTCTGAAATGAACTGCAAAGGAGATTGCTTTGGCCTTCCATGTCTGTACCGGTGCCCTGATGCGTTGCGCCATGGGCGCGGCACCGTCCTCTTTTGTGGCAACACCCAAGCAAGTCCTCACCAATATGAAGGACGCTGGCAACATCATGGACCACAAACCCATTGCCAACATTGCGCCCTTTGGCGTGTGCAAAAGCCCAGCCAACCCGCAGGTGGCCGCCGCCACTGCCGCCGCCATGGGGGTTTTGACACCCATGCCCTGCGTGCCCAACACCCCCGCACCCTGGGTGCCTGGTGTGCCCAAGGTGCTGGTGGCCAATATGCCGGCGCTCAACAACAGCTCCAAGCTGACGTGTGTTTATGGCGGTGTCATCGAGATTGCGATGGCGGGCCAGTTCACGGAGCAGATTCCTTGAACAGAGCCCACCTCACCCCCTTCACCCATTGGCACCCATGCACCCCGGCCTCAGGCTGGGTGCACCAAGCCAATGCCCTTTCATTTCAACAGGAAAGTCAAGAATGACCTGGTACAACAAAGTGATGTGGACCGAGGGCATGTTCCTGCAGCCACAACATTTCCAACAACAAGACCGGCACAGCGCCCGGCAACTGGATGCACGGCTGTCTTGCGCATCGCCCTGGAACTGGGGGTTTGCCTCGCTCGTGCTGGACGACGCCGCACTGCTGCAAGGCCGGGTCGCGCTGGCCTCTGCACGCGGCGTGATGTCGGACGGAACGGCCTTTTCCTGCCCCTCGGACGAGTCGGTGCCGTCGGCGCTGGAAATCGCTGCCGATGTACGCGACCAAGTGTTGGTGTTGGCCGTGCCCTTGGTGCGACCTGGCGTGGTCGAAAGCGACGTGGAGGCCACGGAAGGCACAGCGCCACCACGCTACCGCACCACCGAGGTGGACACGGCCGATGTCCATGCGCAAAGCCTGCGCGAGGCGCCATTGCAGTTGGGGCGTTTGAATGTGCGGCTGATGCTGGCGCGTGACGCTGGCGAAGGCTTTGCCACGCTGGGGGTGGCCCGCATTGTTGAGCGGCGTTCCGATGGCCGTGTGCTGCTGGATGCGCAATACGTGCCGCCCATGCTGGATGTGAATGCCCATCCGGTGCTCGACACGTATTTGCGCGAGATCCATGGCATGTTGCACCAGCGGGGCGAGGCGCTGGCGGCCAGACTGGCGCAACCGGGGCGTGCGGGTGTGGGCGAGATTGCCGACTTCTTGCTGCTGCAGACGGTCAACCGTCAGCAGCCCTTGTTTGCCCATTTGCAACGTCTGAGCGTGCTGCACCCTGAGCGTTTCTGGGCTCAGGCCTTGCAACTGGCTGGCGAGTTGTCGACTTTTCGCGATGCCCGCCGTCCGCCGGCCTACCCCGAATACCGGCACGACGATCTGGCGGCCTGTTGGCGTGCCTTGATGGCCGATCTGCGGCAATCGCTGTCGATGGTGCTGGAGCAAACGGCCGTGCCCATCGATTTGCAAGAGCGCAAATCGGGTGTGCGCGTGGCTGTGATCGGTGATGTCGAACTGCTGCGCAGTGCACAGTTTGTGCTGGCCGTCAACGCCCATCTGGCGGTCGAAGTCTTGCGTGCACGGTTTCCGGCCCAGGTGAAGATTGGCCCCGCAGAAAAGATTCGCGATCTGGTGCAACAGCAATTGCCCGGAGTCGCTTTGCGGGCATTGCCCATCGCGCCGCGGCAAATCCCTTATCACGCGGGTTTCACCTATTTCGAGCTGGAGACCCGAGGCCATGAGCTGTGGAAGCAGTTGGAAAGCTCGGGGGGCCTGGCCATGCACGTGGCGGGTGACTTTCCCGGTCTGGCACTCGAGTTTTGGGCTATCCGTGGTTAAACCAATGTTCACCGTCAATGGCCGTCGTGTGTTGCAGCCAGACCTGTTTGTGCCTGCGGCACTGTCTCCGTTTCGACATCACAGGAGGTTCAATTGATGAGCGATTCCGAAAGCAATAACCCTTTCGCTGCATTCGAGTCAGATCGCACGGTCATCAAGCCCAGTGCAGGACGCGCGCGGGGCACGGCGACTGCAACGTCTGCTGCACCGGCGGCAGCCACTGCGGCGAACGCATTTGCCTCTGGGCATTTGGGTTCCGACAGTGCGACCGTGTTGGAGGCCGAGTTACCGCCTTTTGCCAGCCTGAACCCGCTGGTGCAGGTGGCGGCTCCCTTGCTGGGTGCAGCGCCGCGCTTGCGGGCCACGCTGCGCCACCCCAACCCGGCTGCGCTGCGTGTGGCCTTGGTCCATGCGATCCAGCGATTTGAAGCGATGGCCCGAGCGCAAGGCTTGCCCAATGAGCAGATCGTTGCTGCGCGCTACGTGCTGTGCACCTTCTTGGACGAAGCGGCATCGAATACCCCCTGGGGTGGCGCGGGCAGTTGGGCAGCACAAAGCCTGTTGGTGCAGTTTCACAACGAGGCGTGGGGGGGTGAAAAAGTCTTTCAGCTGCTCACCCGCCTGGCGCAACAGCCTGAGCAGCAACGCCCTCTGCTGGAGTTCGTTTGGGTGGTTTTGACCTTGGGTTTCGAAGGCCGCTACAAGGTGCAGGCAGACGGACGCCAACAGCTTGACTTGCTGCGCGAGCGCCTGAGTCAGATGCTGCGCAGACCCGCCGATCCTGAACTCTCACCCGCTTGGCAAGGCACACTTGACTCGCAGGAAAGACTGCGTGACGGTCTACCCATGTGGGTCGTGGGGGCCGTTGGGTTGCTGCTCCTTGCATTGCTCTTTTTTGTTTTTCGAATCTCGCTGTCCGCTCAGACCGACAGTGCTTTCAGTGCATTGCAAACCCTGGATGCGCCGGTGCCTGTGCAACCTGTGTCGCCATCCATTGCGCCGCCACCACCACGTCTGGCACAACTGCTGTCATCCGACATTCAAGCGGGTGCTGTGCAGGTCAAGGACCTGTCGGATCGCTCCGTGGTCACCGTCAATGGGGATGCCTTGTTTGAGCCCGGTAGTGCTGAGGTGGCTTCCCGTGCGCGACCACTGTTTGAGCGCATCGCCCAGGCCTTCGATCGATTGCCCGGCCCGGTGACCGTGACGGGCCATACCGACAACCAACCCATCCGTTCGTTGCGTTTTCCATCGAATTGGCATTTGTCGAAAGAACGCGCCAATGCGGTGCGAAAACTTTTGCTGGTGAACTTGCCTGCTGAGCGCGTGAGTGCAGAAGGCCGTGCCGATGCCGAGCCTGTGGCCGATAACGACAGCACCGATGGACGTGCCAGAAATCGGCGTGTCGAGTTGACCCTCTCTGTCACATCGGCGCCATGAAAAAGGTGATGCAATGAAAAATATTGGGCACAAATTGCTGTCACCCACAGTGTGGGGTGTGTTGGCTGTGCTGGCACTGTCTGTGCTGGTGTGGTGGGTAGGGCCTTTGGTGTCGGTGGGCGATGCCCGTCCACTGGAACACGCAGGCGTGCGCATTGCGGTGCTGCTGCTGCTGTGGTGTTCGTGCCTGGGTGTACTGGGCTGGAAGGCCTGGCGGCGGCGCAGGGCCAATCAGGCGCTGCTGACCGGCATCGCGGCAGGGCCATCGGCCGTGGACAAGGAGGCCCAAGCCTTGTCGCAGCGTTTTGCCCAAGCGATGGCCAAACTGCAAGACGCAGGCCCCCGAGGGGCTGCGCGTTGGTTGGGCCGTGGCAGCTACTTGTACGAGTTGCCCTGGTATGTGTTTTTGGGGGCGCCGGGTTCAGGCAAAACCACGGCCTTGGCCAACGCGGGCTTGCAATTCTTGCTGGGTGATGCTGGGCGTTCACCACTGACGGGCGTCGGCGGCACCCGCAATTGTGAATGGTGGTTCACGCAGGACGCGGTGCTGATCGATACCGCCGGTCGTTATGCAACACAAGACAGCGACCGGGATGTGGATGCCAGTGCCTGGGACACTTTTCTGGCCCTTCTGAAAAAGACCCGACCGCGTCAGCCGATCAATGGTGTGCTGCTCACCGTGAGCGTGCAAGACCTGTTGCAGCAAGATGCCAGCGAGCGTGCCAAATACGCAGCGGCTCTGCGCGTTCGTCTGGCTGAGCTGCAGACCAAACTGGGCTTGCGCGTGCCGGTGTATGTGCTGGTCACCAAAGCCGATCTGATCGGCGGCTTTACCGAAACCTTCGATGCCATGGGGGCTGAGGAGCGTGCCCAGGTCTGGGGGTTGACCATGGCCGCCGACATGCCCGAGCAAACGCCTTTGCACGGTCTGGACGAACGCTTGTCTGAATTGCGCCAGCGACTGGTGCAACAGCTGCCGGCCCGCCTGGACGCTGAACGCGATGGCGTGCGTCGGACCGCCATCTTTGCATTCACGCAAGAATTCGCCGCATTGGGCACTGTATTGACAGCGTTTTTGCGTGCGGTGTTCGAGGGGGGGGGCACTCTTGAACGTGCTCCTTGGGTGCGTGGTGTGTACTTTGTCAGCGGCACCCAGGAGGGGCATCCGATCGACCGAGTCATGGGGGCCATTGGCCGTGGTTTGGGCTTGCCTGCAGGCGGTGCAACGGTTGCCAAGCCAGGGGGGAAAAGCTTTTTCTTGCAGCGTTTGTTGAAGGACTTGGTGTTTGCTGAGCGCGGACTGGGTGTGCGCGATGTGGCGGCGGAGCGGCGCGGCCGCTTGCAGCGCATGGCGCTGCTGTCGGCCATGGCCACACTCACGGCCTTGGTGCTGGTGGGCTGGTTCGTCAGTCGTTCGCGCAATCTGGACCATGCCGCACAGGTGCTGGAACGCGTGCCTGCTTTGCGTCAGTCGGTGCAGGCCCTGCCGCCGCCAACGGGCCAGGACCTCACCCCCCTCGTTGCCGTGCTCACCCAGGTGCGAGACGCGGCCAAACTGGATGCGTGGGATGCAGGCCAGCCGCCACTCTTGAATGGTTTGGGCTTGTACCAAGGTGACAAGCTCGACGCTGCGGCCAAACAGGCTTACGACCGTTTGTTGCAAAAAACCTTGATGCCGCGCATCGCGCGGCGTTTGGAAGAGCGTTTGCGTTCATCCTCGCGTGACAACCTCGAAAACGCCTACGAAGGACTCAAGGCCTACCTGATGCTGCATGACGCACAGCTGTTTGACCCAGTTGGACTGCGTGCCTGGATTCGGGTGGACTGGGACGCACAGTACGGCCGGCTGGAGCCGCAATGGCGACGGCAACTGGATGCGCATCTGGATGCCTTGCTCGCCCAAGGGGCGCCTCAGGCAATCGCTGCGCGTGATGCCGCACTGGTGGCGCAGGTGCGCGAGATGCTGGTTTCATTTCCTCTGGAGTACCGCGTCTGGAGCCGCATTCAGCGCAGCTGGCGCCCTGATGAGTTGCCCGAATTCACGGCCGCCCAAGGTGCTGGGCCCAACGCTGCGGCGGTATTTGTCCGTGCCAGCGGTGAACCCCTCACCCGTGGCGTCTTGGGGCTCTACACCAAAGCGGGCTGGGAAAAATTCGTCAAGCCGTCGGTGTCAAAGATGGCACAGCAACTGGCACGTGAAGAGTCGACCGTGCTGGGCCTGAAGGCAGAGCCACAGCGCTTGAATGGTTTGGCCACGGGTGCGGCGCTGACAGACAAAGTCAAGCGCTTGTACTTGGAGGCTTACATCAAGGCCTGGGACAGTTATCTGGCCGATGTGCGCCTGGTCAAGCTCGATTCTGTGGCGCGCAGCCTGTCGGTTTCACGGTTGCTGGCCGCGCCCGATTCGCCTTTGGCGAGTTGGTTGCGTGCCGTATCGGAGCAGACGCGTTTGTTGCCTCAGCAGGCCACCTTGGCCGGTGCGGCTGACAAGCTGGCTGCGCAAGCCCAGAGCCAAGCAGCCGCTTTGGCGGGTGATCAGGCGTCAGGAGGCGCTGCTGGGCCTGTGGAGCGCATGGTCGACGCGCACTTTGCCGCGCTCCATCGGCAGGTCACGGGGCAACCCGCGCCGATCGAGGAAACCCTGAAACTCTTTGGAGAAATTTACGCCCAATTGCTGGGATTGGAGCAGGCAGCCAAGACCGGTGGTGCCCCACCTTTGGCCGCAGGGGGGGCCGCCAAACTGAAGGCGGCCGCTGGCGCACTGCCGCCCGCTGTTGGGGCGATGGTGGGTGCATTGGCCGATGCCACGGCCAACCAGGGGCGCAGTGCCGAATTGCAGACCCTGTCGGCCGACCTTCAGCCCATCACCGATTTCTGCAGCCGGGCGATTGCGGGCCGCTACCCCTTTGCCAGTGGTGCCAAGGCCGATGTATTGCCCGAAGATTTTGGGCAACTCCTGGGCAGCGGCGGCCTCATGGACGAGTTCTTCCGCAGCAAGTTACAGGCCTTGGTGGACACCTCCAAGCCCGCTTGGACTTACCGTGCGGTGGATGCCAGCGGGAGCCGACCGGTGGCGGCGGCGGCTTTGCTGGAATTTCAGCGTGCGCAACGCATCAAAGAGGTGTTTTTCCGCTCTGGCGGCAAGACGCCCGCATTGCGCTTTGAGTTGAGACTCGTCGACATCGATCCCGCGCTGAAGGAGTTGGTGCTGGACATCGATGGTCAAGCGCAGCGTCTGACCAGCGGTGGTCCCTCGATCGCGGTGGCCTGGCCCAGCACGCGACTGGCGACTCAGGTGCGACTGTCGACGGGCTTGGGCGAACAAGGACCGCAAGTGCTGTACGAAGGTCCCTGGGGCTTGTTCCGGCTGATTGACCGGTTTGAATTGCAGCCCAGCGCAGTGCCTGAACGTTTCAGTGTGCTCATGAATCTGGACGGTAAGCGCGCGCGCCTGGATGTGATCTCTGCCAGCGTGTTCAACCCTTTCCAATTGCGCGAGATCAAACAGTTCCGTTGCCCGTCAGCGCTATGAGTGAGTTCAAACCCTCCCTGCCGGACACGACCTTTGCGGACCCTGCGGGCATCCCGGGCTGGCACGGCAAGCTGCCCTCGTTCGGTGATTTTGCTTCTCGGCGACTGCCGATGGCGTTTGTGGATGTCTGGGACCATTGGCTGTCTGCCGGCATGGCCCAGCTGCGCGAGGACGCCCCCGACGCCTGGTTGGCCGCTTACCTGGACAGCCCGGTATGGCGTTTTGTGTTGATGCCTGGTGTCTTGCCAGGCCCTTGCGGTCAATCGGCTTGGGCCGGTGTTTTGATGCCTTCGGTGGACCGTGTGGGGCGCTATTTTCCGATGACCTTGGCTTGTCCCTTGCACGCCCCAGCGTGCGCAGCTTCGCCTGCGCTGTGGCAATGGCTGGCGCAACTCGATGAACTCGCGGCCGATGCCTTGTATGGCGACTGGGGCATAGAGCGCCTGGAAGATGCGCTGGCCCGAATGCCGCCACTGACCCGCACACAGGCCACTGCCGTCTTGCCGGAACAGGCGCCTGGGTCGGTGGTGTGCGTGGGCGAGTCACCCGCTTGGGTTCACAAGCCAGACGAGGCCATCCCGGACGCTGTCGCCACCATTACAGCCACCGCCATGCATGGCGCGTCATTGCATGGGATGGCCTGGTGGCAAGCTCAGCCACGTGAGGCTGGCCGTCTGTTGCGGGTCTCGCGTGGTCTGCCCGCAGCAGGTGCATTCGTGCATTTGTTTGGAATCCCCGTGTCCCCATTTTGAAAGTGAACCCTGCCATGGATGCCGCAGATGACCATGACGACCGCACGGTGATCAGACCTCAGCACAGCACAGCGGACAGCCCTGTGCAAGAGGATGAACGCACGCGCATCGTCACACCCGCCGCTGTGCCGATGTCGGCACAGGACTTCGCCGGTGCTGCGGCCGAATCGGCCTCATCGACCGCATTGGGCAAAAACCTGGAAGACCACGGCAATGGATTGCCCCTGGGCACCACCCTTGCCGAGTTTGAAATCACGCAGGTCTTGGGCGAGGGCGGGTTTGGCATTGTTTACCTCGCCACCGACCATTCGCTGCAGCGACGGGTGGCACTCAAGGAGTACATGCCTTCTTCATTGGTCAAGCGCACGGGTGCCACGGCTGTGCAGGTCAAAAGTGCGCGCCACCGAGAAACCTTTGAAGCCGGTCTCAAGAGCTTCATCAACGAAGCCCGTTTGCTGGCCAGCTTTGACCATCCCTCCCTGGTCAAGGTGTACCGTTTCTGGGAAGCCAACGGCACCGCTTACATGGTCATGCCCTTTTATGAAGGGCGAACGCTCAAGGACCACTTGCGCGATCTGGGTAAGCCGCCGGACGAAGCCTGGTTGCGCGACTTGCTGGCACCGTTGACTGAAGCACTCCAGGTCATTCACGCCGATCAGTGTTACCACCGCGACATCGCCCCCGACAACGTCATCTTGCTGGGCAACAGCCATCAACGACCTTTGTTGCTGGACTTCGGTGCCGCACGCCGGGTCATTGGCGACATGACACAGGCGCTGACGGTGATCCTCAAACCCGGTTATGCGCCGGTGGAGCAATATGCCGAGATCCCTGACATGAAACAGGGGGCCTGGACCGATGTCTACGCGCTGGCGGCGGTGGTTTATTTTGCGATCACGGGCAAGACGCCGCCGCCTTCGGTGGGCCGCATGCTCAACGACACCTATGTGCCTTTGGCACAAGCCGCAGCAGGACGGTACGATGCGCGCTTTCTGGAGGCCCTGGACCGTGCCTTGGCTGTGCGGGCCGAGGCCCGCACAGCCAGCATCGCGCAGCTGCGCACAGAGATGGGACTGCATGCCGCACCGCTCTTGCAGACTTCGGTTGCCGCATCGTCGCCACACGATTCACGTTTGTCCGGCGGGGGCGGGCATTCCCCTGTGACCCAGGTGCCCACCGTCTCGGCGACAAAGCGATCGCGCAACACGCTGCTGGCTGCTGGGGTGGCCTTGTTGGTGGGGGGGAGTGTGGCCGCTTGGTATGCGCTGTCCCCTGCACCTCGGCCAAGTGCAGCGGCACCACCGCCCGGGCCTGCTGTGCAGGCGCTACCGCCTTTTGCACCTGCGCCCCAGGTGGCCCAATTGGATGCCGCGCACGAATTTGGCGAGCTGGTTCGCCAGCAGTCGCCCGGGTTTTCCATCGAGGCTGCAGCCACGCGTGCCCAGGCGCGCATTGGCCGCGACGATCTGGGCTTCAAGCTCAGTGCCGCGCGCGCCGGCTGGCTGTATGTGTTTGCACTGGCCAGCGATGGCACCCTGGCACAAGTGCTGCCCAACACCGTCTCGGGTGCTGTGCGCTTGCGACCCGGGCAGCACTACAGCTTTCCCAGTGGCAACGGCGTGGTGCTCGAGGCCGATGAACCCGCAGGCACCGTGCAGCTGCTGCTGATGGTGAGCGCCAGCGAGCGAGACTTTTCTGCACTGGAGCCCGAGAAGGCCGGTCCCATGCGCTTGTTCAAGACCGGTGCGGCGGCTGCAGCCATTGTGGCGCGCCACCCAGGCAACGCGCCCTTGCTGGCAGGTCGGGTCTTGTGTTCCAAAACGGGTGACTGTGACGAAGGCTACGGCGCCACTTTGCTGAAGGTGCAAGTGGTCCGTTGAGGGCCATTTGCACCGTCACTTTCTGATGTTGTCCAAAGAGGGCGGCGGCGTGTAGCCCAGCTCCCGTGCACGTGACTCAAATGTGGCTGCTGGCTGGGGTTGATCCATGCGGCGGTAAAAAAGGGCCAGCTCGTAGGCGGCGATCCCATTGCCCAAAGCGGCTGCGTATTGCAGCCAGCCTTCGTAGCGGTCCAGCGCGGGCAGATCACGCAAGTCCGCTTGCGTGCGCCAGTAGCGCCCCAGTCGGACGGCTGCATCCTTGTCACCTCGACCGGCCTTGAACAGATCGGCTTGCTGTTCGTTGGGCATGGCCTCCAGTCGGAAAGCGCTGCGGTACAAACGCACATCGTTGCGCCTGAGGATTTTGGCGGCCTCTGCAGCGCCGGTCTGCGCCACCTGCGCACTGCCTGCCAGTTTGCTGCTGGGGTGGCGCTGCAAAAATACACGGGCCAAGCGCAACACCTCGGCGGGCCAGACGGCCGCTTCGAGCAACTCGAAATCCTGGGCTTCGTTGGCATCTGAAAAGCGTGTGTTCTCTCCGGAGGCCACGTCTGTCGGCAAACTCGGGGCCAGTTGTCTTCGGATTCGCACGTTTTCTGCTGTGAAGGGAAATTGCGCAAATTGCCGCAGCAGGGCCAAGGGATGGTTGAGCATGGTGTGTTGCACATCGGCTTTGACGAGCTGAAACAAGTCTGAAAAGCTGATTTCGCCGGAAGCACTGTCCATGAGCTTGACGAGCGAGGCCGTGTAGAACGTGTTGATCGTTTCGACTGCCGGTGCAATCGCCGGGCGGCCAGCGCCTGTGGCAAATGCGATCAAAGTGCCTTCTGGGGCTTCCACCTGGTTCAGGCCGTCCGATGTTTGTGCGCTTTTGAGCGATGTGCGGCAAGCGTCGATGACGGCGATGGTCAGACCCTGCGGCCGCGTGGGCAGCATGGCCAAAATGTCGCTGGCCAGCTTCAAACTGCCACGGTCAAGCAAGGGGGCTGGGGCTTTGGGGGACTGCCGCGCGCCGACCAGAAGGTTTTCGGCATCGATTTGGGCGCCATGACCCGAAAAATAGAAAAACACCGTGGACTGCGCGGGCGCTTGACGCACCGCTCGCGCAAAGCGCTCGATGGTTTCGCGCGCGCTGGCACGGTCTTGGTCCAGACTTTCGGTGCAACTGAAGCCTCTGCGTTCAAGCGCGGCACGCAGATCACGCACATTCTTGTGAATGGAAGGCAGGTCATCGCCATCGGGGTAGTCGCGGTTGCCCAGCAATAAAGCCAGACGCGGTGGCTCAGCAGACGGGGCGTCGGCCGAGGTTTGTGCCATGACCGACCTTGCTGCCAGTGAGCCGCCGACCGCCGCCAAGCCTGCCGTCAGGGTCAGCAGGTCCCGTCTGTGCATGGACAGGGACCGATCCTGGCAAAACGAGGGTGTTTTCACTTCTCCTCTCCTTTGCAATCCCAGGTAACTTCGGGATCGCATAGCTCTGGCAGGGCGATGCCTTGCGAGCCCGTCGTTGCAGAGCGCCCTGGGCCCACTTCGGCAATCACACCCGAGCGCAGCCGGGTCGCCACGTTTTCGGTGCGCAGGGCTTCCTCGAAGCCTTGCCTGCGGGCGTTTTCGATCACCGAGATGGTGGCCGAAATCGCACCCGAAACTTCGGGCGTGGAAGGCATCAAGCCGTTGTAATACACCGGAATCTCGCTTTGGATGCCGGCATTGGTGGAATAGAAGGTGTAGCCATTGCCTACGGTCGGGCCCTTCAAGACCACAGCGGTGGCACCCTGGGCACCGTTTTGAGGCAGCGCGCTGACCAGGCCCGTATTGAACGAGGAGCCGTAGCCCACATTGACCGCGATTTCGGCACCTGTGCGGCCAAACGGCGAAGCGAGAGAAAAAGCGGCAGGTGCCAGCGCCAGGGTCAGCCCCGGCACCGTGGCGCTGGCCTCCATCACGTTGTTGAAAGGCATGCGGGCGGTGATCACGGCATGGCCCAGGGTGGACAACTGGTTGGCGCGCACAGAGACGATGTCCGCTTCGATGCCTGCGCCCCCAATGCGCACCCCAGAGCCGTTGACCTGCACCCTGCCCTGAACCGATTGACCATTGCCAAGGTGAGCTGACCAGGTGGCATTGGCCGCACCACTGAGAATTTCCAGCTCACCGGCAAAGCTGTTGTCCGCGTGGGTCAGGGCGACGCTGCCGCCAACGCCAACGCCACCGTTGGCCGAGTTGCCCGGGGCCAGAACCACCAGGCGGGCGCCTTGTAAGAGATCGATTTTGCCGTTGGTGCCTTGTGTCACCACGTCGGCGCTGTAGTGAACGGAAGTTTGTGTGGGGCTCAGCTTGTTGCTGCTCGTTGTGTTGCCAGAAGCATCTGCGCTGGCCAACAAAGTCAGCGTACCGCTTGAAACCGTCATTTGGTCATTCAAATGCACCGTGCCAGCACGGATGCTGCCGCCTGCGCCTGCAGTCACTGAACCCAGGGTCAATGGACCGTTGCCTCCGGAGATGTTGACGGCGTCCGTTGCTGTCAAAGACAAAACGGAACCCCAAAGGTTGCCCGCATTGTTTGCGGTGATGGCGCTTCCTGTCAGCGTCCTGCCACCGTTGATCAAGGTCACCGCACCTTGGTAGGTTTGCGTGCCCGTGGTGCTGACGTCGGCGCCGAGGGTGGAGGCGCCCGAGACGTTCAGGCTGCTCAGGCCCGTGTAGGCACCGCCGATGTTGGCGGCACCGACGATGGCCAGTGCGTGGCCGCCGCCAGCCAGGGTGCTTTGGGTGTTGACCGTGCTGCCGGTCAAGCTGCGGTCAGCACCGCTCAAAGTCACGGCACCCGCATAGGTTTGGGTGCCGGTGGTGCTGATGTTGGCGCCGAGGGTGGAGGCACCGGAGACGTTCAGGCTGCTCAAGCCCGTGTAGGCACCGCCGATGTTGGCTGCGCCGACGATGGCCAGGGCGTGGTTGCTGCCCGCCAGGGTGCTTTCGGTGTTGACTGTGCTGGCGGTCAGCGTCACGTCTGCGCCCAGTGTGACTGCACTCCTGTAGGTTTGGGTGCCGGAAGTGTTGATGCGGTTGGCCAAAGTCGAAGTGCCCGTGACCGTTAAAGCCGATGTGCCTGCGCCATTCGTGATGCTTGTGCCGCTGGCCATGTTCAGGCTGGCCACGGTTTGAGTTGTGCGCAGATCCCACACCGATGTCCCGTTCAAATTGACATGGCTTGCATTGTTCAGTGCTCCCGTCAGCACCAAAGTGCCTGCATTGACGGTGGTTGCGCCGGAGTAGGTGTTGGGGCCAGAGAGAGTGAGGGTGCCAGAGCCGGTCTTGGTCAGATCGCCGGAGCCTGAGATCTCGTTGGCCACAGTGAGTGCATCACTGCGGTTGAAAGTGAGGGTTGCGTTGTTGATGACTGCACCTGTTCCCAGCGTGCCGCTGGTGCTGCCGTTGCCTACCTGCAGGGTGCCCCTGGAGACAGTGGTGGTGCCGGCGTAGGCGTTGTTGCCCAAGAGGGTGAGTGTGCCTGCGCCGGTCTTGGTCAGGCCACCGGTGCCGCTGATGGCACCGGCATAAGTGCTCACGGTGCTCAAGGTGTCGCTGGCATCGCCAACCGTCAGGGTGAAGCTGCCCAGGCTGGTCATAGCCGAGGTGCTGGCACTGCTGAGAGATTTGAGGGTCTTGTCCCCTGCAATGGAGAAGGTGCCCGCGTTGTGGATGGTGACCCCTGAGCTGGCGGCAATCGTGCCCGAGGTGGCCAGTGCCAATATGCCCCCGGAGATGGTGGTGCCACCGGTGTAGGTGTTGTTCCCCGAGAGGGTGAGGGTGCCAGCGCCGGTCTTGGTCAGGCCACCTGCACCACTGATCACGCTTGTGATGGCTGAGGCGGTGTCGGTGTTGGCCACCGACAGCTGATGCCCAAAACCGCCCGACTCCAATGCCAACGCCTGCATGGTGATGTGCGAGCCGGTCACGATGCTGTCAGCAGAAACAGTGACAGCGCCGGTGTAGGACTGGGTGCCGGAGGTGGTGACGTTGGCGCCCAGGTCGGAGGAGCCGGAGACGGACAAAGAGGCGGCCGAAGTGATGCCTGCATTGAGGTCTAGTGCGCCGGTGATGTCGATGGCACCCAGGGCGTTGGTGGCGCCGACAGCACCACCGAAGGTGGCGGTGCCGGTGCCCATGGCCAGCGTCAGGGCGCGGGCGGTGGCGTCCAAACTGTTGATGGTGCTGTTGCTGCTGAAAGTGATGTTGCTGTCGGTGGTGGTCAGCGTGCGGTTGCCACCGCTCAAGGTCACAGCGCCGGTGTAGGACTGGGTGCCGGAGGTGGTGACGTTGGCGCCCAGGTCGGAGGAGCCGGAGACGGACAAAGAGGCGGCCGAAGTGATGCCTGCATTGAGGTCTAGTGCGCCGGTGATGTCGATGGCACCCAGGGCGTTGGTGGCGCCGACAGCACCACCGAAGGTGGCGGTGCCGGTGCCCATGGCCAGCGTCAGGGCGCGGGCGGTGGCGTCCAAACTGTTGATGGTGCTGTTGCTGCTGAAAGTGATGTTGCTGTCGGTGGTGGTCAGCGTGCGGTTGCCACCGCTCAAGGTCACAGCGCCGGTGTAGGACTGGGTGCCGGAGGTGGTGACGTTGGCGCCCAGGTCGGTCGTGCCGGAGACGGACAAAGAGGCGGCCGAAGTGATGTCTGCATTGAGGTCTAGTGCGCCGGTGATGTCGATGGCACCCAGGGCGTTGGTGGCGCCGACAGCGCCACCGAAGGTGGCGGTGCCGGTGCCCATGGCCAGCGTCAGGGCGCGGGCGGTGGGATTGGCCGAGTCAACGGTGTTGCTGAAAGTGATGTTGCTGTCGGTGGTGGTCAGCGTGCGGTTGCCACCGCTCAAGGTCACAGCGCCGGTGTAGGACTGGGTGCCGGAGGTGGTGACGTTGGCGCCCAGGTCGGTCGTGCCGGAGACGGACAAAGAGGCGGCCGAAGTGATGTCTGCATTGAGGTCTAGTGCGCCGGTGATGTCGATGGCACCCAGGGCGTTGGTGGCGCCGACAGCGCCACCGAAGGTGGCGGTGCCGGTGCCCATGGCCAGCGTCAGGGCGCGGGCGGTGGGATTGGCCGAGTCAACGGTGTTGCTGAAAGTGATGTTGCTGTCGGTGGTGGTCAGCGTGCGGTTGCCACCGCTCAAGGTCACAGCGCCGGTGTAGGACTGGGTGCCGGAGGTGGTGACGTTGGCGCCCAGGTCGGTCGTGCCGGAGACGGACAAAGAGGCGGCCGAAGTGATGTCTGCATTGAGGTCTAGTGCGCCGGTGATGTCGATGGCACCCAGGGCGTTGGTGGCGCCGACAGCGCCACCGAAGGTGGCGGTGCCGGTGCCCATGGCCAGCGTCAGGGCGCGGGCGGTGGGATTGGCCGAGTCAACGGTGTTGCTGAAAGTGATGTTGCTGTCGGTGGTGGTCAGCGTGCGGTTGCCACCGCTCAAGGTCACAGCGCCGGTGTAGGACTGGGTGCCGGAGGTGGTGACGTTGGCGCCCAGGTCGGTCGTGCCGGAGACGGACAAAGAGGCGGCCGAAGTGATGTCTGCATTGAGGTCTAGTGCGCCGGTGATGTCGATGGCACCCAGGGCGTTGGTGGCGCCGACAGCGCCACCGAAGGTGGCGGTGCCGGTGCCCATGGCCAGCGTCAGGGCGCGGGCGGTGGGATTGGCCGAGTCAACGGTGTTGCTGAAAGTGATGTTGCTGTCGGTGGTGGTCAGCGTGCGGTTGCCACCGCTCAAGGTCACAGCGCCGGTGTAGGACTGGGTGCCGGAGGTGGTGACGTTGGCGCCCAGGTCGGTCGTGCCGGAGACGGACAAAGAGGCGGCCGAAGTGATGTCTGCATTGAGGTCTAGTGCGCCGGTGATGTCGATGGCACCCAGGGCGTTGGTGGCGCCGACAGCGCCACCGAAGGTGGCGGTGCCGGTGCCCATGGCCAGCGTCAGGGCGCGGGCGGTGGGATTGGCCGAGTCAACGGTGTTGCTGAAAGTGATGTTGCTGTCGGTGGTGGTCAGCGTGCGGTTGCCACCGCTCAAGGTGACAGCGCCTGAATAGGTTTGTGCGCCGGAGGTGGTGACGTTGGCGCCCAGGTCGGAGGAGCCGGAGACGGACAAAGAGGCGGCCGAAGTGATGCCTGCATTGAGGTCTAGTGCGCCGGTGATGTCGATGGCACCCAGGGCGTTGGTGGCGCCGACAGCGCCACCGAAGGTGGCGGTGCCGGTGCCCATGGCCAGCGTCAGGGCGCGGGCGGTGGGATTGGCCGAGTCAACGGTGTTGCTGAAAGTGATGTTGCTGTCGGTGGTGGTCAGCGTGCGGTTGCCACCGCTCAAGGTGACAGCGCCTGAATAGGTTTGTGCGCCGGAGGTGGTGACGTTGGCGCCCAGGTCGGAGGAGCCGGAGACGGACAAAGAGGCGGCCGAAGTGATGCCTGCATTGAGGTCTAGTGCGCCGGTGATGTCGATGGCACCCAGGGCGTTGGTGGCGCCGACAGCACCACCGAAGGTGGCGGTGCCGGTGCCCATGGCCAGCGTCAGGGCGCGGGCGGTGGGATTGGCCGAGTCAACGGTGTTGCTGAAAGTGATGTTGCTGTCGGTGGTGGTCAGCGTGCGGTTGCCACCGCTCAAGGTGACAGCGCCTGAATAGGTTTGTGCGCCGGAGGTGGTGACGTTGGCGCCCAGGTCGGAGGAGCCGGAGACGGACAAAGAGGCGGCCGAAGTGATGCCTGCATTGAGGTCTAGTGCGCCGGTGATGTCGATGGCACCCAGGGCGTTGGTGGCGCCGACAGCGCCACCGAAGGTGGCGGTGCCGGTGCCCATGGCCAGCGTCAGGGCGCGGGCGGTGGGATTGGCCGAGTCAACGGTGTTGCTGAAAGTGATGTTGCTGTCGGTGGTGGTCAGCGTGCGGTTGCCACCGCTCAAGGTGACAGCGCCTGAATAGGTTTGTGCGCCGGAGGTGGTGACGTTGGCGCCCAGGTCGGAGGAGCCGGAGACGGACAAAGAGGCGGCCGAAGTGATGCCTGCATTGAGGTCTAGTGCGCCGGTGATGTCGATGGCACCCAGGGCGTTGGTGGCGCCGACAGCACCACCGAAGGTGGCGGTGCCGGTGCCCATGGCCAGCGTCAGGGCGCGGGCGGTGGGATTGGCCGAGTCAACGGTGTTGCTGAAAGTGATGTTGCTGTCGGTGGTGGTCAGCGTGCGGTTGCCACCGCTCAAGGTGACAGCGCCTGAATAGGTTTGTGCGCCGGAGGTGGTGACGTTGGCGCCCAGGTCGGAGGAGCCGGAGACGGACAAAGAGGCGGCCGAAGTGATGCCTGCATTGAGGTCTAGTGCGCCGGTGATGTCGATGGCACCCAGGGCGTTGGTGGCGCCGACAGCACCACCGAAGGTGGCGGTGCCGGTGCCCATGGCCAGCGTCAGGGCGCGGGCGGTGGGATTGGCCGAGTCAACGGTGTTGCTGAAAGTGATGTTGCTGTCGGTGGTGGTCAGCGTGCGGTTGCCACCGCTCAAGGTGACAGCGCCTGAATAGGTTTGTGCGCCGGAGGTGGTGACGTTGGCGCCCAGGTCGGAGGAGCCGGAGACGGACAAAGAGGCGGCCGAAGTGATGCCTGCATTGAGGTCTAGTGCGCCGGTGATGTCGATGGCACCCAGGGCGTTGGTGGCGCCGACAGCACCACCGAAGGTGGCGGTGCCGGTGCCCATGGCCAGCGTCAGGTTGCGGGCGGTGGCGTCCAAACTGTTGATGGTGCTGTTGCTGCTGAAAGTGATGTTGCTGTTGGTGGTGGTCAGCGTGCGGTTGCCACCGCTCAAGGTCACAGCGCCGGTGTAGGACTGGGTGCCGGAGGTGGTGACGTTGGATGCCAATGTCACCGGTGCCGCAATAGCCAGGCTGGTCAAAACGGTGGTTTGGCCCACGCCACCCGCCAGTGTCAAGGCACCAGATCCAGTCACGGTCAGGGCGTAGGGCCCGTTGACAGCGCCGGTCATGTTCAAAGAGTTGCCGGTAACGCTGAAATCGGCGTTGGCGCCCAGGGTCACGGTGCCAAAAATGCTGGAGGCACCAAAAGAGGTGGCCAGCGTACCGCCGTTGAGGGTGATGGCTTCTGCGCCGACTGTCACACTTTGCAGGTCCAGTGTGGCACCACTGGCGACGGTGGTTCCGGCAGCGGTGGTGCCCAATGCGTTGTTGTGTGTGATGGCCAGGGTGCCGGCGTTGATGGTGGTGGAGCCGGAGTAGGTGTTGGGGCCAGAGAGGGTGAGGGTGCCAGAGCCGGTCTTGGTCAGATCGCCGGAGCCTGAGATTTCGTTGGTCACAGTGAGAGCATCACTGCGGTTGAAAATCAGGGTGCTGTTGTTGGTGACTGCACCTGCGCCCAGCGTGCCGCTGGTGCTGCCGTTGCCTACCTGCAAGGTGCCCCCGGAGACGGTGGTTGCGCCGGAGTAGGTGTTGGGGCCAGAGAGAGTGAGGGTGCCTGAGCCGGTCTTGGTTACGCCTCCGGTACCGGCGGCGATGCCTGCGTAGCTCAAGGTCTTGCCGCTGGCCACGTCGAGCGTGCCGTTGCCCGAGCCCAGCGAAAGCCCACGCTTATCTGACAGCGTCATGTCGGCGGTGATGGCCAGCGTACCGCCGTCGAGCGTGAGGTGGCCGGCGGTGGCGGTGACGGGGGCGGTACCCAGAGCGGTGTCGGCTGCGATCGAAAGAGTGCCGGCGCTGACGGTGGTTGCGCCGGAGTAGGTGTTGGGGCCAGAGAGAGTGAGGGTGCCTGAGCCGGTCTTGGTTACGCCTCCGGTACCGGAGATGACACCGGAGAAAGACGTGGTGCCGGCCTGGTTGACGACCAGGCCGCCGGCGCCTGTCATGTCGATGGCACCTGTCGTTCCTACCACGCCGCCTGCGGCGGTGAGCTTGAGCACACCGGTGTTGGCCCAGCTCACCGTGTCGTTGAGATGGATATTGCCTGATGTGCCGCTGGCCCCTTGCGTGTTGAGCACCTCCACGGTAGTGTTTGCGGTGATCGAGCCAGCCAGTGTAGCGCCTGTGATGTCACCGCCCGAGGCGGCGATGGTGAAGTCGGTGGGGTCGAGCAGCCAGAGGCCACCTGTGGAGCCTTGGCCACCCATGCGGACACGGGCGCTGTCCGAGATACGAAGTTTTGCGCTGGACGTTTCAATCTGGCCACCGATCGACAGGTTGCCATGCCCTTCGGCGTTGATGCTGCCTGCGATGGTGGTTTGGCTGCTGGCATTGTGCACATCACTCCACAGCACCACCTTGCCGCCATCGCCCTGCAAAGTGGCGCTGGCGTCGATGTGGGTGCCTGCCTGCATGGTGACCGTGGTGGCCTGGGGTAGGTTGCCGCTGCCTTGCCAGTCGCCGCCCACCAGCACCGTGCCGCCACCGGCCGGGCCAGATGCGTTGATGTTGGCGCCGGTATCGAGCCTGATGTGTTGGCCCAGCACCTGCACCTGGCCGCCGCGTTCGTCGGTGTTGGTGCCGCTGGCATCCACATGGCCTGCCACGCGGGTGGTGCCTGCTGCGCCGCCATCGATGACGATCTGCCCCTGGCGCGTGCTCAGACTGCGGGCACGCACCACCCCTTCCAGGTTCAACACCGTGTCGGCAAAACCGGCGCGCGCTGCGGCACGGGCCTCCACGCTGCCGCCGGCGGAGGCACTGGCATTGCCCAGCAAGTTCAGGCGTGTGTCCAAGTTGCCGTCGTTGCTGACGTTGAAGAGCATCAGACCATCGCCCTCCACATCGACGCTGACGTGGGTGGCTGCAGCCAAACCCACGCGCTGGGCCTGGATCTGGGCCTGCGGGCCGACCGTGAGTTGCGGTGCCGCCAGCACCACCGTGCCGTTGGGGGCCGTGATGGTGCCATCGGCGACCAGCGCTGCGGCACCGTTGGGGCCGCGCTCCAGCACAAGACGCCCTGACTGGAGCCCATCGCGCACCACGAGGGTGCTGGCCACAAGCCCGCCCACATTCACCTGAGCGTTGGCACCGAACACAATGCCGCTGGGGTTGAGCAGCCAGACGCTGCCGTTGGCGCGCAGACTGCCCAAGATGAGCGAAGGGTCACTGCCCACCACGCGGTTGACCAATACCGAATTGGCACTGGGTTGCTGGACCAACACGCTTTGGCCGCTGCCAATCGAGAAACTCTGCCAGTCCAGCCCGGCGCGCGCGCTGGATTGCGAAATGGTCATTTGGCCGGGGGCGGTGGTTTGTACTTGGGCTTGGCCAAATCTCAGCTGTGCGCCCCGCGGCAAATCGGCCAAGGCACTCAAGTGTGTATAAGCCGAGAGCAGAGCGGCGGCCAAAGCCACCGGCCTGAGCCGGGCTGTGAACGCGCTGTTGTTGTTTCTGGACCCTGCGCCAAAGCCCCGGATGGTTGGCATGGGCTGTGGCAGATGGGGTGTCATGGCAGTTGCGGGCTTGGGGTGCGTTCAGGGCAAACCCATCAGCGGAAATAGAAATTGGCGAGGGCATACAGGCGTGGATCACGCACACGTGTATCGCTCAGGGGTGTGCCCCGTTGGGGTTGGGCCAGGGTGAAACGCAGTGACCATTTTTCTGGGCGAACCCAAGCCAGGCCGATGCCTGCTGACGTGAAGGTGTCGTGGGTGGCGGTCCTGGATCCGGGGGCCGGTTGGTTGCGGTAGCGGATGTGGCCGGCATCGTAAAAAGCGCTGGCAACCATCTCGCGCGCAACCCGGCCAAACCACGCTTGCGGCAACAGCCAGCGCAGCTCCAGGGTGGCAATGGCGCCGGCGTCGCCCGTTCCTTCACCCGGAGCGAAGCCACGGACACCGTCCGGACCGCCGACACGAAACTGCTCGGTGGTGTCCAGGTTCTTGTCACTCCATTGGCCGCGCAAAGCCAAATAGCCCAGCAATCGACCAGAAGCAATGTCTTGCAAGCGGGTCGCGCTGGCGGTGACTTTGCTGAAATGGGCGGCGTCCAAAAGACCACTCGGACGCCCCTGTGGATAGCGCACCTGGCCACTGACCAGGGAGGCGTCATAGGTGTTGACGCCCCCGCCCAGCACACTGTCCCTGAAATCCCCTGTGCTGCCCAGGGTGAAGGTCTCCACCCGCTTGCGTGTGCTGTTGACGATGTTGCTGTCTTCGTAGTGTTTGCGCTCGACAGAGGCGATGGAAAACACATTCAGGTTGCGCGAGCGCACCCAGGGGTAAAGCGCGCTGACATTGAACGTCATGGCACTGCCGTGCAGCTCGAGCGGAAACTGTTGTTTGTCCAAAGCGTAAGACACGGCGGACAGCGCTGTGCTCAGCTTGGTGCCGTTTGAACCCATGGGGGCGGTGTAGCCCAGCAAGCCGAAACGCAGCCCCCCCGTGCTGGAACTCATCAAGGTGCTGGTCAACACGTCGCCAAGACCTAAGGGACTGTTCCATTGACCCAGAGCGCCGATGCGTGTTTGTCCCATGTAGCGCGAGCCATTGAGGTCTGACTCCAGCTTGATGGACCAGCGGTCCTCGGGTTTGGCGGTGACCACCAGTTCGGCGGTGCCTGTGGTTTTGCCCGCACGCACTTCAAACTGGGCGGTCAGGCCCCGCAGGTCGTTGATCAGAAACACCGTGCGCTCCATCTCGCGTACCGACAGAATTTGGCCCGGGACCAAGTGGGCCAGATGCGCTTCGACCACCTCCCTTTTGACAGCAATGCCCTCGTCCCAGTTCAGAACGACCCTGTCGAGCCGCCCTTCCAGAAGGGCCAGTTGCACGATGCTGCCATCTGCGGTGACCTGCGGCACTTGCACCGGCACATAGGCGTACCCAAGGTACCAGCCCAATTCGCGCTGCAGCCAGCGGGTGATTTCGGCGGCCGCACCCGCCAGGTCTTCAAAGCGGCGGTCTTCGCCTGTGAAGCGTTGTGTGAGCACTGGCAGCGCCAGGCGCAAAGCCTCGGGTGCATTTTCTGGCAGCGCAAAGCCAGCGATCTTGATGAGTGCATCGTCATCGGGTTTGGCCATCTCTCGCAAAGGTGCGGGGCGTTCTGGAAACTGGGGTGACGGCGTGCTTGGCACAGGCAGTATCCGCATGTCCAAGTGGGGGAGCACAGAAGGGGTCGGGACAGTCGGGGACGTCTGTGCATTTGCCGTCGCAATGCAGCAAATGCTCAAGGCTACGGTCAGCCTTTTGGCGCGGACAAGGGTTGATGGTTTCAAGCTATCGACAAGTGTTCAGTACAGGCAGCTTCACGTTGGGTGATGCCCAAACTGAGCTCATATTAGGGTGGGGAACGCCTGCTGATGACTGTGTCAATAGAAAAATAGAGAGTGGTAAATGTATGGTCAGTTATTAATAAATTTCATTCAATAAATCTAAGGTGCTTAATTTGTTGGCCGAAAACTGGCTGAAGTCTGCAACTCAGGCCGTAAATTTATCGACACTCTTTTTGCGCAGACGCAGAACACGTGCAAGCTGTTCAGTCCCATGTCCATTTCAATGCGGCCGTGAGCCGCTGCAAATGGCGTTGGTTGACAACAGGCATGGGCAAAGGGGCTTGCGTCCAAGTCAGTTGGTGGCGTTCAGCGGCATAGCTCACCTGTCCCCAAAACCCCGGGGCCAACGGCCGGCCAATGTCGATTTGCCAGCTCGAATAAGTGCTCGGGTCGATGCGCCCCAGTGCCCCTTCAGACTTGGCCAGATGCTCTTGCGCGTACTTCAGCCGCAGTTGATAGATGCCCAGGGACGTGCCCCATTCGCTGCGCCAAGCGTGCGAATGGCTGCCAATGAGTTTGTGGTCGGTGTACGTCAGACCCGCGGCCAGCACCTGATGGGGGGTGGGCTGAAACATCACATCGCCCGCCACCAGTGCGTAGTTCAAAGAGGACGCGGACGACGGATTGAACTGCAGGCCGACGCTGGACTTCAGCATCCACTGTGCTTGAAGAGGCGTCCATGCACTCAATTGAAATCGCGGACTTCTGAACCCCACACGGCCTTCGGCGCGGTTGTAAGGATTGCTTTCAAAAGCCTTCGCGTACACCTCGGTGACCGAAGCGGTCAGTTGGTGGGTCACGCCATAGTCCAGCGTCTGTGACAGCAAACCGTGTCGCGTTGTGCCCTGGTGATGGAACAACGGCGATCGCAGTTCGGAATCGGTGTTTTCTGCGCTGACAGCGCTTGTCATCAGCACGCTGCCTTGTCGCGGTGCATAAAGCAAAGAAAGTGGCGATGTTTCTTCTGCAAGCGCCGCACCGACCCCTGCAAAGTTCAGCCATAAAACCAGCCCGAAGTTGAAGTTTTGCCGTGCGTATCTAGTCCACAATTTCAATGCTCCATGTCAGTTGGTAGCCGAAACCTCGAACGGCTTTGATGGGGTCAAGGTCATTGTCAAAAGCGGTTGTGAGCTTTTTTCTCAGGCGACTGAAAATGTTTTCCAATGCGCGGCGTGTGAGGGTGCGGGCGGTGAATTTTTCTTCCAAGATATTGAGCATTTCACCGATGTCCACGGTTTTATCCGGACTCATGGCCAATACCCGCAACAAGAACACCTCTATCCCTGTGAGGTCGTCGCAGCAGGCCTCCAAAGACGTCATGCGCCGTGCTTGCATGCTGAGTTGAAACTTCTGGGTTTGAGGCGCCGCGTCTTGCAACCTCTTGGTCAGGCTGCGAACGGCAGCCAACAGTTCCATGGGGTTGGTGGGTTTGGGCAGATAAAGATCAGCCCCAACGTCGTAGCCCTTGATGCGGTCGGTCAGCGAGGTGCGTGCGGTCATGATCACCACGCCCAATCTGGGTAAATCGTGCTTCAACCAGGTGGCGATTTCATAGCCGTTTTTGCCAGGCAGGTTCAAGTCTAGAACAACCACCTGAATGTCGTGCAGTTTCAAAATATCCAGAAGACCTTGATGGCTGTTGGCCTCATGCACCAGATAGCCCTGATTGACAAAGAAGCAACTCAATTCCTCGCGCAATACGGCGTCATCTTCAACGATGGCCAAAGCTTTAAGTGGATTCAAAACAGACCTCGAATGTGATGCTCACCTCATCGCAACGGTAGTTGATGTGCCCCCCCAACAAATGACAGATCTGGCGGCAGATCGACAAGCCCAGTCCAGAGCCGCGCAGCTCTTGCGTCAAGGGGTGGCGGTAGTAACGTTCGAAGATTTGTTCAGGATCGGGGACCATGTCGGGCGTCAGTGCGTTGCTGATGCGAAAGCCCCAAGCTTGACGGGACGCTTGTAGCAGCTCAAAAGGCTCGATATGAACAGGTGTGTTGACGGGTGCATATTTGAGTGCGTTGTCAATCAAGTTGGCCACGATCATTCGCAGCAAATAAATATCGGTTTCAACCTGAAACGAGGTATCGACCGTTAGCAACAAACGATCCGATTGCGAGGAGGTTGCAAGCAAGTCCTGAAACATGCGCTTCAAATCGGTGCATGCCATTTGCGGCTGGATGCGTTCGTCTTCGATGCCGTTGGCCAGATTGCAGTGTTCGATGATCTGGTCAATCGTCTGCACGGATCGGGAGATGTTTTCCAGCCGCCTGGGTGTTTGCCCGTGCTGTCCTTCTGGCGATTGCGACAAGGTGGTCAGTGCAAAATTGATCGATGCCAAAGGATTTTTGATCTCATGCGTCAACATGTCCAGCAACATCCGTTTTTCATTGCGTGTTTGCCGCTCGGATTCCAGCGCAAACGTTTGACGGGTCAGCGTTTCTTTGGTGCGTTGGTACTCTTGCTCCAATACTTTGTTGCGCAGCAGGGTCATGACCAGCGCCCCCAGAGGCAAACCCAAATCAATCAATCGGGAGATATAAACAGGGACGTTGTTTTGCCCCTGTGTCAGCATCATGCCAATGAAGCCGCCAAAATTGAGAAAAAGAAATCCGGCAAGAGAGGCCTGAAGAATGCGGCGCAAACGGGGCGGCATGTCCACCGCTGCGTGCAGACCAAAGGCCGAGATGGCAGAAACCGCCAGCAGCAGCACGATGCTGAGCACCCACCCCAGCAAATGCCCATTGACGAAGAAGGCCAGCACAGCGATCCAGGCGGTCGCATACAGCCCGCGCGTCAGTCGCAGGTACTTCAGGTCTTTTTGATAGGGTCGGACCATGGCATCGTAAATCCAGCCTTGAATCGCGATGCGAAAAATGATGCTGGCGCCAAAAATCACCGTGCCCCACCAGTGGGGTGAAGCACCGGGCCAGAGCAGGTAGAGCGCGCCAGAGCCAATCAGCACACACAGCAGCGTTGCGGCTGTCAGCAGCAGCAAACGAAATTGCAAGACCGAACGCTCTACCGCCCAGCTCATGAGCATCAACAAGCACACCATCAGCAGCATGCCAATGTGCAGACCCAGCAGCACTTGCTCTTTGTTGAATGGGTTGCCACTGTCTTCTAAGGCGACTCGAAAGTGCGTGACTTTGGGCGCGGAGGGATCGCTGGGAATCCGGACCAGCACCTGAGTTTCTCCGGCCGGAAATGTGAATGCAAAACGATGCCCACCCAAACTGGCTGACGACGCATGCCCACCTAGGCTGGCGCCACCCGTTTCGACCAAGACCCAGGATCCTGATGCCAGTCGATAGATTTCGACGGTGTTGTGATAGTAAGGTGACACCACCAGCGTGCGTCTTTGTGGTTCGCTGGTGGCGTTGCCGATGCGCAGCCATGCTTGTAGCGGACCTTCTTGCGTGGGTTTTTGGCGGAGTGTGCAATCTGTTTGTGCACGCAAGGGGCGGTCGTCGGGTGGTGCCACACAAAACGCCACATCCATCGTGACAAGGCCCTCGGGCTGGGCGGGCGACGGCGCTGCATGCACCAGCGAAGCTGCCAGGGCCATGGACAGCAACAGGCTGAGTCGGATCATGAAAAAATGAATAGGCACGGCATCAGGTTAGCAAACTGGCTGAGAGCGAATGAGAGGATTGGCCAAAGAGAGTGAGTGAGAGCTTGGACAAGACGCATGGCCTAAGCTGCAAATTCTGATCGCTGTGCATGAAACCGTAAAGGTCAAATGCCATGCGTAAATGGTTTTGAGCTTGAAAGGGCAATCGCATGCCAAAAATCAACCAATTGCTGGTCGATGAAAAAAGAAAATTCATCATCGACGTTGCTCGCCTGGTATTTGCAGAAAAAGGATACCAAGGTGCCACGATCAAAGACATCTTGAATGCGGCGGGTATTTCCAATGGCGCCCTTTTTATTTACTTCAAATCAAAGAAAGAAATCTTATTGACCATCATGGATCAGAATCTGGGCGCTTTTTGTGCGCGCGTGGACGCTATTGCTGAAGACGCCAACGGATACAGCCGCGATGATGCGCTGCTGATGCTGTTGGAGCTGGTCAGGCAAACATCCCTTGGCTCCGGTCGTGCCATGAGTTTGCATGTGTGGTCTACCGCCATGGTGGATCCGGTGGTGAAAGCCTCTTTGGACAAGCACTTTGAGGCCATCATTCGTTCTCTGACCCAATTGGCGCGCAAATTGAGGGATGGTCACCAGCTGGGGCCCGCCATCCACCCTGCGCGTGTGGCCCATGCCATGTTTGCCTTGTTTATTCCTGGTTATATTTTGCAATTGCTCATGTTTCCTGCGATGGAGCCGCGCACTTACCTGAATGCGCACCGAGACCTTTGGGAAAATAAATCGCAAAAAGCAGAAAAAGCGGCTGAAGGACAAAGGGCTGAGCAAGAGGTTTCACACCATGCGCAGTTTGTGCAATGACCCCGCATCGGGCTGGATGACGAGCACAAAAAAGAGTGAAGGCGAAGGCTGCAAACAAAGGGAATCCTTTATACGAAGGGCCTGTGCAAGCTGACGAAACGCATGTTTGAATGACTTGGCTTGACAAGCCTGTATCCCAATTGATACAATTGGCCATGAAGACGATCTATACGACCGAAGTTTTTGATGGTTGGTTTGAGTCCTTGAAGGACAGGCAAGCCGCCCGCCGGATCCAGGCGCGTATCGATCGGGCTGAAGATGGAAACTTCGGAGACCACAAGTCAGTGGGGGAGGGGGTCTCTGAAATGCGGATCCACCACGGTCCAGGCTTTCGGGTGTATTTCACGCTGCGGGGTCTGGAAATCGTCATCTTGCTGGCTGGGGGTGACAAGTCGAGTCAGGCCAAGGACATTCAAACCGCGCAGGAGTTAGCGCGTCAACTGAAGGAGTAACAGATGACTGCTCTGAAGCTACGGAAATGGGACAGTGCCGCGCACCTCAAAACCGAAGAGGACATGGCACTCTACCTGGAAGCCTGCCTGCAGGAGGCGGGCGATGATGCGGCATTCATTGCCAAGGCCTTGGGCACTATTGCTCGAGCCAAAGGTATGTCTCAGCTCTCGCGTGACACGGGATTGGGCCGAGAGAGTCTGTACAAGGCGTTGTCAGGGGAAGGCAACCCCAGCTTTGCCACCATCCTGAAAGTAACTGCTGCTCTGGGAATCAAGCTCCATGCACAGCCTCTGCATGCAGGCTAAGAACGATGGTTGTGGACTTGGGTTCAATTCCCAAGACCGGATTTGAACTTGAGTCGGTGAAGTGTGCCGATGTAAGATCTACCTGTCGGGTGGGTCTAAGTCCGGCCTGGCCAGTCTGCTGCAGGTAGAGCAGAATTTCGTCGACACCCGAGAATGCGACGTTGGTCCTGGCTTGGTTTTCGTAATCTTCGATGACCGCTAGCGAGTACTGGACCTTCTTGCCAAGTTTGCGGTATTCGGGCCCTCGGTTTGTCGCTCGCCAACTCTGCAGTGTTTTGGGACTCATGGCCCAGCGCGTTGCCAGTTCCAATTCGGTGAGGGTGGTGCTCAAGTTGCATGCTCCTTGTGGAATGTTGGAGCTGCATTCACGCGTACTTCCGCTGAGAAGTCCAGTACTGGCTGGATTGATGGTGCTCAGCCCAACGGGCCCAACTCATAACTGGTGCTCCGGCCACTGGCCTCTGATTTTTTCAGCGCACCGCGTTCCACCAGGTCCGAGATGTCGCGCAACGCCGTATCCTGCGAGCACTTGGCAATGGCCGCCCATTTGCTGCTGGTCAGTTTGCCGTCAAAACCGTCGAGCAACTTGTTGAGCAGTTTGATTTGACGATCGTTCATCGGCACACCGGCCCAGCGCTGCCAATAGCGCGCCTTGGCCAACACCGATGCCAGAGTGGCTTCAGCCCCCTGGATGGCCCGCAGCAGGCAGGCCAGGAACCACTCGAGCCAGGCGGTGACATCCATGTCGCCCTTTTGAGTGGCTTCGAGGCGATCGTAGTAATCCTTGCGCTCGTGTTGGATCTGGGCCGACAGGCTGTAAAAGCGCTGTGCCGACTGTTCAGCGCGTGCCAACGCCATGTCTCCCACGGCACGCGCGATACGGCCATTGCCATCCTCAAACGGGTGGATGGTCACAAACCACAGGTGCGCCAGACCCGCCTTGATCACCGGGTCGTCGTGCTGGTCCAGATGGAACCAGTTCAGGAAGTCCACCATCTCGGCATCGAGCAGGTGTGCTGGCGGCGCTTCGTAGTGAACCTTCTGTCGATGGATGGGCCCTGACACCACTTGCATTGGGCCTTGGGCATCGTCACGCCATTGGCCCACGCGGATTTTGGTGAGGCTGCTGTAGCCGGTCGGGAACATGGCCGCGTGCCACCCAAACAAGCGTTCAGCCGTCAGGGGGGTGTTGTGCCGCTGGGTAGCGTCGAGCACCATGTCCACCACGCCATCCACATGCCGGTCTGACGGGGCCAAGGCACCGATGTCCACACCCAGACGCCGGGCGATAGAGGAACGCACCGAATCGGGGTTGAGTTTCTCACCTTCGATTTCGCTGGTCTTGAGCACATCTTCAGTCAGGACACGCAAGGCGGCCTGGTCGCGCACGTCGAGCCCGAGGTCGTGCATGCGGCCGAGCAAATGCCCCTGCGCCATGTGGATCTGGGCGAGCAGCGGTGCCAGTCGCTTGTGGTCGTAAACCCAGTGCGGCCAGTCGTTTTTCTGCCAGATGTAACGCTTATCTTCGCTTTCCATGCGGTGATTGTGGGTGGTTTTCACCGCAAAGTCAAGGCAATCACCGCATTTGTTGCGTCTTTAAAGATGTGGATTCACCGCATCGATGGCGCAGCACAAGCGAATCGTCTCACTTGCGGTATGGCCTTGTTTCCGAATTTCTCGGCTTCTAATTCCGAATTTTACGAATCTGGGTGCGGAAGGGAAGACGGCTTGTCTGCCGACAATGTCCGTGAGTTGAGGCACCGCATTGACCATCCGCAGGCTGTCCGATGGAGAGCTGGTCTCCCAGGTGGACGACGAAGAAGCGTGAGCTTTTAAATGGACGTACGAATATTTACTTTGCTATTCACCCGAAATTTACTTTGGTATTGCCTGGAGACTTGGGCGTTTTTACGGGGGCAGTTCTCTCTCAAGACCCTTGTATGTGACGTCTTAAGTTATCCATTTGTGCTTTGACTATGGAGCTCATTTCCCATCAAGCCCGCTCAAACACCCGCTAACCCGATTGAGGGCGAACCGCGATGGAACAGCGTTCGGAACGATTTGTGCGGAGATCCGGGTGTTTAATATGAATATTTAATTACCAATCTTTTCTGTATAAATCTTCGTCAGGCTAGTGGCGAGGACAGATTGACTACCGCTCATTCCCTACCATTTCCTATTGAGTACGAATAGAGAATTGTTCGGTCGTACACTTATGCACCACCACATCACCATCCAAAGGTGTCCGATAGCAATGTCGGGCGCCTTTTTTCTTGTTTAAATTCAACGACTTGGCGCACTTTTTTGTAGATTTTGTCTGATGAGGTCCAACTGATTCCGGAACGTAGACGGGGTACGGGTCGGGGTACGTTTCCAATTTTGGTGTAACAATTGATTTTGTACCCCGGTTTATTCTTGGAGAAAATTATGTTGACGGATCTTGAGTGCCGAAAAGCAGTCTGCCCAGAGGGAAAGAAACAAATTCGGCTGTCCGACGCAGGTAGTCTTTATCTGCAAGTCGGCAGCAATGGGTCTAAGCGTTGGTTTTATAAATTCACGATCCAGGGCAAAGAGAAGCAGATGGCCTTGGGGGGATACCCAGATGTCGGGTTGACGGTTGCCAGACGATTACGAGATGAGGCTCGACTACTCAAAAATTCTGGTGTCAACCCGATAGACCAACGGCAAAACGAAAAGCTGAGGGCAATGAACCCAACCGGCGAGACTTTCAAGGAGGTTTCACTTGAGTGGTTGGCACGGCAGGTTCCCTTGTGGAGCGAGGTTCACGCGAAGCGTTGTACGCGCCAGCTTGAGCGCGATCTATTCCCCTACATCGGTGCACGCAAAATCAACGACCTTGAGCCTGTTGAAATCCTGGCTGCAGTTAGAAAAACAGAGCAAAGGGGGGCTCTCGAAACTGCAGAACGTGGTTTGCAACTAGTTGGGCAAATATTTCGCTATGCCGTTGCAACTGCTCGAGCTCCAAGAGACATTACAGCTGACCTCAAGGGCGCGTTGACGCCTTACAGGTCAAAGCACTTTGGCGCAATCACCGACCCGAGTAAGTTTGGCGACTTGCTACGATCCATCCGCGCTTATCGCGGTGGCTTGATCGTCAAAACAGCGCTGCAATTGGCGCCTATCCTTTTTCAGCGTCCAGGCGAACTTCGATCAGCCTCATGGTCCGAGATTGATTTTGATAATGCTTTGTGGACGATACCAGCGGCTAGGATGAAGCGTACAAAAGAAGGCAAGGAAAACGGTCAAGATCACTTGGTACCGTTGCCAAAACAGGCCATAGAACTGCTACGACCCCTGCATGCCCTGACTGGCCATGGCCGTTTGGTATTCCCAGGTGAGCGTGACCATGACCGCCCCATTTCCGATAATTCGGTTCGTTCTGCTTTGATCGCTTTGGGCTACACCTCGGAACTTCAAACATGGCATGGATTCCGAGCAACAGCCCGAACTCTCTTGGCTGAAAAATTGAACTATGACCCGAACATTATTGAGGCCCAGTTGGCTCACGCTGTTCGTGATGCAAATGGTCGTGCTTACAACCGAACCACGTATCTCGATCAGAGACGAGCCATGCTTCAGGCATGGGCCGATTATCTTGAAGCGTTGACTGCAGGCGCAAAAGTGATTTCATTACATGCCGCGTAAACTTTTTACAAGAACCCTTTCATTTAGTTGCGCGCGTGCATGACAGAGCCATTGAGTAGTCGACACATCATCTTACGCAGGTAGAAAGAAACTGATGGGGAGTGTTTGACGACAATTACCTCGTGCAGCTTAGTGACCCAATGAATCGTCACTCTCGCTCTAGATTTTTGACTTCTTGGGTCACCTTCCCAACAGCGAGCTGCCAGTCTCTGTGCAATTTTTCGCCGAGAAGTTCGAGAACCAGCAGCTTGCGAACGTAACTCGAGGGATCAAGGTTGTGCTTTTCTGCTGTGGCAATGAGATCAGCCTTCATGCGGCTAGGCAGCATAAGGGTAAGGTCCTCGTCACTTTTGCCCAGGTACTGGAGATCGACTTCAGTCTGGCGTTCTCGGCTTTTTCTGATCCATCCGTCACCAGGGTTCTCCATCGGCTGGTCATCAACTGTGAAGTCCGTTACTGGCCGGTGGAGACGCTGGTCGATTGAGTCGCTGCGTATCCGTGCAGCGTTCGATGTTTTGCACGCTGGCTGCGCGGACCGATGCCCCTGCTCCTGCAAGGCAATCAGTGCCACATAGGCCACGCGGCCGTAAACGTGCTCAAAAATTAACCCGCGCACGATGTCAGGCCTACTGACATTGAGCTTCACGCTTAGCCAGTTGATGCGGTCAACTAGCACTTGCGGTAGCCAGATCCTGAGACCCGCATCAGACTGCTCGAAGTCACCCAGCGGCGGTAGATCGCTCGGTTGAGGGGACGGCGTGCCAGCACGGCATCCTCGCTTTGAAAACGGCCACATTGCAATATTCCTGTCTGCCTATTTTTTAATCAGGGGAGTTTCTTTCGGCGGTGCCTGAGTCTTCTTACCATGCATCTTATGTCGAGCTCGGGTGCAACAGCATTCAGTTCGTTCATCGACTGACTCGCGAAAAAGGTTCAGTTGGAAGTTGCCTTTTTGACGACCGCCGGCATGGTGCCGGGAATCTGTAATTGGAGAAAACTATGCGTACAAACGCACAAGTAGTTGGGCTACCCGCTCGGGGTAGCCTCGTCGAGGAAGCCCAATCGATGGTGCATCAATCCCCCGCTGCGGCGGTGTCCCTGTATCGCCTCCCCCAAGTTCTGACTCGCATCCCGGTGTCGAAGTCGTCTTGGTTCGCTGGAATTCAGTCTGGTCGTTATCCGAAGGGCTATAACCTTGGGCCAAGGACTACGGTCTGGCGTTCGGATGAGATTGATCAGCTGATCAGCTCAATGATCGAAAAGGGGGCTGTCGGTCCTTGGACTACCAAAGAGCTAGGAGGGGTCGCGCGATGACAGTCTCGCTTCTGTTTCGTGGTGGTGCCATCAGCAAATCTACACGAGCCGGCAGGCCTCCCAAAACCCTCCTGATCGCGGCAAAACATAACCTCCGTGAAACCCAGGCAGAGCGGGGCTTCCGTGCTCAGATCGATCATTCTCGGATGCACCTCAATCAGATTCTTTTCGGTCCGCAGACAGCCGCAGAGATCGTGAACATGGGCCAGCAGTTGATCAAGCAGTTCCGAACCGCAAGTACAACACTTCGCAAGGACCATGTCCAGGCTCTGGAGTTTATCGTCAGTCTGCCACCTAACTCGGAGGTCGATGTCTCGGCCTACTTCAGGGCGAGTGCCACCTGGTTCCTGCAAGAGTTCGGGAGCGCGATGGTGCTCAGCATCGTCTATCACGGCGATGAGGCTGCACCTCACATCCATGTTCTTGTTGCTCCCATTGTCAATGACCGTTACGAGGGCGGAGCTCCCGTCAAGAGGCTGCGTCTTCGTGCACTCGTTAAAAAGTTTGCCTCGGACGTTGGCGACCGCTTCGGACTCGCCTTCGAGCCAAAGGCCAAGCTGACCAACACCGAACGCACAAGTGCTGCGACCACTGTGCTTGATGCGCTGGCAAGTGCTGGCGATAAAGCGCTCCAGAGTGCCGTGTGGTCGGCGGTTCGTGCTGACATCGAACGAAGCCCACAAGGTTATCTGGAGCTTCTCGGCCTTAACGCTGCAACTCATCTGAAGACTACCAAGATGCGTACATTTGCCCAGATCATGACGAGCCGTGGTCGCAGGACGTCCGAGGACAAAGCGGTTCGAGTGAATCAAAACCTAGCCTGTGTAGGTTTCGCTGGAAAGAACCATCCCTCCAATACCGGGGAGTCACGATGATGAAGGGTCTCCAGCCGCGATTGCGATACGCTTGCTCACTCTGCGGCAGTAGTAACCAGCAAGTGTCAAACTGCGACGACGGGTACGTTTGTGAAAAGTGCTCCGAGCGAACCCGCGACGGCCGAGATGCAACCTCCAGAGGCCTCAAGCACCGCCAGAGGAGCAACGTGCTTCGACTCGACCAGATTCAAGGTTCTGAGTGCGGGCTCTCACCGGACGAGCTCAACTTCCAGATCGCTGCGCGCGAACTCATGGCCGTGGCAGAGATGGACGCCTGCGTGCCTGCGCCCATCGGTACCGGTGGGGAGGTAATCCCCTCCGCACATGGAGGGTTGATCGACACGCTGACGACGCCTTCGGTGGCCGCCATAGAGGCTTCCAACCTCAGAACAGAACTCCTGACTTCACTCGGGAACGACATTGCCGCCATGGCACTCGATACCTCTGACACGATCCAAGCGGCCAACAGCCTGGAGAAGATGCTCGCACACCAGCTTGCATCCCTTCATCACGCAGGGATGCGAATGGTTCATCGGGCAAATCTCCAGCAAGACCCTGTGCTGGCATCTAGGACGCTCGGTGCCGCAGTCAAAGCCTTTTCAACCTTCCAAGGGGGGGTGGCTGCAATTCGGCAACTAAGGGGGGTGGAGAAGCAGCACATCGTGGTCCAGCATGTCAACGTCGGACAGGGCGGTCAGGCGGTCGTGGGTACGGTCAACACCGGGGGAGGGCAGTCCCAATGAACGGTAACCCCATGCAAGCGCGCTGTGGTGCGCATTGTCGAACTACAGGCAACCCATGCCAGAACTTCCCAATGCCAAACGGCCGGTGTCGAATGCACGGTGGTAAGAGCACTGGGCGGCCCCAGAAGCATGGCTTCTACACCCAGGAGGCCGTCAGCCAGAGGCAGCAGCTCAAAGAGTTGATCCTGGAGATCAACTCTTTGAGCGAAGCGCTCGGCGAAAGCCAAGTAGGCTGTTGGCATGAGTCACTTGGTGTCGCCACTTGAGCGCAGGGACTCCAGGCGCTCTTTGAGGGCGTTGAGCAGCTCTTCCTGGTCTCGAGCAGGCAGTTCGCTTGCAGCCAAGATGATTTGTGCCAAGCGATCATCGTCGCAGTAAAGATAACCCAGTGGAACACCCAGCGAATCCGCCAGTGATCGTGCGGTTTTAAGAGCAGGTTCGTGAATGCCGCTCTCGTACCGGCTTATCCGAGCGCTGGCGGTGTGCTCATCGAGTCCGAGCATGACCCCCAGTTTGTCTTGAGCAATTCCCATACGCAACCTTGCTTCCCGAAGTCGGGTGGCAAACACCGACGGGTTGTTGAGGGACGAAGAGCGTACTTTTGACACGCTTCGAGTTTCGTAGTTTTGAATGTATCATGTCTCTACGTAATTCGTAGTTTTAGAGGGGTTGAGTCGTTCGCATGAAAGTCATGTTTCATAAAACCATGTTGATTCGCAAGGTGGCTGTTGTTTATGGGTTGCTTGCTCTGTCTGCTTGCTCGCACACCGTGACACTGTTTCCTCGTGGTGGTGGCGAAACCGGGTCAGGTACCTTGAATGACGGCACGCGTGAAATTCAAGTGCAGCTCAAGGGCAAGCAGTACACAGGAAAGTTCGTCCGAAACCAGACGTACGGTTTTGGCTTGGGGCAGTCGTTTGGTGCTACGCCGACAGGTTTGGCCATGAAACCAGGCTTTGGTACGGCAGTCACCATGGGGTCAAGTAACCAGGCAACGGCCGTACTGGTCAGCGGCACTGAGGTGCTTCGCTGTGATTTGGTCGTTGTCAATGCTTCGGACGGCAGCGGCATTTGCACGGACAGCAACAACTTGGCGTACGACGTCGTTATCAGATAAGTCAACAGTCATGAAACCACGCACGCAAACGATGGCGTGGTCTCAAGTAATTCAACCAGTGAGAGCAACGATGAGAAATATCAAAGCATCCAGTCTTCTAGCAATTATTTTGAGCTCTGCAAGCCATGGATTTGCTGCTGATGCACCATGGCAAGAACGGTGGGTTTTCGGCTACGCCGGTGCCTCAGGTAATTCTCCGGTAGCCAGTTCAGAAAAAGGTCTTGAGGGCATTTACGAATTCGACAGTGGTTGGTATGTCAACGCGATTTACAACGTGTCAAAAGAGAAGAGTGGTGGCACCGATAACAACGCCTCGAATCTAAACACCACGGCCATCGGCGGCGGTTATTCATTCAACCTGACCTCAAACACCAAGGGTCAAATCGGGTACATGTACCAAGACTCGAGCGTACAAAACGTAGAGATGGGGGGGGTACGCGTTGGCACTTACAGGGATCTTCACATTTATGGCAACGGGCCAGTTGTTCGGCTTGTTTACAAGCTGAATCCGGCATTGACTGCAGATTTGCTTGTTGCGCGTTTCAGTTACAACACAGGCGTGACCAACACAAATTCTCGAGTGGGGTTGTCGTATGAAATCCAGTCGAATTTCTTTGGTCGAATTGATTTCCACTCGATTGACCGCTCGGACTGGAACAGTACACGCTGGGGTATAGGCTTGGGGTATCGTTTCTGAGGCATTGTTGAGGGGCAATGAAGGGGCTGTGTAGGAGTTATTCAACAATCGCCAAGCCCCCCCAATCCGTCGTAAACCCCGTCGACATCCTCTCTTGCTTCATCGCCCACAGCTTGCGCGCTCTGGGTGCCCCTGCGCTGGCCAGCTTGAGGGTGCCGCATCCGTAGCGTTGGTTCAGCTGGTCCATGGCGGTCATCAGGCGCACGCGGTTTTCGGGGATGGTCTCGTCAAATTCCAGCGTCAGCTGGTGTCGTGTGGCGGGCTGCAGGTCCATGAGCATCACGCCCGCTTTGGCGTACTTGAAGCCGGGGCGGTAGATGCGTTTGATGATGGCGTTGGCCGCTTGCGTGATGTGCGCGCTGTCGCTGGTGGGCGAGGGCAGGGGGATGCTTGCACTGCGGCTGTATTGCGGATCTTGTTTCCTGAATGAGCTGGTGCGGATGAAGGCCATGATGTGGCCGGTATGACTGCCTTGTTTGCGCAGTTTTTCTGCGGCACGGCAGGCGAATTCGGTGATGGCTTCTTGCAGCTCGATCAGCTCTGTCACCGGATGGCCGAAGGATCTTGTGCACGCGATTTGTTGTTTGTCCGGGGGTTCGTCTTCAAACTCGATGCAGGGCACGCCGTTGAGTTCGCGCACAGTTTTTTCCAGCACGACCGACCAGCCCGCTTTCGCGGCTGCCGGGTCCATGCGCTGCAGATCCAGCGCGGTGTGGATGCCTTGCGCGCGCAGCTGGGCGCCGATCTTGGGGCCGACGCCCCAGACATCGCCGACTTCGGTGGCTTGCAACAGGGCGTGAAGTTCTTGCGGGCTGCACGCGCCCAGGTGGCAGATTTGCGCATGGTGCGCCGGGTAGCTGCCGGGCTTGCGCTCGGCGCTCTTGGCGATGGCGTTGGCCAGTTTGGCCAGGGTCTTGGTGGGTCCGATGCCGATGCAGGTCGGGATGCCAATCCATTGGTGGATGCGTCTGCGGATGATGCGGGCGCGGCGCACCAGGTCGCCGGGGATGGCGCTCAGGTCAATGAAACTTTCGTCGATGCTGTAGACCTCTTGCGTGTGGCCCAGGCCTGCGGCCAGGGTCATCATGCGGTCGCTCATGTCGCCGTAAAGCGCGAAGTTGGCCGAGAGGGCGATCAGTCCCGCGTCACGTTCCAGGTCACGCAACTGAAAGTAGGGCGCGCCCATCTTGATGCCGAGGGCTTTGGCTTCGTCACTGCGTGCGATGGCACAGCCGTCGTTATTGGACAGCACGACCACCGGGCGGCCTTTCAGCCAGGGCTGGAACACGCGCTCACAGCTGCAGTAGAAGTTGTTGCCGTCGATCAGGGCGAGCATGTCAGGCCGCGTGCTGAACGATGCTGGCCACGACCACGCCCCAGATCTCCACGGTCTGGCCGTCCTTGGGCACGATGTCCGGGTAGTCAGGGTTGGCGGCTTTCAGGCGCATGCCGCCGCCAGGCAGGATTTGCAGGGTCTTGCAGGTGAATTCGCCATCGACCACGGCGATCACGGTGTGACCGCTTTCGGGCTGGATGGCTTTGTCCACCAGCACCACCGAACCGTCCAGGATGCCCGCATCGCGCATGGACTCACCGCTCACGCGCAGCATGAACGTGGCCTGCGGGTGTTTGATGAGCTGGCTCATCAGGTCGATGCGCTCGACCTGGTGGTCTTCGGCCGGGGAGGGAAAACCGGCCTGAACGCTGGTCAAGAAAGTCTTGACCAGGAGCGGGCCGGGGGGCAGAGGCTGGGGGGTGGAAAGCGGGGGCATGATGTCGCCAATACTGTACAAAACACCAGTATACTGACAACATCAGCAATTTGCAGTTGCTTGATGGACTTGTTTGATACGCCCCTGTGCCGGATGGTGGAGGGGCGTTTTTTTGGGGTGGCCGGAATGCGGCGGGAGCTGTCGGTCAACGCAATCGCTACCGATGACAGCGACCGGCCAGAAGCCGTCCGCCGCTGCCTTTCTCTATAGCTGTCGTTGATGATCAAGCTTCATTTCCACTATTCCAGCGATCCATAACAGTCTAGGTTACTTTCTGTGGGTCAATCAGTTTCGTGATAAAGTAATTCATTAATTACTTATTCAAAGTCAATGTGCTGACACGAACTAAGCTCAGAACAGAAGACCGTCAAGCCGAGCTGATCCAAGCCGCTTTGGATTTGGCGGCCATCAAAAGTCCTGCAGAGATCACGACAGGTGACCTGGCACAGGCCATCGGGATCACGCAGGGTGGCGTGTTCAAGCACTTCGAGAGCAAGGAAGCGATCTGGCTGGCAGTGCTCGATTGGACACACCAAACCTTGATCGACAGATTGCTGCAAGTGGCGAAGTCTCAGCAGACCAGCCCTTTACAGGCATTGCGCGCAGTTTTCATGGCCCACATCGATTTTGTGCAGACATATCCCGGAGTTCCGCGGCTGATTTTTCAGGAGTTGCAGCATGCCAAGCCCACGGCACTCAAGGGCAGGGTTCAGCTGCTCATGGCCGACTACCGTGGCTTGGTTGCCGGATTGCTGGCACAAGCGCATGAGGATGGTCTGATCACAGCCGAGGTGGATACCAAGGGTGCGGTCGTTCTTTTCATGGGGGCTGTTCAAGGGTTGGTCATGCAGTCACTCGTCACAGGCAGCCTCAAAGACATGGCGCGCCAGGCCCAGGTGGTTTTCAACATTTACGAGGCCGGTTTGCTGATGCAGTCTGTGGCCGAATCAAGGAAGCGCAAATGATCCTCTTCAAATTGAACAAGCGACAGGTCGTGATCGTCCTAGGCCTTGCAGCAGCGGTGCTGACATTCGGATTCGTTGTCTTTCGCATGGGGCCGTTGGCTCCAACCAGAATCACCGTCGCACAGGCCAGTAACGAGCGCTTGACGCCGTCTGTGTTCGGCATTGGCAGTGTGGAAGCACGCCAAAGCTGGCTAATGGGGCCGACGGTGGCCGGACGTGTGCTGCATGTGCATGTGGATGTAGGACAGATGGTCAAGGCCGGACAACTCTTGGCCGAGATGGACCCCGTGGACCTGGACCAGCGCCTGCAGGCGCAGGATGCCGCCCTGACCAAGGCGGTCAGTGTTGAAGCGGCAGTCAACGCCCAGGTGGCTGACACACAAGCCCGACGTGCATTGGCCATGACCAACCTGAACCGGCAAAAAGAGCTGGCTCGGCAAAACTTCATCAGCCCCTCGGCTCTGGAAAGTCGGGAGCAGGAGCTGCAGTCTGCCGATGCTGCGCTGGCGGCGGCGCAAGCCAACTTGCAGGCAGCCAAGCAGGACACACGTCGTCTGCAGTCCGAACGCGGCGCAGCATCGCTTCAAAAACAGAACACTCGTTTGCTCGCACCTGCCGATGCCGTGGTGATCAGTCGAGATGCCGAATCAGGCAGTACAGTGGTTGCTGGGCAACCGGTGCTCCGGCTGGCCAACCCCGCGAGCCTTTGGGTCAAGTTGCGAGTAGACCAGGCCCGATCAACTGGGCTGGCTGTCGGCTTGCCAGCCCAAATTGTGTTGCGCTCACGGCCACAGCTGGTGCTGGCAGGCAAAGTGGATCGGGTCGAATTGCAGGCGGACGCTGTGACAGAAGAGCGGATTGCGCAAGTGGCGTTCGAGCAGATTCCCGCGGCGCTTTCGATTGGCGAGATGGCCGAAGTCACTCTCCAGCTCCAGCAAACCGAGCAGGCGTTGGTGGTGCCGCAGGCCAGTGTACAGACCCTTCAGGGCCGTACAGGCGTATGGCGTCTCAAAGACGGCGCACTCGATTTTGTGCCTGTCCAATGGGGCGCGGCCAGCCTGGACGGGCGCGTGCAGGCAATCAGCGGCTTGGCATCAGGCGATACGGTGGTTGTGTATAGCGAAAAACCGCTGTCCGCAGGGGCGCGCTTCAAGGTGGTCGATACGCTAGTGAAAAAGGCCAAACCATGATCAGTCTGGCGGCGCGCGACATTCAGCACAGTTGGGCCAAGTTCGTGCTCACCGGGCTGGGGCTGGGTTTGCTCATTGGTGTGACGCTGACCATGGCCGGTGTGTTTCGCGGTATGGTGGACGATGCGCAGGCTTTGCTGAAAAACAGCGGCGCCGACTTGTGGGTGGTCCAAAAAGACACGCAGGGACCGTATGCCGAAGCTTCCAGCCTCAAAGACGATATCGTGCGCAGCATTGCGGGTATGCCCGGTGTTGCTATGGCTGCCAACATCACTTACTTCACCATGCAGGTCAAAGCCGTGGGAGGCAAAGAGGCCCGGGCCATGGTGGTAGGCATTGAGCCCGGTGCTGCCGGGTTGCCCGGCCAACCCGGCCATTTGCTGGCAGGTCGGCAACTCACGCGCAGCCACTACGAAGCAGTGGCAGATATCAAGACAGGACTGTTGCTGGGCGACAAGGTCGAGATCCGGCGTCACACCTACGAAGTGGTGGGCTTGACGCGCCGCATGGTGTCCTCCGGTGGAGACCCAATGGTGTTCATTCCGCTCAAGGACGCTCAGGAAGCGCAATTCCTCAAGGACAACGACGCCATCGTGAACGACCGGGTGCGCACAGCAGCCAACCCCGCGTTCAATCGGCCTGCTGTGCTAGGCCTGCTCGATGCCGTGCAAAACTTGCAAACCAGCAGTCGCAACGTCAATGCGGTTCTGGTGCGCGTGACCGAGGGCTGGTCAGCCGCGCAAGTGGCCGCACCGATCCGACGCTGGAAGCACTTGACCGTGTTCACCCGCGAGGACATGGAAGACATCTTGGTCGACAAACTGATTGCGACCTCGGCCAAGCAGATTGGCATGTTTCTGGCCATCCTGGCCGTGGTCAGTGCGGCGATTGTGGCCTTCATCATCTACACCATGACGTTGGGCAAGATTCGCGAAATTGCCGTGCTCAAGTTGATCGGCACCCGCAACCTGACCATCGCGTCCATGATCCTGCAACAGGCCCTGGGCCTCGGTGTTATCGGCTTTGTGGTAGGCAAAGTGGCCGCCACCCTTTGGGCACCTGTCTTTCCAAAGTTCGTTCTTTTGCTAACGCAAGATGCAGTGTTGGGCTTTATCGCCACCATGCTCATTTGCACCCTGGCAAGTACCCTAGCCATCCGGATTGCACTGCGCGTCGATCCTGCACAGGCCATCAGTTGAGGCGCACCCCATGAACAGCACACCTGGCGGTATCCGCATCGAAAACTTGCGCAAGGTCTATGGCCATGGCGACACCGCCGTGGAAGCGCTCAAGAACGTCAACATGCAGGTCGCACCCGGCGAAGTGGTGGGCCTGGTGGGGCCGTCCGGCTCCGGCAAGAGCACTTTGCTCAAATGCCTAGGGGCGATCATTGAGCCCACGTCCGGGCGCATGACGCTGGGCGAAGAAGTCATCTACGACAATGGCTGGAAGACGCCCGATCTGCGCGCCCTGCGCCGCGACCGGATCGGGTTTGTGTTTCAGGCACCCTATCTGATCCCGTTTCTGGACGTGACCGACAACGTGGCCCTGCTGCCCATGCTGGCGGGCGCGCCCAACGCACTGGCGCGCGAGCGCGCACTGGAATTACTCGATGCCCTGGACGTGTCGCACCGCGCCAAGGCCGAGCCTGCACAACTCTCCGGTGGCGAGCAACAGCGGGTGTCGATTGCCCGTGCACTGGCTAACAAGCCACCGGTGATCCTGGCCGACGAGCCTACGGCCCCACTGGACAGCGAACGTGCACTGGGCGTGATGCGTATCCTCAACAATATGGCACGGCAGGCGCAGACGGCCATCATCGTTGTGACCCACGATGAGAAGATCATTCCGACTTTCAAGCGGATTTATCACATTCGTGATGGTCAAACGGTAGAGGAGCAAGGTGAGGGGAGAGCACTGGATTAAGTTCGAAATCTCAATGGGAGGTTTCTGCAAATATACGATCACGCTGGTCACGAATGACTGCTTAGCCTAATGCCAAATGTCTCATTTGGGTCGGCGGCTGCCGGTCAGTCGATGAGCCGTGAACGACGGCAATCAGCCTAAAGCCAACGTCCGGCTGAACCATTTGAGGGACAGCAACTACTAGGTCGATGTCATTTGCTCTGCAGGCAAAGCCCGCAAAAATTCCCCACTCTCACCCGCACTGGCGTTAAGCCAGTCGTCATACCGCTCAGGCGGCAAGATCACCACCGAGCGTTTTTCATCCTGCGGCTTGTGGAAGTTGCGCATGAAGGGGTGTTCGTCGGCGTTGATCGTCAGCATCGTGAAGCTGTGCACGGTCTCGCCTTCGGGTGAGCGCCATTGCGCCCACAACCCGGCCAAGCCCATGGGCTCACCGCTGGCCAAGGTGATGCGGGTGGGCACGGCCTTGCCCGTGCGCCAGTCGGGCTCATAGAAGGATTGCACTGGAATGACGCAGTGCTGCCCACGCCGCCAAGCATCGCGGAAGCTGGGCTTTTCTGCCACGGTCTCGCTTCGCGCGTTGTAAGTGTGGCGGGCGATCTTGTCGTCTTTGGACCAGTGCGGGATCAGGCCGAAGCTGCCCAGCAGCGCTTCACGCGGGGGCACTGCGTCATCGCCCACGTCGGACTGAGGATGGCGGCGAATGAAAGTGCTTTTGTAGCCCGGCCAGACATCGCGCTTGGCCAGCTCGCTGGGCAAGTCAATGCCGAAATGCTTTTTGAGCAGAGCTTTGTCGTGGGGGGATTCGTAGTGGGCGCACATGGCGTGATTTTTGGTTAGCTGAAGCAGCTAATCAGTTGGTAATTTTTTGTTGGTGATAATAGTTTGAATAATTCACCGAGAATAATGATGTTGGATTCGACTGTACTGCGAGAAGTAGCGATTCAGGTGTCAGGGTATTTCCGTGACTTTTTGGAGTCTGACTTCAAGAAGCAATCGGCACCGCGCCGGCGCATCCTCCTACAGTCCAGCGAGGGCTTTCGCTGCGGCATGCGCGCCAAGCCCTACGAGGGGCTGGATCGGGCCCTGTGGGAGCTGATCGGCAAGGTCTCGGGCGCGCCCGAACTGCTCAAGGTGGCCCCGCGTCAGTACACGCGCCCCATTTCGGCCAACTTGCGCCTGGTGATCGCCAGCCAGATCGAGCAGATCCAGGACGCTGCGCTTTTTCGGGTGGTCGAGGCGTTGCACCAGCGCATCACCGAGACGCTTGTAAAGGGCGCAGCAGATGCCGAGGTTTGGATTGATGAGGTGCAGACCTTCGCGTGCGAGCAGGTGGGCGAGCGCATCGTGCGCCCGCTGGTTCAAAAACTCGACGAGCCGCTGCGTCGCTCCAGCTACGACGTGATCGACTCGCTCTACAGCGCCGAGGCCGACATGGTGCGAGGCGTGGCCCAGCCGCTCTTGACGGTGCTGCCCCAGCTGCTGGCCCGCCACCTGGCCCAGCCTGATGCACAGGCGCTCAAAGAGGCGCTGCGCGTGGAACTCGTGCTCGAACGGGTGCGCCAGATGCTCAGCGAGTTCTTCGACGGCTTTGTGACCGCGGACGCTTTCCTGGAGCTGCGCGACATCGAGACCTATGCGAGCATCAACGAGGGCTTTCAGCTGTACCTCTATATCGGCGCGATCAAGCTGCGAAACGCCCAATACCCACTGTTTTTTGTGCCCCTGGACATCGTCAAGCTCGATGGCGGGCGCGGTTATGAGTGCAAGGTGGTCAATCCGCTTTTTGCCAACCGCCAGGCTGTTGAGTTCGTGCTGCAAGAGATCGCCCAGGCAAAGGGCCGCGAGTGGGTCAACCCGATCACCGAGCGCATCCTGTACCTGACGCCCCAACAGTCGATTGTGGAGGTCGCGCGCGGCCTCTACAGCGCCGTGGCCGCGGCCTTGGGCCTGGCCGAGCAGACCGCCTTGAGCGCCCAGGCCAGCGAGGCCAAGGCCCCGGATGTGTCCCTGAGCCCCGCGCTGCACCTGTGCGCCTACGAGCGTGGCGAGGAAAGCCTGGTCAACGACTACGAGGAAATCATCGCGATGGCCCGCCAGGGTGGCAGCGAGATCGTCGACCTGTTCGAGAAACTCGTCGGCGGCGTGCTCTCGTCCAATCCGGTGAGCATTGCCAGCCAAGTCGAGCAGGCGTGGGACGGCCTGCCGCTGGTCGATCGCATGGTGTTTGACTCCCCGATTGCCCTCAACGAGGAGCAGCGCAAGATCTTGCTGGCCGTGCGCAACCCCGAGGGGCCGATCGTGGTGGTCGAGGGCCCGCCGGGCACCGGCAAGAGCCACACCATCACGGCCATTGCCGCCGACTGCGCCTTCAACCAGCGCTCGTGCCTGATCCTGTCGGACAAGGCCGAGGCGCTTCAGGTGGTGCAAGATAAGCTCTCGCAGGCCATGTCGCGCGTTCGCCACCAGCAGGACTTTCCCAACCCGCTGCTGCGCCTGGGGCGCCAGGACGCCAACTTCAAGCGGCTGGTGGCCAACCAGACCGTCAGCCAAATCTCGGCCTGGGCCAAAGCCACCCAGAAAAACCTCCCCCAGCTGGTAGCCGAGCGCGACGGCACCTCCACCGGCCTCAAGGGCGCGATCGACACCACGGTGCAGACCCTAGGCGCGGTGCAGCTGGCCGATGTGCAGCGCATGCACCAGCAAGAGGCCCGGCTGCGCGAAGTCCTGCCCGAGGCCATGCAGGCCATCGAGCGCATGGCGCACGATGAAGAGGCCAGCATTCTCATGGCCCTCCTGCAGAGCTTTCGCCAGCGGCGCAGCGCCGAGCCGGCCCTCGGCCTGGAGCTGGACGCCTACCTCACGCTGCTGCAGGCCGAAATGGAGCAAGCGCAGGAGCCTTTGAGCCTGGCCGGTCTGCGCCAGCGCGCGCGCCTGGACGAGGCCTTGGCCCGGGCGGTGCAGGCCCTCGGGGCACCGCGCGTGGCGCTAACGGGGGCTTTCACCAGCCTCTCCCTGGCCCAGGCGCAGGCCATCCAGGGCCATGTGCTGCGCTACCGCCAGCTAAAGATGCCGATCCTTGGCTATTTGCTGCGCGGCGCGGCCGTGCGCGAGCTGGAAGCGGCGATCAACGCGCTGTCGCTCAAGGAGCCGATGCTGCTCAGGGACAAGGCCCAGCTGCTGTCGGACATCGCCAAAAGCGCCATCGAGCTCGAACAGGCGCTGGCTGCGGCCGGTTTTGCCGAGCGGCTGGCCCAGCTCTGGCCGCGCCTGAGCCAGGCGAGCGAGCGCGCGGGAGCTGCCGGCGAGTTGCTGCTGGTGCTGCAGTTGCTCGAGCAGGTGGCGGGCCTGCCCGAGGCCTTGGCCACGCAAGCGGGCCGCAAAGCCAGCACCTGGCGCCTGACGCTGGACACCCTGGTATCGTGGATGAAGGTGCGCGAGGCCTTCGCCCGAGCCCCGGTCTATGACTATGTGGGTACTAAGTCCAAGCTCGAGCGGCTCAACACCACGCTCATGAACGCCCAGGTCGACACCCGGCTGGTCGACTTTGTGAACACCCAGCGCAACGATGCGCGCACCATGGCGCAGCTGATCGCCGACCGCCAGAAGTTCCCCGAGGACAAGTTCGACGGGGTGCGCTCGTCCTTCCCGATCATCCTGGCCGGCATCCGCGAGTTTGGCGAGTTCATGCCCCTGGTGCCCGGGCTGTTTGATGTGGTCGTGATCGACGAGGCCTCGCAGGTGAGCGTGGCGCAGGCGCTGCCAGCGCTCTTGCGTGCCAAAAAAATCGTCTGCCTGGGCGACTCCAAGCAGTTTTCCAACGTGAAGTCCTCCAACGCGAGCATCGCGCTCAACGACAAGTACCGCGCCAACCTCGTGCAGTTCTTCGAGCGCAACGTGACGCGTGAGGCCCAGGCACTCAAGCGGCTAGCCATGTTCGACATCAAGCGCTCGGTGCTGGAGTTCTGCAGCATCGCCGCCTCCTACTCGGTGATGCTGCGCAAACATTTCCGCAGTTACCCCGAGCTAATTAGTTACAGCTCCACGAACTTCTACGGCCGCCAGCTGCAGGCCCTCAAGCTGCGCGCTCAGCCCATCGATGAGGTGATTCGCTTTGAGCAGGTGGATGCCAGCGGGTTCGCCTGCACGCGCGCGACCAACGAGGCGGAGGTCCAGGCAATTCTCGCCCGGCTGCTGGAGATGCTCGAGCTTGAACAACCGCCCACGGTGGGGGTCATCACGCCATTCCGCGAGCAGCACACTTTGTTGCAGAAGTTACTGCTTAACCATACCCGCGGCCGCGAGTTTGAAGAGCGACTGCGCCTGAAAATCATGACGTTCGACTCCTGCCAGGGCGAAGAGCGCTCGACCATTTTCTATTCGCTGGTGGCCACGCCGGGCCAGGACGCCTTGAACTACATTTTTCCCGTCTCGCTGGAAAACGCAGAGGAGGCGGTGGAAGAGAAGCTCAAAGTACAACGCCTGAACGTGGGGTTTTCACGCGCACAAGACCGGATCTGGATCATGCATTCCCAGGACATCGGTCTCTACAAGGGTGCATTGGCGCAGGCGCTGCACCACTATCAGCGGGTTCTGGAGCGCAAAACGCCCACCGTATCGGACACCGATTCCAACAGCCCCATGGAGGCCAAAGTGCTGCAGTGGCTTCAGCAGTCCGAGTTCGTACAGGGTCAGCCGGATGAAGTGGAAATCATCCCGCAGTTCCCTATTGGCGACTATCTCAGGCAGCTCGACCCTACTTACGAGCACCCCGCGTGGCGTGTGGACTTCTTGCTGGTTTGTCGTACTTACAAGGGCACGCTGCACATCGTTATCGAGTACGACGGCTTTGAGTTCCACTTCGACAAGGACAAGGCAGGGTCTGTCAACGTGGGTAACCACGAGCGCTACCTCAAGGACTCGGATGTTGAGCGACAGCTGACGCTGGAAAGCTACGGCTACCGCTTCCTTCGCATCAACCGCTTCAATCTGGGCACAGACCCCGTAGCCACGCTGGATGAGAGGCTGGCCAAGCTGGTAGAGCTGGCCACCGGCGAGCAAGGCTCGCAGCTGCTGGATCGTCTCCGAGCGCAAGCCAAGGGCATCGCAGCCAAGGAAATGAAGGAGTGCTCGCGTTGCAAGAACATCCGCCCGCTTAAGGGTTTTTTCGACCCAGCTCTCAAGGGAGGTGAAGGTGGTTACGGGCGTGTTTGCTTGGTATGTAAAGGCTCGGGGAAGTAACCCTAAAGAGTATGGCGAGCAGGCCGTTGAATTTAGGGCGTGCTTACCAATACGGGTAACTATATGGGTGTACAAACAGCAGAGTCGGGGTACGAGACGGGGTACAAAATTTTCTCTTAATCAAAAAAAGTCAAGATTTATGCTGTTTGTAGCGTAACATTAAAGAGACCCCAGCACCATAACCTTGTTTAAAGCCGCCAGGTATCATTACCTGGCGGCTTTTTCTTTGGAAAAAATCAACAGCTGATGCGGCTTGATGCGTGAACAGGGCCCATTGACAGCTTGTAACCTCGTGGGGTGCAGCGTCAATCTCCGATCCTTGCGTCTTCTTTGCCGGTGGTGAAAACCGCCAGCGCATCAGCGGCCGTGCAACAGCGCACAGAAGTCAACGCAACAGATGCTTGCGCCGCATCAAAATGCTGATCTTTTTCATAAATATAGGGTGCCTGACCTGCAATTGTCTTCTGGAAGACTTTAGAATGATGCGAATTCGCACAAACACGACCTGGCGAATCACCCCTCACCGCGCTTGCCGATCGTGACACGGCATGGCGGTAGCGTGGCCAAACCTCTGCCTACATGACCAGCCGCCGCTCCCAACTCCAAGAAGACACTTACTTTCGGGTCTTGCGCATGCTGCAAGACAATCCCGACATGACCCAGCGCGAGATCGCTGAAAAACTGGGTATCAGCACCAGCGGGCTCAATTACTGTCTCAAAGCCCTCATTGACAAGGGTTGGGTCAAGGTTCAGAACTTCAGCCAAAGCAAGAACAAGTTTGGCTACATCTATGTGTTGACCCCGCAGGGAATTGCCGAAAAGGCGTTGCTGGCTGGGCGCTTTTTGAGGCGAAAGATGAGCGAGTACGAAGAACTCCAGGCCGAAATTGAGGCGCTCAAAGTCGAAATGAGCGGCCTCGCTAGCGACGGCCAGAAAGTTCAAAACGCATGATTTCAGTGACCCCCGTTATTCTTTGCGGCGGCTCAGGCACTCGCCTATGGCCACTGTCGCGAACTGGATTTCCCAAACAGTTTTTGTGCCTCTCGGGAACCGACAGTTTGTTTCAGCAAGCTGCGCAGCGTTTGGCAGGGTTGGGAAACAGCGACATTCAGGTGGCCGCAACACTCATCGTCACCGGGGAAGAGCACCGTTTCTTGGCGACTGAGCAACTGCGCGAAGCTGGCATTCCTCTGGGATCGGCCTTGTTGGAGCCTGTAGGCCGCAACACCGCACCGGCCCTCACCCTGGCCGCGCTGGCCGCCATGCAAAACGGCGCCGACCCGGTCTTGGTGGTCACGCCCGCCGACCAAACCGTGGTGGATGTGGCCGCCTTCACCGCCGCCACGCTAGCCGCCATCTCAATAGCTCATGAAGGTGGTGTCGTCATTCTGGGGGTTGTCCCGAGCCAGCCAGAGACGGGTTACGGCTACATCCAGGTGGAAGCAGGCAGCACTGTTGTCGGCGGTCCGGCTGATGTTCACAAGGTCAAGCGCTTTGTCGAAAAGCCCAATGCCATCACCGCGCAGGGGTACCTGGCCGAAGGTGGGTATTTCTGGAACGCAGGCATGTTTGTGCTCAAGGCTTCTGTTTGGCTCCAGGCACTCCAGCAGTTCCGGCCCGACATTTACCAAGCCACACAACAGGCCTGGGACCTGCGCAGCACGGAAGCCAACCCGGCAACCCCATTCGTGCGCCCTGGCCGGGCTGAATTCACCGCGATTCCAGCCGAATCGGTCGACTACGCCGTGATGGAACGCTGTCCGGGCAGCGCCTTCCCGATCTCGATGGTGCCGCTCAATGCCGGGTGGAACGACCTTGGTTCCTGGGATGCTGTGTGGAACGTCTTGCCCAAAGACGCCCAAGGCAACGCCCACACAGGCGACGTGTTGGCAACTGACACCTGCAACACGCTGGTACACGCCAGCAGCCGCCTGGTCAGTTTGGTGGGCGTGAGCGACCTCATCGTCGTCGAAACACCCGATGCGGTGTTGGTGGCCGACAAGAGCCGTAGCCAAGACGTCAAGCACATCGTTGCGCAATTGCAAAACGCCCAACGCGAAGAGCACACCCTGCACCGCAAAGTACACCGCCCTTGGGGCTGGTATGACAGCATTGACGAAGGCGGACGCTTCAAGGTCAAGCGCATCCAGGTCAAGCCCAAAGCCAGCCTGAGCCTGCAAAAACACCACCACCGCGCCGAACACTGGATCGTGGTCACCGGCACCGCCGAAATCACCAACGGCGACAAAGTGCTGACTCTGACCGAGAACCAGTCCACCTACATCCCGCTGGGTGAAGTTCATCGACTCGCCAACCCCGGCACGATACCGCTCGAAATCATCGAAGTGCAATCGGGCAGTTATCTGGGCGAAGACGACATCGTCCGTTTTGAAGACACCTACGGACGGGCGCAACCATGACCCAGCATCCCAAAATCTACGTCGCTGGCCACCGTGGCATGGTGGGTTCGGCCATCGTGCGCCAGTTGCTAGCCCAGGATCAACCAGCCGAACGCATCGTGACCCGCACCCATGCCGAACTGGACCTGACGAATCAGGCCGCCGTCAACGCATTCTTTGCCGAAGAAAAGCCCGACCAGGTCTATCTGGCCGCTGCCAAGGTGGGGGGCATTCTCGCCAACAACACCTACCCGGCCGAATTCATCTATCAGAACCTGATGATGCAGGCCAACATCATCGACGCGGCCTTTCGCAATAGCGTGCAAAAGCTGCTCTTCCTGGGTTCAAGTTGTATCTACCCCAAGCTGGCAGATCAGCCCATGCGCGAAGACGCCTTACTGACAGGCACGCTGGAACCCACCAACGAGCCCTACGCCATTGCCAAGATCGCCGGCATCAAGCTCTGCGAAAGCTACAACCGTCAGTATGGCCAAAGCCACGGGGTGGACTACCGCAGCGTCATGCCGACCAACCTTTATGGCCCGGGCGACAACTACCACCCTGAAAACAGCCACGTCATCCCTGCGCTCATCCGCCGGTTTCATGAAGCCAAATTGGCCAATGCCCCAAGCGTGGCCATCTGGGGCACTGGCACGCCAAGGCGCGAATTTTTGTATGTGGACGACATGGCCGCTGCCAGCGTGCACGTCATGCAGTTGCCCAAAGCCACCTATGACCAGCACACCACCCCCATGCAAAGCCACATCAACGTGGGCTTCGGGTCTGACGTGACCATCGCAGAAGTGGCCCAGGCCATTGCACACACGGTTGGTTATGCCGGGCACATTGAGTTCGACACCACCAAACCCGACGGGGCTCCCCGTAAATGGATGGACAGTCACCGGCTGAACAATCTGGGTTGGCAAGCGCAAGTCCATTTGCGTGAGGGCTTGGCGCTGGCCTATCAGGATTTTTTAATCGCTCACTAAAGGTATTGAGCGTGCCCGCGAATGCGGGTCTTCATTCAACAGTTGCTAACCCCGCACATGCCATGACCCAACCCAAAGTCGCCCTCATCACCGGCATCACAGGTCAAGACGGTTCTTACCTGGCTGAATTTTTGCTGGAAAAGGGCTACATCGTGCACGGTATCAAGCGCCGCGCCAGCAGTTTCAACACCCAGCGCGTGGACCACATTTACCAAGACCCGCATGTGGACAACGCCAACTTTAAGTTGCACTACGGTGACCTGAGCGACACCAGCAACCTGGTGCGCATCGTGCAAGAAACCCAGCCCGACGAAATCTACAACTTGGGTGCTCAAAGCCACGTGGCCGTGTCATTCGAGTCGCCTGAATACACCGCTGACGTGGACGCCATGGGCACCCTGCGCATACTGGAAGCCATCCGCATCCTCGGCCTCGAAAAGAAAACGCGCTTCTACCAAGCCAGCACCAGCGAGTTGTATGGCCAGGTGCAAGAAATCCCCCAAAAGGAAACCACACCCTTTTATCCCCGCAGCCCCTACGCTGTGGCCAAAATGTACGCCTACTGGATCACGGTCAACTACCGCGAAGCCTATGGCATCTATGCGTGCAACGGCATCTTGTTCAACCACGAAAGCCCACGCCGTGGCGAAACCTTCGTCACACGCAAAATCACCCGTGGCATGGCCAACATCAGCCAAGGACTGGAAGACTGCCTCTACATGGGCAACATCGATGCCCTGCGCGACTGGGGCCACGCCAAAGACTATGTGCGCATGCAGTGGATGATGCTGCAGCAAGACACCGCTGAAGACTTCGTCATCGCCACCGGTGTGCAATACAGCGTGCGTCAATTCATCGAGTGGACCGCTGCAGAGCTCGGGATGACACTGCGCTGGGAAGGCGAGGGCGTCAATGAAGTGGCCTATTGGCATGACAAAGCCATCGTCCGCATCGACCCCCGCTACTTCCGCCCCACCGAAGTCGAAACCCTGCTGGGCGACCCCACCAAAGCCAAACAAAAACTCGGCTGGACGCCCGAAATCACCGCCCAAGAGATGTGCAAGGAAATGGTGACCCATGATCTGGCCCAAGCCAAGCAGCATGCGCTGCTCAAAGCCAACGGCTACAACATCAACGTGAGCCTGGAATAAACACAAGTGCCCGTCGTCAAGCTCAGCAATGGCCGTGAATTTACGGCTACCGCAGGTGCCAATTTGGTGGATGCAGCCTTGTCTGTGGACATCACGCTCCCCCACAGTTGCAAAACAGGCCGTTGCAGCACCTGCAAATGCAAAGTGCTGCAAGGCGAAACCACGGCTCTGCAAACAGAAACAGGTCTAACCGACGCAGAAAAGGCCGAAGGCTGGATTCTCAGTTGCGTGCGATCTGCTCAAACCGACGTCACGCTCGAAGTCGAAGACCTTGGCCATGTCGTTTTGCCGCCAAGCAAAACCCTCCCTTGCCGCATCAATAGCCTCGACCGCCTGGCCACTGACGTCGTCCGTGTCATGCTGCGCCTGCCGCCCACAGCCGACTTCAGATCCCTTCCCGGGCAATACATCGACGTCATCGGCAGCGGTGGTGTACGCCGCAGTTACTCACTGGCCAACGCCAACATGGCAGACAAAACCCTGGAGCTGCACATCCGCGCAGTCGATGGCGGTGTCATGAGCGACTACTGGTTCAAGCAAGCCAAAGCCAACGATCTCTTGCGCCTCAATGGCCCCTTGGGCACCTTCTTCTTGCGCGAGCTGAAGCAACTTCATCTGGTGTTTTTGGCGACAGGCACAGGCATGGCACCTGTCAAAGCCATGTTGGAGTCGCTGACTACGGCGGAGCCAGAACAGACCCCGCAATCGGTCACCGTTTTTTGGGGTGGTCGAACAGCCGAAGACCTTTACTTTGATCCACAAGCCATACCGGCTGGGCATCGGTTTGTACCCGTGCTCTCTCGCGCTCCTACCGTTTGGACAGGCGTGCGCGGCTATGTGCAAGACGCGTTGCTAGCCACGCAACCTGACTTGGCCCACACCGTGGTCTACGCCTGTGGCTCAGACGCCATGATTCGCAGTGCCAAGTCCAGTTTGTTGGCCGCTGGCTTGCCTGCAACCCGTTTCTTTGCCGATGCTTTTGTGCCTTCGGCTTCGCATTAACTCAAGCAAAAGCAATTCATGAAAGCAGTCATTTTGGCCGGCGGACTCGGCACCCGCCTCAGCGAAGAAACCGCTACGCGCCCCAAACCCATGGTCGAGATCGGTGGCAAACCCATCCTCTGGCATATCATGAAAATGTATTCGCACCACGGCATCAACGACTTCATTGTCTGCTGTGGTTACAAGGGTTACCTGATCAAAGAGTATTTTGCGAATTACTTTTTGCACATGTCAGATGTCACTTTTGACATGCAAGCCAACGCCATGCACGTGCACCAAAAACGCGCCGAACCATGGAAAGTTACCTTGGTCGACACCGGCGACAGCTCCATGACAGGTGGGCGACTGAGACGCGTGGCCGAACACGTCAAAGACGAGGAAGCTTTTTGCTTCACTTATGGCGATGGTGTGGGCGATAACGACATTGCTGCCAGCATCGCCTTTCACCGCAGTCACGGCAAAGCTGCCACCCTGACAGCCACCTACCCACCCGGTCGTTTTGGCGCGCTCGACATCCAGAACGGCCAAGTTCGCAGCTTCAAAGAAAAGCCCCGTGGCGACGGCGCACTGATCAACGGCGGCTTTTTTGTGCTCTCCCCCAAAGTCTTGCCCCTTTTAGAAGGCGACGACACCATTTGGGAGCAGGAGCCGCTCATGAAGTTGGCAGAACAGGGTGAATTGATGGCATTCAAGCACGCCGGCTTTTGGCAACCCATGGACACGCTGCACGACAAAAACACGCTGGAAAAAATGTGGGCCAACGGCTCAGCACCCTGGAAAAAGTGGGACTGACATGACGGTCGAGCAAACCAATCCAGCATTTTGGCAAGACCGAAAAGTGCTCATGACCGGGCATACCGGTTTCAAAGGCAGCTGGCTCAGCTTGTGGCTTCAGTCCATGGGCGCAGAGCTTCGAGGCATTGCCTTGCAACCACCCACCATGCCGTCCTTGTTTGACGTGGCCCAAGTGGCCAAAGGCATGGACAGCCGCATTGCCGACATACGGGATGCCAGCGCCATCGCACAACTGGTCAAAGAGTTTCAGCCAGAAATCATCATCCACATGGCCGCCCAGCCCTTGGTGCGGCTTTCCTACCAGCAGCCGATCGAGACCTATGCCACCAACGTGATGGGCACAGTGCATGTGCTGGAGGCGGCTCGCCATGTGAGCAGCGTGCGTGCCATCGTCAACATCACCACCGACAAGTGCTACGAAAACAAAGAATGGGCCTGGGGTTATCGTGAAGACGAGCCCATGGGCGGGCATGACCCCTACTCCAGCAGCAAAGGCTGCGCAGAATTGGTCAGCAATGCCTATCGCCAATCATTTTTAAAGGATGCCGGCATTGCCCTGGCCACGGCCCGCGCGGGCAACGTCATTGGCGGTGGCGACTGGGCACTAGACCGTTTGGTGCCCGACACCCTGCTGGCGCTGGAAAAAGGCCAACCCGTACAAATTCGCAACCCATTCGCCACCCGCCCATGGCAGCACGTGCTGGAGCCCCTGTCGGGCTACTTGCTGTTGGCAGAAAAACTGCACGAACATGGCCAGGCTTTTGCCGAAGGCTGGAACTTTGGGCCCCGGGACGAAGACGCCCGCCCCGTTCAGTGGATCGTTGAGCAACTCTGCCAAGCCTGGGGGCAGGGCGCCAGTTGGCAGATGCAACCAGGCGATCACCCGCATGAAGCAAATTACCTCAAGCTCGACATTTCCAAAGCGAAGCAGCGCTTGAATTGGACGCCGCGTTGGTCACTGAACACAGCACTTGGCCACATCACCGACTGGCACCGCGCCTACTTGGCCGCCAGCAATATGCGCGACATTTGTCAAAATCAAATAAAAACCTACATCCAACTGCACAAGGAGTCATTCCCATGCTAGCCATACAAGCTAACTGCCACGAGGGGCACATTCAGCTCCCACCCCAAGGGCTACCCCGTGATGCCAAAGTGGTCGTTCTGTTTTTAGACCCAGAAGCTACAGACACCTCCAGTGCATTGAGTCCAGACCAGCTCGCTGCTTTGCACCTTCAAAGCCAAACCGGTTTTGCCCAAAACATCCTTCTCAACCCTGCTGAAGACTGCTGGAACAATGTTTGAAATTCAACAAGGCGGAATCTACAAACTGCCATTCCCGTACACCGATCTTTCGGAGCAAAAGTACCGACCAGCCGTGGCCATTGCGCCACCGGATGCCGCAGGCGACGCGCGTTTTGTCTTCATCACCACTGTCCCGCCTGCCCCATCAGAGCAGCGATTGGCACTGGGCGAGGCAGACTTTGAGGGGCCCGGCTTGCCTTTCAAAAGTTTCGTACGACCTGAAAAATCCATGTTGCTCAGCAGTGCGTTGGTCAACAGAAAACTCGCGCAGCTCACGCCCAAAGCGCTTCAAACAGTTTTGCGCAGTGTTATCCAAAACGAAGTGACACACTTCTCAGCCAGCGCCCATGCCCCTGTTCCTTTTGTCCCCGGCGAGTCTGCAGTGCCCGTGTCCGGCAAAGTCATTGGCACCAAAGAGCTGCAGCTCATGGTCGATGCTTCGCTGGACGGTTGGCTGACCACAGGCCGCTTCAACGCCATGTTTGAAGAACGCATGGCCAAATTCTTGGGCGTTAAGCACGTGCTGACGGTCAACTCCGGCTCGTCAGCCAACTTGGTTGCGTTTTCTGCATTAACCAGCCCCAAACTGGGCGACCGTGCCATCCAACCCGGTGACGAAGTCATTGGCGTGGCGGCGGGCTTCCCCACCACCGTCAACCCCATCTTGCAGTTTGGCGCAGTGCCGGTGTTTGTCGATGTCGACCTGGCCACCCACAACATTGACGCCAGCAAGATTGAAGCCGCCATCAGCCCCAAAACCAAAGCCATCATGCTGGCCCACAGCTTGGGTAACCCATTTAACTTGGACGTGGTCACCGCCCTCTGCAAAAAATACAACTTGTGGTTGGTCGAAGACTGCTGCGACGCACTGGGTGCGACCTATAAAGGGCAAATGGTTGGCACCTTTGGTGACATTTCTACCCTGAGCTTTTACCCCGCACACCACATCACCATGGGCGAGGGCGGTGTGGTGTTCACCAACAACAGCGAGCTGAAGATGATCGCGGAATCTTTCCGCGACTGGGGCCGCGACTGCTATTGCCCACCCGGCAAAGACAACACCTGCGACAAACGCTTCTGCTGGACAAAAAAAGAACTGGGTGGCGACCTGCCTGATGGCTATGACCACAAGTACACCTACAGCCACCTGGGCTACAACCTCAAGATCACCGACATGCAGGCTGCCTGCGCTTTGGCGCAGATGGACCGATTGGAGGAGTTCATTGCCAAGCGCCGTGCCAACTTCACCTACCTCAAAGCCCGCCTGCAAAGCTGCGTTGAATTTTTGCACCTGCCCCAAGCAGCGCCAGACTCAGAGCCATCCTGGTTTGGCTTTCCGCTGGTGCTGAAAGAAAGCAGCGGCATCCAACGCACAGACCTGATCAATTACCTGGACCAAAATAAAATCGGCACGCGGCTTTTGTTTGCAGGTAACTTGACCAAGCAGCCCTATATGGCTGGCCGCAACTTCCGCGTGAGCGGCGAGCTGACCAATACAGACACCGTGATGAACCAGACTTTTTGGCTTGGAACATTCCCTGGACTGGGCGAGGAGCAGCTGGATTACATTGCGGACAAGCTGGAAGAGTTTTTTGGCGTGAGCTTCTGATGAGCAGCAGCGAACTCCAACGTGTCTGGGTGGAAGACACTGCCGCAGTTCTAACGCGCGAGCTGCCATGGCAAAAGCTGAGCGGACTCACCATTGCAGTAACCGGCGCCGGCGGTTTTCTTGGAGGCTACCTAGTGCGTGTGCTACTGGGGCTCCACGGCGCTGGTCTTGTCGAGTGCCCCGTCCGAGTGTTGGCTCTCGTTCGTGACGTTGAGCGCGGTCGCGAGCGGCTTGGTGTATTTGCCGACAGCCCAAACCTTGAACTGCGCACATGGAACCTGAACGATATAGCCGTACCTGATCTAGGTAATTGCCACTACGTTCTGCATGCAGCTAGCCAGGCTAGCCCTCGGTTCTATGGAACCGACCCTGTTGGTACTTTGATGCCTAACGCAGTAGGCACAGCCAGTCTCCTGCAAGCACTGCAGCGTTGCCCAGACCCGCGAGGTCTGTTATTCGTCAGCAGTAGCGAGGTCTATGGGCAGGTCGGTGGTGATCGTACGTTGGCCGAAACCGACTACGGCCATATCGACCCTGCCTCGGTTCGAGCCTGTTATGCCGAGAGTAAAAGGTTGGGCGAAACGCTATGCGTTGCATGGTACCAGCAGTACGGACTTCCCACTTACATCGTACGACCTTTTCACACCTATGGCCCCGGTTTGTTGGCCGATGACGGCAGGGTTTTCGCCGACTTCACCTACAACGTTATTAGGGGCGAAAACATTGTCATGATGAGCGACGGATCAGCACGCCGTGCGTTCTGTTATGCATCAGATGCCATTGCGGGCTTTTTCACCGTTCTACTCAGCGGGCAGCCTGCCACACCTTACAACGTTGCCAACCCCGCTGGCGAACTCTCCGTGATGGAATTAGCCGAGCTGCTGGTGAGTCTCTATCCAGATAAGGGGCTACAGGTGGAGCGCCGACTGCCACCCGAAGATCGCAACTACCTGAGCAGCACCTTCAGTCGCCTTATACCTGATGTCCAACGGCTGTCTGGCCTAGGTTGGTCTGCTCGGGTTACACCTCAACAAGGATTCCGCCGCATGATCGAGGCGCATACAACATGACCCATTCAATCCAATCCCTGAAAGAACAATTTTCAGTGGGTAATCTCGGCAAGCCTGATTTTATTCAGCAGGCATTGCAGGTGCACCGCCATCTATTCGATTACGTCGGCATAACGCAGAGTACAGACGTGCGCGAGATCCGTATCGCGGGCGACGGTGTGCGATTTCGCATTGGCGAAGAGGATATTTGGCTTTATGCGCCACCGAACGAAGGGCGGGTTGCCCCAATCGAAGTAATGAACTTCGGCCGCTACGAACCGGAAGAGACCCGGGTTATGGACCTTCTAAGTGAAGGTGCAGATCAAATCCTTGACGTTGGTGCCAACATCGGTTGGTATTCAGCTAGATTCGCCAAGCGCCAACCGAGTAGCCGAGTCCACGCCTTCGAGTCACTGCCTGTTAGCCATGCTTATCTTCAACGCAATTTGGCGATCAATGGCGTTGCCGACCGTGTTCGTTCTTACAACTACGGTTTGTCCGATGTCAGTGGTAGCTTTGACTTCTTTATCGCTCCTACCGGTGGCACCAACGCTTCATTGCTTAACGTTGCATTAGCGGCCGACGCTCAGAAAGTGGTTGGTTTGACCCTTACCTTAGATCAATGGTGTTCGAACCAGCAGGTCCGTCCCGACTTCATTAAGTGCGATGTAGAGGGTGCAGAACTGCTCGTGTTTCGCGGTGGTCGCCTAACACTTAGCGAACACCGTCCAGTGGTTTTTGCCGAACTCCTCCGCAAATGGTCCAAACCATTTGGCTACCACCCGAATGACATGCTCACATATTTCGCCGAACTGGACTATGAGTGTTTCGCTGTAGGTCATTCTGGCGTCCGGCGCATTGACTCCGTTACAGATGAAACGGCAGAAACTAACTATGCGTTCATTCACCGTGTCAAGCATGCTGAATTGGCCCGTAAGCTGGAGGCACTATGACCGACACCCAAGCTCTAGCACGGCAAATCCGTATCGAAGCTCTGCAAATGGTGCAACGAGCGAAAGCCTCTCACATCGGCTCGGCGCTATCCATCAGTGACATCATTGCCGTACTTTATGGTAAAGAGATGCGTCTCGATCCGAAACAGCCAGATGCACCGAACCGTGACCGTTTTATCCTCAGCAAAGGGCACGCATGCGTGGCGGTATATGCAGCATTGGCTGAGACCGGCTTCTTTCCGCGCGAGGACTTGCTCAAGTACGGTCACGATCACTCTGTGCTGATGAACCACATCAGCCACAAAGTTGCAGGCGTGGAGTTTTCCACCGGCTCGCTCGGTCACGGGTTGCCCTTTGGCACTGGCAAGGCACTCGCAGCAAATCGCCGCAAGCAGGACTGGCGCACATTTGTGTTGCTCAGTGATGGCGAACTTGGCGAGGGCTCGAATTGGGAGGCCATGATGTTTGCTGCCCATCATCAGCTGGATAACCTCGTTGCAATCATCGATTACAACAAGCTGCAAAGCTTAACTACGGTGGATAAAACCTTGCGTGTGGAACCCTTGGCAGACAAAGCGCGTGCATTCGGTTGGGCTGTCCGCGAGGTGGATGGTCACAACCATTCTGAACTGACTGAGTCGTTGGGCTCGGCCCCCTGGGAACCTGGCAAACCTTCTTTCCTGATAGCCCATACGACCAAAGGCAAGGGCGTTGGATTTATGGAAAACAGTATTGATTGGCATTACAAGTCACCGTCAACAGAACAACTTGCACAAGCATTGGGGGAGTTGAACCATGCGTAATGCCTTTATTCAGGAGCTGGTCACACTGGCCCGACAGCACCCACAGATCGCTCTGATCGTGGGAGACCTAGGCTACTCAGTCATCGAACCTTTCGCAGACGAATTTCCAGACCGATTCATCAATGCAGGCGTGGCTGAGCAAAACATGACCGGATTGGCTGCGGGGATGGCATCTGAGGGGTATCACGTCTTCACCTACTCCATTGCCAACTTCCCCACCTTTCGCTGCGCAGAGCAGATACGCAACGACGTGGCCTACCACAAGCTGCCAGTGACAGTGGTAGCCGTTGGCGGCGGATTGGCTTATGGTGCGCTGGGCTATTCGCATCATGCGGTTCAGGACTACGCCCTCATGCGCACACTGCCCAATATGCTGATTGCCGCGCCGGGTGACCCGATGGAGACACGTGCGTGCATGCGATATTTGGTCGAGAACCCTGGGCCGTCGTACCTTCGGTTGGGTAAGGCCGGCGAACCTAACTTCCATGCCGCCCCACCTGATGTTGCGCCGGGCCGTTGGCTAAAGGTGCGCGGTGGCAATGCTAAGCGTGCCCTACTGAGCACTGGTGCTGGATTGCAAATCGCCATGGACTGGGCCGCAAATCCACAGTGTGCAGAACACGCCGTGTACTCTATGCCGCTTTGGTCGATGGCAGATAAGGTCGCGCAGGTGGCTGCACTACAGGAACACGATGAGATCGTGACAGTGGAGGATCATCTACAAGACGGTGGTTTTGGGTCCTGGATGCTTGAGGCCCGGGCTTTGGCGATGGGTGTTGATTGCAATGTGCGCCCTATTGCGCTGAGTCATGAGGTATGCGGGACGGTCGGGTCGCAGGCTACATTAAATCGTGTCGGTGGAATTCTTCCGTAGCATGGCTGTCTCTGGGAGTATGTTGCTAAGACTAAAAGCGCTTGTAGGGCTGGATGTACACATCTTTGCGACCATCCTATTCCGTGGCTGGGGCATCCTGGCAGGCGGGCTCTCTATCGTCCTGATTCCTCTCTTTCTGTCGCCGACACAACAAGGCTTTTATTACACCTTTGCCAGCGTTTTGGCGCTGCAAGTTTTCTTCGAACTTGGTCTGAACCAGGTCATCCTCCAACTCGTTAGTCATGACGCGGCCCATCTAACCATACAGGATGACGGCAAGGTAAGCGGGGACGCGGCACGCATCCACCGTTTGTATGGACTGGTCAGTCTGCTACGCCGCTGGTATGGGGTGGCTGCTGTGCTTTTCGTCGTGCTGGCAGGCGGCGCTGGTTGGGTGTTTTTCGTCACCAAAGGTGGCGATTTGCCTATGGCGCAGTGGGGCGCTACCTGGGTGGTGCTGGTGCTGTTCACGTCAATTAACGTGTTTCTCAGTCCTCACCTCACAGTCATCGAAGGCACTGGGCAGGTTGGCGCAGTGGCGCGGCTACGGCTGATTCAGTCTATGTTGGGCTATTCCGCAATGTGGATACTGCTTCTGCTTGGTACGGGTTTGTGGGCTGCAGTTGCTGTGCCGACTGTCGGTGCCTTCGCTACGTCGCTGTGGCTACGCAGGCGGGGCGGCATGTTCCAACAAGATGTGACAGCGAACACCTCAGGCCTTGAGCCGATTTCATGGCGCCGAGATGTTTTTCCATTGCAGTGGCGTATTGCGATCAGTTGGGCCTGTGGCTACTTCATATTTGGCCTTTTTACGCCGATTGTTTTCGCCAGCCATGGCGCAGTAGAGGCAGGTCGACTGGGCATGGCCATGACCATATTTAGCGCTATCACCTCTCTCGGGCTAAGCTGGATCAATGCCAAGACGCCAAATTTCACCATGCACATCTCGCGCGGCGAGTTTGCTCCTCTGAGCCGTCTTTTTAAGGCGGTGTCATTGCGGTCGGTAGTGGCCACCGGGTTACCGAGTTTTTTAATTGTGGCGCTTGTTTCAATGGGTACCCATTACGATATCAGGCTAGTGAACCGCATTGCGCCACCTGACACGCTGTTTTGGATTGCCTGCGCTGCAACTGTGAACACCGCGGTTTATGCCGGTGCAGCTTATATGCGTGCCCACAGAGAAGAGCCTATGCTGCCTGTGTCGGTTGTTTCAGCCCTGTTGACGTTTGCCGTTGTTACGCTATCGAGGCACGACGTCACCAACATGATGTTCGGCTACGCGGCGATCAGCGTCTGCGTTTCTATGCCCTGGACCTTCTTGCTGTATCGACGCTACCGCGCCCGACATCTTCTGGAGCCTCTGGCGGCAACCCAAGAACTCAACTGACAATGACCCAAGCAATACTGACCATCATCGTACCCACTTACAACCGTGCGACGCATCTAGTCACACTTTTAGAAGCACTGCGTGCTGAATTGCAAGGGCTTGAAACCCTTGTCAAAGTGCTTGTATCGGACAACGCCTCTACGGACTCGACCCCCGAGGTTACAGCCGAAGCTGCACATGATTGGCCCGCCCTTAAGATTCAACGCCATGATCAAAACCTTGGCCCGGAGGGCAATTTTCTCTCTTGTATCCCACGCGTGTCGACACGCTATTTCTGGATTATTGGCGACGATGACTGCCCGAAGCGGGGCGTTATAGCGAAATTGGTGAGGCTGTTGGTGGAGAAGAGACCTGCTCTACTTTACATGCAGAGCGAATGGGTCAATCCAATATTGGGGCCCGACCAGGGTGAGACTGTTGGTGACTTGCGCGTTTCGGACCTGACAACGCTGCAGTTCGCCGAGGCAGTTCATGTGTGGGTGACTTTCATATCCGGAATGGTGATTGATAAGGATCGATTGCTTGACGTGCTTGGTGACCACTGTATCAATCGCTTCGACGCTACCAGTCTGGTGCAACTCGGTTGGGTGCTACCGCTGTTGAGATCGGAAGGTCCGTTCCTGTTCATCTCAGATCGTTGTGTGCTGGCGACCAAGGATAATAGTGGTGGCTACGGCTTGTTGACTGTATTCGGCGCGAACTTTCCACGAATTGTCAGTGAAACTTTTGGTGCTAGCCATCCGCTCTCTAGGGCGCTAATTGACGGTCACATCATGCAGTACTTGCCGGGTCTGATCTGGGGTGCTCGTAGCAGCGGACGTCGCGTGTTACATACGCCGGAGAGTCCCTGGGTAGCCCTCAACGAGCAGTTGGGTTCGCGTTGGCTTTATTGGTTGCTGATAGTGCCACTAGGTCGGCTACCCCGCTTTATGGCACAGCCATTCTTTCAGACTTGGCGAGTGCTCAATAGATTGCGCCGTGTATGGCGCCAATACTTCGGTGCTGATATGAATCCATCTCTATGAGAAATACTCTTCGGCGCATTTTAAATAACCTCCGTCGACCGATGCCAGACCTACTTGCATACCTGAGCGACAAGTTCTGGTCGGCGCTTTGGATGCGCTCAATCGCAAAAGTCGGTCGCGGGTTTCACGTCTCTAGCGGGGCGAAAATACAGGGTGGGCAATTTATTTCTATTGGCGATGGTTTCGTAGCTGGGCAGATGCTTTGGATTGAAGCGGTGCAAGAGTGGGCAGGTGTCCAATATGAGCCAATCATCGAGATTGGAAAACATGTAACCTGTAGTCAATCGGTTCACATTGCTGCGAATACCCTCGTCACTATAGGGGATGGTGTTATGTTTGGTAGCCGTATACATGTTACTGACCACGGCCACGGTGTGTATCGAGGCAATGAGCAAGATAGACCAGACCTACGACCCACACTGCGACGCCTCGCTCCGGGGCGCCCTGTCAGAATTGAACGCAATGTCTGGCTGGGTGATGGTGTGATGGTATTGCCCGGAGTAAAGATAGGCGAAGGCACCATAGTCGGAGCGAACAGCGTGGTGTCACGAGATCTGCCCTCAGGCGTTATCGCTGTTGGCTCACCAGCAATACCCATCAAGCGTTACGACCCGATTACAGAACACTGGATACCGATAATTGATTCAAAATGATAACGCTTGGCATTTGCATACCTACATACAAGCGCCCTGATTATTTAAGAAGGTGTGTTTTCTCTGCTCTTGAAAGTGCTGGTGATAGTCCTTTTCGGATTTTTATTGCTGACGACTCGATGGATGAGACAAACTCAGCTGTTTATGAGGAGTTTTACCAGCGCAATATCTCAGTCGTTGTGCATCGTAACTCTGATAATCTAGGGATTGATGATAATATCCAGTGCGCCGTAGATCTGTGCGACTGCGATTACGCTTGGATAGTTGGTGAGGACGATTACTTCCTGCCAGGGGGTATAAGCCGCGTGTATGAGCTCCTGCAGGATGCTAAAGAGGCTTTTATCTTTGCCAACTACGCCTATGTTGGTGATAAGGAGGGTCACTTACTTGGTCAAGCGTTAACTGAGCTACCAAAGCGAATGTCTAGTGTCGAGTTCGTTTCTTGTCATCTTTGGGCGGCGGGTTTCATTGGAGCGTGCATTATTGACCGGCATCGCTGGAGTGATACTTCTGCGGACCTTTATAAGGGTACATATTACACGCACGTCGGTCGTATTTGCGAAATATTGTCACGCTGGCCTACCCCTGTCCTGATCGTGGCAGAACCATGCGTTGCGAACCGTGTAGAAGGCACCGACACATTCACTTGGAAACGTGACTCCTACGGTGTTTTTTTTGGATTTAGGGCGATGTGTGCGGCAGTGTCAGTGCATTGCCCCCCTCTGAAAGTTGCTGTCTTAAAAGCGGCGCAGGTCATGGCTGACCGCTATGGCTGGCTAACACTTAGGCTGGCGATCCGTCTACGATCTGAGATGGGTTACGATTTAAATCAGTATCAACGCTATCTTGCGCCGGAAATAACGAATCAATTCAAGCGAATGGCCTTTCTGATAATTAGCATAGCCCCACCATGGATATTTCAGCCGATCGTTACAGTGTATCGGCGGTTAATTCGTGGTTTGATTGATTGATTGCGTAACTTTTAATGTTGAAATCAAAATTATATTATTATCTTATGTTGCCATTTTTCTTTCCAAATGTTGGCTTTAATTTATTTAGTTTTGATGTTTCGCCTTTCCCAATGATATCTGCCTTAATTATATTGAGCATCGAATCAAAAAATTATCCGAAAATTCTCTATTATCTATGGATTCCGGCTTTTTTTTCATTTCCAATTATATTAATGACATATGAAGATTGGCCATATTTTGTACGCTTAATAGGGGTGTATTTTTCGGTGCCACTAATTTCGATAGCTTGCTACAAATCAATTTGTTCTGGTGTAGATGTTGGAAAATTATCTAAAAATGTTATTTATATATCTTTTATTGCAGGACTTGCCCAGAAATTTATATCGACGGATGTTTTTTCAAATTTATTGCATTCGCGATCTACGGAATCAAGAGGCTACAGTAGTTTGTACTCTGAACCTTCCTTTTTTGGAATGGCAACATTAATGTTTTTATTGATCTATATAATTTCAAATATTAAAATAGGTAAGAGATGTGATTGGAAGCCATTGTTTGTGGGGCTGCTTTCTATTTTTATGCTTTCACAGTCAGCTATTTCTATACTAATTCTGTTGGTTGTATCCTTGCTTTATTGTCTTTTGGATTTGAATAGGAGAAATATTATTATTTTAATTTTTTGGGCTGTGCTTTTGGTTATGGTATTGTCTTTGGTTGTCGAGGAGACTGGAAGTCGTACATTAAACATAATTAATATGTTTATTAATAGTCCGCAAGATATTTTGTTGATTGATGCTAGTATATCTGAACGGGTGATGCATATTTATTTATCAATTAAGGGATCAATTAATAATTACTTTATGCCTAGTGGCTTTTATAAATTTATCGAGATAATTAATAATGAAATGTTGGTGAATGAATTTTTTTGGTGGGGTGAGTCTACAAATAAAATAATGTCTGGTATTGGTTCTGCGTTGTTTGAGATCGGGATAATTTCTTTGATCACTCCATTGGTATTTATTTCATTGGCGTATAAAAATAATTTTAATTTTAATATGCTTGTTTTGACTTCTCTTTTGCCAATTTTAATTTACGCAAATGCAATTAATTTCGCGAGTCCTTATTTCTCTATATTAATCGGTTTGCTGGCATTTAATCTGAGAGGTGTGGATTCTAAAATTTTTGTTAAAAAATTCTGAATTTTTCGCATAATTTAAAGAAATGCTTTTTAAATTTTTGATTAAATTAATTTAAAAAAATATAAAATGATAACTATTGATGGAATTATTTTTTCTTTGCAAAGTTACGGTGGAATATCAGTTTATTTCCGTGAACTCTTGAATTATCTTGAGAAATCAAAAATTTCTGCACGTTTATCAATCGAGGAGCCGGTAAATCAAAAATTTGATTTTCTTTTAAAAAATATTTTGGTTGATTATCGCTCGTCGCGTAGTCTTGAACGTTATCGACCATGTAGGGTTAGTGATACTGCTTCAGTATTCCACTCAAGTTATTATCGTCAGCCCTCACGTAGAAATTTACCAACTGTCGTTACAGTTCATGACTTCATTTATGAACGTTTTCGTCGAGGACCAGCACTTTGGGCGCATAGTTTTCAAAAGTACGAATCTATAAGGCAAGCCCAATCGATTATTTGTATTTCGGAATCAACCCGTGATGATCTAATGGAGTTCGTTGGTGTAAGGTCAGATCAAAAAGTACATATTATACCCAATGGCGTTAGCAGTTGCTTTAAGCCCGTTCCAATCGGGCAATCGCCAAGCCCTTTCATTCTTTTTGTGGGTGATCGCCGAGGGTACAAAAATTTTGCTTTGGTGTTAGATGCCCTTAAATATTTGCCTGGATTAAATTTATATTGTGTGGGCGGTGGGTCATTACGTGATGATGAACTTCGGTTATTAAGCCCCAGCATCCGCAAACGGGTGATGCACATGGGCTTCGTTTCGGATAACGAACTTAATGTGGCTTACAATCAGGCTGTTTGTCTGGTTTATCCATCACGCTACGAAGGATTCGGTATACCGGTTGTGGAGGCAATGAAAGCTGGTTGCCCTGTGGTGAGTGTAAATTGCAAGGCCGTGGTCGAGGTAGGTGGAATTGCATTGGAACGATTGGATGAAGAAGATCCAATGGCACTTGCGGATGCGGTAACTCGGTTGCGAGATCCTGCGTATCGTGCCCTGCGAGTTTCAGCTGGTCTCCATCGAGCCGGTATTTATGATTGGGGGGTATGTCACGAGCAGACCGTGGCTATTTATAGAGGTTTATCAAGCAAGGTTTAATGCTTGTTATATTTAAATTGCTGTTTAAGGACTGAACTGTTGAAAATCTCAATCATTACTGTATGCTTTAATAGCGATGCTACTATTGCTGATACTTTAGATTCTGTGCGCTCCCAAGCCTACCCGTATTTAGAATACATTATTGTTGATGGCGGCTCCAGTGATAAAACTTTGGCGGTTATTAATTCAAAGTTGATGCCTAGTCACAAGTTAATTTCTGAGCAGGATAGTGGCATATACGATGCAATGAACAAAGGCATTGCTTTGGCGACAGGTGAAATTATTGGTTTTATCAACGCCGACGATTTTTATCCTTCGTCCGACGTAATCTCTAAAGTTGTGAAGGTTTTTGAAAACAGCAGAGTGGATTGCTGCTATGGTGACTTGTTGTATGTCGAGCAAGAAAATACTTCAAAAATCGTTCGTTACTGGCGATCTTGTCCTTTTGTTGCCGGTCTTTTCGGTAAAGGTTGGTGCCCACCTCACCCGACATTTTTTGTTCGGCGTGAAGTCTATGAACGTTTAGGTGCTTTTAACCTGAATTTCAAAATCGCTGCAGATGTTGAGTTAATGGCCCGTTTTTTAGAGGTTGAGGGGATCAGTAGCTATTATTTACCCGAGGTCTTGGTGCACATGCGCATGGGCGGCACCACCAATCGCAGCCTGAGCAATGTCATCAAGCAGAACCTGGAAGTTCGGCGGGGTTTACTTGCATTGGGCCTTGGGTTTTCATGGATGCGGTTTTTGGGAAACAAGGTTTTTTCCAGAGCCTGGCAGTTTGTTCGTCGCCCCGTTTGACCAGCATGATGAACAATTGGGCTGTTACTGGTGCCACAGGTTTTGTGGGTTTGGCCTGTTTGCACCGTTTGGTTGCGCTCCGCACTTCCTCTGCCAATGCTGCTGTGTCACCTGTCATTTTGGGGATTTCTCGCCGTCCTCCCCGGGTTCCCATATCTGGCGTTCGTTATGCACAATTGGGCGACTTGTCAGTGCCCATCAATTGGCTATCCGCTCTTAAAGGTATTGATGTGTTGGTGCACACCGCGGCACGCGTGCATGTGATGACCGATACCGCCAGCGACCCCTTGGAAGAATTTCGCAGGGTCAATGTGCAGGGCACTTTGCATATGGCCCGCCAAGCTGCTGCTGCAGGTGTCAAGCGTTTGGTGTTTATCAGCACGGTCAAGGTGAATGGTGAGAACACTGAGCCAGATGTGTCATTTTCGCCAGATGCGGTTGCAGACCCGCAAGACGCCTATGGGATTTCAAAACTGGAAGCTGAGCAAGGTTTGCGCGAAATTGCGGTGGAGACGGGAATGGAAGTGGTGTTCATTCGTCCGCCCTTGGTGTATGGCCCTGGAGTAAAGGCCAACTTTGCCTCCCTGATGCGGGTTGTCAAGCGAGGTTGGCCCCTTCCTTTCGCGTTGGTCCGCAACCAACGCAGCTTGGTGGCGTTGGCCAACTTGGTGGATTTCATTGTCACCTGCGCCACTCACCCCCAAGCGGCCAACCAGACTTTTTTGGTCAGCGACGGGCGAGACCTTTCAACGCCGGAGTTGATCCGCAAGATGTCTGAAGCTGCTGGCGTGCCTGTTCGGTTGTGGCCGGTGCCGGTATGGGCTTTGAGGGCTGGCGCGCGGATGCTTGGGAAGGGTGATGCGATGCAGCGGTTGTGTGGCAACTTGCAAGTGGATGTATCGAAGGCGCGGGATTTGTTGGGCTGGGTGCCGCCCGTGTCGGTCGAGGATGGGTTGCAAGCTTGCTTCTCGATAGAGAATTGATCCCCAAGTTCACTGTGATGATGGGTGGTGCAGATGCGTTCAATCAAAGGAAATTGGTTATGACCGGGTGGCGTGGTTTGGTATTGCGGTGGCTGGATGTCCTCCTTGCTGGTACGGGTTTGTTGGTGCTCTTGCCTGTTTTGTTGGTGGTGGGTCTCTTCTGTTGGACAGACACTCGCTCGCCATTGTTTGCGCAAGAGCGTGTCGGCCGCGACCAGCGGTTGTTTGTTTTGGTGAAATTTCGCACCATGCGTCCTGGTACGGCGTCTGTGGCATCGCATCTGGTCAGCAGTTCAGCGGTTACGCGTACAGGTGTTTTTTTGCGCCGCACGAAGTTGGACGAGCTTCCCCAGTTATGGAATGTGCTGTTGGGTCACATGAGTCTCGTCGGCCCACGCCCCGGTTTGTCCAACCAACACCAGTTGACCGCTGCCCGTGAAGCACTTGGGGTCTATGCGGCTCGCCCCGGCATCACCGGTTTGGCGCAGGTTAATGGCATTGACATGTCGACACCCGAATTGCTGGCTCAAACTGATGCGCGCATGTTGCGAGAATTAGGAGTGTTGAACTATTTCAAATTCATTTTCCTGACTGTCACAGGCAAAGGTGCCGGCGACGCAGCAAGCGCAAAATGAATATTCAGAATTTATGGCCTAAGACTCAGGACTTTGAATTTGTGCGAGATCTCCCCCCAAGGCTGAAACCATGATCCCCACTTTGAGCCGTTTGGCCTCACCGGTCTTGGCTTTGCCGCGTGCAGTCAAGCGCGGTGTCGTGCTGGTGTTGGATGCGAGCCTTTGTATTTTGTCCGTGTGGCTGGCTTTTTACCTGCGCCTCGGTAGTTTTTCGTCCATGGCGGGGCCGGCCTTCTGGCCTGCAGCGGCCTCTGTGGTTTTGGCCCTGCCTGTTTTCATCAAATCGGGGCTGTACCGCGCCATCTTCCGCTACAGCGGTTTGCCGGCCATGGTGGCGGTGGGGCGCGCCATGCTGTTGTATGGCTTGGCTTTCGCGGCCATTTTTACCTTTTGGGGTGTGGAGGGTGTGCCGCGCACGGTGGGTTTGATTCAGCCGATCTTGTTGCTGCTTTTGATCGGCGCTTCACGTGCAGCAGCGAGAGTGTGGTTGGGTGGGCTGTACCACCAGCAGTTGCGCAAGGCGTCTTTGCCACAGGCACTGATCTATGGCGCTGGCAGCGCGGGTCGTCAACTGGCCTCGGCGATGGCCAACAGCCCTGAGATTCAAGTGGCGGGTTTCCTCGACGACGACGATCGGCTGCATGGCCACGTGCTCAATGGCTTGCCCATTCTCAACCCGGCTGACTTGGATGAGTTGTTGAGCGACTCGCCCATCACCGACGTGTTGCTGGCCTTGCCCAGCGTGTCGCGTCAACGTCGTAATGAAATTTTGAATGCCCTCAAGCCCCACAAGCTGGTGGTGCGCACCCTGCCAGGCCTGAGCGATATCGCGACCGGCAAAGTGAACCTGAGCGATGTGCGCGCGCTCGACATCGATGATCTGCTGGGCCGCGAGCCGGTCAAGCCCAATGGCTTGCTGCTCAACCTCAATACCCACCAAAAAACCGTGCTGGTGACCGGTGCGGGGGGCAGCATCGGCAGTGAACTGTGCCGCCAGATCCTCATGACCCACCCCAAGCAATTGCTCCTGGTGGAGATGAGTGAGTTTGCGCTCTACCAGATTCATCAGGAACTGCAGGCCTCTTTGGCGGGTGTGCGATTGAACGTCACCGAGCTGGTGGAGGGCGCTGTCCCTGTGGCGCCCGTGGCTGTTGAGGGGACAAGCATCGAAATTGTGCCCTTGCTGGCTTCGGTGTGCGACGAAGTGCGCATGCAAGAGATCATGGACACCTGGAAGCCGCACACGGTGTACCACGCAGCAGCCTACAAGCATGTGCCCTTGGTCGAGCACAACCCGGTCGAGGGTGTGCGCAACAACGTGTGGGGTACCCGGGTGTGCGCCGAAGCGGCGGCGCGCAACGGCGTGCGCAACTTTGTGCTGATCAGCACGGACAAGGCTGTGCGCCCCACCAACATCATGGGCGCGACCAAGCGCTTGGCAGAGATGGTGTTGCAGGCCCAGGCCGAGGTGAATGCGGCGCTGGTCGCGCAAGGGGGCCCAGGGTCAATGAGCCGGACGATTTTCTCGATGGTGCGCTTTGGCAATGTGCTCGGCTCCAGTGGCTCTGTGGTGCCGCTGTTTCGTGAGCAGATCAAAAATGGCGGCCCTATCACCTTGACACATGCCGACATGACGCGTTACTTCATGACCATCCCGGAGGCGGCGCAGCTGGTCATTCAGGCCGGCGCCATGGGGCAGGGGGGGGATGTGTTTGTGCTGGACATGGGTCAACCCGTGAAGATCATGGATCTGGCGCGCCGCATGGTGGAGTTGTCGGGCCTGACGGTGCGCGATGCGCTGCACCCCGACGGCGACATCGAGCTGACGGTCACCGGCCTGCGGCCTGGAGAAAAGCTCTTTGAAGAGCTGCTGATCGGCGACAACCCCAAGCCCACCCAGCACCCCCTCATCATGAAGGCGCATGAGCAACACCTGTCATGGCCGCAGCTGGAGAGCAAGCTCAATATCCTGAGCATGGCCACAGGCGTGAACGATGTGCCCGTGATTCGCGCGTTGCTCAAAGACCTGGTCAGCGGATACCAGCCCAGCGGCGAGGTGGTGGATTGGGTACACATGGCCCTGGAGCGCGAAGCACTGGCCCATGAATAAATGGTGCATACCGACACCATGGCGGCCTTGAAAAACCCACATGGGCGAGGGATTCAACCCAGCGATCCGCAGCGCAATCTGCCGGTCGATGGCGATCAGTTGATCTTGCGGATGCTGGTCGGCGGCACCGACAGGTTGACTTGTTTGCTCAGGATGTTGAGCAGCACCATCACCCGTCCTTCGCCATCGGCCATGTGGTAGATGGCCTCCACGCCCACAAACGGCCCCTTGGTCACCACGACCTGCTCACCGGGCTCAAAGTGGCGAAGTTGCACCTCGGTCGAATCTGTTTGGGTTTGCAGCTGGGCAATCAACTCGTCATCAACCTTGGCCGGCGTCTGGCCAAAGGTGACCAAGCGGCTCACGCCCAGGGTGGAGCGGATGGGTGCCCAGCTCTGGGATTCGAGCCCCATGCCCAAACGGATGAACAAGTAACGGGGAAAGAGCGGCTCTTGCACCACATGCAGGTCGCCTCGACGCAGCTTTTCCGCCCGGATCAGCGGCAAAAAGCAGGCAAAGCCTTGACGCTCGAGGTTGTCCAGCGCAACGCGTTCTTGTCGGATCTTGGTGTGGATCAGATACCAGTTGTTCATCGTGATTGCTTTTATGTTTAAAAGATGAACGATTGTATATTTAGGTATTTATTTTTAACAGCAGCTCTGCTGCTGGTGTGCGTAGGGGTGAGGCTTTCAGGCCATTCGCGCACGCCCAGTATGCAGTTTTTTGTAGCTGTCGAGCAAGCGGTGGTGTCTGTCCAGGCCTTCAAGTCTCATGCTGGTGGGTGTGAGTCCAAAAAACCGCACGCTGCCTTGCACAGAGCCGATGACGGCATTCATTTGGTCATGGCCAAACATGCGGCGCAAATTTTGCTCATAGTCCTCTAGCACGAGAGCGGGATCGATCTCGACTTCGAGCACCACGTTCATGGCCTGGTAAAACAATTTGCGCTCGACGGTGTTGTCGTTGTATTGCAAGAATGCACCGACCAAGTCGTGTGCTGCTTCAAATTGTTTCAAAGCCAGGTGGATCAGAAGTTTGAGCTCCAACACAGTGAGCTGCCCCCAAACTGTGTTTTCGTCAAACTCGATGCCGATCAAGGTGCCAATGTCCAAATACTCATCGAGCTCGTTGTTGTCCAAGCGCTCAAGCAATGCGGCCAAGCTGGCGTCGTTGAGGCGGTGCAGATGGAGGATGTCTTCGCGAAACAGCAGGGCTTTGTTGGTGTTGTCCCAAATCAAATCTTCAACCGGGTAAACCTCGGAATAGCCCGGCACCAAAATCCGGCAGGCGATGGCGCCCAACTGGTCGTGTACCGCGGTGTAGACCTCTTTGCCCATGTCTTGAAGAATGCCCAACAAGGTAGCGGCTTCTTGCGCGTTGGCGTTGTCGCCTTGGGCAGAAAAATCCCATGCCACAAAGTCGTGGTCTGCTTTGGCGCTGAAGAACCGCCATGACACGATGCCGCTGGAGTCAATGAAGTGCTCCACAAAGTTGTTGGGCTCGGTGACCGCATGGCTCTCGAAAGTGGGGGGCGGCAAGTCGTTGAGGCCTTCAAAGCTGCGGCCTTGCAGCAGTTCGGTGAGGCTGCGCTCCAGTGCCACTTCCAGGCGGGGGTGTGCGCCAAACGATGCAAAGACACCGCCTGTGCGTGGGTTCATCAAGGTGACGCACATCACGGGGTATCGGCCGCCCAAGGACGCGTCTTTGACCAACACCGGAAAGCCCTGTGCCTCCAGGCCTTGGATGCCCGCCAAGATGCTGGGGTATTGGGCCAACACGTTTTGCGGCACATCGGGCAGGCACATTTCTCCCTCCAAGATTTCGCGCTTGACCGCGCGTTCAAAAATCTCGGACAGGCATTGCACTTGCGCTTCCGCCAAGGTGTTGCCCGCACTCATGCCATTGCTGACGAACAAGTTCTCAATGAGGTTGGAGGGGAAGTACACCACTTCGCCGTCGGAGTGGCGCACAAAGGGCAGTGAACATATGCCACGTGCGACATGGCCGGAGTTGGTGTCAATCAGGTGCGAGCTGCGCAAATCGCCATCGGGGTTGTAAATGGGCAGGCAGTAGGCATCCAAAATGCCAGTGGGCAGTGCATCTTTTTTGCCTGGCTTGAACCAGCGCTCGTTGGGGTAATGCACAAATGCTGCGTTGGCGATGTCTTCGCCCCAATAGGCGCCCGCGTAGAAATGGTTGTTGTTGATGCGTTCGATGTATTCCCCCAGTGCAGAGGCCAAGGCGCTTTCTTTGGTGGCACCCTTGCCATTGGTGAAGCACATGGGCGAGTGTGCATCCCGAATGTGCAGGGACCACACATGGGGAATGATGTTGCGCCAAGAGGCAATTTCAATCTTGATGCCCAGGTCGGCCAGGATGCCGGACATGTTGGCGATGGTTTGCTCCAAGGGCAGGTCTTTGCCTGGGATGAAGGTGCTGCTGTCCGTGTGAGGTTGGCGCTGGAGCAACGATTGCGCATCGGCATCCAGGCTCTCAACGACCTCGATCACAAACTCGGGGCCCGCCTGCACCACTTTTTTGACGGTGCAGCGCTCAATCGAATTCAAAATGCCTCTGCGGTCTACCTCTGAAATGTCCGCAGGCAATTCCACCTGAATTTTGAAAATTTGTTGGTACCGGTTGTCAGGATCAACGATGTTGTTTTGTGAGAGGCGAATGTGCTCTGTGGAAATCTTGCGGGTATCGCAATACAGCTTCACAAAATAGGCCGCGCACAAAGCGGACGAGGCCAAAAAATAGTCGAAAGGCCCAGGTGCTGAGCCATCGCCTTTGTAGCGGATGGGTTGGTCGGCGACGACGGTGAAGTCATCGAATTTGGCCTCTAGACGCAGTTTGTCCAGAAAGTTGACTTTGATTTCCATGGGCGATTTTCAATAGGGACTCAAAACAATGCGAGCGAGCGGGTACGCCATCATGCAAGCCTTCAGTATATAAAGTCCCACTGGAAAAAAGAGGCCCCACCGAGAATGACTTCCCGGTGGGGCCCCATCTGCCCCATCTGCCCCTTCTGCCCCTTCTGCCCCTTCTGCCCCGTTGTGCCTGTGGGCGGGTCCGTCAAGTGCTGGGACTGTCGCTGGGGCGGGCGCTGCTGGTTTCGGCAAAACGGCCCGCCAGAAAAGCGGTGAAAAACCCATTGAACCAATCCATGTTGATGGGCTTGGCCATGAAGATGCAGCCTTCGGGCAAGCCGCCACGGCTTTCAATTTCCTCAGACGTCAATGCAGACAACACCAGCGTTGTCATGCGCTTGAATTGCGGGTTCTGGCGCACGGTGCGCAGCAACTCGAAACCGTCAACGCCGGGCATGTTCAAGTCGGTGATCAGCACATCCGGCTTGATGCTGGACAGGTCGATCAAGGCCTCCAGACCCGATGACATGGCGGTGCAATCGACCGGCATGGTGGAGCGGTTGCAGTAACCCCGCAGCATTTCGCGCGTGACGGCATCGTCTTCCACCAGCAAAACGCGCAAACGGGTGTCACGCGGATCGTTGTGCAGGGTCAACATGTTGTGCTTGCGCTGGTATTCGCGGATGGAGGGCATCGAAATCCTGCGATGACCGCCTTGCGTTTTCCAAGCTTGCAGCTCATTTTTTTCGACCAAGGTTTGAATGGTACCGACGGACAGACCCAACAGCTTGGCTGCATAAGTGGTGCCGCAGTAGTCTTCCGGGGTGTCGGGTGTGAGGATGGTTTGCATGGTGCTTATTTTAGTAATAAAAGCATAAAAAACAATCTTTTTGTTTATTAAAAAGAGGGTGGCACCATGTGCCAGTGTCCAACTGGAGGCGTTCAGGGGGGGAGGTCGCCGTTTGGGCCTGCGTGATGAGGTCTTGGCGCACTGGAATGGTCTCCGCTGTGACAAAGTTGGCTGCGAAGCCAAGCCAGTGCGGCATTAACATGGATTCAAACCACACTTGGAGACTGTCGATGCCCGCCCATGCCGCTGTTTGGCCCGTCCGCTTGCCTGCCAAGATCACTCCGCCGGCCACCTCACTCTGGATGAATTTGGCCATCAGTGCCCTGCGCTATCCTGAAAAAGCCGCCTTGGTGTTCATGGGCAGGGTCTGGACTTACCGCGAGTTGATGGCCCATGCCGAGCAATTGGCAGGGCAGCTGAAAGTTTTGGGCGTGCAGGCCGGGGACCGGGTGGTGCTCGACATGCAAAACTGCCCGCAACTGGTGATCACGCACTTTGCGATTTTGCGCATCGATGCGGTGGTGGTGCCCGTCAACCCGATGAACCGTGCTGAAGAACTCAAGCACTACATCACCGATCCCGATACGCGGGTGGCGGTGACCACCGCCGATTTGGCTGCGGATCTGGCGCAGGCCAGCGACGCTTTGCCGCCTGAGCAGCGTCTGAAGCATCTGGTGGTGACGCAATTCACCGATGTATTCGATGGTCAGACTGTGGGGTCGGAAGACCTGCCTGAGGCATGGCGATCTTGGCTGCTCCCCGTGCGCGAGTTGCCGGCTCTGTCATCCGCTCAAGTGCACACTTGGTCCGCTTTGATGGCAGCGCCTGCCGCAGACTTGCCGCCACCGCGAGCCCAACCCGATGACCTGGCTGTGTTGCCCTACACCAGTGGTACCACGGGCTTGCCCAAAGGTTGCATGCACACCCACGGCACCCTCATGCACAACGCCATGGCCAGCGGCTTGTGGGGCAATGGAACGCCCGAGAACGTCACGCTGTGCGTGGTGCCCATGTTCCACATCACCGGCATGGTGAGTGTGATGCACACCAGCATTTTGTTGGGTGCCAGTTTGGTGATCATGCCGCGGTGGGATCGTGATGTGGCGGGGCATTTGATCTCCAAATGGAAAGTCACCCACTGGACCAACATCCCCACCATGGTGATTGATTTGTTGGGCAGCCCGAACATGGGCCGTTATGACTTGAGCAGCCTGGTTTACATCGGCGGTGGTGGTGCTGCCATGCCCGAGGCTGTGGCCCAGCGTTTGTTGGAGCAGTTTGGGCTGCGTTACGTGGAAGGTTATGGCTTGACGGAGACGGCAGCCCCGTCGCACACCAACCCACCCGATGCGCCCAAGAAGCAGTGTTTGGGTATCCCCTTCATGAGCGTGGAATCGCGCATCGTGGACCCGGAGACTTTGGCCGAGCTGCCGCCAGGCGAATCGGGCGAAATCGTGATCAGCGGCCCGCAGGTTTTCAAGGGCTATTGGAAACGGCCAGAGGCCACGGCAGATGCCTTCTTTGAGCGCGATGGTTTGCGGTTTTTTCGCTCGGGGGATATGGGGCGTGTTGACGAGGCGGGTTACTTCTTCATGACCGACCGACTCAAACGCATGATCAATGCCAGCGGCTTCAAGGTCTGGCCGGCCGAGGTGGAAGCGCTCATGTTTCGCCACCCCGCCATCCAAGAAGCTTGCATCATCGCGACGCGCGACGTCTACCGAGGAGAATCGGTCAAAGCGGTGGTGGTCTTGCGCCAGGGCCAGCAAGGGCTTGTGAGCGAGCAAGACATCATCGACTGGTGCCGTGAGAACATGGCGGTTTACAAAATGCCCCGCGCTGTGAGTTTTGTGGATGCGCTGCCCAAGAGCGGCAGCGGCAAAGTCATGTGGCGGGCCCTGCAAGAAGCTGAAATGGCTGCTTTGGATGCGTCCACCAAGGCCTGAAGTTGTCAGCCCAGTGATCTTTGAATGAACCCGAAACTTTCCATCCTCGACCAATCTGCCGCGGCCACCGGGCGCGGCCAAGACGCCACCATCCGTCAAACTTTGGAGCTGGCGCAAAAGGCTGAGGCGTGGGGTTACCACCGTTTTTGGGTGAGCGAGCACCACAGTCACCCCAGCATCGTGGGCAGCGCCCCTGAGGTGTTGATGGCCGCGATTGCGGCCCGCACCCAACGCATCCGCATCGGCAGTGCGGGTGTCATGTTGCCGCACTACGCTGCGCTCAAAGTGGCCGAGCAGTTTCGGGTGCTGGATGCGCTGGCCCCCGGCCGGATTGACTTGGGCGTAGGCCGCGCCCCGGGCAGCGATGGGCGCACGGCGCAACTGCTCAACCCTGACCGCAGCGCTGCTGAGCGTTTTCCGCAGCAGGTCATGGAACTGCAAGCTTGGGTCATTGGCCACAACTTGCCGCCCGGTCATCCAGGGCACAACGTGTTTGCCTACCCGCAGTCGCAGACTTCGCCTCAAGTCTGGATGCTGGGCAGCTCAGACTATGGCGCGCAATTGGCCGCACATTTGGGTTTGCCTTATGCGTTCGCTTACTTCATCACCGACGGGCAGGGCGCTGACGAGGCCTTGCAAATTTACCGCGAGAGTTTCCGTCCAAGTGCTGCGTTGCCCCAACCATCGGCCGCTTTGTGCGTTTGGGCGCTGGCCGCCGACACCGACGAAGAAGCGCTGCGCCTGTTTGAGAGCCGTGCCCGCTGGAAAATGGACCGGAATTTGGGCCGCATCGGAGCTCTCTTGCCGCCTGAAGAGGCCCTGCGCGACTACAGCCCCGCTGAGCAATTGGCGCTTGAGCGCCTGCGCGATTCTGCCCTGATCGGCTCGGCTGCCACCGTTGGCCGCAAACTCCGCCAACTGGCGGCGCGCTTGGAGGTGGAGGAACTCGTTGTCATCACGTGGACGCATGACCCTGCTGCACAATGCCGATCTTATGAATTGCTGGCCCAAGAATTTGGACTTGCGGCACACTCCTGATTTTGTTTTTTTCACCCAAGGAAATTCTGATGTTCACCACCGCGATTGCTGGCAGCTTGCCCAAACCCGCCTGGCTGGCCGAGACCGAGAAACTCTGGCCCCAGTGGACCACTCAGGGCCCTGAGCTGCAACAAGCCAAGGCCGATGCGACGCTGCTGTGGATCAAGGCCCAAGAAGACGCCGGTTTGGACGTGATCGGTGACGGTGAACAAGCGCGCCAGCATTTTGTGCACGGTTTTGTGGAGCAGGTCGAGGGCATCGACTTTGTGAACAAAGTCACCATGGGCATCCGCAACAACCGCTACGACGCGCAGGTGCCCCAAGTCATTGCACCACTGCGTCTGAAGGGCCGCGTGCACGCCTTTGAGGCCCAGCTGGCCCGCGCTCACACGAAGAAAAAACTCAAATTCACCTTGCCTGGCCCGATGACCATCGTGGACACCGTGGCCGACCGCTTTTACGGCGACAAGGTCAAGATGGCCATGGCCTTTGCCGAGTTGCTCAACCAAGAAGCACTGGCGCTGCAAGCCGATGGCGTGGACATCATCCAATTCGACGAACCTGCTTTCAACGTCTACATGGACGAGGCCGCCGACTGGGGGGTGAAGGCGCTGGAGGTGGCCGCGCGGGGCCTGACCTGCACCACCGCCGTCCACATTTGCTACGGCTACGGCATCGAAGCCAACAACAAATGGAAAGAGACGCTGGGTCAAGAGTGGCGTCAGTATGAAAAGGTGTTCCCGGCCCTGGCCAAGAGCAGCATTCAGCAGGTCAGTTTGGAGTGCATGCACTCGCATGTGCCCATGGAGATGATGCAGCTGCTCGAAGGCAAAGACGTGATGGTGGGCGTGATCGATGTGGCCAACCCGGCCATTGAAACCGCCGAAGAGATCGCGGACACCATTGGCCGCGCCTTGCAGTTTGTGCCCAAAAACCGCTTGATTGCCTGCACCAACTGCGGCCTGGCCCCCATGAGCCGCGCTGTGGCCGAAGCCAAGCTCAAAGCCCTGGCCGAAGGCGCGAAATTGGCCAGCCAGCGTTACGCCTGAAACTGAGATCGCTCATGCCCCAACACATGTTGCCCCCCCCGCTGACATCCCCTGACTTGCTCAACGCCACCCTGGCGGACCAGGGTTTTGCTGTGCTGGGCTCGGCCAGTGTGGGTGCTTTGGCGGGTATTTCTTTGTTGGACTTGAAGGCACTGGAGCCCAGTTGGAACGATTTGCCGCCTGACCAGTACCTGAAAGACGGAGGGCGATACCGCCGCCGCCGTCATGCCAGCTTTGAAGTTACGGCGGATCAAGTGCGAGGCATGCCGCACCGTGCCCATTGGCAGCCGCTGTCTTACAACGCCTTGCATGGCGGTATGCAGCGTTGGTTTGAACCGATGGCCCCCGAGGTGGTGCAGCAAGCGGCTTGGTCACAATTGCTGCGCTGGTTGGCCCGGGTGGCCTGCGCTGCACAAGGCGCTCAAACCTGGTTCACCGAGGCGCACCAGTTTCGCATCGACACCACCGACGGCATTGGCCGCCCCACCCCTGAGGGTGCACACCGCGATGGCGTGAACTGGGTGGCGGTGTTTTTGGTGGGCCGCCACGGCATCAAAGGCGGCGAGACCCGGGTGTTTGACATGAACAGCCCGCGTGGCCAGCGATTCACTTTGACAGAACCGTGGTCATTGTTGTTGCTGGACGACAGCCGAGTCATTCACGAAACGACCCCCATCCAACCTGAGCTTGAAGGCGGTTGGCGCGACACCTTGGTGGTCACTTTGCGCTCGGGGGGCTTCCTCGACGAGCCGGCACCTTGAGCCTGCACGGGTTCAACTCTGATCAGTCGCGGAAGTTGTCGAAGGACAGGGGCAAATCGGTCATGTCCTTGCGCAGCAGGGCCATGGCGGCTTGCAGATCGTCGCGCTTGGCGCCGGTGACGCGCACCGCATCACCTTGGATCGACGCTTGCACCTTGAGCTTGCTTTCTTTGATGAGTTTGGTGATTTTCTTGGCGTCTTCGGTTTCGATGCCATTTTTGACCTTGATCACCTGTTTGACCTTGTCGCCGCCGATTTTCTCGACTTTGCCAATATCCAAAAAACGCACGTCCACGTTGCGTTTGGTCAGCTTGTTGCGCAGGATGTCTTCGACCTGAGTGAGTTGAAACTCGGCATCGCCGAACATCGTGATGTCTTTGTCTTTGAGTTCAATGGCAGCAGACGTGCCCTTGAAGTCAAAGCGGGTGCCAATTTCTTTGGCTGACGTATCGACGGCGTTGCGCACTTCGACCATATTGGGTTCGCAAACGGTATCAAAGGAGGGCATGGCGAGAAAATCCTAGGTTGAGAGTGCGACAATTCTCCCATGAACCTGGAGAAAAATGTTCCCCTGCAACCGTACAACACGTTCGGTATAGCCGCCAAAGCCCATGCTTTGGTACGGGTGCGCTCAGAGGCAGACCTTTTGGCGGTGCTGGCCGATCCCCAGCTCGCCAGCCTGCCTCGGCAGGTGCTGGGTGGGGGCAGCAACATGGTTTTGACGGGCGACGTCAAGGCGTTGGTGCTCAAGGTCGAAGTGCCGGGCATGCGTTTGGCGGGTGAGACCGACAAACACTGGCTGATTGAGGCAGGTGCAGGGGTCGACTGGCACGCGCTGGTGGGCTGGACGCTGGACCATGGTTACCCGGGGCTGGAAAACATGGCCCTGATCCCAGGCACCGTTGGGGCTTCTCCCGTGCAAAACATCGGCGCGTACGGTGTGGAGTTGCAAGACCGCTTCGATTCGCTGGACGCCATGGACCTGTTGTCGGGCGAGTTGTTCAGTCTGAATGCGGCGCAGTGTGGGTTCAGCTACCGGGACTCGGTCTTCAAACACGCCTCGGGCGGTCCAGACGGTTTGGGCCTGGCGGGACGTGCCGTGATCTTGCGGGTGCGCTTTGCGCTGCCCAAGCGCTGGAAGCCCGAGCTGGGCTATTTGGACCTGGAGCGCAAAATGGCCGAGACGGGGATCTGCAGCCCCGATGCTCGGCAGATTTTTGACTGGGTGGTGGCCATTCGCCGCGCCAAACTGCCCGATCCCCAGGTGATCGGCAATGCGGGCAGCTTCTTCAAGAACCCCACCGTCACGTCCGAGCAGTGCGCCGACATCATCGCCCGTGATCCGAAAGTGGTGCACTACCCCATGCCCGACGGCACCATCAAGCTGGCCGCAGGCTGGCTGATCGACGCTTGCGGCTGGAAAGGGAAGACCGTGGGCCACGCAGGTGTCTATGAAAAGCAAGCCTTGGTGCTGGTCAACCGGGGTGGGCGCGAGAACCCTTGCACGGGCGGTGAGGTGATGACGCTGGCCAAGGCGATTCAGACCAGTGTGTACGAGCGGTTCGGCATTCGGCTGGAGCCTGAGCCGGTTGTGATTTGAGGCTTACAGTTCGCTCTGGTTTGTAGCGCCTGTGTTCCGCTCCGGGTATTGGCCTGAGCGGTCGGCCTCATAACTCGCTTCGCTCGCCAAATCGGCCGATCCGCACAGGCCAATACCCGGGGCTTCGTTGCTGGTGGTTCAAAGACTTTCCCTGTTTGTGACATCACGCAGCCTTGGTGAGGGCGCCTGCCGACTCGCCGATTTGGCGAGCGAAGCGAGTTATGAAGCGAGTCGGCAGGCGCCCGCACCAAGGCGGAAAATACCTGAAACGCAAGCACAAAACAAAAAACGGCCCGAAGGCCGTTTTTCATTGGAGCAAGGCAGAAATCACTTCTTGCCGCTGCCATCCAACTTGTAGATGTGCGGACCTTCGCCCACCGACAACAAACCAGCGTGCGCGTAGATGCCCAGCTTGGCGCGGGTGTCGACGATGTCCAAGTTGCGCATGGTCAGTTGGCCGATGCGGTCGAGCGGGCTGAACGGCGCGTCTTCCACTTTTTCCATCGACAAACGCTCTGGGGCGTAAGTCAGGTTGGCCGACTCGGTGTTCAGGATGCTGTAGTCGTTGCCGCGGCGCAGCTCCAGTGTCACGGTGCCGGTCACGGCGCGGGCCACCCAGCGCTGGGCGGTTTCACGCAGCATGATGGACTGGGGGTCGAACCAGCGGCCTTGGTACAACAAGCGGCCAAGGCGCAGGCCATTGATGCGGTACTGCTCGATGGTGTCTTCGTTGTGGATGCCGGTGACCAAACGCTCGTAGGCGATGTGCAGCAGCGCCATGCCGGGGGCTTCGTAGATGCCGCGGCTTTTGGCTTCGATGATGCGGTTTTCGATCTGGTCGCTCATGCCCAGACCATGACGACCGCCGATTTCGTTGGCCTTGAGGAACAGCTCGACCGGGTCGGCGTATTCCACGCCGTTCAGGGCCACGGGCATGCCTTCTTCAAAGCGCACGCTCACTTCTTCGGCCTTGACCTCGACTTCCGGCTTCCAGAACGCCACGCCCATGATGGGGTTGACGATCTTCATGCCGCTTTGCAGGCTTTCCAGGTCTTTGGCTTCGTGGGTCGCGCCCAGCATGTTGCTGTCGGTGGAGTAGGCCTTTTCGGCGCTCATCTTGTAGCCAAAACCGTTGGCGGTCATGAAGGCGCTCATTTCGGCGCGCCCACCCAACTCGTCGATGAACAGCTGGTCCAGCCAAGGCTTGTAGATCTTGAGGCTGGGGTTGGTCAGCAAACCGTAGCGGTAAAAGCGCTCGATGTCGTTGCCCTTGAAGGTAGAGCCGTCGCCCCAGATGTTGACGTCGTCTTCCTTCATGGCGGCCACCAGCATGGTGCCGGTCACGGCGCGGCCCAGTGGGGTGGTGTTGAAGTAGGTGATGCCCCCGGTGGAGATGTGGAAGGCGCCACACTGGATGGCCGCAATGCCTTCGTGGGCCAATTGGGTGCGGCAGTCGACCAGGCGGGCTTTTTCGGCGCCGTATTCCATCGCTTTGCGGGGAATCTCGTTGTAGTCGGATTCGTCAGGCTGGCCCAAGTTGGCGGTGTAGGCGTAGGGCAGGGCGCCCTTTTGCTTCATCCACAGCAGGGCAGCGGAAGTGTCCAAGCCGCCAGAGAAGGCGATACCGACTTTTTGCCCTTTGGGCAGGTTTTGCAGGATGGTGCTCATGACGGGTTCAACCGAAGTGGCAGATGTAGTGGTAGGGCTCGGTCACACGGATTTCGAATTTGGAGTTGCCGGGGATGCTGAACTCTTCGCCGGCGCTGGATTTGAGCCATTCGCTGGTGCCGTCGAGCTTGTACTCACAAGAACCACCCACACATTCCATGATTTCCGGGGCACCGGTGTTGAAAGTCAAGGTCGCGGGCAGGATCACGCCGACCGACAGCTTGGTGCCGTCGGCCAGGGTCAGACCGTGGCTGACGCATTTGCCGTCAAAGTAAACGTTGGCTTGGGTGTTGACGGAGACGCCGTCGATGGTTTGGGTGGTCATGGCTAAGGGTTTTCAGTGGCGGTTGTTTCCGCATCAAACAAAAAGGGTGTCTGAAGACACCCTTGAAGGCATTTCAAGCCCGCATTTTAGGCCAGTCGGCCGCACAGGAGGGTGGGCCTTGGCCTTTCAGCGCCACCCGCCATGGCGGAAACCGGGGTTGTAAGTTTGGAGGGGGCGGTGCCCGGCGCTCCAGCCCAAGCTGATGTGGGTGTAACTGGGCGGGTAGCTGCGGTAGACCGGGGTGGGCACGTAAACCACGCGCGATTCGGTGATCACGGTGGCTGCTTCTGCGACAGAGGGGGCCGAAGAGTCATGCGTCTGAACAGGCGCCTCGGAGCGGGGGGCGCTCAAGGGGGTGACTTGAACGGGAATGGTCGGTCCCGGGTCTTGGGGCAATTGCACGTTGTATTGCTTGCCCGCATATTCATAAACCACGTTGTAGCCAACCAAACGATTTTCATAGACGTTTTGGGTGGTACAGGTGGTGGTGGGCTGGGTGGTGTTGCTTTGGGTTTCGGCCTTGTCGCCCAAAATGGCGCCGCCGATGACGCCGGCCATGGCCGTGATGCCTTTGCTGTCACGCCCGCCCAATTGGCTGCCGATGAGCCCGCCCGTGATCGCGCCGATGATGGCGCCGCCCCCGGAATTTTGGGCCGGGGCCACAGCCGGGCTTTGGGTGCAGGTTTGTCGGGGCACTGCCACTTGTTGGTAGACCGCTGTGCGTGAAATCACTTGCCCAACTTCTTGCGCTTGTGCGCCCCATGCCGATAAAAGCAGCGCACTGGTGGTGACCCATGTTTTCATGATTTTTTCAAATTTGGAGTTATGGAACCGAGTTTAATTCGGGTCAGTGGGGCAGACACACGCGAAAAAGTAAAGATTTGTGACGGTGGGGTCAAAGAGGCCATCGGTCAGGCGTGTAACCAACGCTGATTTTTCCGGATGGCCAGGCGATGACTGGCCGTTTGATGGTGCTGGCATGCGCTTGCATCACGGCCTTGGCGCTGGCGCTGTCGGTGACACCCGTTTGCACCGCTGGGTCGAGCTTGCGCCAAGTGGTGCCTTTGCGGTTGAGCAAGGTTTGCCAGCCCACGTCGGCCAACCAAGTGTCCAGTGCTGCTTCTGGCACACCTTGTTTTTTGAAATCGTGAAAGCTGGCCTCCAGGCCTTGCTCGCTCAGCCAAGCACGGGCTTTTTTGACGCTGTCGCAATTGGGGATGCCGTAAACAATCAGGTGCATAGCTCAAATTGGGAGTGAAAAGGACAGGACTGGGCGACAATCGCCGCCATGAAGACTCTACAGCAATGGCTCGACTGGTGCGAGCAGTTACACCCCGTGGCCATTGACATGGGGCTCGAACGGGTGAAAACAGTGGCCGAGCGCATGGCGCTCCAATTTGCCTGCCCCGTGATCACGGTGGCAGGCACCAACGGCAAGGGCTCAACCTGCGCCATGCTGGAGGCGGTCCTGCTGCAAGCGGGCTACCGCACCGGGCTCTACACATCGCCGCATTTGGTGCACTTTGAAGAACGTTGTCGCTTGCACGGCGAGTCTGCCTCTTCCGAGGTCTTGGCTGAGGCTTTTGCCGCCGTGGAGGCGGTCAGGGGGGATGTCAGTCTGACTTACTTCGAGTTCAGTACCTTGGCCATTTTGTCCCTGATGTCTCAAGCCAATTTGGATGTGGCCATTTTGGAAGTCGGTTTGGGAGGGCGGCTGGATGCGGTGAACATCATCGACGCCGATTGCGCCGTGATCACCAGCATCGACATCGACCACACGGCGATTTTGGGCAAAGACCGTGAGCGCATTGGCTTGGAGAAGGCCGGCATCATGAGGGCGGCGCGTCCGGTGATCGTGAGCGACCCGATGCCGCCCCAAAGTGTGCTGGACCATGCTGCAGCCTTGGGGGCTGATGTTTGGCTTTTTGGCCGGGATTACAACTTCTCCGGAGACAAGCAGCAGTGGGCCTGGGCGGGGCGGGAGCGCCGTTACAGTGGCATGGCCTACCCCGCTTTGCGTGGGGCCAATCAGCTGATCAACGCGTCCGGTGTGTTGGCGGCGCTGGACGCTTTGCGCCAGCGCATCCCCGTCACGGCCCAGGCCGTGCGCAACGGTTTGGCCATGGTGGAGCTGCCCGGACGCTTCCAAATCGTGCCGGGCCAGCCTGTGTTGGTGCTGGATGTGGCGCACAACCCCCATTCGGTGGCGGCCTTGGCCGCCAACTTGGACGCCATGGGCTTTTACCCCACCACCCATGCGGTGCTGGGGGTCATGGCCGATAAGGACCTGTTGCCGATGCTGCAAAAGGTCAACCCGATGGTGGACAAGTGGTATTTCACCGACTTGCCCCTGCCCCGGGCCGCCAAAGCAGCCGATTTGCAGCAGGTTTGGCGGGCACACAACACGCGAACGGACACCACATCCAGCACCCACGTGGACCCCATGTCGGCCCTGCAAGCGGCCATCGATGCGGCAGACCCGGCTGATAGAATTGTCATCTTTGGCTCTTTCTATACCGTGGGCGGTGTTTTGAAAGACGGCACCCCGCGTCTGCAAGCCAAACACCTCACCCCGTGAGCACCCGCTATGGCCTTTTTTAAGTTTCGAATCTCTGGTCAAGCTGCCCCTGCTGAGGCTGTGAACGCCAGCCCCAATGAAAACATGGAAGTCGTCCGTCGCCGTGCGCGCCACCGTTTGATGGGATCTGTGGTGTTGGTGATGGGGGCTGTGGTGGGGTTCCCGCTGCTGTTTGACACCCAACCCCGCCCTGTATCGGTGGACACCCCCATCGTGATCCCTGACCGGCAAAACACGCCACCCTTGGGCAGTGCCGCGCCGGTACCTGAGGCACAAGCGCCTGCTCAGCCTTTGTTGTCCGCATCCCAAGCCGTGCCCGCTCAAGCCAGTTTGGGTCCGCGGGAAGAGGTCGTGTCCCCAGTGGCGCCTGCGGTGGTCACGGCCAAGCCGGAAGTGTCGTCAGAAACTCAGCCCCCTGAAAAACCTTCGGAAAAACCACAGCCGCCCAAACAGGAAAGCAAAGCCTCAGCCCCGGTCAAGGCCGAAAAACCGGCCCCAGTGGCCAAGCCCAAAGACGATGGCAACAAGGCACAAGCTCTGCTGGAGGGCAAAGCGGCCAAGCCCAGCGCTGGTCGGGTGGTCATTCAGGTCGGCGCTTTCAGTGATGCTGCGAAAGTGCGTGATGTGCGCAACAAGTTGGCGCAAGCGGGTGTGAAGACCTACACCCAGTCGGTCGAGAAAGACGGTAAGACCACCACCCGCATCCGCGTGGGCCCCTATGAGACCAAAGAGGAAGCTGACAAAGCGGCTGCGCGCATTCGCAAGCTCGACTTGCCTGTGTCTTTCTTGAAGATCTGAGATGGCGGTCAGCCTCACCGATTGGGTTTTGCTGGGTGTCTTGCTGGCATCCATGGTGGTAGGGCTTTGGCGCGGCTTGGTGTACGAAGTTCTGTCCTTGGCTGGCTGGGTGGCCGCTTTCATGGTGGCCCAGTGGTGGGCGGTCGATGCGGTGGCATGGTTACCCTTCATGCGTGGTGCGCCTGAATCGATTCAATATGCGGTCGCCTTTGCAGTGGTTTTTGTGCTCACCGTTTTTGTTGCGGGCTTTGTGTCTTGGTTGATCAAGAAATTGGTCGAAACCGTGGGTTTGCGTCCGGTGGATCGCACTTTGGGTGGTCTGTTCGGCTTGGCGCGTGGCGTGGTGTTGTTGCTGGCCCTGACCGTGGTGCTGCAGTTGACTGGGGTGGCGCGTGACGCCTGGTGGGCTAGCGCCCAAGGACCGGTTTGGCTGCAAGTGGTGCTCACGGGCTTGAAGCCCTTGCTGCCCCAAAATTTCGTGGAATATCTGCCTTGAATCAGTCAAGGCCATTTGGCTCATTGAACGGATAAAACTATGTGTGGAATTGTCGGCGTGGTCAGCAGCGCCCCGGTCAACCAGTTGATCTATGACGCCTTGTTGCTCTTGCAACACCGGGGGCAGGACGCCGCGGGCATCGTCACCCAGCTGGACCGCAAATTTTTCATGCACAAGGCCAAGGGCATGGTGCGCGATGTGTTCCGCACCCGCAACATGCGCAGCTTGCCAGGCAATTGCGGACTGGGCCAGGTGCGTTATCCCACTGCAGGCAACGCTTTCAGTGAAGAAGAGGCGCAACCTTTTTACGTCAATGCCCCCTTTGGTTTGGTGTTGGTGCACAACGGTAACCTGACCAATGCACAGGCCTTGAAGGCCGAGTTGTTTTCCAAAGACCATCGCCACATCAATACCGACAGCGACTCCGAGGTGCTGCTGAACGTGCTGGCCCACGAGTTGGAAAAAACCACAAGGGGTTTGCCGCTCAAGCCCCTGGACGTGTTCGAGGCCGTGCGTGGTGTGAACCGCCGTGTCAAAGGCTCTTATGCGGTGATCGCCTTGATTGCAGGTCATGGTTTGGTGGCTTTCCGCGACCCGCACGGTATTCGCCCTCTGTGCATGGGGCGCAGTGAAGACGGCACCATCATGCTGGCCAGCGAGTCGGTGGCATTGGATGGTACGGCCCACCAGTTCGAGCGCGATGTGGCCCCAGGGGAGGCCGTTTTTGTGGATTTGCAAGGCCAGATGCACACTCAGCCATGTGCTGAAAAGTCGCAGTTGAGCCCTTGCATTTTTGAGTACGTGTACTTGGCTCGACCTGACTCCACCATGGATGGCATCTCGGTCTACCAAGCCCGCTTGAACTTGGGTGAAACCCTCGCCAAGCGAGTGATCTCCACAGTGCCGCCCAACGACATTGATGTGGTCATCCCGATCCCTGAGTCCAGCCGCCCCAGCGCGACCCAACTGGCGCATTTGCTGGGCATTCCCTACCGCGAGGGTTTTGTGAAAAACCGCTATGTCGGCCGCACCTTCATCATGCCGGGTCAGGCGGTGCGTAAGAAGTCGGTGCGCCAAAAACTCAACACCATCGTGAGCGAGTTCAAGGGGCGCAATGTGCTGTTGGTGGACGACTCCATCGTGCGCGGCACCACCAGCCGTGAAATCGTGCAAATGGCGCGGGACGCTGGGGCCCGCAAGGTCTATATGGCGAGCGCTGCGCCACCGGTGCGCTTTCCCAACGTGTATGGCATTGACATGCCCACCAAAGAGGAGCTGGTGGCCCATGGCCGCAGCATCGAAGAAATCCGCGAGATCATTGGCTGTGACGCCTTGATTTACCAAGACGTGGATGCCATGAAAAGCGCGGTCGCTCAAGCGCGTGTGAACGCGGCCGGTGCGCTGTCGGACTTTGATGCCTCTTGTTTTGATGGTGTGTACGTGACCGGTGATATCTCGGCCGACGACATTCACCGTTTGAACCAAACCCGTCCTCAAACAGAAGAGGGCGATGATGACCATTCGCGTTTGGCTTTGCCCAACGCCCGTGTGTGAGCCACCAACATGACTGAACCAACCCGATTTGACGATCTGCACATCGACACCTTGGCCGTGCGTGCGGCCGTCGAACGAAGCCAATACGGCGAAAACTCTGAAGCGCTTTACCTGACCAGCGGTTACGTGCAGCCCACGGCCGAATCCGCAGCCCGTCGTTTCGCGGGTGATGAAGAGGGCTTCACCTACGGCCGCTACGGCAATCCCACCGTCAGCAGCATGGAAATGCGCTTGGCCGCCCTGGAGGGCACGGAGGCGGCAATGGGCACAGCGTCCGGCATGTCCGCGATCTTGATGATGTGCATGGGCCTGCTCAAAGCAGGCGACCATGTGGTGTGCTCGCGCTCCATGTTCGGCTCCACCATCAAGCTCATTGGTTCAGATCTCGCCAAGTTTGGTGTTGAATCGAGTTTTGTCTCGCAGACCGATTTGAGCGAGTGGCAAGCCGCGGTTCGGCCCAACACGCGTTTGCTGTTTGCTGAAACGCCGACCAACCCTCTGACGGAGGTGTGTGACATCCAGGCCTTGGCGGACATCGCCCACAATGCCGGTGCCTTGTTGGCTGTTGACAACTGCTTCGCAACGCCTGCCTTGCAGCGCCCTGTGACCATGGGGGCAGACATCATCATGCATTCGGGTACCAAGTACCTCGATGGCCAAGGGCGCGTGATGGCTGGAGCGCTGTGTGCTTCACAGCAAATGATCACCGAGAAATTTTTACCTGTGCTCAAAAGCGGTGGCATGACGCTTGCACCATTTAACGCCTGGGTCGTGCTCAAGGGCCTGGAAACCCTGGATTTGCGCATGCGTGCCCAAACGGCTCGGGCACAAATATTGGCCGAATGGTTGGCCAAGCACCCCGCCGTGGCGCGTGTGCACTACCCCGGCTTGCTCAGTCACCCGCAGCACGACCTGGCCATGCGCCAGATGTCTGGCCTGGGCGGTGCGGTTTTGTCCTTTGACGTGAAAGCCGATGGCCCAGAGCAATCGCGCCAACGCGCATTCCATGTGATGGACCAGATGCAAATGCTGTCTTTGGCCACCAACTTGGGTGACACCAAAACCATGGTGGCGCACCCCGCCAGCACGTCACACGGCCGATTGACGGAAACGCAACGACAAGCCGCAGGCATTGGCCAAGGCCTGATCCGCGTGGCGGTTGGCCTGGAATACCCTCAAGACGTTCAAAAAGACCTGTCCCGCGGACTCGACACCCTCTGATATGACGAATACCCCATCCAGCTCGCGCACCCGCACCCGTTTCGCCCCGTCGCCAACCGGATTCATCCATTTGGGCAACATCCGCTCGGCTTTGTACCCTTGGGCCTTTGCCCGCGCCACGGGTGGCGATTTCATTTTGCGCATCGAAGACACCGACTTGGACCGATCCACCCAGGCGTCAGTGGATGTGATCATCGAAGGCATGGCTTGGTTGGCACTGAACCACGATGAAGGCCCTTTCTACCAAATGCAGCGCATGGAACGCTACAAGGCGGTGCTGGCCGATTTGATTGCCGCTGGCCATGTTTACCCTTGCTACATGAGCATGGAAGAGCTTGACGCGTTGCGTGAGCGCCAGATGGCCAACAAGGAAAAACCGCGTTACGACGGCACCTGGCGTCCGGCAGAGGGCAAAACCTTGCCTGCCATCCCTGAGGGTGTGAAGCCCGTGCTGCGATTCAAGAACCCTCTTGGCGGAGAAGTGGCTTGGGACGACAAGGTCAAAGGCCGCATTGAAATCAGCAACGATGAGCTCGACGACTTGGTGATCGCCCGGCCTGACGGTACGCCGACCTACAACTTTTGCGTGGTGGTCGATGACATCGACATGCGAATCACCCATGTGATCCGTGGCGATGACCATGTGAACAACACGCCCCGCCAAATCAACATTTTCAAAGCCTTGGGCCAAGAGCCTCCGGTGTATGCCCACCTGCCCACCGTGCTCAATGAGCAGGGCGAGAAGATGAGCAAGCGCAACGGCGCCAAGGCCGTCACGGCTTACCGCGACGAAGGCTTTTTACCGGATGCCATGGTCAATTACTTGGCTCGCTTGGGCTGGAGCCACGGTGATGACGAAATCTTCAGTCGCACGCAGTTTCTGGCATGGTTCAACCTGGATCACCTGGGGCGCAGCGCTGCGCAGTTTGACGAAGCCAAGCTCAAGTGGGTCAACGCCCAGCACCTGAAGGCCCTGTCTGACGAGGCGCTGGCCCAGCATGTTGAGCCCTTCTTGGCGAAACTGGGTGTGGTGGCCGACGAGAGGCTGTCGAGCATCTGTGGCTTGTTCAAAGACCGCTGTGACACGTTGGTGGTTTTGGCGCAGTGGATTTCAGCCTTCTATCTGGATGTGGTCCCCAACGCTCAAGAGAAGGCACAGCACGTGACCGATGCGGTCAAGCCTGCTTTGGCCTTGTTGGCCGAGAAGTTGTCTGTCTGTCCCTGGGATAAGGCTTCAATTGCCGCCACGATCAAGGAAACTTTGACAGAAACTGGGCTCAAAATGCCGTTGTTGGCCATGCCTGTCCGCGTGTTGGTGATGGGCACTGCTCAGACACCATCGTTGGACGCGGTACTTGCTTTGAGTCAAAGAGAAAAAATTCTGCAGCGCTTGAAAAACGCCTAAATTTCTGTCTATAATTCAAGTCTCGACACCAACGAGGCATAACGAAAAGCTAGTCGCTTGACGTTTTACCAAAGGGGGTATAGCTCAGCTGGGAGAGCGCTTGCATGGCATGCAAGAGGTCAGCGGTTCGATCCCGCTTACCTCCACCAAAGTGTCGAGATGATTCGAAAGAATCGGTCCAGGTTATGACCCTATCGTCTAGAGGCCTAGGACATCACCCTTTCACGGTGAGTACCGGGGTTCGAATCCCCGTAGGGTCGCCAAGTTTTGTAGCACTTGGTCAGTTTGGATCTCAAACTGACAAAAGCTTCAGCTACCAGGAGTGGTAGTTCAGTTGGTTAGAATACCGGCCTGTCACGCCGGGGGTCGCGGGTTCGAGTCCCGTCCACTCCGCCAAAACGAAAAACCCTTGCAGTCTTTGATTGCAAGGGTTTTTTCTTTTGTCTGTACCCCAGCCACCGGTTGATCGCAACGCCATCGGGACGGTTAGGCCTCAGTCCATGGTGGTGGCCAACAAAAAAGCCGCTGCAGCTGATGCTGAGCGGCCAAAAGGGTGTCCCGATGCGTCGGCGGATCTTACAGACCGGCTGCCGACTTGAGTGCGGCTGCGCGATCGGTCCGCTCCCAAGTGAAGTCAGGCTCATCGCGGCCAAAGTGACCGTAGGCGGCAGTCTTGCTGTAAATGGGGCGCAGCAGATCCAGCATCTGGATGATGCCTTTGGGGCGCAGGTCAAAGTGCTCGGCCACCAAGGCGGACAACTTGTCGTCCGAAATCACGCCGGTACCCGCTGTGTTGACGGTGATGTTCATCGGGCGGGCCACGCCAATCGCGTAAGCCACCTGCACTTGGCATTGGGTGGCCAAGCCTGCCGCCACGATATTTTTCGCCACATAGCGGGCAGCATAGGCTGCAGAGCGGTCCACCTTGGATGGGTCTTTGCCCGAGAACGCGCCGCCGCCGTGGGGGCAGGCACCACCGTAGGTGTCGACGATGATCTTGCGGCCGGTCAAGCCGCAATCACCCTGGGGGCCGCCAATGACAAAGCGGCCTGTGGGGTTGATCAGGTACTTGGTGTCTTGCAACCACTCTTTGGGCAGCACGGGCTTGATGATCTCTTCAATGATGGCTTCGGTGAAGCTGGCCTTCATCTTGGTCGATGTTTCCGACTGATCGGGGCTGTGCTGGGTGGACAGCACCACGGTGTCGATGCTGTGGGGCTTGCCGTCCACATAGCGCATGGTCACTTGGCTCTTGGCGTCTGGGCGCAAGAAGGGCAGGCGGCCGTCTTTGCGCAGTTGGGCTTGGCGTTCGACAAGGCGGTGAGCATAGTAGATGGGGGCAGGCATCAACTCGGGCGTTTCACTGCAAGCGTAGCCAAACATCAAGCCCTGGTCGCCAGCACCGATGTTCAGGTGGTCGTCCGACGCGTGGTCCACGCCCTGGGCGATGTCGTTGGACTGCTTGTCGTAGCAAACCATGACCGCGCAGCCTTTGTAATCGATGCCGTAGTCCGTGTTGTCGTAGCCGATGCGCTTGATGGTGTCGCGGGCGACTTGGATGTAGTCGACGTGCGCATTGGTGGTGATCTCACCGGCCAAAACGACCAAGCCGGTGTTGGTCAGGGTTTCAGCGGCCACACGGCTGCGGGGGTCTTGCTCGAAGATGGCGTCGAGGATCGCGTCCGATATCTGGTCGGCGACCTTGTCGGGGTGGCCTTCAGAGACGGATTCCGAGGTGAAAAGGAAATTGCTGGACATGAAAAAAGCTCCTAAATTTTCAGGGTTTGTCGGCGTTGCCGACCCTGAAAACTTGGAGCCTGGCGAACGCTTTAGCAGGTTTTATGAATCGCCCTGCAAGTAGTTCAGATAACTCAGCGATGGGTCAATTATAAAAGAAGTCTTTAGCCGCCTCGAAATCATGTCCAATACAGCCCATGGACATTCCTACCCCGATTGAAAACCGTCTGGTTGATTTGGAAATCAAAGCAGGCTTCACAGAAGACCTGCTGGACCAACTCAATGCACAGGTGTACCGACAGCAGCAGCAAATTGACGCACTGATTCAAGAGCTGCGCCAGATGCGTGATCGCCTGCCCGAAACCGGTGGTGGCGCTGAAATGCGCAACTTGCGTGACGAAATTCCGCCCCATTACTGAAACCCCTGTTTTTGAAGCCGATGCACAGCGTTCAGGACATCCGCGACCACTTGCGTAAGCTGGGGGCCAACGCCCTGCACGAGCAGCGCGTGCTGCGCCTGTGGACCCAAGCCAAGCCGCAGGACAGTGGCCGCAGACCGCTGGAGAGCTTCATGCCCACCGCCGTGCGCGAGGCTTTGCCAGCGCTCAGCCAAACGCTGAGCGGCCTGGTCACGCTGCGCGAGCAGCACCCGGGCCAAGACGGCTCGGCCCGTTTGCTGGTGGGCCTGCAAGACGGCCAGACGGTGGAAAGTGTGCTCTTGCCGCGTGATGGCCTGTGTGTGTCGTCCCAAGTCGGTTGCGCCGTGGGTTGCGTGTTTTGCATGACCGGGCGCGAAGGTTTGATTCGGCAGGTGGGCAGCGCAGAGATCGTGGCGCAAGTGGCCTTGGCCCGCACGCTCAGGCCCGTCAAAAAGGTGGTGTTCATGGGCATGGGCGAGCCTTCGCACAACCTGGATGCGGTGATGGAGGCCATCGACCTGCTGGGCACGGTGGGCAACATCGGGCACAAGAATTTGGTGTTTTCCACCGTGGGCGATGCGCGGGTGTTCGAGCGCTTGCCGCAAGGCCGCGTCAAACCCGCGCTGGCGCTGTCACTGCACACCACACGGACCGACTTGCGGGCGCAACTGCTGCCGCGTGCCCCGCGCTTTGACCCGCAAGACTTGGTTGAGGCGGGCGAGGTCTATGCACGTGCGACGGGCTACCCGATCCAGTACCAGTGGACGCTGATCGAGGGCGTGAACGACAGCGATGACGAGATCGAAGGCATCGTGCGCTTGCTGAAGGGCAAATACGCGCTGATGAACATGATCCCCTACAACGCCGTGCCCGATTTGCCCTATGCCCGGCCCAGCTGGGAGCGAGCCGCCGAAATCGCCCGCACCTTGCACCAGCGCGGGGTGTTGACCAAGCTGCGGCAGTCAGCGGGGCAGGACGTGGATGGGGGCTGCGGTCAGCTCAGGGCCAGGGATGTGGTCCAGCGTGAGCAGCGGGTGCACATTCACCCACGTGTCACCGTCCCGGCAGCTTGACCAAACCACTGGACAGGGCCGTGCCCATCAGAATCACCGCGCCGCACAGCAGCATCCAGGCCGTCACGCGCTCGCCCAAAAACAGCACACCGTAAGCGATGGCAAAAACCGGCACCAAGAAGGTGACTGTCAGGGCCCGTGCGGGGCCTGAGTTCTCGATCAGCTTGAAGTACAGGATATAGGCCACACCGGTGCACAGCACCCCCACCATCAGCAAGGACCACCAGGCCGAGGGGCTGGGCCAATGGTCTGGGCGAAACCACAGCGCGGGCAAGACCAGGATCAGGGTGGCCCCGATCTGGCTGCCGGTGGCGGTGACCAGTGGCGGCAGGCTCGGGATGTGTTTTTTGGTGAAACTCGCGGCCAAGGCATAACAAGTGGTCGCGGCCAGGCAAGCGGCCACTGCCCAAGCCGGGGCAATGCCCGAGTCGTTGGGCTTGAAGCTGGCCTGTCCTCCGGCCAGCAGCACCACGCCACCAAAGCCGATGGCCAGACCCACTGTGCGCGACAGGGTAGGCTTGTCCCCCAACCACAGCCAGGCCACGATCGCGCCAAACAAGGGCACTGTGGCGTTCAGGATGGAGGAAAAACCGGTGGTGATGTGCAACACCGCAAAGGAATACAAGGCAAAAGGGATACCGCTGTTGAGCGCCCCAACAAAGAGCACCGGTTTCCAGTGCTGGCGCAACTCGCCCCAGTGGCCCTTGGCCAGCATGATGGGCAACAAAAAAGTGGCTGCAATGGTCACTCGGATGGCGGCTGTCGGCAATGGACCCAACTCAACGGCGGCCAAGCGCATGAACAAAAAGGACGAGCCCCAGATGGCGGCCAAGATCAGGAAATCGGCCAGCCAGCCTTTGGCGTGAGAAGTGGTCATTCGGGAAAGAGTGAATCAGAGGAGGGCAGGGCGATGGGGTGGCCTTCCAGTTTGAGCAACGCTTGCTTTCTCCACAGGCCGCCTGCATAGCCCGTCAGTTGACCATCAGCGCCCAAGATGCGGTGACAGGGCACGATGATACTCACCGGATTGCGTCCAACCGCCGCGCCAACGGCACGGACAGCTTCGGGTTTGTGCAGGCGTTTTGCCAGTTGGCCATAGGTTTGGCTTTGACCCGAAGGGACGGTCAACAAAGCCTGCCATACCGATTGCTGGAAAGGCGTGCCTCCAGACAGATCCAGTGGCAGGTCAAAGGCGTCAAGATCCCCGGCAAAGTAGGCCTGCAGTTGCAGTGCCGCTTGTTCAAGCAAGGGGTGCTGCGCGTTGTGTTGCCAAAGTGCCTGCTCCGACTCGGCGGGTTCGTGCCTTTGATGCGCGAACCATGCACCGCAAAGGCCTTGCGGGCTGGCCAGCAGGGTGATGTTTCCCAAGGGGCTTTCAACGCGCATTGCCTTCAGAGTTTTCATGGACGGGTGAAAAAAGGGGTGGATGACCATGGGGTCGGTGATCTCTATTGTGACGGTGTTGCATGGCTCGGCTGCCAGCTGGATGGCAGGGTGTGCCTGCCTTGGCCGCCTACAATGCAGGTTGAGTTTCGCAACCCAGCCTGATGGCTTTTGATTGGTTCAATCCATGCAAGTGACACCCTCCATTTTCAAAGCCTATGACATTCGTGGTGTGGTGCCGGCCACCGTCAACGAGGCCATGGCGGAAGCTCTGGGTCAAGCATTTGGCACGTTGGCCATGATGGAAGGGCAGACCACGGTGGCTGTAGGACGCGATGGCCGCCTGAGCGGTCCCTGTCTGTCCGCGGGGCTGATTCGCGGTTTGGTGGCTGCAGGCATTCGGGTGATCGACATCGGTATGGCCACCACCCCCATGTTGTACTTCGCGGCCAACACCGTTTGTCAAAGTGGCATCCAAGTCACCGGCAGCCACAACCCCAAGGATTACAACGGTTTCAAGATGGTGTTGGCTGGACGTGCCATCTACGGTGACGAGATTCAGGCTCTGCGCCAGATGATAGAGGCCGAGACTTGGCAGTTGCAAATTGGTGGCAGCGTCACGCAGCTGGACGTGCTGGCCGATTACACGCAGCGCATCGTGATGGACATCAAGCTGTCTCGCCCCCTGAAAATTGTGATCGATTCGGGCAACGGCATTGCAGGCGCTTCGGCCCCCGGCATTTTTCGCGCCCTGGGCTGCGAGGTGACGGAGTTGTTCAGCCAAGTCGATGGCAACTTTCCCAACCACCACCCCGACCCGAGCAAGCCGGAAAACCTGCAAGATTTGATCAACGCCTTGAAAACCACCGGGGCCGAGTTGGGCTTGGCCTTTGACGGCGACGGCGACCGCTTGGGCATCGTCACGAAAGACGGCAACAACATTTACCCCGACCGACAGATGCAGCTGTTTGCGCAAGACGTGCTCAGCCGCGTGCCCGGCGGCACCATCTTGTTTGACGTCAAGTGCTCCCAGCGCTTGGCCCCGGCCATCGAAGCGGCTGGTGGCAAGGCCCTGATGTACAAAACGGGTCACTCGTTGATCAAGGCCAAGATGAAGGCCATTGAGGCCGAAGGCGGCCAAGCGCCTTTGGGCGGTGAGATGAGCGGGCACATTTTTTTCAAGGAGCGTTGGTACGGTTTTGACGATGGCACCTATGCGGGCTGCCGCTTGTTGGAGATCGTGAGTCGATCGCCGGATGCCAACTGGGTCTTGAACGCATTACCGGCGAGTTTCAGTACGCCGGAGTTGAATGTGGCCTGCGCAGAAGGGGAGCCCCACGCGGTGACGAAGGCTTTGCAGACCATGGCCGCTCGCGTCTTCAGTGCCCCAGCCCATGTCTGCGACATCGACGGTTTGCGTGTGGACTGGCCCGATGGCTTTGGCTTGATTCGCGCCTCCAACACCACGCCAGTGCTGGTGCTTCGTTTTGAGGGGCAGACCCCCACTGCGCTGCAGCGGATTCAGGACGAGATGCTGGCGCTGTTGCGCACTGTCAAGTCCGATGCGCTCATTCAGGCGGCCGCACATTGAGCACCAAGGGACAACCATCATGAATGCTTCTGTCCGTTTGATGAGCGCTGACCCCGAGGTGATCGTGTTCAACCTCAAACAGCGCTACACAGGCGTTTCTGCAACCATCAATGCCTTGGTGCCATTGCAAGCGCAACAATGGCGTTTGGGCTTTTGTGGCACGCGCATGTCCAATGGCATCGATGGCATGTCGCTTCGAGAGGCCATGGCCCTGTCGCGCAAGCCGCCTGCTGGCCGGGCTTTTCGCATTTGGCATGTGCGGCGAGATCCGGAAATGATGGCGGCCATTTTTGCGCGTGATGTGTTGCGCCTGCCCATCAAGTTGGTGTTCACCTCGGCCGCTCAACATTTACATGGGCGCTTTCCGCGTTGGCTGATCTCCAAGATGGATGCGGTGATCTCCACCACACCCTTGGCCGCCAGTTTTGTGCCCAACACGACCGCTGTGGTGCCCCACGGCATCGATTTGTCGCGCTTCAGTCCACCGTCGGACAAACTCAAGGCTTGGACGGATTCGGGCTTGCCAGGGCAGTACGGCATTGGTGTCTTTGGTCGCGTACGCCCCGACAAAGGCAGTGATGTGTTTGTGCAAGCCATGATCCAAGCCCTGCCGCAATTGCCCGGTGCCACGGCCGTGATTGCCGGTCTGGCCCAGCCTCAACACCAAGCCTTTCAGCAAGAGCTGCAGCGAAAAATTGATGCGGCAGGGCTGCACGAGCGCATCGTTTTTTTGGGCGAAGTGCCCGCAGGCGAAGTGCACTTGTGGTACCAGCGTTGTTTGCTGTGTGTGGCTTGTCCACGCTATGAACCCTTTGGTCTGACGCCGTTCGAGGCGGCTGCAACTGCTTGTGCCCTGGTGTGTTCGAGAACCGGTGCGTTTGATCAATTGGCCGTACCCGGCCTCACGGGTGAGATGGTGGACACAGACGATGTCGATGGACTGGCCAGGGCCGTTTTGGCGGTGATGCATGACCCCCAGCATGCCGTGCAACTTGGCCAGGCTGCGCGCGAACGTGTCACGGCTAAATTTTCTCTGGCGCGCGAAGCCGAGGGCATTGCCCGTGTTTACAGCGATCTCTTTCAGCAGGCCAAGGTTTGATGAGCGTCTCGTCCTTGCGGTTGAGTCGGCCTGAGCGTTGGGTATTGGCGGTTTACGACCTGCTGATGCGAGCCCTGCAACCCTTGCTGCGTCGCAAGCTGCAACGCCGAGCGAAGCTTGAACCTGATTACGGCTTGAATGTGGCGCAGCGATTTGGCCACTATGCGGGTGAGGTGCACGCTGAAGGGGATGTGGTTTGGTTGCACGCCGTGTCCTTGGGTGAGACCCGCGCAGCAGCGCTGCTGCTGCCCGCCTTGCGCGAGGCATTTCCAGGCATGCGACTGGTATTGACACATGGGACTGCGACGGGCCTTGAACAAGGGCGCGCGCTGTTGCAAACCGCAGACCAGCAGGTTTGGCTGCCCTGGGACACGGCGCAGGCCACACGCAACTTCCTGATGCATTTCAAGCCTCGCATCGGCTTGTTGATGGAAACCGAAGTGTGGCCCAACTTGGTTCAGGCCTGCCAGCAAGCGGGCGTTCCTTTGTGCCTGCTCAATGCGCGAATGAGCGAAAAATCGACACGGCAAGCGATGCGTTGGTCACTGCTCTCGGGACCGGCTTACCGTGGCTTGCGTTTGGTCTTGGCCCAATCTGTCGCAGATGCCCAGCAATTGCAAAGACTGGGCTGCCCAGATGTTCAGGTCGTGGGGAATGTGAAATTTGATGTGGCGGTCACTGCGCAGTCACGCAGTCTGGCGATGCGCTGGCAAAGCGCCTTGAGCGCCAGGCCCATCGTGATGCTGGCGAGCACTCGGGACGGCGAGGAGACGATGTGGCTCCACGCCATGCAAGCCCATCCCGCCCGCTCTGAGCGCCTCAAGGCGCTGGGTGTCTTATGGCTGCTGGTGCCGCGACATCCACAACGTTTTGAAGAAGTTCACAACCTGCTCATGCAGTCGGGTTACCGATGCGAACGCCGAAGTACATGGTTGGACGGTGTGCCTGATGCCGCCAGCGTGGCTCAAGCCGATGTGATTTTGGGCGACAGTCTGGGCGAGATGCCGTCTTACTACATGGTCAGTCGCATGACGCTGTTGGGGGGGAGTTTCGCGCCCTTGGGCGGACAAAATCTCATCGAGGCGGCCGCTTGTGGGTGTCCGGTGGTCATGGGTCCACACACCTTCAATTTTGCCGAGGCGGCGGCACTGTCCGTGAGTTTGGGCGCTGCGGCTCAAGTGCAAGACATGTCTGCCGCACTGGACAGCGTGCTCAGTGCATTGAGCGATGCCGCTTGGCTTGAAGCGGCCCGCACCGCCTGCATGGCGCTGATGGACAAAGGCAAAGGCGCTGTCCATCAGCACAAGTTGGCACTGGCGTGCTTGACAGCGAATTCAGGCCAATCCACGGCCTCTTGAGCCTGCAGCTCAATGGTGTGTCAAAACATCTGGGCGTTGATGCCGACAAAATCCCTTTGCGAAGAAATCAAACGGCGACACTGACGCCATGCCATTTCAAGCTGGGCTGTGATTCGACGAAGCTTTTGCCTGAAGTTTTTATGGTGGGGTGCGGTGTGGCTGGGTGTGATGCTTGAAGTGGTTTTCAAGACGACAGGAACTCGGTAGCGTTCGCATTGGTCGGATTGAATCGCCGCCGCAGGCTCTAACTGGTAGCTTTTCAGGGCGGCACTGCCACAGATCATGGCATCCGCAAGGCCACACCGAACTTTGGACTCGGCCAGTAAACGTTGGGCGCCTGCAGGCCACAACACATAAGCTGCCGCACCGGTTCGATCCAGGTAAAGCCGCCTCAGCCATTGGTGATCCCCCACGGGCCAGCGCTGCTTGGACAGGAGTTTTTTCCGACCGCGTGTTTCCAGGGAGATGTGTTCGACATCTTGGAACTGAGCGAGCAGGGCCAGTGTTGGGGCAATCTCTCGGGACAAAACCACATCGTCTTCCAAGACCAAGCCAGGGGACTGTCCTTGGGCGATGATTTCCCACACACTTTGGTGGCTGAGCAAGCACGCGCGTTCAGAAGGCAGCAAAGGCCTTTGCCAGCTGTCCCAATAGCCATCTTGCCGGGCGACAGCGGGGTGATTCTTGTCGCAGGCGATCACCCGTTCATGGCTCAGACCTCTCGATGCGAGTTGATGCTGTTGGAAATCCCAGCGCGCTGTTTGACTTTCCAGGTTGATGACAAAAACCCGGAAAGTTTGCCCATGTGGCGGTGATGTGGAAGTCATAGTGACCTGTTCGAAATCAAAAGGTCAGGGGCGTTCATGGCCCATGAGCGAGCGGTGTGGGTGGTTATTGGCGATCAAGTTCTGGGGAGGATCGGCGGATTTGAACCCAAACCCAAGCAGACGCCACCACCAGCAAGGCATTGGGTTTGTCATAAACCAAAGCGGCACTGACCAAACCTTCCATGAAGTAACTCAAAAACAGGGCCATGGCGATCAGCGCCATTTCCGGTTTTTTTTGGAAAGCCTGAATGACCATCACATACAGGCTGTACCCCAAACTGAGCAAAAAGACCGCCAGACCCAAGATGCCGCCCTCGGCCAGAACTTGCAAAAATTGCTGGTGGAAATGCCGGTGGCCAAAGACATCTAAAGGTGGCGCGCCATACATCTGAAGTCCGCTGGGCCGAACCGAGGCGCTCATCCCGAGCCAGGGGTGATCCCAGAAGGCCAGCCAGCCCACTCGCCACATTTCCATCCGGGCACCCCATGAGCTGTTCTGGATATTGCTGTGGCCGTGCGCCAAGTAGTATTGAATCTCTTGAAATCCCAGACTGAATTTTTCCCAACGAATGGCGACCATGAGCGCCAGCAGTGCCAGCATCATCAGGGCACCTGCAAAAACGCGCAAGGGTGTGTAGTGTTGTCGAAATCGGTACGCCAAGATGGCGGTGCAGATCAGGATGAATCCAAAAAGTTCCTGACGTCTGGTGCTGAGGACCAAAATGATCAGGGTGCTCACAAAGGCCAAAGCCATGACGCCGCGCCAACGGGCGGACGTGTCATCTGGGCGCGTCAAGGCCAATAAGTTCCAAGCGCCCATGGTCATGGCGAGTTGGGCCAACAGGCCAACCCCTGCTGTGCCAGGGTGGATCACCTGCCATTGAGTCAGCGCATGAGTGCCACGCCAAATGGCGACAAAGACCAATCCGCAAGCGATCGATTTCTCAACAGCCGCTGGAGAAGACTTGAATTGGTGAACGCCCAAAAGTACAAGCGGCCACAGCAAAAAATAAAGATGCCAACCTGCATTGGTCAAGGCCAGCTGGGGTTGGTCTGACCAGGCCAGGCTCAACAACTTGAACAAAAAAATCGACATGAAACTGGCGGCCAGCCATGTGTCTTGTCGTTGCCAAACCCAGTGGCTGGGGTCTTCAGGGTGACGCCAAGCCTTCCATGCAGCGCCGATCCCTATGAGGGCGAGCAGTAAAAAACCAGGCACGGGCGAACCCATCAATAACCCGAAAAAAAACAGCAATAAAAAATGATTCAAGTTGTTCTTTCTGGATCCGCATATTGCGTATTATAAGAATGGGCTTTGTGGCGGCCTCCTGGGCTCTCAGCCCCCTGTCGATGTGCAGGTTTGGTTGTCAATGCGTTGCCGCAGGGATGGAACGGATTGCAAAAGTGGATGAACGAAGTGAACTTATGGGTTTGAATGATATTTTGATTCTGGTCATCAACTTGGACCGTTCGCCTGAACGATTGGCCAGTGTGGCCACCCAGTTGGACCGACTCGGTCTGCATTGGCAGCGCATGCCTGCCAGTGATGGCCGCACGCTGTCCATGACGGACACCTCGTTGATCGATGGTGAATCGTTCAAGCGAAAGCATGGCAAGGCCCCTTTGCCGGGAGAGCTGGGCTGTTATTTGTCGCACGTCAGGGCCATCGATTCGCTTTTGCACAGTTCCCATCCAGCCGTTTTGATCTTGGAAGATGATGTGCAACTTGGGCCCGATTTGCCCCGCGTGCTGTCGGAGTTGATGGAAAAACATGCGCAGTGGGACGTTGTCAAACTCTCGGGCCTTCACAGCGGAACGCCGCTGGCTGTGAGCGACTTGGGCCCCCCTTATCGCTTGGCTGTGGGTTTGTCGCGCTACACGGGTGCCAGTTGTTATCTGGTCAACCGATTCGCTGCTCAGGCTTATGCCAAAGATTTGCTGCCCATGACACTGCCCTATGACCATGAATACGATCAGGCATGGAGGCGGGGCATTCGCATCCGCATGGTGGTACCCGCACCGTGTGTCCACAGCTTCGAGATGGGCTCTGTGTTGCACCCAGCCGGGGTATCGCGCCCCAACTTTCACTGGACAAAAAGATTGGGCACGTTTTCTTGGCGAGGACGCAATGAGTTGCGAAGGCTCGTGCACGGCCTGGGCCAGTGGCTCGCTTGCCAAATGACCAGGTGAGGGCCTAGGGTCATTCACCTGTTTGCTTCAAGTCGACAGGGGTCAGCGGCAACCCAAGTGCAGGGCCAGGGGCCCATCCGTCAATCGGGCCCGCAGCAAGACCGCCAGCTTGGCAGGGACCGAGTCTGATCAGTTGGCCAGCAAGGCACTGATGTTCTGCACATCTTCCATTTTGAGCACCCCTGCGGCCTGACGCAGTTTCAACTGGCCCAGCAGCAGGTCGTAACGTGCTTTGGCCAGATCGCGCTTGGTCTGGAAGAGCTGGCTTTGGCTGTTGAGCACGTCGATGTTGATGCGCACACCGACTTGGTAACCCAATTTGTTGGCATCCAAGGCGCTCTGGCTGGAAGCTTCCGCAGCTTCGAGGGCCTTGACCTGGCCGAGGCCGGATTGCACGCCAAAAAATGCGGTGCGTGTGGCTTGAGCCACCGCGCGCTGAACCGCGTCCAGGTCATGGCGCGCTTTTTCTTCCAAAGCGGTGGTTTCTTGAATCCGGTTTTGTGTCGCTTGGCCAGCGTACAAGGGCAGGTTGAAGCTCAGGCCAATGGTGCCGATGTTGTTGTCCGACCGAGAGGATAAATTGCCGTTCCGAAACCGGCTGGCACCATAGGTCGCTGTCAAGTCCAAAGTGGGCTGGTGCCCGGCTTTGGCTTTTTCAATTTCGAGTTGCGCCACTTCCAAGCCGATTCGTGCCTGGGCAACGTTGGCACTTTGCTCGACAGCCTGTTGGGCCCACGTGTCCGCACTCCCGGTCATGGCTTGGAACAGATTCGTGCCAGACCGCAGCCCCAGAGGTTGCGTGTTGCCGATTCCCACCGACTGGTCCAGCGCCAATTTCTTGACACGCAAATCGTTTTCGGTCGCAATTTCTTGCGCACTGACCAGATCAAATCGCGCTTGTGCTTCGCGCGTGTCGGTGATGGTGGATGTGCCGACCTCAAAGTTGCGCTTGGCCGCAGCCAGTTGCTCCGACACGGCGGCTTTCTGGGCTTTGACAAAAGCCAAACTCTCTTGGGCCGTGAGGACATCGAAGTAGGCCTGACTGACGCGCACCAGCAGTTCTTGTTCGGCCAGTTTGAGCTGTGCTTGGGCCAAGCCCACTTGTTTCATCCCTTGCTGGAAGGCGGCCTGGTTGGCGGGCCGGTAGAGCGGTTGACTGGCGCTGATGGTGGCGTTGCGAGTTCCGTAGCTCGCATCGGGCACGGTGGTTTTGCTGTCAAAGTCGCTTTCGCTCAGGGTGGCGGCCAGACCGGCTGTAGGCCGCAGCAATGCTTTGGCCTGTTCTGCTTTGGCCAAGTTGGCTTGGTATTGGGACTGGGCTGATTTGTAGACGGCGTCGTGCCCTTTGGCCGCCTCGAAAAGCTGGATCAGGCTTTGGGCTTGGGCGGTGCCCGTCAGAGCGGCCGCCAGGGAAAGGGTCAAGGGCAGAAGACGCAGTTTCATCGGGTAACTTTCAAAAATCAGCGGGCTCAATAAACAGGAATACTGGGGTCAACTTGCGCCGACCATGCGTGGATGCCACCCGCAACATTCACAACGTGATAGCCGTGTTGAAGCAAGAAGTTCGCCACTTGCATGCTGCGACCACCGTGGTGGCACAAGCAGGCGATGGGCGCCGATTTGTTCAGCTCGTGCAGGCGCGCCGGGATGGTTTGCATGGGGATGTGCACCAAGTCCAGACCTTCAGGATGGGCGCTGGCCGTTTGCACTTCCCAGCCTTCGCGCACATCAAGCAAGATGGGGCGTTGTGTTTGCTGGCTGGCCCATTCGGCCACTTGGGAGGGGAAGATCTGTTCCATGCGGGGGTCTCAGAACTGGAAGTGGGAAGGCTCGGCAAAACCGGACAGGCGTGCTGCGTTGCAGTCCCACGGCTCGGTGATGGTCCAAGCTGTTTCACTGTTGCGGGTCATCACGGTAGCACGCATCATCGGCTCTTGCCCCACGATGGCCGCCAAGCGACCGCCAATGGTGAGTTGTTGCAACAAAGCGGCGGGCACTTCAGCGACCGAGCCATTGAGCACAATGACGTCAAAAGGACCGTCGGCTGCTGCGCCTTGACTGCCGTCCGCATGGCGAACGGTGACTCGGGTCACGCCAGCTTTTTGCAAATTGGCTTGCGCCTGCTGGGCCAGTCCGGCATCGATCTCCAGACTCAGCACACTGGCAGCTTGGTGGGCCAGCAAAGCGGCCATGAAGCCTGAGCCCGTGCCCACGTCAAGCGCTTTGTCGGTGGGCTGTACCGCTAGGTCCTGCAATAGCCGGGCTTGTACGCGAGGGGCCAACATGACTTGGTTGGGTGCACTGCCCAAAGGAATTTCCATGTCCACAAATGCCAGTGCTTGATGCGCCAGTGGCACGAAGTCTTCACGGCGCACCGTGGACAGCAGCGCCAGAACCTGCGGGTCCAGCACTTCCCAGGGGCGGATTTGCTGCTCAATCATGTTGAAGCGGGCTTGGTTCATGTCCATTGATTTCTCCTGCGGGGGCGTGTTAGCAAATATTGGATGATTTTAAGGGGCAGGCGTGTCACGACCCTGACGCTTTGGGGCGAAGCCGGCCAGGCGACGCAGCCATTGGGCCAAATCGTCCATGTAGCAATAAACCACGGGCACCACCACCAAGGTCAGCAGCGACGACGTGATGACCCCGCCGATCACAGCCTGGCCCATGGGCGCGCGTTGCTCCGAGCCCTCGGTCATGGCGAAAGCCAGGGGCACCATGCCAAAAATCATGGCCAAAGTGGTCATCAAAATCGGTCGAAGTCGAACTTTGGCGGCCATCAACAAGGCCTCATGGCGTTCCATGCCTGGAATCAGGCCACCCTGGGTGTCGGTTTGGTCTTCGCGTGCCCGGATGGCAAAGTCCACCAGCAAAATCGCGTTTTTCGTCACCAAACCCATCAGCATGATCACGCCAATGATGGAGAACATCGACAAGGTGGAGCGGAACGCCATCAGCGCCAACACCACACCAATCAGCGTCAAGGGCAGGGCGGTCATCAAGGCCAATGGCTGTAAAAAGCTCTTGAACTGGCTGGCCAAAATCATGTAGATGAAGATCACTGCCATGGCCAAGGCGGTGAGCGCATAGCCAAACGATTCGGCCATGCTCTTGGTGGAGCCGCCAAATTGGTAGCGGTAGCCGGGCGGCAGGTTGACGCTGTCCATGATTTTGCGAATGTCTGCCGACACCTCGCCTGCAGCGCGGCCGAAAGCGTTGGCATTGATCGCGACTTCGCGTGTCAAGTCCCGTCGGTTGATTTGGTTGGAACCTGTGGACTCGGTGATCTGGGCCACTTGGCCCAATCGGACCACGCGCGGGGTGCCATCTGGGCCGTTGCCCAAGACAAAGGGCAGGCGGTCCAAATCTTGGGCGGCGTTTCGGCTTTCGGGAGACAGTCGAACGATCACGTCGTAGGTTTGGTCATCCGGGGCGCGCCAGTTGCCCACCGATTGACCCGCCACCAAGGTGCGCAAAGGGCCCGCGATCTGAGCGGTGCCCAAACCCAAGTCAGCTGCAGAGTCGCGCAAAATTTCTACACGCAGCGTTGGCTTGTTGGCTTTGACGCTGGAGTCCAAATCCACCAGACCGGGGATGTCGCGAACTTTTTCCATGACGCCCAAAGCCAGGCGTTCCAACTCGCGCTGGTCGGGGCCTTGCAAAGAAAATTCCACCTGTTTGTTGCCGCCCACCGAGTCCAGCAAACCGACGTGGGTCACGGTGATACCCGGGACCTGCCTCAGGCGTTGTCGCAGCACGCCCGACATCTCGTCGACATTGCGTTTCCGGTCCTTGCGGTCGACCAGTCGCACGTAAATGCTGGTGTTGTTTTTGCCAAGAGCATTGCCTGTGTTGAGCGTGGCCAAGGTGTAACGCACTTCGGGAAATTCGCGGATGATGGCTTGCACCTGTTGGGCTTTGGCCTCTGTGGCCTCAAGGGAGCTGCCCACGGGAGTCTGAAAATTCACGGTCGTTTCAGAAAAATCGGCTTTGGGTACAAATTCGGTGCCCACAAAGCGCAGCATCACGATGCTCAAGGCGAAGATACCAACGGCCAGCAAGACAGTTTTCCGTTTGTGCACCAGTGACCACGCCAAAATCTTTTGGTAACCCTCGGCCAGTTGGTCGGTGGAACGGTCAAACCAAGCCGTGACCCGGCCAATGGTTTTGTCGTAGAAAGTCAATGGACCTGGCCGCTTGCCGTGCGACGCGATGCTGGGGTCATGCCAGATGCTCGAGAGCATCGGGTCGAGCGTGAAGCTCACCAGCATCGAGATCATCACGGCTGCCACGATGGTGATGCCAAACTCGTGGAAGAACTTGCCAATGATGCCTTCCATGAAACCAATGGGCAAAAACACGGCCACGATGGACAAGGTGGTGGCCAGGACCGCCAGCCCGATTTCTTGTGTGCCTTCCAAAGAGGCGCGGTAAGCGTCTTTCCCCATCTGCACATGGCGCACGATGTTCTCGCGCACCACGATGGCGTCGTCGATCAGCAAGCCCACGCACAGTGACAAAGCCATGAGCGTGATCATGTTGATGGTGAATCCGAACATGTGCATGAACATGAACGTGCCGATCAGTGAGATGGGCAGTGTCAGGCCGGTGATCACCGTGGAGCGCCAGGAGTTCAGAAACAAGAAAACGATCAGCACCGTCAAAATGGCCCCTTCGATCAGGGTGCGGCGCACGTTGTCCACGGCCACACGGATGGGGCGGGAGCCGTCGGTGATGGGCTCGAGCCGAACGCCCTCGGGCAATTGGCGCTTCATATCGGCCACAGCTTTGACCAAGCCATCGATCACATCGATGGTGTTTTCATCCTGCGATTTTTGGACGGTCAGCAGCAAGGTGCGTTGACCGTTGTAAAGCGCCAAAGTTTCTAACTCTTGGGCACCGTCTTTGACCCGAGCCACTTGGGACAAGCGTATCAAGGTGGTGCCTTTGCGGGCCACGATGATCCGTTCGAAATCTTCGGGGCGCTTCATGCGCGATTCGATTTGCACCATGCGCTCTTGCTCGAGCGAGCGGATCGCCCCCACGGGCAAGTCCTGGTTTTCATTGCGCACGGCGTTGACCACCTGCTCCGCCGTCACGCCCAGCGCTTCCATGGCGGCCGGCTGCAGGTACAAGTTGATTTCGCGCCGTGTGCCACCCACCAGCGAGACCGAGCCCACGCCGCGCACATTCTCTAGGCGTTTTTTCAGCACTTGCTCAGACCAGTTGGTCAGCTCGACCGGACTCAGCGCCGCAGGTTTGGCCGTGCTGCCGGCTGAAATGGGCGCGCTGGGCACGACCGCCAAAGACCAAATGGCACGTGCAGATGGATCAAATCGCAGCACCTTGGGTTCTTTGACTTCGGTGCGCAGCAATGGGCGGATGGCCGCCACTTTTTCGCGCACATCTTCAGCGGCTTTACGGCCGTTGATGTTCAGTTGGAATTCAATGACCACCACCGACTGGTTTTCATAACTGCGCGAGGTCAGGGCGCTGATGCCGGCGATCGAATTGACGCCCTCCTCAATCTTTTTGGAGACTTCACTTTCAACGATTTCAGGCGAAGCGCCAGGGTATTCGGTGCTGACCACCACCACCGGAAAATCGATGTTGGGGAATTGGTCAACCTTGAGGCGCTGGTAAGAGAACAGGCCCATGACCACCAAGGCCAGCATGACCATGGTGGCCAAAACGGGGTTTTTTAGACTGACACGGGTGAACCACATGGCGGGCTTTCTTTCAGCGCACGCCGGGTGCGAACTTCACCTGGGTGCCTTCGCGAACGGCCCCAGCGCTGGCCGTCAGCACCTGTGCACCCTCGTTGATGCCCTGAATTTCCACCCAAGTCAGGGTGAGGTTGTTGTGCGTTTTTTCGGTGCGTGTGCCTGTTTGGACGGTGAGGTGCTTGATGCGTTCGCCATCGATCACCTGCACATAAGGCAGGGGTTTGTCGGTGCGCACACTGGCCAATGGCACGGCCAAGGCCCGCTGGCTTTGGGTGCCCAAGCTGCCTTGGGCAAAGAGGCCCTGCCTGAGCCCTTCTTCACCGGCAATGCCCAGGTACACCAACACGCTGCGGCTGCCTGCTTGGGCGCTGGGGCTGATGCGCAAAACTTTGGCGGTGACGGGTTCCTCCAAGCCTTCAATGCGCATTTGGGCGTGCAGACCTGGACGCACCAAACGTGCATCTGCGGCGGACAAGGCGACCTCGACTTCCAGTTGACTCAGGTTGACCACTTCAATGATCCTGCCATCCAGGGCCATGCGCTCACCTGGCTGGGCCAAGCGCTGGGCCACTTGGCCACTGATGGGTGACCGCACGATGGCATCGTCCAGGGCTTTTCGCGTCACATCGTGTGCTGCCATGGCGGCCATGTGGGTGGCTTTGGCGCCGTTCAGGCTGGCCATGGCGTTTTGCAAAGCGGTGGCTGAGATGAAGCCCTGGTCCATCAGGGCTTTGTTGTTGTCAAACTGTTTTTGTGCAATGTCCACTTGCGCTCTGGCTGCGTCGGCCTGTTGTTGGGCTTGACGCTCACGGGCTTGGTATTCGGTCGGTTCGATTCGGGCCACCACTTGTCCCGCCTTGATCCGGTCACCTTCGCGCACCGTCAAGTCCAACAATTCACCCGCTACGCGGGCCTTGACCATGGCGCTTTGACTGGCTTTGAGTGTGCCAGATACGGGCAGGCTCATTTCCATGTCCATGGCCTGAACCCGCACGACGTCGCTGTCGCTCAGTGCCACCGTGCTCGCGGTGTTTGCAAGGGGTGTGTCCAGCGGCGTGGTCGCTGGACGTGGGTTCAACAGGCGCATACCGCCAGCCGCCAATACAGCCGCAGCGATGGCCGACAAGATCCAGAGGGTCGATTTTTTCATGGGCTTGTGGGTTCGTAATCAGGGGGCGGGCAGCGTCTGGAAGGGGGCCAAACCACGCGCCAACAATTGGGCATGTTGGGAGATGAAAGCTTCCGGGTCGATCTGTTCTTGTCGGGGGCAGCAGGGCCCCATGGAGTGCTTCCACATCACCAAAAAAAGCAAAGGCGCCAACACCGAGTGCAAGGTCAATTCAACATTCATGGCGCGAAACTCGCCTTGATGGACGCCTTTGAGCAAGATGGAGCGGACCATGTCGTGACCCGGCTCGATCACCTCAGTGCGGTAAAACTGGGCCAGCTCAGGAAAGTTGCTGGCCTCACTCATCACCAGTTTGGAGATGCCTGAAGCTTTGGTGGCGCCATACCGGTGCCACCATTGCAGCATCATCCATTCGAGCAGTTCACTGCAAGTGCCACGAAAATTGGCCACTTCACTTGCACCTTGCGTCACGGGCTCCACGATGCAAGCCCTGACGACCGCTTTGAACAAGTCGTCCTTGCTCGGAAAGTACAAAAACAAAGTGCCCTTGGACACCCCTGCTCGGGCGGCCACTTCCTCGACGCGGGTAGCGGCGTAACCCTTTTCCACGAACAAATCCAAGGCGGCCTCCAGCAATTCGCCTGGGCGGTCTTGTTTGCGGCGTTCGCGTTTGGTGGTGGCAATGGGCTCGGTGGTGTTCACAGCTGATTTAATGACTGACTGGTTAGTAATGTAGTGCCGGCATCCCCAGTTCGTCAAGGTGCTGGCGCACATGGCGGACAAAAAAGCGAAAAAGGGGCCTCAGCCCCTTTGTTCATCCAATGGCGCTGTGTTCAATAAAAAGCCTGCAGGCCTGTTTGGGCCCGGCCCAAAATCAGCGCATGCACATCGTGTGTGCCCTCGTAGGTGTTCACGGTTTCCAGGTTGATCATGTGGCGTATCACATGGTATTCGTCGTGGATGCCGTTGCCGCCGTGCATGTCACGCGACATGCGGGCGATGTCCAAGGCCTTGCCGCAACTGTTGCGCTTGATCATGCTGATCATTTCGGGAACAGCTTTGCCCTCGTCCATCAAGCGACCCACGCGCAAGCAGGCTTGCAGGCCCAAGGTGATTTCGGTTTGCATATCGGCCAATTTCTTCTGGATCAGTTGGTTTTGGGCCAAGGGGCGTCCAAACTGCACACGGTCCAGGGTGTACTGGCGGGCGCGGTGCCAGCAGTCTTCCGCTGCCCCCAGTGCGCCCCAAGCAATGCCATAGCGGGCCTTGTTCAGGCAGCCAAAGGGGCCTTTGAGCCCGTTCACGTTGGGCATCAGGTTCTCTGCGGGCACGAACACGTCGTCCATCACGATCTCGCCCGTGATGCTGGCGCGCAGGCTCATCTTGCCTTCGATTTTGGGGGCCGTGAGGCCTTTCATGCCTTTTTCGAGGATGAAGCCATGGATGGCTTCTTGGCCGCCGACCGAGCCGTCTTCGTTTTCGAGCTTGGCCCAGACCACGAACACGTCGGCGATGGGTGAATTGGTGATCCACATCTTGGCACCCTTCAAAATGAAGCCGCCGTCCACAGGCTTGGCACGGGTCAACATGCTGGCCGGGTCAGAGCCGTGGTTCGGCTCGGTCAGGCCAAAGCAGCCCACCCATTCGCCAGTGGCCAATTTGGGCAGGTATTTTTGACGCTGCGCTTCAGAGCCGTATTCGTTGATCGGGTGCATGACCAATGAGCTTTGCACACTGATGGCACTGCGGTAGCCACTGTCCACACGCTCGACTTCTCGGGCAATCAGGCCGTAAGCCACGTAGCTCAGGCCCGCACAGCCGTAGCCTTCGATGGTGGAGCCCAAAAAGCCCATGGCCCCGGCTTCGTTCATGATGTCGCGGTCAAATTTTTCGTGGCGGGCGGCTTGCAGCACACGGGTTTGCAGGCGTTCTTGACAAAAAGTGTGGGCCGCTTCGACGATGGCGCGCTCGTCCTCGGACAGCTGCTCGTTCAACAAGAAGGGGTCATTCCATTGGAAAGTGGGTTTCATTCGGGTTCTCCGGAGTAAGGCCGTTCAATCAAACGAGTGTGTCACATCCGCTGTTGGCGGCCACTCGTCACTTGTCATGTTGGTGATTGTTGGTGTTTCATGGATAGTTGTCTAATATCAATTATCGATTCATTGATACATTTTTTTAATACATGGAATTCCGTCACCTGCGCTATTTCTTGATGTTGGCCGAAGAGCTGCATTTCGGCCGTGCGGCCCAACGCCTGTCCATTTCACAGCCGCCTTTGAGTTTGAACATTCAGCAACTTGAGGCCTCGGTGGGGGCGACATTGTTCAACCGCAACAGCCGGGGTGTGCAACTGACGGCTGCGGGCTTGGCCTTTGTGCCTGCCGCCCGAGCCTTGCTGTCCCAAGCCAGCGCCGCTGCCCGTGAGGCGCGCGACGTGGCCGAAGGCCAGTCGGGGCAGTTGCACATCGGCTTTGCCGGCACCATGTTGTATTGCGGTTTACCGCAAATCATGAGCCGTTTTCAGGCCAGCCACCCCCGCTTGCGCTTGGTTTTGCGGGAATTGAGTTCGACGGAACAGCTGTCTGAGTTGTTGCGTGACCGTTTGGATGTCGGCTTTGTTCACACGCCCCGGGTGCCCCCGGGGTTTGAGCAAATCCTGGTGGCCAGTCAGCCTTGGGTGGCCTGTTTGCCGGTGGGGCATGCCTTGGCCGATGAGGCCAGTTTGAGCTTGGCGCAGTTGCGTGGGCAGGACTTGGTGGTGGTGTCGCGCACCGTATCGCCCGACTACCATGAGCGCATTCTGATGCTGTGTGAGCAAGCGGGCTGGATGCCGCAGGTGGTGCATGAGCTGCGGCATTGGTTGAGCGTGGTGTCCTTGGTGTCTCAAGGGCTGGGCGTGGCCTTGGTGCCTCAGGCCTTGCAGCAATCGGCCTTGGCCGGGGCTGTGTTTGTGCCATTGGACGCGGTGGACGTGCGTTACGACACGCGATGCCTTTGGCGCAGCGATCGAGACCAGACCGCGCTCAAGGACTTTGTGCAGGCGGTCCAAGCCGATTCAGCGGGCGTCTGATAATCAACCCACGCTGGCTTGGGCCAGGCTGTGCTGGCTGACAAGGGAAACGACATGACAGAAACATTGGTGTTGGGTGGCGGGTGCTTTTGGTGCACCGAGGCGGTGTATGTGAAGGTGCTTGGCGTGACCGATGTGGAATCGGGTTACTGCAATGGCCAGACAGTCAATCCCACTTACGAAGCGGTGTGCACCGGGCACACCGGACACAACGAAGTCGTCAAGCTCGAATACGACCCTGCACAGATCAGCACCCGCGAACTGCTCGAAATTTTCTTTGTCATCCACGACCCGACCACGCTCAACCGCCAGGGCAACGACACCGGCACGCAGTACCGCAGCGGCATTTACTTCACCACGCCCGAGCAAGCCCAAGTGGCGCAGGCGCTGATCGCCGAGCTGACCGCGGCCGACGCCTTTGGCCAGCCCATCGTGACCGAGGTGCTGGCGCTGGCCAATTACAGCGCGGCGGAGGCATACCACCAGGACTTTTTTGAACGCAATCCTTACCAAGGTTACTGCATGGCCGTGGCAGCGCCCAAGGTGAGCAAGTTCAAAAAGACGTTTGCACGCTTGGTGCGTGAGTGACAATGTCGCAGCAGGCTTCGGCCGATGCCTGCTCGGAAAATCGCCACTGCAAAGCGAATCACTTCAAGAAAACCATGAAAAACATTGTCTTTTTTATAGCTGCCATGAGCTTGTCCTGGGGGGCCTTGGCCCAACACTCCAAGAAAGAGGTGGAGCAGGACATTGCCCGCCACCGCGCCATGGCCGAAGCCCACGAGGCGGCTGCCAAATGCCTGGAGTCTGGCAAAAAACCGGACCAATGCACCAAGGAGCTGCAAGCCGCCTGCAAGGGCCTCGCACTGGGCAAATACTGCGGCATGAAGCACGTTCATTGAATCGCCGCTCTCGACTTCGCCGTTCATGAGTTCTCCGCGATCAAGCCTGCCGGTTTGGCTGCACACCCTGCTGGTGGCGGCCTTGCTGTGGGCCCCTCTTTGGGGGCAGCTGCACGGCATTGGACACGGCCTTGACCATGGCAGTGAGCAAGGGACTCGGCATGCGACCTCTGCACCCGCTGGGCACCATGACGCGCATGCTCTTGCGCATGCAGGGCATCTGCACGATGAAGATCGGCACGAAGGGCACTCGGACCCCTTGGGCCATGACGCCGACTCAGACCTGTGCCGTGTACTGGATCACCTGTCCCAAGCCGAGCGGCTGAGTGCATCGTGCTCACCTGGCTTGGCCCCGATGGGGACTACAGCGCCCCCCATCTTTCGGCTTGCTTTTTCTTCAGACCGGGACCGCTGGTCCCCGGCGCAAGCCCGTGCGCCGCCTGCGCTGATTTGAACCCCTGATCCTGTCTGGCTGACTTTCCGTGTGGAGCGGAAAGCGCTGGGCTGTTCCTGTTTTTCAAATCATCGCTTTATGACCTATTCTTTTCGCCTTTCGGCCCTGGCCTGCGCCAGCCTGGCCTCCTTGTCTTTTTCCAATGCCAGGGCGCAAAACGCCGTATCTGGTTCTTCCCCTGAAATCGTCATCACCGGCAACCCCTTGGGCCGCGACAGCACCACCGTGCCTGTCAGCACCATGGGCCGTGCCGAGCTGCTCGAGCGCGGGCAAAGCACTTTGGGCGAAACCCTCAACGGCTTGCCCGGTGTGTCCAGCACCTACTTTGGCCCCAACGCCAGCCGCCCCACCATTCGCGGGCTCGATGGCGACCGCATTCGGGTGCTGAACAACAGCGCCTCCAGCTTGGATGCCTCGGCGCTGAGTTATGACCACGCGGTGCCGCTCGATGTCTTGTCCACTGACCGTGTGGAAGTCTTGCGCGGCCCGGCCGCATTGCTTTATGGCGGCAGCGCCGTGGGCGGTGTGGTCAACGTGATCGACAACCGCATCCCGCGAGAAGCAGTCTCGGGCTTGCAGGGCAAAGCCCAGCTGCAAGCGGGCACAGGCAACGACGAGCGCAGCGTGGCCGGTTTGGTGGAGGCGGGTAACGGACGTTATGCCCTGCATTTGGACGGTTTTGACCGCCGCACCGGCGATGTGCGGGTGCCGGTCGCGCTCGGATGTACCAAACCCGGCGCACCTGCCAACGCGCGGCGCATCTGCAACTCGGCCAGTACCGCCCAGGGTGGGGCCATCGGGGCCAGCACCTTTTGGGACCATGGCTATTTGGGCGCATCGGTCAACACCTACCAAAGCGATTACGGGACGGTGGCCGAAGACGAGGTGACGATTGGCATGAAGACCACCCGCTACGCGCTGGAGGGCCAAGTTCGTCAGTTGCCGGGCTGGTTTGACAGCGTCAAAGCTCGCCTGAGCCACACCGATTACCAACATACCGAGTTTGAAGGCGCTGAGGTAGGCACCGTGTTTGCCAATAAGGGCCAGGATCTGCGCATCGAGGCACGACACCGCCCGTTGGCGGCGTGGCAGGGCGTGGTGGGTGTGCAGACCGAGTCGAGCCACTTTTCTGCGGTGGGAAGCGAAGCCTTTGCGCCTTTTAGCCGCACGCGCAGCCAAGCCCTTTTTGTGCACGAAGAGCTGCCTACCACTTGGGGCCAAGTCACGGCCGGTGCGCGTTGGGAGACTGTGAGGGTCGAATCCATGGGTAACCCCGAGTTGGACCGTTTTGACGAAGGTATGGGCACCAGAAAATTCACGCCCTTCAGTGTGGCTGCTGGGGCGGTCTTCAAGTTCTCGCCTAATTGGTCGTTGACCGGCAATGCCGGCGTCACGCAGCGTGCCCCCAAAGACTACGAGTTGTTTGCCAACGGTCCGCACTTGGCTACAAATGCCTGGGAAAAAGGTCACAAAGACCTGGGCTTGGAAAAGTCCAAGAGCCTGGATGCGGGTGTGCAGTGGAAGTCCGGTCCTGACAGTGTGAATGTGACGGCCTTTGCCAGCCAGTTTGCCAACTACATTGGCTTGATGAACACGGGCGAGTACCGGGACGAAGAGGGCGAGCCCGTCGGACCTCAGGCCGCTGATGATGAGGGTGTTTTGCCATTGCAGCTTTACCAAGGCGTCAAGGCCCAATTCAAGGGTCTGGAAGTCAGCGGCCGTCAGCGCCTGTGGCAGGGCGCCTCGACGCTCGATTTCGACTGGCGGGCCGACACCGTGCGGGCCACCAACGAAAGCTCAGGCGAGCCCTTACCGCGCATCGCCCCCATGCGTGTGGGTGCGACCTTGGTCCACGGTCAAGGCCCCTGGAGCGCCAGGCTAGGTGCCGACAGGCATGCGGCGCAAAAGCGCGTGCCCGACGGCAGTAAGGCCACGGCTGCCTACACCCTGGTCAATGCCAGCGTGTCTTACCGCCAGAAGCGGGACGCCACCGTGCTCAATTGGTTTGCCCGCATGGACAACCTGACCAACGAATTGGCCTACAGCGCCAGTTCCATCCTCACGAGTACTGCTTTTGGCAAGTCGCCTTTGCCGGGACGCAGCTTCAAGTTGGGGGTTCAGGCCACGTTCTGATGGCCTGCGTGGCGTCGCCAATGGCGGCGGCGCTACGTGGTTTCCGCCATTTGAGCGGCTGGGGCCACGGGATAATCCGGGCATGAACCTTGACCATCCCGTTTTGTCGTCATTGCTGCCCGTGGTGCTGCTGATCTTGATTGGCTTTGTGGCGGGCAGGGCCAAGCTGGTTCGCGGCGAGTCGGTGCGCGACTTGTCCAATCTGGTGTTTTTGGTGCTGACCCAAGCGCTCTTGTTTCGCACCATGAGCAGCGTGCGCATTGAGCAGCTGGATTTCAAACCAGTGGCACAGTATTTCCTGGTGGCAGGGGCCTTGTTTGTCACCATGCTCTGGCTTTATGGGCGCAACAGCCGCGCTTCGGTGCTGGCATTGGCCAGTATTTTCAGCAACACCTTGATGATCGGCGTGCCCTTGATCGGCTTGGCCTATGGGCAAGAGGGGCAGGTCTTGCTGTTCACCTTGATCTCATTGCATGCCTTGGTCTTGCTGAGTGCGGCCACGCTGGTGTTGGAGTTGCAAGTGGCCAGCGAGGACGCCGCCCTGTCCGGCAAGCGCCGCGCTGTTTGGCGCACGGTGGCGTCTGCGGTGCGCAACGCCATCGTTCACCCCGTGCCTTTGCCGATTTTGGTGGGTTTGGTCTATGCCCAGACCGGCTGGGGCCTGCACCCGGTGGTGGACCGACCGTTGGCATTGCTGGGCAGTGCTTTTGGTCCGATCGCTTTGGTGTTGGTGGGCATCACGCTGTCACAAACGCCGATCGGCAAGCAATTCATGTCTGCCCTGAAATTGTCTGTGGTGAAAACCGTGGTTCATCCCGCGCTCATGCTGGCGGTGGGCTGGTTGCTGGGTTTGCGCGGGCTGCATTTGGCCGTCATGACGGTGGCGGCGGCTTTGCCCATCGGGGCCAATGTCTTTTTGTTCTCGCAGCGCTACCGCAAAGAAGAAGAAGCGGTCACCGCGGGCGTGGCCGTGTCCACCGCCATGGCCGTGGCGAGCGTGACGGCGGTCATGGCCGTTTTGCCCTTGATGCCGTCCTGAGCGCTTGGTGTTGTTTCAGGGGGCCAGCCGCTCGCGCAACCACTGCTCACCGACTTGCGTGTAACGCAGGCGGTCATGCAAACGGCTTTTGCGACCTTGCCAAAACTGCCATTGGTCGGCCACCAGTCGGTAGCCACCCCAGTGCGGTGGACGCGGTGGGTTGAGCATGAACTGCGCGGCGTATTTGGCCGCGTTGGTCACCAGCACCGTGCGGCCGTCGATCACCTGGCTTTGGGGTGAGGCCCAAGCGCCGATGCGCGAGTCCAGCGGACGGCTGTGGAAATAGGCATCGCTTTCTTCGTCGCTGACTTTCTCCACACGGCCTTCGATGCGCACCACCCGTTCCAGCTCCACCCAATGGAATTGCAGCGCTGCAAACGGGTTCCCCGCCAATTCCTGGCCTTTTTGGCTGGCGTAGTTGGTGTACCAGACAATGCCGCGTTCGTCGTAACCCTTGATCAGCACCACCCGGGTGCTGGGGCGCAGGTTGTTGGCCACGGTGGCCAGGGTCATGGCATTGGGCTCAGGCACTTCGGCGGCGATGGCTTCTTGCAGCCATTGCTCAAATTGCTGGAGTGGGTCGGCATGGGAGGCGTTTTCGTTGAGCTCGGCTTTTTCGTAGCTCTTGCGCAGGTCGGCGATGTTCATGGTGCAAGTATAGGCAGCGGCTCGGATTTGACCTTGCGCCAGGTCATTCGCACCGCCACCTGTGAGGGCATGTCAGGCGGCAAGGCGCAACAAGGCGGCCAGCGCCTTGTCTTCGATGCCATGGGCCTGCAAGCTCTGGTAGGTTTGCCAGGCGTAGTCGCGTGTGGTGCCAAAGCGTCCGCAGGCTTGGCGAAAAATCTGTTGGTAGGTCTCAGCCGGCAAGTCACCCGTGAAGCTGGGACTGCTGCGGGGCAGGGTGAAGGCCAATGCTTTGACCAAACCCTGGGGGGTGCGGCAGGGCAGCCAGTTGGGGGTGTAGACGTCCATGGGCATCTCGCGTGCCCACAACCGCTGCAACACTTCATCAGCATGGTTTTTGTGCACGCGGTACACCACACCTTGGCAGCTGCCACCGGGCAGCAAAGCAAATACCAGCCCTGGACATTCGGGGCTGCCCCGGTTCAAACGGCTCCACATTTTCAGGGCGCGGTGCCAGCCCCAGACTTTGGTGGTGTGCTGTTCTTCGGCCTCAAATTCTGGGCGCCACAGCAAAGAGGCGTAGCCAAAGACCCACAAGTCTTGGCCCTTCGCGCATTGGGCGCGAAAACGCTCGAGCAAGTCCGCTTGAAATGCCGTGGCGTGCGCGGGCGACGTGGGGCGGTTTTCGCAAGGGATGAAGTTGTCAGTCATGTGCAACAAGGCCCCATTACAATCTCGCCACTATTTTCGGAGAAAACTCACATGTCGACCCCTCAAGATGACAATCAACCCGTAGTTTGGGCCGTTTTGGTGGCCGTGATCGTTCTGGCCGTGGGCTTGGCGATCGGCTTTGGCATCGCCAAAAGCAAAAAAGCAGCGCCTGCAGCACCAGCAGCGGTCACTGCACCTGCAGCCGAGGCTTCTGCGCCAGCAGCCGAAGCTTCTGCAGCACCTGCCGCAGCTGAGGCCTCTGCAGCCAAGTGATGCGCCAGCTGCGCTGACAACAACCCGCCTCGGCGGGTTTTTTTGTGTCTCTCCACCAGGATTGACGAGTTGTACCCCGTCTGTAACTCGCCAAGTGCACCAAAACAGAGGAAGACGGTTACCATCGGAGATGTAATTTAGTTACCAAGCCCCATCGGGGCGCAACGACATGACACTTCATCCGATTTTGGTGGCCGTCACCGCCCGCATCAGCGAGCGCAGCCGCCCGACCCGCCAGGCTTATTTGCAGCAGGTGGACGCTGCAGCGCAACGTGACCCCGGTGCCCAGCGCTTGGGCTGTGCCAACGTGGCCCACGCCTTTGCCGCCATGCCCGAGGCAGACAAGAGCCGCGCTACCGCATTGGACAAAATCAAAGTGGTCGCGCCGCGTGCGCCCAACATTGGCATCGTCAACGCCTACAACGACCTGCTCTCGGCCCACGCGCCGCTGCAGCACTACCCCGACCTCATCAAAGACGAAGCCCGTAAATTAGGCGCCACCGCTCAAGTGGCTGGGGGCGTGCCCGCCATGTGCGACGGCGTGACGCAGGGCACACCGGGCATGGAGCTGAGCCTGTTCAGCCGCGACGTGATTGCCATGGCCACAGCCGTATCGCTCAGCCACGATGTGTTCGACGCGGCCCTGATGCTGGGCGTGTGCGACAAGATCGTGCCGGGTTTGTTGATTGGCGCTTTGCAGTTTGGCCATCTGCCCACGGTGTTTGTGCCCGCTGGCCCCATGACCAGCGGTCTGTCCAACAGCGAAAAATCCAAAGTGCGCGAGCAAGCGGCCGTGGGCCTGGTGGGGCGCGCTGAGTTGTTGGAGGCCGAATCCAAGGCCTACCACGGTGAAGGCACCTGCACTTTTTATGGCACAGCCAACAGCAACCAGATGCTGCTCGAGGCCATGGGCTTGCATGTGCCTGGCACTGCCTTCATCAACCCGGGCGAGGGTGTGCGTCAAGCGCTGACCCGCGAAGCCGCTCGCACCCTGCTGGCGCTGGTCAAGGATAAAAATTTCACCCCCATTGGCCGCCTGGTCGATGAACGCTGCATCGTCAACGCCATGGTCGCATTGTTGGCCACGGGTGGCTCGACCAACCACCTGATCCACTGGGTGGCGGTGGCGCGTGCGGCAGGCATCGTGATCGACTGGGACGACTTCTCGGCCCTGTCGGACGTGGTGCCGCTGCTCACCCGCGTGTACCCCAACGGCAGCGCCGACGTGAACCAGTTCCAGGCCGCAGGCGGCCCCGGTTACGTGATCCGCGAGTTGATCGACGCCGGACTCATGCACGCCGATGTGCTCACGGTGCGGCCTGGCGGCTTGCGCGAATACACCCGCATCCCGGCTGTCCACCAGGGTGAACTGGTTTGGAACGATGCCGGCACAAGCCAAGATGACAGCGTGGTGCGCCCGGCCAACAGCCCCTTCAGCGCCACGGGGGGCCTCAAACTTTTACAAGGCAATCTGGGCCGCAGCGTGATCAAAATCTCGGCGGTGCCTGAAGCCTTTCATGTCATCGAAGCCCCAGCGCGCGTGTTCAACTCGCAAGACGAATTGCAGCAAGCTTTCAAGGCTGGAGAACTCGATCGCGACATCGTCTGCGTGGTGCGCTGGCAAGGCCCGCAAGCCAACGGCATGCCCGAGTTGCACAAACTCACCCCACCCATGGCCGTGCTGCAAGGCAAGGGATTCAAGGTCGCACTGGTGACCGATGGCCGCATGAGTGGTGCTTCGGGCAAAGTGCCCGCCGCCATTCATGTCTCGCCCGAAGCTGCAGCCGGTGGCCCACTGGCCAAGGTGTTGGACGGTGACCTGATTCGTTTGGACGGCGTGGCAGGTACCTTGCACGTGCTGGTGAGCGACGCAGAATGGGCTGCTCGCCCACTGGCCCCCATGCCCGCCGAGCTCAGCGCTGCCAATGGCGTGGGCATGGGCCGTGAACTGTTTGCCAACCTGCGCCGCAACGCGCTCAAAGCCGAAGAAGGAGCCTGCACATGGCTGTGAATTTCTCTGCCCTGCAAGTGATGCAGGACGCCCCTGTGATCCCAGTGATCGTTTTGAACGATGTGGCCCATGCCGTGCCCATGGCCCGCGCCTTGCTGGCCGGTGGCATCCGCATGCTGGAGATCACCTTGCGCACCCCTCAGGCCTTGGCCTGCATGGAAGCGATTGCCAACGAAGTCGAAGGCGCGGTGGTGGGGGCGGGCACGGTGCGCAGTCCGCATGACGCAGCTGCTGCTGTCAAAGCCGGTGCCCGTTTCGCGGTGAGCCCCGGCTACACCCCGGCGGTGGGCCAGGCCTGCAAAGATTTAGGCCTGCCCTTGTTGCCCGGTGTGGCCACCGGCAGCGAAATCATGATGGCGCAAGAGGGCGGCTACACCGAACTCAAATTCTTCCCGGCCATGCAGGCGGGCGGCCCGGCCATGCTCAAGGCTTGGAGCGGCCCGTTCTTTGATGTGAAGTTTTGCCCCACGGGCGGCGTGACCCAGCAAAATGCCAACGAGCTGCTGAGCTTGCCCAACGTCGCCTGCGTGGGCGGCTCTTGGCTGGTGCCTGCCGATGCACTGGCTCAGGGCGATTGGGCACGCATCGAAGCGCTGGCCCGTGAAGCCAGCCAATTGCCACGCTGAAGGGAGAGGCTCTGGGGGCACCCCGATCAGCGCACCGCCCAGCCGCCCGACATCGGGAACACTTGCCCAACAAAGCAGCTGGCGGCATTGCTGCACAGGTAGGCTACAAAGCGAGCGTCTTCTTCGGCCTTGACCAGTCGGCCCAGCGGCACTTCGCGTTTCAGGCGCTCCTGAAAACGCGGGTTGGCTTGGACTTCGGGCGGGAAGTAGGTGGGGTTGTCGACAAAGTTCTGCGCCACGGCATTGAGCTGGATGTTGTCAGGGGCCAGTTCCACCCCCGCCGCCTGCACATAGGCCAGCTGCGCACCTCGTGCCGCGCTGTAGCTGGCGGCGCGCTTCATGCCGCGCAAGGCCGAGGCGCTGCCCATCACCACGATCTTGCCGCCGCCCCGGGCCTTCATCCCGGGCACCACCGCCCGCACCAAGCGGGGCAGCGGGTCCACCATGACCTCAAACACCTGTCGCCATTCGGCTTCGTCAATTTGCGTGACGGGTGTCGACGGTGCAGGCAGTGCCAGATTGATGACCAGTGCATCGAGCGGCCCGGCCGCCTCGATCACGGCCTGTGCGTCCAGCGCTTGGGTGAGCAGGCGCGCCTCGGCGATCACTTCAGCGCCGCAGGCGCGCAATTGCTCGCACAGGGCCGGGCCCATGAAGTCTTGGGACTGGGTCACCAGGATGCGTTGTCCGCTCAGGTCGATCATGTGAGGACTCCAGACAATGGGCTCTTTGGGCTCAGAGGTTCGCGTATTGCGGCCGCTGGATCAACTCGATCTTGTAACCATCGGGGTCGGTCACAAAGGCAATCACTGTGCTGCCGCCTTTGACTGGGCCGGGCTCGCGCGTCACGTTGCCGCCAGCAGCCTTGATCTTGTCGCAAGCGGCATACACGTCGGGCACCCCCAAGGCGATGTGGCCATAGGCCGAGCCCATGTCGTAGCTCTCGACGCCCCAGTTGTAGGTCAGCTCGATTTCGGCATGGTCGGGGTTGGTGCCATAGCCCACAAAGGCCAGCGAGTATTTGTACTCGGGGTTTTCGGAGGTGCGTTGCAGCGTCATGCCCAGCACCTGGGTGTAGAAGTCGATCGCGCGTTGCAGGTTGCCCACGCGCAGCATGGTGTGAAGCAGTCTCATGGTTGGTTTCCAGTGGGGGAGGGCATGTCAAAAACCAGGCAAGCGGTGCTGGCATGGGCGTACAGGGTGCCATCGGGCCCGACCAGGCGGGCTTCGGCGGTGGCCAGTTGGCGGCCGCAATGCACCACTTGGCCGATGGCCCGAACGCGCTGCACTTTGGGGGTGAGGGCCTTGACGAGTTTCACACTCAGGTCGGCCGTGGTGTAGCCCCGACCGGGCGGCATCATGGTGTGCACGGCGCAGCCCAGAGCCGAGTCGAGCAAAGTGGCGAACCAGCCGCCGTGCACGGTGCCCAGCGGGTTCATGTGGTTCAAGCCCGGCGCACCCTGAAAAATGGCTTGGCCTTCACTGACTTCGATCAGCGTGAAGTCCAGGGTCTTGGCGATGCTGGCGTAGGGCAGCTCGCCGCTCAGCAGCCCTTGCATGACTTGCAGGCCGGTTTTGCCCGCGACTTGGTCGGGGCGCGCCACACCGGGGCCAGCGCCGGCTTCCAGGCGCTGGCGCACCGCTTGTTCTTGCGCCAACCAGCTGTCGAGGACAGCGGCAGAGGAGGTGGTGTTCATCATGGGGTTTTTCTTCAAACAGGCACGGTGTAGTTGAGCGCCATGCGACCACCGTCCACGGTGACGATCTCACCGGTGATGTAGCTGGCTGCATCACTGGCCAAAAACGCCACCACCTTGGCGACTTCGTCGGGTTCGCCCAAGCGCTTCATGGGCGTGCGCATCATGATTTTCTTTTCGGCCGCTTCGCTGGTCAGTACCGCTTGGCGGGCCAGTTCGGTGGCAATGGTGCCGGGGGCCACCGCGTTCACGCGGATGCCAAAGTCAGCCAACGCCAAAGCCATGGCCCGCGTCAGCTGGTTGATGCCGCCCTTGCTCACGTTGTAGCTGGCGATGTTGGGGATGGCCATCACCCCGTTGACCGAGCTCATGTTGACGATGGAACCCCCACCCGTGCTTTTCATGGCGCGTGCCGCCGCCTGGCCCATCAAAAAGGAGCCTTTGATGTTCACGTTGATCACGGCATCGAAGTCCTCTTCGGTCACGTCTAAAAAATCGGCTGCCTTGAAAATTCCGGCGTTGTTCACCAGCACGTCGATGCGGCCAAAGGCTTGCAGCGCATGGTCCACCAAGGCATCGACGTCGGCCTTGCGCGAAACGTCGCAGACCCTGAAACTGGGGCTGTGGCCTGCGCTGCGCAGTTCGGCGGCCACTGTTGCACCGCGCTCGCTGTTGACATCGGCCAGTACCACATGGGCGCCTTCTGCAGCAAAGCGGCGGGCACAGGCCTCTCCAATCCCGTTGGCCGCGCCGGTGACCACCACCACGCGGCTTTGCAGTCCGAAAGACAAGGCGTTGGAAAGAAGCATTGAAGGGGTCTCCTGAACGCAAGGGGTTGAAAGTGTCCGACATGCTGCCACAAGTTGTGAAGGCAGGCTGTCACCCACAGGGCCTTTGGGCCGGATGGGTGCTGCCATTTTGCACACAGGGAAGATGACCACAGCCACGGCCTGCATGACGGCCATCAAGTAACATGGGCCACAATTCAACAGACCCCTTTTCGGGAACAACAGGAGCGCGCAATGTTCAGTCATGTCATGGTGGGGGTGAAAGACCTCGAAGCCTCGAAAAAGTTTTACGATGCTGTTTTAGGCACTGTGGGCATAGCCCCTGGGGTGGCCAACAACAAGCGCTACTTTTACCGCAGCCCCACGGGTACCTTTGGCATCACCACCCCCATCAATGGCGAAGCTGCATCGGTGGGCAATGGCAGCACCTATGGTTTCAAAGCGGGTTCCACCGAACAGGCCGATGCCTTTCATGCGGCAGGCTTGGCCCATGGTGGCGTGACTTGCGAAGACCCCCCTGGCTGGCGTGAAGGCGCTGCAGGCAAGCTTTACTTGGCTTACTTGCGCGATCCGGACGGCCACAAAATCTGCGTTTTGCATCGTCCTGGATGAAGGCACCCCCCAGACTTCAGACGCTGGTTGAAGAGGGTCTGATCGACACGGTCGTGCGTCAGCTCATGAGCGGCAAGGAGGCCATGGTGTTTGTCGTGCGCTGCGGGGATGAGACCCGTTGCGCCAAAATTTACAAAGAAGCCACGCAGCGCAGTTTTCGGCAAGCGGTGGACTACACCGAAAACCGCAAGGTGAAAAACTCGCGCTCGGCCCGTGCCATGGCCAAGGGCAGCAAGTTTGGCCGCCAAGCGCAAGAAGCCGCTTGGCAAAGCGCCGAAGTGGATGCGCTGTACCGCTTGGCTGCAGCCGGTGTGCGCGTCCCAAGGCCCTTCAATTTTTGGGATGGCGTGCTGCTCATGGAACTGGTCACCGATGCCCAGGGTGATGCCGCCCCGCGCCTGAACGATGTGGCCTTCACCCCAGAGCAAGCCTTGCAGCACCATGCCACCTTGATGGGTGAGGTGGTGCGCATGCTGTGTGCAGGGGTGGTGCATGGCGACTTGTCTGAATTCAATATTTTGTTGGCACACATCCCCGGAGAGGGCGACCTGGCCGGTATGGACGCGCCCGTCATCATCGACCTGCCCCAAGCCGTGGATGCGGCCGGTAACAACCACGCCCAGCGCATGCTCTTGCGCGATGTGGGCAATTTGCGGGATTTCTTCGGTCAGTTTGCGCCCGAACTGCTGCTGACCGAGTACGGCCCTGAAATTTGGAGCCTCTACCAAGCCGGATTGCTGGACCATGAGACCCCGCTGAGCGGGCGCTTTGAGCGCGCCACCGCCGATGTGGACATGCAGGCCGTGCTGCGCGAAATTGACGATGCCCGTGATGAAGAAGCCGCCCGCCGTTTGCGCATGGCCACGGCTGTTGTTTGAGTGATGACGACCATTGAGCAGACCTTGGGCATGACGCCATGGCCTTCGCCGCGAGAACCCCACGCCGTCTCGCGCCTGCGCTCTGAGCGTCTGGCGCGCAGTGCCAAACCCTTCTTGGCTCGTGGCGGCATCAAAGGCGAACGCTGCCCCGGCTGCCGCTTGGTCCCCACGCACTGCATCTGCGCACTGCGCCCGCAAGTGCCCACTCAAGTGGGCATGTGTTTGCTCATGGCCGACATTGAACCCCTCAAGCCCAGCAACACCGGCTGGCTGATTGCCGATGTGGTGAAAGACACCTTCGCCTTCGGATGGGCTCGCACCGAGGTCGCCCCTGGCTTGTTGGCGCTGCTGGCCGATCCGCAGTGGCAGGCCTTTGTGGTGTTTCCGGGTGAATTTGTCGAGCCGCAACGGGTGGTGCACGAGTTGCCCAATCGCTCAGACCCCTTGCCTGCAGGCCGGTGCCCGCTGTTCATCCTGCTCGACGCCACCTGGCCCGAAGCGCGCAAGATGTTCCGCAAAAGTCCCTACCTGAACCACCTGCCGGTGCTCAGTCTGAAGCCCGAGCAGGTCTCGCGCTACAAGCTGCGCCGATCCAAGCGCGATGACCATTTTTGCACCAGCGAGGTGGCTTCGCTGTGTTTGGACTTGGCGGGCGAGACCCATGCTGCACAGACATTGCAAGCCTATCTGGAGGTGTACACGCACCACTATGTGCAAGCCAAACACCAATTGCCGCCCGCATGGGATGGCGCCGAGCATTTACAGTTCCGTGATTTGAACCCGAGCTGAACCGCTTTTGTGATGTTGAATGGAGCCCCCAATGAGCGACCCAGAATCTTTGTACCCTGTCACTGTCTCGCGCCGTGTCGAGCGTTTGGTCACCGGCCAAGCCACTTCGGATGGCGCAGGCGTCAAGCTCAGCCGCATCCTCACGCAAGATCTGCAGCACCGGCTCGACCCCTTCTTGATGCTGGATGCCTTTGGCAGCGACAAGCCGGGCGACTACATCGCCGGTTTTCCGGACCACCCGCACCGGGGCTTTGAAACCGTGACCTACATGATCGCCGGGCGCATGTTGCACCGCGACAGTGCGGGCAACGAAGGTCTGTTGCAAAACGGCGGGGTGCAATGGATGACGGCAGGTCGGGGCGTGATCCATTCCGAAATTCCGCAGCAGGCCGAGGGTGTCATGGAGGGCTTTCAGTTGTGGCTGAATCTGCACAGCTCTGAGAAGATGAACGCGCCTTGGTACCGCGATTTTCAGAACGCGCAGCTGCCGCAGTTCCAGACGCCAGCGGGCGTGGCTGTGACGGTCATTGCGGGCAGCAGCCACGGCGTGCGTGGCGCGGTGAGCCGCGACATCACCCAACCGGTGTTTCTGGATGTGCACATGCCGCAGGGCCTGCGTTTTGAGCAAACGCTGCCAGCTGGGCACAACGCCTTTGTTTACGTGTACCGTGGCGAAGTGCGCATTGCAGGGCAGGCCGTTCCGGTGCAGCGCATGGCCATTTTGACCAACACGGCGCAGGCCGATGGTGTGGTGATTGAAGCGAGTGCCGAGAGCAAGTTGATCCTCGTGGCGGGTCAGCCCCTCCAAGAGCCCATCGTGCAATACGGCCCTTTTGTCATGAACACCAAAGAGGAAATTTACCAAGCTCTGGCAGATTTTCGGGATGGGCGCTTGGGTGAAAAAGCCTGACTTTCAGCGGCGCAGAGCCATGCTTCAGCCTTTGAAGGCTTTTGCAAATTTTTCCGCCTGCCGCCGCACCTCTTGCGCCGAACGCCCCGGTGCAAACAATGCCGACCCCAGGCCAAAACCATTGGCGCCAGCGGCACGGTAAACCGCCATGTTGTCGGGTGTGATGCCGCCCACTGGCATCAACGCGGCTGTTTGGGGCAGCACAGCGCGCAGCGCTTTCACGCTGGCGGGCGAGATCATTTCGGCTGGAAAGAGTTTGAGCCCGTGCGCACCGGCCTCGAGTGCGGCAAAGGCCTCGGTGGGTGTGGCCACGCCTGGCAAGACCACCATGCCCAAGGTCAGGGCTTGGGCCACCACAGCGGGGTTGAAGTTGGGGGCCACGACCAAACGGCCGCCCGCGGCGTGCACCGCTTTGACCTGCTGCACATTCAGCACCGTGCCTGCGCCGATCAGGGTTTGTGGAAATTGCCGGGTCAGCTCGGCGATGCTCGTCAAGGGCTCGGGCGAATTGAGAGGCACTTCGATCATGGCAAAGCCGCTGCCGACCAAGGCGTCGCCTATGGCGGGTGCTTCAGCCGGCGTGAGGCCACGCAAGATGGCGATCAAGGGGAGTTGGGCCATGGCGTTGGCCAAGGTGCGGGCTGGGGAGGTTAAAGCGGTCATGGCGGTGGTGTTCAGGAAGGGGCGCAGGAGGATGCGAGTGCCAACAAGCCGGCCCAAGTGGCTTCGGCCCCTAGGCTTTGGCAGGGGATGAGCAGGTGTTGCAGGCCCAGGGTGTAGCGCAGGCACAAGGCGGGGCTGCCGATCACCAGGACTGGGTCTGGATGTCGCAAGACGGCCTGTTGGCGCAGTTCTTCGCCGATCAGCAGGCCCGACAGATAGCTGGGCAATTGGGCTGCACTCAGGCGTTCAAACAAGCCCAACGTGCGCACCGCAAACAGGTGGTGCAACACACTGCCGCTTTGCTGACTTTGTTCAATGCCTTGCAAAAAAACCGCTTCGTCAAAAGCGCCCTGCAGGTCCATCGTCTTGCCCAAGAGCGAGTGTTGGCTCATCAGGGCAAACACCTCGCCGGTCATGAAAGTCTGAAACTGCGTGACCCGGCCACCTTGCACCTGCACCCATTTGCTGTGCGTACCCGGCAGCACCAACGTGGCGTTGTCGCGGCCTGCCAATTGCAAGGCTCCAAAAATTTGCACCTCTTCACCGCGCATGACATCCGGCGTATTCAGAGTGTCCGCGCCCAAAAAGCTCAGGCCCGGTACCAAGGCGATGCGTCCCGGTTGCAGCCACCTCAGGTGCTGGCCCAACTCGGCAAAGCCAGCGGGGCAGGGGCAATAGGGTGCTTCTTGCCAGCCTTGGCGGCTGCCCGCCATGCCCGAAATCAGGCACAGCGCACCGGGCAATTGCAGCCAGTCGCCAAAGAGTTCCTGGAACACGGCTTCAAACTGGCCCGGGGGCACGGTGAGGATGCCACGTGTGAATTCTCGCGATTCGATCACGTGGCCGTTTGCATCCAACCGAGCGCCACGCAACGAAGAGGTGCCCCAGTCGATGGCGATCAAAGGTCTTGTACCGCTCATGCTGTTGCACCTTCCGATGCGGTGTTGAGCACCTTGAGCACGGCCTCACGTGTCGGCAAGGGACCGACCGCACCGAAGCCCTGCACGGACAGCGAGGCGGCGGCATTGGCATAAGCGGTGGCGGTCCATAAGTCGTCGCCTGCTGACAAACGCGCCAGCAGGTTGCCTGCAAAACAGTCGCCCGCGCCTGTTGCGTCGACGGCCGGCACCGGATGGCCAGCCAGGCGTTGCTGTTTTTTTCCATCGCTGGCCACAGCCCCGTCGCTTCCCAGTTTGAGCACCACCTGCGCTGCACCCTGGGCATGGCTCCAGGCGATGATGTCGGCGGCTTGGGAAAGCCCCGTGAGCGCGACCATGTCCTCCAGGCTGGGCAAAAACAGATCGCACAAACTGACGGCATGGCGGATGCAGGCCTGCGCCCGGGCCAAGGGCCACAGGGACAAGCGCAAATTGGAGTCGAGTGCCACCCGTGTGCCGCTGCTGCGGGCGTGCGCCATGGCCGCCAACGCAGTGTCGCAGGCCGAGGCGGATAGGGCCAGCGAGATGCCCGACAGGTGCAACCATTGGCTGTGGGCGATTGAATCGGCCCAGTGCGTCAGGTCTTGCGGCTGCATGCGGCTGGCGGCAGATCCTGCACGCGCATAGCTGAAGTGGTGACCTTGCGCATCGTGGCTCACAAAGTACATGCCGGTCGGGGCGGGGTGTTCGCGCAGTACGCCTTGGGTGCCCACGTTTTCGCGCTGCCAAAGGTCCATCAGCCGATCACCCCAGCGGTCTTGCCCCAATCGGGTCAGATAGACCACTTGTGCCCCGGCGCGGGCTGCGGCAATGGCCGCGTTGCTGGTGTCGCCGCCAAAGCCTTGCATGTAGAGCGGGGCGTCGCCGGCATGTTCATGAGGGCGCTGGTTGAACTCGACCATGGCTTCGCCAAGCGCCACGATGTCCAGGTTTTTGTGGAGGTGGGTCATGTCAAAAAAAGCGACTGCACAGAATGGGAGGTGGGAAAATCATCGGCAATCTGGGAGCGCCATGGGCGAGAAATTGGAGACGATCATCATGTGGACAGCAGGCATTGAGAGCGATTTTGTACTGAACGCGAGCTGCAAAGGCTACCCCCTGACCGCCGAGCCCTGCGCTGCGTCCGAGCTGGGGCGGCGCGGCTGGCATTTGCTGGAGGACGCTTTGGCTTACCCGGTGGCCGTGCTGCGCCGCCCGGCGCTCATGCACAACCTGGCTTGGCTGCAGGACTTTGTGCAGCGCAAAGGCGTGGCTCTGGCGCCGCACGGCAAGACCACCATGTCGCCAGAATTGTTCCGTATGCAGTTGCAGGCCGGTGCTTGGGGCATGACGTTTGCCAATGTGCACCAGCTGCGTGTGGGTCTGGCAGCAGGTGCGCAACGCGCCATCATCGCCAACCAGTTGGTGTCGGACGCCGACTTGGACGCATTGGACTTTTTGCTGAACCAGCACCCGCAAGTGCGTGTTTGGTTTTTGGTCGATTCGCTGGCGCAGCTGGATGCACTGGCCGAATGGGGCGCACGGCGTGGCAATGACCGATGCTGGGATGTGCTGTTGGAGCTGGGCATTGCGGGCTACCGCTCCGGCTGCCGCACCCAGGAACAGGCCTTGACACTGGCGCAAGCCATGGCCGCATCGCCAGTGGCCTCTCTGGGCGGCGTGGAGTGTTACGAGGGGGGACTGGGCCAATGCGACAGTGCCCACGACATGGAAGCCGTCAGCGCCCTGGTGCGCAGCGTGCAAGCACTGGTCCAGCAAATTGATGCGCAGGGTCTGTGGGGAAAGGACGAGGTCTTGCTCTCGGCGGGAGGCTCGGCGGTGTTCGATTTGGTGATCCCCATGCTCAAGACGCGGGTCCAAAGCCGCCCGGTCCAAGGCGTGTTGCGTTCGGGCTGTTATGTCACGCACGACCACTGGAACTACGCCCGCTACCTCAAGCTGGTGGAGGCGCGTGAGGGCTTGAGCGCGTCCTTGCAACCCGCGCTGGAGGTCTGGGCCCTGGTGCAGTCGGTGCCCGAGCCTGGGCTGGCCATTTTGAGTGCGGGTCGGCGCGACCTGTCGTTTGACCAGTGCATGCCCATGCCGGTGCGCTGGGCAGCGCGTGGGCAAAGCGGTGAGGGCGCCATGCAGGCCACGCCCGAGTCCTGGAAAGTCAAAGCCCTGAGTGACCAGCATGCGCACATGGCTTTTAACGCCGATGGCGTCTGGCCGCAAGTGGGTGACCGCGTGGCGCTGGGCATTTCTCATCCTTGCACCACTTTCGACAAATGGCGCTGGATGGCGATCATCGAAGACGATGGCCGCATCAGCGGAGCGATCAGCACGCATTTTTGAATCTGCAAGCCAGGATCCAACGAAAAAAGGCCGCCACGCAGCAGTTGCATGGCGGCCTTTTTTGCAGATCACTTCAAACCGTTCAAAGCCTCGGCCGGGTAGCCCGGGCGGGTTTTGCAGTCCTCGATGTACTGCGCAATGATGGCCTCGTAGCTGTCATCGGCACGCAAACCCAGGGCGTGGGCCCGCTCAAAGGTGCAGCCCTTGGCCCAGTTGTCCACGATGGCCGCGATGCGTTCGTCTTTGGCAAAACTCACACGCGCACGCACCGCAGGCCCCGCCACTTTTTCAAGAGCGGCCAGCATGTCGCTGACCTTCACATTCAGGCCCGGCAGGTTCAGCGCCATGCGGCCACCGAAGGCTTCGCGGCTGGCCTCGAACACGGTGATCAAGCCATGCACGGTGTTGCCGGGCGAAGAGATGGGGTGCGACACATGGGCATCGACCGGACAGGTGGTGGCGGTGCCCGCCAAAGGCTCGCGGATGATGCCGCTGAAGAAAGAGGACGCGGCACCATTGGGTTTTCCGGGGCGCACGGCCACTGTCATCAAGCGGGCTGCGCGGCCGTCGATGTAGCCCTTGCGGGTGTAGTCGGCCACCATGTACTCGATCATCAGCTTGTGTGTGCCGTAAGACGTTTGGGGCGTGGGCAAGGTGGTGTCGGCCACCAGGGCCGGCATGGGGTTGGCCGCGTCGGGGCCGAACACGGCGACCGAGCTGGCAAACACCAGGCGCGACGCTTTGCCCGAAGCCCGGATGCTGTCGAGCAGCAAGCGCGAGCTGTCGACGTTGGAGCGCAGGCCCAAATCAAAGTCCAACTCGCACTCGCCCGACACGGCAGACGCCAGGTGGAACACGCCATCAAAACCGCTCTTGAACAAGTCGCCTTGCTCCAGCATCGGGCCTGCATGGCCCTTGACGCGGGGGTCGGCCAGTAAATCAGCGGGGGCGGGGAACAAGTCGGCAATGACCAGTTCGCTCACGCTTTGGCCATTGAGTTGACCGCGCTTCAAGATCTCACGGGCCAGCCGTGCGCCCAAAAATCCGGCACCGCCGGTGATCAAAATTCGCATGGTGTTTCCTTGGAAATCAGTGGTTGTCTTTGGGCACGGCCGCGCCGCGCTGGCCGACCAAGAAGTCCATGTCCGCGCCTTCGTCGGCTTGCAACACATGGTCAATGTAGAGCTTCCAGTAGCCCGAGTTCATGGCCGGTGCGGGCTTTTCCCACAGGGCCAAGCGGCGGGCCAGTTCTTCGTCGCTGATGAGCAGTTGCAGTTTGCGCTCAGGCACATTCAGCTCAATCATGTCGCCGTTTTGCACCACGGCCAGCGGGCCGCCGGCTGCCGCTTCGGGCGTGGTGTGCAACACCACCGTACCGTAGGCCGTGCCGCTCATGCGGGCGTCCGAGATGCGCACCATGTCGGTGATGCCTTTGCGCAGCACCTTGGGTGGCAGCGGCATGTTGCCCACTTCGGCCATGCCGGGGTAGCCCTTGGGGCCACAGTTTTTGAGCACCAAAATGCAGTTTTCGTCCACGTCCAGACCCTCATCGTCGATGCGCTTGTGGAAGTCGGTGCTGTCTTCGAACACCACCGCGCGGCCGGTGTGCACCATCAGCGAAGGGGTGGCCGCGCTGGGTTTGATGACGGCGCCGCGGGGTGCCAAATTGCCACGCAAAATCGCGATGCCGGCCTTTTCTTTGAAAGGGGCTTCGAATGTCTTGATCACGCGTGGGTCGTAATTCACAGCTCCTGCGATGTTCTCGCCCACCGTCTTGCCGCTCACCGTGACGATGTCTTTGTGCAGCAGATGCTCGATCTCTTTCATGATGACGGGCAAGCCACCGGCGTAGCAAAAGTCTTCCATCAGGTGGTCACCTGAGGGTTGCAAGTTGAGCAGGCAAGGCAGCTCACTGCCCAGGCGCTCGAAGTCGTCCACCGTGAGCTTCAGGCCCAAGCGGCCCGCAATCGCGATCAGGTGGATCACCGCGTTCGTTGAACCGCCAATGGCCGCCAGGGTGCGGATGGCGTTTTCAAAGGCTTCACGGGTCAGCACCTTGCTGATGGTCTGGTCGGTGTGGACCATCTCCACGATGCGTCGACCCGCTTCGCGCGCCAAGACATTGCGGCGTCCATCCACGGCAGGGTAAGTGGCGTTGCCGGGCAGGCCAATGCCCAGGGCTTCGACCATGCTGGCCATGGTGCTGGCAGTGCCCATGGTCATGCAGTGGCCGTGGCTGCGGTGCATGCAGCTCTCGGCTTCAAAGAAGTCCTGCAACTTGAGCGTGCCCGCACGCACTTGCTCGCTCATGCTCCACACGCCGGTGCCCGAGCCGAGTTCTTGTCCGCGCCATTTGCCATTCAGCATGGGGCCACCCGACACGCCGATGGTGGGCAGCCCCACACTGGATGCGCCCATCAGCAAGGATGGCGTGGTTTTGTCGCAGCCCATGAGCAGCACCACACCGTCGATCGGGTTGCCACGGATGGATTCCTCGACGTCCATGCTGGCCAAGTTGCGGTAAAGCATGGCGGTGGGGCGCAGCAAAGTTTCGCCCAATGACATGACGGGGAATTCGAGCGGAAAACCACCCGCTTCGTACACGCCGATCTTGACCTGCTCGGCCAAGGTGCGGAAGTGCGAATTGCAGGGCGTGAGTTCGCTGAAGGTGTTGCAGATGCCAATGACCGGACGACCATCGAATTGGTCGTGTGGCACACCTTTGCCCTTGACCCAGCTGCGGTAGGCAAAGCCGTCCCGATCTTGACGGCCAAACCATTGCTGGCTGCGCAGGTCTTCGGGTTTTTTGCGGGGAGGGCTGCCGTTGTTGTCGCTCATGGGGTGCTTCCAAAGGTGGTTCAAAAAGCCAAAGATCACAAAATACTATCGTATGACGATTTAAAAAAGAAGAGGATCTTGTAAACCCAGTGACATGGAGGAAAACCCTTGACGCCTAGATGACTGTCCTAGGGTTTTCCAGAGTCGCAAGTGCTTGCTCAATCATCATATGATAAGCAATCAGACCCTGCGATCATGAGTAAAAACTTTCACAGACACACCCTGGACTTGTTGGGACACGCCATCTTGTCGGGCCGCTATGCGGTAGGCGCCAGCTTGCCGCCTGAGCCCTTGCTGTGCGAAGAGTTTGGTGTGAGCCGCACGGTGGTGCGTGAGGTCATCAAGTCGCTGGTGGCCAAAGGTTTGTTGTCCACGGGGCCGAAGGTGGGTACGCGCGTGCTGCCTGATGCCGACTGGAACTGGTTTGACCCCGATGTGGTGGCGTGGCAAGCCCAGTGCGGTTTGACACCCGAATTTTTGAAAGACTTGCAAGAGCTTCGCCGTGTGGTCGAGCCTGCTGCGGTGCGTTTGGCCGCCGAGCGTGCCACCAGCGAAGACATTGCCCAGATCGAAGCCGCCTACGCCGGCATGAAAAAAGCAGTGGACGAGGGCGGCGATTACGTCACGCACGACATGCGTTTTCACCAAGGACTGTTGCAAGCCTCTCACAACCGCATGCTGGTGCAGATGAGCAAAGCTCTGAACGCCCTGCTGCGTACCAGTTTTGAAATTTCCACCCGCATCAAAGACGGACCGAAAAATTCTCTGCCCTTGCACCGTGCGGTGCTCAATGCCGTGATCGCCCGCGAACCGGCCAAGGCCGAACGCGCCATCATGGTGTTGATTGAAGGTGCCAAAGAGGACATCGACTTGGTCCTGTCGACGCGCAAAAAATTGCCCACGGTCTCGGGCGTGGCCACACCCATCAAAACCCAAGTCAAAAGCAAAATGCTTTCCAAAACCATGGCCAAAGTGAACATTTCAAAATCAGGGGCTGCAGTTGCACAAAATCATTGATCACTTTTTCAAGCTGCTGGAATTTCTGGTGGTGGCTTGCCTCGTGGCCATGGTGGTCATGGTGTTTGGCAACGTGGTGTTGCGATACGGTTTCAATTCGGGCATCTCCATCTCGGATGAAATGTCGCGTTACTGCTTCATTTGGCTGACCTATCTTGGGGCCATGGTGGCCATGCGAGAAAAAGGACACCTGGGTGTGGATACCCTGGTGCGCCGTTTGTCGTTGGGTGGCAAAAAGTTCTGCTTCTTCTTGAGCGAAATGATGATGCTCGGCTGCAACGTATTGTTCTTTTGGGGCACTTGGAAGATGCACGATCTTCAGGTCACCAACATTTCGGTGGTGGTGGGTATTTCCATGATCTGGATTTATGGCATTGGCTACGTCACCGCCAGTGTCATGGCGGTCATGAACCTCAACCAACTCCGTTTGCTGCTGACCGGGCGCTTGAAAGAGGAAGACTTGGTGATGGTGGTGGAGTCTGAGGACACGGTGGTGCTGGACGATTTGACACACAAAGGTGCGCCCAATATGGCCATGGATTCAGAAGTGCGAGGTCGCGCATGACCATCGCTGTTTTTGTGTTCAGCCTGCTCGGAGCCATGGCTCTGGGCATGCCCATTGCCTATGCTTTGCTGGTGTGCGGCCTGAGTTTGATGGCCTACATGGCCAGCAACGGCATGATCAATGCCTTTGACAGCCAGATTCTGGCGCAGCGCTTTGTGGATGGCGCGGACAACTTCCCATTGCTCGCGGTGCCGTTCTTTTTGTTAGCGGGTGAATTCATGAATGCGGGTGGCTTGAGCCGCCGCATTGTGAACCTGGCCATGGCCTGGGTCGGGCATTTCAGGGGCGGTCTGGGTTATGTGGCCGTGATGGCGGCGGTCATCATGGCCTCCTTGTCCGGCTCGGCCGTGGCCGACACGGCGGCCTTGGCCGCCTTGCTGATCCCGATGATGAAGCGGGCCGGCTACAACGTGGGACGCTCGGCGGGCCTGATCGCCTCGGGCGGCATCATCGCGCCGGTGATTCCACCCTCCATCGGTTTCATCATCTTCGGTGTGGCGGCCAACGTGTCCATCACCAAGCTGTTTTTGGCAGGCATTGTGCCGGGCATTTTGATGGGTGCGGCTGTGGGACTGACTTGGTGGTGGTTGGCCAAGCGCGAGAACGTACAGCCCGCACCGCGTATGCCATGGTCCGAAAAGGTCAAGGCCACGCGTGAAGGCATCTTGGCGCTGGGCTTGCCGGTCTTCATCATCGGCGGTATGAAGTTCGGCGTGTTCACTCCGACCGAGGCAGCGGTGGTGGCGGCGGTTTACAGCTTTGTGGTGGGCGCCTTTGTCTACCGTGAATTGCAGTGGTCCAAGTTGTACAGCCTGACCTTGGCAGCCGGTAAAACGACCTCGGTCATCATGTTTTTGGTGGCAGCGGCCATGGTCAGCGCCTGGCTCATCACCGTGGCCAACATTCCGGCCGAAGTGGCCCGGATGATGGAGCCGCTCATGGGCAACAAGACATTGCTGATGGTTGTTCTCATGATTTTGGTGGTGGTGGTCGGCACGGCACTCGACTTCACGCCCACCGTGTTGATTTTGACGCCGGTACTCATGCCCTTGGTCATCAAGGCAGGCATTGATCCGGTCTACTTTGGCGTGCTGTTCATCATGAACAACGCGATTGGCCTGATCACACCGCCTGTGGGCACCGTGCTCAATGTGGTGTGTGGCGTGGCCAAGATCAACATGGACACCGCTTTCAAAGGCGTCCTGCCATTCTTGTGGGCACAGCTCGCTGTGCTGGCGCTGTTGGTTGCTTTCCCTGCCATTGTCATCGAGCCGATGAAATGGATGCTGAGATGATTTTTTTAACCCAGTGTGTTTTTTAAAGGAGACAGTCATGTTGAAACGCAGAAATTTGGTGACCCTGATCGCGGGCACATTCTTGGTGGCTTCAAGCGCCATGGCGCAGTTTGCCGACCGCAACATCAAGTTCACCAACGGCGTGAACGAAGACCACCCGGTGGGCGTGGGCGTCAAGAAAATGCAGGAAGTCTTGAACGCCAAGACGGGCGGCAAGATGAAAATCACCGCTTTCTGGGGTGGTGCAGCCGGGGGTGACTTGCCAGCCACCCAAGCGTTGCGTGCAGGCACCCAAGAGATGGTCTGCACCTCCAGCTCACCGCTGGTGGGCATCATCAAAGAGTTGGGTGTGTTTGATCTGCCCTTCTTGTTTGCCAACGAGAAAGAAGCCGATGCCGTTCTGGACGGTGCAGCGGGCAAATACTTCAATGCCAAGCTCGAAGCCGCAGGCCTGGTGAACTTGGCTTATTGGGAAAATGGTTTCCGCAACCTGACCAACAGCAAGCGCCCTGTGACCAAGCTGGAAGATTTTGATGGCGTGAAAGTTCGCGTGATGCAAAACAACATCTTCTTGGACACTTTCAAAACGTTGGGCACCAACGCTGTGCCCATGGCCTTTGGCGAGGTGTTCACCGCTTTGGAAACCAAAACCATTGACGGCCAAGAAAATCCCTTTGTGACCATTGAAACCTCCAAGTTCAATGAAGTGCAAAAGTACCTGAGCGTGACGCGCCACGCTTACACACCTTTCCTGGTGCTCTACAGCAAGAAATTGTGGGACCAGCTCAACCCACAAGAGCAAGCCGTTCTGCGTGAAGCTGCCATAGAAGGCCAAAAAGTGCAACGCGCCGCCAACCGCGCTTTGAACGAGAAATCGCTCACCAGCCTGAAGTCCAAAGGCATGCAGGTCAATGAGGTGAGCGCGGCCGAGCAAAACCGCATCCGCGCCAAAGTCGCTTCGGTCTACGACAAGCACAAGGACTCGATCGGCGCGGACGCCATCAAAGTGGTCCAAGACGAATTGAAGAAGTCGCGCGGCGGTTGATTCACTGCGCTCAGCCTGTGTGCTGAACCCCCAAGCTCCACAGCCGACCGCTGTGGGGCTTTTTTAACGACCGATCAGGATGCTGCCATGAAAATCACGCAACTCGAAACCATCCGCTTGGGTGAGTTTCCCAACATCATTTGGGTGCGATTGCACACCGACGAGGGCCTGGTGGGTTTGGGTGAAACCTTCATGGGCGCACAAGCGGTTGAGGCGTATCTGCACGAATGGGTCGCGCCCAAACTGGTGGGCCAAGACCCGCTGGCCATCGAGTCCCGCCTGCGCGACATCACCGGGTATCTGGGCTGGCGTGGGTCCGGCGTTGAGACACGGGGCAACTCGGCGGTGGACATTGCGCTCTGGGACATTTTTGGCAAAGCCGCGGGCATGCCGGTCTACACCGCTTTGGGCGGCAAGAGCCGTGATGAAATTCGGGTGTACAACACTTGTGCGGGCTACCAATACATTCGCAGCAATGTGAACCAAACCAGCAGCAACTGGGGTTTGGGCAACAACGCTGGCCCTTACGAAGACCTGCAGGGCTTTTTGCACCGCGCCGACGAGGTGGCCGAGTCGCTGCTGAGTGAGGGCATCACGGGCATGAAAATTTGGCCCTTTGATGTGGCCGCAGAAAAGTCGCACGGCCAATACATCAGCCCGCAAGACTTGAACACGGCGCTCGAGCCTTTCCGCAAGATCCGAAGTGCGGTGGGCGACAAGATGGACATCATGGTCGAGTTCCACAGCCTGTGGCGCTTGCCCATGGCGCAAAAAATTTCACGCGCACTGCAAGAATTTGACACCTTTTGGCACGAAGACGCGATCCGCATGGACAGCCTGGACTTGCTCAAGCAGTACGCCGTGGACTGCAAGGCCTTGATCTGCGCGAGCGAAACGCTGAGTTACAAATGGGGCTTCAAAGATTATTTGCAAACCGGTGTGGGTGGCGTGGCCATGCTCGATTTGAGTTGGTGCGGGGGCCTGACAGAGGCGCGCAAGATCGCGGCCATGGCGGATGCCTGGCAGTTGCCTGTGGCCCCACACGACTGCACGGGTCCGGTGGTGTGGGCTGCGTCCACCCACTTGTCTCTGCACGCACCCAATGCCTTGATCCAAGAAAGCGTTCGTGCCTTCTACAGTGGTTGGTACAAAGAGTTGGTCACCGAGTTGCCTCAGGTGAAGAACGGCATGATCAGCCTGAACGACAAACCGGGCTTGGGTCTTGAGTTGCTGCCCGACTTGCACAAGCGGGCCGATGCGCTTGTACGGGTGAGTGTGTAGAAGCCTCCCCTGGGAGCGAATGCGCCAGCGTGACGGAGGCGTCGCTCCCACGGGGGGGATGCATTTTGTGGGAGCCCCGCCGCCTGGGCGATCAACTCAACCGTTCCAGCGGGTGTGGAACTTGCCGGGACGGTCAATCCGCTGGTAGGTATGGGCCCCAAAATAGTCACGCTGCGCCTGCAGCAAATTGGCGGGCAAACGTGCTGAGCGGTAGGCATCGTAATAGGCCAGCGCACTCATGAACGAGGGCACAGCCACACCGTGCAAGGCGCCCATCGCCACCACCTCACGCAGGTCTTGTTGGCAGCGGGTCATCACGGCTGCAAAGTGCGGGTCCATCAAGAGGTTGTCCAAATCGGGCGAGCGCTCATAGCTGGCACGAATGTCCGCCAGCAGATGGGCACGGATGATGCAGCCCGCACGCCAAACCGAAGCCACGGTCCCCATGGGCAGTTGCCATTGGTGCTCACGGTCAGCCGCTTTGAGCAGGCTGAAGCCTTGGGCGTATGCACAAATTTTGGAGGCCAGCAGGGCATTTTTAATTTGGGCCAGCACCGCATCGCGCGGCACGTTCAGCCGAGATGAGGGCCCTGGCAACACTTTGGACGCTTTGGCCCGCTCGGCATGCAAGCCGCTGAGGGTACGGGCGAAAACGGCATTGGCAATGGTCGGGGCTGAGACCCCCAGATCGAGGGCAATTTGGCTGGCCCATTTGCCCGTGCCCTTTTGTTCGGCCGTGTCCAAAATCAAGTCCACCAAAGCGGTTCCTGTTTCCGGATCCGTGTGCGCCAGGATGTCGGCGGTGATGCCGATCAGGTAACTGGCCAACTCGCCTTGGTTCCATGCGTGGAACACGGCGCTCATTTCGGCCGGGCGCATGTCCAGCAAGTTGTGCATCAGCCAATAGGCTTCGCAGATGGTCTGCATGTCGGCGTATTCAATGCCGTTGTGCACCATTTTTACAAAGTGGCCGGAGCCGCCTGGGCCCATCCATTCGCAACAGGCTTGGCCGTCTTCGGTTTTGGCGGCAATGGCTTGCAGCATGGGTTTCAGTCGCGGCCACGCGGCAGCAGATCCACCAGGCATCAGGGCTGGGCCGCGCAAAGCGCCTTCTTCGCCGCCACTGACACCTGCACCGACATAGTGAATGCCGGAGCCGTCCAAGGATTGCAGGCGTCTTTGGGTGTCGGTGTAGAGCGTATTGCCCCCGTCCATCACCACGTCGCCCGCGCTCAGCAAAGTCCGTAACTCACTCAAAACGGCATCGACGGCAGCCCCTGCGGGCACCATCAACCACACACAACGCGGTGTTTGCAAGCTGGCCACCAATGCACCGAGTGATGCGGCAGCGTTCGCGTTCAGGCCTTGGGTGCGCTGGCCAAAGCTCTCTCGTTTGGCCGCGTCGAGATCAAAACCGCTGACTGAAAAACCGTTGCGTTCCAAATTCAGCGCCAGGTTTTCGCCCATGACGCCCAGGCCCACCAGGCCAATGTCCATCTTCTGCATACGTTCGATTTATCCCCGACCCACAAAAGGCATGTTGGTGGCCATCACGGTGGTGAACAAAATGTTGGCCGACAAGGGCAGACGGGCCATGGTCATGAAGGTCTCGACCACCGCAGACATGTCCATGCGCGGTTCGGCCTTGATGCTCAGGTCGGCTTGGTGCACACCTTGTGCCATCTTGAGCGTCATGTCGGAGGCCACGTTGCCAATGTCGATCTGACCCACAGCGATGCTGTACGGACGGCCATCGAGGGAGGCTGCGCGGGTCAAGCCCGAGATGGCGTGTTTGGTGGCGGTGTAGGCAATCGAGCCTGGGCGCGGCACATGGGCCGAGATCGAGCCGTTGTTGATGATGCGTCCGCCTTGCGGGCTTTGCTCTTGCATCAGCTTGAAGGCATGCGACAAGGTGTAGAACGCGCCGTTCAGGTTGATGTCCACCGCACGTCGCCATTCGTCGCCCGACAGGTCGCCGGGCAAGGTGTAGGGCAGGGAAATGCCCGCATTGTTGAAGACCAAATCGAGGCGGCCAAAGCGCGAGCGAATTTGCTCAAACAATGCTTTGACTTCGGGCTCCTTGGACAGATCGGTCGGGATGGCGTGGGCATGATCCGCGTTGGCGCCGGCTTCGGCCACAGCAGCGGCCAGCGCATCCGCGCGACGCCCGACCAGAACGACTTGCCAGCCTTCTTGGAGCAAGGCCAGGGCGCAGGCTTTGCCAATGCCAGAGCTGGCACCAGTGACAAGGGCGATTTTGGACATGGTGTGAACTTTCTAAAGAGGCCTTGAAACCTCTGATTTTCAGGTGTTTTGGAAAGAAATCTGTACCTTGAGCGACTGGCTTTTGTCGGCCGCCAAGTCAAAGGCTTCAATGGCGCGATCCAAGGGCAAGACGCTGGTGATGACGGGCTTGCCATTGACCAAACCGTCGTTCAAAAAGCGCACGGCCGTGGCAAATTCGGCATGGAAGCGGAACGTGCCGCGCAGATCGACCTCTTTGGCCACAATCTGCGTCATGGGCAGACTGATGTCACCCCCCATGCCCACGGTGATCAACACGCCGCGTGGCACGATGGTGTCCAGGCCCACGCGCAATGCGGCTTCGCTGCCCGAGGCTTCAAACACCACATCAAACTGGCCCTTGTCCATCTTGTAGGCGTCCAGCGCTTGCGGCTGGGTTTTGAGGTTGATGGTGACGTCTGCGCCCATCTCTTTGGCGCACTTCAAAGGCAATTCGGCAATGTCGGCAGCCACGATGTAAGCGGCACCCGCTCGGCGCAACGCGCCAATCAAGAGCGAGCCAATCGGGCCGCAACCGGTCACTAGCACCTGTTTGCCCAGCACGCTGCCCGCACGTTGGATGGCATGCAGACCCACCGACAGCGGCTCGGCCAATGCGGCCTCAGACAAACTCAGGTGGTCGGCAATCGCGTGGGCTTGGTAGCCTTCGATGATGAGTTGTTCGCTGAACCCGCCCTGGATGTGCGGGAAGGGCATGGCGCTGCCATAAAACCGCATGTTCAGGCAGTGGTTGTGCTGCCCCGCCTGACAAAAGCGGCAGTGGCCGCAGGGGCGAGACGGGGAGATGGCGATGCGCTGGCCTTGGGGCACATGGCTGACACCCGAGCCCACGCCATCGACCACGCCCGAGATTTCGTGGCCCAGCGTAATGGGCTGCTTGATGCGCACGGTGCCAAAGCCGCCGTGTTGGTAGTAATGCAGGTCCGAGCCGCAAATGCCGCCATAGGCCACATTCACACGCAGTTGCTTGTCGCCCAAGGCGGGCAACTCGGTGTTTTCGATGCGCAGGTCTTTGGCCGAATGGCAAACAACGGATTTCATGGAATGTCCTTGCAAAAGCTTCAAAGGGTGGCGGTCACGCCGCCGTCGACGTAAAGGATATGGCCATTGACGAAACGCGAGGCGTCTGAGGCCAAAAAGACCGCTGCGCCGCCCAAGTCTTGCACATCGCCCCAGCGGCGGCTGGGCGTGCGGCCCACGAGCCAGTTGCTGAAAGTCGGGTCGTCGACCAACTTTTGGTTGAGCTCTGTTTTGAAGTAGCCCGGGCCAATGCCGTTGACGTTGATGCCGAATTGGCCCCAGTCGATGGCCATGCCCTTGGTGAGCATTTTCACAGCGCCCTTGGTGGCGGTGTAGGGCGCAATGCCGGGTCGCCCCAGCTCGCTTTGCACCGAGCAGATGTTGATGATCTTGCCGCGCCCACGGGGAATCATTTTTTTCGCCACCGCTTGGCCCACGTAGTACACGCTGTCCAGGTTGGTCTTCATGAGGGTGTGCCAATCGGCATCTTGGTACTCGTGCAATGGGCCGCGGATTTGCATGCCCGCGTTGTTGACCAGGATGTCGATCGGTCCCTCGGCTTCGATGCGGTCCACGGCCGCCCGCACGCTGTCGGCATCGGTCACGTCAAACACCGAGGTGCCGACAGACAGTCCTTGCGCCTGCAAGCCCTGCGCAGCGGCATCGACTTTGCTGGCGCTGCGGCCGTTCAGGATCACATGGGCCCCAGCTTGTGCCAGCGCCTCGGCCAGCGCCAGGCCAATGCCTGCCGAAGAACCCGTGATCAGGGCGCGGTGGCCCGATAAATTGAAAGAGTTCAGAACCGTCATCGCATCAGCAACCATTTGAGAGGGACCATCACCAAGCTCGGGAAGGCGATCAAAGCGCCCATCACCACCACCTGAGAAGCCAAGAAAGGCATGACGCCACGGATGACGTCGTGCATGGGGATTCGGCCCACACCGCACACCACGTTGAGCACGGTGCCCACGGGCGGGGTCAGCAAACCGATGGCGTTGTTGATGATGAACAGCACACCAAAATAAACCGGGTCAATGCCGGCCTCGCGCACCAAAGGCATGAGCACGGGTGTGAGGATCAGGACGGTGGGCGCAAAGTCGAGCGCGGTGCCCACGATCATCACCAGCAGCATCAGCATGACCATGAGCAGCGTTTTGTTGTCGATGAAGGGGCGCAAAATTTCAACGATCTGGGCCGGAATATTGGCCACCGTGATGAGCCAAGCCGACACCAAAGCCGCTGCCACCAAGAACATCACCACCGATGAAGTTTTGGCCGCAGACAGGATGATGCGGTACAGGTCCTTGACCTTGATTTCGCGGTAAATGAACAGGCCCACGAACAAGGAATACACCACCGCCACCACGGCGGCTTCGGTGGGCGTGAAGATGCCCATTTTCATGCCGCCGATGATGGTGATGGCCAGCAGGTAAGACCAAAAGGCGTTGATGGTCACAGAGATGCGCTTTTTGAACGGCACTTTCTCGGCCACCACCACATTGTCTTTGCGGGCCACGATCCACCAGGTCACGATCAAGGCCAGGCCCATCAAAATGCCCGGGAAAATGCCGGCCATGAACAGTTTGGAAATCGACACGCCGCCGATCACGCCAAACAAAATGAAACCAATCGAGGGTGGGATCACGGGCGCGATGATGCCGCCCGCAGCAATCAAGCCCGCAGATCGGTCCATGCGGTAACCCGCGTCGCGCATCATGGGCATCAGCACGGCGGCCAAGGCGGCGGTGTCGGCCACGGCCGAGCCCGACAAGCTGGCCATGACGATGGCGGCAAACACCGCCACATAGCCTAAGCCACCGCGGAAGTGCCCGACCCAGACCATGGCCGAGTTCACGATGCGCCGGCTCATGCCGCCCGCGTTCATCAACTCACCCGCCAGCATGAAAAAAGGCACGGCCATGAGCGGGAAGTTGTCGGCGCCGTTGATCAGGTTTTGCGAGACGATCTGGGTGTCGAAGTTGTCCAAGTGCAGCATCAGGGCCACGCCTGAGACGAGCAGAGAAAACGCCAGCGGCATGCCCAGCGCCATGGCGGCGAGCAGCGAAACGATGAAAACCAGTACGGTCATTTGGTCGCCCCTTGGGTGTGGGCGGTCACGACCTCTTCGGAGTCTTGCACCTGGATCAAATCGGATTCATTGAAATTGCCTTTGGCCAGCTGCACCAGCTTGCCCATGATCATCAAGCCCATGGCCACACTGGTGACGTAACCCACGCCATAGACCCAGCTCATGGGGATCTCGGTCACGGCCGAGCGCGTGGTGGCATTGATGCTGTGTTGTTTGAGCGTGCCGTAAAACATCAGAGCGCAGCACCCCAGCATCAGCACATTGGAAATGGCAAAGGCAATTTTTTTGCCGCGAAGACTGAGCTTGCGAACGATGGAGTCCAAACCCAAGTGGCCATTTTCACGCAGGGTGACGATGGCCCCTAAAAAGGTGATCCAAATGAACAAAAACCGCGACAACTCTTCAGAGCTGATGATGCCGTCATTGAAGCCGTAGCGCAGCACCACGTTGCCAAACACCATGATGACCATGGCGGACAGCATGATGACCAGCGTGAACTCTGCCAGCTTGAAGAAGAGGTCGTTGATTTTTTTCATAGCGCATTCACAAAAAAGCCCCCTCCAAAGAGGGGGCGTGTTCTGGCTCAAACCATCACTTGGTGTCTTCGATGGCCTTGAGCAAGGCGGTACCGCTCTTTTCACCAAAGGTCTTGGCAATTTCAGCCGACACGATTTTTTGGAACGGGGCCATGTCCACGTTTTCGATCACTTGCATGCCGGACTTCTTCAGATCGGCAATCACCTTGCCTGCGTTGGACGCATTCAAGCTGCGTTGGTAAGTGGCTGCTTCGCGCGCAGCGTCCACCACCACTTTTTGGTAGTTGGCCGGCAGACTGTCGAACTTGGCTTTGTTCATGGCCACGACCAGGGGCGAGTAAACATGGTTACTCACCGTGAGGTGCTTTTGCACTTCGTAGAACTTGGAGGACCAAGTCACGTTGATCGGGTGCTCTTGGGCGTCAAAGGTACCGGTCTCCAGCGCGGTGTACAACTCGGCAATGGGCATGGGTGAGGGGTTCATGCCCAGCAGTTTGAACGCTTGGATGTGGTAAGGGTTGGGTGTGGAGCGGATCTTCAAACCCTTGAGGTCATCCGGCTTGTTGACGGGACGCTTGTTGTTGGTGAAGGCGCGCCAGCCGTTTTCCCAATAAGCCAGACCTTTCAGGCCGTGGGGGGCCAACTCGTTCAAAACGCCTGTGCCCACCGCGCCATCGAGCACGGTGTAGGCGTGCTGCGCACTGCGGAACACAAAGGGCAACTCCATGGCCGCCGTGTTGGGCACGATGCCGTTGAAGTTGGAAGCGCCGCTGGAGACGATGTCGATCGTGCCGCCGCGAGTGCCGTTGATCATGGCGGCGTCGTTGCCCAATTGGTTGGCGGGGAACACGGTGATCTCCACATCCCCGTTGGTGCGTTGCTTGACCAATTCGGCCAGCTTCAGGGCGGCAGCGTGCTGGCCGTCGGTGGCGTTGACCGCGTGGCCCATTTTCAGGTTGAATTTGGCAGCGTAAGCGCTGGAGCCGACGGCGGCCACGAGGCAGGCGAGAAGGATGCGGGAAAGTTTCATGGTTTTGTCTCCTGGTTAAAAAAGGGCTGTCGAAAAATCAATCGGTGGGCAGCGCGTACTCGTCAGCGCTGAAGACGGTGTGGAACACGGTGCCATCGAACATGGCGATCAAATCTTTGGACACCTCGCGGCTTTCCAGGCGCACGGCCGAGGCCAAAGCGATCTCGATCGACTCGCGGCTGGGGTAGCGCACCGACAGCACCATGCCGAAGTGGGGGTCGCTCACATCGCTTTCCACCTGGCGGAGCACGCGCACTTCTTGCGCGCCAGGGAAGCGGGTCCACAGTGGCACCAGTTTTTCACGGATGTAGCGATTGAACGCGTCCTCCATGCCGGGTTTGACCTTGCCTTGGAAAAATGCACAGCGGATGAACATGGATGTCTTTCTATGGAATCAGAGGGCAGGGTGCAGGCGGCTGTGCAAGGCATTCAGCGCTTGTTCGACCATGTTCTGCACAGGTTCGGTGATGGGCACGCGCATCACGTCGCGCTCATCGGCCTGGGGTTTTTCAAGGGTGCGGAACTGACTGTCCAACAAGCCGGGCTGCATGTAATGACCCACACGTTGTTGCATGCGCTTTTGAATCAACTCAAACTCACCGTCAAGGAAGACAAAACACACATCACCCGCTTGTTCACGGATGCGGTCGCGGTAAACCCGCTTGAGCGCCGAACAGGCCACCACGCGCCCTTGCGCATGGGGTTGCGACAAGTAGTTGCCGATGCGGTCCAGCCAGGGCCAGCGGTCGTCATCTTGCAAGGCGACCCCCGCGCGCATTTTGTCCACACTTTCCGGCAGGTGCAGGTCATCACCGTCCACCATGTCCAGACCCAGGCGTTCGCTCAAAGCGGCCGCCATGGTCGACTTGCCACAACCGGAGACACCCATGACGATGAGGCGCAAAGGAGCAGGGTTCATGGTTTCAGGCCGCAGATCACTGCACCATCCCGAGGCACTCGGGCACGGGGGTGCGCAAAGCTTGACCTGCAATGCCGGCTTGCATGTTGGCAAAAGCCAGATCGGCCATGGCTTGGCGCGTTTCGGTGGTGGCACTGGCCATGTGCGGGGTCAAGACCACGTTGCGCAGGCTCCACAGCGCCTCGGGCACGTGGGGCTCGTTGGCAAACACATCGAGGCCGGCGCCTGCGATGGTGCCGTTTTGCAAGGCGGCGATCAGCGCCTCTTCATCGACCACGCTGCCCCGTGCCACGTTGATGAGGTAGCCGCGGGGGCCCAGCGCTTGCAAGACCTCGGCGTTGATCAAGTGCTTGGTGCCTGCGCCGCCGGGGGTGATGGCCACTAAAAAATCCACTTGCGCTGCCAATTCGGCCGCTGAGGGGTAGAACTTGAAATCGGAATCGGGTTTTTCGGTGCGTGCCGTGTAGGCAATCGACATGCCGAAGGCACGGGCGCGTTGGGCAATGGCTTTGCCAATGCGGCCCAAACCCACAATGCCCAAGCGCGCACCAGAGACCTTGCGAGCCAAAGCCACGGGGCCATTGGGCCACTGGCCGGCACGCACAAACTGATCGGCTTGCGGGATGGTGCGGCCCACAGACAGCACCAAACCCATGGCCAAATCGGCCACATCGTCGGTCAGCACATCGGGGGTGTGGGTCACGGGAATGCCGTATTCGATGGCGGCGGGCACATCCACACCGTCGTAGCCCACGCCAAACACGGCGACCACTTTGGCGTTGGGCAGTTGGGACAGCAAACTGCGCGGCACGCTGGCTTCGCCCGTGCCTGCAACACCCACGATGCGGGGGGCGATGCCGGCAAATGCGGCCGGGTCGGTCACATGCGTGCGGTCGTGCACGGTGTAAAGCGATTCCAAAGCTTGTTGGTAGAAAGGGTGCAGTTTGGCCACAGCCAGCACATCGGGTTTGGACACGTCGGTTATTCCAGTCGAAAAACATGATTCGGACAGCGCTGTCCAAAGAAATCAAAAAAAATGCAAACCCAAAGATCAAGGCTTTGATTGCTTCGCAGTATCCAAGCCAGCCTGAAAATGGGTTTAAAAATTTTCGCTGTTGATTTCGGGATAGCGCTATCCTATCGACTTCGCCGCCCCGCCATCCTACGGATTAACCCTTGCCTTTGCCTCTTTTGCCAATCGCCAAGTCTGTCAAAAGCCAACGAGCCACTGGCCGTGTGACGCTGAGCGATGTGGCCCAAGCCGCTGGGGTCAGCCCCAGTACAGTGTCCAGGGCGCTGCGGGGGGAGCGGGCCGTGGACCCGGCATTGATCGAACGCGTGCAGGTGGTCTCTGCCAAGCTGGGCTACGTGCCCGATCCTGCCGCGCGCGCCTTGGCTTCGCAGCGCAGCAACCACGTCGCCATCCTGATTCCACTATTGTCCAACGCCTTGTTTGTGGACCTGCTCGATGCGGCACAAAAAACATTGCGCGCCGCGGGCTACCAAACCTTGATGGGGGTGACGCATTACGACGCGAGCGAAGAAGAGCAGTTGCTGCGCGAGCAACTCCTGCACCGTCCTGCAGGCCTGTTGGTCACCGGTCTGGACCACAATGGCGTGACCAAAAAACTCATGCAAGGCAGCCAAGTGCCTTGCGTGCACCTGATGGATTTGCCTGCCACCGAACGTGACGACGCGCCCCATTGTGTGGGCTTTCGGCAGACCGATGCCGGGGCGGCCATGACCCGGCATCTGTTGCAGACGGGCCGCAAGCGCATCGCCTTTGCGGCGGCGCAATTGGACCCGCGCGTGATGCAGCGCTTGTACGGCTGGCGCACTGCATTGCAGGAGGTTGGGCTTTACGAGCCGACCTTGGAGTATCTGAACCCTGCCCCCTCATCGCTGGCCTTGGGCGGTATTTTGTTTGAGCAGATCATGCGCCAGCGCCCGGCGGTGGATGCCATCTTTTTTTGCAACGACGATCTGGCCCAAGGGGCACTGATGGCCGCTTTGCGCTTGGGTTTGGCTGTGCCGTCACAGGTGGCAATTGCTGGCTTCAACGATCTGACAGGCAGTGACCAAATGCTCCCGCCACTGACCACCGTGCGAACGCCGCGTGCTCAAATTGGGCAAGCTGCAGCCGAGATGCTGCTGACCCTCATGCGGGGTGAAACACCGCCATCGGCCCAAGTGGACTTGGGCTTTGAAATTTTGCAGCGACAAAGCACCTGAGTGGCTTGGACTTTGTCGCCCTGGCCAGACAGCCGCTCCGGCTGCAAGTGATGCGGCACTTTGGCGCCTGAGCGGTTCAGGGCATCAGCCCAAGGGGCCGTGCAGCACGTTGATCAGGGCTTCGCCGCGGCTCAAACGGGCAATGTTTTCGGCCAGTGCTTCTTGGCGGCGGCGCACCGTGCCCTGCGTCCAGCCCGACATGTGGGGGGTCATCAGCACGTTGTCGAGCGCGCCAAAGTCGAATTTGGAGGGCGCCAGCTCTGTTTGGTTGGGGGTGGGGTACTGGTACCAAGTGTCGATCACGGCGCCGCCAATTTGGCGAGACGCCAAACACTCGTAGAGGGCTTTTTCGTCGATCACGGCCCCCCGCCCCACATTCAGTAACCAGGCATCGCCGCGCATGGCCGCCAGGGCGGCTGCGTTCACCAAACCCAAGGTGTTGGGGGTCAGCGGCAGACTGACCACCACAGCGTCGGCGCTGCCCATGAAGTCGTTCAATTGGTCCAACCCCCAGCTTTGGTCGACATGGGGGTGGCTGATGGGGCTGCGGTTGGCCACATGCACGCGCATGCCAAAGGCCTTGGCCCGATGGGCGATGGTTTGGGCAATGTGCCCAAAACCCAGCAGGCCCAATGTTTGCGCCCCCATCTCGGTGCGCAGTGCGGCTGGCCGACCGGCCCAATAGGTCCAGCGTTGTTGGCGCAGGTCTTGGTCGGCCTGGGCCAAAGGGACATGGCGCGTCAACAAGGCTGCCATGACGTATTCAGCGATGGCGTTTTCATGGCCAAAACAATTGGCCAAGGTGCATTTGTCAGGCAGCAAAGCCGTGTTGATCGCATCGGTGCCGGCCGCTGGGGCATGGAACAGCCGGGCTTGGCGGGGCACAGGCATGCCCTCCTTGAGTTGGATGCCAATGACCACATCCGCGTCTTCGTACCGTGCGCGTTCGCCAGGCAAGTCCAATGGATCGCTCAGGTCTGAGATGGTGTGTTCAGGCCCAATGAGGGCCTCAAAACCCAGACGGAAATTGGCGGCGTTTTGGCCGTGAAAGACGATTTTTAAGGGCTGCTTGTTCATGGTGTCAGGGTGGGGAGAGTCTGGGCAATCGGTGTGAATTGCCTGGCACTATGCCAGAAGCAGGCCCAGCTCCGTGCACAGGGCCACCGCTGGCATGAACTGTCGGCGACAATCTGCGCTTCTCATCTTTGACAAGACACATGGCCATGACCGAGCTGAAAAAAGTCGTCCTCTACACCGATACAGATGGCCGCGCCCGTTTCCGTGACGAGCTGGTGCCCTTGAGCGAAGGCACGCCTCAAAGTCAGTTGTCCGCCCTGATGGCTGCAACAGGATGTCAGTTGCGCCAAAGCCCGGTGGGTTTTCGCAGCACTTTCCACTGCACCGGACACCCTCAGTGGTTGTTTGTGCTGGGTGGACAAATGGAAATTTTTTTGCAGGATGGCAGTTCACGCCTTTTCGGGCCCGGCGAGTTTTTCTACTCGGCCGACACCTTGCCCGAAGGCGCCACGTTTGATGCGGCTGTGCATGGGCACTGGAGCCGACAGGTGGGTCCTGATCCGCTGGTGACCCTGTTCGTGCGCGATTGAGACGTGCGCACCAGTAAAAAAGCCCGCATGTGCGGGCTCTTTTTTTGCGTCAAAGGGGTTCAGCGACCGAAGCCACGGCCACCGCCGCCCCCACCATTGCCGCCGCGGTTGCCACCGCCGTAACCACCACCACCACCGCCGCCGCCATGGCGGCGACCGCCGCTGGCCAGGCTGTCGATGCTGGTGCGGGTCGGGTCAGGTTGGCCGCTGGTGCGCACAGGCTTGCGGTTGGGCAAGTCCAAGCGTGCAAATTGCGTGGTTTTCAAGGGGTCAATATGGCGTGGCAATTCATCGCCATCTTGGCGACGGCGGTCTTGACCGCCTTGACCTCCACGGCTTGGGCCACGACCTTCTGGGCGAGGGCCACGGGGTGCAGGACGGCCTTGACCGTCGCCACGGTTGTCAAAACGCGGGTCGCCGCGTTGCTCTTGGCCGCGACCTCCGTCGCGACTGCCTTCACGGCGACCATCGCCCTGGCCTTCAAAGCGCGGTGCAGCCTGGCCCTCAAAGCGCGGTGCGCCCTGTGGGCCATTGCGGCGCGATGGCGGCGGGCCATTGCGAGCGGGGCGGGCAGGGGCTTGACCCTCGCCACGTGCAGGGCGGGAGCCTTGACCGCCACCACCGACCGCGACTTTGTTGTCACGGATGCGCTGCATCATGTCTTGGCGTGCGGCCTTGGCGGCGGCAGCCATCACATCGCGGCTGGGCGGCTTGCCCGCGCCACCCCACAGGGTCTGGCGTCCCATGGCGATGGGTTCGGCCACTTCGCCTGGCTCGGGGCCAAAGCCTTCGAGCAATTGGACTGGGATTTCTTGCTTGGTGAAGCGCTCAATGTCCATCATGAAGCCTTCTTCGTCCAAGCACACCAGGCTCACGGCTTCGCCGCTGGCGCCCGCGCGGCCTGTGCGGCCAATGCGGTGCACGTAGTCTTCCGACACGTTGGGGATTTCAAAGTTCACGACGTGTGGCAAATCTTCGATGTCGATGCCGCGCGCAGCAATGTCGGTGGCCACCAAAGCGCGGATCTCGCCGCTCTTGAAGCCCGCCAAGGCCTGCGTGCGTGCGGTCTGGCTCTTGTTGCCGTGCAGGGCCATGGCCTTGACGCCATTTTTGGTCAGGAAGTCGGCCACATTGTTGGCGCCAAACTTGGTGCGCGTGAACACCAGCACCTGGCTCCAGTCGTGCTTCTGGATGATGTGCAGCAGCACATCTTTTTTCTTGCTGCGGCCCACAGGGTGGATCACCTGTGTGATGCGCTGCACCGTGGTGTTGCTGGGGGTGACCTGGATGCTTTGTGGGTTCTTGAGCAGGTTGCCCGCCAATTCACGGATTTCGTCGCTGAAGGTGGCCGAGAACAGCAAGCTCTGCTTGTCTTTGGGCACCAAGGCCAGCACCTTTTTCACGTCATGGATGAAGCCCATGTCGAGCATGCGGTCGGCTTCGTCGAGCACCAAGATTTCGATGCTGGACAAGTCCAGAAAGCCTTGGCCTTGCAGGTCGAGCAAACGGCCGGGCGTGGCCACCAGAATGTCCACGCCTTTTTTGACCTTGCTGATTTGCGGGTTCATGCCCACACCACCAAAGATCACGGTGGAGTCGAGCTGGAGGTATTTGCCGTAATCGCGCACCGACTCTTCGACTTGGGCGGCCAATTCGCGGGTCGGGGTCAACACCAAAGCGCGGATGGCTTTGCCGCCAAATCGGTTTTTGCCCGGTTCACTCAAGCTGAGCTTGTGCAGCAATGGCAGGGTGAATGCGGCAGTTTTGCCGGTGCCAGTTTGGGCGCCCGCCAACAAGTCTTGTCCGGCCAAAACGGCAGGAATGGCTTGGGCCTGGATCGGGGTGGGCGTTTCGTAGCCGAGTTCACGCACCGCTTGCATGATGGCCGGGGCCAGGTTCAATTCTTCAAAGTTCATTTTTCAGAGCGCCATGTCCGGCGCAGGTACCGCCCCATTCAACTGCTGTTGGCAGTTACCAGTGTGGGACGATAGGTCTTAGGGTGGGCATGGAAACCGCAGGCGCTTGTTTTGAGCATTGCCTAGGTCAGGCCCCAGCAGAAGTGCTGATGTTGCGGCAACTGGAGGTCACAACGGTTTGCATTGTCGCACAAAGCAGGATCAGCCCTGCGCATGTCCCGTACAGGTCAGAACATGGGTTCAAACCCCTATGCCCACAAAGGCAGGGTACACCTAGACTGCTTGGCATCCACCTAACGCTCACGCGCATGACCATGAAGCTTTTTTCTGACCGCCGCTCCTTTCTTCAAACTGCCGCAGTGGCGGTCACCACGGTGGCCACCAGCACCCCTTGGGTGCAGGCTTGGGCGCAAGCCAAGTGGCCTGCCAAGCCGATCCGGATCATTGTGGCTTTCCCGCCCGGCGGCTTGACCGACGCTTTGGCCCGCAGCTATGGCGAGCACCTGTCGCTCCGTTTGGGTGTGCCCGTGGTCATCGACAACAAACCCGGCGCCGGGGCCATCATCGGCATCGATGCAGCGGCCAAGTCGCCGGCTGATGGGTACACCTTGGTCATGAGCACCTCGGGCACCTTTTGGCAAAACCGCATTCTCTATTCCAAGCTGCCCTACAACCTCGACAAAGACCTCACCCCCGTCACCGTGTTCCCCTCAGGGCCCTTGGTCGTGGGCATCAACGACAAAATCCCGGCCAACACCATGGCCGAATTTGTGGCCTGGGCCAAGAAAAACCCGGCGTCCATGGGCACTTACGCCCCGGGCTCCTACCCGCACATGGTGGCCGACCAGACCAACCGCGTGCATGGCACCCAAATCCAGTCGGTGCATTACCGGGGCGAAGCGCCCATGTGGCTCGATGTGGCCTCGGGCCAGTCGCAAATTGCCGTGGGCAGCTACTTGGCCTTCAATGCGGTGGCCAGTCGGGGCGTGCGGGCCATTGGCGTGACCGGCAGCTATCGCTCGCCCAAATTGCCCAACGTGCCTACCCTCATGGAACAAGGCGACACCGCCAAATTGGTGACTTTGGAAGGTGGCTTGCCCTTGGTGGCTCCAGCGGGCACGCCCGAAGCCGTGCTCAAACTGCTGGCCGACGAAGCTGTGGCCTGGTCCAACACCGACAAAGCCGCCAAGCTGCGCGAAACCTTCGCCATCCCCAACAAGCCCAAAGACCTGGCCGGCACCCGCAAGGACTGGGAAGGCGAAGTGCCCGTTTGGATCAAGCTGGCGGTGGACTTGGGCATCAAGCTCGACTGATCTGTTGTGCCATTGAGCCTTTGGCCCGCACTTCTCCTGAAATAATGCGGGCATGAGCAAAACAGACCAGATGAGTTTTTTCGGCTTCGAGCCCGAAATGCCCGCCAAACCCGCCAAATTATTGAAGCCTGAAAGTCAACCGGCCCCAGCAGACACTTTGGCCGCAGCCCCGTTGCCAGAGCCCTTGGATTCGCCTGCTTCGACGCCTGCAGCGCCCACTGCTGCGCCCTTGGGGGATGCAACCTTCAACCCCGAAGCCATGGCCCGGGCGCTGGCGCAGCACCCCGACTTTCGCGTTCTTCGCCGCTTGGTGCCGCGCAGCGATTACGGGCCACTGAACGGCCAGGCCACGCAGCGCGTGATCGTGCTGGACACCGAAACCACCGGGCTGGACAGCAAGAGCGAAAAGGTCATTGAATTGGCCATGTTGTCGGTGCAGGTGGACATGGCCACGGGCTTGCCCGTGGGGCCCGTCACGGTGTACGAATCGTTCGAAGACCCGGGCCGGCCGATTCCGCCCCAAATCACCGAGATCACCGGCATTGACGACAGCATGGTGCAGGGCCAACGCATCGACGACGCGGCCGTGAACGCCCTGGTGCAAGAGGCCGATTTAATCGTGGCGCACAACGCCGGCTTTGACCGGCCGTTTGTCGAGGCGCGTTGGCCTGTCTTTGCGACCAAGGCCTGGGGCTGTTCGTTTCAGGGCATCGACTGGAAGAAAGAGGGCAGTGGCTCGGCCAAGTTGGAGTTTTTGGCGTCTGAGCGCGGTTGGTTTTACGATGCCCACCGGGCGCAGGTCGATTGCCATGCGCTCTTGCAGGTGCTGGCCTCGCCTCTGGCCAACGGCCAGACTGGCTTGACACGCTTGTTGGCCGGCTCAGGCCAGACCCGCTACAAACTGCGGGCCACCGGCGCACCTTTTGAAGCCAAAGACAAACTCAAGGCCCGGGGCTACCGCTGGGATGGCGAGGGCCGGGTGTGGTGGTGCAGTTTGGCCTCGGATGCTTTGTTGGATGCCGAATGCAGCTGGCTGCGTGCCGAGGTGTATGGCATGCGCAGCGCGCGGGTTCAGCTCGAAGCCATGGACAGTCTGGTGCAGTTTTCCAGCCGTTCGGGCCAGCTGTCCGAGCGCATGGTCTGATTTTTCGCTTTTCAACCCGGCAAGCTGGGATAATGCCGGGTTGCATACACCGCTATGGCGCCCATCAGCAGGGTTGCGGTGCAGAGCTGACCCCCTTGGGGTGATGGGTCTTTGCCCTTTTTTATTCAGGTTTACACATGGCTCAATACGTATTTTCGATGAACCGGGTTGGCAAAATTGTGCCGCCTAAGCGTCACATTCTGAAAGACATTTCTTTGTCTTTCTTCCCCGGTGCCAAGATTGGTGTGCTGGGCACCAACGGTTCCGGCAAGTCCACGTTGCTCAAGATCATGGCCGGTATCGACAAGGAGATCGAAGGCGAAGCCATCCCCATGGCGGGTCTGAAAATCGGGTATCTGCCCCAAGAGCCCGTGATGGACCCCGAGCAGACCGTGCGTGAAGCCGTCGAAAGCGGCATGGGTGAAGTCAAGGCCGCGCAGGCCCGCCTCGAAGAGGTCTACGCCGCTTACGCCGAGGAAGACGCCGACTTTGACGCCCTGGCCGCCGAGCAGGCCAAGCTTGAAGCCATCATCTCCACCGCAGGTGACGCCTCGGAGCACCAGTTGGAAATCGCCGCGGACGCGCTGCGACTGCCCCCATGGGACGCCATCATCGGCAAATTGTCGGGCGGTGAAAAACGCCGTGTGGCGCTGTGCCGCTTGCTGTTGTCGCGCCCCGACATGCTGCTGCTCGACGAACCGACCAACCACTTGGATGCCGAATCGGTGGACTGGTTGGAGCTGTTCTTGCAGCGTTTTTCGGGCACTGTGGTGGCCATCACCCACGACCGTTACTTCTTGGACAACGCTGCCGAGTGGATTTTGGAACTCGACCGGGGCTCCGGTATTCCGTACAAAGGCAACTACTCCAGCTGGCTGGAGCAAAAAGAAGCCCGTTTGGCCACCGAGCAGCGCACCGAAGATGCCCGCTCCAAGGCCATGAAGAAAGAATTGGAGTGGGCGCGTGCCAACCCCAAGGGCCGTCAGGCCAAGAGCAAGGCCCGTCTGGCCCGATTCGAAGAGTTGAGCGACCACGAATACCAAAAGCGCAACGAGACGCAGGAGATTTTCATCCCTGTGGCCGAGCGCTTGGGCAACGAAGTGTTCGAGTTCAAGAACGTCAGCAAGTCTTTTGGCGACCGTTTGCTGATCGACAACCTGAGCTTCAAAGTGCCTGCGGGGGCCATCGTCGGCATCATCGGCCCCAACGGTGCTGGTAAGTCCACCCTGTTCAAGCTGATCGCCGGCAAAGAGCAGCCCGACACCGGCGAGGTCACCATCGGTCAAACCGTGAAGATGGCCTTTGTGGACCAAAACCGCGACGATCTGGACAACAACAAAACCGTGTGGGAAGACGTCTCGGGTGGCCTGGACATCATCAACGTCGGCAAGTTTCAGATGGCCAGCCGGGCGTATTGCGGGCGCTTCAACTTCAACGGTGGCGACCAACAAAAGAAAGTCGGCATGTTGTCGGGTGGTGAGCGCGGCCGTTTGCACCTGGCCAAAACCCTGATCGAAGGCGGCAACGTGTTGCTGCTGGACGAGCCCTCCAACGACTTGGACGTGGAAACCCTGCGCGCGCTGGAAGACGCGCTGCTGGAATTCGCCGGCTCGGTCATGGTCATCAGCCACGACCGTTGGTTCCTGGACCGCATTGCGACGCACATTTTGGCTGCCGAAGGCGACAGCCAGTGGGTGTTCTTTGACGGCAACTACCAAGAGTACGAAGCCGACAAAAAGCGCCGTTTGGGTGAAGAGGGTGCCAAGCCCAAGCGCGTGCGCTTCAAAGCCTTGAAGTAATCAGCCGCTTGAGACAAAACAACGGGCCCTTCGGGGCCCGTTGTTTGGGGTGGTTGCAAACCATGATGGTGTTGTGGGAGGCCGCTCATGCGGCCGAATGCTGGGCTACCGACCTGTCAAGCGGTCAGCTTGGCCTGCGCTTTGTCGGCCCACAGTTGCAAGCTGTCCAGCAGGTCTTTCTGGCTGAAAGAGCAGCTTTCCTCGCTGAAGAGGGCGCTGGCTTCGATGCGGTCCAGCAAGTTGCCCAACACTTCGCTGTATTGGTCTGGCAAGGGCAGGTGGGCACTGCTGTCTCGCCAAAGGCGGATCATGGCCATTTGCGGCATGCCGCCTTGGCGAGACAGGGCCAGCGCATCGGTCATGCGTGTGAGGGTGTCGAGGGCTGCGCTCATGGGTTTTGTCTCCTGCTTGGATCTCTGGCCTGTGCCTTCGGGCCAAGTCTGTGGTGAAGGGGGTATTTTCGCGGCGACAATCATGCCCCATGAAAGCCAAATCTCTCAAACCCATGCGCCTGGAAGACATTTTGTACAGCCAGGGTTTTGGCACCCGCCGGGTGTGTGCCGGGCTGGTGCAGCAAGGCCATGTGCACGTCAATGGCCAGACCGTGACCGATTCGGGCGAATTTTTTGAACTGCAAGACCTGCACTTCACGGTGCAAGGCACCGACTGGCCGTTCAAGGAAAAAGCCTATGTGCTGCTGCACAAGCCTGCAGGCACAGAGTGTTCGCAAAAGCCATCGACCTGGCCCAGCATTTACACCTTGCTGCCTGCGCCTTTGCGTCAGCGCCCGCAAAAAGCGGCGGTGCAAGGGGTGCAGGCTGTGGGCCGACTGGACCAAGACACCACGGGTTTGCTGTTGCTGACGGACGACGGCCAGTTCATCCACAAAATGAGCTCGCCCAAACACCATGTGCCCAAGGTCTATGAAGTGACCACCAAGCACCCGATCACGACCGAGATGGTGGACAAGTTGCTCAGCGGCGTGGTGCTGGACGATGACCCCAAGCCCGTGAAAGCCGCAGCTTGCGAGGCCGTGGGCGAGTTGCACCTGAAACTGACCTTGACCGAAGGCAAATACCATCAGGTCAAGCGCATGCTGGCGGCTGTGGGCAACCGGGTCGAAGGCCTGCACCGCGCTCAAATCGGTGGTCTGGTTTTGCATGATTTGGCGCCAGGCCAATGGCGCTGGCTGAACGACGAAGACTTGGCCTTGCTCAAGTCCTAAAGCTGCTGGATGAAGTGCTGCACCGCCTGGATCACAGCCTGGGGTTTGTCGCGGTGGGGTGAATGACCGCAATCGGGCAGCTTGAGCAGCTGGGTCTGTGGCACCCCCTTCGCAATGTCGTCGATTTGTGCCATCGTGCCGTAGGGGTCTTGTTCTCCTTGAATGGCCAGCAAGGGCGCTGAAATGCCCGGCAGTTCAGACCGGATGTCAAAAGTGCGAAAGGCCTCGCTCAGCCAGACATCGTTCCATTGCCAAAACGCAGTGTCCACATCGGCATGGTAAGGGGCCAAGCGCTGGCGCAGGGCGCCTTTTTCGAAGGCGTGCTTGGCTGCGCGGATGGCCTCAATGGAGAGCGTTTCCACCATCACATGCGGTGCCATCACCACACAAGCGGCCACTTCAAAGTGGCAGGCATGAATCAGGGCGATGGTGCCGCCGTCCGAGTGGCCCACCAACACGGGCCTCTCAATGCCCAAATTTTCCAGCAAAGCGGGAAGAACTTGCAGCGCTTCATGGTGCATGTAATCCGGCAACAAGCGGCCCTGGCGCGTCTGCCCAACCGAGCAAGACGGCCCGCGCACATCGGCGACCGGTTCTGATTGGCCATACCCCCGTCGTGAATAAACCCAGCCCGCACATCCGAGCTGCTGACACAACTGGGTGGGCCAGTCGCGCCACAGGGCCACGCTGCCCAATCCTTCGTGCAAAAACACCAAAGTGTGCGGGCTCTGACCCGTCATGGGCTTGGGCAGTTGCACAAGCTCTAAGGACTGGTTCTTCACGACCACGGTGGAGGAGGGCAAGGGCATGGAAGGGGGTGAATGTGGCGTTTACACTTGGAAGCGATTTAGAAAGCGGTTTTGTGAATTATTTTAGTTTTGTGATCAGATTGTTAATTGGACTTGTTTTTGGTTTTCATATCTTGTCCGTGGGCGCACAAGCCCCTGTTTTTGTCTTGAATTCTTTGGATGGCAGTGTCAGTGTGATCGATCCTCTGACCTGGACAGAGAAAAAACGCATTCCTACGGGCAAAGAGCCCCACCATTTGTACCTGACGCCTGATGAAAAGTCGGTCATTGTGGCCAACGCCATGAGCGACTCGCTCACCTTCATCGACCCGCGCACCGCCCAAGTGCAGCGCACTGTCACCGGCATTTTGGACCCTTACCACCTGCGCTTTTCGCCCGACATGAAATGGCTGGTGATTGCCGCCAACCGCCTGGACCATGTGGACATTTACCGCTGGGATGGCCGCAACGCTGACTTGGCCAAGCGCATCCCGACGGGCAAAACCCCCAGCCATTTGTGGATCGACAGCAAAAGCCAGGTGGCATGGGTCAGCATGCAAGACAGCAACGAGGTGGTGGCCATTGATCTGGGCAAGCAGACCTTGAAATCACGTACCCCGGTGGGCGCAGTCCCTGCGGATGTGTTTGGTACCCCCGATGACCAGTTTTTGCTGGTGGGTCTGACAGGCGGGGATGGCGTTGAGGTGTACGACATTTCAGGCAAACAGCCCCAATTGGTCAAAACCATCCCCACAGGCAAGGGCGCGCATGCCTTTCGTGCGCTGGGCGACAGGCGGCATGTGATGGTCAGCAACCGGGTGAGCAACACCATCAGCCAGATCGATTATTTGACCATGACGGTGGTGGCCGATTTCCCTGGGCCTTCGGGCCCGGACTGCATGGACATCACCGCCGATGGCCAAACGATTTTGGTGGCTTCTCGCTGGGCCAGAAAACTCACGGTGATTGACATTCCCACACGCAAAGTGGTGCGCCAAGTCCGTGTGGGTAAATCGCCCCATGGGGTGTGGACTTTGGACCATGCGCCTCGCCAGTGAGCTTGGCCATGGCTTGACAGCCAGTGCCCTGTGCTGGGGTGCCCTGGCCGCCTGCGCGGCCCCTTGCGACCAGCCGGTCTACCTCACGTTTGACACGGGCCACATGGGTGTGGCTCCCCTGATCGCCGAGGTGCTGCAGCGCCATGAAGTGAAAGTCACCTTCTTTGCTGCGCACGAAAAAACCCAAGAGGGCGATGGCACGCTCGGCCAGCACTGGGCGCCTTGGTGGCGGGCACGCGCCAGTGAAGGCCATGCATTTGCCTCGCACACCTGGGACCACGCTTACTGGCGTGCCGACCTGCCAGAAGGCGCGAACCCGGGTGGCGTTCAAAAATTCCGCATTCGCCCCAGCTCTGGCCCCCAGGCGGGCCAAAACCTGATTTGGACGGCGAAAAATTACTGCGATAACTTGCAACAGGCCGCTCAGCGCTTGCAGGTGCTGACGGGACAAAGACCGCTGCCGCTGTTCCGTGCTCCGGGCGGCAAAACATCGTCAAGGCTGATCGAGGCGGCGCGGCAGTGCGGGTTTGCCCATGTGGGGTGGGCCGAAGCGGGGTTTTTGGGGGACGAGTTGCCCAGCGCCGCTTACCCCAACGCGCAACTGCTGCAAAAGGCGCTCAAGACCATTCGTGCTGGCGATATCTTGATGGGGCATTTGGGCGTCTGGTCCCGGCAAGACCCTTGGGCACCAGCCGTTCTGGAACCTTTGGTCGTTGGCCTGAAGGCGCGAGGCTTGTGTTTTGCCACTTTGCGCGAGCACCCGGCCTACCGCGACTGGATTCGGCAACGCCCCTTGAACCTGGTGTCGCCAACGGTTTTGCCAGATTCGACAAAATAAACGCATGGATTTTCTTTCTTCGCTTTTTGATGGGCTTCAGCAAACACTTTTTGAACGTGTTTTCCAGCCCATTGCTTTTGCATTGGGGCAAGGCCATTGGCTTGAAAAAGCTTACGAGGGCGCGGGCTGGGTGGTGGTGGGTTTGCTGCAAATGGGCGTCATGCTCTCTGTGATCGGCACCATGCAGCGCCAGTGGCCCGTCGAATCGCAGCAGGACCGTCAAGCGGTTGGGGTGGATGTGGTCTATACCCTCATTCACCGCTTGGGCTTGTTCAAGCTGGGCATGTTCTTGACCCTCGACTTGGCGTTGGAAAATGCTTGGGGCGTCTTGCGTGGGCATGGCTGGCCCACCTACCATTTGGACAGTTTGTGGCCCGGCGTCACCGATGTGGCCTGGGTCAGTTTCGTGCTGTATTTGGTGGTTTTTGACTTCGTCAACTACGCCATTCACCGGGCGCAGCACCAGTCGAGCGCTTGGTGGGCCTTGCATGCACTGCACCACTCGCAGCGCCAGATGAACATGTGGAGCGACAACCGCAACCACTTGTTGGACGACATGCTGACCAGCACGCTGGTGTCGGCTGTGGCCTTGCTCATTGGCGTGGGGCCTGGCCAGTTCGTGGCCCTGGTGGCCATCGGGCAATTGAGCGAGAACTTCCAGCACGCCAATGTGCGCATCTGGTTTGGTCGCATCGGCGAGCGGTTGTGGGTCAGTCCGCGTTTTCACCGCAGGCACCACAGCGTTGGCATCGGGCACGAGTTTGAGGTGCAAGGTCGCCAGGTCTTGGGCGGCTGCAACTTCGGTGTCTTGCTGCCGTGGTGGGACATGCTTTTTGGCACCGCTGACTTTCAGCTGCGCTACGACCCCACAGGCGTGCGCGATCAGGTGGAGCAAGGCCGCGACTATGGGCGTGGATTTTGGGCGCAGCAGTGGCAAGGGCTGCGGCGTTTGGCGGGGCGAGCTTGAAGGCCCACCGCTGACTTGGGCCCGGCCCGGCTGTTAAGCTTTCACCCATGAAACTCCTGATCGAATCCTTTTGGCGCGCCGCCATGTACTGCCTGTACCCCAGGGTGATCGTCTTGTCGGTTTTGCCCTTGGTGTTGATCGTGGCCTTGTCCTGGTTGCTGGGTTATTTGTACTGGGACACGGCCATCACATTTGTGCGGGGCTGGCTCGATGCCAGTTCTTGGCTGGCCTTGGTTTGGCAATGGCTGGAGGGCGTGGGTTTGGCCAATCTCAAAACCGTCGTGGCCCCCTTGCTCGTCATCTTTGCTTTCACACCGTTGGTGGTGGTGGCGTCTTTGTTGGCCGTGTCTTTTTTGATGACCCCGGCCCTCACCCGATTGGTGGCCGAGCGCCGTTTTGCTGGCCTGCAGCGCAAGCAGGGCGGCAGTTTGCTCAAGAGTGTCTGGTGGACATTTTTCTCGCTGCTGCTTGCGCTGGGGGCTTTGGTGCTCACCCTGCCCATGTGGTTGGTGCCGCCACTGGCCTTGTTGTTGCCTGCTTTCATTTGGGGTTGGCTCACTTACCGTGTCATGGCCTTTGATGTGTTGGCCGAATTTGCCAGCCCTGAAGAGCGTCAGATCCTGATGGCCCGCCACCGCATGAGTTTCTTGAGCATGGGTGTGATCACCGGGCTCATGGGCGCCGCGCCGAGTTTGGTGTGGGCCTCGGGCGCTTTGTTTGCCGCGGCGTTTGTGATCTTGGTGCCCGTGGCCATCTGGATTTACACCTTGGTGTTTGCCTTTTCATCGCTGTGGTTTGCCCACTTTGCCTTGTCTGCCTTGCAGGCCTTGCGCCAAGAGCCATGCCCTGCCGCCGTGGATGACGTGTTGGATGCTGCGCGGTCTGAACGCAACGCCGTCGCGCCGCAGGCCTCAGCCCGATGGGGCCCAGACGAGCAGTCCCAATTGGACAACGTCACCGATGTGGAGCCACGCCCCACCACGTGATGTCCGAAGCCAAGGACCCACTTTATCCACCATGTTTTTATTATTTCACCCATGACTTCTTCCTCCACCCCCACTTGGGGTCTGATCATCATTGGCGACGAAATCATGTCCGGCAAGCGCCAAGACAAGCACATGGCCAAAGTCATCGAGTTGATGAACGAGCGCGGCTTGACCTTGGCTTGGGCCGAGTACGTGGGCGATTCGCCTGAGCGCATCACGGCCACCTTGAAGCGGGCTTTTGACTCCAGCGATGTGGTGTTCAGCTGCGGCGGCATCGGCGCCACGCCCGACGACCACACGCGCCAATGTGCGGGCCAAGCGTTGGGCGTGCCGCTCGCTTTGCACCCTGAGGCCAAGCGCCTGATTCAAGAGCGCATGCAAGACACCGCCAAAGAGCAGGGCGTGGCGTACGAGCCCGACCGACCCGACAACCGCCATCGCTTGAACATGGGCACCTTCCCGATGGGGGCCGACATCATTCGCAATCCCTACAACAAGATTCCCGGTTTCAGTTGCCGGGGGCCGGGCGGTGGTGCGGTGCACTTTGTGCCGGGCTTTCCGGTCATGGCTTGGCCCATGATTGCGTCGGTGCTCGACACCCTCTACAGCGCCTATTTCCGGCCAAACGCTTACGTGGAAAAGTCGGTGATTGTGTTGGGCGCCATGGAGGCCACCTTGACCCCGCTGATGGAGTCCATTGAAGCGGCGCACCCCGGCGTGAAGGTCTTCAGCCTGCCCAGTGTGGACCACCCTCAGTGGGGCCGTCACATTGAGTTGGGGGTCAAGGGCGAACCGCTTCTGGCCGATGCGGCTTATGCCGCTTTGCGTGTCGGATTGACCACCTTCCCCCTGGAATACGGCCCCGAATTGGTGCGTCAGGTTTGATTGCACCAAAATAATGCAAAATTGCACCAAGCAAGTGCATCGCTGACAGGGCCGGTGATGGGCGAGGAAGTCCTTTTTTTATGCGCAGTTCAGGCCCTTTGCTGCTGGCTCAGGGCACAATCACGGGTCGTTGGGTGGCGTGGTGGTTGCCAAGTTGGCACAAAAACTGCAAGACCTGCACGACAGCTTTTTAACCCCGTTCCATTCAGGAGAATTTGATGGCCAAGACCGTCGCAGACGTGATGAAGATGGTGAAAGAGAACGAAGTCAAGTTCGTTGACTTCCGTTTCACCGATACCCGTGGCAAGTGGCAGCACATCACTGCGCCCGTGTCGCAGTTTGACGAAAGCAAGTTCGAAGACGGTCAAGCGTTTGACGGTTCTTCCATTGCGGGCTGGAAAGGCATTGAAGCTTCCGACATGTTGTTGATCCCTGATGCCAACAGCGCCATCATCGATCCCTTCTTCGAAGAAGTCACCCTGGTTCTGATTTGCGACGTGATCGAACCCACAGACGGCAAAGCCTACGAGCGTGACCCACGTTCGATCGCCAAGCGCGCCGAGACTTACCTCAAGCAATCGGGCCTGGGCGACACCGCCTACTTCGGTCCCGAGCCAGAGTTTTTCTTGTTTGATGAAGTGCGCTGGAGCACTGAGCCGAACAACACCTTCTACGCCATCGACGAAGCCGAAGCCCCATGGAACAGCGGCACCAAGATGGACGGCGGCAACAAAGGCCACCGCAACCGCGTCAAGGGTGGCTACTTCCCAGTGCCTCCGGTCGACAGCACGCACGACATGCGCAGCGAAATGTCGCTGATCCTCGAATCCGTGGGCATCCCGGTCGAAGTGCACCACCACGAAGTGGCGGGCGCGGGTCAGTGCGAAATCGGCACCAAGTTCTCCACACTGGTCGAGCGCGCCGACTGGACACTGCTGCAAAAGTATGTGATCCACAACGTGGCCAACGCTTACGGCAAAACCGCCACCTTCATGCCCAAGCCCTACGCTGGCGACAACGGCTCCGGCATGCACGTTCACCAGTCCATCTGGAAAGACGGCAAGAACCTGTTCGCAGGCAATGGCTACGCTGGTTTGTCGGAATTCGCTTTGTTCTACATCGGCGGCATCATCAAGCACGCCCGTGCCCTGAATGCGATCACCAACCCTGGCACCAACAGCTACAAGCGTCTGGTGCCTCACTACGAAGCGCCGGTCAAGTTGGCTTACTCGGCCAAGAACCGCTCCGCTTCGATCCGCATTCCCAACGTCGCCAGCGACAAGGGCCGCCGTGTGGAAGCCCGTTTCCCCGATCCATTGTGCAACCCTTACCTCGGCTTTGCAGCCTTGTTGATGGCCGGCTTGGACGGTATCGAAAACAAGATCCACCCCGGCGAAGCCGCGACCAAAGACCTGTACCACTTGCCTCCAGAAGAAGACAAATTGGTCCCCACCGTTTGCTCCAGCTTGGACCAAGCTTTGGACGCACTGAATGCAGACCGCGCTTTCTTGACCAAAGGCGGCGTGTTCACCGACTCGTGGATCGACGCTTACATCGACTTGAAGATGCAAGAAGTCAACCGCAGCCGCGTCGAAGTGTCGCCTGTCGAATACGACATGTACTACTCGCTGTAAGCGGACATGTACGGCATTGCACTCGCCCGTGCAATTCCCCCAAGGACGGCTTCGGCCGTCCTTTTTTTTGGGGTGTGGATCCTGGGGCTGTGGAGCGGTGGTCCCCTGCAAGCCCAAGAGGCCATTTACCGCTGCGGCCAGGAATACACCAATGCCCCCAAAGACCTGAGCCTCTGCGAACGCCTGCCCCAGCAATCGGTCACCCGGATCTCGGGCCTTCGTCCTCAAGCCACAGAGCCCAATGCCATGCCAAAAGCTGCGGCGCCGCAGCCGAGTCACCGCACTGTTTTGGCGCAAGCGTTGGCCCGCTTGGAAAAACAGCACCAAGCTTGGGCCCAAGAGCTCGAGATGCTGATGTCCCAAACAGGGACGGCTGAATACGGTGCAGCCCCCCAAAATCAAGACCGGGTGGCTGCCCTGCATTTGGCGATGGAGCGGGCCGAACGAGAGATGGAAACCTTGCAACGTGAAGCGGCTCGCGGCCCACAAGCTGCTTTGCCTGGGCCCATGCCGGTTGCCAAACCTTGAACCGGGCTGTCCCGCACAAAACAACACGCGCCCACAGAGCCCCGAACATGACCCCGCCGATTTCCCGATTCCAGGCCTTTGACTTGTTGGCCACGCCTGTGGCGGTGCTGCAAGGCCAAGGGCGTGTGCGTTTTGTCAACGCAGCGCTCGAAGATGCTTTGGGCTTGTCGCGGCGCACGCTCTACGACGCGCACTTGCCGGACTACTTTCTCGACCCGCAGCCTTTGGTCACCGCTTTGATAGGGGCGCAGTCAAATGAATTTGCTGCGCTGCGCTACGAAGCCCAGCTGCGCCGCTTGCACCACGAAGACACCTTGCCTGTGCATGTGATCGTGGCCCCGTCAGACCAAGCCGATGAGGTGATCGTCGAGCTGCTGCCTGTCGAACAGCAAACGCGCCAAGAGCGTGAAGAGCGCTTGTTGGAGCAGGCCCAAGCCAACAAAGAGCTGATCCGCAATCTGGCGCACGAGATCAAGAACCCCTTGGGCGGCATTCGCGGGTCCGCGCAGCTGCTCGAGATGGAGCTGAACGACAAAGAGCTGACCGAATACACCCAGGTCATCATCCACGAGGCCGATCGCCTGCAGACCCTGGTGGACCGTTTGCTGGCACCCCACCGCAGGCCGCATGTGGTGGGTGATGTGAACATCCACGAGGTGTGCGAACGCGTGCGGGCCCTGATCCTGGCCGAATTTCCGAAAGGCCTGAAAGTGGTGCGCGACTACGACATCTCGATTCCGGAGTTCCGAGGTGACCGCGAGCAGCTCATTCAAGCGGTGCTCAACATCTCGCACAACGCTGCGCAGGCCTTGCAAGAGCGCATCGCGCATGGCGATGCACAGATCACTTTGCGCAGCCGAATCTTGAGGCAGGTCACTTTCGGCAAGCAGCGCTACCGCCTGGCACTGGAATTGCATGTGATGGACAACGGGCCTGGTGTTCCAGACTCGATCAAGGACCGAATTTTCTTCCCGTTGATCTCGGGGCGCGAAGGCGGCTCCGGCTTGGGACTGACATTGGCACAAACCTTTGTGCAACAGCACCACGGCATGATCGAATGTGACAGCGAGCCCGGCCGTACGGATTTCAAAATTTTGATTCCGTTGCCCTGATAGCACATGCCTGTGAACACTGAAAGCGTTACGTTGATGAAGCCGATCTGGATCGTAGACGATGACCAATCCATTCGCTTTGTGCTTGAAAAAGCACTCTTGCGCGAAGGCCTGCCCACCCGCAGCTTCACCAACCCGCGCGAAGTCTTGAAGGCGCTGGACACCGAGAGCGAAGCCGATGGCCCGCAGGTGTTGGTGAGCGACATCCGCATGCCGGGCGGCTCGGGGCTGGATTTGCTGGCCAACATCAAGCAGCGCATGCCGGGCTTGCCGGTCATCATCATGACCGCTTTCTCGGATTTGGACAGTGCGGTGTCCGCATTTTCCAGCGGGGCTTTCGAGTACTTGCCCAAGCCCTTTGATCTGCCCAAGGCGGTGGAGCTGATTCGTCGTGCCGTGGGTGAGAGCCAGCGCGAAGACGTGGCCGAAGAAAAAATGGAAGACGCGCCCGAAATGCTGGGCCAAGCGCCCGCCATGCAGGACGTGTTTCGCGGCATTGGCCGTTTGGCGCAAAGCCACGTCACCGTGCTGATCACGGGCGAGTCGGGTTCGGGCAAAGAGCTGGTGGCGCACGCGCTGCACAAACACTCGCCTCGCGCCAACCAACCCTTTGTGGCGATCAACACCGCGGCCATCCCCAAAGATCTGCTCGAGAGCGAACTCTTTGGGCATGAACGCGGTGCCTTCACAGGCGCCCAAGCCTCGCGCCGTGGCCGATTTGAGCAAGCCGATGGCGGTACCTTGTTTCTGGACGAAATCGGCGACATGCCCTTCGATTTGCAAACGCGTTTGCTGCGCGTGCTGTCGGATGGTCACTTCTACCGCGTGGGTGGGCACAGCGCCGTCAAGGCCAACGTTCGCGTGATTGCTGCGACCCACCAAGATTTGGAGCAGCGCGTCAAAGAGGGCGTGTTCCGCGAGGACTTGTACCACCGCCTGAACGTGATCCGTTTGCGTTTGCCCGCCTTGCGTGAGCGGCGCGAAGACGTGCCCGTGTTGGCCCGTTATTTCTTGCAGCGCAGTGCACAACAGTTGGGTGTAGAGCCCAAGCGCATTGATGACGCTGCGCTGGATCGTTTGAGCCATTTTCAGTTTCCGGGCAATGTGCGCCAGCTGGAAAACATTTGCCACTGGTTGACCGTGATGGCGCCTGCTCAGGTGATCGAGGTCAAAGATTTGCCCCCCGAAGTGCTGGCCGCACCGGTCGGTTCATTGGCTTCGCCGGTGCTTTTGCCGGGTCTGTCATCCGGGGTGGGCGGCGTGCTGGCCGATGCCGTGGGCACTGCGCAATTCGGTACTGGGCAGGAAGTGGGCCGGGCCAGAGCGCTGAACCATTTGGGAGAGGAGGGCACGCCTTTGCTTGTCCAAGGTATGCCCCTTGCTGGCGCGGCTGATTCTGTCTCGGGCTGGGAGTCGGGTCTGGAGCTGGAGGCATTGGCTTTGCTCAACGCCGGACGCACCGATGTGTGGGATGTGCTGACTCGCCGTTTTGAAACCAGTTTGATCCAATCTGCGCTGGCCACCACCCGAGGACGTCGCATTGAAGCGGCGCAAAAACTGGGCATTGGTCGCAACACCATCACCCGAAAAATTCAAGAACTCGGGATCGAAGACGCCTGACTTCGAGTTGGGACAGCGCTCAGCAGAACGGGTCTTGCAACACCACGTCGCTCAGGGGTCTGGCCACGCAGGGCAGCACGCAGCCCTCGGCTTTTTCTTCGGCTGTCAGGCCTGGCCACGCCATGTCGTAATGCACCTGGCCGCAGACCAGTTGCCCGATGCAGGTGCGGCAAGTGCCCGAACGGCAGGAGCTGGGCCACTGCAAACCGCCTTGCTCCAGCGAGTCGAGCAAGCTCTGCGTTTTCCAAGCGTCAAAGTTGCCGCCATCGGGCGCGATACGGGCATTGAAAAATGGGATTTCATTCGACATGGTTGGCCAGTGTAGTGGCTTTGGCCCCAAGGGGGGGTGTCGGTTGCACAAGTTTGCCTTGCGTGACATCTCGGGGCGGCAGCGTGTGTCAAGATGCTCTCCCGTGAATCACCCACCGCACCAGCCCCGTCCCCGTCCCCGTCCATCCAGCCATGCTTGGCTGCAGCCCGGCATCCTGTTTGCCGTGTTGGCCATGGTCAGCCTGAGCTTGAGCGACGCCACCAGCAAGTGGGTCATGCTCAGCGTTACCCCCCTGATGGTGCTCTGGTTTCGCTACGCGGTGCAGGCACTGGGCACCGCATTGGTGCTGGCGCCAGTGCGTGGCCGGGCCATGTGGCGCACACGCAGCCTGCGCTGGCAATTGCTGCGGGGCCTGCTCATGGTGTCGTGCAGCTTGTTGGCGTTTTATTGCCTGCAGCGCATGCCGGTGGCCGAGTTCACGGCCACCGTCATGCTCACCCCTTTGGTGCTCACGGCGCTGGCGCGCTTTGTCATGAAGGAGCAGGTCTCGCCGCTGCGCTGGCTCATGGTGGTGGGTGGGCTGATCGGGGCCATGCTGGTCATCCGCCCGGGCGGGCAGGTCGACAGCTCGGTCGGCTGGATGGCGCTCACGGTGGTGGTGACTTATGCCGTGTTTCAGGCCGTGACCAGCCACATGACGCGCACCGAAGACCCGGCCGTGATGCAGCTCTACACCGGTTGGGTGGGTTGGGCCGTGAGCACGGTGTTGGTGTTCAACGCGTGGGTCACCCCGCAAAGCCCGCACGAATGGGCATTGCTGCTCATGGTCGGCCTGGCCGCCACGCTGGGGCAATACCTCTTGATTGTGGCGTTTTCCAAAGCCCCGGCGTCGGAGGTCTCGCCTTTTCTCTACACCGGAGTGGGTTTTTCCACGCTCATGGGTTGGTGGCTGTTTGACCATATCCCGGACGCGCTGGCCTTCATGGGCATGGGTCTGGTGGTGCTGTGCGGCTTGGTGTCGGGCCGCATTCAGGCGGCCCGACCAAACTGATCGCTGCGTTATGGGGCGATGAAGGGTGAAGCGGCAGACCACTGCACCGGGGCCTTGAATGCCAGGGCTTGCTCGGTGAAGGGGTGGACAAAGGCCAACTCTTGCGCGTGCAACAGCAAGCGGGGGCTGAGCAACTGGATGTCTGGCGGCGCGTAGAGCGAGTCGCCCAGCATGGGGTGACCGATGCTTTGCAAGTGCACGCGCAATTGGTGTGTTCGGCCTGTCACGGGTTCGAGCTCGATCAGGCTGGCGCTGTCGCTGGTTTGCAGCGCACGCCAACGGCTGCGGCTGGCTTTGCCATCGGGGTGAATGATGTGCAGCGGCCGGCGCTCCCAGTCGAGCAGGATCGGACCGTCAATCGTACGCCAGCCATCTTCGTCGGGCAGCTCCAGCGCTTGGGTTTGTTCTGGTTGTCCAGCGACCACCGCCAAGTACCGCTTTTTAACTTGGCGGGTTTCAAACAGCTTGCTCAAGCGGCGCTGGGCTTCGATGCCCCGGGCCATGAGCAGCAGGCCCGAGGTGTCCTGGTCCAGACGGTGCACGATCAGGGCTTCAGGGTAGCGGTCTTGTACCCGCTTGGACAGGCAGTCTTGCTTGTCCGGGCCGCGACCGGGCACCGACAACAAGCCGCTGGGTTTATCCAGCACCAGCAGGTGCTCGTCTTCGTGGATCGGGGTCATTCAGGGCGGGCCAAGCCATCAGATTGCTTGGCCAAAAAATCACTTGTCTTTGACTTTGCCGCGAGGCGCCACAAAGGTGGACGGGGCCATGGGGCGGTCTGAGGTGAACGTCTTGGGGGGCGACGTGTCTTTCTTTGGCTTCTTGGCCATTTTGTTGCTGCGTTGTTCGCCTTTGGCCATGTGGGTTCCTTGGGTAGACATCCCGGTGCGGGAAGGCCTTGATGTTAAAGCACAAAGCCGCAGAATCTGCGGCTTTATGGGGGTGTGGCACCTCACGCGCCAAGCCCGGCAGGTGGGCTGGGGCCTTATTTGACTTCGGTCACGAACTGGGCAGTGGGGCGGCGCACTTTTTTCAGGTTGGCCAACCAGTCGCCTTCGGCGGCGCGGTAGCCCAGCGGCACGATCACCACGCTGCGCAGACCGCGTGCGCTCAGGCCCAAGATTTCGTCGATGGCTTTGGGGTCAAAGCCTTCCATGGGCGTGGCGTCCACTTCTTCAAAAGCGGCAGCAATCAAAGCAGCGCCCAGGCCAATGTAGGCCTGGCGAGCGGCGTGCTCGAAGTTCACTTCGGGCGTACGCGCAGGGTAGTTCTTGAGCAACATCTGGCGGTAGTTTTCCCAGCCTTCGTTGGTGCCGCCGCGCTCGGCGTTGGTCAGGTCAAACATCATGTTGATGCGCTCGGCCGTGTAGTTGTCCCAAGCGGCAAACACCAAGAGGTGCGAACCGTCGGTGATTTGGCCTTGTCCCCAGGCTTTGGGCTTGATCTGCTCGCGCACAGCGGGGTTGGTCACCACAATGATTTCAAACGGCTGCAGGCCGCTCGATGTGGGGGCCAGACGGGCGGCTTCGACGATGCGGTCCACTTTGTCTTGGGGCACGGACTTGGTCGGGTCCATTTTTTTGCAGGCGTAGCGCCATTCGAGTTTGTTCAGCAAGTCAGACATGGGGAGCTCTCTTGGGGTTGGAAGATGCGCGATTGTTGCCTATTGCCGCCCGACGGGCTGTCGCCTCTGACCCAGCAGCCGATCAGGCAAGGACTTCTTGCCAAGTGCCTGTGGGTAAATCGTTCAGGTTGTAAGGCCCCACGGCGGTGCGGATCAGCCGCAGCGTGGGCAAACCCACAGCGGCGGTCATGCGCCGTACTTGGCGGTTGCGGCCTTCTCGGATGCACAGTTCCAGCCAAGTCGTGGGAATGCTTTTGCGCTCGCGGATCGGTGGGTTGCGTGGCCACAGGTCAGCAGGTGGCGGCACAGCGCGAGCCCGGGCGGGCAGGGTGGGGCCGTCGTTCAGCGTCACGCCCCGGCACAAAGCGGTCAGGGCTTTGTGGTCCACCACGCCTTCGACCTGCACCAGATAGGTCTTTTCCATCTTGAAGCGGGGGTCGGCAATGCGGGCCTGCAATTGGCCGTCGTCGGTCAGCAGCAGCAAACCTTCGCTGTCTGCGTCCAGGCGCCCGGCCACGTACACGCCGGGCAGGTCGATGTGGTCGATCAGCCCCGTCCAGCGCCCCTCGGGGGTGAACTGGCTCAGCACGCCATAAGGTTTGTTGAAGCGGATCAGCATGGGCAGGTCATCAGGGGGCAAGGCAAGGGGGTGAGCGTAGCAGGTCGGTTAGCATCAACCGCATGAGTACCCAATACGAATGCCTGAAAAGCGCCGACCTGTATGCCGAGGCCTTTGGCGTCGCCCCGCCCGAAAAACTGCCCGGCAAAGAAGTCTGGCCGCGCCAGACTGGCTTGTTCATTCGCAAAGCCTTTGTGCCCGAGCAGGCCAGCGCCGAGCCATCTGCCGAACCCGGTGTTGAAACTGTTGGCGAGGCGGCAGCACCTGCGGCCCCCGCCAGCCCCCTGGTGCTGGAGCTGGCCCAAGGTCAGTTCGGACTGGTGCCCACCTGGGTCAAGTCGGCCTCAGACGCCAGACTGCGCTCGACCAAGTTGGCCGTCACCCGCTACGAGACCATGAGCACGGCCACCGCGACGCGGGAGACTTGGCTCAAAGGCCAGCGCTGCATCATCCCCATGCAGGCCTTTCTGGAAGACGATTGGCGCAGCCGCAAACCCGTGCCAACCCGCATTGCCCGCGTGGACGGCAAACCCATGGGTGTGGCCGGTTTGTGGGAGCGCTGGACCCAAGACGGCGAGGAAATCACCAGCTTCACCTTGCTGACCGTCAACGCCAACAGCCACGCGCTGATGAACCGCTATGGCCAAAACGGCAACGAAAAACGCATGCCCGCCATCCTGAACGAAGGCGCATGGTCCGCCTGGCTGACCGCCCCGCTCGACAAAGCCCGCGAGTTCATGCGGGCTTATCCGGCCAACTTGCTGTTGGCCAACCCGGTGCAGAAAAAATAAGCCGATCTGTCAGAGCGTGGCCGCCAGAGCCGCCAGTTGATCGGTGGCAACGCCCCAGCCTTCGTGGAAACCCATTTGGTCGTGTGACGCGCAGTCTTCGGCCGTCCAATGCTTGGCACGGGCGGTGTAGCGTGTTTTTCCGTCCTCGTCTTCAAAGGTCAGCACACAAGTAAAAAAAGGCTTGGCCGAAGGCTGCCAAGCCGAGGTGTAGGCGTCGGTGAACACCAAGCGCTCGTTGGGCGCCACGTCCAAATACAGGCCCCGGTTGGGCACCTCGGTGCCGTCTGGCCCTTGCATGGTGATGCAGCTGGAGCCTCCTGGGCGAACATCCAACTCCGCCCGCACCGTCTTCCAGGGCGGCGGTGTGAACCATTGCACGATCAGCGCAGGCTCCGTCCAGCAACGAAACAGCTTGTGGCGCGGCACATCGATCAGGCGCGTGAGCACCAGCTCGCGGTCATCGGCAGGGGTGACAGTAGGAAACGTCATGGTTGACCTTATCGGGGGGCAGATCTCAAAGCGACTGCTGGTAGCGTCGCAGCATTTCAGCTTGAGACTCTATCTCAATCGTCTCGCCCTTGAAGGTCTGAATCTGGTCGCGCAGCATCTCACCCATGGTGGGCAGTTGGCTGCGCTCAGGGTGCCGTGATGCATCCCACAGCTGCGAGCGCATGAAGGCTTTGGCGCAATGCAGGTAAACCGAGTCCACCGCCAGGCGGATCACCAGTTTGGGTGTGCGCCGAGCGTCCACGCTCAGCGCCAAGTCGGCCGGGTCGGTGCTCAAAACCGCTTGACCGTTGATGCGCAAAGTCTCGTCAAAGCCCGGCACCATGAAGAGCAAACCCAATCGCCCGGTGCTGACGATGTTCTCCAGTGTGTCCAGCCGGTTGTTGCCCGGTGAGTCGGGCACCAAAAGCGTCTGCGCGTCCAGCACCTTGACGAAGCCGGGCTCACCACCACGAGGCGAAGCGTCCATGTGCCCGTGCGCATCGCTGCTGGCCAACACCACAAAGGGAGATAGCGCGATGAAGCGGACCGCATGCGAGTCCAGTGACGGCATTTCTTTTTTCAGCGAACGCTCACTCGCGGGGCCGTAGAGCTGGCGCAGTGCTTCGAGGGTGGTGATGTGTATGGGTAACTTCATTGAGATCAATTCACACGGCTTTGCCAATACGCAGGCCGACGGTGCAAATGAGCGACGGCCACGATCAGAATGCCTTGCTCATCTTGGCTGTAAATCACGCCGTATGGAAATCTGCGGAGGCGGCAGCGGCGGGTGTTGTTTGAAAGCGGATGCCAGCCATGGGGATGGCGTTCAATGAGTTGAACGGTGCGCAGAAACTCCACCAAAAACGAATCGCCCAAGCCCGGCGCTTGTTGCGCGTACCAATGGATCGCCTCGTCCAGCTCGGATTGAGCTGCGGGCAAGAGGCGCACGTTCATGCCGTTTTGACTTGGTATTTGGCAATGACTTCATTCAAGGGGATGGCTTTCACCTCACCCCGGCGATAGGCCAAAAGACGTGATTCGGCCTCTTGTGCCCATTGCGCATCCAAGGAGTCGTCCCGTGCGTCCAAGGTGTCAAGGATCTGATCGACCAAAGCCATACGCTCCTCGGGGGGCAGTTGTGATGCTTGATCGCAGAGTTGTTTGGCGGTTGGCATATGTGACTCCAAAGGGCGGTGGAAAGTCAGTTTAGCGAAGTTCAGCGCTCATGGAAATTGAAGCCGTTGGCAAAACCAAGCTCCTCAGCATGGTTGCATCCGAATGCCGCTGCACGAGATTTAAAACCCCGAGCCCGGCTCGCTCAAAAAAGCGAGGTGCTCAGGCGTGGACTCGCGGCCCAGGATGGCAAAGATTTGGAATGAAAGGGTGGGGGTAGCCGCCAAAGCGCGTAGTTTTACGTTGCTTTCCCCCAACTATTTTTCAACCTTTAAGCCAAGTTAAACTCCGGCTTGCCCGATTTGTGGTCTGCTCGTTCGGCTACAAAGTTGCCGGGAAGTTCAACCTGGAACTTTTGGTCGGGCTGAACGTTAGCGAGCGATGACGCCATGAAGACAGTCATCATCATCAAGTTGTTGGGGTTTGGGCTTTCCTGGAATTCTTTGCCGCCCCTGCCAAGCAGGACATGGCTGAACAGACGGTCGTAGACGCGCAGATATGAGTTCTGGCGAATGGGCTTGAGTGCCCAAGAAATGTGAGGCGCAGTCAATGGTTCGGGTCCGTTGCGCATCGCCGATTAGCGATGTCGTGTGCGCTGAATGGTAACCCGTCGATTTATATTTTTAATATTTTATGTTAAAAAAATTATATCGAAAGAATTCATTAAAACTTTATTCTTTGGAGGTGGTCAGGCGTCGCGCTGGCCTGACCCTATCAGGTGCTGAGCCGTGATATGGCCCAGCACCGGCTGTGGCATCACTTGCCCCAGCTGTCCTTCAACCCCGTCACGCGGTTGAACACGGGCTTGGCGCCTGCCACATGATCCGCACGATCCGCCACAAAATAGCCAAAGCGCTCAAACTGGAACTTCTGGTCCGGCTGCGCCCCGGCCAATGACGGCTCCACATACGCCGTCACCACTTTCAGGCTATCGGGGTTCAACGACTGCAAGAAGTCTTTGCCGCCCGCATCGGGGTGGGCTTCGGCAAACAGGCGGTCGTAAAGGCGCACTTCGGCTTGCACGCCGTCGGCCACGCTCACCCAGGTGATGGCGGCTTTGGCTTTGACGCTGTCGGCGCCGGGCGTGCCGCTCTTGGTGCCGGTAATCACTTTGGCGTGCACTTCGGTGACGTTGCCCACCGCGTCGCGTGCGCAGCCGGTGCATTCGATCACGTAGCCGCCTTTGAGGCGCACCACGTTACCGGGGAACAAGCGTTTGTAGCCCTTGGGCGGCACTTCTTCAAAGTCTTCGCGCTCGATCCACACTTCTTTGCCGATCAGGAACGTGCGGTCGGCGGGTGGGGTTTGTCCTTCGGCGATGGCCGAGTGGGGCAGGGCGGGTTGGGTGCAGGCTTCGGTGTAGCCGTCGCTGCCAAAGGCCTCGGCCCAGTTGGTCAGCACCAGCTTGACGGGGTCGAGCACGGCCATGCCGCGGTGGGCTTTGTTTTCCAGATCTTCGCGCAGGCACCCCTCAAGGGTGCTGTAGTCGATCCAGCTGTCGCTCTTGGTCACGCCAATGCGGTCGGCAAACAGGCGCAGGCTTGTCGGGGTGTAGCCCCGGCGGCGCAGGCCCACGATGGTTGGCATGCGCGGGTCGTCCCAGCCGCTGACTTTGCCTTCATTGACCAGTTGCGCCAGCTTGCGTTTGCTGGTGATCACATAGGTCAGGTTCAGGCGGGCAAATTCGTATTGTTTGGGGCTGGGCGCGGCCAGCAGCTTGCACTCGCACAGGCGCTCCATCAGCCAGTCGTAAAAAGGGCGCTGGTCTTCAAACTCCAGCGTGCAGATGCTGTGGGTGATTTGCTCCAGCGCGTCTTCGATGGGGTGGGCAAAGGTGTACATCGGGTAGATGCACCAGGTGTCGCCCGTGTGGTGGTGGGTGGCGCGGCGGATGCGGTAGATGGCCGGGTCGCGCAGATTGATGTTGGGCGAAGCCATGTCGATCTTGGCGCGCAGCACGGCGGCACCGTCGGCCAGTTGGCCGCCCTTCATCTCGCGGAATCGCGCCAGGTTTTCTGCGACGGTGCGCATGCGGAAGGGGCTGTCCACACCGGGCTTGCCAAAGTCGCCCCGGTTGGCGCGCATGTCCTCCGCACTTTGTTCGTCCACATAGGCGTGTCCGGCTTCGATCAGCGCCTCGGCGGCGCGGTACATGAAGTCGAAGTAGTCGCTGGCCTGGTAGGGCGCTGCGCTGCCTGCAGCATCGCCGAGCTGTGCCCAGTCAAAGCCGAGCCACTTCACAGCGTCGATGATGCTGTTGACGTATTCGGTGTCTTCTTTTTCAGGGTTGGTGTCGTCAAAGCGCAGGTGGCACACGCCGCCGTATTCCTTGGCCAGCCCGAAGTTGATGCAGATGCTTTTGGCGTGGCCCACATGCAAATAGCCGTTGGGCTCGGGTGGAAAGCGGGTGCGGATCTTGGCCGGGTCGGGCTGGCCCGTTGCGTGGTGCGCGGCGTCACCGGGGCTACCTGCCCAGCGGCGGCTGGCGTAAGTGCCTTGCTCGATGTCTTTTTCGATGATTTGGCGCAGGAAGTTGCTGACTTTGGGGTCGGCGTTGTTATCTGGGGTGGGGGAGGTCATAGTGTTTGATTTTAGGCGCTGGCGGGGGCCTGAGCGTGCCGGGGCCGTTACGAATGGACACCAATGACCAGGGATACGGGTGCACCAACCGTTGAGCTGGCGCGCTAAAGGTGCAGGGGAGTCTGCTTTCAAGAAAAGCCAACACCATCCAAGGACCCGTGTCATGCCTTATTCGTTCAAACCTTCTTTTTCAAGAGCCCTTGCGCTGCTGGGCCTGCTGGGCTTGGGGCTGGCCCAAGTGGGTTGCGCCCATCCGGTGGTGGTCGAGCCGTCGGTGACGGTGCATTCGCGCATCGGCCAGGTCCCCATTTACACCCAGGTGGGGGTGCACAGCCCGGTGATTTACGCCCCGCCCCCCCGAGTGATCTACGCTCCGCCACCGCCACCTCGGGTGGTGTATGTGCCTCGCGTGTATGCGCCGGTTTATGGTTGGGGGTATGGGCAAGGTGCTCGTCAACGGGGGCATGAACGCCAGCATGAGCGGCACGGTGATCGTGAGTTCGGGCGAGGTGGCTGGGACCACCGGCACGACGGACGTCGTTGATGACAGCTTCTTGGCAGCGCTGAGGCGACCGGTGGTCAAGGGCGCTGACGCAACACCATCTCGTCGCGGCGTATTTCCACATCGAAGTGTTTCAAAAACGCTTGGCCCAGCAGCGCTTGTTCGGGCGGCATCCCGCTCAGGCCCACCGTCACGGTGGCGTCGTTCAGCACCAGATGCCCCGCCCGCACGGGCACGCTGCGTACCAGCTGGCCGGGGCGTTGGCCGTTGGCGGTGTGCAAGGTGATGCTCTGGCCCGCAGGCAGCCCGGCTTGGGTGGCCAGCGCCTCGCTCACACTCACATGGCTGGCCCCGGTGTCCACCAAAAAGCGCACGGGCTGACGGTTGACTTCGCCATCGACATGAAAATGCCCGTCGCGCTGGCGCGGAATGACCAAATCGCCCGAGCTGAGCGCATAGGGTTTGAGGCTGGCCTGGCGCTTTTGCTCGATGCGATCAAACACCAGGTACAAAACCCCAGCCACGGCCAGCCACACGGCGGCGATGGCCAAGGCGCCGAGGCGGGCGGTTGTGCGGATGGAGGGTTTGGGCATGCTTTATCCCACTGTGCCAGACCAAAGCCATTGGCCCAACAAACGTCCTGGCAATAAGGTGAATGCACCTGTGACCACACACGCCATGCCATAAAGCCACTGCATGGTTTGCCGATGACCAGCCATGTTGCCATCAGCCAGACAGCGAAACGCCCGGTACAGACTGAACACGGTCAAGGGTATGAGCAGGTGGATCGGGGTGTAACCCCAGACATTGGGCAGATGGAAGTCCCGGATGAACAAACCCGAGAGGGCGGCGCCCAGCATGCAAGTGACCCACGCGTAGCCCAATGCCCGGTGAAGACGTGGTCGTGTGATGCGGCCCATGCGGGCCCAAAGTGCCCACGGTCCTGTGGCTGTGGCGGTCAGGGCCAAAGTCATATGCACGGCGATCGTGTGGGACATTTCCATGGTTTCCTCCTGATGTTTTTTGAACAGCACTGTGACACAGCTTGGGGTGGCGGTATTTGAACTTTACAGAGTTGGGCGCTCCAAGCAACGATAATCCCCCCAGTTTTCCGAGGAGCGTTTGTGGATCTGATGTTGTTGCTGAAAGCCGCCGTGATGGGCGTGGTCGAGGGTTTGACCGAGTTCTTGCCGATCTCATCCACCGGGCATTTGATTTTGGCCGGGGCTTTGCTCGGCTTTGACGATGACAAGGCCAAGGTGTTTGACATCGCCATCCAGACGGGCGCAATTTTGGCCGTGATCATTGTGTATTGGCAAAAGATCAGCAGCACGGTGCGGGCCTTGCCGCGCAGCGCCGATGCCCAGCGCTTTGCCCTGAATGTGTTCATCGCTTTTGTGCCAGCGGTCCTGTTGGGGCTGTTGTTTGGCAAAGCCATCAAGGCCAACCTGTTCACGCCTGAGGTGGTGGCGACCACTTTCATTGTGGGCGGCCTCATCATTTTGTGGGCCGAGCGGCGTCCGGCCAGTGCGGTGCGCATCCGCGAAGTGGAAGACATGCGTGGGCGCGATGCGCTCAAGGTGGGCTTGGTGCAGTGTCTGGCGATGATTCCTGGCACGAGCCGCAGCGGGGCCACCATCATTGGTGGCATGTTGTTGGGCATGTCGCGCAAAGCGGCGACCGACTTTTCTTTTTACCTGGCGATCCCTACGCTGATCGGGGCCGGGGCTTACAGCCTGTACAAAGACCGCGCTTTGCTCAGCATGGCCGATGCACCCATGTTCGCGGTGGGTTTGCTGTTCTCATTTTTGAGCGCTTGGGTCTGCGTGCGCTGGTTGCTCAAGTTCATCTCAACCAACAGCTTCGAGATTTTCGCTTGGTACCGGATCGTGTTCGGTTTGGTCGTGCTGGGCACCAGCTACAGCGGCCTGGTGACCTGGGCGGCTTGAATCAAGCGCCCATATTGCGCAGCGATGCTTCAATCGCGGCGGCCGTGGCCAAGGGTTTTTCCATCGGGAACAGATGGGAGCCGTCGAGCATCATGACGCGACCTTTCACCACCCTGTGGGTCAGGTCGATGCCGGCTTGGCGCATCTCAGCCGAGTGAGTGCCGCCGATGAAAGCCGCCGGGCATTTGAGCGGATGGCGCTTGAGCAAGCTGTCAAGTTTGTGGGGCAGACCGTTGTAGATGGCGGTTTCCACGTCGCGGTCAAAACTCAGAACCCGTTGCCCACCTGCGTCGTGGGTGCCATGTTCGATGTAATCGCGCAAAACCTGAGGGTCCCAACGGGCAAAAGACTTTTTTTGCTGAAAACTCTCGAGGGCCGCTTGGGTATCGGGCCAGTGGTTGCGCCGTTTTTGGCTGATGCGACCCGGCGAGAGCGAGCCGATCAGGGGCGTGCGTTTGGCCAAACCCAAGGTGGTGGCGCGCCAACCACCAATCACCGGCGAGTCGATCAACACGACGCCACGTGCCAACTCCGGGTGGCGTGCGGCGCACATCAAACTCAAAATGCCACCCAAGGAGTGGCCCACCAAAAAGGCCGGTTCGCCGCCGCCTTGCTCGGCCTTGGCAAAGTCAGCGAGTTGTTGCACCAGATGAGGCCAGTTGTTGGTGGCCGGGTATTGCGGGTCGTGCCCAAACATCTCCACCGCCCCCACTGGGAAGCCGCGCAGGCGCAAGTCGTCCAGCATCACCTTGTAGGTGCTGGCCGGAAAGCTGTTGCCGTGCGAGAAGATGATGCGGGCGCTCATCAGATCAATTTCTCTTCAGGCGTCGTGATTTTTTTGAGCAAGGCGTTGCGCTGCGCGGGCACCATGAGCGGGATGTCGGTCGCGCCGCCATGCCACATCGGGTCTTCGATGCTGTCGAACATCTGGCGCAGTTTGTCGCCCCAACTCGAGCGCAGCATTTTGAAATAGGGGTTGTGTTCGTCGATGCACATGATGCGCTCGGTCTGCAGACTGCCCGCTTGGTAGACCACCATGTCCAGCGGCAGGCCCACCGACAGGTTGGATTTGAGGGTGGAGTCCATCGACACCAAGGCGCACTTGGCCGCCTCGTCCAGCGGGGTGTCGGGGGTGATGACCCGGTCCAGAACGGGCTTGCCGTATTTGGATTCGCCGATCTGGAAGTAGGGCGTCTCATCGGTCGCTTCGATGAAGTTGCCAGGCGAATACACCTGAAACAGGCGCATGCCTTCGTTGCCGATTTGGCCGCCAAAAATCATGGACACGTTGAACTCCACACCCGAGGCACGCAATGCTGCGGCGTCGCGCTCGTACACGCGGCGAACGGCCGCGCCCAGCACGCGGGTGGCGTCGAACATGCTTTTGGCGTTCCAGATGGTCAGGGGTTCGTCTTGCCCGGGCTCGACCAATTTTTCGATCTGCAGCACTTCGCGCACCGACTGAGAAATGCTCAGGTTGCCCGCCGACAAAAGGGTCATGAAACGGTCGCCCGCTTTTTCATAGACGATCATTTTGCGGAAGGTGCTGATCTGGTCCAGGCCCGCATTGGTGCGGGAGTCGGAGAGGAACACCAGACCGGCGCGGGTTTTGACGGCAACGCAGTAAGTCATGATTTCAAGTTCGGGTTAATTTTTGGGCAGCAGGCGCTGCAAGGCATACAGGGCATCCAGCGCTTCGCGGGGGCTGAGCGCGTCGGGGTTGATCTGGGCCAGCGCCGCTTCAACAGGCGAGGGCCCTGCGGCTTCGGATTCGGGCGGGGTGGCAAACAGGTCCACCTGCTGACGGCTTTCGCTGGCACCGGCTTCGAGGGCACTGAGTGCATGCCGGGCGTGGTTGAGCACAGCGGCGGGCATGCCGGCCAGTCGTGCCACTTGCACGCCATAGCTCTTGCTGGCTGGGCCGGCTTGCAATTCGTGCAAAAAGACAATGGACGCGCCCGACTCGGCAGCGCTCACGTGCATGTTCACCGCTGCCGTGTGCGTGGCGGGGAACTCGGTCAGCTCAAAGTAGTGCGTGGCAAACAGCGCAAAGGCCTGCGTTTTGTTGTGCAGGTGCGTGGCGATGCCGCTGGCCAGAGCCAGGCCGTCAAAGGTGGAGGTGCCGCGCCCGATCTCGTCCATCAGCACCAGGCTGTTGGGCGTGGCGCTGTGCAAAATTTGCGCGGCCTCGGTCATCTCCAGCATGAAGGTCGATTGCGCGTTGGCCAAGTCGTCGGCCGCGCCGATGCGGGTGTGGATGGCGTCGATGGGTCCCAGGCGACAGCGGTTGGCGGGCACATGGCTGCCGATGCTGGCCAAGAGCACGATCAGCGCCACTTGGCGCATGTAGGTGGATTTACCCCCCATGTTGGGGCCGGTGATGATCTGCAGGCGCTGTTTGCTGCCCAGCACCGTGTCGTTGGCGATGAAGCTGGCGCCGGACAGTTCAGCCAGTCGTGCCTCCACCACCGGGTGGCGGCCTTGGCGGATCTCGATGCAGGGCTCTTTGGTGAATTCGGGGGCGCACCAGTTGAGCGTCAAAGAGCGTTCGGTCAGGGCGCACAGCACGTCCAGGCTGGCCATGGCCTGCGCCAATTCGGTGAGGGCGGGCACAAAGGGCTGCAACTGGTCGAGCAGGCCTTCGTACAGCCACTTCTCGCGGGCCAAGGCGCGTTCTTGCGCCGACAGGGCCTTGTCTTCAAAGGTCTTGAGCTCGGGCGTGATGAAGCGCTCGGCGTTTTTCAGGGTCTGGCGGCGGCGGTAGTCGTCCGGCACTTTGTCCAGTTGCCCTTGCGTGACCTCGATGTAAAAGCCGTGCACTTTGTTGAACTGCACCCGCAGGTTGGCGATGCCGGTGCGCTCTTTTTCGCGGGTTTCCAGGTCCAACAAAAACGCATCGCAGTTGGTCTGGATGCCGCGCAGCTCGTCCAGCTCGGCGTCCAGGCCGTCGGCGATCACGCCGCCGTCGCGCACCAGCGCAGAGGGCTCTTCGAGCAGTGCCATGTGCAGCAGTTCGGCGCAGTGCGTGGGCGGTGTGAGCCAGCGGGCCATGCCACCCAGCAAGGTACCGGGCTCAGGATTCAAGGCTTGCAGTTGTACCGACAGCGCAGCCGCACGCGCCAGCGCATGGCGCAGGGCCACCAGCTCTCGCGGGCGCACTTGGCGCAGCGCGGTGCGGGCGGTGATGCGTTCCACATCGCTCGCGCCTTTGAGATGTTCGCGCAGGCTGCTCCAGGCACCTGCACCGCTGTCGCCTCGCAAAACGGCTTGGGCTTGCAGGCGCTGCTGAGCCACTTGCCGATTTCGCGGCGGGCTGAGCAGCCAGCTTTTGAGCAGGCGGCTGCCCATGCCGGTCATGCAGGTGTCGAGCAGGGCAAACAGGGTGGGCGAGTCGGATGCGCTTTCGCCGCGCAAAGTCTGCGTCAGCTCCAAGTTGCGTCGCGTGCTGGCCGGCAGGTCCATCAGCGCGTCCGAGCGCTGCACCTGCACCCGCTGCACATGCGGCAGGCAGCGGCCTTGGGTGTGTTCGGCGTAAGTGAGCAGCGCCGCAGCGGCGGCGTGCGCGTCGGTCAAGGTGTCTGCACTCCAGGCAGCGAGCGAGGCGGCTTGCAGTTGTTCCAGCAATTTGCGCTGGCCCAAGCCCGCGTCAAATTGAAAATCTGGCCGCAAGGCCAAAGCCCAGCTGCCCCGGCCTGCGGTTTTGAGGCCGCGCAGTTTTTGCTCAAAGGCGGGCGTCATGCCCGCGCTGGCCAGCAGTTCGCTGGGCGCGATGCGGTCCAACCAGTCGGCCAGCTCGTCCTGCGGGCATTCGGCCAAATACACCACACCTTGCGTCACGCTCAGCCAAGCCAAGCCGCAGCGGTTTTTGCCCGCTTGATGCACGGCCAGCAAAATCGCTTCGCTTTTGTCGGACAGCAGTTCGGTGTCGGTCAGCGTGCCGGGGGTGACCACGCGCACCACTTTGCGCTCCACCGGCCCTTTGGATGAGGCCACATCGCCCACTTGCTCGCAGATGGCCACCGACTCGCCCAGCTTGATCAAGCGGGCGAGGTAGGTTTCCATGGAATGGAAAGGCACCCCCGCCATCAGCACGGGCTGCCCAGCCGACTGGCCCCGACGTGTCAAGGTGATGTCGAGCAGGCCAGCGGCTTTTTCGGCATCTGCGAAGAACAACTCGTAAAAGTCGCCCATGCGGTAGAACACCAGCGTGTCAGGGAACGCCGCCTTGATGCCCAGGTACTGGGCCATCATGGGGGTGTGGGCACTCAAATCGAGCGCTGACATGGCTTAGAACGGTGCGTCTTTGGTTTCACCGCCGTCGGTAGCCAAGGGGTCCTCTTGGCCATCGGCTTCCAGGTCGTGGCTGTCCGCAGTGCGTTCGCGGCTCAAGTTGTCCACGGCTGTGCGCACAGAGGCTTTGTCGCCTGCGCTGGCAAATTTGCTGTATTTGCCCAAGATCGTGACCAATTGGCCATAAATGCGAGGCGCGCCCGCCAAGCATTCTTTTTGTTCCAGAAAGTCGGATTCGCCTGTGAAGTTGCCGATCAGGCCGCCCGCTTCGGTGACCAAGAGGGAACCTGCAGCCACGTCCCAGGGCGAGAGGCCCGTTTCAAAGAAGCCATCGGTGAAGCCTGCGGCCACATAAGCCAAATCCAATGCGGCAGCACCGGGGCGGCGCAGGCCCGCGGTGCGTTGCATCACGTCGCCCATCATGCGCAGGTATTGGTTGAAGTTGTCGCCTTTGCGGAAGGGGAAACCCGTGGAGATGATGCATTCCTGCAGGCGGATGCGCTTGCTCACGCGCAGGCGGCGGTCGTTCATGAAGGCGCCACGGCCCTTGGTGGCGGTGAACAGGTCATTGCGGGTGGGGTCGTAAATGACGGCTTGCTCGATCTTGCCGCGCACTTGCAAGGCAATGCTCACGCAGTACACAGGGAAGCCGTGGATGAAGTTGGTGGTGCCGTCCAGGGGGTCGATGATCCAGATGTGGTCAGCGTTCGGGTTGCCGTGCTGGCTGCCCGATTCTTCGGCCAGGATGCCGTGGTCGGGGTAGGCGGTCAGCAAGGTGTCGATGATGACTTTTTCGCTGGCGTGGTCCACTTCGGTGACGAAGTCATTGACCTGCTTTTGCGAGATGCGTACCGCTTCAACGTCGAGGGCCGCGCGGTTGATGATGGCGCCAGCGGCGCGCGCAGCCTTGATGGCCACGTTGAGCATGGGGTGGAGATTGGACGACATGAATTGTGTGAAGAACGGGTGTAGCGCACGCACGATCGCGTAGGCAATGCCGTGATTTTCTCATGAAAAGCGGGCTTGCCCGTCGTGTTGGTGTCATGAAGCGTCGACGTGGTCTGGGTGTGCCAAGCCTCAGCGTGGACAATCGGGGCATGCAAACGCGATTCATCTTGATAGAAACCAGCCATGCGGGCAATGTGGGGGCTGCTGCCCGGGCCTTGAAAGTCATGGGTTTTGACGACTTGGTGCTGGTGGCGCCGCGCTGGCCCAATGTGCTGCGCAAGGAAGAAACCATCCAACGCGCGAGTGGGGCCAACGACGTGCTGGCCAAAGCCCGCGTGGTCGAGACCCTGGACGAAGCGCTCGACGGTGTGACGCATTTGTGCGCCACGGCCATGACGCCGCGCGACTTTGGTCCACCGACCCGCTCGCCTCGAGAGCATTTTGCCGAGCTGACCCGTCCCGGTGCACCCGAGCAATGCGTGGCCTTTTTGTTCGGCTCCGAGCGTTTTGGCATGAAAAATGAGGACGTTTACCGCTGCCATGTGGCGCTGTCGATTCCGACGAATCCGCAGTTCGGCTCGCTCAACTTGGGCTCGGCCATTCAGGTCATCGCCTACGACTGGCGGGTCGCTTTGGGTGGCTTTCCGGTGCAGGACGCGGTGCCGCCCGCTGACAAGGCCGATGCACGGCAGGTGTCGGGCATGCTCACGCATTGGGAGCAGGCGTTGACCGATGTCGGTTTTCTGGACCCGGCTGCGCCCAAAAAACTCATGCCGCGGCTGAACCAATTGTTCAACCGTGCCGATCTGAGCCCCGAAGAAATCCACATCCTGCGCGGGGTGGCCAAGGCCATGATCCAAATGGCCAGTGCCAAGCGATAGACTCAAAGCTTATGTTTTCTCGTCTTCGCTCCGACATCCAATGCATCCTTGACCGGGATCCCGCAGCGCGCACCGCTTGGGAGGTGCTCACCTGTTACCCGGGTTTGCATGCTTTGGTGTTGCACCGCCGGGCGCACTGGTGCTGGAACCACGGCTTCAAGTGGCTGGGGCGCTTCATCTCGCATGTGTCGCGGGGATTGACCGGTATTGAAATTCACCCGGGTGCCAAGATTGGCGAGCGCGTGTTTTTTGACCACGCCATGGGCGTGGTGGTGGGTGAGACGGCTGAAATCGGGGATGGTTGCACGATTTACCAAGGCGTGACTTTGGGCGGGACGTCGCTTTACAAAGGTGCCAAGCGTCACCCTACGCTGGGCAAAGATGTGGTGGTCAGTGCAGGGGCCAAGGTGTTGGGCGGCTTCGAGGTGGGTGACGGCGCCAAGATCGGCAGCAATGCGGTGGTCATCAAACCTGTTCCTGCTGGCGCCACAGCGGTGGGCATTCCGGCCCGCATCATCCCCTCAAAGGTGGGTGAGAGTGCCGACGTGTCGGGCACCGAGCGCAAGTTCAATGCCTATGGCATCACCCAGGATGACGACCCGGTCAGCCAAGCCCTGCGTGGTCTGATCGACCATGCGGCTGGGCAAGAACATCAGATTGCCATGATCTGGAAAGCGCTCGAGCAACTGTGCGCCCAGCAGCCAGCGCAAATGCCGGGTGACGCGGCCACACGCGAAACCTTCGAGGCCGACAAGCTCAATCAGCTGTTGGACAAGTGATTTCGCCCTGAGGTCGTTTTTTTAGGGGGCTGCTTGCCGTGCAGTGGCTGCGGCCATGAGTTCTTTGCGGCGTTCGTGCAGGCTGCGCCAGCGTTGTTGGGCTTCGGGGTCTTGACCGGAGCTGGCTTGGCTCAGGGCTTCGGTTTCGAGCTGCTTGAGCCGGTCGATCATCAACAGGGTGAGCAGGCGGCGCAGCTCCTGTCGGGCTTCTTGGGGGTCGGGCGGGGCTGCAGGGTCTTGGCCTGGCGAGTTGCCCAGGTTTTCTTGGGCCATCCAGCGTTTGGCATCTTCTGCAAAAGTCAGGCCTTGCATTTCGCTTTGCAGGGCGGACCAACCCAAAGCCCCTTGTTCGTGAAACTGCGACTCTAGCCAAGCAAACAAAGGGCCGTGGGGCGCAGGCAAAGCGCAAAGCATGGCATGGTCTTCGCTGGCCAGCGTTTCCCACAAGGCCATATTGCCCAGCAGCAAGCGGACAGCATGGTCGGCCCGGCTCGCGGGCACTGTGCGAGGCCCGGTGTACACCGGGGGTTGGTCGCGTTTGTATCGGCTGCTGCCGAATTTGCTGTTGGGCGTCCAGTTGGAAGTCTTGCGCTGGCCTGAGTTGCCGTATGCGCTGCCACCGCCGTAACCCACAGGCCCACCATTGGAATAGGCACCGTTCGCATAGCCACCACTGGGTGCGTTGGTGAGTCCATCAGCGCTGTCGCCCGCCCAGGCCAAGGGCTCGCCGTAGTGCGGCTCAAAGTGTTGTGGGTCCGCCCCTGCACTGGCGGCTTGGCTCGAGGTGGTGTTGGTCGCGTGCATGGGCGCAAGCGCAGGCGCGTTGAGGCTTCGGCTTGCGGGTGCAAAGCGTTGCTCACTGGCCGCTTGCTGGTTCCAGAGTTTTTCGAGGCCCGCGGTCTCCAGCTGTATGCGTTGAGCCAGCTCTGACAGCAGTTGTTGTTTGAGCGCGCCTTCGGGCAGCAACTGCCACAAGGGTCGGGCCTGACTGGACAGACGGGCGCGGCCTTCGGCGCTTTGCAGGTCGCAGTCGGCGCTGGCCGCTTCGATCAAAAATCGCGAGAGGGGCATGGCCTGTTTGATCTGTTCGGCAAAAGCCACTTGGCCAAACTCGCGCACGTAGCTGTCGGGGTCGTGCTCTGCGGGTAAAAACAAAAATTTGATGCTGCGCACGTCGGTGGCATAGGGCAGGGCGCCATCGAGCGCCTTGCGTGCGGCCCGCCGGCCTGCGTTGTCGCCGTCAAAGCTGAAGACCACCGAGTCGGTGAACCTGAAAAGCTTTTGCACATGGTCGGGCGTGCAAGCCGTGCCCAACGTGGCCACCGAATTGGCAAAGCCCAGTTGGGCCAAGGCCACCACATCCATATAGCCCTCGGTGACGAGCACATAACCGGCGCTGTGCAGGGCTTCGCGGGCTTCGTACAGGCCATACAACTCGCGGCCTTTGTGGAACACCGGCGTTTCGGGCGAGTTCAGATACTTGGGTGTGCCGCTGCCAATCACCCGTCCGCCAAAACCGATGCATTCGCCCTTGATGTTGCGGATCGGGAACATGATGCGGTCCCGAAACCGGTCGTAGCGCTTGCCGTCTTCTTCGTTGACGATCACCAAACCCGATTCGGCCAAGAGCGGGTCGTCGTATTGGGGGAAGATGCTGGCCAGACTGCGCCAGCCCTCTGGCGCATAGCCCAGGCCAAAGCGCTTGGCGATCTGGCCCGAGAGGCCACGGCCTTTGAGGTAGTCGATGGCGCGGGGCGTGGATTTGAGTTCATCGCGGTAGGCGTTGCCCGCTTTTTCCAGCACGTCGCTCAGGCTGTCTTGCTTGGCTTTGGCCGCGGCGGCGCGGGCGCGGTCTTCGGGTGACTGTTGTTCCTCGGGCACTTGCATGCCGGTTTGCTGGGCCAGGTCTTTCACCGCTTCAATGAAGGTCATGCCCGCATGCTCCATCAAAAAACCGATGGCATTGCCGTTCTTGCCACAACCAAAACAGTGAAAAAATTGCTTGGTGGGGCTGACACTGAAGCTGGGAGATTTTTCGCCATGGAAGGGGCACAGGCCCATGAAGTTGGCACCGCCTTTCTTGAGCTGCACGTACTTGCCCACGATGTCGACCACGTCGACGCGGGACAGCAACTCCTGGATGAAAGACTGGGGGATGGCCATCGGGCTATTTTCGCTGATTAGGACCCGCCAACCCAGCAGGCCCAAAGACTTGTTTCGGGACAAACGAGCATGGATTTTTATCCCGGCTCAGGCAAACTGTTCACCATTGAACAGCCAGCCTTCACGGAACCCCCATGCCAGAAACCAAAGTCAGCATCTTCGATCAAGATTTGCCCCAGACCCCCGCCAACCATGCACCGATCTCGCCCCTGAGCTTCATTGAGCGCACAGCCGAGGTGTATCCGACCCGCCTGGCCATCGTGCATGGCGATGTGCGCCAGGACTGGGCCACCACTTACCGCCGCACCCGACAGCTGGCCAGTGCGCTGGCGCAGGCGGGCATTGGCAAGAACGACACGGTGGCGGTGATGCTGCCCAACACGCCGCCCATGGTGGAGTCGCACTTTGGCATTCCCATGGTGGGCGCCGTACTCAATGCGCTCAATACCCGGCTGGACCCAGAGACCGTGGCCTTCATGCTGGACCACGGCGAGGCCAAGGCGGTGATCGTGGACCCGGAGTTCGCGGGGGTGATGAAAAAAGCGCTGGCGCTGCGCCAGTCCACACACCCTTTGCTGGTGATCGATGTGGAGGACGCGCTCTACACCGGACCGACCGAAAAACTGGGCTCGGTGACTTATGAAGCCTTTGTGGCCAGTGGCGACGCCAGCTTTGCTTGGAGCCTGCCCGGCAACGAGTGGGACGCGATTGCACTGAACTACACCAGCGGCACCACAGGCAACCCCAAAGGCGTGGTCTACCACCACCGGGGCGCAGCCACCAACGCGATATCGAACATCCTCGAATGGGACATGCCCAAGCACGCGGTCTACATGTGGACGCTGCCCATGTTCCATTGCAACGGCTGGTGCTTTCCGTGGACGGTGGCCGCGCGCGCGGGCGTGAACGTGTGTTTGCGCAAGGTGGACGCGCAAGCCATGTTCGACGCCATGCGCCACCACGGCGTCACGCATTACTGCGGTGCGCCCATCGTGCACGGCCTGCTGGTCAATGCACCGGCCGCCATGAAGGCGGGCGTGCCTGCTGGCATCAAGGCGATGGTGGCTGGGGCCGCGCCCCCGGCTTCGATGATCGAGGGCATGGAGCAAATGGGGTTTGACTTGACCCATGTGTACGGCCTCACGGAGGTCTATGGCCCGGCCACGGTGTGTCCCAAGCACCCCGAGTGGGATGCGCTGGACATCGGCGAGCGGGCCCGGCTGAATGCCCGTCAGGGCGTGCGCTACCACTTGCAGCGCGACGTGCGCGTGCTGGACCCCGAAACCATGCTGCCTGTGCCACAAGACGGCGAGACCATGGGCGAGATCATGTTCAAAGGCAACATCACCATGAAGGGGTATTTGAAAAACCCCAAGGCCACGCAAGAGGCTTTTGCAGGCGGCTGGTTCCATAGCGGTGACTTGGCGGTGCAGTACCCCGACGGTTACTTCAAGATCAAGGACCGCAGCAAGGACATCATCATCTCGGGTGGGGAGAACATTTCATCGATCGAGGTGGAAGACGTGCTGTACCGCCACCCCGCTGTGCTGGCCGCCGCTGTGGTGGCCAAGCCCGATGCCCGTTGGGGCGAGACGCCGTGTGCCTTTGTGGAGTTGAAAGCCAACGCCGAGGTCACAGCCGAGCAGATCGTGGCGCACTGCAAGCAGCACTTGGCGGGATTCAAAGTGCCGCGAGCCGTGGTGTTTGGCGAGCTGCCCAAAACCAGCACGGGCAAGATTCAGAAGTTTGAGTTGCGCAAACAGGCCGGATCGGCTGCGGCGATTGACGTTTGACAGGTCAGGTACCGCAGTGGCCCTGATGGCGCTGCGGCTCCAATGACAAAGGCCACCTGGTGGTGGCCTTGGCTTGGGGTCTGACTGGGGTCAGTCCTCTTGGCTGTATGAGGTGTCGATGGCCTCAGGCCTTGGCTTTCTTTTTGGACTTCTTGCTTTTCTTGGCGGTCTTTTTGGCCGCTTTTTTCTTGGCTGGTGCCTCGGCTTTGGAGGTGGCAGCCGGTGCAGGTGTGGGGGTCACAGCTGGGTTGGCGGTCACGGCAGGGGCTACAGTGGGCGCCGGTGCGGGAGCTGGCGCAGCTGTTTGGGCCATGGCGGCGGCGGCCAACAAACTGGCCAAAAGTGCGGTGATGGTCTTGATCATGAGAAGCCTTTGGTGAGAGCGATGAAGGAAATACCCCCAAATTATCTAAGGCCAAAGCCCACTTTCAGCGCAGGCTACGAAATATTTAGGCGATGTCGAAAGCGTGGGTTCTGAAACATCCCGCACGGCGGTCAGCAAAGTAGTGTTCCAGCGTTTCCTTGACGGTGCGAAAGGCCAATTCATCCCAAGGAATTTCATCTTCTCTGAACAACCGTGCTTCCATGGTCTCGTGCCCGGGGTCAAACACGTCGCTGGTCAGTCGGGCGCGGTAATACAAGTGCACCTGGCCCACACGGGGCACGCTCATCACCGTCAGCAGGTCTTCCATGATGAATTGCGCCCCAGCTTCTTCTGTCGTTTCACGGGCTGCGCCTTGTGATGTGGATTCACCCAATTCCATGAAGCCTGCGGGCAAGGTCCATTTGCCTTTGCGCGGTTCGATGTTGCGCTTGCACAGCAGCACTTGGTCGCCCCAATGGGGGACGGTGCCCACCACGTTCAAGGGGTTTTCGTAGTGCACGGTGTGGCAGGCGGTGCAAATGGCCCGCTCTTTGGTGTCGCCGTCATCGGGCAAACGGCGTGCAACCAGAGCGCCACATTGGCGGCAGTGTCGGATGGTACGGTCAAACATCTTGGTAGGACTAGGCGTCAAGCCGGATAGAACAAGTTGGACAGAGTCTAACCAGTCCAATGAAAAAAAGCCCCCACGACTTTTGGCCATGGGGGCTGCGTTGTTTTTTGTGTGACATCAAGTGAGGTACTTGATTAAAAACAGCGAAATACCCGGGAAAAAAAGCAGCAGCAAAGTGCGGATGGTGTCGCTGATCAGGAAAGGCATAATGCCTTTGTAACTTTCGCTCAGCGGCACGTCCTTGGCCATCCCATTGACCACATAGACGTTCAGCCCGACGGGGGGGGCCAACATGCCAAAACCCACGGTCATCAGCACCATGATGCCAAACCAAATGGCGGTGTGCTCGGGCGTCATGCCAAAGTCAAGCTTCATGATGATGGGGAAAAAGATCGGGATCGTCAGCAAGAGCATGGATAACTCGTCCATCACCGCACCCAGCACCACGTAAAGCAACAAGATGCCCGCCACGACCATCAGGGGGGCAAAGTTCATGGCCACCACCATTTCGGCCAATTGCGCGGGCACTTGGGTGCGCGCCAACGACGCGTTCATCACATCCGCGCCCATGAAGATCATGAAGATCATGGCCGAGCTGATGGCGGTGGAGTGGAAGCACTGGATGAACTTTTTCCAAGTCAACTCTTGCTTGAGCAGGGCCGCCAAAAATGTGGAGGCTGCCCCCACAGCTGCACCTTCGGTGGGTGTGAAGAAGCCTGCGTAAATGCCGCCAAACACAATCACGAAAATGCTGGCAATCGGCAAAATCCCTTTGAGCGATTCAAAAGACAGTCGCTCGCGATCTTCCTGATCGGGGGCTTGCCCGGGTACCCATCGAACATAAATGGCGATGGCGATCATGTAACCGACCATGGCGATGATGCCTGGCATCATCGCAGCGGCAAAGAGTTTGGCGATGTTTTGCTCGGTCAAGATCGCATAAATCACCAAGGGAACCGAGGGCGGGATCAAAATACCCAATGTGCCACCCGCTGCCAATGTGCCTGTGGCCAAACGACCGGAATAGCCATGGCGCTTCATTTCAGGCAAAGCCACACCTGTGATGGTGGCCGCAGTGGCCACCGAGGAGCCGCAAATGGCGCCGAAGGCGCCACAAGCCAACACCGCGCCCATGGCCAAACCACCTTTGAATCGGCCCATCACCGCTGCCGCAAATTGAAACAATGCTTTGCTGATGCCGCCTTGGGTAGCAAAGTGGCCCATCAAGATGAACAAGGGAATCACCGACAGGTCGTAATTGGCCAATCGGGCGAAAGCCAAGTTGTTCAAGAAATTCAAAAATGGCTGAATGCCGGTTTGCAAAATGAAACCCGCAGTGCCCGCCAGAAACATTGCACCGGCGATGGGCACGCGCACCACCATGAGCAGCAGCATGATGCCGAAAATCATCAAGGCCAGTTGTATGGGGGTCATGCTGCGGCCTCATCGTTGTGGTCAATTTGAGAGAGCGCTTGCATGAGTGCAATCAGGGCGGTGATGCCAAAAGGAATGCTCATGCTGGTGAATACGATCCAATCAGGAAAGCCCAGCAGCATGGAGGCGCCCATGGTTTCTTTGGCATTGATGGCGGCAGCGCCGCAGCGCCAAGACAACAATCCAAAAATCAAAGTCATCAGGACATCTCCCATACGGTCAAGTCCGTTGTTGAAATTTTCACTGCATTTGGCCGTGAAAAAGTCCACGATGATGTTTTCTCGTTTGAGTTGGCAAAGGGGCATGAACAGCGCAATGGCGGCACCTGCGCCCACACCCGTCAGTTCGAAGTCGCCGATCAGCGCAGAATCAAAGAAGTTGCGACCCACTAGGCTGTAGCAAGTCATCAGCATCAGGCCTGTCATGACCAAACCACCCAAAATGCTGCACAGCCGGGCTAGGCGCTCAATTAAATTTGAAAACATAGGGAAAGGTCCGCGCAGCGGAAAATTTTGGAGATTGCCGTCGGCCACATGGGCGTTTGCGCAGCACTAAGAAGGGCGAACCACAGGGCCAAAAACAAGAGCAGGGTAACCCCTGCTCTGTTGACCGCCGTTCAGCAGATTACTTGGTGTACTGCTTGATCAAGTCTGTGGCCGATTGGAGCATGCCCTTGCCATCCATGCCTTTGCCAGTCATCTCGGCCACCCAAGCATCATCCAAAGCGTCAGTGGCTTTTTTCCATTTTTCGAGCTCGGCTTTGGGGATGATGCTGATTTTTTGGTTGCTCGAAGCTTCAAACACTTTCTTACCGACCATGTCATGGCCCGCTTGGGTTTTGCCCATGAAGGCCGACAATTCCCGACCGGAGTTCTTGTCGATGACCGCCTTCAGATCAGCAGGCAGTGAATCGTATTTGGCCTTGTTCATGGGAACCACAAACACCGTGGTGTACAGCGCGTTGTAGCTGCGGTCGGTTTCGGCGGTGAAGTTGGTCAATTCGTTGACCTTCAGGCCGGGGGCCACTTCGTAAGGAATCACGGCACCGTCGATCACGCCCTTGGACAAAGCCTCAGGCACTTGCGGCACAGGCATGGCCACTGGGGTCGCACCCATCATGGCCACCATTTTGTTGACTTGGCGTGTTGGGGCACGCACTTTCAAGCCTTTCAGGTCGGCCATGGTTTGCACGGCTTTGGACTTGGTGTAGATGTTGCCTGGGCCGTGTACATGGATGGCCAGCATCTTCACATCTTTGTAGTCGTCTTGGACATATTTTTGGGCATAGTCCCATGCCGCACGGCTCGTGGCTTCGGCATTGGTCATCATGAAGGGCAACTCGAACACTTCGAGTTTGGCCAACTTGGGTGTGTAGGCTTGCAGTGTCCAGGCCACGTCAACAACACCGTCGCGTGCTTGTTCATACAGTTGCACCGGTGTGCCGCCCAGCTGCATGGCTGGGAAAATATCGCACTTCAGACGGTCTTTGGAGTCGCGAGCGATGTTCTTGCACCATTCGCCCAGCATGGTGGTGTGCTGGATGGTTTGCGGGCCCAAGAAGTGGTGGACTTTGAGTGTGATGGTTTGGGCTTGAGCGCCCAAACCGAACGCCATCATGCCCGCTGCCAAAGCGGTGTATTGCCAGATTTTTTTCATCAAAAGGTCTCCTGAATGAGGTGTCAAATTGAAATCATAAATCAACCGCTCGGTCGGTTAATTTCAGACTGGATGCATTATGTTGCAAGATTTTTTCTTGCATCTAAGGGTAAACACCATTATTTGTGAGAATAGTGCACTTTGGTTCATGGTGTGATCTTGATTTGGAGTGAACCCAATCCCGCGACTTCACCCACCAGCCAATCGCCAGCCACCACAGCGGCCACACCTTCTGGGGTGCCGGTGTAAATGAGGTCGCCGGGCTGCAGCTCCCACGCTGCCGACAGGTGCTCAATGGTTTCGGCCACGTTCCAAATGAGCTTGGCCACATTGCTGCGTTGGCGGTCAGTCCCGTTGACTTGGAGGCTGATGTCGGCCTGGTTCACATCACCGGCTTGTGCCTGGGGCGTGATGGGGCCAATGGGGGCCGAGTGGTCAAAGGCTTTGCCTATGCACCAGGGGCGCCCTTGTTTTTTCATCTCGTTTTGCAGGTCACGGCGCGTCATGTCCAAGCCCACGGCATAGCCATAAATGTGCTTGGCCGCATCGGCTGCGAGGATGTTGCGTCCGCCTTGGCCAATGGCCACCACCAATTCAATTTCGTGGTGCAAATTGTGGGTGAGGCTGGGGTAGGGCATGGTGCCGGTTTGGCCGGCTTCCACCACCACCAGGCTGTCTGCTGGCTTGAGAAAGAAGAAGGGCGGCTCACGGCCGGTGAAGCCCATTTCTTTGGCGTGCTCTTCGTAATTGCGCCCGACACAGTAAACGCGGTGAACTGGGAAGCGGTTTGTTTGGCCCACAATGCCAACTGAGACGGTGGGTGCTGGCGGAAACAAAAAACTCATGAATCTCTTTCAACGGTAAAAAATAAACTTGCGCATCTTGCCAAAGTCCGCTCGGCTGAACTTGCGCCAGCAGCGGCAAAATGGCAACACCCTTAAGTGGGCTTACTATAGAAGTCCAGGCCAGTGCGACGACTGGTGATAACCCTGCTTTGGATGGAGAAACCGGGAAATGAATCACAGTTTTGATGTGGCCGCTGCCCCTGGGCATCTGATCCGACGCGCGCACCAAATTTCTGTGGCCGTTTTCCACACGCACTTGGCTGCTGCCGACGTCACACCCGTTCAATTCGCCATCTTGAACGCGCTGATGGACAGCCCAGGTGTGGACCAAATCACTTTGGCCAATCGGGTGGCATTTGATCCAGCGACATCGGGGTCGGTGATTGGCCGCTTGGAGAGCAAAGGGTGGGTGGAACGGCGCGCAGACAAAGTGGACCGCAGGCGAAAACTGTTGGTGTTGACTTCTGAAGGGCAATCGGCCTTGTCGGGCATGCTCACAGCGGTGGCGGCCGTTCAAGCGGACATTTTGTCCCCGCTGTCAGCACCAGAGCAGGTGCAGTTCATGCACTTGTTAGGCCTTTTGGTCGCACGGCACGAGGCCGCTTGACCCCGGCACCGGCGCTTCTCAAGCCGATTTGAGACTCAGCTCAAAGTGCTCCACCTGAGGCGGTGCTGCGAAAAATGGGCCGACGATGGCACGCCATTCCACGAACAGGGGTGACTGGCGGAAACCTACGGTGTGGTCCTCCAGCGTGTCCCAGAAAATCTGCAGGATGTAGCGTTCAGGATTTTCGATGCCCCGATTGACTTTGCCGCCTTGAAATCCCTTGGCCTTGCAGGCCACGGTGTTCAAGCCCAGTTCGATGGCTTTTTCAAATGCGGCTTGTTGACCGGGGTGAATGCGGATGTCGGCGAGTTCGAGAATCATGGCAAACTTTATGTCTGAGGAATTGAAAACTCTACCTTAATGCATCTTGGGCGATGAATCTGTCAAACGCGAGGCACGCCAGACCATGCCCGTGAACAGCAGCGACACCAAGGCCAAGGCAGCGGTGCTGGTCATCCAAAAGGTGTCCACACGGGCACGCTGGGGCCAGCCTGCCCACGCCACGCCCTCATAGGCCAACACATAGCCGCCGTACAAACCCACACCCCAAAGCAGGGCGGTGTAGATCAGCAAGGGCATCAAGGTGATGCGGTAGCAGCGCAGCAGGTAGGCGCAGACCGCTTGCACCGCATCGGCAAGGTGGTACAGCGCCACCCAACCCAGCCACACAGTGGCTGCTTGGACCACATGGGGGTCTTGGCTGAAGAACTGGGCCAGCGCTTGCCGGCCAAGCACCAAGAGCCCCGCACCCAGCAAAGCGGCGCCTGTGGCCAAGCCCATGCCCAAAAATGCGGCGCGCCGCGCTTTGTGGGCCTGGCCCGCGCCCAACCAATAACCCGTGCGTGCGCTGCTGGCGATACCCAATGCCAATGGCACCATGTAGAGCACCGCAGCCAAACTCGCCGCGATCTGGTGACTGGCCAAGGCCACCGCCCCCAAACGTGCAATGAACAAAGCCATCAGGGTGAATGAGGTCACCTCCACCATGATGGACAAACCGGCCGGCACACCCAGCGCCAAAAATTGGCGCAGCACCGATCCATCGGGTTTTTCAGGTCTTCGCCATAAACGGTAGGGTTCGTACAAGTCTTGCGTGCGCACCAGCCAAAGGCCCGCCAGCATCATGAGGGCGTTGACCACCAAGGTGGCCCACGCGCAGCCGACAACACCCAGGCCAGTGAAGCCGGCACCGCCAAACGTCAGGGTATAGGACAGAGGAACTTTGACCAACAAGGCGCCAGCTTGTAACCAGGTGACCAAGCGCGGATGGCCCAAACTTTGGTTGAGCGTGCTGTACAGTCGAAACAGCAATGAAGGCAGCAATGCCACAGCCAAGATCCGCAAATAGGCGCGCACGTCAGGCCACAGTTCTTCGGGCACTTCAGTGACCGACAGCCACAGGTCTGGAAACCACAACCCACTGATGCCCAGGACCGCAGCACCGCCGGCGATGTAAAGCGCTTGCCTGACCGAGCGCCCCAGTTCCGCAGCTCGCCCAGCCCCATGCAGTTCGGCCCAAACGGGCAACAAGGCTTGAATCAGGCCATTCAACGCCACATAAATACTGATGTAAATGGACGAGGCCAAAGCCAAAACAGCCAAGGCCTGTGGGCTGTAACGACCGGCGATCAAGGTGTCGGCAATGCCGAACGACATGACGGCGAGTTGACCGACCAGCACCGTGCCGGCATGGCGGGCGATGACGCGCAGCTCGGACATGCCTTAACGCGAGCTTGTCGCCGTGGACGCATTCAGCGCCTGAGCCGGGCGGAAAACAACCCATGTCTCGCTTTTGTCGGTGGGCCTTTTGATGGCTGTTTGTTCAACCCAACCCAAGGACTGCACTTTGGCCGACAACAAAGGCAAATGGACCTTGTCAACGATGAGCCATTGGCAGTCTGTTTGCGGTGTTTGCATAGGCCGCAACCGCGCCTTCGTATGGTGAATCAGCGCGGCACCTTGGGCTTTGTTGAGCCCCGCATATTGGTAGCACGCGCTGCCATCGGTGGCCAGGCTGACTTTGGCCATCAATGGGCGATAACTTCGAGCATAGTCCACCAAGGGCAGCCACAAAGTGGTGAGCAGCAGCCAGCACAGTGCCGCGCCTGCCGCGGGTAACACCATGCTTTTCCAGAGGGCTGATCGGTGGTGACCTGTACGCCACCTGACCAGTCCCGCCCAGCCCAAGGTCGCTGCCAGCGCCAAGACGAATGCTGCCAGCGAAAACGCCGGGGAAAATTCGGGCGCCAGACGAGCCACATTGGCGGCAGGTTTGGCTGGAGTGCCCGTTTGCATGGCCATCCAAACGACCCAAATCGCCAAGGCGCAAAGGCTGAAAAATGCCAAGGTGAACCAATCGATCAAGGCCCCCAAGCTGCGCTTGAGCGTTGGCAGAGCCAAGGCTGCCAAGGTGGCAATGGCTGGCAAGGAAGTCAACAGCGCCCGGTCAGACATGCCCGTGAACCAGGTGGCGCCCACGGTCACTGTTGCGAACCAAATGGGCAAACCCAGATGGGGATAGCGCCAAGCACGTGAGAGCTGACTGCGCCAGCGCCAGACAGACCACAGTGCCAATGGCCAAGCTGGCCAGGTGAACCAAGCCAGCAATTTGGCCAGTCTGTGCAGATCCAACAGGGTGTGCGGCACCACCCGCCAACGCCACAAATCCAGTGCGCCCGCCGTGGTCACGCACAGGAGCAAGACCAAAGCCAGCATGCCTAAATCGAGCATGCTCATGCGGCGCTGGGAAGGGTCGGGCACACCCACAGCGCAGATGGCCGCACCCCCAAGTCCCAAAAGCAGGGCCAAAGTGGGGGCGCCCGACAGGGTCAATCCCAGCATGCCGACGGTGACGGCAGCAGCGCTGCGAACACGGTACCTGGCCCAACTTGCCAAGCCAAAAAAGAGCAAGGCGGCAAAACACAACTGACTCAGTGCAGGCGTGGTCTCGTGCGAAAGCTGCGCCAAACCCAAACACGCGATAAGGGCCAGCAATCCCCCGTCGGCCATGGCTCTGGCGTAGTCGGTCGGTTTGGCTTCCCCACCAAATGCAAAACTCACGGGTTGGGCCGCTGGATGTCGGGTCAGCGCATGCACGGCGTACCAGGTTGAAGCCAAAGTCGCGATCAGCATGCCCATGAACGGCAGTCTGGCAAACAGGTCCTCCCAACCCGCAGGGGCCAGTCGAATGAACAGGGCACCCAGCCAGTAAGGCAGCAAAGCCAGGTTGGTGTCGGGGCTGCCCAGCAAGGTGGGTTTGAGCCAACTGAATGAATCCCCCTTGCCCGGATACGCCATTTGCAACATGTAGCCCAAGGCTTCGATGTCCTGGGATTTCCAGGGCGAACGTGCCAGAAAACCGGGCAAGACATAGGCAGCGCAAAGCAGCAGCAAATACAGACGCGGCAGTCTGCGTACAGCACTTTGGGCAACGATGGCGGGAGTGGGTGGGTTCACAAGGACAAAAGATATCAGTTCAAAGCGGCATTCGGGTGTCGCCAAAACCCTGGCTGGAGAGCGATCAGACACCAGGCGATGGCCAAACAAAAAGGGCAGGCCGGTTGCCCGGGCTGCCCTTTTGGGGTCACCAATGCGCGAATTACTTGGCGATGGTGGTGGTCTTGCCAAAACGGTTGCGGAATTTTTCCACGCGACCGCCCATGTTGTCGACCGACTTTTGTGTGCCCGTGTAGAAGGGGTGCGACTCGCTGGTCGTGTCCAGCTTGTACAGCGGCAACTCGCGACCGTCTTCCATGGTGATCATCTCTTTGGTGTTAGCACATGAGCGTGTCACGAACTTGAAACCGTTGGACATGTCTTGGAAGCAAATTTCACGGTAGTTGGGGTGAATGCCGTCTTTCATGGGGAAATCCTTTTATTTCGCTACGGTAGCCACCCTTCAGCCTATCTGAGAGCACTTTCCGCAAAACCTGACGATTATAGGGCATCAACCGCCGCGGCGCATCATGTCGAAGAACTCGGAGTTGTTCTTGGTTGCCTTCATGCTCTTCAAGACCATCTCCATCGCCTCAATTTCATCCATGTTGTACATGAATTGGCGCAGGATCCTGGTTTTCTGCAGCACCTCGGGTTGCAGCAGCAGTTCTTCACGGCGTGTGCCACTGCGGTTCAAGTTGATGGCCGGGAACACGCGCTTTTCGTACAAACGACGTTCCAGATGAATTTCGCAGTTGCCAGTGCCTTTGAACTCTTCAAAGATCACTTCGTCCATGCGGCTGCCGGTGTCGACCAAGGCTGTGGCGATGATGGTGAGGCTGCCGCCTTCTTCCACATTGCGCGCTGCGCCAAAGAACCGTTTGGGGCGTTGCAAGGCGTTGGCGTCCACACCGCCCGACAACACTTTGCCAGACGAAGGCACCACGTTGTTATAGGCCCGGGCCAAGCGGGTGATCGAGTCCAGCAAAATCACCACATCTTTTTTCAGCTCAACCAGGCGTTTGGCGCGCTCAATCACCATTTCGGCCACATGCACATGGCGCGAAGCGGGTTCGTCGAAGGTGGACGAGATCACTTCGCCACGCACGCTGCGTTGCATTTCGGTCACCTCTTCAGGGCGCTCATCGACCAACAGCACCATCAGGTGCACATCGGGGTAGTTGGCGGTGATGGCGTGGGCGATTTGCTGCATCATCACCGTCTTGCCGGACTTGGGTTGGGCCACGATCAAAGCGCGCTGGCCACGACCCAGGGGCGCGATGATGTCGATGACGCGGGCCGTGATGTTTTCCTCGCCTTTGATGTCGCGCTCCAGTCGCATCTGCTCTTTGGGGAACAGGGGCGTCAGGTTCTCGAACATCACCTTGTGCTTGTTGTTCTCGGGCAAGTCATCATTGACTTTGTCCAGCTTGGTCAATGCGAAATAGCGCTCACCGTCTTTGGGAATGCGCACTTCGCCTTCGATCATGTCACCTGTGTGCAGGTTGAAACGACGCACTTGGCTGGGGCTGATGTAAATGTCATCCGTCGATGCGGTGTAACTGGAGTCGGGGCTGCGCAAGAAACCGAAACCGTCGGGCAGGATCTCGAGCACGCCGTCGGCAAAGACTTGTTCGCCCGCTTTGGCGCGTTTCTTGATGATGGCAAACATCAATTCCTGCTTGCGCATGCGTCCCGTGTTCTCGATTTCGAGGGTGTCGGCTTGCTTCAGGAGTTCGGACACATGAAGTGCCTTGAGTTCGTTCAAATGCATGGGATGGGGCCTGTGGCGAATCGGTCAACTGCTGACCGTTTTCGGGGTAACCGGGTGGAAGTGGGTTATCCGGAGGCTGCCCGGGGTTGGGGCAGAAGCTTCCGTCAATTGAGGCGCGAAGCCCTGTTCGGGCTGCCTAAGCGGAAATTATGACAGGTTTTGACTGGCGCTCGGAAAACAAAAAAACCGGGCCATCCAGACCCGGTTCTGCGCGCGCCCACCAGCGAGGGCCTTGAAGGCCTCAGGCCAATTGCTGGTCGATGAAAGCGGTCAGTTGTGACTTGCTCATGGCACCCACCTTGGTGGCGGCCAATTGTCCATTTTTGAAAATCATCAGGGTGGGGATGCCGCGGATACCGAATTTGGCCGGGATGTCCCGGTTGTCATCCACGTTCATTTTGGCAATTTGCAGTTTGCCTTCGTAGGCGCTGGCAACTTCATCCAAGATGGGCGCAATCATCTTGCAAGGACCGCACCATTCGGCCCAAAAGTCAACCACCACGGGCTGGCTTGATTGGAGAACGTCGGCATCAAAAGTGGCGTCGGTAATGTGTTTGATCAAATCGCTGGCCATGGCCTATTCCTTGTGAACATTGAAGATGCAGCTAAAGTTATGGCTATTTTGACAGATTAGTCTCACAGCGCACTGTCGCATGAGCGTTGACCAGAACAAAAACATGACTTTTTCCGCTGACCATTCCGTGCCCCAAATTGCCCCAGAGTTGTCGGTCGACGTGGCCATTGTGGGCGGTGGTCCAGCTGGTTTAATGGCCGCAGAGGTGCTCTCCCAAGCCGGTGTTTCGGTCCATCTTTTCGATGCCATGCCCTCGGTGGGGCGGAAATTTTTGCTGGCGGGTAAAGGCGGCTTGAATTTGACCCACTCGGAAACCACAGCGTTGTTCAGCGCACGCTACGGCGCAAGTCAAGACCATGTGGCACCGTGGTTGAACCAAATGGACGCACAAGCTGTTCGGGATTGGGCCCATGGTTTGGGCGTGGAAACATTCGTTGGCAGTTCAGGCCGGGTGTTCCCTCTGGAGATGAAAGCGGCGCCCTTGCTGAGGGCTTGGTTGCATCGCCTGCGTCACCCGGCTTCAGGGGTTCCTGTGCAGTTTCACATGCGCCACCGCTGGTTGGGTTGGGACAAAGACCAGCTGGTTTTTCAGCCCTCAGGGCTTGTGGGCTTTCGGCAGGTGAACGCCCGTGTCACCTTGTTGGCGCTCGGTGGCGCCAGTTGGCCGCGTTTGGGCTCAGATGGTGCTTGGCTCCCCTTGTTGGCCGAGCAGGGCATCCCGATTGCCCCTTTGAAACCGTCCAATTGTGGTTTTGACGTGGCTGGACGCGATGGCTCAGGCTGGACCGAGCACTTTCGCCAGCGATTCGCCGGTCACCCGCTCAAATCAGTGGTAATGCGCGTGGCAACCCGTGCGCTTGGCGGTAAAAATTTGCGCTGCGACGAATCAGGGCGCAGCTTACCTCTCAGGTTCGAGCGCCAAGGCGAGTTTGTCGTCACAGACAGTGGCGTGGAGGGCAGTTTGGTGTATGCGGCATCGGCCCTGTTGCGGGATGATTTAGAAAGCGGCCCTGCGCATTTTCTTTTGGATTTGTTGCCTGACAAATCCCGCAACCAAGTGCTCAGCGAGGTGTGCCGGCCACGAGGGAGCCGAAGTTTGTCAACCCACCTGAAAAGCCGTTTGGGAATTGACGGGGTGAAGATGGGCTTGCTGCATGAGCTGTGCACGCCGGAGACATTGGCTCAGCCGGAAGCGTTGACCGACAGCTTGAAGGGTTTGGTCATTTCCCTTCAAAAAACCAGACCGTTGGCCGAGGCCATCAGCACAGCGGGTGGGGTGGCGTTCTCCGGTGTGACGCCCGAAGGGATGCTGTTGAATCGCCCCGGTGTTTACTGCGCGGGAGAAATGATGGATTGGGAGGCGCCCACGGGGGGGTACTTGTTGACCGCTTGTTTGGCCAGTGGCCGAAGTGCTGGATTGGGTATTTTGGCAAATTTGTAACAAATCTACACATGTTGTGTCGACGAGCCGCCCTGATGGCGCGTTGTGAGGAGGTGAATCACTTCATCCATAACGAGGTCGACATGTCTCCAGAAGCTTCCCAAGAATACCAACGTGCCGTTGAAGAGGCCGCCAATGCTTTCATGAAAGTCATGGCTTTGCGTGGTTTCAATGTCCGGGACTACCCCCAAAATTTTGTGGCTCAGATGGCTAAACAGACCAAGTTGGCTTTCGAGCCGAACCGTCTGGGCGCCCATCAGCAAGCCGATCAATGTGTGTCAGACATGTTGCGTGCGGCCCCATTGGCGGCTCAGGTGGTGAATGCCGCCAGAGTCAAAGCCATGCCATTTCCAGCATTGCGACGTCGCATGGCCTGAAACGCTTGGCATGGCGTGGGTGGCCTAATGTCAATGGAGGCGGGGGCACTGACCGGAAACAATGCCAGGCCAGAAAATGGCAAAAAAGGTGACGAGCCTTGACCCCGGCACTGGATTCACAGTTAGGGCTGCTTGGTTCCCCACCTGACCCGGTTGGCCGCTTCACCATGCGGGAAGGCCCGTCACTTGCGATTGTAGGCGAGCTTTTCGCCTCAGGGTGATTCCTTGCTTTTTTTGATGACACCGTTCGTCCTTCGGGATGGCCAAGACGCCATGGCTTGGCTGCTTCGACATTGATCCCTGGGTCTTCACTGTGAAAACGCCGGATCAGGTCCCGTTGGCCCGATAGAATCAGCGCCATGTCTTACCTTGTCCTCGCGCGCAAATACCGCCCTCGCAATTTCACCGAAATGGTGGGGCAAGAGCATGTGGTTCAAGCGTTGACCAACGCTTTGGTGCAGCAACGCTTGCACCATGCTTATTTATTCACAGGCACCCGAGGCGTTGGCAAGACGACTGTTTCGCGCATTTTGGCCAAATCCCTGAATTGCCAAGGCGTGGATGGTCAAGGGGGAATCACAGCAGAGCCATGCGGGGTTTGTCAGGCTTGCCGAGACATCGATTCCGGGCGGTTTGTCGATTACACCGAACTCGATGCGGCTTCCAACCGGGGTGTTGACGAGGTGCAAAGTCTGCTGGAGCAAGCGGTCTACAAACCCGTCCAAGGTCGATTCAAAGTCTTCATGATCGACGAGGTGCACATGCTCACCAACACCGCGTTCAACGCGATGTTGAAAACCTTGGAAGAGCCCCCCGAATATTTGAAGTTCGTATTGGCCACAACCGACCCTCAAAAGGTTCCCGTGACGGTGCTTTCGCGCTGTTTGCAGTTCAACCTGAGGCCGATGGCCCCCGAAACGGTTTTTGAGCACTTGACTCAGGTGTTGGCGGCTGAAAAGCTGAGTGCCGAGCCATTGGCTTTGCGCCTGTTGGCCCGAGCCGCACGCGGCTCCATGCGTGATGCATTGAGCCTGACCGATCAAGCCATTGCTTTTGGAAATGGTCAATTGCAAGAGGCGGGCGTCCGCCAGATGTTGGGCAGCGTGGACCGCAGCCATGTCCTGCAACTCATCCGGGCTTTGGCCGAAGGCGATGGGGCCACCGTGGTGAACCAAGTCAACGCCTTGCGCCTGCAAGGCGTCTCGGCCGCTGCCACGCTGGAGGACATGGCCATGCTGCTGCAGCGCATGGCCGTGATGCAGATGGTGCCCGGCATGGCGCAAGACGGCGAAGACCCCGATACCCAGGGTTTGGCCGATCTTGCATCCGTCATGCCTGCCGAGGAAACCCAGTTGCTTTACAGCTTGTGCTTGCACGGGCGCAACGAGTTGGGTCTGGCCCCAGACGAGTACGCCGCCTTGACCATGGTGCTTTTGCGGTTGTTGGCCTTCAAACCCGCCCCCGCCACAGCGGAAAAAAAAAGTCCGCGAACCCGTCCTGAATCCCTGACGCCAGTGTCTGCGCCGGCTCAGGCGTCTGTTTCTGTGAAGGCCGCTTCACCCGAGGCTGCTCTTGCACCGCAAATCCTTGTCGCGCGTGACGGTGAGATGCCGCCCTTGGCTGCAGTGGTCCCGGTCATGCCGGCAGCAAGCCATTCAAGCCCATCAGACCTGACCGCGCAAGCGCTAATTCCGGCACATGCCTTGGTGCAACCCGAAACCCGCCACGAGCCTGCGCCTTGGGAGGAGTGGCCTGACACGACCGATGACGCAGACGTACAGGACTCGGCCTCGCCCCATACCGACGCACCAGCGCCCGAAGTGCGCGCCTTGCCCGTGCGCGAGGCGGCTGCACCTTCAGCCCGTTTGGATACGCCCCGCTCCGAGGTTTTGACGACAGTGCAGGCCACCCCTGAAGGCGATATGTGGTTAGCGGTGGTTCAAGGATTGATGGATCAAGAGGCCATCACGGCCTTGGTCCGTGAGTTGGCCTTGCAGTCACAACTGCTGGCCCGTGACGCTGATCAATGGCAATTGCGCGTCGAGCGCGAGACGCTCAATCACCCCGCCAGCCGCGAGCGTTTGCAGTCAGCCTTGCTGGCAGCAGGTCATGGTGATGTGAAACTGCACATCGAAATCGGCCCCGTGACCGACAGCCCAGCCAAACGACTCGCCATCAAGGCAGCCGAAAAAATGCTGGCTGCGCAGGAACTCATCCAAACTGACCCCCGTGTTCAGGCCATGGTGCGAGACTTCGGGGCCAAAATCGTGCCCGGCAGCATTCAGCTGATTTGATTTTCAAAACCACAAACCTCCCTTTTCAAGGAAATACCATGTTCAACAAAGGACAACTTGCCGGCCTCATGAAGCAGGCCCAGGCCATGCAGGACAACCTGAAAAAAGCCCAGGACGAATTGGCTTTTGTGGAGGTCGAGGGTCAAGCCGGCTCGGGCATGGTCAAGGTCCTCATGACCTGCAAGCACAGCGTGCGCCGAGTGACCATCGATCCCAGCTTGCTGGCCGATGACAAGGACATGCTGGAAGACTTGGTCGCGGCTGCCTTCAACGACGCCGTGCGCATGGCCGAGGAGGTTTCGCAGCAAAAAATGGGCAAGCTCACGGCAGGTTTGCCACCCGGCATGAAGCTGCCCTTCTGATTGTCCGAACATGGCCGATACCCACGCCCTGGCGACTTTGGTGCAGGCCCTCAAGGGTTTGCCGGGAGTGGGTGTCAAGTCGGCCCAGCGCATGGCTTTTCAGCTCCTGCAAAACGACCGGGCCACAGCGCGGCAACTGGCCGCTGCCCTGGACAATGCGGTCCAGACAATTCGGCATTGTGCGTGTTGCCACACCTTCACCGAAGCGCAGTTGTGCGATACCTGTCTCGATGACTCCCGAGACCGGACTGTTTTGTGTGTGATCGAGACACCTGCAGATCAATCGGCGATCGAGCGCACCGGCACTTACCGGGGTTTGTACTTTGTGCTGATGGGCAAGCTCAGCCCACTCGATGGCATTGGGCCGCACGACATTGGCCTGGCCAAGCTCAAGCAGCGGGTGGGGGACGGCGTACTCACCGAGGTGATTTTGGCGACCAATTTCACTGCCGAGGGAGAGGCCACAGCCCATGTGATTTCAGAGATGATTCGGCAACAGGGCTTGCGCGTGACCCGTTTGGCCCGAGGTGTCCCCGCGGGCAGTGAGTTGGAATATGTGGATCTGGGCACCATCGCTCACGCCCTTGTTGATCGCCGTTGACCCGCCATTTTCAACGGCAGGGCTAGCCTGCTGAGGAGGCCGCTCTCCACCGCGTGCATTGCTGGCAATCCATTACGTGAAAACCCGATCGGGATCATTCCCGATGCGCAACATCCGATCGGTTCTTATGCTCACGGTTGGGTGTTTTCATGTTGCATGGGGAGCTGTAGGTGTCAGGTTTGGGGAGTCTGCGTCGTTCTTTTTTGCTGTCGGCCGTGGGGGCTTGGGCGTTGCCCGGCACAACCCTGTCCGCCACCGATTTTGTGCGCAGTGAGCCGCGTATCAACCACCGCGTGAGCATCGCTTTGGCTGCACCGCTCAGCCTGCACCATTTGCCTTTGACTTTGGCCGATCGCCTTGGGTTTTTCCGGCAAGCAGGTATCGCCGTGGAGTGGTTACCGCAAGGTTCTGATGTGCAAGCTTTGGCCAGCGCCATGCAGGGTCAAGCCCAGGTGGTGTCGGGTGCGTTTGAACACCTTTTTGGCTTGCAACAAAAGGGGATGAGCTGCCAGGCCTTTGTGCAAATGGGCCGCACCCCACAGCTGAGCTTTGGCGTCTCATCGCGGCTCAACGTACGCTCGGTGATGGCCCTCAAAGGCGCCAAGATAGGGGTGAGCGCTCTTCAATCCAGCTCGCATTTCATGGCCTGTCATTGGCTGATGCAAAACGGCCTTTTGCCCGAAGACGTGGTCTTTGTGGAAGTGGGCTCTTCCTTGGGCGTGGTGGACGCTTTGCGCGCTGGCGCGGTGGATGCGGTGTGCAATCTGGATCCGATCATGTTCGGTTTGGAGCACCGCAATGAGATCCGCTTGCTGGGAGAGGCCAGAACGCTGTTGTCTTCGCGAAAGCTCCTGGGCGGAGCTGTGCCTGGTGCCTGTTTATGGGCGCGATCCGATTATTTGCAAAAGCAACCCGAGTTGGTGCAGGCCTTGAGCGATGCGGTGGTGCATGGCCTCAAGTGGCTTCAAACGGCAGGCTTGACCGACATTTTGAAGACCGTGCCGGCCTCACATTGGGAAGCCGATCGGACCATTTACTTGGGGGCGTTCGAAAAATTGCGCGAGTCGTACGCACTCGACGGTGTGTTCGCCCCAGAGGCCGTGGCCAATGCCTGGCATGCCTACAACCGATTGCCTGACCGCCATGTGGGCAGTCGCCCCGTTTTGGCGTCCACCTACACCAACAGTTTTGCGATGAAGTCCAAAATCCGCTTTGAGGCGTAGTGGGGCTTTTCAGGCTGTGTGTGGCTCAGTGTGTGCGCTTATTTTGAGCTGGCTCGGGTTTTCTTGGGGACCGCTTTGCTTGGAGGGCGCTTGGCTTGTGGCCGTTCGAGCTTGTCGGGGCTGGTGCGGGTGACCCGTCTTGCGCCTTGAGAGGGGACCAAAATGGTCAAAGTCTGGCCCGTGCTCAGCCGGGCGTTGACCTTCAATTTGTTCCACGATGCCATATTGGCTTCGGACACGCCATGGCGTGCAGCCAAGCTGGCCAAAGAATCGCCTTTACGGGCTTTGACCGCGACCCTTTTGAGCACCATTTCAGGGGCCAGACCCAATTGGCCGTTGTCGGCCAGGTGCTCTGCCACGTCGTTGTCCAGCTGTCCTTTTCGATGCACCAGCAAGGTCGAGCCCGCGGTGATCATCATCCTCAAAGGGATGTCGTTGACCGAGCGCAATTGCTCGACGGGCATGCCCAATTGTTGGGCAACTTCTTCGGGCTTCATGGTTTTTGGGGCTTGCCAAGCCGTCCAGGTGGCCAGTGGTTTGTTGGCATGGGCTTGTAGATTGCGTTCAAACACCGTGGCGTTGTCCCAGGGCAGCAAAATTTGTGGCGTTCCGGCTGCCAAGATCACAGGCCGTCTCATGGAGGGGTTGAGGGCCTTGAAATCCTCCAAACTGACGCCCGCCAACTTGACTGCGACCGCGACATCAATGTCGCGTTCAATGGGAACACTCTTGAAGTAGGGGTGGTTTTGGATCAGAGGCAACTGCGTGTTGAAGGCCTCCGGTTGGGCCACGATGTTCTTCACCGCCTGCAACTTGGGCACGTAATACCGGGTCTCGTTGGGCATGTTGAGATCGCTGTAAGTCAACAATTTGCCCTGTGCTTTGTTGCGTGCCAATGCCCGGCCCACACTGCCTTCACCCCAGTTGTAGGCGGCCAGCGCCAAATGCCAATCACCAAACATACCGTAGAGTTTTTGCAAGTAATCCAGCGCAGCACGTGTCGACTCGAGCACATCCCGCCGGTCATCCCTGAACAGATTTTGTTTCAAGTCAAAGAACTTACCCGTCGCGGGCATGAATTGCCACATCCCAGCGGCCTTGGCACTCGAGACAGCCTGGGGGTTGAATGCAGATTCAATGAAGGGCAGCAGGGCCAGCTCGGTGGGCATGTTGCGCCGCTCAAGCTCCTCCACCACATGGAACAAATAGGGCCGTGAACGCTCGGTCATGCGCAGCATGTAATCCGGGCGGCCTGAATACCATTGCTCCCGGTTGCGCACCAAATCGTTGTCCAGATCGGGCATGGCAAATCCCCGGCGAATCCGCTCCCAGATGTCTTTGGGTGGCGTGAGCGCCAATTGGCTGCGGGGCTTGAGACCCGGGACCGATTCGTCCGTCAATGGCAGGATCGGGGCGCTGGTCGGCTCAGGGGAGGCCTCGGTTCGATCGGCCTTGGAAGTGACCGATTGATTCACCGCCTCAACTTGTGCTGGAGGGGGAGGCACATTGAGCGCGGGGGGGGCTGGCCGAGTTGGGTGCAGTGGCACACGCCCCCAGTAAAAGAGAAAAACCCAAAGTGCTGGCCGCTAAAAAGCGGCGTCCAATGAGCAGGATGGGAGAGCAATGAGGGATGGTGTGGGAAACCCAAGCGTTCTTCAAAATTCGTTTTTCCAGTTGCGAAGTGCAGCAAAGCGGCTAACGTCGTCGATGGCAGACGCATCACGCTGTTGGACGGCCGAGGAGACCGCAGGGCTGCGGCTGCGCAAAAAAGGGTTGATGTCGCGTTCAGTGGACAACAGCGCAGGCAAAGTGGCTTGGCGGTTGTCGCGCAAACGAGCGCAATCCTGAGCATAGCTTTTCAAGGCCACGTTCTCAGGGTCGACCGCCAAGGCAAATTTCAGGTTGGACAAGGTGTATTCATGGGCACAGCAAACGCGGGTGTCACCCGGCAGGGCGGACAAGCGGTCAAGAGAGTCGAGCATTTGGGCTGGTGAGCCCTCAAAAAGCCGACCACAACCCCCAGAAAACAAGGTGTCCCCACAAAACAGGATGGGCGATTGTTCGGCGGGATGGAGCCATAAAGCAATGTGGCCCAGGGTGTGTCCAGGCACCTCGTGCACCCTCAGATCCAGACCGTGCCATGCCAATGTGTCACCTTGTTGCAAGCCGCGAGCGGGAACGGGCATTTTTTCCATCGCAGGACCGGCCACCTGGGCCCCTGTCTGATTCACCAATTCAGGCAGACCGCCCGTGTGGTCGGCATGGTGATGGGTCACTAAAATCAAGTCCAGCGAGATGTGGGGGTGTTGCCCCAACCAAGCCAGAACGGGCGCACTGTCACCCGGGTCCACCACGAGTGCGTGTTGGTCGTTGTGTAACAACCAAATGTAGTTGTCAGAGAATGCGGGCAGTGCAATAAGTTTCATGGAGAGTCAGATTATAGAAAGCAAGGATTGCGATCAGGCTTGGCTGACCCCTTTGGGCCGGCCGGCGTCGTCGCGTTTGTTGGCATGGGAGCAGCAGCAAGCGGATGAACTGCTCGCGGATGTGTTTGGTTACCACGCCGTGCAGTTGGGTTGGCCTGAACTGTCGGCGCTGCGAACCAACCGCATGCCCCACCGTTGGCTGGCCCAGGCCGAGTTTGAAACTTGTCGCCCCGAGGGCGCTGGGCCGACCGTGTCAAACGCCAGTGTTTGTTTGGACAGCCGGGCTTGGCCTTGGCCAGCAGACAGCCTGGATTTGGTGGTTTTGCCCCACACCTTGGAGCGCTCTGCCGATCCGCATGCTTGTTTGAGAGAGGTGGCCAGGGTGTTGATTCCTGAAGGACATGTCCTGATCACAGGGCTGAACCCCTGGAGTTTTTGGGGGTGGCAGCAAACACGGGTGAAACGTCGGTCACCAGCGCCCGGTGCGGGCGTTCATGTGCCCACATCTTTGATGGCATACCGCCGTTTGCGAGATTGGTTGCGCTTGTTGGGTTTTGAGGTTCAGATCAGTCGTTTTGGCGGATGGGCGCCGGCCACGGGCAGTGAGGCTTGGATGCAACGTTTGCAATGGATGGATGCCTTGGGCGAGCGTTGGTGTCCCATTTTTGGGGGTGTTTACCTTTTGATGGCGACAAAAAGGGTGCCTGGGTCGCGTTTCATTGATGGCCGGCGTTGGCGCGCGGTACGATCGCCCGCTGGTGCGGCGGCACCGATCGCCCGCACAGACACCATCATGGGCCCCTCGAGGACCCCGAAAGACACCGTTGAGTCACGTTGAAATTTACACAGATGGCGCTTGCAAGGGCAATCCTGGCCCCGGGGGATGGGGTGTGCGTTTGCAGTCGGGCCCGCATGTCCAGGAGCTGTTTGGTGGTGAGTTGAATACCACCAACAACCGCATGGAGATGACCGCCGTGATCGAGGGCCTGTCGGCACTCAAGCGGCCTTGCCAGGTCACGCTTTACCTGGACAGCGAATATGTACGCAAAGGGATTACCGAATGGATTCACGGCTGGAAAGCTCGGGGTTGGCGAACTGCTGCGAAGCAACCGGTGAAAAATGCGGACCTCTGGCAAAAACTCGATGCTGTGGTGTCGTCCTCGGGACACCAGATTGACTGGCGCTGGGTCAAGGGACATGCCGGCGATCCCGGCAATGAACGTGCCGATACGCTCGCCAACCGAGGCGTAGACAAGGCTTTGGGCCGTTGAGGCAAGCCTGAAAAACCGCCACAGGGATCCTGAGCAAGTGACCCAGCCCTTGTGAACCTCCTCTTGGGTCGGTCGCCAGACGCTGTTACATTTCGTGAGTCTGGGTGAGTTCAACCTGCGAGAGAGATCTGAATGGCTTACAAGAAAAAATACGCTGTGATGGCGTTGGTGGGTGTTTGTGCGGCCTCCAGCTTGGCTTGGTGGATGCAAAATAAAATGGGTACTGCCAGCGATGGCACCCAGCCCGGGGCCTCCAGCACGGCCTCCAGCACGGCCTCCAGCACCACGGGAACTCCTGCGGGTCCGGCCAAGCCGACAGCGGTGGAAGTGGCCAAAGTCGAAAAACTGACCTTGGTGGACGAAACACAAGCCGTGGGCAGTCTGCGCTCCCGGCAAGGCGTGATGCTGCGCCCTGAAGTGGGTGGGCGCGTCAAACAAATTTTCTTCAACGACGGCCAACGCGTGCGCAAGGGCCAGTTGATGGTTCAGTTTGAGGACCAACTCCAACAAGCCCAGCTGTCTCAGGCCAAAGCCGAGTTGTCGATTGCCGAGGCCAATCACAAACGCAACCAAGAGTTGGTGGCGCAAAACTTCATCAGCCAGCGATCGGTGGATGAAAGCGGCGCTGCCTTGGAGGTCACGCGTGCCAAACTGGCCTTGGCCGATGCCACGCTGCAACGCCTCAAGGTGCTGGCGCCATTTGATGGCATCACCGGTCTCAAGCAAGTCAACGTCGGCGACTATCTCAAAGACGGCGCTGACATGGTGAACATCGAAGACTTGGATGCCGTGTTGCTGGACTTCCGCTTGCCAGAGCGTTTTCAAGCCAAAATCCGTGCGGGGCAAAAAGCCCAATTGACGGTGGATGCGTTGCCCGGACGTCCTTTCATGGCCATCGTGCAGGCGGTGGACCCCTTGATTGAGGCCAATGGCCGCTCTGTCGGTGTGCGCGGCTGCATCGACAACCGCCAACAACAATTGCGACCCGGCATGTTTGCCCGTGTGAACGCCGTGTTTGGCGCCCGCGAGAATGCGATGGTCATCCCTGAGGAGGCCATCATTCCTCAGGGCGGGCGCACTTTTGTGGTCAAGGTGGTGGCAGGGGAAAAACCTGACCAACTCATGTCGGAACGCGTTGCCGTCAAAACGGGCTTGCGCCAGCCAGGCAAAGTGGAAATATTGGAAGGCCTGGCAGCCGGTGACACGGTGGTCACAGCCGGCCACCAGCGTTTGCAAAAGGATGGCACCTTGGTGCGTGTGATCGACATGGCACAGGCCGCGGGTGGCAAACCGGCGAGCGCCCAAGGCCCAGCATCGGCGCCAGCGGGGGGCGCAGCTTCGGCGCCTGCTGCAGGTCCAGCAGGTCAAGCCCCCAAAAGCACCGGCCCCAAGGGGGCGAGCACCAACAACGCGGCCTTGTCTGGCCCCAACCCTTGCTTGAGGGGTGCCGATGCAGCTCGCTGAAACAACCATAAGGCGGCCTGTTCTGGCCGTTGTGATGTCCTTGCTGATTGTGTTGATTGGTGCAGTGAGCTTCAAAAGCCTCTCATTGCGTGAGTACCCGAAGATCGATGAACCCACCGTCACGGTGACGACCCGTTATGTGGGCGCTTCGGCCGAAGTGATTGAGTCGCAGGTCACCAAACCGCTGGAAGATTCGATTGCGGGCATTGATGCGGTGGATGTCATCACCTCCATCAGTCGGGCCGAGCAGTCGCAAATCACGGTGCGTTTTCGCCTAGAGAAAGACGCCGATACGGCTGCCGCAGAAGTGCGTGACCGCACCTCCCGTGTACGAAACCGTTTGCCTCAAGCGATTGAAGAGCCGGTCATCGCCAAGGTGGAGGCCGACGCCTTTCCTGTGATTTGGCTGGCTTTTTCAAGCGACACCTTGAATGCTCTGCAAATCAACGATTTGGTCAATCGCGTGGTCAAGCCGCGCTTGCAAACCGTCACCGGGGTGGCCGATGTGCGGATTTTCGGTGAGCGCAAATACGCCATGCTGGTTTCACTGGACCATGCGCGATTGTCCGCCTTCAAACTCACGCCGCAAGACGTGGAAGATGCCATCCGCCGCAGCAATTTGGAGTTGCCCGCGGGGCGCATTGAGTCCAGCAACCGCGAGTTCAGCGTGTCCTCTCAAACCGACCTGACCCGGCCGGGCCAGTTTGGTGACATCGTGATTCGCAACGTCAACGGCTTCCCGGTCAAATTGCGTGATGTGGCCCAGATCAAGGAAGATGCCGCGAATGACCGAAGCGTGGTTCGCCTGAACGGAAGGCCTGCGATTTCTGCGGGCGTGATCCGTCAAGCCACGGCCAACCCTTTGGAATTGTCCAAAGGGGTGCGCGAGATGATTCCTCGTCTCAAAAGCGATTTGCCTGGGGACATGTCGATCGATGTGGCCAACGATAACTCTGTTTTCATTGATAAATCCATCAAGAACGTGTTCCAAACCATCGTTGAGGCGGTGGTCTTGGTGGCCTTGGTCATTTTTGTATTCTTGCGCACCCTGCGTGCCTCCATCATCCCGATCATCACCATCCCCGTCAGTTTGATTGGCGCATTTGCCATGATGGCTTTGGCGGGTTTCACCATCAATACCTTGACCTTGTTGGCGCTGGTGCTGGCCATTGGTCTGGTGGTGGACGATGCGATTGTGGTGCTGGAGAACATTTACCGGCACATCGAAGAGGGCTTGGACCCGTTTTCTGCGGCCATCAAGGGCGTGCGAGAAATCAGCTTTGCCGTGATTGCCATGACCTTGACACTGGCTGCCGTGTTCGCGCCTTTGGCATTCACACCCGGGCGCACGGGTAAGTTGTTTGGCGAGTTTGCCCTGGCATTGGCCGGTGCTGTCATGGTGTCCGGTTTTGTGGCCCTGACGCTGACCCCCATGCTCAGCTCCAAACTGCTGCGGCACAATCCCAAACCGAGTTGGTTTGACCGCACCATGGAACGTTTGCTGACGGCTTTGTCGAACGGTTACGCCCAGCTCCTGAGTTTCATCTTGAACCGTGCCCGTTGGGTTGTGGTGCTCGTGATGTTGGGCTCTGGCGTGGGCATTGCCCTGATTTACCCGACCATGAAGCAAGAATTGGCACCCCTAGAAGACAGGGGCACGATTTTGGCCACAGTCAATGCGCCCGATGGCTCCACGCTCCAATACACCGATCGGTACGCCCGGTCTTTGGAGAAAATTGGGCAGGCCTACCCAGAGTTTGACCGAATTTTTGCCAACATCGGTAACCCGACGGTGGGCCAAGGTACGGTCGTTTACCGAGCGGTGGATTGGGACGAGCGCAAGCGCACCACCCTTGAGATGGCGCGTGAAATGGGTGCCAAATTCAATGGTTTGCCGGGTGTCAACGCCTTCCCGATCACGCCCCCATCTTTGGGCCAAGGTTTCCGTGAGCGACCCTTGAACTTTGTGATTCAAACGTCAGACAGTTACCAAAATTTGAACCAACTGACGCGACAGTTCCTGGACGAAGTGGCCAAGAACCCGGGTATTTTGTCGCCCGATGTGGATTTGCGCTTGAACAAACCCGAGCTGCGCATCGAGGTTGACCGCGTCAAAGCGGCGGAACTGGGTGTCAGCATTGATGTGGTCGCGCGCACCATCGAGACCATGCTGGGCGGTCGTGTGGTGACCCGGTACAAACGCGATGCCGAGCAGTATGACGTGATTGTTCAAACACAGCCCTCGGCCCGCAATACGCCCGACGACATTGATGTGATTCAGGTGCGTGGCCGCAACGACACCATGGTCCCCTTGTCCAGCTTGGTGAAAGTGCGTGAAAGTGTGTCGCCGCGTGAGCTGAACCACTTTGGTCAGCGCCGTTCGGTCTCGATCACGGCCAACTTGGCCCCTGACTATTCCTTGGGTGAGGCCCTGAAGTTCATGGACGCAACCGCTGCCAAGTTGCTCAAATCCGGTTACACGACCGAGTTGAATGGCACATCGCGTGAGTTCAAAAACTCCCAAGGCGCTTTGGTCATCGTGTTTGTGTTGGCACTGTTCTTCATCTTTTTGGTTTTGGCAGCTCAGTTTGAGAGCTTCATTGATCCCTTGGTGATCATGTTGTCGGTGCCTTTGTCCATGATTGGTGCGCTGTTGGCACTCAAGTTCACGGGGGGGTCATTGAACGTGTACTCACAAATTGGTCTGATCACGCTGGTTGGCCTGATCACGAAGCACGGCATTTTAATTGTGGAGTTCACCAACCAGCTGCGTGAGCAAGGCATGGCCATGAAGGAGGCCTTGATCAAGGCCTCCTCACAGCGGCTGCGCCCGATTTTGATGACCACCGGTGCCATGGTGCTGGGTGCTGTGCCACTGGCGCTGGCAACCGGGGCCGGCGCTGAGAGCCGCACGCAAATTGGCTGGGTGATCGTGGGCGGCATGAGCTTGGGCACTTTGCTGGCCATTTTTGTGGTGCCCACCATGTATTCGTTGTTGGCACGCAATTCGGTGCCGGGTCCCAACAAATCGGTGGCCCATGATGAGCCGCACGAAGCGCCAGCCCATTGAGTGTCTTGTCAGGGGGCGTGTTGCCCCTGTGCCTCAACAAAAAAGCGGCCTAGGCCGCTTTTTTGTTGAGGGCAAGGGCGCGTGTTCAAAGGTGACCATCGAACATCATCACATCCACTTCCTCACCGACGGCCACATTGCCTTGCCCGTGGCCCAGCACAATGAGTCCGTTGGCTTGCACCATGGAGCTGAGCACACCTGAGCCCTGGTTGCCAGTGATGCTGACCTGCAAACACCCCGTTGAATCGGTGCTGACGATGCCGCGTTGGTATTCGGTGCGTCCGGGTTTCTTGCGCAGTGCTTCGGTACTTTTGGCTTTGAGCAGGGGCAGGGCAGGTGCTTGCCAGCCCATGAGCTGCTGCAGCGCGGGACGCACAAAGGCGGCAAAGGTGACCATGACAGCCACCGGGTTGCCGGGCAGGCCAAACAGCACCGCCGAGCGATGGCCCCGCGCAATGCGGCCCACCGCCATGGGGCGTCCGGGGCGCATGGCAATGCGCCAAAAAGCCACATCGCCCAGTTTTTTCATCATCGCCTTGGTGTGGTCGGCCTCACCGACGCTCACGCCGCCACTGGTGACGATGGCGTCAGCCTGTTCAGCTGCTGCCAAGAACGCTTGTTCCAATGCTGCGGGCTCGTCGCGTACCACGCCCATGTCGATCAGCTCGCAGCCCAGGTCCTGCACCATGCCCGCAACCGTATAACGGTTGCTGTCATACACCGCGCCCTCACGGGGTGCCTCGCCTAAGCTCAGGATCTCATCGCCAGTTGAAAAGTAAGCCACTTTGGGTCTGCGCCAAACGCTGACGCTGGGCAAACCGAGGCTGGCCAGAAGACCACAGGCCGCGGGGGCCAGGCGCGTGCCAGCGCGCAGGGCAGGTTGCCCGGCCATCAGGTCTTCACCCAGGAGTCGGCGGTTATCGCCCACTTGCAGCAGGCTCGGTGGCATGTGCACGGTGTCGCCATCTACTTGCACCAACTCTTGCGGTGCCACCGTGTCCAATCCCGCGGGCATGATGGCCCCGGTCATGATGCGCACGCATTCGCCTGCGTTCACCGTGCCTTGCCAGGCGGCGCCGGCAAAAGCGGTGCCGACCACTTTGAATGGTGTCGGGCGATCGGGCCGCAGTTCTGCGCCACGCAGGGCGTAGCCATCCATGGCCGAATTGTCGTGCGGCGGCACACTGATGGGCGAGACCACGTCGTGCGCCAAGATGCGGCCATGGGCCTGCATCAGGGGTATGGACTCGTGTTCGCGCACAGCTTGTACCAGCTGCGCCAGAAAGTCGTTCACATGGCTGGCCGACAGGGCTTGGGGGTCGTAGCCTTGTAGGCGTTCGGCGATTTCGGTGAGCGACGGTGTGCAGGGCAGGGAGGAGGGCTGTGGCGTGGTCATGGTCTGAGCAGCCACGGCAAGCGTGGCCGTGGGAATTTCACAGGGCTTCGAGTTGTTGCAACTCGGCCAAGGTGTTGGCATTGGCAAAGGCTTGCGGGCTGTCGCCGGGCAAGTCAAAGGGCACGATGGCGCAGCGGTGCTGGCCTGTCCAAGCATCGATCTTGCGGCCACCGCTCTGGGTGAATTTCACCAAGCTTTCAAGCAACTCGGTTTTGAGCAGGCAAAACACCGGTTGCGGACGCACCGCGCCATCGGTCTCGGGCGCGGCAGCCATGGCCACGTCGGCGTCTTGGGCCTGCAGGGCTTGGAACAGGCGCTCAGCCAGATCGAGCGGAAACAGCGGCGTGTCGCAAGGCACCGTGAGCAAGAGCGGCGTTTCGCAGCGTTCCAGGCCTGTCTGAAAGCCGGCCAAGGGCCCTGCATAACCGTCGATGCTGTCGGGCCAAACGGGCACACCCAGCGACTCGTAGGCCGCCAAGTTGCGGTTGGCGTTGATCAGCACCTCTTGCAGTGGCAGACTTTGTAATTGCAGACGCATCAGGGTTTGCAAGGCCAGAGGGAGGCCATGGAAGTTTTGCAGGCCTTTGTCGCTGCCGCCCATGCGCGAGCCGCGCCCACCGGCAAGGATGAGGCCGGTGATCACCGGTGCGTCATGGTTCATGGCTTTTAGCCTCCGATGTAGCTCATTTCCACCCGGCGGCCAGCGCCGCTGGCGGTGTCCGGTCCTCGCAGGCTGCGCAGCACCGAGTATTGGTCGGTGCGCCCACGCCAAATCGCATCCACCGTGGCAGCCAGCACCAAGTCGTTTTGGGCCGGGTCGCGCACGAGTTGGCGCAGGTCATAACCCTGGCTGGCAAACAGGCACAGGTACAAGCGCCCTTCGGTGGACAGCCGGGCACGATTGCAGTCGCCACAAAAAGCCTGCGTGACACTGCTGATCACGCCGATCTCGCCCAAAGAGGGGTCGTGCTCGCCTTGCGCATTGGCATAGCCCCAGCGCTCGGCCGTTTCGCCTGCGACAGCGGGGTCCAGCGGCACCAGCGGTAACTCGGTCTGCAGCAGGCGAATGACCTCAGCGCTGGGCAGCACCTCGTCCATGCACCAGCCGTTGGTGGCACCCACGTCCATGTATTCAATGAAGCGCAGCACAATCCCCGTGCCCCGAAAGTGCCGAGCCATGGGCAAAATTTCGTGTTCATTGGTGCCACGTTTGACCACCATGTTGACCTTGATAGGGCCCAACCCCACAGCACGCGCTGCCTCGATGCCGGCCAGCACCTCGGCCACAGGGAAGTCGACATCGTTCATGCTGCGGAACACGGCATCGTCCAAGCCATCGAGGCTGACGGTGACGCGTTGCAGTCCGGCGTCTTTCAGGCTTTGAGCTTTGCGGGCCAAAAGCGAGCCGTTGGTGGTCAGCGTCAAATCGAGTGGCTGACCGTCTGGTGTGCGCAGGGCCGCCAGTTGGGCGATCAGGATATCGATGTTCTTGCGCAGCAAAGGCTCACCGCCCGTGAGGCGGATTTTGCGCACGCCCCGGCCGACAAACACGGTGGCGATGCGAGTGATCTCTTCAAAGCTCAGCAAATGGCTGTGCGGCAGGTAAGCGTAATCTTTGTCAAAGATTTCCTTGGGCATGCAGTAGCTGCACCTGAAATTGCACCGGTCTGTCACGCTGATGCGCAAATCGCTCAAGGGGCGGCGCAGACCGTCCAAGGGCAGCGCACTCAGACCGTGCCCCGCGGCAAGGGGGGGGAGAGGCAAACTGGGGTGGCGCTGGTCAACCAGCGGAATGACGCGTTCTGACATAAGCGATGATTGTGCCCGAGCAACACCGCCTTGGCGTGGGCAGGGTCATGCTTATTGTGCCCCTCAGCCGTGCGCAATGGCCACCGTTTTGAGGGTGGTGAAGCCCAGCAGTGCCTCTAGGCCTTTTTCTCGGCCATAGCCTGAAGACTTGACGCCGCCAAAAGGCAACTCCACGCCACCGGCTGCGCCATAGTTGTTGATGAACACTTGGCCGCTGTGCACACGTTTGGCCATGCGGAACTGGCGGCCGCCATCACGCGTCCAAATGCCCGCCACCAAACCGAAGTCGGTGGCATTGGCCAATGCCACGGCGTGGTCTTCGTCTTTGAAGGCCATGGCCGACAGCACGGGGCCAAACACCTCTTCTTGCGCCAAACGGTGCATCACGGGAACGTCGCGCAACAGCACTGGCGCTTGGTAAAAGCCACCTGCGGGCACGCCAGGGGCGATCTGGCCTTGAGCCACGGTAGCGATGCCGTCAGCCCGGGCTTGGTTCAGGAAGTTGGCCACCCGCTCCAGCTGGCTGGCGCGGATCAAGGGTCCCAAATCCAAGTTCATGGCTGCCGAGCCCACTTGCAAGCGGCTGAAGGCGTCACCCAGTCGTTCTAAGAGCGGTTCATAAATGCCTTGTTGGATCAACACACGCGAACCGGCGCTGCAGGTTTGGCCTGCGTTTTGCACGATGGCGTTGACCACCACGGGAATGGCCGCATCCAGATCGGCGTCATCAAAAATGATTTGGGGGCTTTTGCCGCCCAGCTCCAGCGTGACCGGGCAATGGCGTTGTGCGGCCACCTGCTGGATGAGTGTGCCCACCCGGGGGCTACCGGTGAAACTGATGTGGTCAATGCCGGGATGGCGGGCGAGCGCCTCACCCACTTCGTGGCCATAGCCGGTCACGATGTTCAAGGCCCCCGCCGGAAAACCGACTTCGGCCGCCAGCTGCGCCACGCGGATCAGGCTCAGGCATGCGTCTTCAGAGGGTTTGACCACGCAGGCGTTGCCCGCAGCCAAAGCCCCGCCCACGCTGCGGCCAAAAATTTGCATCGGGTAATTCCAGGGAATCACATGGCCGGTGACGCCATGCGGCTCACGCCAGGTGAGCACGCTGTAGCCATTTTGGTAGGGCAAGGTTTCGCCATGCAGTTTGTCACACGCTCCGGCATAAAACTCAAAATACCGGGCCAAGGCCACTGCATCGGCCACCGCTTGTTGGGTGGGTTTGCCGCAGTCGCGCTGTTCCAGTGCCGCCAATTCGCTGGTGTGATCTGCCACTTTGCGGGACAACGCCATCAGCAAACGCCCGCGTTCCACACCATTGAGTTTTCCCCAGGGGCCGTTGAAGGCAGCCCGCGCCGCCAGCACCGCCTGGTCGATGTCGGCCCCTTGACTGCGCGCAATCTGAGCGAACGCTTGACCATCGGACGGGTCCAGCACGTCGATGGTTTGGCCGGCCAGGGCGGGCATGGATTGGTTGGCGATGAAGTTGTGGCGCATGGTGCCATTGTCGGCTCAAGTGCAGCCTTGGAAATCACACGCGAGACATCACCCCCAACACGCGCAGCAGGCTCAGGGCTGTCAGATCGCGTTCATCTTGCGTCGCGGTTTTCGCAAGCCCTGTGAAAGTAAAATCGGGGTTAATCCCTAGGATTTTTCGATTCCTCTTAACTTTCAAAAGCAGACACCATGTCCCTGAACAAAGTCACCCCCGGTAGCAAAGTGCCCGACGCATTCAATGTGATCATCGAAATTCCGATGAACTCTGACCCTGTGAAGTACGAAGTGGACAAAGAGTCTGGCGCTTTGTTTGTCGACCGTTTCATGGGCACCGCCATGCACTACCCCACCAACTACGGTTACGTGCCCCAGACCATCGCCGGTGACGGCGACCCAGTGGACGTTTTGGTGATGACGCCTTTCCCACTGCCCCCCGGCGTGGTGGTGTCTTGCCGTGCCATTGGCATTTTGTTGATGGAAGACGAAGGCGGCATGGACGGCAAGATTTTGGCGGTACCCACCGAGAAAATTTTGCCGATCTACGCCAACATCAAAGACTTGGCCGATGTGCACGAGTTGCAACTCAAGCAGATCGCCCACTTCTTTGAGCACTACAAAGACCTGGAAAAAGGCAAATGGGTCAAGGTCAAGGGCTGGGAAGGCGTGGAGTCCGCCGCCAAGGAATTGATGGACGGCATCGCCAATTACAAAAAGGCCTGATGGGCCTGTCCCAGCGGCCTCTGTGTGAAGCGCTGGATCCGCAAAACGCCTGCCTGGTTTGCGCCGCGCAGGCTTTTTTTTGGGGGGGTCAATGGGACTTTTTCAGCGGTGAGTGCTGTTGAAGGGCTTCCATGTAGTTGTCAATGCCCGCTTTTTCGCGCTCCAAATACCGCGCCACCGCTTCCGAAAAGGACGGGTGTGCCAGCCAGTGGGCGCTGTGCGTGGGGGTGGGCAGCAGGGCGCGGGCCATTTTGTGCTCCCCTTGTGCACCGCCCTCAAAACGCTGGACGCCGTTGGCGATGCACCATTCAAGGGGTTGGTAGTAACAGGCCTCAAAGTGCAGGCAGTCCACACGCGCGAGCGCGCCCCAGTAACGGCCATAGGCCACGTCGGGCTGTCCCGCGGCGTCCAAATGCAGACCGATGAGGCTGATGCCGATGGCTTGGTCCCTGTGTTGCGCCACAAACAAGAGCCAGTTGGCGGCCATGTCACGCCGCATGGCGTCGAAAAACTCAGGCTTCAAATAGGGCGCGTTGCCGTGTTCCCAATAGGTTTGCTGGTAGCAGCGCAACAAAAGGGCCCAGTCATCGCCCGTCATGTCGGGGCCACGCACGGTGCGAAAGCTGACACCCGCCTCCTGCACTTTGCGCCGCTCTTGCCGGATTTTTTTGCGCTTTTCCTGGTTCAGGCTCCCCAAAAAGTCATCAAAGTCGCGCCAGCCAAGGTTTTGCCAATGGAATTGCACCTGGCTGCGCTGCAGCAGCCCGGCTTGCTCGCAGGCCCGCAGGTCTTGCGGGCTGCCAAACAGGATGTGCAGCGAGGGGATGTTGTGGGTTTGGCAGATGTCCAGCAAGGCGGCCAGCAGTGCTTGACGGGCGGCATCGGTCTCGGCCAGCAAGCGGCTGCCGGGCACGGGCGTGAAGGGTGAGGCCACCAGCGCCTTGGGGTAATAATTCAAGCCGTGGCGTTCATAGGCGTCGGCCCAAGCATGGTCGAACACATATTCGCCGCGTGAATGGGTCTTGAGGTAGAGCGAGCAGGCGGCGGCCAATGTGGGCCCCGTGGGGGTGTCCCGCCACAAACTGATCACTTGCAGGGTCCAGCCGGTCTCGGGCACGGCCGAACCGCTGGCGTGCATGGCTGACAAATAGGCATGCTGCATGAAGGGCGATGGGGCATCCTGCTGGGCAAGCAAGCCGTCCCAAGCCTCGGGCGTTATGCCGCTCAGATCGTCCTGCACCCGGGTGACATAATTCAAGCTCAAATTTTCCAGCACCTGTATGACTCTCCAAATTCGTGTGGCCCAGCTCAACTTTGTCGTCGGTGACATGCCGGGCAACGCCCGCAAAATCATCGACGCCGCCACTGCAGCTTATGCGCAGGGTGCCAGGCTGCTGCTCACGCCCGAGCTGTCGATTTGCGGCTATGCAGCCGAAGACCTGTTGCTGCGTCCAGCCTTCATTGACGCCTGCGATGATGCCTTGAAAACGGTGGCCCGCGAACTGGCTGGGTTAAAGGGCTTGCATGTGGTGGTGGGCCACCCCGAAGGTGGTGGCTTGCGCACCCGCAGTGTGGCCGTGACGCGCCGCCACAACCGCGCGAGCGTCTTGTGCGAGGGGCGAGTGGTTTGTGCTTACGACAAGCGCGAGCTGCCCAACTACCAGGTGTTTGACGAGCGCCGCTACTTCACGCCCGGCCATGGCGTTGGCGTGTTTGAGGTGGAGGGCGTGCGCGTGGGTTTGCTCATTTGCGAGGACGCTTGGTTTGACGAACCTGCCCGCTTGGCGCGAGACGCGGGCGCGCAAATGCTGGCGGTGCTGAACGCATCGCCTTTTCATGCAGGCAAAGGCCCGGAGCGTGAGCAGCGCATGCGCGAGCGCGTGGCCGACAGCGGTTTGCCCCTGATTTATGCACACTTGGTCGGTGGGCAAGATGAGGTGATTTTTGAAGGCCGCTCTTTTGCCTTGAACGCGCAGGGCCACGTGGAGGCACGGGCTGTGGGCTTTCGTGAAGCGTCCATGACTGTGCAGGTTCAAGTGACAACCACAGGTGTCGAGCTCAGCGCTGCACCCGAATCCTTGGTGCCCATGGCCAATGCCGATGCCGAGTTGTGGGATGCGCTGGTGTTGGGGGTGCGCGACTATTTGGGCAAAAACGGTTTCAAGGGCGCGATTTTGGGCCTGTCGGGCGGTATCGACTCGGCGCTGGTGTTGGCGATTGCAGTGGACGCCATCGGGGCCGATAAGATCCACGCGGTGATGATGCCTTCGCCTTACACGGCCGACATCAGCTGGATTGACAGCCGAGACATGGTCAAACGTTTGAACGTGCGTTACGACGAGATGTCGATTGCCCCCTTGTTCGATGGCTTCAAGCAAGCGCTGTCGGTGCAGTTCGAGGGCCTGAAAGAAGACACCACCGAAGAAAACATCCAGGCCCGCATTCGCGGCACCCTGCTCATGGCGCTGTCCAACAAGACCGGGGCGATTGTGTTGACCACCGGCAACAAGAGCGAGATGGCCACCGGCTACTGCACGCTGTATGGCGACATGGCAGGCGGTTTTGCGGTCATCAAGGATGTGGTCAAGACCCGCGTGTTTGACCTGGCCCGCTGGCGAAACCTTCATGACCCGTATGGCACGGGCAGCCAGCCGATCCCCGAGCGCATCATCACCCGCCCGCCCAGCGCTGAGTTGCGCCCCGACCAAAAAGACCAGGACAGCCTGCCTGCGTACGAGGTGCTGGATGCGATCATCCAGCGCTACATGGAAAACGACGAGGGCGTAGAAGCGCTGATTGCCGATGGCTTTGAGCGGGACGATGTGGAAAAAGTCACGCGCCTGATCAAGCTCAACGAGTACAAACGCCGCCAGTCGCCTGTGGGGATTCGCGTGACGCACCGCAGTTTTGGCAAGGATTGGCGTTATCCTATGACTAACAAGTTTCGCGCCTGATTTCGGGCCAACCCCATTGATTGAGGATTTTTCCCATGAAACAGATCACAGCCGTCATCAAACCCTTCAAACTGGAAGAAGTGCGCGAGGCCTTGGCCGAATGCGGTGTGACCGGTTTGACCGTGACCGAAGTCAAGGGTTTCGGCCGCCAAAAAGGCCACACTGAGCTGTACCGGGGTGCCGAGTATGTGGTCGACTTTTTGCCCAAGGTCAAGGTCGAGGTGGTGGTGAAGAACGAAGACGTGGACAGCTGTGTGGATGCCATCATCAAGGCTGCCCGCACGGGCAAGATCGGTGACGGTAAGATTTTTGTCACCTCAGTCGAACGCGTGGTGCGCATCCGCACCGGTGAGCAGGACGAAACCGCGATCTGAAGCGCGTCAGATCTTTTCGGTGAGGGCGCGAGGTGAAAACCCAGCCGCCTCCACCAAGCCGCGCAGCAGGGGTTCGGGCTCGGTGCCCACGGACACCAATTGGGTTTGCCATTCGCCCATGAAGCCTTGCTCGACCACTTGGCCAATGAAGCCCATCAGGCTGTCGTAATAGCCCAGGCTGTTCAAAATGCCGATGGGTTTGTCGTGGTAACCCAGTTGGCGCCAAGTCCAGACTTCAAACAATTCTTCGAACGTGCCAATGCCGCCGGGCAGGGCCAAAAAAGCATTCGACTTTTCGGCCATGAGGCGTTTGCGTTCGTGCATCGTGTCCACCACATGCAATTCGGTGCAAGCGTGGTGTGCCCATTCTTTTTCCACCAAAGCCGTGGGAATGATGCCAACCACCGTGCCGCCAGCGGCCAACGTGGCTTCAGCGACCAAGCCCATCAGGCCATTGCGACCCCCACCGTAGACCAGCTGCCCGCCATGTTGACCAATCCAAGTGCCGACTTGCAGGGCAATTTGTGAAAATTCAGGCCGATTGCCAGGTTTTGAGCCGCAGTACACACACAAGGAAAAGGCAGGCGATGTCCGAGAACCGGCGGTGGCGTGTGTCGGGTTCATGCCAAGCGTTGCCAAAGTGCACCGATCCAAACCCCTAGGCACAACATCAAGCTGAGCAGGACAGCAGCGCTGCCCATGTCTTTGGCACGCTTGGACAAGTCATGCCATTCGGGGCCAATTCGGTCAATGGCCGATTCGATGCAGGTGTTGAGCAACTCAACGATCATGACCAGCACGACCGTGCCGGCCAACAATGCCGTTTCGACCCAGCTTTGTCCCAACCAAAAAGCGAGTGGCAACAAGGCCGTGGCAAAGATGGCTTCTTGGCGAAAGGCTGTTTCCCCCCAGCCTGCACGAAGTCCTTGAAGGGAATACCCTCCCGCATGGAGGACTCGGTTCAGTCCTTTGCGGGCTTTTTGTGGGTTCACGGTATCGGCGGTAGAGGGTGCTTTTGTGGGTTCTTGCATGGAGCGCGAAAAGTCAAAATATTCAGGTGGCTGTCGTGATCAGCCGTGTCCCTGCAATTGCATCATGCCAAAACTGGCCTTGCGGGTGAAAGCGGCTGAGGACAGCCCAGACGGCCACCCAGCCCAAGGTCAAAACAGTCAACTCGACCACAGGCAACCCAAGTGCTGAAGAGACCGCCAAAGGGGGGAGGAACCAAATCCAGCTGGTGAGGTAGCGTTTGAAGGCCGTTTTTCGACTGATTTTTTGACCATCGGTGGCCACAATTTGAATCCGCCAGGTCTTCATGGCCAAGGTCTGACCACGCCGCCACATCCAAATGAAATACAAACCCAAAACCAAAAAGCTAGACGCCTGCAAGCCTGATTTGAGTTGAGGATGGACGTTCATGTCGCCAGGAGCCAACCCTGTCGCCCAATAGGCGGCCACAAAATAAACCAGTCCAGAGGACACCATGACGCCAAACAACAGCATGCCTTCGTAAAGCCAGCAGGCCATGCGGCGCTTGAGTGATGGCGTTGACCTGTGCGGCAGGGATGGAGTGCTGGAGCCTTGGTGCATCATGAGGGTGCTGTTTCAGAGGGGGTCTTGACTCCCTCGGGCATGTCTGTCGGTAAGGGCGTGGGTGCGTTGGGCGTGGGTGTGACCCACGTGGGCGAACGAGGCAAAAGGGTTTTGCGGTCAATCGTGGCGGCCGCTTGAGCGCTGGCCGATGCCTTGATGGGCGTTTGGACCTGGCGATGGGCTTCTAAGGGCTTGATGGTGGGCGCTGCACTCTTGGCTGGACTGGCTGTGCTGGCACTGAGTAAACGCCTTTCTTCTTTAGGCAGCGCTTGGTAGGCCTCCCATTTCGCTTTTTTATCTTCCTTGGGCAAGTTTTGGAATTGATTGAAGTTCAAACGTGCCACATTGCGTTGTTGGGGGCTCAAATCTACCCAATCGGCCATGCGAGAGTGCATGGTGATTTGAGCCTCCACAGGCAATTGGGTGAAGTTTTTGGAAAGGGCAATCCACTTGCTTTGTTGCTGCGAGGTCAATGCACCCCATTGCGCCCCCAGTGGGGCCAGCGCTTGTCTTTGCATGGGGGTGAGTTGTCCCCATTGGGAGCCTGTTGACGCTGGCGAAATTTTGCCTGCGGCTTGATGGCTTGCAGTGGCGGCGCCATTCGTGAATGGGGTGCTTGGGTGCGACAAAGCCGATTGGGCGGCCACATTCATGGCCCCAGCCCCTCCCAAAAAGCCGATACCCACGATCAGCAAATGGTGCAAAAGTGAACAGCGACCCAACAACAGTTCAGTCATTTTGACTCGGCGCACTGGGGTTGAGCTTCAAGAATTGGGCAAAACCAGCGTCGGTGTAGGCGTGAGGCGGCAGCTCGTCGGTCAAAAGAGCCGAATCTGTGGCGGCTATTTCCAGCGCAATGTGCTCATCTTTGGCCCACTGAATGGTCAGGAGACCGACCACCAAGGCCAACAAGGGGACCGAGGAAGCCAAAACACTCCAAACGCCCAAGCCCTCGTCGCCCGATGTCGTCAGCGTGCCATTGGTTTGAATCTGGTTCTGCTCGATGTGTCGGACTTGAGCCGCGGGTGGTCGATGCCCGATCGCCAACTGGCGTGCCACGCGCAGTCGCTCCGCGATGTCGTGAGATAAATCAGGGCTTGCCAATGACAATTGGCCCGAGAGGTGGCGGCCCAATTTGTCCATGTCAGCATCCATTGCGGTGTTCACTTGTTTCATGGTCTGATTCCTTGTGTTCCCAATGCTTTGCTCAGAGCTTGAATTGCCCGAGAACAATGGGTTTTGACGCTGCCTTCTGAGCAGCCCATCACAGCCGCGGTTTGCGCCACGTCATGCTCCTCCCAGTAACGCAGCAAGAAGGCTTCTCGTTGACGTGCCGGCAAAGCCATGACGGCCGTTTCAATGTGTTCGAGTGTCTGAAGTCGGCCTACCCAGTCCTCGGCACTTTCTGAGGAGGCATCCTCGCTGGTATGCGGGCCCACCTCCAGCAGATCGAACCCACCCTCGGCCTCCACTGCGCTGAAATCACTGAGGTTGGTAAAGAGCGCTGTTCTGGTTTTTTGCCGGCGAAACCAATCCAGCGTTGTGTTGGAGAGGATGCGCTGAAACAACAAGGGCAGCTCATCTGCAGGCTTGTCGGCGTAATGCGTGCACAGCTTGATCATGCTGTCTTGCATGATGTCCAGGGCGGCGTCTTCGTTTCTGACATGGTAATAAGTGCGTTTGAACGCCTTTTTTTCCATGTTTTTCAGAAATTCTGCAAGTTCAGAGTCGGATGCCAAAGAATTCATCGCACGCCAAAGCAGTGCGGTCATTGAAGAGAAGAGGCTGAGCCCGGGCACCGATGTCATGCCAAACAGACTCTGAGAATTATGTCACTGGAACACGGTATTTGAGGAATTTGAAGATGGACCCTCTACAAGTGCGATAATGCGAGATTGCAATTGAAAAAAAGCAAACGGATCACCGTCCGGCACTTTTACAGTTTGGTGCCCATGTCTGTGGTCTTAAGTCCCAAAGCCACTTCACAAGAGTTGAGCCCAGGGGCACCCAAGGTTTTTCGTTAGAGAAATTCACAAAGGTTGAATATGGAAATGAACAAGGCCGATGCGGCCAACACAGCTGCGGGCGCCCAAGAATTGCGCGGCGCAGAAATCCTCGTCAAAGCGCTCCAAGCTGAAAACGTGCAGTACGTCTGGGGTTACCCTGGTGGTGCCGTTCTTCACATTTACGACGCTTTCTACAAGCAAGACACCATTCAGCACGTTTTGGTGCGTCACGAGCAAGCGGCCGTGCACGCCGCCGACGGCTTTGCCCGTGCCACGGGCGAGGTGGGTGTGGCGCTGGTCACTTCAGGCCCCGGCCTGACCAACGCGGTAACGGGCATCGCAACGGCCTACATGGACAGCATTCCCATGGTCATCATCAGCGGCCAAGTGCCGACTGCGGCGATCGGTTTGGATGCCTTCCAGGAATGCGACACCGTCGGTATTACACGCCCGATCGTCAAGCACAATTTTTTGGTCAAAGACGCCAAAGACATGGCCGAGGTCATGAAAAAGGCGTTCCACATCGCGCGCAGCGGCCGTCCTGGCCCTGTGGTGGTGGACGTGCCCAAGGACGTTTCATTCAACAAAGTGCTGTATTCGGGCTACCCCGAGTCTGTTGAGATGCGTTCTTACAACCCGGTTCGCAAGGGTCACGGCGGCCAGATCCGCAAAGCTTTGCAGTTGTTGATGGCGGCCAAACGTCCCTACATTTACACAGGCGGTGGTGTGTTGCTGAGCAACGCCAGCGCTGAGCTGCGAGCCTTGGTCGACATGCTCAATGTGCCGGTCACCAACACTTTGATGGGCTTGGGCGCTTTCCCCGCCACCGATCGTCGTTTCCTGGGCATGCTGGGCATGCATGGCACACTCGAAGCGAACAACGCCATGCAAAACTGTGACGTTTTGCTGGCTGTGGGGGCGCGTTTTGACGACCGCGTGATCGGCAACCCCAAACACTTCGCCTCGGTCGATCGAAAAATCATCCACATCGACATTGACCCATCGAGCATTTCCAAGCGTGTCAAAGTGGATGTGCCGATCGTGGGTGATGTGAAAGATGTTTTAACCGAACTCATGGGCATGATCCGTGAATCTGGCCTCAAACCCGACCCACAAGCCTTGGCGCAATGGTGGGAAACCGTAGAAGGCTGGCGCAGTCGCGACTGCATGAAGTACGACAACAGCAACAGTTTGGTCATCAAGCCGCAAAAAGTCATTGAGACTTTGTGGGAGATGACAAAAGACGCGGATGCGTACATCACTTCTGACGTGGGTCAGCACCAGATGTGGGCTGCCCAGTACTACAAGTTCAACGAGCCACGTCGCTGGATCAACTCCGGTGGTTTGGGCACCATGGGCGTCGGCATTCCCTATGCCATGGGCATCAAATTGGCCAAGCCAGACAGCGAAGTGTTTTGCGTGACGGGTGAAGGCTCTGTGCAGATGTGCATCCAGGAGCTCTCGACTTGCCTGCAGTACAACACGCCCATCAAAGTGGTGGCCCTGAACAACGGTTATTTGGGCATGGTGCGCCAATGGCAGGAGATCGATTATTCCGGTCGTTACAGCCACAGCTACATGGACGCTTTGCCCAATTTCGTGAAGTTGGCCGAAGCTTATGGCCATGTTGGCATCTTGGTTGAAAAACCAGAGGATGTGGAGCCTGCCTTGCGCGAAGCCCGCAGACTCAAGGACCGCACGGTTTTCTTGGACATCCGAACGGATCCCACTGAAAACGTGTTCCCGATGGTGCAGGCCGGCAAGGGCATCACCGAGATGCTCATGGGCGTGGAGGACCTGTAATCATGAAACACATCATTGCTGTACTGATTGAAAACGAAGCGGGCGCTTTGTCCCGGGTGGTGGGCTTGTTTTCGGCACGTGGCTACAACATCGAGTCTTTGACCGTGGCCCCGACCGAAGATCCCAGCTTGTCGCGCATGACCATTCAGACCACGGGGTCGGACGACGTGATTGAGCAAATCACCAAGCACCTGAACCGCTTGATTGAGGTGGTCAAGGTCGTGGACTTGACCGAGGGGGCTTACACCGAGCGCGAACTGATGCTGGTGAAGGTGCGTGCCGTCGGTAAGGAGCGCGAAGAAATGAAACGCATGGCCGACATCTTCCGTGGCCGTGTGATTGACGTCACCGACAAGAGCTATACCGTGGAGCTCACCGGCGACCAATCCAAGAACGACGCCTTTTTGGAGGCGATCGACCGCAGCGCTATTTTGGAGACCGTGCGCACGGGTGCATGCGGTATCGGGCGCGGCGAGCGCATCCTGCGCGTCTAAACTCAACTCTTGAAACTGTTTATTCCTAAGGAGAACCCTGTGAAAGTTTTTTACGACAAAGATTGTGATTTGAGCGTCATCAAGGGCAAGACCGTTGCCATCATTGGTTATGGCTCGCAAGGCCACGCTCACGCACAAAACCTGAATGACAGCGGCGTCAAAGTGGTTGTCGGTCTGCGCAAGGGCGGTGCATCGTGGGACAAAGTCGGCAAAGCTGGCTTGACCGTGATGGAAGTGAACGACGCCGTCAAGGCCGCTGACGTGGTCATGATTTTGTTGCCCGACGAACAAATTGCCGAGGTGTACAGCAACAACGTGGCCCCCAACATCAAGCAAGGCGCTTCTTTGGCGTTTGCTCACGGCTTCAACGTGCATTACAACCAAGTGGTTCCACGCGAAGACTTGGATGTGTGGATGGTCGCCCCTAAAGCGCCTGGCCACACTGTGCGCAACACCTACACCCAAGGCGGCGGCGTGCCCCACCTGGTTGCCATTCATCAAGACAAGAGCGGCAAGGCCCGTGCTTTGGCCCTGAGCTACGCCATGGCCAACGGCGGCGGCAAGGCCGGCATCATCGAGACCAACTTCAAAGAAGAGACTGAAACCGACTTGTTCGGTGAACAGGCTGTTTTGTGCGGTGGCGCGGTGGAGCTGATCAAAATGGGTTACGAGACTTTGGTGGAAGCCGGTTACGCCCCTGAAATGGCCTACTTCGAGTGCTTGCACGAGTTGAAGCTGATCGTGGACTTGATCTACGAAGGTGGTATCGGCAACATGAACTACTCGATCTCGAACAACGCCGAATACGGCGAGTACGTGACCGGCCCTGAAGTGATCAATGAGCAGTCGCGCGTGGCCATGCGCAATGCCTTGAAGCGCATTCAAACCGGTGAATACGCCAAGATGTTCATCTTGGAAGGCAAGACCAACTACCCCAGCATGACGGCGCGTCGTCGCTTGACTTCGGAGCACTCCATCGAAGTCGTGGGCGCCCAATTGCGCGCCATGATGCCTTGGATCGCTAAGAACAAGCTGGTTGATAAAACCCGCAACTGATTGCGCCCCAGGGCAAAATCGGAAAAGGCCACTCAGGTGGCCTTTTTTTTGGGCGCTGGGTCTGCCTTAAACTCTGCTGACAATCGACAGGCCCCCAAAACTGCAACAGGAATGGACAATGAACAAAGCCAACGACACCGCTGAAGAATCGGACGGCCCCGCACTGGTGCGCAAGCCTCCCAAGGGCATCTACATGCTGCCCAATATGATCACTTTGGCAGCCTTGTTTGCAGGGTTCTATGCGGTGGTCATGGCCATCAATGGGCGTTTCGACTTGGCCACCGTCGGTATTTTCAGTGCCATGGTGCTCGACAGTCTGGATGGCCGTGTGGCGCGCATGACCAATACCCAAAGCGCGTTTGGTGAACAAATGGATTCGCTGTCGGACATGGTGTCGTTTGGTGCCGCGCCTGCATTGATCGCTTATGTCTGGACTCTGAAAGAATTGGGGCGTTGGGGCTGGATAGCTGCATTTGTTTATTGCGCATGTGCTGCGTTGCGTTTGGCGCGCTTCAATGTCAACACGGGGGTGGTCGATAAACGCTACTTCCAGGGCCTGCCATCACCTGCCGCAGCCGCTTTGGTCATGGGCTTTGTTTGGATCATGTTTGAAAACGCTGTGCCCGCCAAGACCGTCGCATGGGGCATGTTTGCCGTTTGCCTGTTCGCCGGCTTGACCATGGTGACCAATGTGCCTTTTTACAGCTTCAAAGATATGCACATGAAAAAGAGCGTGCCGTTTGCCACGCTCGTCTTGGTGGCCTTGGGCATTGCGGCCGTGAACATCGATCCTCCGACGGTTTTGTTCGGAATATTTGTGGCGTACGGTTTGAGTGGTTACGTGGTTTATGTTTGGCGCAAGGCCAAAGGTCAGCCCACCAGCATGATCAGCACCTCCACCGATGAGCCGGATGAACGCGGTTTGCATCAGTGATGTCCTGTGCAGGACAGTTGAGGTGATGAAATGTGCTACAGTGTTTCTATGAATTTTTCTTTGTTTGCACTACTGCTAGCGCCTCTCGGGCGGGATGTGTAGCGCACGCAAACATTTTCCCGAAAGGCCCGAATGCCATCCGCATCGGGCCTTTTGCATTTTTGCTTGGACGTGCGGGTTTTTTGACCAGGAGTGAACATGACTGACAAACTGATTATTTTCGACACCACCTTGCGCGACGGCGAGCAATCCCCCGGCGCCTCCATGACCCGTGATGAAAAGTTGCGCATTGCCCGTCAGTTGGAACGACTGCGCGTGGATGTCATCGAAGCCGGTTTCGCTGCCAGCTCCAATGGTGATTTTGAAGCGGTCAAAACCATCGCCGATGCGATCAAGGATTCGACCATTTGCTCTTTGTCCCGCGCCAATGACCGTGACATTTCGCGTGCTGCAGAGGCCCTGAAAGGCGCCAACAGCGGCCGCATTCACACCTTCATTGCCACGTCACCCCTGCACATGGAAAAGAAGTTGCGCATGACCCCCGATCAGGTGTTTGAGCAGGCCAAGCAATCTGTGCGATTTGCCCGCAATTTGGTGGGCGATGTGGAGTTCAGTCCCGAAGACGGCTACCGCAGTGATATGGATTTTCTTTGCCGCATTCTCGAAGCGGTGATTTCGGAAGGCGCGACCACCATCAACGTGCCTGACACCGTGGGTTATGCCGTGCCCGAGTTGTACGGCGAGTTCATCCGCACTTTGCGCGAGCGCATCCCCAACTCTGACAAAGCCATCTGGTCGGTGCATTGCCACAATGATCTGGGCATGGCGGTGGCCAACTCTTTGGCGGGAGTCAAGATCGGTGGGGCCCGACAAGTCGAGTGCACCATCAATGGATTGGGTGAGCGTGCAGGCAACTGCTCGCTCGAAGAAGTGGTCATGGCCGTCAAAACACGGCGCGACTATTTCGGTTTGGACATTGGCATTGACACCAGCCACATTGTGGCCGCCAGTCGCATGGTCAGCCAAACTACCGGTTTTGTCGTCCAACCCAACAAGGCGGTGGTCGGCGCCAATGCGTTCGCGCACGCTTCGGGTATTCACCAAGATGGCGTGCTCAAGGCCCGCGATACGTACGAAATCATGCGGGCCGAAGACGTGGGTTGGACCACCAACAAGATTGTGTTGGGCAAACTCAGCGGGCGCAATGCGTTCAAGCAGCGCTTGCAAGATCTGGGTGTCACCTTGGACAGCGAGACCGAAATCAACAACGCTTTTGCAAAGTTCAAGGAATTGGCTGATCGCAAGAGCGAGATTTTCGATGAGGACATCCTGGCCTTGGTGGGCGATGAGAGCGTGACCGCAGAAAAAGAACAGTACGGCTTCGTGTCCATGTCACAACGCAGTGAAACGGGTGAGCGTCCGCATGCCTCGGTGGTGTTCACGGTCCAAGGCAAGGAAGTTCGGACTGAATCGGATGGCAATGGCCCTGTGGATGCCTCTCTCAAGGCCATCGAGTCCCACATCAAAAGTGGTGCAGAAATGGTGTTGTATTCGGTCAACGCCATCAGCGGCTCGACCGAGAGCCAAGGCGAGGTGACCGTGCGATTGCAAAACAGCGGCCGCGTCGTCAATGGTGTCGGGTCGGATCCCGATATCGTTGTGGCGTCCGCCAAAGCCTACCTCAGTGCCCTGAACAAATTGCAGAGCAAAGCCGATCGGGTCGCTGCCCAAGGTTGAAATGCATCTTTTAGATGTACTTTTCGGCTTCAATAAAGTCACGCAAGTTGTTGTTCTTGCGTGACTTTTTTTATTTGAGTACACTCTTGTAAGATTCAGCAATTGACAGATACAGAATGACCCCGATGCGATCAGGTTTTACTTTTTTTTCTTCCCTGAGCGGACCTACATTGAGGGAAATGGCCGCGGCCATGGTGGGTTGCGCGTTGTGTGTGAGTTTGCTGTTGCCAGCACCCGTTTGGGCGCAGAGCAAGTCCACAACCGATAAAAAGCGTCCTGTTGCGACGGCTTCAAAATCGATCAAGAAACCCATTAAAAAAACCGTCAGCAAGAAGTCGAGCCCAGCGGCAGCCAAAGCCAGTGCTAAGCGGCTCAATGTCGCACAAGCTTCTGTGGCTCCCCTGCGCGCCTCACATGGCCAGTTGGCTGGCCTCCACACAGCGGCAGACCCTTTGGATCTGCATTCGAGCGTGGCTTTGGTCATTGACCAAGACACCCGGGAAGTGTTGTTTCGTAAAAATGACAACGCGGTATTGCCCATTGCCTCGTTGACCAAACTCATGACCGGTTTGGTGATTTCTGAAGCCCAGTTGCCCATGTCGGAGATGATCACCATCACGCAGGCCGACGTGGACACCGAAAAAGGCAGCTCTTCGCGGTTGGCCGTGGGTACCGTTCTCAGCCGGGGTGATTTGTTGCATTTGTCACTGATGTCCAGCGAAAACAGAGCCGCTCATGCCTTAGGTCGCAGTTTTCCGGGTGGCTTGGATCAGTTTGTCAAGCGCATGAATCTGCGTGCACAAGCGCTGGGCATGTCCGACACGCGGTATGTGGAGCCTACGGGTTTGTCCAGTCGCAACCAGTCCAGTGCCAATGATTTGGCGGTCTTGGTGGCTGCCGCCTACAAAGAGCCTGTTTTGCGCGAACTGTCGACTTCACATGGTCGCGAAATTGAGGTGGGCCGCCGTACCCTCCAGTACAACAACACCAACCGTTTGGTGAAAAGCGCCAATTGGGACATTGGTCTGCAAAAAACAGGATACATCTCAGAAGCTGGTCAGTGCCTGGTGATGCAAGCCCGCGTATCGGGTCGGAAATTGATCATGGTTTTTTTGGATTCAGCAGGCAAACTCAGCCGCATCGCTGACGCTGAGCGTGTGCGTCGTTGGGTTGAAAAATCTGCCGGTCACTCCGCCACGCGACACTCCGCTTTGACAGAACACCAACCTGGTTGATGCCTCTGTGGTCGAGAAAAACCCCGCGATGCGGGGTTTTTTTGCGCCTGTCCATTCACTTGGAAGGGGTCATTGGTGCCCGTGGTAACCCAGAGTGCGGGAGATGTCGTGCGCGGTGGCTTGGAGTTTCGGTAGCCAGCCTTCGTCCAGGCGGTCCGCTGGCGCCGAGATGGACAGACCTGCCAGCAATTTGCCCTGGTCATCGTAAATGCCGGCAGCAATGCACCGCACGCCCAGCTCCAACTCTTCATTGTCGCGTGCAATGCCATATTGTTTCACCCTGGACAGTTCACGCTCGAGCACTTGCAATTGCGTGATGCTGTTGCGCGTTTGACCCAGCAAGCCTGTTCTCGTGGCGTAAGAACGGACCCGCAAAGGGTCATCGGCAGCCAGAAAAAGTTTGCCTACGGAGGTTAAATGCAGCGGGGCACGCCCACCGATGGCGCGAACGACTTGCATGCCTGAGCGTTCGCTGTATGCGCGTTCGATGTAGACGATCTCATCGCCTTGTCGCATGCTCAGGTTCACCGGTTGTTGGATCAATTTGTGCAAATCGCGCATGGGTGCCAAAGCTGCATCACGCACATTCAAGCGACCTTTGACCAAATTACCCAATTCCAATAGCCGCATGCCCAAACGGTAATTGCCCGCTTCCGGCCGGTCAACGAATCGACCCGTGGCCAAATCATTCAAGATGCGGTGTGCCGTTGAGGGATGCAGGCCCGTCTTTTCGCTGATCTCTTTCAGTGAGATGGCTTCCGAGCGAGAGGCCAGTACATCGATCAGCGTGAACATGCGCTCAATGACTTGGATGGTGGGTGTCGGCGTGAAGGAGGGGTCTTTTTTCATGGTGTCGTTGCTCGTCTTTAAAATTTTACACTGTGAAAATTTCAAACATTCACGGCAAAGGCTGCCACTGGCCCTGAACCCTGATTTCGCAAGGTAAAAATCGAGATTTGTACTTCATTTTGGGGCTGGCTTCAATCCAGTAGCCCAAGTACACATAGGGCAGCTTCAATTGGCGGGCTTGATCGATCTGCCAAAGCACACCAAATGTGCCATAACTGGCCGCATCCTGAGGTTCGTAAAAGGTATACACCGCTGACAAACCGTGGTTCAGGATATCCACGATGCTGACCATTTTGAGTTCGCCCAACTCTCCGTTGGGAGCGGCCGCCCGAAACTCAATGATTCTGGAGTTGACCCGGCTTTGCAGCAAAAATTGTTGGTATTGGTCGACACTGTCTTGGTCCATGCCACCACCCGCATGGCGATGCGTTTGGTATCGCAAGTACAGGGCGTAATGATCGGGGTCAAATTGCAAATCAACCACGCGAACCTGCATGTGCTGGTGATCCCGCCACGCCCGGCGCTGGCTGCGATCTGGTTGAAATGCGCCCACGTTCACGCGCATGGGCAGGCAAGCTTGGCAGCCATCGCAGTAAGGCCGGTAGGTGAACAAACCACTGCGGCGAAAGCCTTGTTCCACCAGATCCGAGTAGACCTCGTTATGGATCAGGTGGCTCGGTGTGGCCACCTGCGAGCGGGCCGACCGATCGGGCAGGTAACTGCAGTCATAAGCCGCAGTGGCATAAAACTGCAAGGATTGCAGGGGAAGTTCGTTCAAGTGGGTCACGTCACGCTGTCCAAATTCGACAACACATCCCAGTATAGAGTTTGGGTTGCCCATGGCACGGGTGGATGACCTTGCGCTTGTTGGACATGCCTCACAAAGTCGGCGCGGGGTATTTCGGAGGCACCCAATGAAGCCAGATGCGCCGTGTTTTGCTGGCAGTCAATGGCGACAATGCCGTGTTGCAGACAAACACTCACCAACATGGCCAATGCCATTTTGGAGCCATCTGTGACGGTGGTGAACATCGACTCGCCAAACACGGCATGACCGAGCGCCACAAAATAAAGTCCAGCCACCAACCCGCCGTCCACCCAAAGCTCGGCACTGTGGGCCAGTCCCATCAGGTGCAAGGCTTGGTACGCCTTGACCATCTCGGGCACGATCCATGTGCCATCCTGCCCTTTTCTGGGGGTTCGGCTGCAGCGCTCGATGACTTGCTGAAAGTCGCGGTCAAAACACAGTGAAAAGTTCGGCTGCAGTAGCCCCCGCTTGAGTGCCTGTCTCAGTGAGCGGTGCAACCTGAAGTTTTGCGGACGCAACACCATGCGGGGATCTGGGCTCCACCAGAGCACGGGTTGGCCGGTGCTGTACCAGGGAAAAATCCCTTGGCTGTAGGACTCGACAAGCCGCAGGGCGGACAACTCGCTGCTCGCTGCGACCAAGCCTGGGGCGGGGGAGTGCGGTCCCCAAGCTTGGTCCGGTGTGGGCAAAGCTTGTCCCACTTCAATCCATGTCAGTGGGGGCGCAAAAGGGTGACTTGGCATACCTGCATTACACATGAAAAGCGTGCTGGAACCAGGCCAAAGGCGGTACCCGCAGCATATTTTGGGTTTATCCTTCAGCGCGGTAGTCGCCTCTTTGTGGAGTCGCTATCCTCAGTCAATCGCGAATGTATGACCTCTTCAGCTGATTTTTGGTGTCGGGCCGATTGGCCCGCACCTGCACATGTCCGCACCTTGATGACCGATCGTCGAGGCGGTGTTTCATCGCCACCATGGGACAGCATGAATGTGGGAGACCATGTGGGCGATGCGATCGACCACGTTCAAATCAATCGACAGCGGCTTCAATCGGCTGTGGGTGCCCCCATGGTTTTTTTGAAACAGGTCCACGGCCAGCGCGTGGTCCTGCTCGATGCATCGAGCAGCCATGGCACCGAAGCGGACGCTTGCATTGCCCTGGGGCCGCAAGCCGCTTGCACCATCATGGTGGCCGATTGTTTGCCCGTTTTGATGTGTGACACACGCGGCCAGTGGGTGGCCGCGGCCCACGCGGGTTGGCGTGGCTTGGTCGGTGAGGCGGGCGGGGGGGTGCTGGAGTCCTTGCGCCGCAGTGCACCAGTGGCGCAGACCCGAGTCGAGGATATCTTGGTGTGGCTTGGGCCTTGCATAGGGCCGCAAGCCTTTGAAGTGGGGACTGAGGTGCGGGAAGTTTTTTGTCAGCAAGATGCCGCTGCAACCGACCATTTCAAGCCCTCAAAGTCTGGGAAATGGCTTGCTGATTTGGCGGGACTGGCGCGGCAGCGTCTGCGCCAAATGGGCATTGAGCAGATTTACGGCAATGACAGCCAAGCCCAGTGGTGCACGGCCACCAACTCAGTCCGCTTCTTTTCTCACCGGCGAGACGGTGCCACTTTGGGGCAGTCCGGTCGCATGGCCGCTTGCATCTGGCTGGCCTTCTGAGGCCTTGGTTTCAAGTGCACCAAGGCGCAATCGTTCTTTTCGCCGCAGTGGGGTTCCCATGATGTAGACCACCAAAGACATGGGCAGCAGACCGTACAACAAAAATGTGATGATGCCGCCCAACACGGTGCCCTGGGTGCTCAGTGCCTCAGCCAAACCCATCAGCAAGGTGACGTACAACCAAGCAATAACGATCAAGTACATTTTTTTAGACTTTGTAATTTAGGCGACATCAAATTGACAGATACTGAAGGGTAAATAAATTAGTTGGTCGATTTTCCAGGAGACAAGGCATGAGCGGTACCGCGCCAGAATTTTGGGCCCAAATGAGCGAGGGTTTTCAGCAAAACTTGAGCAAAAGCTGGGGGCAGGCCATGCAGCATTTTCAAACCATTGACCTGGGGGGGCTCCAAGCGACGCCCGATGTTGCTGCACCCCTCAAATTCTCCCCTGGAAAGTTGCAAAACCTGCAGGGCCAGTATTTCAAGGAGGCCTCAGACCTGTGGAATCAAAGCTTGCACAACAGTTTGCAAGTCAAAGACCGGCGGTTTTCTGCTGAGGCTTGGACAGCGAACCCTGTTGCCACATTCAACGCCGCCACTTACCTGCTCAACGCCCGCACTCTGATGGGTTTGGCCGATGCGGTGGATGCGGATGAAAAAACACGCACACGTATCCGCTTTGCCATTGAACAATGGGTGGCTGCATCGGCCCCCAGTAACTTTCTGGCTTTCAATGCCGAGGCCCAAAAGAAAGCGATCGAGACCCAAGGCGAAAGCATCGCCAAAGGCCTCCAGAATCTGATGCATGACCTGCAGCAAGGTCATGTCTCGATGACCGATGAAAGCCTGTTTGAAGTGGGCAAAAACGTGGCCACCACCGAAGGTGCAGTCGTTTTCGAAAACGAGTTTTTCCAGCTGATCGAATACAAGCCGCTCACTGCCAAGGTGTATGAAAAGCCGTTTTTACTCGTGCCGCCTTGCATCAACAAGTTCTACATCCTGGATCTGCAGCCTGAAAACTCGCTCATCCGCTATGCCGTGAGCCAGGGGCACCGGACTTTTGTGGTGAGCTGGCGCAACCCCGATGAGTCCATGAAGGACAAGACTTGGGACGACTACATCGAACACGCCGCCATCGAGGCGATCCACACGGTCCAAGCCATCACCGGTGCGCCCAAGATCAACGCCTTGGGTTTTTGCGTTGGCGGCACCATTTTGTCCACGGCCTTGGCCGTGCTGGCTGCGCGTGGGGACAAACCGGTGGCCAGTGCCACCTTCCTCACGACGCTGATCAACTTCACCGACACCGGCATTCTGGATGTGTTCATTGACGAGAATTTCGTCAAGTTCCGCGAACAGCAAATGGGCCAAGGCGGCTTGCTCAAAGGTCAGGACTTGGCCTCCACCTTCAGTTTTTTGCGCCCGAACGATTTGGTGTGGAATTACGTGGTGGGCAACTACCTCAAGGGTGAGACACCACCGCCTTTTGACCTGCTCTACTGGAACAGCGATTCGACCAACTTGCCCGGCCCTTTCTATGCCTGGTATTTGCGCAACACCTATCTGGAAAACAACTTGGTCAAGCCCGGCAAGGTCAAGGTGTGTGGCGAAGCCATTGACCTCGGCAAGGTCGACATGCCGGTCTACATTTACGGCTCACGTGAAGACCACATCGTGCCCATCGGCGGTGCCTATGCCAGCACACAAGTGCTGCCTGGTAAAAAGCGTTTTGTGATGGGAGCCTCTGGGCACATCGCGGGCGTGATCAACCCGCCTGCGGCCAAAAAGCGCAGCCATTGGTTGAGCGAGGACAGCAAATTTCCCGCCGATGTGAACGACTGGATTGCCAACGCCCAAGAGGTGCCCGGCAGCTGGTGGACCGATTGGTCGGATTGGCTCAAAGGCCATGCGGGCAAGCAAATTGCCGCGCCCAAGGCCTATGGCAAAGCCACCCAATTCAAAGGCATCGAGGCGGCCCCGGGTCGCTACGTCAAAGCCAAAGCCTGATTATTCATCCTACGGAGACTTGAAAATGGAAGACATCGTTATCGTTGCAGCCGCCCGCACTGCGGTGGGCAAGTTTGGTGGCTCGCTCGCCAAAACCCCCGCGACTGAGCTGGGCAGTATCGTCATCAAAGGATTGCTTGAGCGCAGTGGCTTGCCGGTGGACGCCATTGGTGAAGTCATCATGGGCCAGGTTCTGGCCGCAGGCGTGGGCCAAAACCCCGCCCGTCAAGCCATGATGAAAGCCGGTGTGGCCAAGGAAACGCCGGCCCTCACCATCAACGCCGTGTGCGGCTCGGGCCTGAAGGCCGTGATGTTGGCAGCCCAAGCTGTGGCCTGGGGTGACAGCGAGATCGTCATCGCCGGTGGCCAAGAAAACATGAGCGCCAGCCCGCATGTTTTGAACGGCAGCCGCGATGGCCAGCGCATGGGCGACTGGAAAATGACCGATACCATGATCGTGGACGGCTTGTGGGATGTGTACAACCAGTACCACATGGGCATCACCGCCGAAAATGTGGCCAAGGCCCACGGCATCACGCGTGAAATGCAGGACGCGTTGGCCGCGGGCAGCCAAAGCAAGGCGGCGGCTGCGCAAGAAGCGGGCAAGTTCAAAGACGAAATCGTCGATGTGATGATTCCCCAGCGCAAGGGCGACGCCTTGGTGTTCAACACCGATGAATTCATCAACAAGAAAACCAGCCAAGAGGTGCTGGCCGGTCTGCGCCCAGCTTTTGACAAGGCGGGCAGCGTGACCGCGGGCAATGCATCAGGCATCAACGACGGCGCAGCCGCCGTGATGGTCATGACCGCCAAGAAAGCGGCGTCTTTGGGCCTCAAGCCCTTGGCCCGCATTGCCGCATTTGGCACCAGCGGTCTGGATCCGGCCCACATGGGCATGGGCCCGGTGCCCGCCTCACAAAAGGCGCTGGCCCGTGCCGGCTGGAAAGCCCAGGATGTGGACTTGTTCGAACTCAACGAAGCCTTTGCCGCACAAGCTTGCGCCGTCAACCGTGCTTTGGACATTGATCCGGCCAAAGTCAACGTCAACGGTGGTGCGATCGCGATCGGTCACCCCATTGGCGCGTCCGGTTGCCGCATTTTGGTGACCTTGCTGCATGAAATGCAGCGCACCCAAGCCAACAAGGGCTTGGCTGCGCTGTGCATTGGCGGCGGCATGGGCGTGTCGCTGGCCATCGAGCGCGTCTGAGTTCAAGTTCCCTGTCATTTCAACCACTCATCAAAATGGAGACAAACATGAGTCAAAAAGTAGCGTACGTCACAGGTGGCATGGGCGGTATCGGTACCGCGATCTGCCAACGCCTTCACCAAGAGGGCTTCAAGGTCATCGCCGGTTGCGGCCCGACCCGTGACTACACCAAATGGCTGGACGAGCAAAAAGCCCAGGGCTTCACTTTCTATGCATCGGTCGGCAATGTGGGTGATTGGGATTCCACGGTTGAAGCCTTTACCAAGGCCAAAGCCGAGCATGGTCCGATCGACGTCTTGGTCAACAACGCCGGCATCACCAAGGACCGCATGTTCCTGAAGATGACCCGCGAAGACTGGCAAGCGGTGATGAACACCAACCTGGACTCCATGTTCAACGTGACCAAACAAGTGGTTGCCGACATGGTCGAAAAAGGCTGGGGTCGCATCATCAACATCAGCTCGGTCAACGGCGAAAAAGGCCAGGCCGGTCAGACCAACTACTCGGCCGCCAAAGCGGGTATGCACGGTTTCTCGATGGCCTTGGCCCAAGAGTTGGCCACCAAGGGCGTGACGGTCAACACCGTTTCCCCTGGCTACATCGGCACCGACATGGTCAACGCCATTCGACCCGACGTGCTCGAGAAAATCGTGGCCACCGTGCCTGTTAAGCGCTTGGGCAAGCCCAGCGAAATCGCGTCCATCATCGCCTGGATGGCCAGCGAAGATGGTGGCTACACCACCGGTGCTGACTTCGCTGTCAACGGCGGTCTGCACATGGGTTGAAGCGCCAGCATTCGACGCCAAAAAACCCGCCTCGGCGGGTTTTTTGTCGTCTGCAGTCCGCTCTAACCCGCTTGTTTGCCAGTGCTCACCATTTGCATGGCCGAAGCGATCAGGCCCGAGACTTCGCTCATGTTGCCCGGCACGATCAGCGTGGTCTTGGCGTCTTGCGCCACCTTGGCATAGGCCTGTACCGCTTGTTCAGCCACTTTCAATTGGACTGCTTGTTCACCCCCGGGTTGGCGGATGGCGGTGGCAATACGTTCAATGGCCTGCGCCGTGGCATTGGCCATTTCGGTGATGGCGGCTGCATCGCCTTGTGCTTTGTTGATGGCCGCTTGCTTTTCGCCCTCTGAGCGGGCAATGAAGGCCTCGCGCTCGCCTGTGGCGATGTTGATCTGCTCTTGACGGCGACCTTCGGATGCCGCGATCAGCGCGCGCTTTTCACGCTCGGCGGTGATTTGCGATTGCATGGCCAACAAAATTTCTTTGGGTGGCGTCAAATCCTTGATCTCGTAGCGCAGCACTTTGACGCCCCAGTTGAGCGCCGCTTCGTCGATGGCCGCCACCACCTGCGCGTTGATGATGTCCCGTTCTTCAAAAGTCTTGTCCAGCTCCAACTTGCCGATCACGCTGCGTAAACTGGTTTGGGCCAACTGTGTCACGGCCACGATGTAGTTGGAAGAGCCATAACTGGCCAGTTTTGGGTCGGTGACCTGGAAATACAAAATACCGTCCACTTGCAGTTGGGTGTTGTCACGTGTGATGCAAATCTGGCTGGGCACGTCCAGTGGAATTTCTTTCAAGCTGTGTTTTTGAATCACGTTGTCGACAAAGGGCACCACAAAGTTGAGTCCAGGCGCCAAGCTGGCATGGAATTTACCCAAACGTTCAACCACCCAGGCCTCTTGTTGGGGAACCACTTTGACAGTTTTGACAATGAACAGGACCGCAATGATGAGTAAGACGAGAGCGATTTCCATTTTTTCCCTTGAAGTTGTGCTGATTGATGGGCTCAGAGGTGTTCGAGTACCAAGCGGTTGCCCGCCATGGTCTGGATGCGGAAGATGCCGGGTGTGGCGGCCTGGCCCGGCGCCAACACGGCAGTCCAGACGGCACCCCGGTGTTTGACTTGTGCGGTGCCTTGCGCATTCCAGACTTCGACTTGCACGGTGGCTCCCAGATCCAAATGCTGGTCCTGGGACTCTTGGGGTGTGGTGGTTTGCCGTTTGCGCCATTGGCCCAACAACACGGCCCCCAGTCCGCCGATGACAGCCGCTGAGACCAGCTGCATGTTCAGGTCATGGCCTGCCATAGCGACCAAAGCCGCGGCTGTTGTGCCCAGGCCCAACATCAGCAGGTAAAAAGTCCCGGTCACCAACTCCAAGGCCACCAAGCCGCCTGTGAGTACCCACCAGAGGGTGATGTTGTTCATGTCGATTTCTCCCGCAGCATGCGCGCATTGTGCCGTCTTCACATCCCAAACTTTATACACCGAGGTTTGGGGGCCGCAACCCGGGTCAAGCGCAAAACCGCAGCAAGACAAGGATAATCACCCCCATGCATTTTCCTGACCACCAACGCTGGCGCTTGTCTGTGGCCCCCATGATGGACTGGACCGACCGCCATTGCCGGTTTTTCCATCGCTTGATGACCCGCCACACCCTGCTCTACACCGAAATGGTGACCACCGGCGCCTTGCGCCACGGCAGTGTGCAGCGGCACCTGCGCTTCAACGCCGAAGAGCACCCCGTGGCCCTGCAACTGGGCGGCAGCGATGCCGCTGACCTGGCCCATGCCGCCAAGTTGGGGCAGGCGTGGGGGTATGACGAGATCAACCTCAACTGCGGCTGCCCCTCAGACCGCGTGCAGCGCGGTGCATTTGGCGCTTGCCTGATGAACGAACCGCGCACCGTGGCCGATGGCGTGAAAGCCATGCTGGACGTGGTGGATGTGCCGGTGACCGTGAAGCACCGCATTGGCATTGACCGCATCGAAAGCTACGACTTTGTGCGCGATTTTGTCGGCACCGTGAGCGAAGCGGGGTGCAAAGTTTTCATCGTCCATGCACGCAATGCTTGGCTCGATGGTCTGAGCCCCAAGGAAAATCGGGAGATTCCGCCCTTGCGTTACGAGCTGGCCTACCAGCTCAAAAAGGACTTTCCCGGGCTGCTGATCGCCGTGAACGGCGGCATCAAGACCAACGAAGACATTGCCCTGCATTTGCAGCACGCAGACGGCGTGATGATCGGGCGCGAAGCCTATTACAACCCTTGGCTCTTGGGCAGCTGGGACGCCGCGTTTTATGGCGACGCCCACGAGGTGCCGAGCCGCGAAGCGGTGGAAGAGGCCATGGTGGTCTACATGGAGCGGGCCTTCGCCGAAGATGGCTGCCCCTGGTACGCCATTGCCCGCCACATGCTGGGCCTGTACCACGGCCAGCGAGGCGGTCGTTTGTGGCGTCAGGTCTGGAGCGACCACAAGCTCAAGCCTTTGCCGCCGCGCGAGGTCTGGGCTTTGGCCCGTGCGGCACTGGCGCGTGGGGCGGTGGTCACGGACTGATGCTGGGTACGGCCGTCAGCCTGTTCAGGGTGAGGGGGTGTTGTCCGTCTCGCCACACAGGCGCCTGTTCTGAGCGCCGCTTAAAAGTGGAACTTCTCCACTTCACGGCGGTTGTTGTCGGCAATTTTTTCCAACTCCAGGGCTGTGGCCGTCAATTCGTCGGCAGCTGCGGCGTTGTTGCCGGCAATGTGGTTCAAGTTTGAGACGTTGGCATCGATTTCTTGCAAGGCGCTGCTTTGCTCTTCGACGGCTGCCGCAATGCGTTGCAGCATGCCATCTGTTTTCCCGGCGCCCGCTTCGATTTTGTCCATGTCTTCATTGACCCCCGAGACCGTTTGAACGGCTCGTTGCGCCTCGAGCGTGGCCTGTTTGACCAGGATCGCAATTTCTTTGGTGCTTTGCGCACTGCTGACGGCCAGCTTGCCCACTTCGTCCGCGACCACGGCAAAGCCTTTGCCATGCTCACCTGCGCGCGCCGCTTCAATGGCTGCGTTCAAGCTCAAGAGGTTGGTTCGGTTGGCAATGCTTTCGATGACCTCTGAGATTTTGTTGATCTTTTGAGAGTTGGCTGCGATGTTGTTCACGACCTCGGCCATGTGCAACATTTTTTGCTTCCCGCTGCGCACCAACGCCACGGACTCCCGCGATTGGTGGCTGGCTGACTCGGTGTTGCTGGACACATCGGCAATGGCGTCTGAACTCATGCGCAATGCGGTGGACACTTGGCTGATGGAGGTGGTCTGCGTGTCGGCGCCGGCCGCAATTTGTGACACGGCTTGGTTGGTTTGGGAGGCTTGGGCGGCCAAGAGTTGGGTGTTGGTGTTGAATTCACGCAGCGTGCCGGCCAGTGCGTCCAGAGATTGGTTGATGTTGATTTTGAGTTGCTCCAAATCACCACGACCGGCTGCCTGAACCCGACGGGTCAAGTTGCCCTGAGAAACGCGTGACATGACTTGGCCGACATCCCCCAGCATGGTTTCCAGTGCGGCAGTGGCTTGTGCCGCTTTGTCCAAGGTGAGCTTGAATTGCCCATGCACTTGGGCCTGAACCTGCATGCCAAAACGGCCATCCTGGAGTGATTCCATCACCTCGTGCAGGGCCGCCATGGTGACTTTGACACTTTCTGCACTGTCATTCACTGCTTGTTTCATGCTGGCCAAATCGCCACGCAGATCGGCCCTGATGCGGGTGTCAAAGTCGCCTTGCGCCATCGCCGACACCACTTGGTTGACCTCCCGAATGGCGCGTTGCTGCGCGTCCAGCATTTGGTTGAACGCGATGGCCGTCAAAGCCACTTCATCGCGACCGACTTGGGCCATGCGCTTGCTGAAATCCGATGTTTTTTCAACCTCGCTCAACAAGTTTTGCAATTGTTGCAGGGGCTGTGTGATGGATCGGGTGGTCAGCCAGGCGACCAGCAAAGCGATCACGACGGCCACGACCGCGATCGTCAACATGATGTTTTGACCCAATGAGGCGTTTTCTGCCGCATCGACAGCGAAAGCCTCGATCTCTTTTTTCTCTGTTTCAGCCAAAGCTTCGACGCTCAGGATGTAGTCCGTTTGAGGCTTGAGCATTTCCTCCACCAAGTACGCTTGTCCTCGCTCAATGCGCTTGGCCTGGATAAGCTCGATGAGCTTGTGCTCGTGGTCTTCGAAAACATGCCTGGCCTGGTTCAGTCGGCTCAATGCTGCTTGGCCCTCCGCCGAATCAACGGTGGCTTGAAGCCGCGAGACTGCCTCGGTGATTCGGGGTGTTGAATCTTTGATTTTCCCCAATTCAGCAGCGACCACTTGGGGGTCGTTGGCGATCAAAGCCGTGCGAATGGCGCGGGATTGGCGGTTCACTTCGTTTTCGATCGTTTGCGCCAGGTTGACTTTGATCAGCCGGTCATGCGCGATCATTTCCGTGTCTTTGGCAACATGGTTCAATTCCTGGACACCGATGGCCGCCAGGGAGACCAACAAGGCCAGCAAAAGGGCAAAGGACAGGCCCAGTCGGGTCCCGATGCGCAGGTTTTGGAGATTCAGCATTTTCGAAAATGGCCACGATTGAGTGGCTTAAACGTCAAAAATGTGATTCTAGTGAAAGTCCCTACATATTTAGGGTTTTATGGCCGAGCTCGGTGATGATTTTTCCAGCCTGAAGCCATGCGGCTTCAGGTGGCCGCTTCCAGCCCGTGGGTAAAGTGCGCTTGCATGCGCAGCGCTGCCAGATCTGGCTGGCGGTCTTTCAGGGCCTGAACGATGGCGCTGTGCTCGGCCAGCGATTGCGCCAAGCGACCTTCTTTGAACAACGAGTTGTGCCGGTTGAGCTTCATCACCTTGCGCAAATCGGCCACCATTTGGTTGCGCCAGCGGTTATCGGCCAGCTCCAGCAGCAGCATGTGGAAGGCTTCATTGATTTCAAAGAAACGATCCCGGTCTGCGGTGGCCTGTTCCAGGTCGCGATGCAGAGATTCAACTTGCTGGAGTTGAGCGGCTGTGGCGTTTTGGGCCACCGCACGGGCGGCGTCAGACTCCAGCAGGGCCAACAGGTGGTAGACATCGCGCAGGTCTTTCTCGCTGACCTCGGTCACATAAGCGCCCCGGCGCACCTTCATGGTCACCAGGCCTTCGGCCGCCAGCACCTTCAGCGCCTCACGCAAAGGCGTGCGGCTGATGCCCAAAGCCTCGGCAATGCGCAACTCGTCAATCCAGCTGCCCGGCTCCAATTCGCGCGCAAAAATCCGTTGCCGCAACAGTTCGGCAACTTCTTCGTACAGGGCGCGGGGTGCGAGGGACAGGGCGGACATGGTCAGTTTCAGGGCGGTGTGGGTGTTGGGTCGAATGGAATTTCAGGCGTTTCAGATGCCGAATTGTAAGCCGGTTAAAATATTCTGCATCAATAATTATGAATCACGGTACTTGTAAGCCGGTAGGCAGCCGCAGGCTGCCAAAATCCGTCTCAGCCATTTTTGACCCGAAAGCACAGCGCCATGACGTCCAAATCCTTTGAATTCAACGCTTCCAACTTGGAAGCCTGGCAAAAAGCAGCGGTCAAGTCCGCTCCCGGCGGTGATGTGAACGCGCTGAACTGGAAGACGCCCGACGGCATCGTCGTCAAGCCCCTCTACACCGCCGAAGACACGGCCCACTTGCCTTACGCCAACACGCTGCCGGGCTTTGAGCCTTTCTTGCGCGGCCCACAGGCCACCATGTACGCGGTGCGCCCCTGGACGATCCGCCAGTACGCGGGTTTTTCCACGGCCGAAGAGTCCAACGCCTTCTACCGCAAGGCCTTGGCCGCAGGCGGGCAGGGCGTGTCGGTGGCGTTTGACTTGGCCACGCACCGCGGTTACGACTCAGACCATCCCCGTGTGACCGGCGACGTGGGCAAGGCCGGTGTGGCCATCGACTCCGTCGAAGACATGAAGATCTTGTTTGACCAGATCCCGCTGGACAAAGTCAGCGTGTCCATGACCATGAACGGCGCGGTGTTGCCTGTGCTGGCCGGCTATGTGGTGGCGGCCGAAGAGCAGGGCGTCTCCCAAGACAAACTGAGTGGAACGATTCAGAACGACATTCTGAAAGAGTTCATGGTGCGCAACACCTACATCTACCCGCCAGGGGCCTCGATGAAGATCATCGGCGACATCATCGAGTACACGGCCAAGAACATGCCCAAGTTCAACTCGATCTCGATCTCGGGTTACCACATGCAAGAAGCCGGTGCCAACCAGGCGCTCGAGATGGCCTTCACCCTGGCCGATGGCAAGGAATACGTGAAGACGGCGATTGCCAAAGGCATGGACGTGGACGAGTTCGCCGGTCGCCTGTCCTTCTTCTGGGCGGTGGGCATGAACTTCTATTTGGAGATCGCCAAGATGCGCGCGGCCCGTTTGCTGTGGTGCCGCATCATGAAGGGCTTTGACGCCAAGAACCCCAAGAGCCTCATGCTGCGCACGCACAGCCAAACTTCCGGCTGGTCGCTGACAGAGCAAGACCCCTACAACAACGTGGTGCGCACCACCATCGAGGCCATGGCGGCCGTGTTTGGTGGCACCCAGTCGCTGCACACCAACTCGTTTGACGAAGCCATCGCGCTGCCCACCGAATTCAGCTCACGCATTGCCCGCAACACCCAGCTCATCATCCAAGAAGAAACCCACATCACCAACGTGATTGACCCCTGGGCTGGCAGCTACATGATGGAGAGCCTGACGCAAGAGATGGCCGACAAAGCCTGGGCCATCATCGAAGAAGTCGAGGCCATGGGCGGCATGACCCAAGCCGTGGGCAGCGGCTGGGCCAAGCTCAAGATCGAAGCGGCCGCCGCTGAAAAGCAGGCCCGCATCGACTCCGGCAAAGACGTCATCGTGGGCGTGAACAAATACAAGCTGGCGAAAGAAGACCCGATCGAGACCCTGTCGATTGACAACGTGCGTGTGCGCGACGGCCAGATCGAACGCCTGAACAAGATTCGTGCAACGCGTGACAGCGCCAAGGTGCAGGCCGCGCTGGACGCTTTGAGCGCAGCCGCCGAGTCGGGCCAAGGCAACCTGCTCGACCTGTCGATCCAGGCCGTGCGCCTGCGCGCCACCGTGGGCGAAGTGTCGGATGCGTTGGAGAAAGCCTTTGGCCGTCACCGCGCCGACACGCAAAAGGTGACGGGCGTTTACGCCGCGGCTTATGACGACGGCGAGAACGAGGGCGACACCATGGCGTACTGGAATCAGCTCAAAGCCGATATCGCTGCATTTGCCGACGCGCAAGGCCGCCGTCCCCGTGTGATGATCTCCAAGCTCGGCCAGGATGGCCATGACCGGGGCGCCAAAGTGGTGGCCACCGCTTTTGCCGACCTGGGCTACGACGTGGACATGGGCCCACTGTTCCAGACCCCCGAAGAGTGCGCCCGCCAAGCGATTGAAAACGACGTGCACGCCGTGGGCGTGAGCACGCTCGCCGCAGGCCACAAAACCCTGGTGCCCGCCATCATTGCCGAGCTCAAAAAGCAAGGCGCCGACGACATCATCGTGTTCGTGGGTGGTGTGATCCCGCGCCAGGACTACGACATGCTCTACGAAGCAGGCGTCAAGGGCATCTATGGCCCCGGCACCCCGATCCCGGTCAGCGCCAAGGATGTGCTGGAGCAGATCAAGAAGGCCCTCGGGTGAATCCTGCGCAGTTGCTCGACGGCTTGTTGCACGGCAACGCTGCTGGGCAGCGCCGCGCCATGGCCAAAGCCATCACGCTCCTCGAATCGACCCGCACCGATCACCGGGTTCAGGCCGACGAACTGCTCACGGCCATGCTGCCGCACACCGGGAAATCTTTCCGTTTGGGCATCAGCGGCGTCCCGGGCGTGGGCAAGTCCACCTTCATCGAGGCGCTGGGCCTGTACCTGATCGGTCAAGGCCACCGCGTGGCGGTGCTGGCGGTGGACCCGTCGAGCACCGTGTCGGGCGGCTCCATCTTGGGCGACAAGACCCGCATGGAGTTGCTCAGTGTGCACGAGCGCGCTTACATCCGCCCCAGCCCCAGCAGCGGCACTTTGGGCGGTGTGGCCGAAAAAACCCGCGAATCCATGCTGGTCTGCGAAGCGGCGGGCTATGACGTGGTGATCGTCGAGACCGTGGGCGTGGGCCAGTCCGAAACGGCGGTGGCCAACATGACCGACATGTTTGTGCTCATGCAATTGCCCAATGCGGGCGACGATTTGCAGGCCATCAAAAAAGGTGTGATGGAAATCGCCGATTTGGTGGTCATCAACAAAGCCGACATCGACGCCATCGCGGCCACCCGCGCCGAGCTGCAGATCACCAGTGCCCTGCAGCTGTTGGGCATGCACGGTGGCTCGGGCCACGCGCATGCCGACACCACGCAGTGGCACCCCAAAGTGGTCCAGCTGAGTGCTTTGCTCGGTCAAGGTGTAGAGGGGTTTTGGGCCGCGGTGAGCCAGTTCCGAAGCCTGCAAGCGGCCAATGGCCGATTGGCGCTGCGCCGCCAGCAACAAGCCTTGTCGTGGATGTGGGAGCGCATCGACGCGGGGCTCAAACACCATTTTCGGGTGCAGCCGCATGTGCAATCGCTGCTGCCCCAGCTCAGTCAACAAGTCGCAGGCGGCCAACTGGCTGCTTCGACGGCTGCGCGTCAATTGCTCAGCGCTTACCAAGTGCAGGCGTGATTTGAAATTTTTCTGGAGAAAAGAGAGCCACCATGCAAGACATCATTGAACAACTGGAAAAAAAGCGTGCTGCGGCCCGCTTGGGCGGCGGTCAAAAGCGCATCGACGCGCAGCACGCCAAAGGCAAACTCACGGCGCGTGAGCGCATCGAGGTCTTGCTCGATGAGGGCACTTTTGAAGAATGGGACATGTTTGTGGAGCACCGCTGCACAGACTTCGGCATGGAGGACAACAAGATTCCGGGGGATGGCGTGGTCACGGGCTACGGCATGATCAATGGCCGCCTGGTCTTTGTCTTCAGCCAAGACTTCACGGTCTACGGCGGTGCTTTATCAGAAACACATGCTGAAAAAATTTGCAAGATCATGGACCAGGCCATGAAAGTGGGCGCACCAGTGATCGGATTGAACGATTCGGGCGGTGCGCGCATTCAAGAAGGCGTGGCCTCGCTCGGCGGTTATGCCGATGTATTCCAACGCAACGTCATGGCTTCTGGCGTGGTGCCGCAGATCAGCATGATCATGGGCCCGTCGGCGGGTGGCGCGGTGTACTCGCCAGCGCTCACCGACTTCATTTTCATGGTCAAGGACACCTCCTATATGTTCGTCACTGGGCCTGAAGTGGTCAAAACGGTGACCCACGAAGAGGTGACCGCAGAAGAGCTGGGTGGCGCCTTGACGCACACCACCAAGAGTGGTGTGGCGGACATGGCTTTTGAGAACGACGTCGAAGCGCTGTTGATGCTGCGCCGTCTCTACAACTACTTGCCCCTCAACAACCGCGAAAAAGCGCCTGTACGCACCAGCGGTGACCCCTCTGGTCGTCTGGACATGAGCCTGGACACGCTGGTGCCCGAGAACCCCAACAAGGCGTATGACATGAAGGAGCTGATCGTCAAAACGGTGGACGATGGCGACTTCTTTGAGTTGCAGCCCGATTACGCCAAAAACATCCTGATCGGCTTTGCCCGCATGGAAGGCCAAACCGTGGGCATTGTGGCCAACCAGCCTTTGGTGCTGGCCGGCTGTTTGGACATCAAGAGCTCCATCAAGGCCGCTCGTTTTGTGCGTTTTTGCGATGCCTTCAACATCCCGGTCATCACCTTTGTGGACGTGCCCGGCTTCATGCCCGGTACCTCGCAAGAGTACGGCGGCATCATCAAGCACGGCGCCAAGTTGTTGTACGCGTATGCCGAATGCACCGTGCCCAAAATCACCGTCATCACCCGCAAAGCCTATGGCGGCGCGTACGACGTGATGGCTTCTAAACACCTGCGGGGCGACGTGAACTTCGCCTGGCCCAATGCCGAAATCGCGGTGATGGGGGCCAAGGGCGCGGTGGAGATCATCTTCCGCGAAGACAAGGGCGATCCTGAAAAGCTGGCCGCCAAAGAAGCCGAATACAAAGCCCGTTTTGCCAACCCCTTTGTGGCAGGCGCTCGCGGCTTTATTGATGACGTGATCCAGCCGCACGAGACCCGCAAGCGCATCTGCCGCTCGTTGGTGATGTTGAAAGACAAAAAGATCGACAACCCATGGCGCAAGCACGGGAACATTCCACTGTGATTGCCAAGGAGAAGAACAAGATGTTTACCAAAATTCTGATTGCCAACCGCGGCGAAATCGCCTGCCGAGTCATCGCCACCGCCCGCAAAATGGGCATCCAGACTGTGGCCGTTTATTCCGAAGCCGACAAAGAGGCGCGCCATGTGCAAATGGCGGACGAAGCCGTCTTGCTCGGCCCCGCGCCTTCGCGCGAGTCTTACTTGGTGGCCGAGAAAATCATGGCTGCAGCCAAAGCCACGGGCGCGCAGGCCATTCACCCCGGCTATGGCTTTCTGAGTGAGAACACCGAATTTGCCAAGCGCTGCGAAGACGAAGGCATCGCCTTCATCGGTCCCAAGTCGCATTCCATTGCGGCCATGGGCGACAAGATCGCCTCCAAAAAGTTGGCCAACGAAGCCCAGGTCAACACCATTCCCGGCTACAACGACGCCATCGACACCGCCGAGCAAGCGGTTGAAATCGCCAAGGGCATTGGCTATCCCGTGATGATCAAGGCCAGCGCCGGGGGCGGCGGCAAGGGTCTGCGCGTGGCTTACAACGACAAGGAGGCCTTTGAAGGCTTCACGTCCTGCCGCAACGAAGCGCGCAACAGCTTTGGCGACGACCGCGTGTTCATCGAGAAATACGTGCTCGAGCCGCGCCACATCGAGATCCAGATCCTGGGCGACAGCCACGGCAACGTGGTGTACTTGAACGAGCGCGAATGCTCCATCCAGCGCCGTCACCAAAAGGTCATCGAAGAGGCGCCTTCGCCCTTCATCTCAGACGCCACCCGCCAAGCCATGGGCGCGCAGGCCGTGGCCCTGGCCAAAGCCGTGCAGTACCAAAGCGCGGGCACGGTGGAGTTTGTGGTCGGCAAGGACCAGGACTTCTATTTTCTGGAAATGAACACCCGCTTGCAGGTCGAGCACCCGGTGACCGAGTGCATCACGGGCCTGGATTTGGTGGAGCAGATGATCCGCGTTGCGGCGGGCGAGAAGCTCTCGTTCGCTCAGGCCGACGTCAAGCGAGAGGGCTGGGCCATCGAGTGCCGCATCAACGCCGAAGATCCGTTCCGCAACTTTTTGCCATCGACTGGCCGCTTGGTGCGCTTTCAGACGCCCAAGCAGAGCATGTTCCAGGGCAACACCAGCGCCTTGCAGGGCGTGCGCGTGGACACGGGCGTGCAAGACGGTGGCGAGATCCCGATGTTCTACGACTCGATGATCGCCAAACTCATCGTGCATGGCCAAGACCGCAACGAGGCGATTGCCAAGATGCGCGAAGCCTTGAACGGCTTTGTGATCCGCGGCATCAGCTCCAACATCCCCTTCCAGGCCGCTTTGCTGGCGCATCCCAAGTTTGTGACGGGCCAGTTCAACACCGGCTTCATTGCCGAGCACTATGCCCATGGTTTCCGTGCCGAAGACGTGCCGCACGAGGACCACGACTTTTTGGCCGCGTTGGCAGCCTTTGTGCGCCGCAAGTCGCGTGAGCGTGCCGCCAACCTCAGCGGCCAATTGCCCGGTTACGACGTCAAGGTCGGTCAGGACTACACCGTGGTCGAACTGGGGCAGGGCGGCGACAACCGCTATGTGCAAGTGCATGTGGCCGAGTTGGCAGGTCAGCACGGGGAAGCGCAGATCACCATTGCAGGCAAAACCTATGCGATCCGAAGCAACTCGCGCCTGAACGACATCCGCATTGAAGGCTTCTGCAATGGTCAGCCGTTCACGGCCCAAGTTGAGCGGGGCACCACCAAGAATCCGCTGGCCCTGCAAGTGCAGCACAACGGCACCCGCATCGAAGCCCTGGTGATGTCGCCTCGCATGGCCGAGCTGCACAAGCTCATGCCGTTCAAAGCGCCTCCTGACCTGAGCCGCTATGTGATTTCGCCCATGCCTGGCCTGTTGGTGGAGGTGTCTGTTCAGCCGGGCCAAAAGGTGCAAGCCGGTGAGCGTGTGGCCGTGATCGAAGCCATGAAGATGGAAAACGTGCTCTTTGCCGCGCAAGATGGTGTGGTCAAAAAAGTGGTTGCGTCCAAGGGCGAATCGCTCACGGTGGACCAAATGATTGTGGAGTTCGAATAAATGAGCATCCAGCGCCCCTTCAAAGTGCTGGGCATCCAGCAAATTGCCATTGGCGGGCCTGACAAGGGTCGCTTGCAAAAACTCTGGGTCGACATGTTCGGCCTTGAGGTGACCGGCACCTTCCAGAGCGAACGCGAGAACGTGGATGAGGACATCTGCGCGATCGGCACAGGCCCATTCAAGGTCGAAGTCGATTTGATGCAGCCCCTGGACCCCGAAAAAAAGCCTGCCGTGCACACCACCCCGCTGAACCACATCGGTTTGTGGATCGACGACTTGCCGAGCGCTGTGACTTGGCTCACAGCCCAAGGCGTGCGCTTTGCGCCAGGCGGCATCCGCAAGGGCGCAGCCGGTTTCGACATCACGTTTTTGCACCCCAAGGCGAACGAAGCGTTTCCGATTGGCGGCGAAGGTGTGTTGATCGAGTTGGTGCAAGCACCGCAGGAAGTGGTCCAGGCTTTTGCAGCATTGGCAGCCCAACCGGTCTGAGACCCTGAGGTCCCAACCGATCCCCGAGATCGCTTCAAAGCCCGTCAGGCTCGGCTCTGGCGGGCTTTTGCTTTGGCCAGAGCCGCTTCGATGATGGCGCGTTTGCGGTCAACTTCGGGCTGAGCCTCTGTGCCCTTGGTGTGTTGGGCCAGATCCGCGAGTTTGTGTTCTGCTTTGGCCTGTAACTGCATGTGGTGGGCGTGATCTTCAAGCACGAGACGCGCCTGCCGCGCCAGGTAGCGCTGGCGTGCGGTGTTCGCTTGTTCGGGTGACCATGCGGCCCAGCCGGTCTTTTCACCCGTCACGTTCTCCAATTGGATGCAATCGACAGGGCAGACCGGGATGCACAACTCGCAACCCGTACACCAGGGCTCAATGACGGTGTGCATGAGCTTGTTGGCGCCCAAGATGGCATCGGTCGGACAGGCTTTGATGCACAGCGTGCAGCCGATGCACCAAGCTTCATCGACGATGGCGACTTGCCTGGGGCCTTCAGCACCATGCTCGGGGTTCAAGGCCAATATTGGCTGTCCCGTCAGTTGTGACAGCTTCTCAATACCCGCCATGCCGCCGGGTGGACATTGGTTGATGGCCGCCGTGCCTTGCGCCATGGCCAAGGCATAACTGGCGCAATCGGGATAGCCGCAGCGTGTGCACTGCGTTTGTGGCAGTGCGTCGTTCAGGCATTGAAAAAGCGCCTGGGTCTCAGGCGCTGTTTCTGGGCGGCTTGGCATAGGCCTCAGTCTTTTTTCTTGGGGGCAACCCAGTTGGTTTTCACCGCGGTCGCGTTGGCTTTGGCGGCAGACTTGGCTGTCCCTTTGGGCGCTGTTTTGACCGGTGCTTTGGCGACAGCTGCTTTGGCTGCCGATGCTGTGACGGCTGCCTTCGTCGGTGCTTTGGCGGCTGCCTTCACAACTGCTTTGACCGCAGCTTTCTCGGCCGGCTTGCTCGAAACTTGCGGGGCTGCCACCGCTGGCGCAACGGCAACCGGTTGGACTGCTGCCGCTGTCTCTGTTGCGGGTTGCTTCGCTGCAGCTTGCACTGCTACAGGTTGCTCTGCTACGGGTTGCTCTGCCACGACTTGCTTGACTGGGGCGGTCTTGGACGCCTGCGAAGCCGTGTGGTCCAGGATGAACTTGACCACTTGCGGGTACACCACATTGCGCCAGCGGCTGCCGCTGAAGATGCCATAGTGGCCTGCACCTGGCACTTCCAGGTGCAAGCGGTCATTGGCCGCCACGCCTGTGCACATGTCTTGTGCCGCGCGGGTCTGTCCGGAGCCGGAGATGTCGTCCAATTCGCCCTCTACTGTCATCAGAGCGGTGCCTTGGATGTCCTGTGGGCGAACACGTTCGACTTTGCCGTCCACACTTTTCACGTCCCAGGTGCCGTTGACCAGTTTGAAGTCCTGGAAGACAGTCTGGATGGTCTCCAGGTAGTAGTCTGCGTCCATGTCCAGCACGGCGTTGTATTCGTCATAAAACTTGCGGTGCGCTTCTGTGCTGGCGTCGTCGCCTTTGATCAGGTCTTTGAAGTAGTCGTAATGGCTCTTGGCATGACGGTCGGGGTTCATGGCCACGAAACCTGTGTACTGCAAAAAGCCAGGGTACACGCGTCGACCTGCACCGGGGAAATTGGCTGGAACGCGGTAAATGACGTTGTTCTCAAACCATTCGAAGCTCTTGTTGGTGGCCAGGTTGTTCACCGAGGTGGGCGACTTGCGCGCGTCAATCGGGCCGCCCATCATGGTCATGGTCAGTGGCGTCTTTTCGCCACGGCTGGCCATGAGCGAGACCGCCGCCATCACGGGCACCGTGGGCTGGCACACGCTCACAATGTGGCAGTTGCCGTAAATCGATTGCAGATGACGGATGAATTCCTGCACATAGTTGATGTAGTCATCCAAATGGAATTCGCCTTCCGCCAGAGGCACCAAACGGGCGTTTTTCCAATCGGTGATGTAGACCTTGTGGTCTTGCAACATGGTTTTCACGGTGTCACGCAACAAAGTCGCGTAGTGACCGGACAAAGGCGCCACGATCAACACGGCTGGCTGTGATTTGAGCCGTGTCAGCGTGGCCGGATCGTCAGAAAAGCGTTTGAAGCGACGCAGTTCGCAAAAAGACTTGTCGATTTCGATGCGTTCATGAATGGCCACATCGGTTTGGTTGACTTTGACAGTTTTGATGCCAAATTCTGGCTTTTCATAGTCCTTGCCCAAACGGTGCATCAAGGCATAACCGGCTGAAGTGCGTTGGGCCAATGGCGTCTGCGACATCGGGTTCAAGGGGTTGCTGAAAAGCTTTGCAGCCGCTTGCGCCAGATCGGAAAAAGGCTCCATGATCGAGCGTTGAGTTTCAAAAATCTGATAAAGCATTTGGCATTTCCCTTGACACAAAATGGTGCGGTGCAGCAATACTACAGGAGACCGCTCGGTATTTTTTGAGTGGTGCCCCTAATTGGCAGTCACCTTCCTGACCGTCCAAAAAGAAACCGCCCCGTCAGGGGCGGTTGCAAGCCGGGCGTCAGACTTGATGGGGGTCAATTTCAGATGACTTTGGCAATGGCCGCACAAACATAATCGATGTTTTTGCTGTTGAGCGCCGCCACGCACATGCGGCCGGTGTCCGTGCCGTACACGCCAAACTCGCTGCGCAGACGCACCATTTGGTCTTTGGTGAGGCCCGAGTAGCTGAACATGCCGATCTGCGTGGTGATGAAGCTCATGTCTTGCTTCACACCCGCGACTTTGAGGCTGTCGACCAGCTTTTGACGCATGGCTTTGATGCGCACACGCATTTCAGCCAATTCACTTTCCCACTGGGCACGCAGCTCAGGGTTGTTCAACACCGCAGCCACCACCGCGCCACCGTGGATGGGTGGGTTGGAGTAGTTGGTGCGGATGGCGATCTTGAGTTGCGACAACACGCGGGAAGCTTCTTCTTTGTCTGAAGCCACCACCGACAGGGCACCCACCCGCTCGCCATACAGGCTGAAACTCTTGGAAAAAGAGGTGGAGACAAAAATGTTCAGGCCCGCAGCCACAAACTTGCCGATCACAGCGCCGTCTTCGGCAATGCCGTGGCCAAAGCCCTGGTACGCCATGTCCAAGAAAGGGGTCAGGCCCTTGGCCTTGACCACGTTGATGACTTGGTCCCACTGTGCATCGGTGATGTCGTAGCCGGTGGGGTTGTGGCAGCAAGCGTGCAGCACCACGATGGTGCCAGCAGCGGCGCCATTGAGGCTGGCCAGCATGCCGTCAAAGTTCACGCCACGCTTGTCGGCGTCGAAATACGCATAGGTGCCGACTTCAAAACCGGCATTGACAAAGATGGCACGGTGGTTTTCCCAGCTGGGGTCAGAGATCAGCACTTGGGCGTTGGGGCTGACTTTCTTCAGGAAGTCGGCACCGATTTTCAGGCCGCCCGTGCCGCCGATGGCTTGCACAGTGGACACGCGCCCCGACTTGACCACATCCGATTCTGCGCCAAACACCAGTGCTTTGACCGCATTGTCATAGGCGACGATGCCGTCGATGGGCAGATAACCACGGGCTGTGGGGGTGGCCATCATGGTTTTTTCTGCGGTTTGCACACATTGCAACAGGGGCAGCTTGCCGTTGTCGTCGAAATACACGCCCACGCCCAAGTTCACTTTGTTGGGGTTGGTGTCGGCGTTGAATTGTTCATTCAGACCCAGAATCGGGTCGCGGGGGGCCATTTCGACGGCGGAAAACAGAGACATGGAAAGTCCTTGGATTGTGTACATGGGTGGCAGAAAACCCGTTCCTCGGTTAGGCTTTCGGGTTGTCCTTGATTTTAACGGCCCCTGTTGCCTGGTTTGGCCCACAGACCCTCACAAAAGAAGTCCACTTTGTCTGAAATCCCAGTTCTTGATGTTGTGCCAGACGCTGGCCCCGACGCCGCGGGCCAATTCATCAGCTACCCCGGTTCGCCTTTCGAGCTTTACCAACCGTACCCGCCTGCGGGAGACCAGCCTGTGGCGATTGAACAGTTGGTCGAGGGGGTGAACGATGGCGAAGTGTTCCAGACTTTGCTGGGGGTGACCGGTTCGGGCAAAACCTTCACCATGGCCAACGTGATCGCTCAGGTGGGGCGCCCGGCCATCGTGTTTGCGCCCAACAAGACATTGGCTGCACAGCTCTACAGCGAGTTTCGTGAGTTCTTTCCGAAGAACGCGGTGGAGTATTTCGTCAGTTACTACGACTACTACCAGCCTGAGGCCTACGTGCCCCAGCGAGATTTGTTCATCGAAAAAGACTCGGCCATCAACGAGCACATCGAGCAGATGCGCTTGTCGTGTACCAAGAGCATCATGGAGCGGCGCGATGTGGTCATTGTGGCCACCGTGTCGGCCATCTACGGCATTGGCGAGCCCGAGAGTTACCACCGCATGATCATGACGCTGCGCACCGGTGACAAGCTGGGCCAGCGCGATGTGATCGCCCAGCTCATTCGCATGCAGTACCAGCGCAATGACATGGAGTTCAGTCGGGGGAAATTCCGAGTGCGCGGCGACACCATCGATGTGTTCCCGGCCGAACACTCCGAGTTGGCCATCCGCGTCGAGTTGTTTGACGACGAAATTGAAAGCTTGCAGCTGTTTGACCCCTTGACGGGTCGAATCCGCCAGAAGATCCCGCGTTTCACGGTGTATCCCTCCAGCCATTACGTCACCCCGCGAGACAAAGTGTTGGCTGCAGTAGAAACCATCAAGGTCGAGCTGGCCCAGCGTCTGAAAGAACTGGTGGGCATGGGCAAACTGGTCGAGGCTCAGCGGCTCGAGCAGCGCACCCGGTTTGACCTGGAAATGCTGTCCGAAGTGGGGCACTGCAAGGGCATTGAAAACTACACCCGACACCTGTCGGGTGCCGCCCCGGGCGATGCACCCAGCACGCTCACCGACTACATGCCACCCGACGCCATCATGTTCTTGGACGAGAGCCACCAAATGATCGGCCAGCTCAACGCCATGTACAACGGCGACCGAGCTCGCAAAACCACCTTGGTGGAGTATGGCTTTCGTCTGCCCAGCGCCTTGGACAACCGCCCCCTCAAGTTTGAGGAGTTTGAGCAACGCATGCGCCAGTGCATCTTTGTTTCGGCCACGCCCGCCGACTACGAAAAAACGCATGCGGGCAAAGTGGTGGAACAGGTGGTCAGGCCCACGGGCTTGGTCGACCCCGAGGTGGAAGTGCGTCCCGCCACGCACCAGGTGGACGACGTGCTGCAGGAGATCCGTATCCGGGTGGACAAGCACGAGCGTGTGCTCATCACCACACTGACCAAACGCATGGCCGAGCAACTGACCGATTACCTGAGCGACAACGGTGTGAAGGTGCGCTACCTGCACAGCGATGTGGACACGGTAGAGCGCGTGGAAATTTTGCGTGACTTGCGCCTAGGGGCGTTTGACGTGCTGGTGGGCATCAACTTGCTGCGCGAAGGCCTGGACATCCCCGAGGTCTCGCTGGTGGCCATTCTGGATGCGGACAAAGAGGGCTTTTTGCGTTCTGAACGCAGTTTGATCCAAACCATTGGCCGAGCAGCCCGAAACCTCAATGGCCGCGCCATTTTGTACGCTGACCGCATCACCGAGTCGATGAAAAAAGCCATGGGCGAGACCGAGCGCCGCCGCATCAAGCAGGTGGCGCACAACGAGGCGATGGGCATCACGCCCAAGAGCATTGTCAAAAAGGTGAAAGACCTGATTGATGGCGTGTACAGCGAAAAGTCGGGCAAAGAAGCAGAGCGCCTGGAGCAAGCCGCGCTGCAGCGGGCCAAAGTGGAAGACATGAGCGAGAAAGACATCGCCCGAGCCATCAAACAGCTGGAAAAGCAAATGATGGAGCACGCGCGCAACCTGGAGTTCGAGAAAGCCGCCCAGGTGCGTGACCAGTTGACCATTTTGAAAGAGCAGGCCTTTGGCGCAACGGGTGGGGACAACATCGTGCCCCTGATCCGGGCCTGAAATTGAAGCCAATACCCCTTTAACCCGAGTGTTTTAATCGGGATTGCTTTATACTTGACTCGCTTAGTCGGGAACTCCCGGATGTCCCGGCCCAGCACCCCCTCAAATTAGGAGTCTGCCATGCGTTTAACCACCAAAGGCCGTTTCGCCGTCACAGCCATGATCGATTTGGCCCTGCGCCAAGATGCGGGCCCTGTGACTTTGGCCGCCATCAGCCAGCGCCAACAGATTTCACTGTCTTATTTAGAGCAGTTGTTTGGCAAGCTGCGCCGCCACAACCTGGTCGAGTCCACCCGCGGGCCTGGTGGTGGTTACACCTTGGGCCGCAAATCGACGGACATCACGGTGGCCGACATCATTTTGTCGGTGGACGAGCCCATCGACGCCACCCATTGTGGTGGCAAGGAAAACTGCAACGGCGGTGAAGGCCGTTGCATGACACACGACCTGTGGGCTTCATTGAATTCCAAAATGGTCGAGTTTCTCGATTCTGTTTCTCTGCAAAAGCTGGTGGACGACCAGTTGGCCAAAGGCTTGATCGTCGAGAACAAGCCCAGCATCAAGCGCGCCATTGCCCCTATGCCCATCAGCCAGCCCATCCGTGTGAATGTGCCCAACTCGGTGTTTGACCTGGGCAATATGTTCGCCAAATCCTGATTCCTGAAAAAGAACCGACCATGACCACGCCTCATTTACCCATCTACCTTGATTACGGTGCCACCAACCCTTGCGATCCCCGCGTGGTGGACGCGATCGTGCCTTGGTTGCGTGAGCACTTTGGCAACCCCGCGTCCCGCAGCCACGCTTGGGGCTGGGAAGCCGAAGCGGCCGTTGAAACCGCCCGCGAGCAAGTGGCCGACCTGATTGGCGCGGACCCCCGTGAAATCGTTTGGACCAGCGGTGCCACCGAATCCAACAACTTGGCCATCAAGGGCGCCGCCAATTTCTACAAGTCACGTGGCAAGCACCTGATCACCGTCAAGACCGAGCACAAAGCCGTGCTGGACACCATGCGTGAGCTGGAGCGTCAGGGTTTTGAAGTCACATACCTCGACGTGCAGGCCGATGGCTTGCTCAGCATGGATGCGCTCAAAGCCGCCATACGCCCCGACACCATTCTGATCAGCGTGATGTTCGTGAACAACGAAATCGGCGTGATCCAGGACGTGACCGCGATTGGCAACCTGTGCCGCGAAAAAGGCATCGTCTTCCACGTCGATGCGGCGCAAGCCACGGGCAAGGTCGAGATCGACATGACCCAACTGCCCATCGATTTGATGAGCTTGGCCTCGCACAAAACCTACGGCCCCAAAGGCATTGGCGCTTTGTATGTGCGCCGCAAGCCCCGCATTCGCTTGGAAGCGCAAATGCACGGCGGCGGTCACGAGCGAGGCATGCGCTCGGGCACCTTGCCCACCCACCAGTGCGTGGGCATGGGCGAAGCTTTCCGCATCGCCAAGTTGGAGATGGCGCAAGACAACGCCAAGGCCCGCGCCTTGCACGACCGCCTGATCAACGGCCTGAGCGACATGGAACAGGTGTTTTTGAACGGCCACGCCACCCAGCGCGTGCCCCACAACATCAACATGAGCTTCAATTTTGTGGAAGGCGAATCGCTCATCATGGGCATCAAAGGTTTGGCCGTGTCGTCCGGTTCTGCCTGCACATCCGCCAGTCTGGAGCCGAGCTACGTGTTGCGCGCCCTGGGCCGCAGCGACGAGCTGGCGCACAGCAGCCTGCGCATGACGATTGGCCGCTGGACCACCGAAGAAGACATCGACTACGCGATCCAAACCATCCGTGAGAACGTGGCCAAGCTGCGTGACTTGAGCCCCCTGTGGGAAATGCACAAGGATGGCATCGATCTGAGCACCATCCAGTGGGCCGCTCACTGAGCCGCGTCGCCCAAACGGCCCAGGGCTTTGTCGCGCTGTCTTGCCGTGCTCAAGCACTGTCTGCGACAACGCTTCGCGCCCTGAACCCTTTGGGCTTAGCGGCATAAATTTAGGAGAATTGAAATGGCTTATTCTGAAAAAGTGGTTGACCACTACGAAAACCCCCGCAACGTGGGCTCGTTTGACAAGGGCGATGACAGCGTGGGCACCGGCATGGTCGGGGCGCCAGCTTGCGGCGACGTGATGAAACTGCAGATCAAGGTCAACCCGCAAACCGGTGTGATCGAAGACGCACGCTTCAAAACCTACGGCTGCGGCTCGGCCATCGCCTCCAGCTCGCTCGTGACCGAGTGGGTCAAGGGCAAGACACTCGACGAAGCAGCTGCTCTGAAGAACAGCCAAATCGCCGAAGAGCTGGCGCTGCCGCCCGTCAAGATCCACTGCTCCATCTTGGCCGAAGACGCCATCAAGGCCGCAGTGGACGACTACAAAAAGAAACACCTGAACTGACATGGCCATTTCACTGTCGGCCGCTGCTGCGCGGCATGTGACCCGGTACCTGGCCAAGCGCGGCTCGGGTGTCGGTGTGCGCCTGGGGGTCAAGACCACAGGCTGCTCGGGCTTGGCTTACAAACTCGAGTACGTGGATGAGATCGCGCCGGAAGACGTGGTCTTTGAGGGCCATGGCGTCAAAGTGCTGGTGGACCCCAAAAGCCTGGCCTACATCGACGGGACCGAACTCGATTTTGTGCGCGAAGGCCTGAACGAAGGTTTCCGCTTCAACAACCCCAACGAGCGCGACCGCTGTGGTTGCGGTGAATCGTTCCGCGTTTGAGTTTTGAGTGCGTGATCTCTCTCCAAGCCAACGACTTCGAGCTGTTTGACGTGCCTGCGCAGTTTGCGCAAGACCGCGCACAACTCGATGTCCGCTGGAAAGCCCTGCAGCGCCAAGCCCACCCGGACCGTTTTGCGGCCGAGGGCGCTGCCGCTCAACGCGTGGCCATGCAGTTGTCGGTGCGCATCAACGAGGCGTATCAGCGGCTGAAAGACCCGCTCAAGCGCGCCGCTTATTTGTGCGAGCTGCGCGGAGCACCCGTCCAGGCGGAGAACAACACCGCCATGCCCGCCGCCTTTCTCATGCAACAAATGGAATGGCGTGAAAACCTCGACGAGACCGAATCCGCAGAAAGATTGGAAGCGCTGGCTGATGAAGTGTCTGCCGAGCAGCGCCGGGTACAGCAAGAATTGGCCCGCTTGCTCGACGAGGTGCAAGACCCTCTGCAAGCTGTGGGGCAGGTGAGGGCGCTGATGTTCATCGAGCGCTTCACGCACGAAGTGAACGCTAAACTTGACCGATTGACCTGAATTTTCCCGATTGACCATGGCCTTACTGCAGATTTCCGAACCGGGCCAGTCGCCCGACCCGCACCAGCGCCGCATCGCGGTGGGCATTGACCTGGGCACCACACACTCGCTGGTGGCCTCGGTGCGCAGCGGCGTGGCCGAGTGTTTGCCGGATGACGAGGGGCGGGTGATCTTGCCCTCTGTTGTGCGCTTCATGCCGGGCCAAGGTCGTCAGATCGGTTTTGACGCGGTGCAATCTGCCGCCTCCGATCCGGTCAACACCATCGCCTCGGTCAAGCGCTTCATGGGCCGTGGCCTGAACGACATCGCCGACCGCAGCAAACTGCCTTACGAATTCACCGCCAGCGAACAAGGCATGCTCAGCATCCAGACGGTGCAAGGCCCCAAGTCGCCCGTGGAAGTCAGCGCCGAAATCTTGGCCACCTTGCGTTACCGGGCGGAAGACACCTTCAACGACGACCTGTACGGCGCCGTCATCACCGTGCCCGCTTATTTTGACGACGCCCAACGCCAGGCCACAAAGGACGCGGCCCAGCTCGCCGGCTTGAACGTGCTGCGCCTGATCAATGAACCGACCGCCGCGGCGATTGCTTATGGCCTCGACAACGCCAGCGAAGGCGTTTATGCCGTGTTCGATTTGGGTGGCGGCACCTTCGATATTTCCATCCTGCGCCTGACGCAAGGTGTGTTCGAGGTTTTGTCCACAGGTGGGGACTCTGCCTTGGGCGGCGACGATTACGACCAAGCCTTGGCCGACTTCGCGCTAGCCCAACAACCCGACTTGCAAGCCGCTACGGCCGAAGACAAGACCCGGCTCAAGGCGGCAGCCCGTGCGGCCAAAGAAGCCTTGACCAGCGCAGACGCCGCCAGCTTGGATGTGGCTTTGTCCACTGGCGCTTTGTCGGTGCAGCTCAGCCGCGCCGATTTCGAGCAGGCCACCCAGACCCTCACGGCCCGCTGTATCACCGCCGTGCGCAAAGCCCTGCGCGATGCGCAATTGGCCAAAGACGATGTGCAAGGCGTGGTCATGGTGGGCGGCGCCACCCGCATGCCGCAAATCCAGCAAGCCGTGGCCGAGTTTTTTGGCCAGGCACCGCTCAACAACCTCAACCCCGACGAAGTCGTCGCCTTGGGCGCGGCCATCCAGGCCAACCAGCTGGCAGGCAACAACGCCGCAGGCGAGTTGCTCCTGCTCGATGTGATCCCCTTGTCGCTGGGCATCGAAACCATGGGCGGCCTGGTCGAGCGCATCATCCCGCGCAACCAGACCATCCCCACCGCCATGGCGCAGGACTTCACCACCTACCAAGATGGTCAGACCGCGCTGGCGCTGCATGTGGTGCAGGGCGAACGCGACCTGGTGCAAGACTGCCGCAGCCTGGCCCGCTTTGAGCTGCGTGGCATCCCGCCCATGGCCGCAGGGGCTGCCCGCATCCGCGTGACCTTCACGGTCGATGCAGACGGTCTGCTGAATGTGGGTGCCAAAGAACAAATCAGCGGCGTGGAAGCCCGCATCGACGTCAAGCCCTCGTATGGCCTGAGCGACGACCAGATCGCCACCATGCTGCAAGAAAGCTTCACCACGGCGCAAGCCGACATGAAGGCGCGTGCCTTGGTCGAAGCACGGGTGGATGCTGACCGCATGTTGCTGGCCACGCGCAGTGCCTTGCACGCCGACGGCCATTTGCTCCAACCTGCCGAACGCCGTGCCATTGATGCGCTCATGGCCACGCTGCAAGCTTCGGTGCAAACTGAACAAGATGCCCAAGCCCTGGAAGACTGCACACAAGCGCTGGCCAAGGGCACCGAAGCCTTTGCCGCCGAGCGCATGAACCACAGCATCCAGAAAGCGCTGGCCGGACAAAACATCCAATCCATGTAATCGCACGCACTGGCCCTGAATTCGGAAAACACCTATGCCCGTCATCAAAATCCTGCCCCACCCTGAGTACTGTCCACAAGGCGCCGAAATCACAGCGCCTGCAGGCACCAGCATTTGCGAGGCTTTGCTGGACAACCACATCAACATCGAGCACGCCTGTGACATGAGCGCGGCCTGCACCACCTGCCACGTGGTGGTGCGCGAAGGCTTTAGAACCCTCAATGAGATGGAAGAAACCGAGGAAGACCTGCTCGACCGTGCCTGGGGCTTGGAGCCCAACTCCCGTCTGAGTTGCCAGGCCTTTGTGGCCAAGAGCGATTTGGTCATCGAGATTCCTCGCTACACCATCAACCACGCCAAAGAACTGCACTGAGCTGAGCGAAAACATGCGCCAAATCGTTCTGGATACCGAAACCACAGGCCTGTCGGCCGAAGGCGGCGACCGCATCATTGAGCTGGGCTGTGTGGAGCTGTATGGGCGCAAGCTCACCGGCAACAACCTGCATTTTTATTTCAACCCTGAGCGTGACAGCCATGAAGATGCCCTCAAGGTGCATGGCATCAGCAACGAGTTCTTGCGCGACAAGCCTAAGTTTGTCGAGTTGACCGATGACATCCTCCAATACCTGGCCGATGCGGAACTGATCATCCACAACGCCGCGTTTGACATCGGCTTTCTGAACAAGGAGCTCGAACGCGCCGGCAAAAAGCCTTTGAAGGCTTATGTCAGTGGCGTGATCGACACCCTGGTCATGGCCAAAGAAATGTTTCCAGGCAAGCGCAACAGCCTCGATGCCCTCTGTGATCGGCTCGAAGTCGACAACTCAGGTCGCACCCTTCACGGCGCCTTGTTGGACGCCGAGTTGCTGGCCGATGTTTACATCAACATGACGCGAGGCCAGGAGGCCTTGTTGATCGATGCCGGTGACGCGCCAGCACACACCCAGTCGGTCATGGTCCAGGTGGATTTGCGAACCTACGTTTTGCCCGTGTTGCCAGCCAATGCCCAAGAGCTTGCCGCGCACAGCGAGGTGTTGGTCCAACTCGATAAATCCAGTGGCGGCAAAACCGTTTGGCGCCAGGCTCAAGGGGTTTGAGCTGCGTTAACTCGACCGGTCGTTCCTTGGCCCTGTTTTTTCCGTGAACACCAACAAAACCGGACAGTTTTTCATGGCATAATTGCGGTCTTCGCTAAAAAGCGCAGGGCGATTAGCTCAGGGGTAGAGCACTGCATTCACACTGCAGGGGTCGCAAGTTCGAAACTTGCATCGCCCACCAAAAATTCCCAATTAAATCAAGCACTTGGAGCGATCCAGGTGCTTTTTTTATGCCCCAAGAGTAGTACGGTTTCGCCGTACTACTTATTTTCAGCGTACTACGTGAAAACCTTTGCTTTTTTGTAGGAAATTCTTTCAAAGCCTCGTACTATTTGGCAATGGAGGAATGAATGGCAACTGCTAGCAAGAGATCAGTGACTAAAACCTCTGCTTCAGCCAAGAAGTTTTCGCAGAGAACACGTGCCACTGAAAAACACTACATCCCAAGCTACCCAACCAAGCTGTTTATCTACAAGCAAGCAGCCAGCAAGTATTGGTGGGTGAGGTATTTTGTGAATGGCAATGCAGTTCGCAAGACTACCAAGACTGAGAGCAAGCGTGAAGCAATTGCTTTTGCCAAATCCTTTTACGACACAGTGACCTACAACCAACGACATGGCATCTCAGCCACGTTGAGTGCCACAAGCTTTGCAGCTTGCTTGAAGGAAATGCTCAAGGCTGAGAAAGCCAAGCTGGACAGAGGCGAAATATCCAAGATCACTTTTGACAACAGCAACTATCGCTATGAAAAATCCATCACGCCATTTTTTGGCAAGATGGAAGTCAAAGACATTGACTACATGTGTATTGATCGTTATTTGAATCAGCTCAGCACACTGTCGCTCAGCGCATCTACCATCACAGCGTACTTGGGACTCACACGCAAGGTCCTTGCCTACGCAGCACGAAGACGATTGATCCCTTCAGTGCCAGAGTTTCCCAGTGTGAAACTTAATGACAAGCCGCGTGGATGGTTTACATGGAGCGAATACAGCAAGCTCTGGCGTAATGCTGGACGCTTGGTTGGAAAAAAGATACAAGTTCGCAAGTACTACGATGACTTAGGCGAAAAGCAAACCCAGTACGTGGATGCCAACTCTGCAGAATTCAAGTTTGGCGAGTTGTTACGAAACGTGGACATGACTGAAGATCTACGCAGACTGATCGTGTTCATGGTCAACAGCTACATCAGACCTACAGACATCAAGTTCATGCAGCACAAGCATGTGGATGTGGTGCGAAATAGAAATGTGTTTTTGAGATTGCGACTGCCACCAACCAAGGGACACAGCGACCCAATCACGACCATGCCCAAAGCAGTAGACACCTACAACACGCTGCTGCAGTACCACTTGGCGCAAGGCTTGATTGGTGCTGAGCACAGCGAAGACTATGTGTTCTTGCCCCAGTACAAAAACAACAGGGACTACGCCCTAAAGCAGTTGCAGAGACAGTGGGAAGTGTTGATGCATGAGACTGGATTGGCAACAAGTCCAGCTGGTGAAGAGCGTACCTTGTACAGCCTACGACACACATGCATCATGTGGCGACTCATGCTGGGTGAAGGAGTGAACACATTGGCATTGGCTCGCAACGCAAGAACTGGCGTTGACATGATTGATAGGTTCTATGCCAAGCCATTGAGTGGCGAGATGAATATTGAAATGCTGCAATCCCGCAGACGCAAGCGTACGATTTACGATGGTGATGTAGATATTTTCAAGGTGGACAGCAGCGTTACCTAAGTGACGCTGCCAACCCCTTTACGCTGCCTTGAGCAATGCAATTGGTGCTGCTTTGGTCGCAGAGTTCACAGATGGCATAAGACGGCTAGCAATTGACTTGGCAGCTGCTGCGTCCTTGATGCCATTTGCACCCATCCATCTCAGCAGTACGTCCATGTTCAAGCCATGTTGCTGACAGCGTTCATAAAAGCTGCTTTGGTCACTGCTGCACGCCACATCCAGCATGGTCAAATATTCGCTCATGGCTTGACTCTCAAGAGCGCTACTGGGATACATGATGCTCACAACCTCATGTGTTTCTGTCACATGGTTGTAGCGGCAAAGCAAGTGCTGAAATTCAACGTCAGATGCCTTTGGCATCGTGTGGCTGACTACTGACAAGTCCACATTGCCAATTGGTGCCTTCTGGGCAAGCTGACCACGCAGTTGCTGCTGCAGGTTTTTTTCTGCTGCCTTGAGGTGCTTGGTAGCCTCTGCGCTACCTACTGCCATGCGCACTGGCATTCCCCCGAATCAGTAGACAAATAATGATGTCAAAACTGAAGAGGAGCCATGCAAATGGAACGAACCAAATATGCCGCCGAGTTCAAGTCCGAGGCGGTCAAGCAAGTTATCGATAAAGGGCACCCAGTCGTCGATGTTGCCAAGCGGCTTGGAATTCCCGAGGGTGTTCTTTACGGCTGGGTCAACAAGTTCAAAAAGTCAGAACAACCTCAGTCAAGTGACCTTAAGACGCTGCAAGCCGAGATGGTCAAGCTCAAGGCGGAACTCAGGCGGACCACAGAGGAGCGCGATATCCTAAAAAAGGCCGCAGCGTACTTTGCCAAGCAGTCCGGGTGAAGTACGCATTCATGCAGGCGCACCAAAGTGAGTTTCGCCTGACCAGCATGTGCCGTGTTCTCAAGGTACACCGCAGTGGCTATTACGCTTGGCTGCGTGAGCCGCTCTCCCCAAGGGCCAAGGCCAACGAAAAGTTGACCACGCAGATTCGTGAGTTCTACGACCAAAGCATGGGAATCTACGGCAGCCCCCGCATCTTCTGTGACCTCAAGGAAGCGGGTGTGGCGTGTAGCGAGAACCGGGTTGCCAGGTTGATGCGTTCAGCAAAGATCAAATCGGTGCGGGGGTACAGGAGACCCAGGTACAAGGTGGGCAAGCCTGCGCAAGTGGCACCCAATCAACTGGAGCGTCAATTCCAGCATGATGAGCCAGACCAAGCTTGGGTAACGGATATTACCTATATCCGCACGCATGAGGGTTGGTTGTATTTGGCTGCCGTGCTGGATTTGCACTCGCGTGCGGTCGTTGGTTGGAGCATGGGGTCACACATGCGCACGAGCTTGGTGCTGGACGCACTGACGATGGCGGTTTGGCGCAGAAAGCCCAAGGATTCGGTGATCATCCATTCGGACCAAGGCAGCCAATTTGGGAGTGACGAATTCAATCGCTGGTGCAAAGACAACCGTTTGAGCCCCAGCATGAGCCGCCGGGGAAACTGTTGGGATAACGCGGTGGCCGAATCGTTCTTCAGCAGCTTGAAGAGCGAGCGGGTCAAAAAGCGGATTTACCAAACCAGGGCTGAGGCAAAGTCAGAGATCTTTGATTACATCGAGGTTTTCTACAATCGAGTCAGGCGCCACAAGCATCTCGATCAACTCAGCCCCCATGAGTTCGAGCGCCAGCGTCAAACTGCGCTATGAAAAGTGTCTACAGGTTTGGGGGAATGCCAGTGTTGCTGCGCCAAACGCACTAGACACAGCAGTGCGACCAGCTCAAAAAGCACTTCCCAAGCTCAGTGCTAGGCATGGTGGATTGGTGGCAGACGACACTGCAAAATAATTGGTTTTTATCCCTATTTTTGCGTACTACTTTGCCGTACTACTATTGAATATATGCTCTGCAAGCCTCATAAATGCTAGGTTTATTTAAAAGTCAGGAGTCTTCACACTGCAGGGGTCGCAAGTTCGAAACTTGCATCGCCCACCAAAAATTCCCAATGAAATCAAGCACTTAGAGGAAACTCTAGGTGCTTTTTCTTATGTTCAAAGTAGTATGGTCCGGGTTTACTACTTCTCATAGATTTTTCGATGTCTTTTCATAGATTTCGGAACAGTCAAACAACCCCAATTCAATCTGTTGTCAGTGACGCCAGCATGGTGTCAATGAAGCATTGTTTTTGGCATGTGCGCAGACTCAGCTAGCGTTGTGCGAAGCTTGAAAAAAAACGCTACGTTTGTTTTGAAACGGGTTCTGCTACTCAGCCCAGCGAGCCCAAGAAAAAACGCGCTGTAGGGCTTTTTTGAGTGCCGCGCGGGTGCCAGCTGCAAAAGAGCACTGCCTTATGCAGACTTTGCGCAAAAACAGTCGCTAAAGGCTGGTCTGAGTCATTAATGTCCAACACCTCAACAGCAGCAATCACTCACACTGGCCGATGAGTGTCGCCTGTGTTGAACAGCCGCTTCACCCTCGCAACCGGTCGCTGGACTCTGCTGCTCACTTCATATGGGCTTGAACATACACTTCTAGGTGTGGCGACAGGATCATCACGAGCTGTTACGGTCTAACGCTGGCCAAGGAGGTGGACGCTCAACGAAAATGTGACCAGCCTATTGCCTCAATGCGACCAATTCGACCGTTCATTTTTTTCGTTCGGATGCGCTCATTGTGAGAGCAGTGAGAATTAAAATTAGTTATTTTGTTTCTTAATATGTCATATACTTTTAATTTATAAAATAGAGAGGATCTTATGACGAAGCGAGTATTTTTCAGCTTTCACTACAAGGATGTCGCCGAACTGCGCGCAAACGTTGTACGAAATTCTTGGCTGACCAAGCCGGATCGGCAAGCTGCCGGCTTCTTTGACGCCTCTATATGGGAGGAAGCTAAGAAACAAAGCGAGCTCGCGCTGAAGCGGCTCATCAATGGCGGCGTTGACGGAACGACCAATACATGCGTGCTGGTTGGCAGTGAGACTTACGCTCGTCCGTGGGTGCGTTATGAGATTTTCAAGAGCTTGCTACGTGGCAATCACTTACTTGCAGTACACATCAACTCCATCAAAGGAAAAGACCAGTTGACAAAGTCTCTTGGTCATAACCCTTTCGACCACCTTGGAATTAGATTCGCAGCAGACGGAAAGACTGGCGAACTGATTGAGTGGAAAGAAAAGACATGGGTTCCATACATGCAGATTGATGGCAAGGCGGTCCATGACGTGAAGGCACCTTCAGGGTATGCAGGAAAGTCCGTCAAACTTAATGACTTGTACAAGATCTACGACTGGGTAGGTGATGACGGTTACAACAAGTTTTCCAACTGGCTGGTCTGAGGATTGACATGGCTGCAGTCTCTAAGGAAATTTTTATTGACGACTTTGCAACCATGCTGCGCAACGGGACCGCGGCAGTGTTCGCTGGAGCAGGCCTTTCCGTCGCAGCTGGGTACGTCAACTGGAAAGGGCTACTGAAACCCTTGGCAGATGAATTGAGCCTTAGCCTTGATGTTGAACATGACTTGGTCAAGGTGGCGCAATACCATGTCAATCGCCACAACAACCGTCACGACCTTGAGCAGAGAATCCTCAATGAATTCGCTGGCAAGCAAACTCAGGTCACGGAGAGCCATCGCATCTTGGCCAGGCTGCCGGTTGGCGTCTACTGGACGACAAACTATGACCGAACTATTGAGCGCGCCCTCGAGGATGCCGGCAAAGTAGTTGACGTCAAGTTCGAACAAACCCAGCTTCCGCATACGGTGACCGGTCGCGACGCCGTTGTCTACAAGATGCATGGAGACTGCGGATCAGCCGCATCGGCAGTCCTTGCGAAGCAAGATTATGAGAAGTACCACCTCACGCGTGGCGATTTCCTCACCGCCTTGTCGAGCGATCTCCTATCCAGAACGTTCCTCTTCATCGGATTTAGCTTCTCCGACCCGAACATGGACTACGTTTTGAGCCGCATGTATGCCAAGCACGATACAAGCCAGAAGAAGCACTACTGCCTGCTTGCTCGGGAGACAGAAAAGCAAGGTGAGTCACCCGAAGACTTTGCCTACCGCAAGGCTAAGCAGGAGTTCTTCATTCGTGACTTGCAGCGCTACAACATCCGCGTTGTGATGCTTGACAGCTACGACGATGTGCCTAAGGTTCTGAAAGCCATCGAATGGAAGTTCAAAAGCCGGAACGTGTTCGTCTCGGGTGCGGCACACGAATACGGTATCTTTTCTGAACCCTTGGCCCTTGACTTTGTACACAAGCTCGGCGATGGCTTGGTGGCGAATGACTACCGCATCGTCACAGGTCTCGGTCTTGGCATTGGAAGCACCTTGCTCGATGGAGCACTCCAGCAGATTTATCGCGTACAAAGGCGAGTATTGCGTGACCAGGTTGTCATTAGGCCTTTCCCGCAAGGTGTTACTGCCGAGCAAATTTGGCCCGCTTACCGAAGCGACATGCTCGACTTCGCAGGCGTAGCCATCTTCATGTTCGGTAACAAGCTGAACCAAGAAAAGACACAGGCCGTCATTTCTGATGGCGTAATCAAGGAATTCGAAATTGCAGTCGACAAAGGCATACAGGTTTTGCCGCTCGGATTCACTGGCTACGCAGCAAAGCAACTCTATGACCGAGTAGCTGCCAACTTCGACACCTTCTACCCAAAAGCTACGAGCAGGTTTCGCCAGTGTTTCTCTGATTTAGGCAACAACGCGAGGCCTTCTGATGAGCAGCGTAAGACTATTTTCGATGCACTGGTAGAACTAGCAAACATGTGAGGTAACTTTATGGCTACGTACTACACAAAAGCGGATGCACGGGGTTTCGCTTCTACGAAGATTCAAAAGTCGGCCATACGCGATAGCCGCCTAATCCTGAGAGAGGCAGTCCAAGCTGCGACCAACGAAGACAGCTTCGACATATTCCTGTCTCATGCTTCTCACGACAGCGACCTCATTCTCGGTGTTAAGGCCCTGCTTGAGAGCCTCAGATTCAGGGTCTACGTCGATTGGGTAAATGACCCACTGCTGGATCGCGCTAAGGTCACCAAACAAAGCGCAGGCCTTCTTAGACGGCGGATGCGTCAGTCTAAGTCGCTGGTCTGGGCTGCGACTGAGGCAGCAAGTGACTCAAAATGGATGCCTTGGGAGCTCGGCTACTTCGACGGGTTCAAGCCTAACCAGGTGGCGATTCTTCCGTTGGTCAACAACGCGTCAGACACATTCAAGGGTCAGGAGTACCTTGACCTGTACCCGGTGATTCGGAAGAACATTTACTCGAACGGCAAGGAGGACGTCTTTGTCGAAGAGACCGGAGTCAAATGGACGACGGTTGCGTCTTTCGGCAGTGGTGCGGCAAGCTGGCACAACTACTCGAGCTAAGCCCTGACGTGCCTAGCGCATGATGTAGGGTACCGACTGGCTGAGATTTCTGCAAAACCATCATCAACTCTAATCCGTTATTCCCAAGGCCGTGGCCGCCGCTTGCTTTGCAGTTCACCCACGTTCATCTCACCCTGAAGTGGAGCAGCGTAGAAGCGGTCGATCATTTCTGGGCTGGTCCGTGCATTGCGAGCCAGGGTCAATGTGTCCACAGTACGGCCAAACATCAACCGGAACATGATGCTGCTGTGGCGCAGGCTGTACAAGGTGTTGATTAGCCAGACAAACTGAGCCAGTGTTTGCATCGAATATTGAGCCACTGGTTATTAAAGAATTTGCTTATTCGGTTGTGGATAAGTTTAGCTGCTGGTTGCTTTTGCCCCCTTTCGTTTTGGATTGTTTACCCTTCAGGCTGACCGCCTGAGAGTGCTTGAAGCGCCAACTCTCGTTGCCCGTCTCCACAATGTGGCAGTGATGCGTGAGCCGGTCCAGCAACGCCGTGGTCATCTTGGCGTCGCCAAATACATTGGCCCACTCCGAGAAGTTCAGATTGGTCGTGATCACCACGCTGGTTCGCTCATATAGCTTGGACAGCAAATGAAACAGCAACGCGCCGCCTGATTGGGTGAACGGCAAATACCCCATCTCATCCAAGATCACCAAATCTACATACATCAAGCGATTGGCCAACTGCCCGTGCTTGTTCTGGGATTTCTCAAGCTCCAAGGCATTGACCAGTTCCACAGTAGAGAAGAAACGCACCCGCTTGCCCTTGGTGCGGATGGCTTGCACCCCAAGGCTGGTGGCCAAGTGCGTCTTGCCCGTGCCCGGTCCACCCACAAACACCACGTTGTGTGCCGAGTCCACAAACTGCAATTCATGCAACTGGTTGACCAGATTCGCGTCCACATGCGCCTGCGCGAAGTCAAACCCCGTCAAATCCCGGTGCGCGGGGAAGCGGGCAATGCGCATTTGATAGGCCATGGAACGCACCTCGCGCTGTGCAGCCTCTGACTTGATCAATTGGTGCAACACCACCTCATGGTCCAGCGCTTTGATCCTGGCAGTTCCCAGAACCTCCGGCCAAGCGCTGGCCATGCCATGCAGACTCAATGATTTGAGCCCATCGACCACATCACTCATGGCGTGCCTCCTGTTCATCTCTCAAAGCGTCATAGCGCTCCAAGTTGGCAAGCGCAGGCGTGTTCAGTTGCAGGGGCGTGCTGATTTCCAGGCGCGCAGGCGCAGGCTCCTTAAGCCGACCAATCACATTGAGCACGTGCTCGGCACTCACCCGGCCCGCCTGCAGTGCCAGCTCGGTGGCCACCAACACTTCTTCTAGCCCGTGCAAGTTCACCGCCAACAGCACCTGCGCCATCACTCGGTCCCCTCCTGGGTCTTTGAGCAACTGACGCTGCAACTCCAACAAGGGCTCGGGCATGTCCCTGAAGGGGGCGCCATTGCGCAACGCCCCGGGCTTGCGCTCGACCAAGGCAATGTAGTGCTGCCAGTCGTAAATGGTTTGATCCCGCCCAAAGTGACGCTCCAACCGGGCACTGTGCCCATCGAGCCCCACTACCAACAGGTACTCTGGGTAGACGCGCAAACTCACCACCCCATGCACCCACTCGCAAGGCACGCTGTAGCGGTTGCGTTGGTACTGAATCAGCGATGTAGAGGTCACCCGAATCGGTTGTTCAACGTACCCATCAAAGGGCTTGGGGCAAGGCATCAAGCGGCTCGCCTCATCTTGCCAAACATCGGCAATGCTCAGCTCTGGCCACTCTGGGTGTGCTAACTCTTACCAGGCATCTTGGCAGGCACGCTGGAGCCAGTCATTGAGCTCGGCCAGACTGCTCCAGCGCCGCTCAGTGACCTCGCGAACCACACCTCGCCTGCGGTCTTGCACGTTCTTCTCGACGATGCCCTTCTCCCACCCAGCCGCACGGTTGCAAAACTCGGGATCAAACAAATAATGCCCCGTCATCGCCTCAAACCGCGCGTTGACACTGCGCTGCTTGCCCTTGCCAATCTTGTCCACCGCCGTCTTCATGTTGTCGTAAATGCCCCGTTTGGGCACGCCGCCAAACACAGCAAAGCCTCTGGCATGGGCGTCAAACAGCATCTCATGGGTTTGCGTGAAGTAGGCCACCAGCAAGAACGCCCGACTGGCGGCCAGTTTGATGTGCGCCACCTCCAATCGGCGGCGCAACCCTCCAATGAAGGCGTACTCACAGCTCCAGTCAAACTGGAAGGCCTCGCCCAGCTCAAAGTGCAGCGGCACAAACCCCACGTTCTTGGGCGCATGGCTTTGCTCAAGCTTCCAGCGCCGGGCAAACCGGTACACCGGCGTCGAACTACCGCCGTAGCCCATGGCGCGCAAAGCCTCAAACAAGGCCTTGACCCCACGTCGCTCGCGCTTGTTACGGTGGCTGTCGGCTTTGAGCCAAGTGACAAGTTGCTCCTTGTACGGGTCCAGCACACTGGCCGCGCTCTGCCGAACAGGGTATTGGGGCTCAACCATTTCAGGCTCGCTGAGCCATTTGGTGGCCGTGTTTCTGGAAATTCCAAGCCTGAGGCTGGCTTGGCGCACTGACAGGCTATCTCGCAAGACGAGGCGGCGCAATTTACTCAAAGTACCCACGTTGATCACTCCCGGCCACCCTTGCTCAAAAAATGAGCAGGATAGGCCAATGAAATGGCTCAAATTTGGATGCAAATTTCCATCAAAGTGGCTCAGTTTTCAAAGCCAATCAACAGGTACCGGTCATGCTTTTGCCGTTCAGTTCCACTCGCATGCCCAAAAGGACGCTTTGCCATCCCAGAGGGAAGGTGTAGACGCATTCGACGTTGTCATCTGACCAGTTCTTGTAAACCTGCCGAATCTTGATCTGTGCCACCAAGCCATTGAGACGTCCAGTCACATGGGCCGACACCAACCCAATGTTGGCTTCCATGTCCTGGGCGTGCAGTCCAATTTGTTTTTTATTCGCTTGCATTGATTTCTTCCCAGGTGGTGAGGACGGAACGGATAAATAGACGGAGTTTTTCAGGCGAGAGACCCGCGATTTGCGGTTCTAAGTGCAGTTCAACGCCGGGGGCGATGAACACTTTGCTGATGACAGAGATGTCACCCGCAGCCTTTGGAAGGGGCGGGGGCGTGGTGATTCCGTTGATCAGTTGTTTGATGCGTTCCAGCGGCGTTCCCTGATCGGCCATGGCGCGAACCTGCAGCACTTGGTCCAGGTGCTTTTGGGTGTACCGCGCATGTTTTCGATCGCCTTCATGTCGGTCAACCAAGCCGAGTTGGATGTAATAGCGGATCGTTCTCAGCGGCAAATCGGTCAGCGCGCTGAGTTGGTTCAGGGTGAAAGTGGTGTCCATGTTTTCTATCATACAGTAAAACTGTCAAATAGAACTGTCATATAAAAAACGCCAAGATTGTCCGTACCTGAGCCACAATCAAACCGTGGCAAATCCAAATACAAAAACCATCTACTACCTGCCTGGCTATGGCGGTCAACTGGGTACAGGGCTGGGCAGAGCATTAATGGATCGCGGCTTTGATGTCGCCGGACGTGAGACGCGAGGCGACTTTCGTTCATTGCCTTTTGATGAACAAATCGCGACGGTGGGTCAAGACCTCAAAGATCACTTTTGGCATGCCGATGCCCGAGTTATCTGTAACTCCTTTGGTGCGTATCTTTTCTTGCACGCACAAACTCAGCTTCCATCCTTTCCGGGTCGAGTGCTGCTGTTGTCACCCATCGTGGGGGAGTTCACAAATGCTCAGGCCCGCACCAGTTTTTCTCCACCAAGGCCAACAAGACTCAAGGATTTGGCTGAAGCAGGGCATTTCAAGGTGCCGCGCCAATGCGAGATGCATGTAGGGGAAGATGATTGGCAAAGCATTCCGGCCAACGTGCAGGCTTTGGGACTGCTCACTGGAATCACAGTCATCGTGGTTCCAGGAGGTGATCATGACTTGGGCAAAGACTATGTTGGTCCGCTTCTAAACCAATGGCTAGTTGGATGACTGCCAGTTCAAAAGAGTTAAAAGCTCATCGGAAAAGTTCGATACTCATCTGGTCCGATGAACAAAACTGAATTTTCCATCGCCATGGCAAAAGGGTGATGAGTTGATCACCCGGAGGAGTCCACCGCCCATTGAAAAATGTTTACTGTGCCGGGGGAATGCCACAAAGATGACCCAGTCCGGCACAAACCCATGGCCCGCAATGCCCAGACCGTTTTGGCTTGACAGCTCGGGCTTGTCCAGGGACTTCAGCGTATTGTCGATGAGATGTAAGGCCACTGATTGCGCACACCCACCGTCTTGTCCCTAGTCAGAATACGCACCACGGATACAAGACCAGTCAAGACCATGGAGACAGTAAAGAGCCAGCCTTCGCCTCTAAAACTAGCTAGTCCGATTAATGCATAATTTTTATTTAATTGACCTATACGGGCTTTCCCTGATCGACATAGTTAATAATTTATACACAATGAATTGATACAAGAATATTGAAGGATAAATTTCAGTCTAGCCAAGAACACTGAACAGTATTTGCTGATTGAATTCCTCATGCTCTGCAAGGTGGTCTAGCCAATCTTGTACCCGCAATGCATTTCTAAATACCATCGAATAAAAGAAAGAATATTGACATAATGAATATAATTGAATCTTATAAAATAGCCATGACTCTAGTAGCAATTCCATTTATAGTTGCCTGCAGTGGTGAGCCATCTGAAAGAGATATCAAAAAAGCCATTCAAGACAGCTACAGTCAAGAGACTAACTCAATATTGTCCAGCAAGATTGGAGAGGCTCTACTTTCGTCAACTGGCGTCAAGGATATTAAGCTCGAAAATATTGAGAAAATAAATTGTATTTCAAATGCGAAGAATTCTTATATCTGTGAATATGTTTTGGAATACACTATTAATGTGGCTGATGGCAGTTTGGCAGAAATGTTCGGCGCAAAAGGGAAAAAAAGAACCATTACACGCTCTAAATTTTTAAAAACCTCAAAAAGCTGGATAATAGCAGATGAATAAAATATTTACATTCGCCTTCACTAGTTTTTATTTTTGCTCAATTGTCCCTTGCGCTGCACAACCTCTAGAGCAAACTTCATCTTACGTACCTGAAACATCTAGACTAATAAACCAAACATCGATTCAGGCGAATAATACTATTCGTAAGGTTCAAAAAACAGATGACTTACAGATTCCTAAAGATTGGCGGATGGTCAGTGTCGCAACTGTTCCTAAGACAAGTAGCAACGATCAAGAATTCATCCTCTTTTTTCAAGACTCAAAATCAAATGTCCATACTCTTGGCATCAATGCCAGTGGCATGGTCACTGGCCGTAATATCATAAAAATCAAAGCTACCGAATAGGATTAAGCAAAGCAGGTTTACCTAATTCCATCAATTTGCCATTTGATTTTGAAAAGTATTGAGACCAAAATGCAGATAATGCCGCCAAGGTTTTGGGATCTCTGTATTGATTTTTGTTTACCTTGGTGTTTTCAGGAATCAGACCTGTTCCTAATACATACACTCTAGCATCTGAAAAATCTGCAAACAGGTCATGTTTAACTACAAGATTTAATTCCTTTTCAGGATCAATCAACCGTACAGATTGATTCTGATAAAAACTTGAAATCGAAGAATTTTCTAGCATGTCCGAAGACAACAACACAACCTTATTTTTAGCTCCGGAAGATCTCACCATACCCGAGATCTCTTTCAAACTTGAAAAGATGTCTGACTTTGCAAGCTCACTACTTGTACCTTCAAAAGCATAACGCAGAGCAGCTCCAATCAGTTGATTTGCATACATCGGCTGCGAGTTCAGGCACTCATCAAATTTAGCTAATAACGGCTTAGAAATATCGGCTCTGACTGCCTCAGGCAATTTGTGTTCGATTCTTCCATTGGCAACAACACGTGTGTATTTTCCCTGATTGAACGAAGAAAATACTGTAACACTTACAGAATTACCATGTATTAAAAATGGACGGACCTGGTCTGCCAACTGCTGCTTAAGCTGATTATCCAGCATGGTCGTTTGATCGATAAAGATAAACAATTCTGTAGTTGAAATTTTGGTGGATTCAATTATTTTGGAGTTATAGCATGAGGGAAGTGCATTGGCTTGAGCCCAGCACGCTCCACTTATGAAACAAGCAGCAGCAGTCAAAAATTTCTTCAACATATTATTCAAGAATTTCAAAAAAGATTGTCCAAATCTTCATTTTGTTGCTTCGCAATTCTTGCCTTCTCTTCTTCCTTCCGGTTTTTGAAATGATCAATCACCTTAGTTCGGATTGGGTCATTCAAACTGGCGATGAAATTCTTCTTCGAATCTTTGTCGGATAAAGCATCAATTTCAACCAGAATCAATTCAAATTCATTTTCAATCGCCTTGGGAACCAACTTTTCAAGATCTTCTAGTTGACGTGTCCCATGACGCTCTCTCTCTCTTGTTCTTAATGCATCAGAGACTTGGTCAGCTTCCACCCTAGACTTTGCAGCCTCTTCACGTGATACACGAAGAAACTCTTTATAGGTCAATTTAGATTTGACCCAAGCATTGCCAGAAGTTGAATTTTTATATGAAATTTTTTCTTGAAGATCAGCCAATTTCGACTGCGCCACATCAGAAATTTCTTCATATTTCTGATAGACGTCTTCGTATCGGGCGAAGCCGCCTGTACCATCGTAAGCCTTTTGACTTTGTCGACCTGCGAAGCCCCATTGATAACCAAAATACGCACCGATAATTTGTAGAAAAACAAAAACAAATGCCAAAACTATAAATGTACCCCACCCACCTTGGCGGTCTATAGTTTTTTGGTACTCTTGGTTTGCCTGCTCCACTTTTCTATTTGCATCTTGACTGCCTGCAGGTAAAACAAACTGCTTCCCAGAATCACTAGAGAAATTCAATCCATCCTGATTAAGTTTAATTGTGAAGCCTTGGCTGTTAGATTGCCCAGTTATTTCTTGAGCAAGCTGTTTTTCCAATACCTGTCCACGTACATAAGTCGCACCTATAGCAACAATCAAAACAAAGATGATTGCGACAATGCCCATAACATTGACTTGATCAGTTCCTACCCTATTGGCAAGTCGCGTAAAATGCGGCTCTTTGGCATCAATAGACTGCGGCATCGAAAGGTTCACCGGTTGCGTACCGAATGTATTGTTCAGATGCCTCTCTTTACTTTCGTTCCAATGGTTCCACTGTCGACGAGCTGTTCGAATTTTCACCGATTTGTATAATTCTCGACCTGCAGCATGTGTCAATACAACTAGAATCACAGAGATTAGGAAAGCAATACCTAACGCTGCTAGTTCTTGGTTATTCTCACTTGCGCCTGGCAATGTGTACCCCGCCAAAACATATGAAAATCCAAGTGCCTCAACGATCACCAATGCAATTGTCAATACCCAAATAAACAGTGGCATCGGTGTTCTACCGTCATCACCTGCCAGCGTCAGATAAGTCACTTTCTCATTGAAATCATGCTCGGATTGAAGTGGCTGGAATTTTTTGTAATCTTGGCAGAGCTTTTTCTCAGAAAGAAACCAAGTTGGATACGTATCATCTTTACGTGTATTCCTGGAAAGAGAGGCAATTTTTCCAATAAATGGAAAGCCGTACCATGTGTTCAGCCACCACCATTTCACCTGTTCCCATTTGGCTGCAATTATCGTCAAGGCTATCATTACCAGGACAAGACTCCACGCCATCATCGACATATCTTGGAAAAATTCTTTCATTTATATATCCTCAGTAAGACGCTTGTGGTTTGTAATCAGCAACATATGTTCCCGATTTTCGGTTATAAACGATCAGTCCTTGATCTGAACGGCCCTGTCCCTTGACGGGCAATAAAATGTCCATACACTTTAAACCAGTTGATTCTGGTGGAAATACTCTGTAGAGCACACCATTTCCAACTAAATAACTATTAACTGATGGAACTGTTTCAATTGTTGGCTTTTGGTTCGGATTGTTATTGTATTTCTCATAAGCCTTCATTTTCGGCGGGACAGGACTTTCGCCATTCTCTCTCAAAACATACACGTAATCCAAAACAATAGCGTTGTTATTTGTAGTCCCATACCACGTTCTCCCATCTATTCCTTGTACATAGTCGGTAGGACGACGGTTTTGAGGAACACCAGTATCCAGCATTTTTATTGCACCAATGCTTCTTGGTCGATCTTTAGTGCAATCACTGAGCGAATTTATATCGTGGGCGTGCGCATGTGAAAAGAAACTGAATGCGCTTTTTTTGTTGTCATCTTTGGCTATGTTCAATGTTGCCCTCTGTGGGGTGTAAGGAACTCCACCGAAATCAATACTTGTGTATGCGCGAGGCGGTACATTTTCTATTGCCACGGGTGCTACTGGAATAGAACTCGGATTACTCGAGTTTTCTTTGGACTCAATCTTGCTGGTACTTTTAGCATGAGGAGTTGATTTAACTACCGAGTTGGAAGAAGTCTGAGCTGTCCTCTTGCCCTCGTAGCGATACAAGGCTACGGGAGCACGGCGGCTCGTTTCGTATAGTCGGAGTGCCTCCGCATCGCTCAATTCAGCAATTTCAACTCGCCTGTTCTTAGCTCGACCGTCAGAGGTTTCGTTGGAGGCAATGGGCAGCACTTCTCCCGCGCCTTGGTAATACAGATTTGTGGAAGGGAAACCTGCGTTGGCAAAAATCTTACCAATCGCACGAGCACGCCGCTCTGATAAATTCATGTTGTAACGCGTGTCTCCAACATCATCGGTGTGACCCACGATCAGAATCTTCTTGCTACCGGATAGGTACTTGGTGCTCGCTTTCCACTCAGCAGCCAGCTGCTTGTAGAACTCTTGTGCTTTGGCTGTAGGTTCGTCTGCGCCGAATGCAAACTGCTCTGCACCGTCGAGGCCTATGTTAGTGACATTGATCTGCTTGTCTGAACCATCAGATTCAACAGAGACAGCCATCTTGTACTTGGCTCCCAGTGCCTTTATGTACTTCTCAAATTCTTTGCCAGCCTCAATTTCCCATCGCAGCACTTTGATCTTTTGAGGCCGAACAGTCGCGTAGTTGCCAACCCCAACTGCCTTTTCCAAGATCGCTAAGGCCTGCTCTACTTCATTTTCATTTTTGTACTCACCTGTCAGCATCAACCTACCAATAGTGTCCTTTGCAACATCGGCGGAGCCGAGTCCTGAACTCTTGAATTGCTTGATGACCTCTTGAACTTGAGCATCACTTACATTCGCTTTGAAATAAGTCTTCTCATATTGCGGATGACTTGTAACAGCACACCCCGTCAATGTTGCCGCAATGGAAAGAAGCAATAGCCTATTGAGAATACTCATGGCGATCAGTTAGGGAGGATGACAAAGGGTTTTTTGGCTTGTTGGACCTGCCCTTCTGATTGCAAACTGATAAGCATTTCACATTGCTGAGGGCCTATGCTGGCATCAGCTGAGGGAATGGCAACACGGCCATATTGTTCCACCGTGCCTGGCCGTACACTGAAAACTTCAGGCTTTACGTTGAATTCCGTGTTTCCGCACTTCCAGGCGCGACTCACTTGAACTTGAGGGGTAGCTGTTGGATCAGGGGTAAGAACAGCTAGACGGAAGCTTGAATTCATGTCGGTTCCAGCCTTGACTTGGTCAGAAATTCCCAACCCTTCAAGTTTGAACAAGACACCCTGGCCGTTGTAGCCGTATTTGTCAGCAGTTTCTTGATAGTTTTTTGTTTGAGCATTACGAGTCGTCACTACGTTGAGCCGCTCAGTGCAGGTTTTCCATGAAGTCTGCCAACCGGCAACACCGCCTGCTGCAGCACCTAAACCTGCGCCAATCGCCGCACCTTGGTTTTTCTGACCATCCTTGCCTAGGATTGCACCAAGAAGACCACCTATTAATGCCCCCGTAGCTGCACTTTGAGCTGTAACTTTGTTCATGCATTCTTGCAGAACTTGGTTGGTGGTTTGTTGCGCATTTGCTCCGCTTAGCAATGCACCCAAGACGGCAAATATTACTACTTTTGATTTCAAAAAAAGCTCCTCAAAGTTTCAATAATGATAGCATCTATATTTACATTAAGGGCAAACAAATCGGATCATTAAATCGAGGAGGGCGTAATGGTTTTTTTTACTTCATCTTATATAAAGTTACTCTTTGCAGCATCACTAGCTTGGGTGCTTCTTTTCCTACTCGCTACACCGGCACACTCGCAGACCAACCTAGTGCTCGACGATGCACTCAAAGCCTCAATTCGAGGTCGAGCATTGTTAAAGGAGAAATGTGATGTTCGGACAGTGGCTCCAAAAGATTGGGTCAAGGTTGATATCGATGGCGATGGATATCTAGAGATCATCGCGCCATTCATAACGGAAGGCTGCGGAGGGGGGAACAACTGGGGCGTGTCGATCGGAGTTTTTCGAAAGACTGGAAGTCTTTTCAGAATGGTGGACTCACAACCAATTCAAGGCATTCTTGAAAAAATCACGGTAAGTGTTCCCCGCATCGTTGCGCAAACCTTGGTTTATGGTGCCGAGGACCCTCGCTGCTGCCCGTCACAAAAGTCATTCGAAATTTTCATTTGGGTCAGTGGCGCATTACGGGCGAGTTCGACATAAGTCCTGCTATCAAGCCCAGCGAACCCAAGAAAAAACGCGCTGTAGGACTTTTTTGAGTGCCGCGCGGATGCCTGCTGCAAAGGAGCACTGCCTTATGCAGACTTGGACGGCATGCAGTCGCCGCACATGAACATGCGTTGATTGATCAACTTCTTAAACATGCCAAGTGCCCGTGGCTTGTGCAAGCCGCATTTGTAGCAACTGATGGTGGCCATGCTGCCTATATTTTGAAACGGTGAGCCGCTTCTTTACGCTTGTAGAGCAGGCCATCCTCGGCGAACTTAGTTTCTTGGTCGGTGCTCATGAACTCATTCTGAACATGCTATTGGAGAAATGATTCGATTGTTTTGAGTAGTAGAGCCACGACCTAAATGTGTTGCTGGTCGCGAGATGATCACGTGCCAACCTTTTTGAGCGAAAACTGACAAAATCGACGTGTGATTCGATTGCTGTCAATTTTATCAATCCTTGCAGCCTTTTTCCTAGGCAACATGGCCTCTGCCAACATCATCCATGGACGGGTGGTGGGCGTGTCCGATGGTGACTCAGTCACTGTCATTGACGCCAAAAAAACTCAGTTCAAGATCAGACTGGCCGGAATTGACGCTCCTGAAAAGTCCCAAGCCTACGGTCAAAAGGCCAAAGAGTCCTTGGCTGATCTTGTCTTCGGAAAAAATGTTGATGTGCAATGGAGCAAGCAAGATCGTTACGGTCGAACCGTTGGAAAGATCTTGTTGGGTGGCGTGGACATCAATTTGGAGCAAATCAAACGCGGCATGGCTTGGCATTACAAGCAATATCAAAACGAGCAATCGGAAGAAGATAGAGTTACTTATTCTGAGTTTGAGAACATTGCACGAGACAAAAAAATGGGTCTTTGGCGCGATCCCTTTCCAATTGAGCCTGCAATTTTTAGGCAGAAAAAATAGCAGGCATTGGAGTAGGGTAGTGGTGGTCTGCAAATCTTATGCATATTGCCAATCTGCGTCGCAAAACTCCATACACTTTGGCCGTTCGCCCCGAAAACTTTATATACATTGACCCGTTCTTGGGCCACAATGAACATGTGATGGGTGCTTAAAAAAGCAGCACCGTAAAAAGAAATGACACTGGTTTACAGTCGGAGTCACAAAGTGAAAATAAAAATTTTACTTTATAATTACATGAATATACTACTTTGATCCGGTCGAAAACAGCTAAGTGGTTGTTTTTTAAGGGGAAAAAGGTGAAATGTTGGCGTTTTCACACTGCAGGGGTCGCAAGTTCGAAACTTGCATCGCCCACCAAATAACCGCATCAAAAAACCCCGCAAGACCTACGTCTTGCGGGGTTTTTCTTTGGGTTTTTGTTGCCCATCGCATGGACGCAATCAGCCACCAGTTGCATCCTTGATGCATTTTTTGGTGAAGCTGTTTTTGGCAGCACCTGCCAGTTTTTTCTCTTGGGCTTTTGCTTCACAGCTTGTGGTCGCTGTGGTCAGGTTGGCTGCTGCATCTTTTTCACATTTGGTGACAAAACTTTTTTTGGCAGCACCCGCCAGTTTTTTCTCTGCTGCTTGCGCATCACAGGTAGAGGCCATAGCGGATGAGCTCATCGTGATGAGGGCAATCGAAAAGAGGGCGGTCAAATTGCGCATGTGTGGTCCACGGTGAAAACAAAACTATAAATTAACAAAAATGACAATTTTTGGCAATAGTGAAAAAACTTCAGGATTTGAATGTTCTGTGTGTTGAGCTGGAAGTTCAGCGCATCTGCCCAAGGATGCACAGTCCAAATGCGCTGAAGTGCTTTGAAGATGTCGGAAATACGACCTGCCAGTGAGTCGGCGTCGTTACTGAGGGCGTCAGCCAGCAGCCATGGACAAAGTCTGTCATGGCCCTTGTTCAGTGCTGGGCACCCCACCCAAAAAATTGGTGAATGCCATCACGCTGCGCCATGGCATCCGCTTGTCCCAAGGCAATGAGCTCCTGCGTGTAGGCCGCTTCAAATAACAAATAACTCACCAAGGCATTGCCCTGGCCTTGCAGTGTGTTCAGGCTGGCACCCAACGTTCGCAGCAGACTTTTGACGGTCGCGGGCAGGGCCTCTGCGTGCTTGGCGGCGATCGCATCGAGGCGCTGCGACGGGGCAATCAGGAGCAGTTGCACGGGGCGCAAATGGGTTGACTGTCGTTTGTCCTCTGGGATCAGCGCCAAGGTTTGGTTGATGCGCTGCATGCGCTCAACGTCCACCGCCAATGAGTCCAAGAAAATGCTGGACAAGGCATGACCTGCAATGTGCGCCAGCGTAGGGTAGCTGGGTTCCCCTGTGTCTTTTTGGTGGGGCTCCAGCATGCGGCCTGCGCCCACGACCAATATTTTGCTGGCGCCCAAATGGATGGCGGGTGAAATGGGCGCGGTTTGTCGCATGGAGCCATCGCCAAAATAGGCGCTTCCTTGAGGGCCCTCTAGGCGCATGGCTGGAAAAATAAAGGGAATGGCGGAGCTGGCGAGGAGATGTGCGTGAGACAACGGGCCGTGCTGCGCCAGCCTTTGATTGCGCACCCAAGGGGTGACCGCATGCAGGCTGTCATAAAAAGTAACGTGCTCGCCCGTGCTGTAGCTGGAGGCTGTGATGGCCAAAGCGCGCAAATGGCCTTGTGCCATCAAGGCTGGTAAGCGCTCCAGAGCGATGCGATGGGTCAACAAGTCACTCAGGGGATCGTTGTTCAGCAGTGATTTGGGGCGCAGGCGCTTTTGTGCAATGAGCCAACCCAGGGAGAGCAAAGAAATCCAGCGTGCACCCGACCGGATCATGCCCAGAACGTCTGATCGGTAGACCTGTTCCACCTGAAAATGTTGCCAGACATCCACCAATTCCTCGATGGCGCAGTCAAACCGGTCCGCGTTGCTGGCCAAAAAGGCGGCATTGATGGCGCCTGCTGAGGTGCCAGAGATCACCGGAAAGGGGTTGCCTTGATCGGCACTGGCTTCTCGTCGCATGCGTGCAATGGCAGCCAATACGCCGACTTGGTAGGCAGCGCGTGCGCCACCACCCGAGAGAATCAGACCGGTTGTTTGAGGCATGGTCTGGATCGTATGGCTGTATGGATGATTTCAAAATGGGGAATACACCTGTTTCACGCCAAATTTTGTTAATCCAAATAAATACAATTTAAATGCAGATGTTTTGGGCATCAGTTGATAAAATGACTTGCAGATCTGACAAGTGATAGATTTCTACATCTGCGAACTTCCAACCTCTTTTTATGACCACTATTTTGCTTGTTGAAGATGAGGTCTTGCTGCGCGAAGGCGTTCAAGAAACATTGGAGGTGTTCGGTTACACCGTCATTGGTGCAGGCGATGGTCTGGAAGCTTTGGATTGGTTAGAGCAAACGCCTGTTTCATTGGTCATCACCGATTTGGTCATGCCCAAAATGAACGGCGTGGCGTTCATCGAGCAAGTGCGGATCCAACACCCCAATTTGCCCATCATCGTGGCCTCGGGCAGTCCAGATTCGGTGACCCGCCGACTGGGCATTGACACCATCCACGTCTCTGGCGCGACGGCTTGCATCATCAAACCCTTCAAAAGCAAAGAGCTGGTGGCTTTGGTTGAGAAAGTCTTGGCAGACGCCCAGGTTTGAACTGGTGTGTTTCTGAACCTGTAGGTCAACGGGTTCGCGCCTTGAGCCTGTGTCCAACTGCAGGCCTATTGCACCCTGAGCCTGCGTTGGTAATGAGGGCTATACACGGGTGGACTTCAGGATCACAATACAGTTGTCATTCCTTGCTGCGAGACAAACCATGAATAAGTTGAAAATTTCCCAGATCAAAAGCATCTCTGCTGGTTACTATGCCATTGGCATTGGTGCTTTCTCCGCATTGTTTGGGGTCTTGGCCGTCATCGTGGAACTGGTACACCGCAACAGTTGACCCGGTTGAGGGCTTGGGGTTACTGCGCTCACCCTAGCCCAGTGTTTTGTGCCGCTCAATCCTGACCAGCCCCAATGCCTTGACTTTGGCGCTGCACCCTTGAGGCATGGGTGCCGAGTCTGCGTGTTTGTTGTGCCGGTTTGCCCATCCAAAAAGGCACTTGGCCACGCGCCAAGTGCCCGGTTTTGGCTCGCTGGGGTTATTCGATTTTGATCCCTGCTTCCTTCACCACTTTGCCCCATTTGTCGAGTTCCGACACCATCAACTGAGACAGTGCTGCGGGCGTAGACAGGCTGACTTCGACGCCGGCCTCGTACATGGCCTTTTGGGTTTCAGGCGTGTTCATGATTTTGGCCACATCGCTGTTGAGTCGGTTCACGATGTTGGCCGGCGTACCGGCAGGTGCCAGCAAAGCCAACCAGATCGTGGCGTCGTAACCGGCGACCCCCGCTTCTTGCATGGTGGGCACATTGGGCAGCTGCGGAATGCGTTTGGAACTGGTCACCGCCAAAGCATTCAATCGGCCGTTGGGCACTTGGGCCAGGGCATTGGGCACACCGGCGAAACTGCTCTCCACCACACCGGCAACCAAGTCTGTAGCAGCCAAATTGCTGCTGCGGTAGGGCACATGTTTGAGTTGTGTTTTGGTCATGGACGCAAACAAACCACCAATCAAATGCTGAGCGCTGCCATTGCCAGAGGAGGCGTAATGGATGTTGTTGGGCTGTGATTTGGCCAGCGCAATGAACTCTTGAACGTTCTTCGCTGGCACTTTGGGGTTGGTCAACAACACGTAAGGCGAGTCCACCAACTTGGTCACTGGTGTGAAAGCTTTGATCGGATCGTAGGGAACGCTTTTGTAAATCCAGGGGCTGATCACATGGGTGGACGACACGATCAACAGGGTGTGCCCATCCGGCGCCGATTTGGCGACTTGGTCCGAGCCGATCATGGAGCCAGCGCCGGGTTTGTTTTCAATGACCACAGCTTGGCCTAGGCTTTCCCCCAGCTTCACGCCCAAAATGCGGGCCACCACGTCGGTGAAGCCCCCCGGACCAAAGGGGACCACGATTTTGATGGGTTTGCTGGGGTAAGTTTGGGCGAGCGCAGCGCCTGACAAGGTCAACAAGGCCGCCGCGCAGACAGTGCTCAATAGCTTTTTCATGATTTATCCTTTGTAGGATGGGTCGGGTTGAGAAAAGAAGCTGTGCAAAATTTGATAAACCATCAGGTGGTTTTTCTGCTGGAAGCTGGCATGCGAGATGCCTTGCATGATGCTGAACTGCTTGTTGGTGCAGGGCAGTAATTTGAAAAAATTGAGCAAGTCATCCAAGCTGGCAATGCCGTCGTATTCCCCCCGCATGATGAGCGTGGCTGCCTTGACTTGGGCCGGGTCTATGAGCGGCAATTTGGAGCACATGTCGACGTAGGTGCCTGTGGGCATAGACGAGTCCAGCGTGAGGATGGCATCGGCAAAAGCATCTTTGGTGGCCTCGTCAGCACAGCCGGGGTGGTCTCGGTTGAAGATGCTGTGCACAAACGCACGGTCAATGGGCCGACTGTTTTTCGCCAAAAATTCGGGCAATTTTTTAGCGCGCTCGGCCAGCGTGGGGCTGCCTTCACCCGTCCAGACAAAGGCATCCAGGGCGAGTTTGGCCACGCGCTGTGGGTGGCGCTGGGCAAACAATGCCGCCTTCAAAGCGCCTGAAGAAATGCCGTAAACCAGCAGTTGCTGTGCGCCTGTTGTCTCAAGGATGTAAGCGCTGCCGGCGGCCAAGTCATCGGCACCGTTGCTGATGTCGAAGTTGATGGGGCGCTGCTTGTCTGAGCGGCCATAGCCCTCGTTGTCCATACACCAAGTGTCAAAGCCGCGCTCTGCAAACCAGTCCATCACGGAGGAATGGGGCCTGCCAGGGACATGCAAATCGAACGTGGGTTGTGAGGCCATGGACGAGCCATGCACGAACAAAATGGTGCCCGCTGGCGGGACCTGGGATGAGGCGGGCTTGTGCCATAAAAAAAGACGGATATCGCCTTTTTGCGTCCAGTGCTCTTGACCGCCGGACCATTGAACCTGAGGCATGTTGTTTGTCTCCTGTGGGGAATCGCTGTTGTTGTAGGGGCTCTCTTTGGAGCCCTCTTTGGAGCCCTGCTGCGCGTGGACGCGGCAGGGTGAACCACGGTACTTGAGGTACTCTTACAGGGGCGCTTTGAGGAAATTCTCCAAAGCAAAATGGAATTTTTTGCGGACCACGCCCATCATGGGGTTGTGCGCAATGCCGGACAACACCACAAACTGTTTGTCTTTGGTGGGCAAGCGTGCAAAGAAGTCCAGCAAATCGGGTTCTGCGGCAATGCCATCGAATTCGCCACGGATCACCAGGGTGGGACAGGGAATGGCTTCAGGTTGGGCCAATGGCAAGTTGGCACACATGTCCACATAGGTGCCTGTTGGCACTTCGCTCACCAAGGGCAATTCGGCGGCGGCGATCGCTTTGGGCACGCTGTCTTCGCTGGAGCCCGGTTTGTCACGGTTGAACATGCCTTCATAAAAGGCCAAGTCCACTTTGCGGCGAGGACTGGTGCTGTACTCCGGCAGCTTTTTGCGGCGTTGCTCCAGCGTGGGCGAACCCTCGCCGGTGTAGACCAAGGCAGACAATCCCAAGCGGGCGACAGTGTCGGGGTTCGCTTGTGTGTAAAGACAAGCACGCAGGGCGCCCGAAGATGAACCAAATATGTTGATTTTTTCAACGCCTGTTTCTTGCAGGATGAAGGGCACGACCGAGGCCAAGTCTTGGGCGCCTGTGCGCACATCGCTGTTACCGCGGCCCGACCAACTGGAGCGGCCATAGCCTTCGTGGTCAACGGTCCACACGTCATAGCCGCGCTCGGCAAAGAAGTCCATGACCGAGTAGTCCTGGCCACCGGGCACTTGCAGGTCATAGGTGTTGCGACCGGAGACCGTCGAGCCATGGACCAACAACAAGACAGGCTTGGCGGTCTCGCCCGGTGCGGGGGGGCTGGCACGTTTGCGGTAAACATACAGGCGAACATCTTCGCGGTTGACAAAATAGTCTTGACTCCAGATCACGGTGGTACTGCCTTGGGTGGTGGTTGATGAATGGTTTTGACCTGCTCGAACAGTCCCTTGACCAGGACAAAACCTGTAAATGACTATACTTTTGTGAAGATGTCTATGGAAGAGGTTTTTGTGAATTCATTGTTTACAGGCTGGGCACGATGCGCGACTTGAACGCGCTGGCCACTTTTGTGGCGGTGGTCAAAGCCAACAGCTTCACACGGGCTGCAGACCACTGCGGCATCTCCAAGGCACTCGTGACACGACACATCCAAGATCTGGAAGTCTCACTTGGGGTCAAACTGCTCAACCGCAGCACACGCAAAATCGGTCTGACCCAGGCAGGGGAGCGTTTTTATGACCGTTGCGTGCGGATCGTGGCCGATGCTGACCAGGCCGTGCGGGACGTCGAAGATCTCTCGCGAGGCTCACACGGACTGATTCGCATCAGCACGGCCATCACTTTTGGCCGCATGCACTTGTTGCCTGCGGTCCATGATTTTTTGATGCTCAACCCCTCCATTCAGATTGAAGTGACGCTGTCCGAGCGCTTTGCCGATCTGATTTCGGGGAATGCCGATTTGGTGGTCCGATTGGCCGAAGAGCCGCGCTTGAGCAATTTGGTGGCTCGGCGACTGGCCCCGGCGCGTTGGATGGTGGTGGCTTCACCCGAGTACATCGCGCGCCATGGCGTGCCGCTGACACCGAGAGACCTGCTCGATTTCAATTGTTTGGTTTATGACCGCCCTAAAGGTGGCGACTGGCGTTTCAAGGGGCGTGATGGTGAACAAAGCATCAAGGTCTCGGGCAATTTGCGCTCCAACGTGGCCGAGGGCTTGATCGACGCTACCATCGCCGGATTGGGCCTTGCAGCCTTGCCCTCTTTTGCCATTGCCCCCCATTTGGCATCGGGCCAATTGGTGACATTGCTCGAAGACTACCAATTGCCCGAAAGCACTTTGTATGCGGTGTTTTTGCCCGATCGCAGACTTCCTGAGCGCATCCGTACATTTGTGCAGTTCTTGGCGGATCGATTTTCTTCCGATGCCTATTGGAAATTAGGCCGCACACCGGAGTGAGTTGCAGTAAGCTACGAGGTTTTCCACGCAACTTGTTGTCGTTCATGGACAGTCTGCTCCCACCCATACCTGCCAAACGCTACTTCACGATCGGAGAGGTGGGGGAGTTGTGCGGCGTCAAGCCGCACGTGTTGCGCTATTGGGAGCAAGAATTCACGCAACTTCGGCCTGTCAAGCGCCGAGGCAATCGTCGCTATTACCAGCACCATGAAGTGTTGATGATCCGGCGGATTCGGGATTTGCTTTATGACCAAGGCTTCACCATCAGCGGCGCCCGCAACCGACTGCAAGAGCTGGTGCAATCGGACCGTGCGGGTCGTTCGCAGGAGCAGATTGAAGAAGGTGCTGACGAGGAGACGATGTTGGCGCCTGAATTGACGGGCACGGCCGCGGTGCAGCCCTTTGTGTTGCCCCTTGGTTGGGGCCAACTCAACAGCGGCGGTCACTCGCTTTACCAAGAACTCGTTGAAATTAGGGACATGCTGACTCTGTAAGGGGGGTTTATCCGGTTATACTTACAGCTTGTCGGCGTGTAGCGCAGCCTGGTAGCGCACTTGCATGGGGTGCAAGGGGTCGCGAGTTCGAATCCCGCCACGCCGACCAATTTTTTCCAAAAAGACCCCTGACTGCGCCAGTCAGGGGTCTTTTTTTTAAGTTGTTGCTCTGTTTGTTGACCACGATGTTGAGCCGCTTGTCCTGTCATGGCAACGGGTGGTGTGGTACCGGCTTCTACCGAGAACTGACATGAACATTCACGCTCATTTTTTCAGTTGGCAATGAGCCCCAAGCCGTGCGGCCACGTGTATGTGGTTGATGACAACCGGGATATCCGTTTCTATTTGACCGATTTGTTGCGCCAAATGGGGCACAGCGTAGAGTGCTTTGACAGCGCCAAGTCTTTTTTGGCGCATTCTTTGGACATTTTCCCAGCCGTTTTGGTGTTGGATGTGCGCATGCCACAGATGTCAGGCATTGAGTTGCAGCGCGAGCTGCGCGCTCTGGGACGCCACATACCGATCATTTTCATCAGTGGTGAAAGCCATTCAGAGGACATCATTTTGGCGATGAAAGGCCAACCCATTGAGTTTTTACTCAAGCCCTTTCAGTTTCCGCGCCTGATGGAGGCGATTGAGAAGGGCTTGGTTCTGGATGGCATTCATCGCGAACAGCGCTTCCGAAAAACCGACATCCACCGCAAATGGACAGCCTTGTCTGCCCGTGAGCGCGATGTTTTTGTTTTGATGCTCGATGGCCTCACCAATAAGGGCATTTCCGAGAGGCTGGGCATCTTGCCAGACACCGCCAAAAAGCACAGAGCCAATGTGTTGCAAAAAATGGAGACGACCGATTTGGCCCAATTGGTGGCTTTGTGCAAAGGCGTCGATGTGAAGACGCTCGGTTAAGCCCTCCGAGAGCAGCCGACGCTCCATTGCCCACACGTTTCCGCGCCAAAGAAAAAGCCCCTGCAATGGCTTGCAGGGGCTTTACTTTTTGGCTCCTCGACCTGGGCTCGAACCAGGGACCTACGGATTAACAGTCCGGCGCTCTACCGACTGAGCTATCGAGGAATAGCTTCGAATTATAGAGGTGTTTTTAGCCTGTTTTGAGAGGGAAGAGAAGATTTTTTGCAAATCGCGCGACAAGTATTTAGAAGCTGGCTTTCACCCCCACGCGCACAGTGCGCGGTGCACCAGGGTACAGATAGTAATGACCGAATTGCTTGGGTGATTCACGCCAGTAATGGCGGTCTGCCAAGTTGTCTATACCTAAGGTCCATTGGGTTCGTGTGCCTTGCGTGCGTGTGTCGAAATGTGTGGCGAAGTCCAGCGTGGTCCAGCTTGGCAGGTTGATGCGGCCGTCTTCGGTCACGCGCCTTGCGCCTTCATGGCTCAGGCGCAGGCTGGTGCGCAGGCCAGGGACTTCGATAAATCGGTATTGGGCCAGGGCGCGCAGGGACGTGGTAGGTACGTTGAGAGGTGTTTGGCCGTTCAAAGCAGTGTCGATGGTCGCATCAGAGATGCGTGGATGGAGCCATTGTCCTTGAGCCTGAAGTGACCAGGCCGCTGAACGCCACTGAACACCCAGATCAAAACCTTGATGGATTTGCTGACCATTACTGACTCTTTTGAGTAAAGCACCCTCGGCAACGTCATAAGCCAACGGTCGTTCGATTTGGACCACGCTGGCACTCCAACTCCATGGCGTGACGCGGGAGGCCGTGGTCACGCTGCGGATGCCGATTTCAGTTTGCTTGCTGCGAGCCACTGCAAGCAACTGGCCAGCGTTGGAGTAGCTGGGTGTATTGGGTACCGATTGCAGTTCTACGCCATGCCCATGCGACACGAACACGATGTGCTGCCCCAATTGCCGTGTCAGTCCAAGCCATGGGGTGGTGATTTGACCTTTGCTGTTGATGGCATTTGATTTTGGGGCCGGTGTGCACAAGTAGGTGTCAGGATCACATATTGCGTTTTGTTCGCTGCTGCGGTTGTAGGCCGTATAGCGAAGTCCTGCCCATACTGCTGTTAGATCAGTCAGCTGTATGCGATCTTTGACAGCAATTTCTGTGCTGTATTCGCTTTTGTTGGTGTTCGGGTAACCGGGAATGGGGGACGCTTGGTTGATGCCGCCTCCGTAAATGCTGCCTTCACCAGCGGAATTCCAGGCTTGCATGGCAGGCAACCTGTCAAGTTGGCGCTGCCGGGTCAGTGAAAGGGCCAGGTGGTGTGTGGTGCTGCCCCAGTGGGATTGTCCAGCCACTTCAGTTAGAAAGGCATCAACCAATCGTCGCTCATCGTTGCTGCGGTAATCGGCCAGCTCAAATCGCCCATCCGATGAAAAACGGTCACATAGTTTGATTGCTCCATCTGTAGGATCCAGTACCCCATAGCAGTTGTGGCCCAAGGCAAAACTTAACCGGTCGTCGGTTTTCAGTCGCTGTCCCCCATATTGCGAGGTCCATAGCCAGCCGTCAGAAAGGTTTTGCTTAAAACGGAAACTACCCGTTTGGCTGGCAAACACACCCGGTAAAGACCAAGGCTGGCGTGTGATGTTTTGTTGGCCGGCCACGGTGGCGGGCAAAGACGGGACGCCGTAGGGATCGCTGGGGTTGGCCAGCAGGCTGTAACCATTCACCCCAAACTGCTGGCGTTCGCTGCGCTCGATTTCCCACTCCAATTTGGTGTCGGGGCTGATGCGCCAGTCCATGGCCAAGGCCACGAGATGTCGGTGGCCTTCGGTGTTTCGGATGTAGGGGTCCAAGTTCTCGTAGGCTACGTTGAAGCGGTAGCCCAAGGCTTTGTCCTGGCCAAAGCGGCCACCCAAGTCGAGACCGCTGCTGCTGCTTTGGCTCGGCCCATAGCTGGCGCTGACCGAGCGGATGGTTTCGTCCTTGGCGGACGGGGGGCGCTTGACCACGTAGTTGACCAAGCCACCCGGTGCGCTGGTGCCCGCCTGGATCCCGCTGGTGCCCTTGAACAGCTCAATGCGTTCCTTGTTGTCCATGGGGATCATGGTCTCGGCTGAAATCGGCAGACCCTCTCGGCGGTAGTTGTAGCGATTGTCCAGGGTATAGCCCCGCACGCTGAGCATGTCCCAGTAGGCGGGTGAGTTGTAACTGTCCGCCACACTGGCATCCAGGCGCAGGGCGTCGGAGACGCGTTGAGCACCGATATCCTGCAGCGTTTGTTGGTCGATAGCGACCGCGCTGAAGGGCGCTTTGATCAAGGGCACATCACCAAAACCGCTGACCTGTGAGGGGGCGGCCCCGGTGATGGTGATCTCGCTGATGCTTTGGGCTTGGGCGTAACCCATGACCAGCAGGGTCACTGCGCAGGCAATGTGATGGCTGCGAAATGCTGTCGGCTCAGATGACCGGCTTGAAAATGGCGAAAAAAATGCCATGACGTTTTTCCTTCAACGTTATGGCAGGTCGGCTGGCCGGGAACGTGCTGCGCCTGAGGCGTTGTGCTCTGGGTGCGACGTTCTTTGGAACAAGCTTCCCTGCGCGAGGATTACCTCAATCAGGTTCAAAGGGACTTTCTCAGTCGAAGGTTTTACAACCTTCAACACCCCTAGCGAATGCACCGTTCAATGAACGATGCAAGTTCGATTTTAGGCGATCCCCAAGCGCTGGTGCAGCAATGTGGAGGTTGTCGTGTACTGCAACAGGGTCTTTTCTGCGGGGCGCAGCAGGGTCACTGCACCGAAGGCTGCCAAGGTGGCTTCGTGAAAGCCGCAGAGGATGAGCTTCTTTTTGCCGGGGTAGGTGTTGATGTCACCCACCGCAAAAATGCCGGGCTCTGAGGTGGCGAAGTTTTCGGTGTTGACCACCAATTGCTTGCGCGCCATGGCCAGGCCCCATTGCGCCACAGGGCCCAACTTGGGGGACAGGCCCAGACAGGTTTGCAGCACATCCAGGCTCAGCCACTCGGTCTGGCCTTGTGGGTTGAGCAGTTCCAGCGCTTGCAATCGGTTTTGTTCTGTGCGCAGCCCAGTCGGTTGACCCGCCACAAAGCGCATGCGGCCCTCGGCACAGGCTTGGCGCATTTGCCCGATCCGCTCGGGTGCAGCGCTGAACTGGTCGCGCCGGTGCAGCAGCGTGACGCTGGCTGCGGCTTGTGGGCCTTGGCAGGCATCCAGGCAAGCTTGGAGGGCTGCGTCGCCGTCGCCTGCCACCACGAGGTGCAAGCCTGCCCAGCGTTCGGGAACAGGCTGTTCGGCAAAAACTTGGGTTCCTTCAAAAGCACTCAGCCCTTCCAGCACCATGCGGCGAGGCACGAAAGCACCCACGCCAGCGGCGATGAACAGGGTCGAGGTCAGAAAGCGTTGACCGGAATCGGTCGTGACGGCCAAGCGCTGGTCGACTTGGCGTTCAATTTGGCTGACTTGTTGGTCCAAGTGCAGCGTGGGTTGGAAGGGGGAGATTTGCTGTTGCAGTCGCTCCACCAACTCTTGTCCGGTGCAAAAAGGTATACCTGGTATGTCGTAAATGGGTTTGCCGGCATACAATTCGGCGCACTGGCCCCCCACATGGGGCAGGGCGTCGACCACATGGCAGTGGATGCCTTGCAAGCCCAGTTGAAACACCTGAAACAGGCCCACAGGGCCTGCGCCGATCACCAGGGCTTCTGTTTCGATCGGCAAATCCATGGGCAAATTCAGCGAACCAATTGCGACAATTTGCCGGTTTTGTCTTTCCAAGTCTCGGCATCGGCCATGGGGGCCTTGCGCTTGGTGATGCTTTTCCAGCCCGGCAAAAGGGCCAACTCGGCGTTCAGTTTGGTCATGTGTTGCTGGTTGGCAGGCAGGTCTTCTTCGGCATAGATTGCGTTGACCGGGCACTCTGGGATGCACACAGCGCAATCGATGCACTCATCGGGGTCGATGGTCAAGAAGTTGGGGCCTTCGCGAAAGCAATCCACGGGGCAAACATCCACACAGTCGGTGTATTTGCACTGGATGCAGGATTCGGAAACAACGTGGGTCATGGTGGGCTCTGAAAAGGAGGCTGCTCGGTCACATTCGAGCAGATTTGTGGATTTTAAAGGAGTTCAGTTCACCAAGACTGCGCCTGAGGTCTTGTGGCTGGCCGTGTCCACCAGCACCAGCGCGCCCAGGATGCGCGACTGGGCAAAGGGCAGGGTGACCAAGGGCTCTTGCAGGGCCAGGGTCACATGGCCTATCGCATTCGGAGCCAGTTCCGTGGCTTCTTCTTCGGCCAAGGTGTTCACGTTCAGGCGGTGCACCACGCGTTGCACTTTGGCCTTGACCCAGCGGTGGCCGTGCAGCGCCCAATACAGGCGCCCTGCCACCAAAGGCTCGTCGTCCATCCAGGCGATGGTGGTGTTCAGTTGGCGCTGGCCTTCGGGGGCCCCTTCGGCTGCCAGGAGCCAGTCGCCACGGGACACGTCCACTTCGCGGTCGAGCACGATGCCCGCGCTGTGGCCTGCGGCTTTGTTTTGCGGCTGGCGGCTGGCCGACAACACTTGTGACACCACCGCGGTTTGGCCGCTGGGAAAGACCTGGATGGTCTGGCCCGGCTCGATGCTGCCCGTGGCCACGCGGCCCCAGAAGACACGCCGGCCTGGCGTGGTCACGCCGGAGTCGTGGTGCTGCGCCGCCGGGCCGCCCCAAGGCGCAGTGGCCCCCTCGGGGGGCAGCGCAGTACGCGAAGCGACCAGCGTGGGGGCAGCAGGCTTTTCGACCCATTGCACTGGGAAGCTGAAGGCCACTTCGGTCTCGGCGGGGGTGGCCGGCAGGTCTTCGAGGATGCTCAGCAGGCTGGGGCCGGTGTAGCCGCACCAGTCGGTTTGGTCGTTGTTTTCCGTGGTCACGACGTTCCAGCCCTTGAGCGCCGACACGGGCACCATGGCGGTCACGGTGATGCCCGCTTCTTGGGCGAACTTGTTCAAAGCGCCCGCGATGTTTTGGAAGGCCACGGTGGCATCGGCCACGGCGTCGAGCTTGTTGATGGCGAACACCACAGACGGCACGCGCAGCAGCTTGAGCAGCAGCGAATGGCGGCGGGTTTGGGGCAGCAACTGCAGGTCGGGGTTGGCCCAGTCGAGCTTGATGGCGTCGACCAGCACCACAGCAGCGTCGGCGCTGGACGCGGCCGTGACCATGTTGCGGGTGTACTGCTCGTGGCCGGGCGCATCCCCAATGATGAATTTGCGTGCTTCGGTGTTGAAGTAGCGGTAGGCCACGTCGATCGTGATGCCTTGCTCACGCTCGGCGCTCAGGCCGTCGGTCAGCAAAGCCAGGTCGGTCTCACCTGAGCGCTGCACGCCCGCCAAGTGGTCTTGCAGCACGGCCTTGGTGTCCACCAGCAGGCGGCCAATCAGCGTGCTTTTGCCGTCGTCGACCGAGCCGCAGGTGATGAATCGCAACGCGGTTTGCGTGTTGCTTTCAGAAGACTTGGCTGAAAATTTTTTGTCGTTGTGCATGTCGTGTTCTCTCGGGTCTGTGGGAGCGCACTCCTGTGCGCGAATGTCCTTCGGCCACGGGTGGTCTCCTGCAAAAGTGTCAGAAATAGCCGTCTTTTTTGCGCTTCTCCATCGAAGCCTCGGAAGTTTTGTCGTCCATGCGGGTCGCGCCGCGCTCACTCACATCGGCAGCCAGCGTCTCGATCACGATCTGCTCGGGCGTGGCCGCGGTGCTTTCCACCGGGCAGGTGCAGGTGATGTCGCCCACGGTGCGAAAACGCACGTCGCGCACCACCACTTCTTCGCCGTCTTTGGGCGGTGTCAGCTCGGTCACGGGCACCAAGAGGCCACGGCGATCCACCACTTCGCGTTGGTGGGTGTAATAAATCGAGGGCAGTGCGATTTTTTCGCGGGCAATGTATTGCCACACGTCCAACTCGGTCCAGTTGCTGATCGGGAAAACGCGAAAGTGCTCGCCCGGCTGCAGCTTGTGGTTGAACAGGGTCCACAGCTCGGGGCGCTGGGCCTTGGGCTGCCATTGGCCAAAACTGTCGCGGTGGCTGAAGATGCGCTCTTTAGCGCGAGCCTTTTCTTCGTCACGGCGCGCACCACCGATCAATGCGTCAAAGCGGAACTCTTCGATGGCTTCCAGCAACGTGACCGATTGGTGCACATTGCGGCTCTCCCCGGGGTGGGCCAAGCGCACGGTGCCGCGTTTCATCGAGTCTTCGACGCTGCGCACGATCAGCTCGGCACCCAGTTCCTTCGCACGCGAATCGCGGAAGTCGGTCACTTCGGTGAAGTTGTGCCCGGTGTCGATCATCAGCAGCGGGTAGGGGATGCGGCCCGCGCCAAAAGCCTTTTCGGCGCACCGCAGCATGACCAGCGAATCTTTGCCGCCCGAAAACAGCAAGGTGGGGCGCTCGAAAGCGGCGGCGACTTCGCGCAGGATGAAGATGGTTTCTTCCTCCAGCGCGTCCAGGTGGCTGTTGCTCAGGGTGTGCAACTCGGTTTGGGTCATGGCGGTCATTCGGTTCTCTCGTATCTCAATTTGGTCAAGCCTTGACGTGTAAGCCGCATTCCTTGGCCGCCTCGTCTTCCCACCACCAACGGCCTGCGCGGAATTCTTCACCCAGGCTGATGGCCCGTGTGCACGGGGCGCAGCCGATGCTGGGGAAAAACTGGTCGTGCAGCGGGTTGTAGTCCACTTGGTTTTCGGCGATGTAGTGCCACACATCGCCCCAAGTCCATTGGGCCAAAGGGTTGAATTTGGTCAAGCCTTTGCTGGCGACTTCGCTGTCGTCTTGCAGCGGCACTTCGGCGCGGGCTGCGGATTGCTCTTGGCGCAAGCCGGTGATCCAGGCGCGTTGCCCTTTGAGGGCGCGGCTCAGCGGCTCCAGCTTGCGCACCGTGCAGCAGGCTTTGCGCAAGTCCATGCTTTGGTAAATCGCGTCTTGTCCTTTTTCACGCACGAACTGGATGACCGATTCGCTCACGGGTCGAAAGACCTGGATGGGCGCACGCGAATGGGCCTGTGTGCGCTCCAGCAAGGCCAGGGTCTCGGTGTGCAGAGCGCCGGTTTCGAGCACAAAAACTGGAATGTCCAGTTGCAGTCGGTTGATGAGGTGGGTGATCACCACGTCTTCGGCCCCGAGGCTGGAGGCTTGGGTCAGGGGGCTGTACTCGGCAGCTGCCTGTTGCAGCAAAGCGTGTGTAGCGGCCAATTTGGTGGCGAACTGCGCGCTGGCCTGGGCGTGCAACTCGGTGGCTTTGGCCGGGGCCTTGCGCGAAGCAATCTGGCTCGAAGTCATGGTGCCACCTTGGCAAAGCGCGGTTGGGTTTGGACAGCCGAGCCTTGGTAGAAGCCTGCGTAGCGGTCCAGCTGGCGCTGGGCGGCGCTGGCGTCCACGCCCTCTTTGAGCACGGCCACGTCAAAGCCAGTGCGCTGCATCTGTACCAATTGGTCGATCAGCACATCACCCGTGGCGCGCAGCTCGCCGGTAAAGCGCAGTCGGCGGCGCAGCAAAAAGGCTTGGCTGTAGGCACGCCCATCGGTGAAAGAGGGGAACTGCAAGTCAATGCGGCTGATGCCCACCAGATCCAATGTGCGTGGGTCCACGTCGTTGGCCAGTTCCAGCACGCCGGTCTGGGCGGCCCTCAGGTGTTCTTGAGCGGTGATGATTTTCATTTGTACCTCGCTGCGATCAGACGCTTTGCACATCTGCGGCTGGGTGGCGGGCGGCATGGGCCGCTGCCTTGAAGGGGTCGTGGCCCACACGGTGCAGCGTCTCGATGAAAGCTTCCTGCTTGCCCTTGCTCGTGCTCACGCGCAGTTGCTTGTAGGTGTCCAAGATCGCTTCGATCACGTCGGGTACTTCAAAGGAGGAGAACGATGGGCCCACCACTTTGCCGGGCGTGGCCACGCCGGAGAGGTCTTTGCCGTCCGAGCCTCCCAGGGTGACCTGGTACCACTCCTTGCCGTCTTTATCGACCCCCAAAATGCCGATGTGCCCCGAATGGTGGTGACCGCAGGAGTTGATGCAGCCGCTGATGTGGAAGTCGATGTGGCCCAAGTCTTCCAGCTCGTCCAGGTCCTGGTAGCGTTGCGTGATGGCGCTGGCCGTGGGAATCGAGCGGGCATTGGCCAGTGCGCAGTAATCGCCGCCGGGGCAGGCGATCATGTCGGTCAGCAAGCCGATGTTGGGTTGGGCCACACCCAATGCTTTGGCTTCAAGCCACAGGGCGTGCAATTGGTCCACACGCACCCAAGGCAGCAGCAAGTTTTGGGTGTGCGAGACACGCGCTTCGCCAGCTGAGTATTTTTCGGCCAATACCGCGGCGGCCTCGAGTTGCTCGGCGGTGGCATCACCTGGGGCGTAGCCCGGGCGCTTGAAGGACAGTGACACGGCGCGCAGCTGTGGGTTGCGGTGGGGGCGCACGTTGCGTTCCAGCCAGCGCGCAAAGGCAGGTGTCTTGGCCGCTTCGATGCCGAGTGCCGTTTCGGCCTGGGTCTGCCACTCGGCGGTGTTCTCTGGCAAGTTCAGGGGCGGGTCCACAAAACCGGCTTTGACGCGGTCGAGTTCGGCCTGAGGCAAGGTATGCGGCGCGCCGTCTCGTTCCAAAATGTCGCGGAACTCGGTCTCGACTTCGTCAAAGTAGCGCTGGCCTTCGGCCTTGACCAAAATTTTGATGCGGGCTTTGTACTTGTTGTCGCGGCGGCCCCAGCGGTTGTAGACACGCACCACGGCTTCGAGGTAGTTCATGATGTCTTGCCAAGGCAGGAATGCCCGAATCACCACCCCGTTCATTGGGGTGCGGCCCATGCCGCCGCCCACCAGCACTTTGAAGCCAACCTCACCGGCATCGTTCTGAATGACTTGCAGGCCCACGTCGTGCCAGCCGATGGCGGCGCGGTCTTCAGTGGCACCCGTGATGGCAATCTTGAACTTGCGCGGCAGGTGCGCGAACTCAGGGTGCAGCGTGCTCCATTGGCGGATCAGTTCGGCATAAGGGCGTGGGTCAACGACCTCGTCCACGGCCACACCCGCCAGCTCGTCGGTGGTGGTGTTGCGGATGCAGTTGCCGCTGGTCTGAATGCCGTGCATGTTCACGGTGGCCAGCAGTTCCATCACGTCGGCCGACTTGTCGAGCGGGATCCAGTTGAACTGCACGTTTTGGCGGGTGGTGAAGTGGCCGTAGTTGGTGGTCAGCTGGGGGGCCAGCCCCGCAATTTTGTCTTGGGTGGCTTGCGCCTCGGCCAGCACGGCGTCGTCGGGGGTGTCGTAGTCGCGGGCGATTTGGGCCAACACCTTGATCTGGGCCGCGTTGATTTCGCCGTAGGGCACGGCCACGCGCAGCATGGGGGCATAGCGTTGCACATACCAGCCGTTTTGCAGGCGCAAGGGGCGGAACTGGTCTTCGGTCAATTGCCCTGTCTGCCAACGACCCAACTGGTCGCGGAACTCTGCAGCGCGGGCGCGCACAAAGGCTTTGTCAAATTCGGTGTACTGGTACATATCAACAGCCGTGAGGGGAAAAATCAAATCAGAACGAGTTTGGTGCCCGCCCATGCCAGCAGCACGGACAGCAGCGATCGGATCACGCGGTCAGGCGTGTGGTGTGTCAAGCGCGAGCCCAGCCAAATGCCGGGGATCGATCCGGCCAACAGCTTGGCCAGCAGCGCCCAGTCCACCGAACCCAGTGACGCATGGCCCAAGCCCGCCACCAAAGTCAGCGGTACCGCATAAGCGATGTCGGCTGCCACGATGCGGGGCAGGGGCAAAAGCGGGTAGAGCAAAAGCAGCACGGTCACGCCAACGGCACCAGCGCCGACCGAGGTGAGGGTGACCAAAGTGCCGATCAAGGCACCAAACAGCACCGGCAAGCTCCAGTGGCGCGGGGTGCTGGCGCGGGCTTGCTCGTCGGCGGCCAGATGGCGGGGAAGTTGGTGACCGCGCACAGCCTTGTACAGCATCGCTGCGGCGGTGAGCAGCAGCGCTACCCCCAGCGCGGTCGTCATCAGCGACTGCACCTGGGTGGAGGCTGGGCCAAGCCCGTGTAAATAGCCCAAGGTCACCAGACAAGCTGGAATGCTGCCTGCACTCAACCAACCTACCACCCGCCAAGGCACGATGCGCTGGCGCGCAAAGCTGATGGTGCCGCCCAGCTTGGTGAAGGCGGCAAACAGCAAGTCGGTGCCCACGGCCATGTAGGGCTTGACGCCAAAGAAAAAGATCAACAGCGGCGTCATCAAGGAGCCGCCACCGACCCCCGTCAGTCCCACGATGGTGCCCACAAAGAAACCCGCCAAGACATAAGCCAAATCAACCATGGGGGCGACTTTACGGGGGCTTTATGCCTGAACAAACGATTATTTAGTTGGTTATATATGCTGGTTGCTTATAAAGCGGGCGCTCCAAGCGGTGTCAACCTCGGCTTTTGCACAACAAGCCCCCTGTCTGTGGGCCAATGGCCGCCCGTCGGCTTGGGCTGGCTTGGCCCCTGCGGGCGTGGCAAGGGCTTGGTTTGTCATGTCCGCGACAGGTCTAAAGCGGACTGGTACAGTCACGGCTTTGACCCCCACCTTAGAGCCCATTTGATGAACCACCTTATTGCCACAGGGCTGCTCAGCGCGGCCATTGCCTTGCCCGTATCCGCTCAAACCCCGATCAAAATCGGTGAGATCAACAGTTACTCCGCCATCCCTCAGTTCACCCAGCCCTACAAACAAGGCTGGCAGTTGGCGGTCGAAGAGATCAACGCCCAAGGCGGCTTGCTCGGCCGCAAGGTCGAGGTCATTGCCCGTGACGATGCAGGCAAGCCCGATGAAGCGCTGCGCCACGCCATCGAGTTGACCTCGAAAGAAAAAGTGGACGTGCTGGCTGGAGGCTTTCTATCGAACATTGGCTTGGCCCTGGCCGATCACGCCGCCAAAAACAAGCGCCTGTTTGTGGCCAGCGAGCCTTTGACCGATGCCATTGTGTGGGAAAAAGGCAACCGTTACACCTTCCGCCTTCGCCCCAGCACCTACATGCAGGCGGCCATGCTGGTCGAAGAAGCGGCCAAGTTGCCCGCCAAGCGCTGGGCCACCATTGCGCCCAACTACGAATATGGGCAAAGCGCCGTGACCAGTTTCAAAGAGCTGCTCAAAGCCAAGCGCCCCGACGTGGAGTTCGTGAGCGAGCAGTGGCCCGCCCAAGGCAAGATCGACGCGGGCAGCACGCTGACCGCCACCATGGCCAGCAAACCGGACGCCATCTTCAACGTGACCTTTGGCGCTGACCTGGCCAAGTTGGTGCGTGAAGGCAACCAGCGCAACATTTTTCCCAAAACCCCGGTGGTGTCTCTGCTGTCGGGTGAGCCCGAGTACCTGGAGGTGCTGAAAGACGAAACACCCAAAGGCTGGATCGTGACCGGTTACCCCTGGGACCAGTTGGACAACAAAGAGCACGCCAGCTTTGCGGCCAACTATTACAAGAAATTCAATGAAAACCCCAAGGTGGGCTCCGTGGTGGGCTACGCCACCATGCAGTCGATTTTTGCAGGGATCAAAAAAGCAGGCAGTGTGGACAATGAGAAGTTGGTCATCGCCATGCGCGGCCTGAAATTCAGCACGCCTTTTGGCCCCGCCGAGTACCGCGCCATTGACCAGCAGTCCACCATGGGGGCCTATGTGGGCAAGCTGGACCAAAGGGGCGGTAAGGGCACGATGGTGCAGTGGCGCTACGCCGACGGCAAAAATTATTTGCCCACCGATGCGTATGTGAAAGCCCGCCGTCCAGCTGAAGCGATGAAATAAAGCGCGAGGGCCTGGGCCGGCATGTTTCAGTGGCTTGCCCATGACCAATGTTCGGCCGAGCTTCTTGTCCAGAATTCGGCAAACGGACTGGGCCATGGTTCGGCATCAGGGGCCGTGTTCAACAGTTGGCCCTGTGCGAGCGTCACGGTGCTGTCGGCCAATGACTTGGCGTGCCCGTGCGCATGCCGCACCATCAGGTGATGCGGGGTGATGTCGCCTGGGCGATGGAGGCCGGCAGCGCCCACCAATTCGGCCAACGCATGCAGTGTGTTGGCATGGTAATAAAACACCCGCTCGGCCTTGTCGGTGACCACAATGGCGCGTTGTCGCACGGGGTCTTGCGTGGCCACGCCCGTGGGGCAGTGGTCGGTGTGGCAACTGCGCGACTGAATGCAGCCCAAGGCAAACATGAAACCTCGCCCTGAATTGCACCAGTCAGCCCCCAGCGCCAGGCAGCGCGCGATGTCGAAAGCCGAGATCACCTTGCCGGACGCGCCGATTTTGATGCGCTCGCGCAAACCTGCGCCCACCAAGGTGTTGTGCACCAAACGCAAGCCGTCGCGCAGGGGCATGCCCACATGGTCGGCAAATTCGATGGGGGCCGCGCCCGTGCCCCCCTCCGCGCCGTCAACCACCACGAAATCGGGTGTTTGGCCCGTGGCCAACATGGCTTTGACCATGGCAAACCACTCTGCGGGTTGACCCACGCACAGTTTGAGGCCCACCGGTTTCCCCCCGGACAGCTGACGCAAGCGGGTCACAAAGTTCATCAATTCGGTCGGGCTTGAAAAGGCCGAGTGCCTGGCGGGTGAGACGCAGTCCTGGCCCATAGGCACGCCGCGGGCTTGGGCGATTTCGTGGCTGACCTTCGCTTTGGGCAAGACCCCACCATGTCCAGGTTTGGCGCCCTGTGAGAGTTTGACCTCGATCATCTTGACTTGGGGTGAGAGGGCTTGTAGCGCAAAGCGCTCCGGGTCAAAGTGCCCGTCTGGGGTACGGCAGCCAAAGTAGCCCGAGGCAATTTGCCAGATCAGGTCCCCACCATGCTCGCGGTGGTGTACCGAGATGCTGCCTTCGCCGGTGTCGTGCGCAAAGCCACCCAAGGCGGCGCCCCGGTTCAGGGCCTTGATGGCGTTGGGCGACAGTGCCCCAAAGCTCATGCCAGAGATGTTCAGCAGCGACAATTCGTAGGGTTGAGCACACGCGCCTTCCCCCACTCGAACCCGAAACGTGGCCGGGTCGGGCTGCACGGGCTGCAAAGAGTGCGCCATCCATTCGGTGCCTGTGCGGTACATGTCCTGGATGCTGCCAAATCCTCGTTTGTCGTTTTCGAGCTTGGCGCGGGCATAGACCAAGGCCCGCTGGTTGCGTGAGAATGGCAATTTTTCTTCGTCCTCCTCCAAGAAATATTGCCGCAGTTCAGGGCGGATGTACTCGAGCGCGTAGCGCAGCCGCCCAGTCAAAGGGTAGTTGCGGCGCACGGCTTGTTTGGTTTGTCGAAAGTCCACCCACCCCAAAACAAACAAGAGGCCCAATCCTGCGCTGGCCCATGCCGAAAGTGGCCAGACCACGATGGCCGCAGGTGCGGTGACCAACCAAGGGAGAAAACGGGACAAGGATTGACGGGCCATGGGTCAAGCACCTCACAAAACAATCCAGCTCCGAAGGGTGCCGAATGCGCCCATGTTAGTGGGTAATGATGAAATTGTTGAATTTATGTGCGAGCGTATCGCTCGGCCCACACGTGTTTGACCAAGTCCGGGGGCAAGGGCAAGGTTTGCTTTTCCAGCGCTGCAGCGGTGAGTTCACCACACAGCACGGCCAGGCTGATGCCGCGCGCGCCCATGCCCGCGCTGATCCAAAGTCCGGGCAGCTGTTGGCTGTCGACGGGCCCGACCGCAGGCAAGCGGTTGGGCAGTGTGCAACGCAATCCCGCCCAGCCGTGGATCCGATCGGGCCGAAATTGCGGCTTCATCGCTTCGCCCAAAGAGGGCAGCAGTGTGGCCAAACGCATTTGGTTGGCGGCATGGTCTTCGATGCGCACCGGGGCTTGTTCGCAGTTGCGCTCGAACGTTGAGCCGATGAACCAGCCCAGTTCGCCATGGGGAGCGGGCACGCCACTGATGAAGCTGCCTTGGCCATTGACTGGAAAAGGCGGCAGCTTGGGTGGCGGGGTGTTGTTGGCCAAGGCCGTGGCCCGAAGGTCGGCCTCGAGATCGGACATGAGCCCAAAGCTGACTTGTCCGCGCAGGGGGTTCAGCGGGACCGCAAAACCGGGCAGGTTTTGCAACAAAGTCAAACTGTCAAAGGCGCTGGCCACCACCAACAAGGGCGCTTGGCCCAAAGTCTTTCCTTGCGCATCCAGTGCAACCCAAGTGTCTGCGCGCTGGGCAATGGCGCTCACTTTTTGACCCCAGTGCACTTGCACGCCCTTGGTTTTCAGCTGGGCATCCACCAGTTGACGGGGCCGAATCCAGCCCGCGTGACCGTGCCACAGGGCCGGCGTGTCGGGCGGCAATCCGGCTGCGGCAATTTGGGCTGCGCTGGCCGAGGTACTGGTCGCCCCGTGAGCGGCGGTGGGCAGGCGGCGTTTGCCGCCGATGTTGTGCTCCAAAACCCCGCTCAAGGCCCAATCGGTGCCGCACTGCAACAGGGCTTGGGCCCGCTGCAGCGTCGCTTGCACCCCTGCGCGGGTGATGCGCGAGAGCACGTTGTCGTCCGGTGAAACGTGGGGGGCCGCCAGCCCGGCGGGCAGACCTGAGGCACCACTGCCCACGCTGTCGCCTTGATCCAGCACGGTCACTGTCCAAGCCCGTGAGGCCAGGCTGTGCGCCACAGCCGAGCCTGACAGGCCAGCGCCGATCACCAGCGCGTGGCGAGGGCCTGTCCAGCCGCTGGCGTGGTCTGTGTTCAAGGAAGAAACGTTTGGGGGCCGGCAGACCGGCTCAGTTGGTGGGCGGCACGTAGCCTTGGGCGGCGTCAGCCCCGGCACCAAAGAAATGGTTTTCCATCTGGCGCGCCAGGTACTGGCGCGCGCGCAGGTCGGCCAGGTTCAGGCGGTTTTCATTGACCAACATGGTCTGGTGCTTGAGCCAATCGGCCCAGGCTTGCTTGCTCACACCCTCCCAAATGCGTTTGCCCAAATCGCCAGGGTAGGGAGGGAAATCCAGACCCTCTGCTTCGGTGCCGAGTTTGATGCATTGAACGGTGCGTGCCATGGTGATGCCTTGCCTTGATGTATCTTAAGAAGCGCTGGTTATACGGATATAAAATTTCAGTATTTCCAGTTGTGTACGAATCCCACGAAAATCGTGCTGTGGCGAGGACATCAGCACCTTCATCGTGATCTTGCAGGCCACAACTGTAGCAAGCTTTCAGCATCCCCCAAGGGCTTTGGGTCTCTTGATCCGGCCACAACACCCGTCAAAAAACCATGAGTGCTTTTCTCGAAGAACGCGTATTGAGCGTCCACCACTGGACCGACCGCTTGTTCAGCTTCACCACCACACGCGACCAAGCCCTGCGCTTTTCGAATGGCCACTTCACCATGATTGGCTTGCGTGGTGAGAACGGCAAGCCCTTGCTGCGTGCCTACTCGATTGCCAGCGCCAACTATGAAGAGCACTTGGAATTTCTGAGCATCAAGGTGCCCGACGGCCCTTTGACCTCCAAGCTGCAGCACATCCAGGTGGGCGACACCATCGTGGTGGGCCGCAAGCCCACCGGCACCTTGTTGATCGATTATTTGTTGCCCGGCAAGCACCTTTACCTCATGGCCACAGGCACTGGCTTAGCGCCTTTCATGAGCATCATCCGCGACCCAGAAACCTATGAACGCTTTGAAAAAGTGATCCTGGTCCACGGCGTGCGCCAGGTCAATGAGCTGGCCTACCAGGACTACATCACGACAGAGTTGCCTGCCCACGAGTTTCTGGGTGAGATGGTGACGAACCAATTGCTGTACTACCCCACGGTGACCCGTGAGCCCTACAAAAATCAAGGCCGCGTGACCGACTTGATCGACAACGGCAAGCTGTTTGCCGATCTGGGTCTGCCCAAACTCGATCCGCAAACCGACCGTGTCATGATCTGCGGTTCACCCGGGATGCTCAAAGACCTCAAGCGCATTTGCGAAGAGCATGGGCTCAAAGAGGGCAACACCAGCACCCCCGGGGCCTTCGTCATTGAACGGGCGTTTGCCGAGTCCTGATCGGACTGGGGCTTTGTCCAAAGCCCCCGCAACGGCCTCTGAACACGGGAGCAAAATGCGCCCGTGTGCTTTTGAACTCTGAACATGAACCTGACGTCTACCCCCCTCTCACGCCTGTTGGCGCTGATCGCTTTGTCGGGCATCGGCATGTTGGTGTTTGGCCTGTATTTGCAGCACGTGGTCGGCCTGAACCCTTGCCCCATGTGCATCGTTCAGCGCTACGCGCTGATTGGCGTGGTGTGTGTGGCGGCGGTGGGCTGGCGTTTGCAAGGCTGGCGCCTCACGCTGTCGGGTTGGCTGCTGGCGTTGGTGTCGGGCTTTGGTGGATTTACCGCGGCCCGCCAAAGCTGGTTGCAGTGGTATCCCCCCGAGATCGTGACCTGTGGGCGAGATTTCTACGGCATGGTTGAAAACTTTCCGATCAACCGCGCCATCCCCATGATCTTCAAGGGCAGCGGCGACTGCACCAAGATCGACTGGACCTTTCTGGGGGGCTCGATCGCCAATTGGTCGTTTGTGTGCTTTGTGCTGTTTGGCCTCGTGGGTCTGTGGGTGGCCCTCAAGTCGCGCAAGCAAGCCGCTTCTTGACGAGGGATAAAGATGGCATACTTTGAAATTCAATTTTTGCAAGATAGGCGTGCCTGACAACAAACGCATGGATGGGCGGCGCAGGCGGTGAGTCCCCATCGCTGGGCCATCCCACCATGGACCGCGAAGTCACCTCAACCCAGGCCTGCCTTGAATTGCCTTTGTCCTAAGGACCACCATGTGCCAGTTGATGGGCATGAGCTGCAACAACCGCGCAGCCACCACGTTTTCCTTCACCGGGTTTTCTGCTCGGGGCGGGCGCACCTCGGACCATGTTGACGGCTGGGGCATCGCGTTTTACGACGGGCAGGGTTGCCGCGTCTTTCAGGACGACCAACCGGCCAGCGAGTCACCGCTGGCCGAATACGTGCGCAGCCACCCCATCAAATCCAAAGTGGTGGTGGCCCATGTGCGCAAAGCCACCCAAGGCGATGTGCAATCGGCCAATTGCCACCCATTTCAGCGCGAATGGCTGGGGCGCACTTGGGTGTTTGCGCACAACGGTGATTTGGGCCGCTTTCAGGCCCCGCCCACAGGCCAGGACATGCCCGTGGGCACCACCGACAGTGAGCGTGCGTTTTGCGCCCTCATGGGCCGCTTGCGTCAGCATTTCAAAGACTGGCAACACCCCCCGGAGTGGCCAGAGCTGGCCCCGGTGCTGGCCGGTATCGCGGGCGAGCTGGCTCAGCACGGCAACTTCAACATGCTGCTGAGCGACGGCCACGCGCTCTATGTCCACTGCTCCACCCACTTGCACCAGCTCACTCGGCACCACCCGTTTCCCAAGGCTCGCTTGGTGGATTGCGACATGAGTCTGGACTTGGGGCCGCTCAACGCTCAAGGCGATGTGATGAGTTTGCTGGCCACCGAACCCTTGACGGTCGATGAGCCTTGGCAAGCCTTGCGTACCGGAGAGTTTCGGGTGTATGTCGACGGCCACGAGGTCTGGCGCGATTTGAACCCGCAAACCACCGCCTTTGCAGCAGCTGCGCGTGTGACGCCCTTGGGGCGCCTCAGAGTTTCTTGACCAGCACCTGGCTTTTGCGGTCCCAGTTGTATTTGCGTTTGCGCGCTTCGGGCAGCCAGTCGGGGTCCACCTGCACAAAGCCGCGCTTGATGAACCAGTGCATGGTGCGGGTGGTGAGCACAAAGATGCTTTTGACGCCCATGGCGCGGGCGCGTTGTTCGATGCGTTTGAGCACCTTTTCACCATCGCCCTGGCCCTGTGATTGGGGCGACACGGTCAGCGCCGCCATCTCGGCCGTTTTGGCTTCGGGGTAGGGGTAGAGCGCGGCACAGGCAAAGATCACGCCGTCATGGTCGATGATGGTGTAGTGGTCCACATCGCGCTCGATCTCGGTGCGGTCTCGCTTGACCAAGGTGCCATCTTTTTCAAAGGGCTCGATCAGCTGCAAGATGCCGCCCACGTCGTCGGCTGTCGCCTCGCGCAGCTCTTCCAGCTTTTCGTCCACCACCATGGTGCCAATGCCGTCGTGCACATAAATTTCCAACAGCAAAGCGCCATCCACCGCAAACGGCAGGATGTGCGAGCGCTCCACCCCTTCTTCGCATGCTTTGACGCAGTGCTGCAGGTAAAAGCCAATGTCGGTGGGTTCGGTGGGCTGGGGCAATGAGGCCAAAAGCTGCTTGGCGGCGGCCAGAGGCAGTTCGGTGTCGATCGGGTTATCCTCGCTGACCGGCTCACTCGGTTGCATGCGGATACCCGGTATTTCGGTGACAAAAATCAGCTTGTCGGCCTGCAACTCTGCGGCCACGCTGGTGGCCACTTCTTCCATGGTCAGGTTGAAGGCTTCGCCCGTGGGTGAGAAGCCAAAAGGCGAGAGCAGCACCATCGCGCCCATGTCCAGCGTGCGCATGATGCCGTCCACGTCCACCTTGCGCACCAGACCCGAGTGCTGGAAATCCACCCCATCCACGATGCCCACGGGACGCGCGGTGATGAAATTGCCCGAAATCACCCGCACGGTGGAGCCGGCCATCGGCGTGTTGGGCAGCCCTTGGCTGAAAGCCGCTTCGATTTCATAGCGCAGTTGCCCCGCCGCTTCTTGGGCGCAGTCGAGGGCCACGCTGTCGGTGATGCGGATGCCATGGGAGTATTTGGGGGTGTGGCCCTTGGCCATCAGTTGTTCATTGACCTGCGGGCGAAAGCCGTGCACCAGCACAATCTTCACACCCATGCTTTGGATCAGTGCCAAGTCTTGCGCCAGGTTGTGCAGCTTGCCGGCTGCAATCGCCTCGCCGGCGATGCCCACCACAAAAGTCTTGCCCCTGTGCATGTGGATGTAAGGTGCGACCGACCTGAACCAGGGCACGAAGGTGAAGTTGAAAACTGTGGACATGGGCGGCGAAGGTGCGGTGAAAGGGCTGCGAAAGTGGCAGGGTGCGCGGGACTGGGATAATCCCCGCTGTTCATGCCTTGATTTTCACAGAAGTTCCCGCCTTGTCCGACACCCCCCTCCAAATCGAGTTCCCCGAAGGCCTGCCCGTCTCTGCCCGCCGCGGTGAAATCATGGCCGCCATGGACCAGCACCAGGTCATCATCGTGTGCGGTGAAACCGGCTCGGGCAAGACCACGCAGTTGCCCAAGATTGCGCTGGTGTTGGGCCGCGGCAAGCTCAACGCCAAGCCGGGCGAGCGGGCGCGGATGATCGGCCACACCCAGCCGCGGCGCATTGCGGCCAGCTCGGTGGCCAAGCGGATTGCGGAGGAATTGAAGACCCCGCTGGGCGAGGTGGTGGGTTTCAAGGTGCGGTTTCAGGACCGTTTGAGCAAGAACGCCTCGGTCAAGCTCATGACCGACGGCATTTTGCTGGCCGAAACCCAGACCGATCCGCTGCTGCAGGCCTACGACACCCTCATCATCGACGAGGCGCACGAACGCAGCCTGAACATCGACTTTTTGCTGGGCTACCTGCGCCAAATCTTGCCGCGCCGCCCGGACCTGAAGATCGTGGTCACCTCGGCCACCATCGACGCTGACCGCTTTGCCAAGCACTTTGCCTCGCGCCACGGCCCGGCCCCGGTCATCATGGTGTCGGGGCGCACCTTCCCGGTGGAGCAGCGCTACCGCCCGTTTGAAGAGTCCCGCGACTACGGCCTGAACGAGGCCATGGCCGATGCGGTGGATGAACTCTGGCAGGGCGGGGCAGGGGGCGACATCCTGATCTTTTTGCCCGGCGAGCGCGAGATCCGCGAGGCCGCCGACCACTTGCGCAAGCACTTGGCGCACCAGCCCCTGACCCGCAACGCCGAAGTGCTGCCCCTCTTTGCCCGCCTGTCGCAGGCCGAGCAAGACCAGATCTTTGAAGCGTCGAATGGCCGCCGCATCGTGCTGGCCACCAACGTGGCCGAAACCTCGCTCACGGTGCCCGGCATCCGCTACGTGATCGACGCTGGCACGGCGCGGGTCAAGCGCTACAGCCTGCGCAGCAAGGTCGAGCAGCTGCTGGTCGAGCCCATCAGCCAGGCGGCGGCCAACCAGCGAGCGGGCCGCTGCGGCCGGGTGGCCAACGGCATTTGCATACGCCTTTACGACGACAAAGACTTTGCGGGGCGTCCGCGCTTTACAGACCCAGAAATTTTGCGTTCGTCTCTGGCGGGTGTGATCTTGCGCATGAAGTCGCTGCACCTGGGCGTGGTGGAAGACTTCCCGTTCATTGAAGCGCCATCCAAACGGGCCATCACCGACGGCTACCAACTGCTGGCCGAATTGGGCGCAGTGGACGACGACAACGAACTCACCCCCATCGGCAAAGAGCTCGCCCGCCTGCCGCTGGACCCGCGTGTGGGCCGCATGATTTTGGAAGCGCGGCACCGCAATGCGCTGGACGAAGTGCTGGTGATCGCCAGTGCCATGAGCGTGCAAGACGTGCGCGACCGCCCCATGGACGCGCAAGCCCAAGCCGACCAGCAACACGCCAAGTTCGACGACGACAAGAGCGAGTTCACCGGCTACCTGAAGTTGTGGAAATGGATTCACGACGCCCGAGGCGGCCCCTCCAAATCAATGGGGGTCAGATCCCAATTCAATTCATCAGGCCAGCCGGGCCAAAACAATCGGGATCTGACCCCAATTAAAGACGCTTCGCAGCACAAACTCAGCAACCGCCAGTACGAACAGCTGCTGCGCCAGAACTTCGTCAACATCCGCCGCGTGCGCGAGTGGCGCGACACGCACACCCAGCTGCTCACGGTGGTGGCCGAGCACCAATGGCGCATCAACACGCAACCCGCGAGTTACGAGCAGCTGCACCTGTCCATGCTGGCGGGTCTGCTGGGCAATGTGGGCTACAAGCTCGAAGACGAAGAAGCCTATCTGGGCGCTCGCGGCATCAAGTTCCACAAACACCCCGGCGCGCACCTGAACAAAAAGCCGGGCCGCTGGATCGTGGTGGCCGAACTGGTGGAAACCACGCGCCTGTTTGGCCGGGGCATTGCGGCGATTGAGCCGCAGTGGCTGGAGCAGGTCGGTGCGCACCTGCTGCGCAAACAAGTGCTGGACCCGCATTGGGAAAAGAAATCGGCCGAAGTGGTGGCACTGGAGCGGGCCACGCTCTACGGCCTGGTGGTCTACAGCGGGCGGCGCACGGCCTACAGCCGGGTGGACCTGCACGGCGCCCGAGAGATTTTCATCCGCGAAGCGTTGGTGGGCAACCAGTGGGAGACCCAGCTGCCTTTCCTGGCCGCCAACCACAAGATGATCGCCAAGGTCGAAGAGCTGGAACACAAGTCGCGCCGCCAAGACGTGCTGGTGGATGACGAGCTGATCTACGCCTTTTACGACCAGCAGATTCCCCCAGAGGTGTGCAGTGGCCGCCTGCTGGAAGATTGGTACCGCCATGAGAGCGCCAAGCAGCCGCGCCTGTTGCTGCTGAGCCGCGAAGAATTGATGCGCCACGAAGCCGCAGGCATCACCACGCAGGCTTTTCCCAAACACATCCGCCTGGGCGGCACCGACTGCCAAGCCACCTATCTGCACGAGCCCGGCGACGCCCGCGATGGGGTCACCGTGACAGTGCCGCTGTTTGTGCTGAACCAAGTCAGTGAAGACCGCTGCGAATGGCTGGTGCCCGGCCTGCTCAAAGACAAGATCCAGGCCCTGCTCAAAAGCCTGCCGCAGCGCCCGCGCAGCCGCTTTGTGCCGCTGCCCGAATCGGCCACGCGCTTGGCTGCCGAGCTGTCGGTGCCCGAGCTGTTTGGCAGCGGTTCGCTGACCGACGTGCTGCTGAAAAAAGCCCGCGACGAAACCAGCCTCGACATCAAGCGCACCGATTTCAAACACGAGATGCTCAGCCCGCATTTGTTCATGAACCTGCTGGTGGTGGACGAACACGGCCGCCAGCTGGGCATGGGCCGCAACCTGGGTGCGCTCAAAGGCGAGCTGGGTGCCAAAGCGCGTGGCGCATTCCAGGCGCTGGCGCAGCTCAAAGTCGCGGCAGCGCCTGCTGTGGCCCCGGTAACGGCCAACGCAGGCCAGTCTTCGGCCACCGCACCAGCGAACACAACAGGCGCTAACCGCACCAACGCCGCCCCGGCCAAAGCCGCCGCAGCGCCCAAGCCCTTGGCCCCCCAGCGCTACACCGCTTGGACCTTTGGCGAGTTGCCCGAGCTGATGGAAATCAGCAAAGGCGGCCAGACCCTGATCGGCTTCCCCGCGCTGGTGGACGTGCAAGACGCCGTGACCATCGAAGTGTTTGACGAGCCCGACGTGGCTGCCCACAAAAACCGCGCGGGCCTGCGCCGCCTGTTTGCGCTGCAGATCAAAGACGCGCTCAAGTACCTTGAGAAAAACATCCCCGACCTCCAAAAGATGGCGGTGGCCTACATGCCGCTCGGCACAGCCGATGAGCTGAAAAACCAAATCATCGACGTGGCGCTGGACCGCGCCTTCTTGCTCGACCCGCTGCCCAACGACGAAATCACGTTCAAGCGCCGCATCGAAGAAGGCCGCGGGCGATTGACGTTGATTGCCAACGAAGTGGCCCGGCTGGCGGGCACCATCTTGCTGGAGTTTGGCGTGGCCACCCGCAAGATCAAAGACACCAAAAACGCCCCCGACGCGACGGCAGACTGCACCCAGCAACTGCAGCGCCTGATGCCCAAAAACTTCATGGCCGCCACCCCGTGGCCTCAGCTGCAGCACTGCGCCCGCTACCTGAAGGCCGTGACCCTGCGCCTCGATAAATACCGCGCCGACCCCGCCCGCGACGCCCAGCGCCTGACCGAGCTGAAGCCCCAAGAACAACGCTATTGGCGCTTGGTGGCCGAACGCAAAGGCGCGCAAGACGCCCGCATGCTGGAGTTCCGCTGGTTACTGGAAGAGTTGCGCGTGAGCTTCTTCGCGCAAGAACTGCGCACCCCGCAGCCGGTCAGCATCAAGCGGTTGGAGAAGGCTTGGGGGCAGTTGAATCATTGAGGGTTCATTTCACCCCCGGGGCCTCACCACTATGGCAGAAGGCACCCGAAGGTGCCTTCTGCCATGATTTAAACAGCGCCCGCAGGCGCCGTTGTTCAGTTTGCCATAACTTAATGCTTGCCGAATTTGCCCTTGGCCGCTGTCACGCAGCTGGCTTTGGCATCGCCCGCAAGGGCATCGCATTTTTCATGGGCGACTTTGTAATCGGCTTCGGTCTTTTCTGAGGCGGCGTCTTTTTTGGCATCGCCAATTTCTTGGCCCATCTTGGCATCGGCCAATGCTTTCGTTTCGGCGGCTTTGGCTTCTTCTTGGCAGATATCTTTGGCATTGCCTTTTTGGACTTTGCAGGCCGCTTTGTCTGTTTTGTAATCCGCGCTGATGCGGGTTTTGCTGGCCTTGTGGTCGGCTTTGTTCATGGTTTGCGCAAAGGCCGCCGACAAGGGCAGCAGGCTGGCACACACGATGGCGGCAGTGAGGGTTTTGAGGTTTTGCATGGGGGGTTCTCTGTGTGAATAACGAAAACACATTGGCACACGAACTGCCCGTGGGCGTCAGTGCATCAACGCACCGATGCACTCAAGGGCGAACATGAGCTTGGGCTTGGGCCGTCAACACCCGCACTTGCGCGGTGAGCTCCCGCACCGCTTGGGTCAGGCTCAACAGTTCTTGCTCTTTCAAGATGTCGATCTTGTTGTGCAGGAGTTCGATTTCCAATTCTGCTTTCACATTGATTTCGTAATCGATTTGCGCATGCCGGCGGTCCAGCTCTGACTGCCGGTTTTGGCTCATCATGATGGCCGGTGCCGTGTAGGCCGCCTGAAACGACAGCAACAAATTGAGCAGGATGAAGGGGTAAGGGTCCCAGGCATTTGGCCCCACCAGCACATTGCCCGTGATCCAAATGGCGATGGCCGAGCTTTGCAAAACGATGAAGCGCCAAGACCCAATGGTCGCCGCCACACCGTCGGCCAACCGCTGACCCCGTGTCAGAGGCCGGGCAGCCATGTGCTCAGGCATGAGGGTTGGTGCGATGGCCAATTGCTGTCGATGGGTTCTGCGCAACTGCCGCAGCAGCACCAACTGTTGCATTTCTTCGGCAGATGGCTTGGCGACGGGGTGGGGTGGGTGCTGCATGAGACTTCTCAGGGTTGTGCTTCAGGGTAACAGGCGGTTCATGCGTGGTGTCAAACATGCACTCTGAGGGCAGTGCGGTGCCGCACTGTGGACACGGGTTTTGTCTTTGTCCTTGTACGATGTGCAAAACCTCAGGGCATTCATGACGCTTCCACTTTCCGCATCTTTCAAGCGATTGGCTTGGTCCAATTTGCTGGCCCAATCGGCGGAGCAGCTGAGTTTGGCGGCTGTGCCGATCGTGGCGGTGCTGTTGCTCAAGGCCGGGCCGGGCGAGATCGGCTTGCTCGCGTCCATCCAGTCCTTGCCTTTCTTGTTGCTGGCCATGCCCTTGGGGCTGCTGGCCGACCGCACATCGCGCACGCGCCTCATGGCTTTGGCCGAAACGCTGCGGGCTTTGGCCTTGCTGCTGCTCTTGGGTTTGATCGTCACGGGTCAGGTCTCGATTGCGGCCTTGGCGGTGCTGGGTTTCATGGCCGCGGTGGGCACCGTGGCGTTCAGTGTGGCTGCGCCTTCTTTGGTGCCTGCCATGGTGCCGGTCGATGCCTTGGCCCAAGCCAATGGGCGGCTGGAGTTGGCGCGCAGTGCGGCATTTGCCGCAGGCCCGGCCTTGGCGGGCGCCTTGATTGCATGGACGGGCGCCTCCGCAGCGTTTGTGCTGTCGGGCATGTTGTCCGTCATGGCGGTCTTGTGCTTGCGCGGCATCACCGAACCCACCCGGGCCGCCATGCCCGACAGGCACCCTTTGCTGGAATTGCAAGACGGGGCCAAATGGGTGTGGCGCAGCGACTATTTGCGGCCCATCGTGTTTTGTTCCATCGTCTGGAACATTTCTTGGTTCATGCTGCAAGCCGCTTACGTGCCTTACGCCATCCACGATTTGGGCTTGGACGCCAGTGGCGTGGGCGTGACTTTGGCTTGTTATGGCGTGGGCATGATCGTGGGGGCGTTGCTGGCGCCCCGGGTGGTGGGGCTGCTGCCCTTTGGGCAGGCCATTTTGCTGGGGCCTTATTTTTCGGTGTTGGCGGCGCTGACGATGGCGTTGACGCTGTTTTGGCCGCAGGGTTGGTTGGCGGCACTCTCGTATTTCTTGTTTGGCGCGGGTCCCATCATCTGGACCATCACCTCGACCACTTTGCGTCAAACGGTGACGCCCCGTGCCATGATCGGGCGGGTCACGTCCATCAACATTGTGGTGAGCACAGGCGCAAGGCCTTTGGGCGCGGCCTTGGGTGGCGTGGTGGGGGTGAGCTTTCCGGTCTCCGTCAGTCTTTGGTGTGTGGTGGCCGGTTTTTTCCTGCAGGCAGCCCTCATCACCGCGTCCAAACTGCGCACCTTGAAGCGTTTGCCCGATCCTTTGCCTGACTGAGCGCAACTCTGCGAACACCCATCGCGAAGTGGGCGCCGCTCCCACAGCCACGCAGTCAGCGCGGCAGCGTCATCAGCGGGATGTCTTTGGCAGCAGCCAATTTGTCGAGCTGGGCGCGGGTTTGGCTGGCCAAGAAAGCTTCGATGGCCTGGCGTGTGGCGGGCTTGAAGAGGTCTTTGACCGGATGCGCCAGTTGAATGCCCGCAGCTGCGCACAGGCTGATGGCAAAGTGCGGCTCCAGCGCCGCGACGGCCACGCGTCCGTTTTTGCAGGCGTACATGCGGTAACCCGCGTGTGCGCCACCCACGGCGCCATCGGGGGTCGTCATGCGCAACTGGCGGGGCAGTGCCAGCCAAGCGGCCGCTTCTGACAACGCCACTTCATGGCGGGTGCCTTTGCCGGTCGTCTTGAGGGTGATGACGGCTTTGAGCGTGGCTTCACTGGCCATGAGTGCGCCGCCCATGTCGGCAAACAAACTGGGCGGCAAGTCCATGCCATTGACCAAACCCACTTCGGCTTGGTAAGTGAGGTCATGGCCAGGAATCTCGGCCAAGGGGCCGGGCGCACCCACCACTTCGATCAGACTGAGTGCGGGGTATTGCTGGTGCAAAGCTTTCCAGCCCAAGCCCAATTTGGCGAGGGCTGAAGGCCGAAAAGAGGTGAGCAGCACGTCGGTCTTGGGCAGCAATTTGTGCAAGGCGGCTTGACCAGCGTCGGTTTTGAGGTCCAGCGTTTGGTGTTTCACGCCTTGGTGCATCAGGTCGTAACCGCTGGGCGTGTAGTGCTGCATCGGGTCGCCAGCAGGCGGGTTGATCTTGGTGCAGCTGGCGCCCATTTGCGCCAAGCGCATCAGGGCGGCGGGGCCGGGCAGGTTCAGGGCAAGGCTGACAACGCGCGTGCCGCGCAGGGGTTTAGTGGTGCTCATGCCCCGATCATAGTGCGGGTGGCCAGGGTGTTTTGTAGGAGCGGCGTCCTCGCCGCGATGGATGAACCTGAGGTTTCGCAAAAGCCCTATCGCGACGAGGGCGTCGCTCCCACATGAAGACAGTTCGCTGAGTTATTCGCCAAAGTTGAGCGGCAAGCCCACATAGTTTTCGGCCATGGTGCGCGAGCCGGCTTCGCTGTGGATCAGGTAGTCGAGTTCGGCGTCTTGGAACTTCTGCCCGATGTCGCCGTTTTCTGGGAAGTGGTGCATCAGGCTGGTGAACCACCAGCTGAACCGCTCAGCACGCCACACGCGGCGCAGGCAGCGCTCTGAATACGCGTCGATGCCTGCATCGGTTTTATCGGCATAAAACTCGATGAATGCAGTGGAGAGGTACTTCACATCGGTGGCGGCCAAGTTCAGGCCCTTGGCGCCCGTGGGCGGCACGATGTGCGCGGCGTCGCCGGCCAAGAACATGCGGCCAAAGCGCATCGGCTCGGTCACAAAACTGCGCAGCGGGGCGATGCTTTTCTCAATGCTGGGGCCTGTCACCAGATGCTCGCGTGCTTCGGGGTCCAGGCGATGGCGCAGCTCGGCCCAGAAAGCGTCGTCTGACCATTGCTCGACCTTGTCGGTGGTGGGCACTTGCAGGTAGTAACGGCTGCGCGTGGCACTGCGCTGTGAGCACAAGGCAAAGCCGCGGGTGCTGTTGGCGTAAATCAGTTCGTGGTGCACGGGCGGTGTGTCAGACAACACGCCCAACCAGCCAAATGGATAGACCTTCTCGTATTCCTTGATCGCGCTTTGGGGGGCACTGGCGCGGCACACGCCGTGAAAGCCGTCGCACCCGGCAATGAAGTCGCTCTCGATGGTGTGCAGCTGGCCATTTTTCTCGTAGGTCACGCGGGGTTTTGGGCTGTCAAAGTCGTGCACCTGCACGTTACCTGCTTCGTAGACCGTGGGCAGACCTTCGGCTTGGCGGTTGTCCATCAGGTCGCGGGTGACTTCGGTTTGGCCGTACACAATGACTTTTTTGCCGCCCGTGAGGTGGTCCATGTCGATGCGGTGGCGTGCGCCTTTGAACAACAGGTCAAAGCCGGTGTGCACCAAACCTTCTTTGTGCATGCGCTGGCCCACACCTGCTTCGTCGAGCAGGTCCATGGTCACTTGCTCCAGCACGCCTGCGCGGATGCGCGACAGCACGTAGTCGGGGCTTTGGCGCTCGACGATGATGGCGTCGATGCCGGCTTTGAAAAGCAATTGGCCCAGCAGCAAGCCAGAAGGGCCTGCGCCGACGATGGCGACTTGGGTGCGGGTGGTGCTCATGGGTGTCTCGGGGCGTGGTGGCAGTAGCTTTCAAGCTTAGGCCGTGGCCGCGAGCCGAATTGGCAGGTCCCCTCAATTTTGGCCGATCTGTGCATGATTTGTGCGATCATCGCGCAAATTGATGGAGTTCCATTCTTCTTTGAAAGCCCAGCCCGTGCCCATTGCCAAACCAGATTTCATCGAAGGCCTGGCCAAAGGCCTGGCCGTGCTCGAAGCTTTTGACACCGAGCGTCAGCGCCTGAACGCGACGCAGGCGGCGCAGCGCACCGGCATCACCCGGGCGGCGGCGCGGCGGCATTTGCTCACGCTGGCCGAGTTGGGGTATTTGGAAACAGATGGCTCGCATTACTGGCTCTCGGCGCGCGTGTTGCGTCTGGCCGGCAGTTACATGGCGACTTCGAGGTTGCCCCGAACGCTGCAGCCCACCCTCAACCGTTTGGCCGCGCAAACGCAGGCAGCTTTCAGCGCGGTGGTGCTCGATGGCGATGAGTGCGTCATCGTGGCCCGCAGCGCCGGCGTGGCCGAGCCGGTGCGCCACTTGGCCTATGGTTTGCACCTGGGGGCACGCTTGCCGGCGCATGCCACGTCCACGGGCCAGGTGTTGCTGGCCAACCTGCCCAAAGCCGAATTTTTAGCTTGGCTCAAAGGGCGGGAGCTGGCCCGCATCACGCCGCAGACCGAGGTGGGTTTGACCCGGTTCAAAGGGTTGGTTGAAAAAGTTCGCCAAGACGACCACGCCTTGGCCCGTGACGGCCATGAACTCGGTATCCATGCGTTGGCGGTGCCCCTGCGCAACATGCAGGGCCGCACGCTGGCCGCGCTCAATGTGGTGGGCACGGCCGAGCAGTTGAGTGATGCCGCTGTGCAGCGCCAATGGCTGCCCTTGCTGCTGGAGGCGGCGCGGGAGTTGCGGCCCTTGTTGTGAGCGGACTCAAACGCCCAGATGCTGCTCCAGCACACTCGGGTCATCCAACAGGATTTGTGAGGAGCCTTCGAACACCACCTGGCCTTTGACCAAGATGATGTTGCGATCGGTGATCTGGGTGACGTGTTTCCAGTTTTTGTCGACGATGATGGCGCTGATGCCACTTTCCTTGATCAGGCTGCAGATGCGCCAGATGTCGCGGGCGATCAGCGGGGCCAGACCTTCGGTGGCTTCATCCAGGATCAGCACGTCGGGGTTGGTCATGAGCGCCCGGCCGATGGTGAGCATTTGTTGCTCACCGCCCGACAGTTGCTGGCCGCCGTGGCCCAAGCGTTCTTTCAGGCGTGGGAAGGTCTCGAGCACACGCTCATAAGTCCAGTCGCGTTGCCCTTGGGTGCCGGGGCGCGCGGCCATGTGCAGGTTTTCCACCACGCTCAGGTTGCCGAAAATACCCCGGCCTTCGGGCACGTAGGCGATGCCCATTTGTGCCACTTCAAACGTGGGGCGACCGTTCATGCGCTGGCCCTTGATGGCCACCGTGCCTGTGCGCGGCGGCACGATGCCCATGAGGGTTTTGAGCAGGGTGCTTTTGCCCATGCCGTTGCGGCCCATGAGGCCAATGGTTTCGCCCCGGCCCACTGAAAAGTTCACCCCGCGCAGGATGTGGCTCGCGCCGTAATAGGTGTTCAGGTCTTGGGCTTGGATCAACAAGTCGCTCATGTCAGTGTTCCTCGCCCACTTCTTCGCCCAAGTAGGCGGCCTGCACACCCGCATCGGCCCGCACCGCCACAGGCGTGTCGCTCGCAATCACTTGCCCGTTGACCATCACGGTGAGGTGGTCGGCCAGCGTGAACACGGCGTCCATGTCGTGCTCTACCAGCAAGATGGCGTGGTCTTTTTTGAGGCGCAGCAGCAGCTGCACCATGCGCTCGGCCTCGGCTTGGCCCATGCCCGCCAGCGGCTCGTCGAGCAGCAGCACCCGGGGCTCGGTGGCCAAGGTCATGGCGATTTCGAGCTGGCGTTGCTCGCCGTGGCTGGTGGCCCCGGCTTGGGCGTGGCGGCGGTCTTGCAGCCCGGCCAGTTCCATGGCACGTTCGGCCCGAGCATTCACCGCCTGCATCCGGGCCGCAGCCTGCAACCAACCGAGCGGGTTGAAGGGCGAGGGCTGCACACGCGATTGCGCGGCCAGGCGCACGTTGTCCCACACGCTGAAGGTGCTGAAAATGTTGGTCTTTTGGTAGCTTCGGCCCAGGCCGTGGCGCGAAATTTTTTCGGGCGTCCAGCCGCTGATGGGGTGCTCGCCCAAGGTGATGCTGCCACTGGTGGGGGGCAGGTCGCCGGAGAGCAGGTTGGTCAGTGTGGACTTGCCTGCGCCGTTGGGTCCGATGACGGCATGGATGTGGCCCAGCCACAAATCCAGCGAGACGTCGTTGACCGCCGCCAAGCCGCCAAAGCGTTTGGTCAAGGCGCGTGCGGACAACAAAACTTGGCGATCAGTCATGGTCTGCCTCCTTGGCCGTTTTGCTGCCAAAAGCCCGGTTGATCAACCCCAAAATGCCCTGAGGGGCAAAGATGATCAGCGCCACGATGAACAGGCCCATCCACATCTGCCAGTGTTTGCCCGTTTTGAAGCCGCCCAGGTCGGGCAAGTCTTTGAAGACATGCAGCAAATATTCAAAGCTGAAGGCCCCCACAATGGCCCCCGCAAAATTGCCCATGCCGCCCAAAATCACCATCATGATGGCGTGTGCACTCATGTGGAAACCCATGAGCTCGGGGTTCACAAAACCGGTTTGCGCGGCCCACAAATAACCCGCCAAGCCTGCCAAGGCCCCAGCCAGTGTGAAGGCCGCCAGCTTGTGGCTGAAGGTGTTGAAGCCCAAGGCCCGCATGCGGTGCTCGTTCACCCGGATGCCCGACAGCGCCCGGCCAAACGGGCTCCAAAGCAGGCGGCGCAAGAACACATACACCGCCAGCAAACAGGCCAGCGTGAAGTAATAAAACACGCGCTTGTTTTCCAGATCGATGACGCCCGCATCGGGGCGGAAGTTCAGGAACAAACCGTCCGAGCCGCCCAGCGCCTTGTTGTCAAAGAAGATGAAAAAGATCATTTGCGCAAAGGCCATGGTCACCATGATGAAGTAGATGCCGTGCGTGCGCACCACCAAAAAGCCGATGAGCAAAGCCGCCAGAGCGGCCCCACCCACGGCCAGCGGCAAGCTGGTGAACAAGCTGATGGGCTCGTTTTGCGGCGTGACAAAAGCCAACACATAACCGGCCAGGCCAAAGTAGGCGGCATGGCCGAGCGAGACCAGGCCGGTGACGCCTTGCAGCAAATCAAGGCTCATGGCCAAGATGGCCAGGATCATCATGCGCACGACCATGGCCGTGTAAAAGTCGGTCCCCACAAAGGGGAAAGCGGCGAGCGCCAAAAAGCCCAGCACCATCACCAGCTGGATGCTGCGGGGCAGGGTTTCGAGGTGGATTTGGGGCGTGCTCATGTTCTTTTCTTTTTCATTGCTTGAACAAGCCTTCGGGTTTGTACAGCAGCACGGCCGCCATCAGCACATACACCAGCATGCCCGAGGCTTGGGGCAGCAGCACCTTGCCAAAGGTGTCGACGAGGCCGACCAGGAGTGCGGCGATCAAGGCGCCGCGCACCGAGCCGATGCCGCCAATGACCACCACCACAAAGCACATGATCAAAACTTGAGAGCCCATGTTGGGGTAGACGCTCGACACGGGGGCGGCGATCATGCCGGCAATCGACGCCAAACCAATGCCCAAAGCGAACACCACCGAGTGGATCAGTTGGATGTTGACACCCAGCGATTCGGTCATTTCGCGGTTGAAGGCACCGGCACGGATCTTCATCCCTAAGCGGGTTTTGGAAATGAGCCAATACAAGCCCAAAGCCAGCACCAAGCACACACCCGACATGAACAGGCGGTACACGGGGTAGGACAGGTTTTCGGTCAAAGGAATGGAGGCGGCCAACAACTCGGGCACAGGCAGGCCATGCACATCGTCGCCCCAAATCATGGAGCGCAGCTCTTCAAACACGTAAATCAGGCCAAACGTGAGCAGCACTTGGTCCAAGTGGTCACGGTGGTAAAAGTGGCGAAACAGCAAACGCTCGATGAGCAGACCAAAGGCCACCGACAACGCCGTGCCCACCACAATGGCCAGCGTGAAGCTGCCCAGTTGCGCAGCCAGTGACCAAGCCAGGTAAGCCCCCAGCATGTAAAAGCTGCCGTGCGCCAAATTCACCACGCCCATGATGCCGAAGATCAGCGTCAGGCCTGCCGCCAGCATGAACAGCAGCAGCCCGTACTGGAAGCTGTTGAGCAGCTGGATCAAAAAATTCACAAAGTCCATCGGTGGTCACACTTGGCATGGAGGAGGGCAGCCGCAAGCCCCAAGCCCTTGGGTCAGGGCACGATTGAAAACGGCGGACCGAAATCCGCCGTGGCACGGCTTGAAAGCGCACAACTGCGGGGCATGCCCTGCAGCTGTGCGCCTGCAGTTTACATGCGGCAGCCTGCGCCTGAATCGGCCAAAGCCTTGGCGGCAACGCCGATGACTTTGTTCTCTTTGTTCGAGACTTCGCGCAGGTAGATGTCCTGCACCGGGTTGTGCGACTTGCTCATGGTCCACTTGCCACGGGGGCTGTCGATCACCGCCACTTCCATGGCCTTGATCATGTTGGCCTTCTGGCTGACATCGCCCTTGACCGCATTGGCGCCTTGCACCAGCAGCAAGCCCGTGTCGTAGCCTTGCACGGCGTACACATCGGGTTGCATTTTGAAAGTCTTGGCGTAGTTCAGGCGGAAGTCTTTGTTGCGCTTGGTCTCGATGCCGTCACCGTAGTGCAAGGTTGTCAAAACCCCGTCGGCGGCTGGGCCTGCGGCGTCCAGCACGCCTTCGGTCAGGAAGCCTGAGCCGTACAGCGGAATCTTGCCCTTGAGGCCTGCGGCCGCATAGTCCTTGAGAAATTTGGCAGCGCCACCGCCTGCGAAGAAGCAGGCCACCGCGTCGGGCTTGAGTGCGGCGATTTCAGTCAGCAGCGCCTGGAATTCGACGTTGGGGAAGGGCAGGCCGAGTTCTTTGACAATGGTGCCACCGGCTTTGGTGTAGCTCTCTTTGAAGCCCTCATAGGCTTCGTCCCCTGCCGCGTATTTCCAGGTGATCCAGACCGCCTTTTTGTGGCCGCGTTTGACCATGGCCTCGCCCAGTGCCATGGTGGGCTGGCTGTTGGAGAAGCTGGTGCGGAACACATTGGGGGCGCATTGGGCGCGGGTGGCGATGTGCACGCCGGCGTTGGGGATCAAGTTGATCACGCCGCTTTCGCGGGCCACGCGGTGGATGCCCATTTGCACACCCGAGTGGACCGTGCCAATGAGTACATCGACTTTGTCGCGCTGCACCAATTTGTTGGCGTTTTCGATGGCTTTGGAGGGCTCGGACTCGTCGTCGACTTTGAACCACTCGATCTCGCGGCCACCCAGCTTGCCACCTTGCTCGTTGATGGCCATGCGCACGCCGTTCTCGATGGCCACACCCAGTTGGGCAAAAGTGCCGGTGTAAGGCAGCATGAAGCCCACACGGATTTTGCCGCTTTGGGCTTGGGCGCTTTGCGGCACCAACAAACCGGTGGAAGAGGCGCCAAGCAGTGCAGCGCCTTGGGTCAATACGGAACGTCGTGAAGTCATACAGGTCTCCAAGGGAAATGAGGCGGGTGCCCAGAAAAGCACTCGCTTCATTATGGGGCACCCGAGCGGCAGATTTCCTAGGGGAAATCATGGGGGGTTCCAAGGCCATCTCCCATCGAAAAAGGATGTGTTGCGCGCCTCAGTGCTGCCCACGCTCATCATGGGTCGCGCGCGCTTGGCCTCTGGCCAAAGGCCCTGACACCAACAAAAGCAGGGTGCCAATTTTGGATAAAAAAAACCCGCCGGGTCGGCGGGTTGTGCGCTGGGTGGCGGCGTTCAAAAAGAATACTTGAAACCCAGTGAAAACACATTGGCCTTGTTTTGCCGGTCGCGGCCCACGGTGCCGTCCAATTGCAGGCCTTCGGCGATCTCGGTTTTGGCCCCGAATTGAAGGGTCGGTTTGCCGCCTTCGTCGCCAAAGATTTCAACGTGCGGGGTGACAACGCCCACTTCACGTTCAAAGGCCACGCCCCAGCTGTTGAAACTTTTCTCGTCCTTGGGGTTGTGCCGTGTCAAGTTGACGTGCACAGAACCCAGAGCCGAATTGCAGGTCAGGATGCCGACCAAGAAGGGGCTGCTGCCCACCGATTTTTCATGGACAGAGCCCAAGGTGCTGGCCACATTGCAGCCATTTTCTTGGCTGGGTGTGATGCGCCATTTGGCTTGGATGGCTTGCTCGGCATGGCCTTGTCGGCGTGCTTTGGCGTAGCTGACGCCGATCTCCACACCTTCGATGGGTGCAAATGCGGGGGCCACGTTCCAAGTGTCGACTTTGTCACTGTCGCGGGAGACCCAGACTTCCACTTGTCCCGCGCCTTTTTCATTGACGTTGGCGTCGTCCACCGCCAAAGGGCGGCCGGCCTGGGCCTGAGCGACCCACAGGCAAAGGGTCAAGGCAGTGAGGGCAGCGAGAGGGTTTGGTATGGATTTTTTCATGGTGGCGCGTGTGATCAGTTGACTTCGAATTTGTTGACCTCGTGGCGCGTGGCGTCGGCGATTTTCGACAGCTCCATCACCGTGGCCGTGATCTCTTCAGACGCTGCTGCATTGCTGCGCGCAATGGCGTCGAGGCTGGTGATGTTGGAGTTGATTTGCTCGACCGCCATGCTTTGCTGCTCCAGGGCGGAGGAGATGCGGTGCAACATGTTGTCGGTTTCGACCGAGCCTTGCTCGATCTGGTGCATGCCATGGTTGACCTGTTTGACGGTGGCCACAGCGCGTTGGGTTTCTGCCACCGCTTCTTGCACCAAGCGCGCGATTTCTTGCGAGCTTTCGGCGCTGTTGGCGGCCAGCTTGCCCACCTCTTCGGCCACCACCGAGAAGCCTTTGCCGTGCTCGCCTGCGCGGGCCGCTTCGATGGCCGCGTTGAGGGACAGCAGGTTGGTTTTGTTGGCGATTTTTTCAATGACTTCGGTGATCTTGTTGATCTTTTCCGAGTTCGATGCGATGGCGCTGACCACTTCCACCATTTGCTCCATCTGGACCATGCCCTCGCGCATGATGCTCATGGATTCTTGGGACTTCTGGCTCGCGATCGTGGTGTTGCGCGAGACATCGCTCACCGCATCGGTGGTTTGGCGCACGGCAGAGGCCAGTTGCGAGATCGCATGGGTCTGGTTTTGTGCGCCGTCGGAAATCTGGCCTATCGCTTGGCTGGTTTCGTTGGCCGCCGCAGCCACCTGCTGGCTGTTGGTGTTGATGACGCGCATGGCCATCGACAGGGCTTCCAGCGAGCGGTTGATGTTGTCTTTGAGGGTGGCCAATTCGCCTTGGCCTTGGGCATGAACCCGCTGAGTGAGGTTGCCATTGGCCACCTGTTGGAGCACGCCCGAGACATCGCCCAACATGTTGTCCAAAGCCTGCATGGCGTTGGTGGCTTGCGTCATGGCGGCTTTGTATTCGCCCTGTGCATCGGCCTGAACACGGGCTGAGAAATGGCCTTTTTCCAGCGCCGTCATGACCTGAATCAGGCTGCGGGTGGTGTTTTGGATGGCATCGGCCGAGGTGTTGACGGCTTTCTTCATCTCGCCCAAGTCGCCCTTGAGGTCGGCGTGGATGCGCGGTGTGAAATTGCCCACAGCCAAAGCGGTGACCACTTGGTTGACTTCCCCCACAGCCGATTGCTGCGAGGCGATCATGCGGTTGATGGCGTCGGCCGTTCGTCCGACCTCGTCATCTTGTGCCACATCGATGCGCACAGAAAAGTTGCCGGTTTTTTCAATCGTGCCCACCGCCTCTTGCACTTTGGCCAAAGGTTGCGTGATGGAGCGGATGATCGACATGGCCAACCACAAGCCACCGAGCAGACCGGCGATGATCATGCCAATGGTCAGGTTGCGGTTGAACTCGTAAGCGCTTTCTGCCAGCAGGTACTCGCTGTTGGCTTCGGTCAGTTGGGCTTCGATGAATTCGGACAGGTGTTCAATCAGCTCCTCCACCGCCGGGTAGAGTTGTTTGTCGGAAAAGGACGCCAAATCAGCGCGCTCTTGGTCTTGGTACAGGGTGTTGAGTTGGTCCAGCAGCGTGTTGACTTTGTCGAATGAAGCTTCGATCGTGGCCACCAGTTTTTTCTCTTCACCCACAAAATCGTCGGTGGGGTGAGCGGCCCATTTGTCTTTGACCGTTTGGCGCGCTTTGGCCAGGTCTTTCTGGGCATCTTCCCAAGACATCTGGCGTGAGCGGACTTTCATCGCGCCGTCCAGGACGTGCAGGGTGTATTGGTCAGAGATGATCTTCAGGTCACGCAAATGGACCAGGTGGTCTGTGTTGACAAAGTTAAAGCTGGCAATGGCTTGTGTCATGCCACGCAGCCCCACCACACCCACCACCACCGAAACCAAGCTGATGCAAATCACCAGCAAGAACAGACGAAGAGAGACGGAAAGATTTTTCAGCATGACCACAAATCCCACAATTAATTTCTGACATTCTAACCAGATATTGTTGTTATTAATTAATTTATAGCTTGCTATATGATAATTCTATATATTAAAAAATAATCAACAAAAATTCCATGTGCGTGCTATGGATGTAATTTGTTAAACCTCTGATATCTTGCCTTAAATTTGCGCACTCCTGTTGAACTGGCGCACGCCCAGTTCGTCCATTTGCCTTTGCTCGTAGCGCAGGACATCTTTGGCCACCGCTTTGGCGTCTTGTTCAGCCAAGGATGCCATTTTGTGGAGCTCGATTTCCGCCAATACCCGTTTTTTGCGCATTTGACTCAAGGTGGCTTGGGCTTTGCTCAAATCCAGCACCACACGCTGTTGCAAGGTGAGCAGTTGGGCCATGAATTGGCGGTGGTTCATGCTCGCTTGCATGCCCATGACCGGGGCGGTCTGTTGATTTTCCTGCAGGCGGTATTCGTCATACAGGCTGCACAGCCGGGCGTGACTGGCTTGCAGTTGTTCCACCCGAGCCATGGCATGGGCGATGTCGGACTGGGCTTCGTTGACCGCGTCTTGGGCTTTGCGAACCAGGACGGGCCAGCAGTTTCGAGCTTGTCTCATGGGGAGGCCTTGGGGGAGGGGTTAGACCGACATCAGGGTTTGGACTTCGTGGCGCGTGGCGGCAACGTCCTGACCGGTGTGCATGTCTTGTTGCAGAAAGTGTTCCATCGATGTGCGCAAGCGGATGGCATGGTCCAAGTCGGGGTTGCTGCCCGCTTCGTACGCCCCCACTTGGATCAGGTCTTGGTTTTGTTGGTAGAGCGACCACAGGCGCCGGAACCGGTTGGCCAATTTTTGGTCTTCGGGCGAGAGCAGGTTTTGCATGACCCGAGAGATCGAGCCGTTGAGGTCGATGGCCGGGTAGTGCGCCGCATCGGCCAGTTTGCGTGACAACATCACCTGGCCATCGAGTGAGGCGCGAGCGATGTCCACAATCGGGTCGTTGGCGTCGTCGCCCTCGGCCAGCACGGTGTAGATGGCGGTGATGGAGCCCACACCGTGGCGGCCGACACCGGCGCGCTCGATCAGGTTGGGCAGCAGGGCAAACACCGAGGGCGGATACCCTTTGGCGGTGGGTGGCTCGCCCACGGCCAAACCAATCTCGCGTTGCGCGTGGGCCACGCGTGTCAGGCTGTCCACCAGCATCAAGACGTTTTTGCCCTGATCCCGGAAGTACTCGGCAATCACGTGCGTCATGTGGGTGGCTTTGAGGCGCAGCACAGGGGACTCGTTGGCCGGGGCGGCAACCAAGACCGACTTGGCCAGACCCACAGGCCCCAACGATTCTTCGATGAAGGCTTGCACCTCGCGGCCGCGTTCGCCAATCAGGCCAATGACCACCACGTCGGCTTCGGTGAAGCGGGTCATCATGCCCAGCAACACGCTTTTGCCGACACCTGAGCCCGCCACCAGGCCCAAGCGCTGACCGCGACCGATGGTCAACATGCCGTTGATGGCTTTGACGCCCACGTCCAAAATTTCCCGAATCGGGCCCCGCTCCATCGGGTTGATGGGGCGCCCTTGCAGGCTGAGCACATCGGTGCAGACCGGGGCAGGGCGGCCGTCCAAGGGTTGCCCCCGTCCGTCCAAGACGCGGCCGAGCAATTCAGGCCCCAAAGCGACTTGCGAGGTGTGGCTGAGCACCGAGACTTTGGCGCCCGGCCCAATGCCTTGGGGTTCGGTGAAGGGCAAAAGGTAGAGCGTGTCGTCGTTGAAACCCACCACCTCGGCTTCGACCCGATGGCCAAACTGCCCCACCACCTCGCAGCAAGCGCCCAGTGGCGCCATGAGACCGCGTGTTTCCAAGCGCATGCCCACCAGGCGGACCAAGGTGCCATTGCGTTGGGGCTCGGGCGCGTGCAGCTCACCGATCAGTTGGCTGACTTCGGCATCAAAGTTCATCGGAGGTGTCGCTCACAGTGGGGGGGGATGGCGGCTTGATGTCGGAGTCTTCGATGTCTTCGACATCGGGCACCTGGCGGCTCCAGTCGCGGCTGGGGGTGTCGGCGGGCAGGGCTTCGGCGCGGTCTTTGACCAGGGCCGATTGCTGCATCCAGGCTTCGGGCTGGGCCAGCAAACGCCGGGCCAAGGGCTCCAAGCGGTGTTCAATCAGGTCTTGCACCACCGAGTCCTGTACCCGCACGCGCACACTGCCTGGGCGCAGCAGGGCGTCGGCTTCCAGCTGCATGTGGTCGGTGACCGACTTGCCCATCTCTTTGAGCCGTTGCAGGTCTTCGGGGTTCACGCTCACGTGCACGGGCTCCACGGCATGGTCCAGTTGCTGAATGCACGCTTGCACCAGGTTGTGAATGGCTTGACCCGAGAGCTGCAGTTCAGCCCGCACCAACTGTTCTGCCAGATGCAAAGACAAGCGTTTGAGGGGTTCGAAAAACCGCTGCGGGTCTTGGCTGATGCTGCGCAGCTCGATGCCCAAGTGGCGCACCAACTCGCGCTCTTGGCTGCGCTCTCGCTCATGCGCTTCGCGCACCTGGGCTTGGCCGTCGAGCAGACCGCGTTGGTAGGCTTCGTCGCGCAGGGCCGCCAGGGCGGATTCGCTCCATGGCGATTCGGATTCGGCCGCACCCGAGTCGGCTTCGCCAGCGCAGGCGTCGGCGTTGGCGGGAGGGTCTGACGGTTCGGTTTCGGTGCTCACCAGCGCTTGTGTCAAGCCTTCCGTGGGTTCGATTTTTTCGGCCACACGCCAGGGACCAAAGGAGCGGGCCGAGGCCTCGTCCCATTGGGTGCGCAAAAAGCGGGGGGCTTGCACCTTGCTGTTGAGCAAGGGGTTGATGCTCCAGACCGCAGGCGCTTCGTGCAGGTCAGACAAAGCCATCGCCGCCTCCTGCCAACACCAGTTCGCCCGCATCGGACAGCTTGCGTGCCAGGCGCATGACGTTCTTTTGCGCTTCTTCCACTTCGGTGATGCGCAAAGGGCCTTTGCTTTCCATGTCGTCCACGAACATGACGCGCGCACGGGCCGACATGTTGTCGAGGAATTTGTCCTTGACGAAGTCGGGTGCGCCTTTGAGCGCCACCATCAAGAGGTCGGAGTCGGCCGTTCGCATGATGGCTTGGATGCCGCGGTTGTCCACGCTCACCAGGTTTTCGAAGGTGAACATATTGTCCTGGATGCGTTGCATCAGATCGCCGTCAATTTGCGACAAGCCCGCCATGATGGAGGACTCCAATTCCACCTTCACCGAGTTCATGATCTGGGCGGCGGCTTTGATACCGCCAAAGCTGGACGATTTGGAGGAAGAGTTCGAAGCGAACTGTTTCATCATGATTTGCTCGAGCTCTTCCATGGCCGACGGTTGCACCGTCTCCAAGCTGGCAATGCGCTGGATGATTTCCGGGCGCGATTCACCCGGCAAGAAATTCAGCACGTCGGCCGCCACGGTGTAGTCGAGCACCGACAAGATGATGGCCACCACCTGTGGGTGTTCGCCGCGGATCATCTCGGCAATCGAGCGCGCGTCCATCCATTTCAAAATTTCCAAGCCCTTGCTGCCTTGGCCGGGCATGATGCGGCTGAGCACCGAGGCGGCTTTGTCGTCGCCCAAGGCGCGTTTGAGCACTTTTTCGACATAGTCGCCGGTGCCCAAGCCCAAGCTGGTTTGCTTTTTCAGCAGGGTGACGAACTCGTCCAGCACGATGTTCACCGCTTCTTGGGACAAATCCGACACCGACACCATGGCGGCCCCCAGCGATTGCACTTCTTTCGGGTTCATGAAACGGATGATTTCCGAGGCTTGCTGCTCACCCAGCAGCAGCATCAAAACGGCCGCACGTTGCGTTCCGGTCAGCTCGGCCAATTCCTTGGCCAGCTCCTCGGTCATGGGTATCGGGGCATTCGCCGCAGGGGCTGCAGGCGCGCCTGCTGCTTTGTCATCTGGTTTTTGGGTCGCCATGGTCTGTGTTCCTGGATGAAATTCAATTGACCTTGATCATGCCCTTGAGCACGTTGGCCACACGGCCCGAGTCTTCGGCCACCAGCATGCGGATGAGGGCCACTTTGTCGTCGTAGGTGTTGGCGGTGTCCAGCATGTCCATGGAGATGCTCGACTTCTTGGGCTTGAGCTTGGCCTTGATCTCTTGCAAGCTGTCGCCTTCGCCAATTTGGATCATGCGCATGTCGTCTTCGCTCAGCTCGCCATCGCTGAGCGCAGCCTTGGCTTGCTCGGCCTCTGCCGCATGGTCGGCATAGATGTTGCGCATGATGGGGCGAATCACGATCAGCAAGAACACGATGAAGCTGATGGCCAGCAAGCCGCTCTTGATGCCGGTTTGCACGACATCTTCGAGGTACCACGGGATGGTCTCCAGGCTGGCCGGTGCTTCAAACTTGGCCGGCACCACAGACACGTTGTCGCCGCGCTGTTGGTCAAAACCCACCACACCGCGCACCACTTGCAGCATTTGCTCCAACTCTTGTGGTGTGTAGGCCACCGTGGTGGGGGCATTGGGCACCACGGGCGCATCTTTGGCAGGGGGGGGCGCTGGCCGCTCGTTCACCACCACGGCCACGCTGATCTTCATCACGCCGCCCGTGGCGTTGCGCACATGGCGCACTGTGCGGTCCAGCTCAAAGTTGCGGGTGGAGCGGCTGCTGAGTTTGCTGCCGGATTCAGCTTGGCCTTTGTTGGCATCGGCTGTGGTGTTGTCGGTGGTGGTGGGTGCTGCTGGGGCGGTGTTGGACAAGGACCCTGGCACACCTTCGGCCGACTTGGTGGCAGCGCGGTCTTCGGCCAGCACTTCGGAGCGTGTGCGGGGGCCTTTGTCGCGGTTGTCAAAGTCTTCGGTGGTGCTCTCGATTTGGGTGAAGTCCAGCGACAGGTTCACTTGTGAGCGCACATTGGCTTCGCCCACCATGGGGGCCAAGATTTGCATGATGCGGTTGCGGTAGACCTCTTCGAGCTGCTGTTTGTGCTGCTCTTGCGCCGAGGTCAAGCCCAACTTTTGTTCGGTGGCCGACTCGGTCATGAGTTTGCCCACGTTGTCGACCACGGTCACATGGTCAGGTGACAAGTAAGGGACGCTGGAGGACACCAGGTGAACAATGGCTTGCACTTGCGAGGCCGACACAGCGCGGCCTGGGTAGGGGGCCAAGACCACGGAAGCTTTGGGCGGTGTGCGGTCACGCACGAACACACTTTGTTTGGGCGTGGCCAGGTGCACGCGAGCGCTTTGCACACTCCCAATTTGCATGATGCTGCGGGCCAACTCTTGCTCCATCGCCGCATTGACCTTGACCTGTTCCATGAATTGGCTGGTGGTCATGGACGACTGCTCTTTCAGGCCATCGAGGCCTGTGGCACCCGCCTTGGGCAGACCTTGCGAGGCCAAAAAGATACGCGCTTCGTGAAAGCGGTTGCTGGGCACGGTCAACTGGCCCGTGGCAGGGTCAATCTTGGGGCTGAAGTCGGCGGTCTTGAGTGATTCAAAAGCCTTTTGCTGATCGGCCTCTTGCAGGCCGGGCATGACGGGGCGGTAGGGCACCACGTTCATCCAGGCGTAAATCAAGCCAAAAATCACCACCGCCACCAACATGACGATCAGTGGCAAGACTTTGCGCACCGAGGGCTGGTTGATGACTTGAGAAAAAGATTGAGACAGGCCTTTGGTGCTCCAGGGGCTCAGGCCGGTGCCTGTGGTTTTGCCGTCCTTGTCGGCTGTGCCAGGGACGGTGGCCAAACTGCCGCCGCCTGGGCTGGTGGCGGGTAAGTTGTCAGACCCTTGAGGGGATGTCATCACCCCGGTGTTCATTGTTGCGATTGCTGCAGCCATGTTGTTTCTTCTTCAGTGATGGGGTTCAGACTGGCATGTTCAGGATTTCTTCGTAAGCCTTGAGCACCTTGTTGCGCACTTGCAAGGTGGCTTCAAAGGCCAGAGAAGATTTCTGCATGCCCAGCACCACATCGGTCAGGGCCATGTCTTCGCCGCGGTCAAATGCGGCACGCATATCGGACGACTGGACTTGCAGGGCATTCACTTGCCCGAGAGCACCAGAGACCAGGTCAGAAAACCCGGTTTTCTGCACCCCGTTTGAGGCGCCGTTTTGGACACCGCCCAACTCGCTCGCGCCGGGCATGCCCATGGCTTTGCCGGCCGCTTCGTTTTGGTGGCTGCGCAAGGTTTGCAGCATCGACTGGATGCTGGCAGGGGAAATGGCTTTGTCGATCATGCGTGTCTCCTTCAGCAGGCCGCGCTGGCCATGCCCAAACCGTGCTCACGCAGTTGCGCGAGTTTGTAGCGCAAGGTGCGTGGGCTGATGCCCAAGCGCTTGGCCGCTTCTGTTTTGCTGTGTGTGTTGGCCAAGGTGGCCATGATCACTTGGTGTTCGTTCATGCGGGCCGCGCTGTTCAAGTCGGTGGCTTGAGGCATTTCGGCAGGCAGTTCGCGCTCGATCAGCCGGGGGCTTGGCGTGCTGCTGGGCAGCTGGGCCCAATCCGTCGGCGTGATGACGGGGGTGGCCGCTGTGGGCGCAGGTGCGGCTGTGGGTGCGGCAGCCACGGCCGATGCGGTCAACCAGTCGTCAAACATCAGGTGTGCGGGCGTGACCACATGGTCGGCGCACAGCACCATGGCGCGACGCATCACGTTTTCCAGTTCGCGCACGTTGCCAGGCCAAGGGTATTGCAGCAATTGGGCTTGTGCCTGGGGCACCAGCACCCATGGCTTTCTGTCGTGTTGCAACAAGCACTGCATGGCCAAGGGGATGATGTCGCCTGGGCGCTCGGCCAAGGGCAGCAAGCGCATGCGGAAAGTGGCGATGCGGTAGTACAGGTCTTCGCGGAATTCGCGCTCGACGATGGCTTTTTTCAAGTCTTTGTTGGTCGCGGCCACGATGCGCACGTTCAACTGGATGGTGCTTTGACCGCCCAAGCGGGTGAGTTGGCGCTCTTGCAAGACGCGCAGCAGTTTGCTTTGCAGGTGCATGGGCATCTCGCCGATCTCGTCCAAGAACAAGGTGCCGCCTTGGGCTTGTTCAAACAAACCTTTTTGCTCTCGGTGCGCGCCGGTGAATGCGCCTTTTTCGTGACCAAACAACATGTCCTCGATCAGGTTCTCTGGCATGGCCGCGCAGTTCAGGGCCACAAAGGGGCCTTGCGCACGGGCCGAGGCCTCGTGCAGAACGCGGGCCAGCACCTCTTTGCCCGAGCCAGTGGGCCCCACCAGCAGGGCCGTCACATCGGCTTGGGCCACTTTTTGGGCCAAAGCCAACAGGTGTTGGCTGGCCGGATCGACAAACACCACATGGCGCACGGGCTGCGGTGTCAAGCGGGCAGCCGTGGGGTGGAGTTGGTGGTGCAAACGCTGCCAAGAGGCGTGGCGCACATCTTGCGCGGCCAACACGGTCAGCGCGCCGGCTTGCGCGGCTTCAACCGCCAGATCCAGCTCTTGGCGATCAACCCGGCACACCACAGGGGTGCTCAGGCCTGCGTCATGCAAAAGTTGTTGAACCGCTTTGAGCCGCGTCACGTCGGCCGTCAGGTGCAACACCACCATGGCGGCGTCTGGCGCGTGGCTGAGCAAGTGATCGAGGGTGTTGACGGGCATCGCCGCCCAGCCACTGACCTGCAAGGCTTGGCTGTGCTCGGGGCTCAGGGCGGCTTCGGGGTCCAGCCAAAGGGCCAGAGGGTTGGTCGAGGGTTGTGACTTCACGGTGTTGGTCTCATGTTCAGATGAGACTAACTAAGCAACCCTTGTGCCAGCTTTATTTTGTATTTTTAAAAACCTAAAAAAAATCAAAATGAATACTTTGATATTTTTATCGGTATTGGGAAATTGACACCGGCTTGACGGAAGATTGACAGCCTTGGATCAGGCTTTGGGAGGGGGGGATTTGGGGGCGTGCAGCCGGCAAAAGCGTCCGTCGATGCGCAACACCTCGATCGAGGGCAGCAGACGCGACTGAAACCCCATGGCCCGGCAGGCATAGGGTGAAAAAGGCAAATGGGTGATCGCAAAATGCCGGCATTGCCAGCAGTTGGGCCCACGGGTTGAAGGGGTCAGCGCAGGGCCGGTGTCAGCCATGGCTGAGCTGGCCTGGCGAGACCCCTTTCAACTCAAGGTGGTGCATGGGCGTCATCAACCCAGCAGCTTGAGGACCGACTGCTGGCTCTGGTTGGCTTGCGCCAAGATGGCGGTGGCCGCTTGCTGGATGATCTGCGTGCGGGCCATTTCGCTGGACGCTTTGGCGTAGTCGGTGTCCAAAATTCGGCTGCGCGAGGCGCTGGTGTTTTGCGAAACGTTGGTCAAGTTGTCCACCGCGTAAGTCAATCGGTTGATGGTGGCACCGAACCGGGCGCGGTCGTCATCGATCATGCCGATGGCTTTGTCCAGTGTGGCCAGAGCGGACGTGGCGCCCGACAGGTTGGCAAGTGACAGGCCACTGACGCCCAATTTCTTCGAATTGATTTCGTTGAGCTTGACCTCGATGCGGTCGGAGTCTTTGCCGTCCACACCCAATTGCAGACGCACTGTGCCGGAGACACCAATGCCACCTGCGCTGCCGGCGCTCTTGTTGGTGAACAGCTTCATGCCGTTCCACTCGGTGTTGTCGCCAATGCGCGAGATTTCGGATTTGAGGGCCGTGACTTCGGCGTTCAGGGCCGAGCGGTCAAATGAGGTGTACGTGTCGTTGGAGGCTTGCACAGCCAATTCACGCATGCGCTGGAGCATGTTGGTGATTTCGGTGGTGGCGCCTTCAGCCGTTTGCATCAGCGAGATGCCGTCGTTGGCGTTTCGAATGCCTTGGTTCAAGGCACGGATCTGCGATGTCATTTTGTTGGTGATGGCCAAACCGGCGGCATCGTCGGCCGCGCTGTTGATGCGTTTGCCCGTTGACAACTGTTCCATGCTGGTGGACAGCGCACGGTTGTTTCGGGTCAGCGCGTTCTGGGTGACCAATGAATTGATGTTGGTGTTGATGACGGTCATGACAATGACTCCTAAAGGAAATGTTCAGTGATGAGGTGTGGCTTGAAGACGGGGGGTGACTTCAATGCAGTTGGGTGGAAGCCGCAACGGGCATGTGCTCGGAGACGAGTTCTTGCAGTGAGGAATACTCGTCATGCAACAAGGTGTCTTCGGGGTAGGCTGACAAGGCTTGTTTGGCTGTCAGCAATGCCCTGCCGGGTTCGCACTGGCAACGCAGCACGCGAATCAGGTGGAGCCAGGTCGTGGAGGTCGTTTTTTCACCTTGCAGGGTGATCAACTGGTTCAGCAGTTGTTCAGCAGTGTTCCAGTCCTGCTTCATTTCGGCCAGCAAAGCGCTGATGGCCAAAATATCTTCGCTGTCGGGGTACAGGCTCAATCCCGCAGCAGACAAGGCGTCGGCCAAGTCCATGTGGTTGGCATGGACCAGGGCTGCCATGGTTTGGCGAATTTCAGGGGCCGTGAACTTCGACACTTCCCGAACAGTCAAACTTTGACCGGTTCCGGACTGCGACAGCATGGCGTTTAAAAGAGAAGACATCATGGGCTCCAAAGGGAAGTGTCAAAAATGTTTCGGGATTGAAGTGTCAAAAACCGAAGCTGCCACAAACTAAGCAAACCCTGTGCCAGCTTTTTCTCTGTCTAAATCACGACGCTTGGCGATCAAACCGCGGGAAATCCCGGGCTTTGCCCTTCCAGATGCCCAGCTGTGCAGCCGCTGCCGGGTAGCTGGGACGGCGCTGGGGGCGCTCGGCGGCGAGGGACTGGCAAAGTTTTGCCGCTGTTGTCGCCAAACAAAACGGCCCCAGCTGGACAGCTGGGGCCGTTTGAACAGGGCCGAATCGGAAAATTGGGCGCTCAGCGCCGATGGCCTGAGGCGCAGGTCCTCAAGCCACCTTGAGGGCGGGTTGAATCCCGGCTTGCTGCAGCGACAAAAATGCTTCTTGCAAGGCCCCATCTTGGGGGTAGGTGGCCAGGCCTTGGGCCGCAGCGCTCATGGCCCGCTCGCTCTGGCCCATGCAACGCAACACGCGCACCCATTGGGTCCAGTTCGCTGCTGGGCTGGCGTGGCCCTGCAGGTTGATCAAGGTTTCCAAGGCCACACTGGCCGCGGGCCAATCTTGGCGGATCTGACAAACCAGGGTACGAATGACCAAGATGTCTTCGCTTTTGGGAAAGCGTTTGAGGGATTCGAGGGACAAGGCATCCGCCTCTTCAAGGCGGTTGTCACCCACCAAATCGGCGATGTATTGCCGGATCTTGGAGGGGCTCAGTTCTTGGGTGGCCAAGCTGAGCAAAGCAGAATAAGACGGTTGAACGAATTGTGTGGGTGTTGCACGCAGCATGATGGTCTCTCCTGTGAACTGATCGGCAAGGGTTGGCCGATTCAAGACTCCAGGCAACTTAAGCAATAGGCGTGCCTGCTTATGCGGCAAGAGCGCAGGTTTACCTCAGCAAGGCCAAAACGTACATGGGTTTTTGGTTGGCTTGGGTCAGCATGGCGGCCCCTGCTTGGTCCAAGATCATGGCGCGGGCCAAATCGGCGGTGGTTTTCGCGTAATCGGTGTCCATGATCCGACTGCGGCTGGCGCTCGAGTTCATGGCGACGTTGCTGGCATTGTCGGCCGCATGCACGAGGCGGTTGGCCGTGGCGCCCCACAAGGTTCGGGCTTTGTCGATCTCGGTCAGGGCCTCATCGATGGTCGTGAGGGCGCTGGTGGCACCCGAGCGTGTGCCGATGTTGACCGAGGCCACGGTCTGCGCTTTGGCCAAAGAGCCTGTGTCCAAGCTGGTCATGGCCAGGGTGAACGCATCGGTGCTCGATGCGCCCACTTGAAAAGAGATGGAGCCCGAACTGCCGGCTTTGCCCTTGAGGGCTTTCATGCCGTTCCATTCGGTGTTTTCCAGCGTGTTGGCAATTTGTTTTTGGAGTCCGGACATTTCACTTTTGAGGGCACTGCGGTCAGAGCTGGAGTAGGTGTCGTTGCCCGATTGAACCGCCAACTCGCGCATGCGAAACAGCATGTCGCTGAGGGTGCCGGCCGCGCCATCGGCGGTTTGAATCAATGAAATGCCCTCATTGGCATTGCGCACGGCCATGTTCAAGCTGGCAATGCGGGTGCCCAGCTTGTTGCTGATGGCCAAACCTGCCGCGTCGTCTCCAGATCCGTTGATGCGTTTGCCCGTTGCCAAATGGGTCATGGCCGAGGTGAGGTCGCGCTGATTGATGACCATGGCGCGCTGCGCCACCACGGCTGGGATGTTGGAATTGACGACGGTCATAGGGGCTCCTGTCCATAGCTGGAATCTGTCATTCATTGATTCGTCACCAAACTCGGGAACTTGAGAGGAAATTTTCAAAAAAATCGAACAGGGGAAATTTTCTTTTGGCACAGACATTGCTTGTTCTGTCAAAAAACCATCAACGGTCAATATTTTCCGGACGGAGCGGCACATGAAATTAACTTTGGACATGCATCGGGCCCTGGCATCGATCAATGCCGCCTTGATGAAAGGTGACGATGCCGCCGTGGAAAAAGCCTTCATGGGCGTGGACTTGGCGCAACTGCTGTCCCAGGACACGATCGCCATGACCCGAGCTTTGGGCAAGAAGCCCATGACCTTGTTGTTGTGTACTTTGGCAGAGCAAAACGGCGTTGAAGTGGTCCGAGCGAAGTACTGGTTGGCCTGTTACCAATCGATCTTGCGCGGAAAACTTCAAGCGCCGCTGGACCAGTTGTCACGGCAAAACGTGTTGCGCTTTGCGGTGGAGTGTTTGATGCAGCATCAGCCCATCACGCCCGCCGTGCTTTCAGGCAAAAAGGTCAAAGGCACGCCCCAGACTTGGCAAGACGCCCTGGAACTCTTGTTGGACCACAAAGATTGGGTGTCCGCTCTGGAGTTGCTTCGTCACTTGGGCAAACAACCCGCTGAAACTCAAATTTGGCTGCAAGTGGCCAGAAGCTTGTCACGGCGTCACCCCTTGTATGTCGAAGAGTCCGGTCAAGCCCAAGTGGATGTGGACTACCAAATTTTGGCCCGACTCTATGGGTTGTGTGCCGACGCCGCGCGCCGCGCCAAAGTGCCCCAGGTGGACAAGGCATTGGTGCAGTTGGCCGCCAGCGCGCTGGAGACGGATGGCGATTTCGACAGTGCGATTGAGCAACTCAAGGCCTTGGACCCGCATAACAAAAGTCTGGTGTTGCAAATTGACCTGGCCCGGTGCCTGTGTAAGCAGGGCAAAGCGCAGGCGTCGGTGGACAAATTGGACCGCGCCATTGAGCTGCTGTCGGCCAGCCAAAATCCAACAGAAGCCCTGACCCCAGATGCCCTGCATGGCGAGCGCCCCGGCACTCAAGCCGCTGAATCAGGCTTTGACGTGGTCAATGCCTCCCGTGCCCTGAGCGATTTGACCCGCATGGCCAACGAGAAGGGCACGCCCGTATTTTTGGTCTCCGGCACCTTGCTCGGCTACGTGCGAGAGGGCCAGCTTTTGGCGCACGACAAAGACATCGATGTCGGCATCGTCGGCTGGGAGAACCAGTACAACCTGTGCATGGCCTTGCAAGAGACCGGGCTGTTCACCGTCTCCGTACAGCACCTCAAAGGCCAAGACACTTTCTACATCCCCATCAAGCACAACGACACCGGCATGTGGATTGATGTGTTCGTCTACCACCCTCGGGGCGAGCATTGGGTGACCGGCGTGGACTTCTTTTTCGGCAACCAACAAACCTTCGCCTTCACGCCCTTTGAGCTGCAGGAAATCGAATTTTTGGGGGTGAAGATGCAAGCGCCCGCCAATGCCGAGCTCAATTTGACCGAGAACTACGGCAACTGGCGTGTGCCGGATGCTTCCTATTTGTCGCACCTGGAGTCCCCTTCGACCATGGGCAAAGGCAATTTGGATTACATGATCACTGCCCGCATGGCGATTTTGTCGGCCTGCTTGAGCAAGAAAAATCTGAAGATTGAAAAAGTTTTGTCCTTGATGCGGCATTACCGGGACATGCCCGGGGCCATGCACGAAGACTTGATGGCCAAGGTCGAGGCGGCCTTTTTGCAAACCACCCCCGAGAACCAGGAGCTGTGTCATGCGTAAAGACGTGGCGTGTATTTTGTTGGCAGGAGGCTCGGGCAGCCGCATGGCGGGCGACCAAGCCAAACAGTTTGTCCGCATCGCGGGCAAAACCATCCTGGAACACAGCTTGAGCGCTTTGCGTCAGCACTTGCCCCAAGTCCGCATCGTGGTCACGGCACCCTTTGCCGATGTGGACAAAGTCGCGCGCATGTTCCAACACGACCCCTTGGTCCAGGTGATCGCCGGCGGCGTCAGCCGCCAAGCCTCGACCCTCAAAGGCCTCAAGGCCTTGGTCGATGAGGCGCCGCACAACATCGTGATCCATGACGGTGCCAGGCCGTTTTTGGATGGCAGAACCCTGTCGGACGTGATGGAAGCCTTGGAAGACCACGAGGCGGTGGACGTCGCGATCCCAACAGCCGACACCATCATCGCCGAACGCGACGGTTTCATTGAAAGCATTCCCAAGCGCAAACATCTGTTGCGCGGACAAACCCCGCAAGCTTTCCGGTACAAAGACTTGGTGGCGTGTTACCGGACCTTGGGCGAGCAAAAGCTGGAGCAGTTCACCGACGATTGCGGCATCTTCTTGGCCTGCAATCCCGACGCGCGCGTGCGCATCGTCAAAGGCAGCGAAGAAAACATCAAAGTCACGTACCCCATCGACTTGATCCTGGCCGATGAGATGTTCCGCTTGCGCTCACAAACCTCGGCGGTCGACAAACCGGGCGTGAACTTGCGCGGCAAGCGCGTGGTGATATTTGGGGGCACACGCGGCATCGGCAAAGCCATGGCCGACATCCTCTTGGGTGGTGGCGCACAGGTTTCGGTGTGTTCGCGCGAAAGCGGGTGTGACATCACGCGCGAATCGGACGTGCAACGCGCTTTGCAAAGTGCGGTCGACGAGTTTGGCGGCATCGATGTGGTGGTGAACGCCGCAGGTCTTCTGAAAAACGGCAAGCTGCACGAGCAAACCGCCGGCGACGCCGCTGAGCAGATCAACGTCAATTTGATTGGGGCTTTGAATGTGGCGCGACAGGCCCATGCTTGGCTGGCGCAAAGCCAAGGTTCACTGCTTTTCTTTGCGTCCTCCTCTTACACCCGAGGGCGAGCCGGTTCTGCCGTTTACTCGGCCACCAAAGCCGCCATTGTGAATTTGACACAAGGGTTGAGCGAGGAGTGGGCAGAAGACGGAATCCGGGTGAACTGCATCGTGCCGGGCCGCACCGACACGGAAATGCGCACCTCGAATTTCAAAGCAGAAGCCCAAGACAGCCTGTTCAACCCGTACCAAATTGCCTTGTCGGCTTCGCGTGTCATTTGTGGAAACACCAGTGGACAGTTGGAACGTGTGCATTGAATGCTAAAACGCACTTAATATCTGAATATCATGAAAATAGCAATTGCTGGACTGGGCTATGTGGGTTTGTCCAATGCCATTTTATTGGCTAAAAACAACGAAGTGATTGCGTTTGACATTGACACCAATAAAGTGGAGAAAATTAAAAACAAAAAATCACCGATAGAAGACAGCGATGTGGAATTTTATTTGGAACATAAAAAAATAAATTTAAAAGTGACGAGTGATAAGAATTTTGCATATAAAGACGCGGATTTTATTATCATTGCGACACCAACAGACTACGACCCGGAAACCAACTATTTCAATACGAAATCTATTGCAAATGTAGTTGAAGATGTGTTGGCGATCAATCCAGAAGCGGTCATGATTATAAAATCAACCGTTCCAGTAGGATTTACAAAAAAAATAAAGCAAGAGGTGGGTACAGAGAATGTAATTTTCAGCCCCGAATTTCTACGTGAAGGTAGGGCATTGCATGATAATTTATACCCCAGCCGAATAATTATTGGTGAAATAAGTGAAAGAGCTGAGAAATTTGCAAAATTAATGCAAGATGGTGCAGAAAAACAAAATATTCCATTGTTGTTCACCGAAAGCACCGAGGCAGAAGCAATCAAATTATTTTCAAATACATATTTGGCCATGCGTGTGGCCTTTTTCAATGAATTGGATACATATGCATCGAAGCTGGGACTGGATACACGTCAAATCATTGATGGCGTCGGCCTCGATCCTCGAATTGGAAGCCATTACAACAACCCCAGTTTCGGATACGGTGGTTATTGCTTGCCCAAAGATACCAAGCAGCTGCTCGCCAATTACAAAGATGTTCCTCAAAATCTGATCCAGGCGATCGTTGATTCGAATACGACCCGTAAGGACTTTGTTGCTGAAGAAATACTTAGACACAAGCCGAAAGTTGTGGGTATCTTTCGATTGATTATGAAAGCAGGATCAGATAACTTTCGAGCATCGAGTATTCAGGGTGTCATGAAACGAATAAAGGCGAAAGGAGTGGAAGTCATTCTGTATGAGCCATTGCTCACTGAAGATGAATTTTTCAACTCCAAAGTGGTGCGCGACTTGGAAGAATTCAAGAAAAAATCAAATATTATTATTTCAAACAGAAGTACCGAGTTGTTAGCCGATGTTGCCGAAAAAGTCTATTCACGTGATCTTTTTGGAAGTGATTTCTAAAATGAGTTCACATAAATAATATAAATACGATAAAAATGACGGTATGCAAGCTGCAAGAAATTGAAAGATTTCAGACAAGGTCACGGGTGTCGGAAAAGTGCATGCCATTAATGGCATGGAATTTGCTTTAAAAACGACAATTTGAAAGGTGATGCAATGAGAAATTACAACAAAACGAAAAGAACCCTCGTCACGGGTGGCTCGGGATTCCTTGGGTCGCACTTGATCGACCGTCTGATCGCTAACGGCAACGATGTGGTATGTCTGGATAATTTTTTTACAGGAACTAAAGCAAACATTGACCATTTGCTTGACTCCAAAAAATTTGAACTGTTGCGCCATGACATCACACAGCCAGTGTTTATCGAAGTCGATGAAATTTATAACTTGGCAAGCCCCGCCAGTCCGATTCATTACCAATACGATCCGATCCATACCTTGAAAACCAATGTCATGGGTGCGATGAACATTGCTGGCTTGGCTCGGCGCATCAAGGCGCCCATATTTCACGCCAGTACAAGCGAAGTTTATGGTGATCCACTGGTTCACCCACAAACAGAGGACTATTGGGGAAATGTCAATCCAGTTGGCATCCGCAGCTGCTACGACGAAGGGAAACGGTGTGCCGAAACCATTCTCTTTGATCATCACCGTCAATACGCAATTGACATCAGAATTGGGCGAATTTTCAACACATACGGCCCCAGAATGCATCCCAACGATGGCCGTGTGGTCAGTAATTTCATCATGCAGGCTTTGAATGGTGAAAATATTACTATCTTTGGCAGTGGTAATCAAACCAGAAGTTTTTGCTACGTTGATGACTTAATTGAGGGTTTTTTAAGATTCATGTCATTGGATTCACAAAATCATAATTTTCCAAGAGTCATGAACTTAGGTAATCCAGTCGAATTTTCCATCATGGAATTGGCTGAAATGGTGATTGATTTAACCGGAAGTCAATCGAAAATAATTTTCAATCCACTTCCATCAGATGATCCTAAACAGAGAAAACCTGATATTTCAATTGCACATGCAAACCTTCAAAATTGGAGCCCCAAAGTTCAGTTGAGAGAAGGTATATTGAAAACGATCAATTACTTTGATCAGCTCCTCATCAAGGCGGCTTGACAATGAAAACAGCTATTATTTTTAATCCTTACGGATTGTGGGACTTTCATGCTAATTTTGAAGTGCCTATTTATCATAATTTGATTGCCCGAGGATATAAGGTCATTTATCTCCGCTGCGGTGTCGAATCTCAAGACTGTGACTTGCACCAGGCCAATGTCATCGGAATCCGACCAGTGAATGCTTGTGATAATTGTCGCAACCACACTGATGCACACCTCAAGGGCATGGGCATTCAATACCAATCTGTATCTGACTATGTTGATCCCCAAGAGTCTGATGAAATTAGAAAAATGATTTCCGGCATGGATTCTGCTCGATTGAAATCGTTGAATTTATTTGGAGTTAATATATATGAAATTTCTATTGGTTCGGTGCACACACATTTTCGCGTCAATGAAATTGATTTAAATAATGAAGTTCATGTAAGAACACTTCGCAACTATATGGTTAACGCCACGTTGACGATTGTTGCAGGAAAAATTTTATTGAATGAACAGAAACCTGATTTTGCCTTAATTTTTAATGGGCGAATGGCTGTGACACGTGCGATGGTGGAAATTTGTAAAATCCATGGTGTAAGGTTTTCTACGCACGAAAGAGGTTTGAATCGAGGTTATTTTTTAGTCAACATAGATGATAAATGTACATCCCATCATAACGCCAAATTCATATCGGATTATAATTTGCGTCACCCTTTAAAAGGGCATGAAGTAAAATTGGTAAAAAAATGGTTTAATGACAGAATTGGAGGAACCAATATTAATTGGAAAAACTTTCTTGAAGCATCTGATACTGACGTCGTCCTTGAGAAATCTGGGCTTAAAAGATGGGTTCTATTTACAAGCAGTACAGATGAGTTTGTATCAGAACCTGATCTTCAAAGTCCTTTGGGATCACAATATGATTGGATACTCAAAACTTGCGAAATCGCCAGTAAAAATAATGTTGAGCTGATTATTAGAATACATCCCAATTCATATGGACTAAATTCTACTGGAAAAAATTTAGATGAAAAGAAATTCTTTGATAATTTGGCAGCCAGAACCGATTATTTGAACGTTATAATCATTGATTCGACTAATACTGTTAATTCTTATGAGCTTGCCCGAACAGCCGATTTAGTGCTTACCTTTGGAAGCACAATCGCAATCGAATCGTTGCTACTGGGGAAGCGAACTTATGTTGCCGCGAACTCCGATTGGGTTCATTGCCCCAGTATTTTAAGTTATTTGAATGTGCCTGACTATGATGTTTTCTTGAATGAAGAAGCTGTCAATGGGGAAAATACTGATTTAACAGAGTCAGATTTAATTGTGGCTTACCGCTTTTTGTACAATTATCTTTTCAAATGCTTTGTTAATTTTCCTTTCATTGAGCAATTGAGCCAAAGTCATAATAAAATTCATGCCCAGAGAGCACAGGACTTTGATGTCGGAAACTACATTGAGCTCGATCATGTGGTTGAGTCAATGCTTGGGATGAAAAATTTGATTGCGCGCACTTCGGGTTATTTTTCGGATGATGATCTGAATATTGAAAAAAATGCAATTTTCCATGCAAAAAATTCCGCTGATCATGTGAACTTTTCTGTTATTATTACCAATTACAATTATGGTGTATATCTTCGTAACTGTGTTGAATCCGTCATTGATCAGGATGTTGAAGGCCTAGAGATCATCATTGTGGATGATGGGAGCACCGATGGCTCCAAAGCCATTATTGATCAGTTGCTTCTTGATTACCCTGATAAAAATATTATTCCCTTATTTCAAGAAAATTCCGGCCAACCCGCTATTCCTAGAAATAATGGCATCATGAAGGCGCTTGGCGATTTCATACTTCCTCTCGATGCAGATGATGTGATTGCAAGAGGCTATTTGAAGGGGTGTTTAGAGATCATCAAGAAGCGCCCTGAAGTGAACTTGATTTATGCAGATTCCATTCATGTTCACCCGGATAAAAATGTCAGACATCCTCCAGGCGTCTTTGCACCAGGTCGGATCAATAAGGCAAATCAAATTGTCATTGCGAGTGTATATTCTAAAATACTTTGGGAAAAAACTGGTGGGTACAAAGAGAATGTTCGTGGTTATGAGGATTGGGATCTTTGGTTAAATATGAGTATTCATGGAGCCGTTCCCGCCTATTACAACGGAGTGGGATTGATTTATAATGCCAAAGATTCTGGTTTGTTCGGAGATGCAAAATCAAAACATGATAAGCTCTATTCTCAACTGGTTTTAAATAATATTCCTGCGTACAATCATGATCGGCATCTTGTTCGTTGGGCTAGAGATTTTCAATCGATCAATAATTAAATTGTCAATTTTTGATAAATTGTGAAGTTCAATGGTCATCGCTGCAAAATTCATTCAGACTTGGATGCCGGTCTGAAATGAATGCTGCAGGGATGATTGGAAATGTTGTGCTCTTGCTTGTGTCTTTTGGGTTGGCAAGTTATTGATTGCGTTTTTGCGTCATTGAGCTACACCAAGTTTTTATTTGCCAAATAATTTAACTGGCATGGATCAATTTTACGTTGCCGTAACTATGGTTTTTTATATTTTTCCTATATCAAAAATGATCTTGATTGATATTGATGAATCTATTATTCATTTTCTTTAATCTTAATTCTTTGATTAATGGGTTGTTCGATCGCCATTTTCTATAGATGTGCAAAATATCCATAAAGTGATCGTCGGACTGTTGCGATCCAGAGTTCCTTGTCAACTTATTGGTGGGCATGCTGATCACGGAACTGAATAATGATATGGGTTTCATGGCATATTTTCTTTTGATATTAATTAGATAATCCCAATCTTCTAAACTGCTAAGGTGAATGTCAAAATCAATGTCTCTGATCAATTCCCTTGGGTATACCAATGATGAGTTGGGAATGAAGTTGGAGATCTCCAATTCTTCAGGATTTCTGTCTTCGATCAGCTTTTCTTCCCAGCCCAAGCTTTCAAATTGATTCCCATCAATGTGCTCTTGTTGCACGATGTAGTTGGTCCATAAAACTTGGTTGCGATCTTGAACATGTGGCGTCAGGTCAGCCAAATAGCCAGGAATCAGCTGATCATCGTCATCTAAGAACACAATCCATTCACCCCGAGCTTGGTCTTTTGCTGTGTTCCTGGTTTCGGAGGGCCCTTTGAAGCCGGGCAAGACCAGTAATTTTTTGTGGGGATGCTCAAAATCATTGACCACTTGGACTGAGTCTTTGCACCAAACATCCATCGCGACTATGACTTCTATGCTGTCCGTTTCCTGCATGCCCACAGACCTTAAAGCTCTGGCGAGCAGGTGAGGGCGATTGTGGCTGGTGACGATAACGCTGTATTGGGTGCCCATTATTCAAGCTTTCTCTATGTTCATCAGCTCATCCAGCAAGGCGCTGAGGTACTCGCCTCTGTGTTGCCAGGTGTGCTCTGTTGAAAATCTGTGAGTTCCAGATTGCGCCATGGCTTGAGCTGAACCGGTTCTGATCAACTGTTCCAATTCATCCAACTTGTCGCAAGCTTTGTTGGGCTCATAAAAAACGGCATTTTTTTCACCCAGTATGGACACCAACGATGGCGCGCATTCGCCAAAGACCAGGCAGCCTGCAGCCATGGCATCAAAGACTCTTTCGTTGGCCCCATGAAAATTGTTCATGGTGACCACGGACTTGCTGTTTTGATACCAATTTTTTAAATGCTCATGGCCCACGGGTTCCGCAAAAAAAATGTTGTCATGGTTCGGCAGGACTTCCTTCCAATCCTCGCCACCAATGAGAGCCACTTTCAGGCCACTTGAGGCAAAGTCTTGGACCAATTTGATTCGTTCCTTCTTCCGTGCGTACCAATAAATGGCGCGCATGGCTGACCCAGCCTGGAGAACCTCCCCTTCATCCATCCCGTGGTGTTTGGCTGCAGCCAAAAAGGCTGTGAAAGTGTCGCGGGTTTCAATGGTGTCCTGTAAATAGAGCACATCCTCAAAGAACTCTCTCGTTTTACCGGTCATTGTTTTCCAAAATGCGTTCACATCAGCGGTTCCACGCCACTGAGCCGCAATGCACACATCAAATTCGCGCGCCATGAACGGCGCTATCGTTTTTGCGGGTGATGAGCCAAACATTTGGGTTGAAAAACTGCCGCGCAGTCCCATGGACTCGGCAAAAAATGCATGGGATTCGTTGGGAAATATGAAGTGCCTATCGCACTGAGACGACATGTACTGATCGTAAAAAGTCAGAGGATGTTCGGTCAACCAGGCGACATGTTTGCGGTTGATGGCGGACAGCAACGACGTTTCATCGCCGCCATCAAGCCTGACTTTCAGGTCGGTGCCTGTTTTGTTGTAAGTCAGCAACACGTCGTAATCCTGCTGCATCAGGACACGCATGGCTTCTTCCTTGCCGATCCCCAGGGGGTCAATGATCAGCAATTCATGGTCATGCAAATTCTCAGAAATTCTCCGCATGATCGCCCATTGCATGGCGTTATCAATAGAGTTGCTGACTTCATCCAAATAAACTGCAATTTTCATAATTTACCTCGTGCAGTTGACAAGCATCTATCGTGCCTGGAATGTGTTGGAAATTCAGGCGCCAGTGTGCTTGCTTCGGGAGCGCTTATCTTGTGCTTTGCTATCTTTTTTTGAATCCTTTGTGATGCATTGACCAGGGTGTTGCCGCTTGTTTTGTTCTGTGAGGAACACTTTCGATCTTTGACAGGGGGAAGTTTTTTTGAAATGTCGACCCCTTGGCACATGAAAAGGATGGCTTGTAACCATTGGCCTTTCGAAGACGGCAAGGATTGGCCGGACCGCCATGGTCAACGCTTGTGGGTTTGGCATCCCTTTTTTTTGGAATGGTTTGCCAATCCGCGTCGTCCTGCGTCTTTTTGATTTGTTGGTTGGTCCTTGACTACAAGGGCATGTCATGACGAGTACCGGCTTGTTTTTTTACGTCCGAGGGTACTTGGCGCGCTTATTGCTTGACTTTATGGAATTGAGAAACTGACGCTTTTTAGACATCAAGCCGCGACAGTCGGGCTGCATCATTCAAGGACCACTTCATGCTTCGCAACTCAACCATTCTTGTGACCGGTGGCACGGGCTCTTTCGGGAATACTTTTCTGCCGATGACCTTGGCCAAATACAACCCAAAGAAAATCATCGTCTTTTCGCGCGATGAAATGAAGCAGTGGGACATGGCCAAAAAGTTCGAAGGTGATGATCGCGTTCGATTTTTTATTGGCGACGTGCGAGACAAGGACCGATTGCATCGCGCGTTGGATGGCGTGGACTATGTGGTGCATGCTGCTGCGACCAAAATTGTCCCAACAGCCGAGTACAACCCTTTTGAGTGCGTCAAGACCAACGTGATGGGGGCCATGAACCTGATCGACGTTTGCATCGACAAGGGTGTAAAACGGGTGGTGGCCTTGTCAACTGACAAAGCCAGCAGTCCGATCAATTTGTATGGCGCCACCAAACTGGCTTCTGACAAATTGTTTGTTGCTGGTAACTCTTACTCTGGCGGAAAAGCGACAAGTTTTTCGGTTGTACGTTATGGTAATGTCATGGGTTCAAGGGGCTCGGTAATACCTTTCTTTTTGTCTGTCAAAGATAAAGGTATCCTACCAATTACGGACGAACGTATGACACGATTCATGATTTCGCTCGAAGAAGGCGTTGAGTTGGTTTGGCATGCTTTTGAAGATATGGTCGGCGGCGAAATTTACGTAAAGAAGATTCCGTCTATGAAAGTTACCGATCTGGCTCGAGTGGTTGCACCCGATGCAAAACTTGAAGTAGTTGGTATTCGGCCAGGAGAGAAACTCCACGAGCAGATGATCAGTGCCGAAGATGCCCATTACACTTACGAATATCCTGAACATTTTAAAATCCTGCCAACCATCCATAATTGGGCCGTTTGCGAGAAACGTATCAAGACAGGTAAAAAAGTACCCGAGGGTTTTGTTTACACCAGCGACAATAATCCCGAGTGGATGAGTGACCATAAGTTACAAGACTGGATCAGCGCCAACAAAACCAAAATTGGGACCATCTGAGCCATGATCCCTTACGGCCGCCAGGACATATCGCAAGCAGACATTGAAGCTGTCATTGCGGTACTTAAATCTCCAAATCTGACGCAGGGTCCTGCCATTCAGCAATTTGAGAGCAGCGTTATGGCGCAGACCGAAGCCCTGTACGCAGTGGCCGTCAACAGTGCTACATCAGCTCTACATATAGCTTGCATGGCACTTGATCTTGGCTCTGGAGATTGGCTTTGGACCTCGCCTAACACCTTTGTGGCATCGGCTAACTGCGCCCTTTATTGCGGTGCACAAGTGGACTTTGTGGACATAGACCCCTGCACTTACAACCTCTGCCCCGCCAAGCTCGAAGAAAAACTCATTTCTGCACAAAAAGTTGGCAAGTTGCCCAAAATCGTCGTACCCGTGCATTTGACAGGCCAGCCCTGCAACATGGCCGCCATCCACGCCCTAGGCCAGAAATACGGCTTCAAAATCATCGAAGATGCCTCGCATGCTATTGGCGGCCAATACAAAGGCGAGCCCATCGGTAACGGCCGCTACAGCGACATCACCGTTTTCAGCTTTCACCCGGTCAAGATCATTACTACCGCTGAAGGTGGAATGGCCCTGACCAACAGTGCCGAACTGGCCACCCGCCTGGGTCTGCTGCGCAGCCACGGTATCACCCGCGACCCAGCGTTAATGACAGAGCCCATGCACGGCCCTTGGTTTTACCAACAAGTTGCGCTGGGCTACAACTACCGCATGACCGACATGCAGGCCGCACTCGGCGTTAGCCAAATGACGCGCTTGAATGACTACGTCAAACGCCGTCATGACATCGCCCAGCGTTACAACGAACTGCTGGCCGAGCTGCCCCTTGAGCTGCCCTGGCAGCATCACGATAGTTATAGCGCCTACCATCTATACGTGGTTCGTCTGCAGTTGAAAAAAATCAAAGCCACTCACCGCCAAGTTTTTGAAGCCCTGCGTGCCAAAGGCATCATGGTTAATTTGCACTACGTCCCAGTTCACACCCAGCCCTATTACCAAAAAATGGGCTTCAAACAAGGTGACTATCCGCAAGCAGAGCAGTATTACCGGGAAGCCATCAGCATTCCCATGCACGTCAATTTAAGCGATGAGGATTTGATTTTTGTTTCCAAAAGCATTCGAGAGGCTATGAGCTTATGAGACTCGCAGTTATCCCAGCGCGAGGCGGAAGCAAACGTATACCGCGAAAAAATATCAAGCTCTTTTGTGGAAAGCCTATGATCGCCTGGTCCATAGAGGCGGGAAAAGCCTCGGGCTGTTTTGATCGCATCATTGTCAGCACAGACGACGCAGAAATTGCGGAAGTAGCTCGGGCCCATGGGGCCGATGTGCCTTTCATGCGCCCCTCCGATTTGTCTGATGATTACTCCGGCACTATCCCGGTGGTAGCCCACGCTGTTGAATGGATTGCTCAGCAGTTTGGTTCCGTGCAATTTGCTTGCTGCTTGTATGCCACGGCACCTTTTGTGCAAGCCCAAGACTTGCGCCGAGGCTTGGACGTATTGCAAAGTTCTGGCGCTCAATACGCCTTCACGGTGACCAATTTTGCAGCTCCGATTCAACGGTCGTTTCGAATCACAGACCAACAGCGCATCAATATGTTCAACCCTGCGCAATTCACCACCCGCTCACAAGACCTCGAAGATGCATATCACGATGCAGGGCAGTTCTATTGGGGAAGGGCTAAAGCTTGGCTGTCTGGCGTGCCCTTGTTTTCGCAAGTCTCAACGCCCATCGTGTTACCTCGGTACAGAGTACAAGACATCGACACCATAGATGACTGGATTCGTGCCGAAATGATGTTTGAAATTCTCAATCAATCTACAGAAAGAAATTTATGACCTATAAAACCGATCAGGAAGAATTTTGGGCAGGTAATTTTGGAACCGAATACATACAGCGAAACCAAGGTGATGCATTGTTGGCTTCAAACTTGGCTTTTTTTTCCAAAGCTTTACATCAAGCTAAGGGGTTCAAGACTTGCATTGAATTTGGTGCCAACATCGGCATGAACCTCAAGGCGTTGAAGCTTTTGCATCCAGGGCTCGAAGCCCATGCCATCGAAATAAACGCAGACGCGGCAGAAGCGTTGGGTAATGTCATTCCAGCCGAGCAAGTTCACAACCAGTCTATTTTGGATTTCTATCCTTCACAGCAATGGGACCTGACTTTGATCAAAGGAGTTTTGATTCACTTGAATCCAGAGGTGTTACCGCAGGTGTACGACAAATTGTTCTCCGCATGCGGTCGGTACTTGTTGGTGGCGGAATATTACAACCCGGCCCCAGTTGCTATCCCTTATAGAGGCCACAGCGATCGCCTTTTTAAGCGTGACTTTGCTGGTGAACTGATGGACAGACATCCGGAACTCAAATTGATTGACTATGGTTTTGCATACAGACGTGACCCGAATTTCCCCCAAGATGACATCACTTGGTTTTTGATGGTAAAAAATTAAATTTTAGGAATTGTTGATATGCTCAGATATTGCAAATGCTGCGTCATGCCAGACACCAAGCCGGACCTTCATTTAGATGAACATGGGATTTGTAACGCATGCAGAAGCTTTGAGAAGCGAAAAGATGTTGATTGGGACGTCCGATACCAAGAACTTTTAAAGCTGCTTGATAAATACCGTCAGCAAAATGGCGCCAATTGGGATTGCATTGTTCCGGTTAGCGGCGGCAAGGACAGTACGTACCAAGTGGTGCGCATGCTTCAGTTGGGGTTGAACCCACTGTGCGTTACATCCACAACTTGTGATCTTTCCCCATTGGGTAGAACCAATATTGAGAACCTCAAACATTTGGGCGTTGATTACATCGAGGTGTCGCCCAACCCCCTTATTCGTGCCAAGCTTAACCGTGTTGGGTTGACTCAAGTGGGGGATATTTCATGGCCGGAACACGTGGGTATTTTCACGATACCGGTCCGTGCCGCAGTTCAATTTAATGTGCCCTTAATCGTTTGGGGGGAAAACTCACAAAACGAGTACGGTGGTCCCGCAGCGGCAGCAGAAAATAACGTTCTCACGCGCCGTTGGCTTGAGGAGTTTGGTGGGATGTTGGGTATGCGCGTTGCAGACTTGATTGGACAAGAAGGCATTGAGGCCAAGCATCTCATTCCATACACTTACCCCACTGATGAAGAGTTGCAACGGGTTGGAGTGACTGGCTTGTTTCTGGGCCATTACATTCCTTGGGATGGACTGTCCAATACATTGATCGCCCAGGCCAACGGTTTTCATACGTACCATAAGGTGGTTGAGGGATCGATGGTGAACTATGAGAATTTGGACAACCATCACACAGGTATTCACGACTATTTCAAATTTTTGAAGTTTGGTTTTGGAAGAGCAACTGACTTGGCTTGTCTGCATATTCGCCGAGGTCGGTTGACTCGGCAAGACGGGATTGAGGCTGTCAAGCGCTTAGACGGGTTATTTCCTTGGGAATATTTGGGTAAGCCTTTGAAGGACATTTTGCAGCCGCTTGATATGTCGGTTGAGGAGTTCATTCGCCTATGTGATCAGTTTACAAATAAGAAAATTTTCAAACGCGATGTAAGTGGTGCCTTGGTAAAAGACCCTCGAGGGAATTTGACCAAAATCAATTACGACAATGTCTAAGCGCTAAGCAATGAAAGTTGGTGTCATCGATTACGGTGTGGGAAATTTAGGCTCAGTGATGCGGGCTTTAGAGTTACTGCGTGTAGCGCCATTGTTGATCAACCGCCCGACGGAATTGCGCGCTACCGATTGTCTGATATTGCCGGGTGTTGGTAACTTTGCTGACTGTGTTCGCATGCTGGAGGCTGGGCATTGGATCGGGGCCCTCAAAGAAGCGGTCGTGGAGTACAACAGACCGCTTCTGGGGGTTTGTGTCGGTATGCAATTGTTGGCCGATAGTAGCTCCGAGGGTTCAGACAACGATGAGCCGGTTGCTGGTTTGGGTTTAGTACCAGGGCAAGTCAAACATTTGGGGGCTTTAGGTTGTCAATTACGGGTGCCGCATGCAGGTTGGAATGCGGTGACGAGTGGCTATAGAAAAGACCATTTGTTCCACGAAATACCCCCTGAGACAGATTTTTACTTTGTACATAGCTACGCCTTCGAAGTACAAAACGCCACCGACGTGATTGCCACCACAGACTATGGCATAACAGTCACGGCAGCCGTGCGAAGAGGTCACGTTTGGGGTACGCAGTTTCATCCTGAAAAAAGCTCCAAAGCCGGCTTCAAAGTGCTCAAAAACTTCATTGAGGGGCCGTCATGTTGAAGGTGCGAGTTATTCCCACCCTTTTGTGGAAACAATTTGGTTTGGTCAAAGGCGTCTCTTTTGACAGTTGGCGTCGAGTGGGGCCTGTGTTGCCTGCTGTGAAGGTTTACAACCAGCGCGAAGTAGATGAACTCGCTTTGTTGGATATTGTTGCCCACTTGTCTTCGGACGATCCAGACTTTGAATCGATTGCCGAATTCGGCCAAGATTGTTTCGTACCTCTGACAGTGGGCGGTGGCGTCGCGCAAATCGATCAAGTGCAGCTACTGTTGAGAGCAGGCGCCGATAAAGTTGCGGTTAACACTGCCGCCTACGCGAGGCCCCATTTCATTAACGAAATTGCTAAGCGCCATGGTACTCAGTGCGTGGTCGCCAGTGTGGACGTTCGCTTTCAAGATGGTGATTGGCTTTGTTTTAGCCATGCTGGTTTGCATGCCACAGGGCGACAGGTCGTTGCTTGGGTGCGTGAATTGGCGGACCGCGGGGCGGGCGAAATTCTCATTACCTCGATCGATAGAGATGGCACCATGCAAGGATATGACTTGAAATTGATTGAGGCTATTGCCAATGCAGTCAAGATACCTGTTATTGCGTCGGGCGGTGCAGGAAATTACCAACATATGGTTGAAGCTGTGACCCAAGCAGGTGCTTCAGCAGTGGCAGCAGCTAGTATTTTTCATTTCACCGAACAAACCCCTGCAGGTGCAAAAGCTGCACTGGCTGCTGCAGGTGTACAAGTCAGGCAACCTTTTACGGTTTGATATGAACATAGCCTTTCGCACCGACGCCTCGCTACAAATTGGCACAGGCCATGTCATGCGTTGCCTAACTCTGGCTAATGCAATGCGGGCGCGCGGTGCGCAAACTACATTCATTTGCCGTCCGCAGCTCGGTGACATGCTTTGTTGGATCAGTCAACAGGGGCATGCCGTGAAGGTCTTGTCCCCGGTGGACGATGGTTTCACCACCCCTTTTGCGCCAACTCACGCTAAATGGCTAGGAACGGACTGGGTCAACGATGCAAACCAAACCAAAGCAGCCTTAGGCGACCAATTTATGGACTGGCTGGTAGTTGATCATTACGCCTTGGACGAGAGGTGGGAAATAGCCCTTAGTCAGCATACTCGCAGAATGATGGTGATTGACGATTTGGCCGACCGCGCGCATAACTGCGACCTACTGCTAGATCAAAATCTTGGTCACACTCCCCAAGATTACGCTAGGCTGCTCTGCAGTTACACACAAACCTTCATCGGCCCAGCATATGCGCTGATTCGTCCAGAATTCACTCAATGGCGAGCTTATAGCCTTCAACGTCGCGATCAGGTGCTTATGAAAAACCTGCTCATCACCATGGGGGGGGTGGATCTAAACAATGCAACAGGACGGGTATTGGATGCACTGTTCAACTGCGAATTACCTGACGACTTACGCATTACAGTGGTAATGGGGCAAAAAGCACCGTGGCTGGCACAAGTTCAAGAGCAAGCGATGTACATGCCATATCAAACAAACGTGTTAACTGGCGTGAGCAACATGGCTCAGTTGATGGCTCAAAGTGATTTGTGTATTGGCGCTGCAGGAAGTACTGCTTGGGAGCGATGCTGTTTAGGATTACCAACGATTCAGGTTGTTCTTGCGATGAATCAAATAGGAATTAATGCAGCACTTGAATTAAATCGATCTGTAAAGACTGTGTGTATTGAAAAATTGAAGGTTGATTTGCCACCAATTATTGATTCCGATAATTTTTCTGAATTGTCTAAGAATTCTGCTAAAGTTTGCGATGGACGTGGGACGATAAAAATAGTTCAATGGCTAGAGAAAGTTAAAAATGAAGATAACTCTGCTTTGTAGCGATACTTTACATCCAGTTAATAACTACCTAAAAGCTTGGATGGAAAGCCAAAAAGGGGTGCATGACGTTGATCTTTTGCAAAAAAAGAACGAGCTTACGGGGGGCGATATTCTTTTCATGATTTCATGCTCTGAAATAATAACATTAAACGACCGAGAAAAATATTCAGCCAGCTTGGTTCTGCACGCCAGTGATTTACCTAAGGGGAGAGGATGGAGTCCACATATTTGGGAAATAGCGAATGGGGCAGAATTCATCACACTCTCTCTGCTTGAGGCTGAAGATAAATTAGATAGTGGAAAGATTTGGAAAAAAATACGTGTTCCTATTTCAAGAAATGCTTTGTGGGATGAGATTAACCATGCTATATTTGAAGCGGAAATTATTTTAATTAATTTCGCAATTGAAGAATTTGATATTGTGTCTCCATTAAGCCAAGATCAAATAGATGATGTTAGTTACTATGCAAAACGCACGCCATTACACAGTCGGATAGATGTCAATAAATCTTTAGCGGAGCAATTTGATTTAATTCGCGTCTGTGATCCGAAAAGATATCCTGCTTTTTTTGAGTATCTTGGGACAAAATATATTTTGAAATTGGAGAAAAATTGTGAACAGTGAAATTATCATTTCGGGACGGAAAATTGGAGCTGCGTATCCACCATATATTATCGCTGAGATGTCAGCGAATCACAATGGAAAGATCCAAAGTGCTCTGAAAATTATTGAAGAGGCCAAGAGGGTAGGAGCCGATGCGATCAAAATGCAGACTTATACTCCAGATACATTGACACTGAAGAGCAGTTTGCCTGATTTTCAAATAACTGAGGGTATCTGGTCAGGTTACACACTTTATGATCTTTATAAATGGGCGCATACACCGTGGAGCTGGCATAAACCACTTTTTGAATATGCACGACAGCTTGACATTACTATTTTTAGCTCCCCATTTGATAAAACTGCTGTTGATCTTTTAGAGGATCTTAATGCTCCGGCCTACAAGATAGCATCGTTTGAAGTAATCGATTTGGAGTTGATTCGTTATGTGGCTAAAACGGGAAAGCCTTTAATTATTTCTACAGGCATGGCTGATGCATATGAAATCCAAGAGGCTATTGATGCAGCCTATTCCGGTGGATGCAAAGAGTTAGCGATACTGCACTGCGTCAGTGGTTATCCAGCACCAGCGGGAGATTATAAATTGAGAACTATATCCGATATGATATCTCGATTTGGCTTAGTTACAGGTTTGTCTGACCACACACTAGACAACGCTACTGCAATTGCAAGTGTTGCACTTGGAGCTTCTATTATTGAAAAACACTTCACTTTAGATCGTAGTGGAGGTGGACCAGATGACAGCTTTTCGCTTGAGCCGGATGATATGAAAAAGTTGTGTCGCGACAGTTTGACGGCTTGGCAGGCGCTGGGTCCATCAGGTGCAGTGGACTATAGCCGTTCATCTAGCGAGCAGGGAAATATAAAATTTCGAAGATCTCTTTATTTCATACGTAAATTATCAGCAGGAACAGTTATTGGTCCAGATGATGTTCGCTGCGTACGCCCTGGTTTTGGTTTGCCACCTAAATATTTAGATAAGATTATTGGTAAAAAATTGCGGCGTGACGTTGAGTCGGCTACACCAGTACTTGAATTTGATCTCTGATATCAGCATAATTTCAAAAATATTTGAAATTTATGGTACCCGACAAAAAGCAGAAAATTTGGAAAAAAATTTATGAACACGACAAAAGAAAATTTCGTCCAGCAGTTATCTCAGTTGATGAAAACTCAAGAATTTATTGAAGACTTCAACACATCAGTTCCAATATCTGAGCTGCTACGATTACCATCAGTGCGAAAATGGTTATCAAAAAAAACATTTAATGAAATTGATCTGGCTAGAGGACTGGATGGCTCTTCGGAAGCTGAGTTATCCGTTGCGCGAAAGAACACAGTCGCACACAATATTAATTCGCTAAAACAGAATTTAACGTTGGATCGAGGAGCGATTTTAACCGATCGAACGATGCAGTTTATTAACACTTCAGATGCCCCGCATATTCGAGTCTTGCATGTGGGTCCTCGAAATGTGAACGAGATTCTGGCATCATTATCTCATGGTGTGATATTTGAAAATATATCTGCCCTAGATTTAATCCAAGTTTACGAGTTTTTCGATGTGGGCGATATGCATAAAATGCCATACGAGGACTCAACATTTGATGTGATTATAGTCGGTTGGGTATTGGCCTACTCTGCTATGCCAAGTTCCGCCATCCAAGAACTTGCAAGGGTGGCAAAAGATGGTGCAATTATTGGAGTTGGTTGGGACTTCTCTTCTTTCGATTATGAAAATGCAGGATTACTTTCGAATAAGGCCGGCATAACAACGATAAAAAATTCTGGAGATATCCTCGAGCTCTTTAATGTTCATACTACCTTTAAAAACAAAGTGCTTATGGCTGAGGACTCCTCATATCCTTGGGATGGAGAGACGCGGAGAAACACATTGGTGTTTAAAATTCTTAAATCACAACTTGACCTGAGACCAGTTCTACTTAGGGAAGCAATGATGCTCCAAAAGCTTGTCGGCGTAATTGATAATATTCCAGCGGATATCAATCAGCAACTTCTTGGGCATTATGACTTTATAATGAATTACACGCAGAAGCTTTATTCTGATGAGCCAAGAGAGGATTATAAGCTCTTAAGAAAAAATTATATAAGATACAGTGGAAATTTAGAGGAAGTAATTTCTAGTGAAATTTCCAAAATATTTCCGCCACTCTTTGAAAAAAGTTCTACTGGAAAATCAATTTTTACTGGCGAAGATTTGAGTGAAGTGGAATATAAAGCTATTACCGATGGACTATCAACTGATGGATTTGCAATGTTTCCAAGGTTAATCCCAGAGGACTTTTTAAGTGTATTGCAGGAGATATTTCAAAGATATAAACCAGAATCTGGTCGTTTGCTAATTGAAGAGCAAAATCTTCTTCGGCACAAGGCCGTCCCAGATCTCTTGCTTGACAGAGCTTTTCTCACTATTGCAGAACGATTTCTTGGAACCGTTCCGATAATTGATTTTTTCGTAGGGATGCGTACTGCCGAAAACCAGGAACCTAATGGTCATGAATTAATAAGAAAATTGGATACAGACGCAATGCTATTTCATTTTGATAAGGATCGCATTAAATTTTTGAAAATTTTTATATATTTGAATGATACAGACGAAACCAATGGAGCGCATGAGTTGATCCCAGGTAGCCATAAAATTATTCCTCCGAGAGATGGGCGGTTCAGTGACGAGGAGGCTCGGGCGTTAACAGGGAAAGAGTCGAAGAAAATTATTGGCAGGGCAGGCACGGTGTTTTTGGTTAACACACACACTCTTCACAAGGGGACCCCCATTAAGCAAGGCTACAGAGATGTACTTCAGTTTGAATATGTAAACTCTTTAGCGGGAGCTCCAGTTAAACCATTGCCCTTGTCAGTTTTTCTTCCAGAGTCGAAGCACATGATAGAACTTTTTCCGCGAATGTTCATGCGTTATCATCAATAAGGCGATGCGATAGCGGCGTAGAAAATACATAAGCCTTCATGCTTGGAGCTTGAGTGACTTATTGATAAGGAGTCGACCCTGAAAAACCCCTGCAACCCGCATGAACGCTTGTGATCTGGGGTGAATCCGGATGGTCAGAACTCTCAAATAGATATTCAATGGAGTCTGTTTTCTGGGAGTTTTTGAAAGCAGCGCCATGACCGATGACTTTTTCCGCAACCGCCTGGATCAGATGATCGATTTGCGCCACCCGCTGGCGTTGCTGGCCAATCGCATGCCTTGGCAAGAGATCGAAGCTTCTCTTGCTCAGCGCTGGGCACGTCAGGTCAAGGCGGGCATGAAGATCGAAGACTTGGACTTGTTTGGCCCGGTCTCGGCCGTTGCCGGTGGCGGCGTCTCCAATGCCGGGCGTCTTCGTCTGCCCACCCGTTTGATGGTGGCGCTTCTGTACCTCAAGCATGCGTTCAACGAAAGCGACGAAGACTTGATCCAACGCTGGGGCGAGACTCCGACTTGGCAATACTTTTCTGGCAATGAGTATTTTGAGCACCAGTGGCCGTGCGACCCCACACAACTGGGGCGCTTCCGTAAAGCTTTGGGCGAAGAAGGCGTAGAAGAACTTCTGGCTCGCACCATGGAGGTGGCGGTCACGCTCAAGCTGATTGCCAAGAAGGAATTGACCCGCGTGATCGTGGATTCCACGGTGCAAGAGAAGGCGGTGGCGCACCCCACCGACAGCAAGTTGCTGGAGACGGCCCGAGTCAAAGTGGTTGAAGCCGCCAAGGCCAATGGCATCGAGCTCAAGCAAACCTACGCCAAAGAAGGCCAGCTGCTGGGCTACAAGGCTGGGCGCTACGCACATGCCCGCCAGTTCAAACGCATGCGCAAAGTCATCAAACGCCAACGCACCATCGTCGGGCGGTTGCAGCGCGAGGTGGCTCGCAAGATGAGCGTGCTCAGCCAAGCCATACAAGACACCTTGGGCCAGGCATTGGACAAGGCCAAGCGTTTGGTCACTCAGACCGGCAGCCGCAAAGCGGTGGACAACCGCGCCAAGCTCTACAGCTGGCACGCGCCAGAGGTGGAGTGCATCAGCAAGGGCAAGAGCCGCAACCCGTACGAGTTCGGCGTGAAGGTAGGCTTGGCTATGACGCTCAAGGGCAATTTGATCGTGGGAGCCAGGAGCTTTCCCGGTAACCCATATGACGGCCATACCATGCAAGAGCAGATCGAGCAAAGCGCCATTCTGATGCAAGGCTTGGGCGTCAAGCCCAGTGTGGTGTACGCCAACCTGGGCTACCGGGGCGTGGACAAGGACAACCCGCACATCGAGATCAAACACCGGGGCAAGGACAAGCGGCTGACCGATGAAGAGCGCAGACTGCTCAAACGCCGTCAAGCCATCGAGCCGATCATCGGGCACCTCAAAGCTGATCACCGGAAGGACCGCTGCCATCTCAAAGGCTCAGAAGGCGATGCGTTGCATGCCGTGCTGTGCGCGGCGGGCTACAACATCCGCTGGCTGCTGCGGATGATTGTCAAAAAAGGCCTGGGCCTTTTGTTGTGCCTGTTGCAGGTGAGCGGTTTGACGGGCTTGTTTGCGAAGTTGGCAGAAATCTTCGGCCTCAACCGACTGCAAAACCCAGATCAGCGCTGGGCGTTGGCTTGAAATGAATTTTGCAGGGCCGACTAGACAACTATGACGACAACTACAGGGGCCAGCACATCAGCCAGGCTGAGCCTGATGCTGACCGACTTGCGATTGCCCACCATCAAACGCTTGGCCGGTGACTTGTGTGTCCAGTCCGACTTGGAGGGCTGGACTGCGCACCGATTCTTGGAGGCTTTAATCGAGCATGGGATCAACGAGAGGGAGCGCAGGCGCATGGACCGTCATCGCCAAGAGTCCGGGCTAGGGCCTGACAAGCGGCTGTCGAGCTTTGACTTTGCGGCCGTGCCCAGCGTGTCCAAGGCGCAGGTGATGGCATTGAGCGAAGGCACAGAGTGGCTCGACCGGGGTGCAAACGTGTTGCTGTTTGGCCCGCCCGGGGTGGGCAAGAGCCACTTGGTCAGTGCTTTGGGCAATGCCCTGATTGAAGCAGGCAAGCGGGTGTTGTTCACACGCTGCTCGGATCTGGTGCAACGCTTGCAGGCGGCCAGGCGTGATCTGCGGCTGCCGCAGGAGTTGGCCAAGCTGGAACGGTTTGATTTGTTGATTCTGGACGACCTGAGCTACGTGCGCCGTGACCAAGCTGAAACATCGGTGTTGTTTGAATTGATCTCTGAGCGGTATGAGCGCAAGAGCTTGGCCATCACGGCCAACACGCCGTTCTCGCAGTGGGGAGAGGTGTTTGTAGATCCGGCCATGACGATAGCGGCAGTTGACCGCTTGGTGCATCACTCCACGATATTGGAGATGAATGTGGAGAGTTACCGCAGGCGCTCAGCGCAGGCTATGGCGACACCAGCAAGAAAGGTCAGCTCAAGCAAATAACGCGACGAATTCATCCCCGCTTCCACCGGCCAGGATAGTTGTCGCCGAGCGGTCAGGATAGTTGACGTCAAGCAGTTCGAAATGCATTGTTCAGAGAAGATTGCTTGTATTTCCTAAATGATTCGATAAAATAATATCTAAATTCAATGATCGTGGAAGGCATTGAAATTCAAAGCACTCCACGGTGCCAGCAGATGCCCCTACAGACTAAGCTGTAACACGCAAGTGAATTAATTTCAAAATAAATTTTAATTAAATCGAATGAATAATAAAATATGGATGGTCGGCAACTCTCAACTACATTTGAGTGTTATTACGGAGTTTTGTTCTGAAGATGATTTTAGCCGACTTTATCAGGATTGGAAAAGTCTCAGAATTTCGGAAGGTAAATTCTTTAAAGATGGAAATGAAATAAATTATCTTTTTTGTAATATGGGTCTTCTGGGGCAAATATCTTTTGACGGTGAAAATGTCAGTCATACGCAAAATATGTCCATTTTCTTAAATAAAATTGATCGCGATGCATCGCACATCGTCATTATGCTTCGGGGAAATGAGTTTGCGTTTGAATCACTTGTTGAAACACCGGTACCTTGGGATTTTTCCTACAACAATTCTCCAGCCATTAAAGGTAGACAGTTATTAAAAATTAAAGATGTGTCGGCGCATTTAGCCAAGGCAACCAATGCAACGCTAGCGACATGTCTTCTGTATAAAATAAATTTTCCTAAAGCTAAAATTTGGTACGTCACGCCACCACCACCCTTAGAATCCGAGAATCACATCCTTAGCAATCCAGAAGGATTTAAAGATTTATTTGAGAAATTTGGTGTTCGACCATTTTCTGTGCGAAAGAAAATTTACCAAGTTATGTACGATTCGCTCAGCAGTAGCCTTGATAATTTCGGCATCAAGACTTTGCGAGCTCCACTTAAATCATTCACCGATACAGGGGGCTTGCGTGAAGACTTCGCATCTGGTTGTCTGCACGGTAATCATCTTTATGGTCGTGCTATTTTTGAATTAATGGAGAAGGAGGATTTTTATGCACCCCTATAATCATCTTCCAGATGAAAATTTCTGGCGTCAAGGGGTTTTTGATAAAATTTACTCTGATATAAATTTCAAGCCTACAACCAAATTCAAAATCACCCCAAATGACAAGGTTTCAACGGGAGGTAGTTGTTTTGCACAACATATTGCAGCCAACCTTTCCATGCTTGGATTAAATCATTTTGTAACCGAAGAGGCGCCCTCTATTTTATCTTTGCAACGGGCAACCGAGCTTCATTACAGCCAGTTCTCTGCACGGTATGGGAATATTTATACAGCAAGGCAATTGAGACAATTGATCGAGTTTGCATTTGGCTTGCGTCAAATGAGTGTTTTAGCCGAAGAAACTGATCGAGGTTGGATTGATTTACTCAGACCAGGTGTTTGCAATGAGGGTTTCGATACCTTGCACGATCTCGAATGCGACAGAGTATTTCACTTGTCATGCGTTCGAAAAATGTTGCTTGAGACCCATTGTTTCATTTTCACATTGGGTCTCACAGAAGCTTGGTATGAGGTTGGCTCTAACATTATCTTTCCTGTTTGCCCTGGCACTAAGGCTGGTCAGTTCGATCCATCAAGGCATCACTTCATTAATTTCACCGCCGCTCAGGTGGTGGAGGATCTACGATGGTGCATTGAGTTCATCAATGTGCAAAATCCGTGCATGAAATGGATCTTTACAGTGTCTCCTGTAGCGCTCTCCGCGACGGCCTCTAACCAAAATGTCCTAGTAGCTACGGCTGCTTCTAAAGGTATTTTGCGAGCTGCCGCTGAGGAAGTGTTTCAGACTTACGAGAACTGCGAATACTTTCCGAGCTTCGAAATCACCACCAGCCCCCCGTCATTCGGACAGTTTCTGAATTCAGATCTCAGAGAGATTTCCCCCCGTGGCGTTCAACTGGTGTTGCGTGTATTCAAGCGTGCCTTTGGGATTGCGGCTTTAGCTGAAGGAGGCAACATTGTTATTCCAAATTCTGCGGAAGTTGATTTCGAACACTTGGTCGAGAAAGCCATTCAGGCTGAGTGCGATGAGGCTTTTAACAACCCTGTACAGGTAAATCGATAGGTTTTGTCGACTCTGTAAAGTTGAAGTCTGGCCTGCGTCCGGGACGATTCATCTAATCTAGGCAAATTCACCTGATATCAACATCGTTCACCTAGGATGTAGTCGTTTTGCCGAGAGTACACTGAATCAGAAAATTAAAAAGCCAGTCAGGTTAAACCCGACTGGCTTTAAGTTGTTCAAACCACACCTAGGTGCGGTTACCTCGGTTACCTCAAGAGCGACAACACCGACTGTGGCGCTTGGTTCGCCTGGGCCAGCATCGCCGTGGCCGCCTGTTGGATGATCTGACTGCGGGCCAGCTCGGTGGTGGCTTGGGCGTAGTCGGTGTCCATGATCCGGCTGCGTGACGCTTGGGCGTTTTGCGAGATGCTTGCCAGGTTGTCCATCGCATAAGTCAAACGGTTCACAGTGGCACCGAAGGTCGCGCGGTCGCTGTCCAGGGTGGCGATGGCTTTGTCCAAAGTGGTCAAAGCACTGGTGGCGCCGGACCTGGTGGCCAAAGTCACACCGCTGATCGCCAGCGCCTTGTCGATGTCTTTGAACTGGACAGAGAACTGGTTGCCTGACGCACCGCCTGTGCCCACTTGCAAAGTGACTTTGCCCGAGGTGCCGATACCACCGTCACTGCCTGCACTCTTGGCGGTGAACAGTTTCATGCCGTTCCACTCGGTGTTGTCGGAAATGCGGGTGATCTCTTTGCTCAGCGAAGAAACTTCGGAGTTCAGTGCGGAGCGGTCGCTGGCCGTGTAAGTGTCGTTGGCTGCTTGCACAGCCAGTTCACGCATGCGCTGCAGCATGTTGGTGATCTCTTGTGTGGCGCCTTCGGCGGTTTGGATCAATGAGACGCCGTCGTTGGCGTTGCGCACGGCTTGGTTCAAGCCGCGGATCTGTGCGGTCATCTTGTTGCCGATGGCCATGCCTGCAGCGTCGTCTGAGGCATTGTTGATGCGCTTGCCGGTCGACAGTTGTTGCATGGCTTTGTCCATGCTGCGGTTGTTGACTGTCATGGCGTTTTGGGCCACAAGCGACTTCACGTTGGTGTTGATAACGGACATGGTCTTACTCCTTGAAGAGGTTTATTTCAAAAGGTTGGCAGGAACCCGAAGGGAGTAGACCTGCCTGTTTGGTACAGAAAATCGGTTTTGAATCTCTGTTACTTGGTGAATCGGTTGCTGTGCAATAAGCTTTAGCGCTTTGTTGAATTTTTTTGATCTGATCAAGACTTTGAGTCTTGCATCAAGCCTTTCACGTTGTCCAGGTTGTGGGCCACGCGCAATGCGGTTTCATCAGGGATCTGGCGCACCACTTCACCTTCTTTGTTTTTCACGGTCACCACCACCTTGTTGGCCACGTCGTCCACACTGAAGCTGAGGTCACGGTTGTTGCGGCGCATTTGTTGGTTCAAGTGCTCAGTCGCTTCTTCCAACGTGCGGCGGCTTTCTTGCGGGTTGTGCTTGGGTTGGGTTTGCACCTCGGGCTTGGCGATCTCAACCACTGGGGCACGCACCGCTTCGGCGGGTTTGGCCGCTGGGGCGGTGGGCACCGCGGCAGGCGGCAGGCGGCTGGGGGTGATGTCGTTGCTCATGGTTTATTCCTTCAATCAAGGCCCCCCGCTGACAGAACTGACGATTGGACCAACGTGTAGGCTGGCCAAAATGGGGGTGTCGTCATCATGATTCGGCGGCGGGCGGCAAAACTTGAGCGGTTTGGCAGAAAAAGCGGCAATTTTTTGCCGCTTGGGACCGTGCCGTGGGGATTTGCCTATAAAAATACTACTTTTATCATTTGTTGAATTGGTTGAGCATCTAGTCCGATGAATTCGTCCAAAAGCATGAAATTCTTTTTTGTCCTAAAAAATTCTCAATATTGACAACAACGTTTATACTGTTAGTCAGTTTGGGGTATGGTCTTGGGCATTGCCAAAGGCCATGTGTTCACTTTCCTCACGCTCTCACAGCGTTGACTTTTTACTAGCGGGTACTCATGTTTTCGATCTTCAAGGGAGCCGAGTCGCCGGAAGTTCTCAAAAAGCGCGCCAAGCAAGCTTATGAGAAGGTGGTCGAGCTGACCGCCGACACCTTTGAAGCCAACCGCATGCGCCGTGGCATGGCCTTGCTGTGCTGTGCCCATTTGGACAAAACCTTCATCTCGGGTGCTGAGCGCATGGCCGATTGGCAGCAGATGGCCGCATTTGCCGTGGCCAAGAGCGAAGAGCCGCCACCCTTGCCCAAGGCCGATTGCTACCAAAAGATCCGTTCCGGTAAAACGGACATTTGGGCGTATCTTCCGACCGAATACGCCGAGAGTGCTTTCTTGTTCGGTGCCAAATACCAGCGCACTGAGCTGTCGTCCGAACAAGCCATCACGGCCATGCAGCAGTTGGCCGACAACATTTGCATGTCAGAGATCGGTTTGGGTTTTGAGATTGTGGTGCTTAAATTTTTGCGCCAAGAATTGACCCAAAGCGAAAAAGCGTCTGACGTGGAAGAAGACCTGAGCGGCTTGTCCAACGGTTGAAGGCGACAGGGCCATTGGCCCACCGCAGCGCGGTGGGCTCAGCCCAAAAAATTCGCAGGCCAGTGCGAATTGGCGCAATAGGCTTTCAAGCCCAGCTTGTTGTCGATCCAGATGCCGTCAAACAGACCATGCGCAGTGGTCACGATGCCGGGCAATTTGTGCAGTTGATCGCGTGTGGGGTTGCGCAAGCCCAAGACTTCGTCGATCAGCATCAAAACAGGCTGCACATCCGATGAGGCGTCCGGGCTGTACACCACACCGTAATGGCGATGGCTCAATGCGCTTGAGCAGCGTTGCAGTATGAAACCCAAGTCGCAGCTGGCAATGACTTGATCGCGCCAAATGGCGTGGTCTTCGGCTGAGCGGGTACGTTGCTCCAGACCAATGACCTCGTGCACCTGCAAAGCAGGCAGCAGGAGGTCAATGTCTTCAACCCGGATGTGCAGGAACTGAGCCATGTGCCTTGATGTACCTGGTTCAAGCACTCAATGGCAAGTGGTGGGGCGTTTGCAGGTTTTCCGCCAAGCGGTACAAAGCTGCAGCGTCCAGAATCAACACCACACGGCCGTCGCCCAAAATACTGGCGCCGCCTACACCTGGCAAGGCCGCCAAGCGTGGGTGGATGTCTTTGGTGAAGAGCTCTTGACGTCCGACGAACTCTTGCACCGAGACACCCAACGTGCGTTGCCCATCGCTGAGCACCACGACATAGCGGTGTGACTGCTTTTCGGCAGGCGGATAGCCCAACACTTCTTCCAGACGCACGATGGGCAAAAAGTTCCCACGCAGCAAGATGGCGGTACGGCCTTTGACGGTTTGGTACTCGTCCGGGCTGACCTCGACCAATTCGGCCACATAACGGCCGGGAATGGCCATGGTCTGGTTGGCGGTGTTGACCAACAACACCTCTTGCACCGCCGCAGACAGCGGCATTTGCATGGTGAAGGTGGTGCCACGGCCGACCTCGGAGTCCAAGTGGATGGTGCCGCCCAAGCGCATCACGCTGGTGCGCACCACGTCCATGCCCACACCTCGTCCGGAGGTCTCGGTGACCACATCGGCGGTGCTGAAAGCCGGGCGGAAGATGAAGCCCAGAATGTCCTCTTTGCTCATCAGCAGGCTGTCTTCTTCTTTCACCAAGCCGCGGTCCACCGCTTTGCGCCGCACCCGTTCAGGGTCAATGCCTTTGCCGTCATCGATCACGCGGATCATGATGCGGCTGCCTTGCTGTTCGGCCTGGATGCGGATAACGGCTTCGTCAGGCTTGCCCGCTTGACGGCGCTCTTCGGGCTTTTCCACGCCATGGTCGGCGCTGTTGCGCACCATGTGCAGCAAGGGGTCGGCCAAAGATTCGACCATGGCCTTGTCGATCTTGACTTCTTGGCCAATCAATTCCAAGCGGATTTGCTTGCCCTGTGCCAAAGCCAAGTCGCGCACCATGCGCGGAAAGCGTTTGAAGACCAATTCCACAGGCACGACACGCAGGCCCATCACGCTGTCTTGCAAGCGAGACAAAGCACCTTGGATCAGCGCATCGGTCTCTTGCAGGCGGCGCAGCTGGTCTTCCAAATTCTCGGCCACATGCTGCAGATCGGCCAATTGGGTTTGGGGGTCTTTTTGATGGCCTTCTTGCCGCAAGCGGATCAACCCATCACGGGCACGCTGGTCGCCAATGATGTGGGCCAATTGCCCACGCACCAGCACCATCTCGCCAATCTGGTTCATGAACTGGTCGAGCATTTCACCCGGCACGCGGATCACGTTGGAAGAAGCGTTGGCCGCAGCAGGGGACGCAGCCCGCGCCGGCGTCGCAGCAGCAGGTTTGGCCACAGCGACTTCGGCGGTGGGGGCTGCTGGGGCCGATGCAGTGGCCGCTGGTGCAGGACTGGCGGCCGCTGCGGGCGCCGCAGGAGCAGCCGCCGGAGTTGGAGCTGGAGCAGAAGCTGGAGCTGGCGCTGGAGCTGGAGCTGGAGCAGGAGCAGGAGCTGGAGCTGCTGCAGGTTTGGCCGCAGGCTTGGGTTTGTTGTGGTCTTTGCCCAACTCGCCCAGCAACAGAACATGGCCCGAGCCTTGGTCGATGGTGGTCAGGTCGTTTTCTATGGCCGCGCGAGTGGCCTTCGAAATGAACAACATCTCGTACCAACTGAGGTTGTTCTCGATCAAGGTGCGGTTGGTGATGACTCGACCCTTTTCATGCACCCAAGTGAGGAAAGCCGTGGCAATGCTCTCCGATGATTCCAAGTGCGCTTTGATCAGGTAAGCCAAGTGCCCGTCTTGGATCAACTCCACCAACTCGCGCGTGTTGTCGGGCGAGAGCAATTCGGACAATTCAATCGGGATGTTCATCGACGCGACAAACTGACGCACGGCATCGACCGGGGTATCGCCCGCATCGTCGTGCGCCCACAAATAGTCACGAATGCTTTGGTGCAGACGCTCGTCGGTGGCTTTCAAGGGGCCTTGCTTCAGAGGCTGACGCCCGCTGGCTGCGAGCAGATCGCGGATGAATTGCAAAGCCTCACGGCACAAGGCGATGACACCGGCATCCAAGCCCATTTGGTGGCGGGCTGCCCGTGCAAACGCGTCGACCAGCAGCAGGGGCACATCGGTGCGCGACTGGGGGTAGAGGGACGACAGGTAGCCGTGGATGCGCGAGAAGCGCTGCGACAGCAGGTTGGCGATCTCATCATTTTGTGCAGGGGCCGTACCTTCCAGCGTTTGCAGCAACTCTTCCACCTGGGTCAAATGCAGAAGCAGGTTGTCTTTGAGGGTCCGGGCCAGAACTTTCGCCAGGGACTCACCGCCCAAATCCACACCTGTGGTCTCACCCAAGGTTTTCAGATCGTCCAAGAACGCCACGATCACATCGACCATGCGTTCGCCATCGGTCTGAGAGATCTCTGCCGAAACAGGCAAGGCCTCCAAAATTTCTTCAATCCGTGTGTCAAGCCCGGCATAACCCAGGCTGTTGGAGCCTTTGAGCATCCAGCGCAAGGGTTTGCGGATGTCGTTGGCCACAGCCAAGATTTGTGGACCGTCTTGCTTGGTGGCAATCGAGTTGGCCAAGCGTTCCAGAATCGGCAGGCCATTGCTGATCAGGCGCAAGAACACCACTTGACGGTTGTCCGTCGTGCCGTCAGCGGCTTTGGTGGGTTCGGCGCGTGCAGGAGCAGGAGCAGGAGCAGGAGCAGGAGAGGGCGCTGGGCTGGACGCGGGCACCGAAGGGACTGGTTCAGGTGCAGGTGCAGGTGCAGGTGCAGCAGGGGCTACTGGCTCCGGTGCGGGCGGTGGCTCGGGTGCAGCGACAGGTGCGGGTTCGCTTTTGTCGGGAACCGTCAAGGCCTGGCCTTGGCTGACCATTTTGAAGGCGCGCTCCAACTCGGCCAACAGGGCTGCGGGTTTTTCGCCATCGCTGCGTTCGGCCACGGCTTTTTCGCACAGCAGTTTGATCGCGTCGAGCGAGCGCAACAGCAAATCCACCGTGTTTTTGTCGAGTGCGGCAGTGCCCTCGCGCACCATGCCCAGCAAGTCTTCGCAGCGGTGCGCAACCGACTCCAGCGCGCCCAATTCCATGACACGGCTCAGACCTTTGAGCGAGTGAAAAGCTCGGAAGAGGCCGGAGACCTCTTCGGCATTGAGCGGTTCGCTGTCGGCCTTGACGAGCAAGGACTCAATGCTTTCAATGTGCTCTTCGGTCTCAACTGCGTACTGCGCCCAGATGGTTTCTAGAAAATCGTCAGACACGGTCCCACACTCCTTTCGAGCTTAGTGTCGAAAAACAGGCAATGCCTTTTACGACAGACCCAGCACGCGGCGTGAGGCGTTGACGATCTCGTGCCCTTTTTTGGCATTGAGGTCCAGACTCATGGCACCCGACGGTTTGGCAATCACTTCGGCTGCGCCAAATTTACGCGCTTCGATGGCTTGAGGTGAACCGGCTTGGGCCACCGAGGAGACGATGATCACCGGCACTTTGCTCATCAAGCGCAGGCGCTTGATGCACTCGATGCCATCCATATGGGGCATTTCGATGTCGAGCAGCACCAGATCAGGCGCGATCTCTTTGACTTGCTGGAGGGCTTCCAGCCCGTTGGTGGCTTCACCGGCGACTTCCAGATCGGGGTCTGAGGTGACGATGCCACGCAACAGGGCGCGCATCACAAAAGAGTCGTCAACGATGAGTATGCGTTTCTTGGTCATGGGGCAGTCTCTATCAAACAGAGGTTTTGAAAGTGGGAATTGTGCGGGATGCGCACAAGCGTGACAGGCGTGTACCTATCTCTTTGGGGGAAAGCACGGCCGTGGCCAGGCCTGCGTTGAGGGTCGATGTGGGCATGCCGTCCACAATGCAGCTGTCGGGCTCTTGAACCAGAACATGCCCGTTTTTGCGGGCCACCAAGTCTTTGGCGCCCAACATGCCGTCGCTGCCCATGCCCGTCATGACGACCGCCACAACGGGGCAAGAGGTGGCTGCAGCCGATCGGAAAAGCACATCGGCGTTGGGGTGGATGGTGGCATGGGCATCGGTTTTTTGGTACAGCATCAGCTTGCCCGGAAAAGGCTCACGAACGACCACGTCGGTGCCGCCTTTGGCAATCACGATCATGCCGGGCTTGAGTTCCATCTGTTCTGTGCTTTCCACCACGTCCAAGCCCGTCTCGCTGCGCAAGTGGGCTGCAAAACCGCTGGTGAACATGGGGGGCATGTGTTGCGCCACCACCATCGGGCAACCCAGTCGCCCCATGGACTTGAGCACATGCGGCAGTGTGGCTGGGCCGCCGGTCGAGATGCCCAACACCACCAAGCCCGCAGCTTGCTGGTTCGGCACCGAGCGCAATTGACGAGGCGCTGCGGGCGTGTTTTTGCCCACCGCCAATGGCGATGCGGCCAAATTGCGGATGGTGCCCAGACGTGATTTCTTCTTGGCCCAATAGCGCAGTTTTTCCACCAAGTCGGCGCCGATTTGCACAATGTCGAGTTGCACAAAAGAGGACTTCTTGGCGATGAAATCCACCGCACCCAACTCCAGCGCTCGGATGGTGGTGACCGAGTTGCGCTCGGTCAAGCTGCTGAGCATGATGATGGGGCAGGGCGTGGCGGCCATGATCTGACGGGTGGCTTCTAGGCCATCCATCACGGGCATTTCAACGTCCATGGTGATGACGTCAGGGCGCAGCTCACGCGCCATCTCCACGCACATTTGCCCGGTCTTGGCTTCACCGACCACTTCGATGTCGCTTTGACTCTCCACCATCTTGCGGATGGCAATGCGCATGAACGCCGAGTCGTCAGAAATGAGCAATCTGATCATACGCGCTTGTCATTTCTCACATACCAAGGGCCGCCCTTGCCCAAGCGCGATTCGAAGTACTCTGGCACCAGCATCTGCACCGATGCGCCCAAAACCAACACACCGCCCGTGGACATGGCGCGTGCCAGCATGGTTTGCACAGCCTTCTTGATGGGGTCTTCAAAGTAAATCAGCACGTTGCGGCAGAACACCAAATCCATGCCCATGACGGGGGGGCGGTTGTTCATGAGGTTAAAGCGCTCAAAGCGCGTGCATTGCCGCACCCATTCACGGATCTTGAAATAGTTCACACCCGGCATGGCGTTCGCAGGTGCAATCTTGACGTCCTCGAACATGCTTTTCCACTCGTCTGGCAAATTGCGAAACGAGCCCATGCCCAAATCACCATACACCGCCGCTTTGGCCGTGCGCAAGGCTTGGTTGGAGATGTCGGTGCCAAAAGAAAAGACGCTCCAGCCTGCCTCGGGCACGAGTTTGCCTTCAAACAAGCGGGCATAACCGGCCTTTTGCATGGCCCGCAAAGCCGAGAAGGTCAAGTCGTAGACTTCTTCGCCCGTTGAGCTGGCGGCAGACCAAATTTGCACTTGCTTTTGGGTTTTACGCAAATTGAGCAAGTGCGGCATGATCTCGTCGGCCAACATGCTCATCAGATCGGGGTCGCGGCAGAAATAGGTTTCGTGCACGGTCAAGTTCTCGACCAAGGACTGCCATTCCGAGTGTTCCGTGGAGCAGTTGTTCATGCTCTCGACCCAGTCTTTCAACGTGGCCATGGGCATGTCTTTAAAAATGCGCACCAATTTGCGCTCGACCAGCGTGCCCGGCTTGATGCCAAAACGCGTTTCCACACCCGCCATCAGCTCGTTGATCAACACCAGCAGTGCGCGCGATTGGCTGGGTTCTTCAGGGCGCGCGAATGAGGCGGCCGGTGCCGGCGCAGGCTTGGGTGCCAGTGCGCCATAGCTGGGCGCTGGCGCAGAGGTTGTGGCTGCGCGGGCGGTGCCAACCGCGGTGCGCATTTGACTGATCAAGTCATTGACTTTTTTATCTTGTGTCACAGGCTGTTCATTTCATATGGCGTTTGGCGGCCAAGGTCAATGGCGCCAAAGTGATGAGTGAAATCAGCTCGCCGTCAAGCTTACCAACTTCGTTCAGGTAATCGTTTTGTTGGTTTCGAACCGGGGTGATGTTGGCCTCTTGGATGTCAATGACGCGTTCAATGCGGTCCACAATCAAGGCCCAGGGCTCATCGTCCACACGAACCACCACGTACGACGACGTCTCCAGGGGTCTGACTCCCAGCATCTTGCGCAAATCGATCACCGGCGCGATCTCGCCCTTGATCTGGATCACGCCGCTGAGGCTTTGGTCCCCTTCAGGCAAATCCACACTGGGGCTGTACTCTTCCACGCGGTCCACCAGCCCCAAGGGCAGGGCGCAGCGTTCACTTCCCAATCTGAAAGACAACATGCGTCGCACGGCGCTGGGGACCAAATGGTTGTTGTGGAGCATGAAGGTGGTTTGCTGGGTCAAGAAACGCTGGTAATGGGCAATCGCTTGGGGCGAGAGCAGGCCGGTCATCGACAACAAACCGGTCATGTGGCCTTGTCGGGCTGCGGCACCATTGAGGTAGCCTTCGAGCTGTGCATCTTGCGAGCCCGCCACCGCCTGCACCGCTTCACGGGGGTAGCGTTCAATGCCAAGAATGGCCGAGACGCTCACGCCCAATTGCAGGCCTTGGACCTTGACCACCAGCACAAATTTCGCTTCGGTGAGCTTGGGGCGGTTCAGCAATCCGCCCAAAGACACAATCAGCAGGGCCTGGCCACGCAGCTGCATGAGGCCTTGCACTTCGGGTGATGAACCGGGCAGTTGGGTCAAAGCACCGATTTCCACAATCTCCTGCACATGGGCCATGGGCAGTGCGTAGGTCTCACCACAGTCTTCGACCGTGACTGTGGCCATGTCGTTGTTGGCCTGCTTGGCCGCATCGGTTCGTGCGGCGTCGTGCAGGTCAAAACCGATCAGGCCGCCACCGCCCTCGGGCACGCCCGTCGGATCCATGTTGCGCATGTCCAGGGATTGCTCGTCCAGCAACAGCACCATGCGCTCGTTGAGCGTGAATTCGCCACACACCAGATTGCGCTGGTCAGGGTCCACATAAGGGGTCAGCAGCGATTCGTCCAGGTTGATCTTGTTGTGCACCCGATCGACTTGCAGCGCAATGTTTTCGTGGCCGGTGATGACCACCAACAAATTGCCGTTGGCGTCGGCGGTGCGCGCGGGCATGCCCAAGCGCAGGGCCAAATCGATTTTCAGCAGCACGGTGCCGGTCACATTGACCAGGCCCTCGACCTCTGGCGGTGCGTAGGGCAGGGGCGTCACAGCCAAGGACTCCAGCACCTGACTGACCGCAGACGCGCGCAGGGCGAAGCGGTTTTCTTGGATGTCGAAAAGTACCAGTTCCATGTGGGGGGGTCTCGCCGCTTTAAGTGCTGAACTTGGTGATTTCGGTCCGGGTGGAGTCTGCCACCCTGGACAACTCGATCATCGAGGCGGCCAATTCTTCCGATGCCGCCGAGTTGCTGCGAGCAATCTGTTCCAAGTTTTCAACGCTGGAGTTGATCTCTTGGATCATGCGGGTTTGCTCTTCCACCGACGCTGAAATGCGCTGCAGCATGCCATCGGTTTCTGTAGAGGACTTGACAATCCGTTCCATGTCTGAGCTGACTTCTTTGACCGCAATCACCGCTTCTTTGGCTTGCTGGCTGGCTTGCTGGATCAGCTGCGTGATTTCTTTGGTGCTGTCCGCACTGCTGGCGGCCAATTTGCCCACCTCGTCCGCTACCACGGCAAAGCCCTTGCCATGCTCACCTGCACGGGCCGCTTCAATGGCGGCGTTCAAAGACAAGAGGTTGGTTTTGTTGGCGATCTTCTCGATCACATCCGTGATCTTGTTGATTTTTTCCGAGCTCATGGCAATGCCGTTGACCACGTCCACCATTTGCACCATCTTGTCCTGACCACCGCGCACGATGGTGGTGGACTCTTGTGCTTGGCGACTGGCGTGCTCGGTGTTGGAGGCAATGTCGCTCACCGCCGCGGCGGTTTGGCGAATGGCACTGACCATGTGACCAATGAACTGGGTTTGGCTTTGTGCGCCGTCGGCCAATTGGCCAATGGCGGTGCTGGTGTCATTGGCAGCACCTGCCACTTGTTGGGCGTTCTCACCAATCTGGCGCATGGAGATGGCCAGTGCCTGCAAAGAGTTGTTGATGTCGTCTTTGAGTTTGCCCAATGCGCCCTCGCCATGGGCACGAACGCGTTGGCTCAGATCGCCATTGGACACGGCGTCCATCACCTTGACCACATTGCTGATGAGCGCGTCCAACACTTCCATGGTTTTGCGCGCATCGTCCAAGATGGCCAAAAATTGACCATTTTGGCCTTGTGTGGACACACGCGCCTCGAAATCACCCTGCGCCATCGCGCGCATGCTCTGGCTGAGCATTTGCACCGTGACATCCATGTTTTTCTGAACCGTGGCGATTTGGGCGAGCACTTGGGGGTACAAACCCCTCAGGCCAGCGGCTTGGGGTTGGCGAGAAAAATCACCGGATCCCATGCGTGTGACCACCGTCATGGACTCGCGAAAGACCGCCTCAATTTGGTCCAACACGTCGTTCACGCGCCAGGCGGCGTCCACCAAGCGACCTTGCTGGGGGATTTGGGTGATGCGCGCTTCCAACTGACCTTGGGCAGCTTCGCCCAACACACGGTCGATGCGCGCGAGCAGTTCGTTTTCGCGGCTGAGGGCCTTGAAACCCGCCAACAAAAGAAGGGCCGTGAGCGTGCACAAAGCGATCAGCAAATAACTGTCGGGCGATTGCCACAGGGCGTAAGCGGCGGCGCAGAAACCCAGTACACCCGCCAAACCCAAAAGGCTTTGCGGACTGATTTCAAAGCCCTTGGAGGTCGAGGATGAAGCGCTCATAGCTGACGCCCTTTTCTTGGAGGAGGTTGTGCATTTGGGTCAGTGATGCCTCGATGGCATCACGCGAGCCTGCGTTTTGTTCAGTCTGAAGCAATTGTTTGTACAGCGGAATGATCACACTCAGCGCTTTGGGGTTGGGTTTGCGGCGCACCGAGTAGTAACCCACGACTTTGCCGTGTTCATCGCGCGAAGGCGTGACGTTGGCCAAGACCCAGTAAAACGAGCCGTCTTTGCACAGATTCTTGACGTAGGCAAAAATTTCCTGGCCACTTTCTATGTGCTGCCAAAGCAGCTTGAAGACACAGCGCGGCATGTCGGGGTGGCGCACCAGGTTGTGCTGTTTGCCCAAAAATTCGGCCTCTGTGAAGCCCGAAAATTCTGCAAACACCTCATTGCTGTAGGTGATGCGACCTTTGAGATCGGCCTTGGAGACGATGAAGTCATCGTCTCGCATCAGCCTTTCTTGCAGTGTCGGTTGAATGTGTTGTCGCGCCATGGCTTTCTCTGGTTTGAGCGGCGATCAGCGTTTGTAAACAAGCACTGGTGCGGTCCGCTGGAGTTGAGTTCAGTTGCGTCCGTTGACAAAAAAGGTTTCAACCTGACCGAGGCTTTTGACTTCGATGGAGCCACGCGACTCCAATTTGAAATCATTCTTGATCAAGTTGGCGGTATTGACGGACACGTGAATCCGCCCTGGCTCACCGGTGGACTCCATGCGGCTGGCGACGTTGACGGTGTCGCCCCACAGGTCATAGGTGAACTTGCGCAGACCGATCACGCCAGCCACGATGGGGCCGCTGTGCACACCAATGCGCATGCGCAAAGCGCCTCCGGTGCGCTCGCGCATCTCTTCGAGTGCCGTGCAAAATTCAATGGCCGCATCGATCACCGCATGGGCGTGGTCGTCCATGGGGTCGGGCACACCGCCGGCCAGCATGTAGCAGTCGCCGATGGTTTTGATCTTCTCCAAGCCGTGTTTTTCGGTGATCAAGTCGAACCGAGAGAACAAATCGCCCAGCACTTCCACCAAGGCACTCGCGGTCATGGTGCGGGACATGGCGGTGAAACCCACCATGTCGGCAAACAGCACGCTCACATTGGGGAACGCATCGGCGATGTGCTCTTCACCCGATTTCAAACGCTGCGCGATTTTGCGCGGCAAGATGTTCAGCAGCAGTTGTTCTGTTTTGGCCTGCTCGGAGGCCAGGGCCTCGTGCTGCCTTTTCAATTGCCGCATGCGCATGGCATCTTGGTCACGCAAGCGCTTGCGTTCCACCGAGGTTTTGACCCGGGCACGCAACAAAACCGGGTTGAAGGGCTTGGACAGGTAATCTTCGGCGCCCAGCTCAATGCAGCGAACGGCGTCTTCCAGGCTGGTGCCGCCTGAAATCACAATCACAGGCGGCCAAGGGTGGTGAGGGGTGTCACGCAGAACGGCCAAGACCTCCATGCCGTTCATTTCGGGCATTTCCATGTCCAGCAGCATCAAATCGAAGGGTTCGCGCACCAGGGTTTCGATGGCTTCTCGGCCGTCACCGGCCTCGGTGATGTCGGTCAAGCCAATTTCGACCAAAGAACGGCGCAAACCCATGCGGATCAGGCGGCTGTCGTCCACCAGCAACACTTTGGCTTTTTCAAAATCAGAAGAGACGCTGGGCGCAATCTCCAAATCACCTGCGTGGCTGCGGTGGTCTGAGCCCTGAACGGAATGGCCTGCACTCGTTGCCATGCTGGAACTCAGTTGGCGGCGAGCAGTGCTTTGACTTTGTCAAGCAATTGCACCGCAGTGAATGGCTTGGTCAGGCTGTCGTTGGCTCCGGAGAGAAGGGCGGAGTCCAGGCCAAAACGCGCACTCACCACACGGCTGCCGCCTGAAATCGTCAGGATCGGCACGGCGGGGAAAGACTCGCGCAATCGAGAAACGAAGTCCACACCGTCCATATTGGGCATGACGATGTCCGAAATGACCAAGTCAACGTTGTTCACGGCAAACAGCTCGAGGGCCTCCATGCCATCGCGCGCTTCGATGACGCTGAAGTCAGAGAATTCCAGAATTTCTCGCACACCCTCGCGCAAAAGATCTTCGTCATCTACAAGCAAAATCGTGGTCATTCAAATAATCTCCGTATCGCTTACGATTCTATCAATAAAATTGTAAATAATGAGGATCTCTCAATTAAAATGATAACTTCCAACACGTACCAATGAGACATTATTTCTTTAAATTTTGTCTTTTTGGGTACCTTTCTTATTTTGAGGTCGGCTTTTTATGAACCTGTTTCGCGCATGGACCCCCAAGGCTTGGATGTATTTGATTGGGGTGGGTGTGGTGGGCCTCATGTTGACCCTTTTGCTGGGTTTCAATGGGGGTAGCACGGTTCAATGGGTCGTGTCCGGCACCTTGGGTGGGCTGGTTTTGTTGGCGGCCTGGTTGTGGTGGCGAAATGACCTGCGTCATTTGGGCGCAACGCCCGCCCACTTGGCCCAAGTGACCCATTTGTTGGCGAAAGATGAATTGGGGCAAGTTCAGGCCTCCTTGCCAGAGGGCGGGGCAGGTGTTTTGGGCGATTTGGCCACGGTGGTGCAGAACCTGCAAAAAGCCAAAACCCACCATGAGGAACGTTCTTGGCGCGACCAGGGTTTGGCCTTGATTCATGACACGGTTCGCCATGACCATACGCCCAAAGCTTTGTCGGACAAAGTGTCCCAGACCTTGACGCGGTTTTTGGGCTTGAGCGCTTGCGCGGTCTATGTGTTGGATGCTGAAGCTTCCACCCGCCGTTTGCATGCCGATTGCACCTTGCACCGCCAAAGCGGCGCCACCGGCCAGCACCTGGCATTGCCGGAGGCCTTGAGCTGCGCTTATGCCAGTTTGCAAGCTTTGGCCGCCAGTAAAACCATTTTGCGCAACTCGGAAATCCCCGGCGCTTTGCTCCAGCCTCTGAGCCATACCGGTTCGGGTGATGTCGTGTTGGTGCCCTTGGTGATTGAGGACCAGGTTCGTGGGGTGTTGTTGATGACCGCTTTTCAAGCCTTGCCAACCCAGTTGGAGGCCTTGATGGAGCCGGTCTCCGCCGCCATTGCGGTGGCGATGCAGTCGGCCAGTGCGCGCGACACCTTGCAGGCCTCTTTGTCGCGTGCCAATGACCTGACCCGTGAGCTGCAAGAGCACCACCACAAATTGCAAGACAGCGAGGTCGCCCTGAAAAAGCAGATGGCCTACGTCAATGACATCTTGGGCAATATGCACAGTGGCTTGGTGGTGGTGGACCGTGCCGGACGCATCGAAGACTGCAATCCCGCTTTGCTCAAGCTGACGGGCTTTGACCGCGATTTGTTGATCGGTCAGCCCAGCAGTTTGTTGTTCGAGGAAGACGAAACGCGTTTGTTGTCCATCTTCAAGGGTTACGGTCACATGCTCACCCGCTTGGGTGTGGAAAACGCCCAGGCTTATTGGGAGGTGCTGACCGACAACCTGCTTGGCGCCGTGGTGCTGGATTTGGACGGTCAGGTGCTGCGCGCCAACCACCGGATGGCGCAGTTGCTCGGTTGTGGCATCGATCAACTCAAGGGCTTGCCGTTTTGGCCCATGCTCAGCGATGCACCCGCCGACGAGTTGCAAGAGCTGATGGCCTTGGTCTCGAGCGATGACACTTACTACCGTTCGGGTTCGGGACAACCCTTGCCCATGCGCTGGCGCGCTGGCGCACCGGTCCACGCGGTGGAGATCAGCTTCATCAACCACCGCCTCTTGGGCGAGCGTGTGACCTTGGTGCTGGTGCGGGGTGAGCGCGATTTGCCTTGGGGTGTGGCCAATTCCACCACCCTGCAAAAGCTCACACCGGGTGACGAGGAAGCCATGATCGCCAAGCTGCGCAACCGATCGGGCACGCACATCCCGGTGCGGGTCAGCTCCTCGTTCTTGGCCGACGCTTCAGGCATGCCCCAGCAGACGGTGATCAACTTGCACGACGTCTCCAGTCTGGTCAACAAGGGCGAAGAAATTCGAGCCCAGCACCAGCTGCTCGAAATGAGCATGGATGCGATGCAAGACGGCGTGCTGCGTTTGGATCGTTTGGGCCGCGTCATCAGTGCCAATCCGATGGCACTGGACCTGCTGGGCAGCGACAAGTCCAGCACCACCCTGCAACCGGTTCACCAATTGCTGCCAGGCCAACAAAAGGGCCACGACCTGGCGTATTGGTTGCCCTTGCAAACTTCTTTGCTGCTGCGCCGCTTGGTGCAGGATCTGGCGCAAGACCCTGGCTTGGTGCAGTCGCTGCCCATTCCTTTGCTCTACGCCAACAGAATGGGACGGTTGAAGTGGGCCACGCCCACCGCCTGCGCTTTGCTGGGCTTGACGGTGCCGCCGCAGTCCACCTCTGAGCCCTTGCTCCTGGCCGAACAAACCAGCCGTGAATTGTTGGCTTTGCGCGACCAAACCGAAGTGGAAAACGCAGGCCACGACCCGCTGGTCATCGAAGTGGCCTGGCGTGCGGGCAATGCCCCCATCATGCGTTTGCCCACCTTACTGGTCCCACAGGCCTCAGCGGGCAACGAGGAGATGATGGTGTGGTTGATTCCGGATTTGGATGCTTTGAGTGCCTTCATGATCCGCCGCATGCACAACATCGACTGGACCGTGCTGCACCGCGAGCAAGAAACTTTGCTGCCGGTGGTCTTGACCGCATCGCCCTTGGTGGACCCTTACAACCGCCTCACGGGCGCCGTGGTCACCATCAAGGACATGCGAGAGATCAAGGAAAAAGAAGCCGAAAACCTGCGCATGGTGCAAAAAGTGGAGCAATCGCAGCGCCTGGACGCCTTGGGTCAGTTGGCCGCCGGTGTGGCGCACGACTTCAACAACCTGTTGGGTGTGATTCAAAACCATGCCGAACTGGTGGAGATGAAATTGGGCAGCGAGACCAAAGCCGCCAAAAACCTGTCAGCGATTTTGCAAGCCACCACGCGTGCCCGCGACATCGTGCTCAAGCTCAATGCCCTGGGACGTGAGCGCAAGCGCCTGGAGGAAGACGGCAGCGTGCATGACGAAGAAGAGGTGTTGGTGCCCTTCGAGTTGTTGCCCGTGATTGAGGAAACGCAGGGTTTGCTGCAAGCCACCCTGAAGGGCATTGACATCGTGGTGGACGCCCAGGCATTGACCTCCGGGGTGATCTTGCGTGGCCAAAGCGGCACCTTGCAGCAAGTGATTGTGAACCTGTGTGTCAATGGCAGCCACGCCATTGGTGACCGGCGTGATGGCCTCATCGGCATCAAACTGGGCCGACCCGACGCCAGCCATGTGTCGATTGCGGTCTCGGACAATGGGGATGGCATTCCGGCGGAAATCATGTCGCGCATTTTTGAGCCCTTCTTCACCACCAAAGAAGTGGGCAAGGGCACGGGCTTGGGCTTGGCGATGGTGCGCAGCATCATCACCCAGATGGGGGGCACCATTGACTGTGTTTCTGCGCCAGGCCAAGGCACCACCTTCACCATCAGCCTGCCCTGTACACAGGCCTGATTCACCTTCAACCATCGAGATCCCACATGTCACACGAAACAGCCACCATTTTGTTGGTGGACGATGAAGAGCTGCTGCGCGAAGGTGTCCAAGAAATGCTGGAGTTGGGTGGGTATGCCGTCATCACCGCCAACAACGGGCAAGAGGCCATGGCGAGCTTGGCCAACCCCGCGATCGATTTGGTCATCACCGACTTGGTCATGCCCAAGATGGATGGCGTGGACTTTGTGGAGCAATTGCGCAAGGTCCGGCCCGATGTGCCGGTGCTGGTGGTGTCGGGCAGCACGCGCAACATCATGGCGCGCTACGGCATCGACACCATCCAGGTGCCAGGCGCCGATGCCAGTTTGTCCAAGCCGTTCAAAGGTTTGGATCTGATGTCGCAAATCAAAACCTTGCTCGCCTCGCGCCACTGAGGCCAGTCTCCGGTCGAAAAAAAGGCCCTGTCTTCAGGGCCTTTTGGGGGGAGGGCTGCTGGGCACCTTGGGTGGGCAGGAACTTCGTCGCCCCGGCCCCATCGGCTCAGGTCTCGAAGCGCTGAACTTCGCGGCGTGTGGCGTCGGCGATCCTTGACAACTCCACCACCGTGGCCGCAATTTCTTCGGAGGCTGCCGAGTTGCTGCGCGCGATTTGGTCCAGGTTGTTCAGGTTCACATTGATCTGCTCCACCGCTGCGCTTTGCTGCACCAGGGCCGAGGCAATGCGTTGCAGCATCTGGTCGGTGGCTTGGGTTTCGCGCTCGATGCCCGACATGTCTTGGCTCACATCCATCACCGCCTTGACGGCGCTGTGCGCCTCTTCCACGGCTTGCTTGACCAGCATGGCAATTTCTTGCGAGCTTTCTGCACTGTTGAGGGCCAATTTGCCCACTTCATCGGCCACCACCGCAAAACCTTTGCCATGTTCGCCTGCACGGGCCGCTTCGATGGCCGCGTTCAAGGACAGCAAATTGGTTTTGTTGGCGATCTTTTCAATCACCTCGGTGATTTTGTTGATCTTTTCCGAGTTGGCCGCGATGTTGTTGACCACTTTGACCATTTCGTCCATCTTGACCATGCTGCCACGCACCAGAGTGAAGGACTGGCGGGATTTCTGGCTGGCGATTTCGGTGTTTTCGGAGACCTCGGTCACAGAGGACACGGTTTGCCGAACTGCCATCGAGACTTGGCTGATGGCGTCGGTCTGGTGGCGTGCCCCATCCGAAATTTGGCCGATGGCATTGGAAGCTTCACCCGAGGCCGCTGCCACTTGGCGGGCATTGAGGTGGATGGTCGTCATGGCTTCGCGCAGCGCATCCAAGGACTGGTTGATGTTGTCCTTGAGTTCGTTCAAGTCACCCAGCGCCTGAGCACTGACGCGGCGTTGCAAGTTGCCCTGGGCCAAACCCTCCATGACTTGGCGAATGTCTTGAAAGACGGTTTGCTGTGCCGACATGCTTTGGTTGATGTTTTGCTTGAGGGTGTTGAGCTCGCCCTTGGCCTCCGCGGTCACGCGCATCGCGAAATCGCCCTGTGCCACACCTTGCATGACTTGGGTGATGTCTTGGAAAACAGCCTGTTGAACGTGGATGCTTTGGTTGATGTTTTCTTTCAAAGCACCCAAGTCGCCACGCGCCTCGACGGTGACGCGGCGGTCCAAGTGACCTTGCGCCACAGCCGTCATCACGCCAATGATGTCTTTCAATGTGGACTGCAAAGATTTTTGCATCAACGAGACTTTGTGCAGCAAGGGAAACTCGGCACCGTCCACAGCAGGGCCACGGGCGGAAAAATCACCTTCGCTGATTTGCCCCGACAACTCGGCAACCAGGGCCGATTCCAGGGCCTCGCGTTTCAAAATCGTGGCCATGAAAATCAACACAGCCGCTTCAAACACCACATAACCGGCATGGATGGCAATCACCGTCAGATGCACTTGCCCGGGCAGCAGGGTGATGCCGCCTGCATGCATGGCTTGCAAGTAACCAAAGCCCACGTGGTGAACTGCGATCAAACCGGCTGCGGCCACAATCGGGCGCCAGTCGCGGTAGTAAAGCAGGAAAGCGAGCAAGGCGAAGATGCCAAAGTGGCTTTCGATCATGCCTTGGGTTTGCTGGATGGTCAGTGCACAAAACACCATCAAGGCACAGGCGATCGCCAAGCGCGAGGCCAGCGTTCCGGGGGCCATGCGGTAGATGGCCGCCGGGACCAAGCAGGCAGGCAGACCCACCAAGAAGGCCAGTTGCAGGCTGTCGGTGGCCCAGCCCACCGCCAAGGACACCGCGAGCAAAAAAACCATCATGCTGAGCATGACGCGGTCAGCCGCCGCACGTTGCGATTGGAGAATGCGGTCTGCGAAACCCGAAACCGATTCAGCCGTGTTGGAAATCATATTAAGTTACTTTGCAAATGCTGGCCATGAAGGCGGGATCGTTCAACAGGTACCAAGCCAGGGTGCCAAAGCTGTAAACCAGCCAGCACCCGAGCAAAAGCCAAACCAGGGTTGGCGACGATCTGCTCAAAGAGGATGGCGGGTTCAAGACAGGACCTGGGCTGAGGACAAGGTGTCAGGATTGTAAGGAAGTTGTCAAAACCGAGTTTGTACTGGTTTGATCAAGTAACCGGTTTTGGGTCCGTTTGGGCGGGCAGTTCACGACCCTGCTCACAGCATGGAAGGGTGCAGGGGGGAGCCCCACATCGGGGGCTCCAGGGCGGGCATCAGACGCTGAAGCGGCCCAGATCCTGACGGGTTTGTTCGGCCAGTTTGGACAACTCGATGACCGTGGCGGTGATTTCTTCCGAAGCAGAGGCGTTGCTGATGGCAATGCGGTCCAAGCTGCCCAGGTTGGAGTTGATTTCTTCCACAGCGGCCGACTGTTGCTCCAAAGCCGAGGAGATGCGCTGCAGCATTTGATCGGTCTCTTGCGAGCCCTGCTCGATCATGGACATGTCACGGCTGACTTCTTGCACCACTTGCACGGCCTGGGCCGTTTCGGCCACGGCTTGCTGCACCAAGCGGGCAATTTCTTGCGAGCTTTCAGCGCTGCTGGCAGCGAGTTTGCCCACCTCTTCGGCCACCACAGAGAAGCCTTTGCCGTGTTCTCCGGCGCGGGCCGCTTCGATGGCGGCATTCAAAGACAACAAGTTGGTCTTGTTGGCGATCTTTTCGATCACTTCGGTGATCTTGTTGATCTTGTCCGAGTGCACGGAAATGTTGTTCACCACTTGGACCATCTGGGTCATCTTGCCCATGCCGGTCTGCATGATGGCCATGGAGTCGCGTGACTTCTGGCTGGCGATGGCGGTGTTGCGCGAGACATCGGTGACCGACTCGGCGGTGTGGCGGATGGCCAGAGCGACTTGGCTGATGGCATGGGTCTGGTTTTGTGCACCGTCGGAAATCTGACCAATGGCGGTGCTGGTTTGGTTCGCAGCCGCAGCCACCTGGCGGGTGCTGTTGTGCACGGCGCTGAGGGCTTGACTGAGGGCCTCCAAGGAGCTGTTGATGTTGCTCTTGAGGCGTTGCAAATCACCCGTGGCTTCGCGGTTGACCCGCTGGGTCAAGTCACCTGCGGCCACAGCAGCCATGACCGAGTCGACACTGCCGATCATGTGGTGCAGCGATTGCAAGGCCATGCCCGCTTGGTCCAGGCTATCGCGAAATTCACCGCGGCTGGTGCTGGCGTCGAGGTTGTGGTCGAACTGGCCAAGCAAGAGGGCCTTGGACAAGCCATTGAAGCTGGCCATGGTTTGTTGGACACTGTCGAGCGAGTTGTTGATGGCCCGTTTCATCTGGCCCAAATCACCCTGCAAATCACCGTCAATGCGCTGGTTCAACTCACCATCGGCCAAATGTTGAACCACTCGGTTGACTTGCGCTATGGCGGTTTGTTGGGCTTGCAGCAAAGTATTGAAGGCGAGTGCGGTGGCGCCGACTTCATCGTTTTGTGACACTTGAATGCGTGTGCTGTAGTCAAAATTTTGCGCCACATTCTGGGCGGCTTCTTTCATTTGACGCAGCGGGTTGACCACCGAGCCCACAATCCGCATGGCGAACAAAATGCCGGCCAATGTGCCGCCAACCAACAACACCATGCTGATGAGCTGAGAGTTTTGGTATTGGTCACGCGACTGGGTGTACTCCGATTTGGCGACATCCAGTTGGACTTCGATCAGTTCAGAAAACTTGGTGCTGATCGGGTCAATCACAGGGTACAAAGTGTCAATCGTGAAGCGTGCAATGGCTTTGCGGTCTTCGTCTTCCAGAATACTTTGGAGCTGGTTCAGGCTGGTTTCCGCTTCGGCCAGCATGGGCTCGATGGTGGCGACCAGTTTCTTTTCTTGCTCCACCAAAAAGGTGGCTTTGTAGGCGGTCCAAGTTTTGGTGATGCCTTGACGCGCATCTTTGAGGTTTTTGCGGGCCTCTTCCCACTCGATGTTGCCGTTGCGAACTTTGTGCGCCATGTCCACGATGTTCACCGCATACAAATCGGCGATGACTTTGAGGTCGCGCAAGGGCACCACCCGGTCTTCGTACACGGTTCGCAAGCCGTTGACCGATTCCGACATGCCCTTGAGCCCTGTCAGTCCCACAATGATGGACACCAAGGACAGAAGCCCGACCAAAAGGAAGAGGCGAATGTTGACGCTGAAGTGGTTCATGAGCAGATTGGATACAGTGATGAAAGTGAATGCACCGTGGAGGTGCGTTCAGACCGCGCGCAGCTTGGCGTGCGTGCATCATAACCAACATGGTTGCAAAATTTTGATTATTGTTTCATTTATTGGTATAAATACTAAAGACTTGAGGGCTGGGCTGTAATTTGTTAATTACTTTATATTCAGCTAGAATGTTGGCTTTATTATTGAGTCCAACATGCTTGGTTTGCCATCGGCCAAGGGGATGACATGAGCACCAGCAAATTCGTTGCAGCTTCCTTTTCCGTGAACATTGAGCATTTGCACGCTTTGGGTGTCCGCGACCCTTACTCCGAGCAAAGCCTGCAGCTCTACCATTCAGGCAAGCTCAATGCCAACGAGCGCCTGTACTTTTCTTTATGGGGCTCTTCAGAGCTGAGCACCTCCCTCATTCGCGCCAAAACTCGGTTTGCTCGCCAGGGAGAGCCTGTCAGTTCGGCTTATTTTGTGATCAAAGGGGCCGTTTTGGGGGTCAAGGGTGAGGACATTTACCGCTTGGGGCCCGGCAGCGTGATCGGCTTGGCGGAAGGCGTCGGGGGCTTGCCCTACAACATGGATGCCATCGCTGTGGACGATGTGCAGGTCCGGGTCTTCCCCATCTATGTGATTTCCAAACTGGTGAAAAACATGCCGCCAGGATTGAAGGGTATTCTCAAGTCCACCGTCATGCGCACCTTGCAGTTGACCTCCCCACCGCCATTGTTGTCATGAGCTCATTTGACGAAATCAGGCTCGAAGAGGGCCAAATTCTTTTCAAAGCCGGCGAACCGGCCGACAAGCTGTATTTCATCCAGTCCGGCAGCATTCGGATGGCCGATAAAAACACGGGAGCCGTTTTTGCAACCCTGCGCGAGGGCGACTCCTTTGGTGAGCAAGCGATGCTGCAGGGTGGCATCCGCGGGGCCACGGCTTTGGCGGGTGATGGCACGGTCTTGCTGGAGATCACGGCCGAAGGTCTGCGGGGTCTGCTCAAAACAGCATCGCCCATTTTGACGGCCGTTTTTGAAGCCATGATGCTGCAGCAAAACATGCAAAACGCTTTGCGCACGAAAGTCTGACATGGCCGGCACCCCCGTCATGTCCACGCCCACCTTGCACGACGTGAGCACCGCTTTGCGCAACTTGCGCCAGGCATGGCCACAGTCTTGGCCAGGGGTGCCCTTGGTGTTTGAGCGCGCTTGGGCCCAGTTGGGCTTGGGCCATCCCCGCAAAGGTTCTGTGGCCCGCAGTTTGCTGGCTTTTGGCCGCTTGGTCTCAGAGCAGGTTGAGCAAGACGGCGTGCGTCGCCTCGCGCTGGGGTTGGAGCCGGCGTATCACAACCGTCTGCACATCGCTGACACCCTGGTGTGCATGAGCTACTTGCTCAAAACATCGGCCTTGCTGAAGGTGCCTGGGGCACGCCAGCCGGGTGTCGCGGCCATGGCCTTGGCCATCATGGCGGGGCACGACTTTTTGCACCCTGGTGGCTCCAATGCGCAGCCCGGTGAATTTGAAGCACAGGCTGTTCAGGATTTGCAACCCTGGATGCGCCAAGCCGGGCTGGGTTTGACCGAGCGCCAAACCCTGGCCGATTGCATCATGGCCAGTGACCCAGTGCGGGTCAAGGGCTGCCACATGCAAGTTCGCATGCAGAACTTTGACCTGCGCCAGTCCCGCTGTTTGGCTGTTTTGGTGCAAGAGGCCGACATCTTGGCCAGCACCTTGCCGCAGACCGCCTTGGGCTTGACACAGTCTTTGGCCTTGGAGTGGTCCAGCAAACAACCGGATGCGGCAGACCAACTGCTGTTGCCGCAAAACCGTTTGTTGTTTTTGGAGCATGCAGCGCTCTTTTCCAGCCCGGCGGCCCGTCATCTGGGTGTGGACGCGGTCAAGCAGCGGCAGGTCAAGCGCATCGCGCAAGCGCTGCTCCAGCCTGACTGAAACCCGGCCCACGCAGTTCAGCGCGCAACGCCCTGGGCATCACTTGTAGGCGTTGGCCATGCCCTCAAAAGTGCCCTTGAGCCCTTCTCGGGTGCTGGTGCTGTTGCCCACGATGCTTTCCATCAGGCTGAACTGGCTCATGTAGCGGTTGAGCAGCTTTTCCATGCGCGCCTCCAAAACCGCCAAATCCTTTTTGTAGGCTTCAATCTTGGTGGTGTTGAATTTGGTTTTGGTGTCAATGGCGCCCGTGGAGAGCAGCATTTTTTCGATTTTGTGGATGGCATCACCGGCGATGCCGCCCGGGGCTGTGCTGTAAATGCTTTGGTTGTTGGTGCCCGCGCTGAACAAGGTGGAGACTTCGTTGAAATTGTCTTGCAGCGCTTTGTCCAGCTTGGCCTCGTCCAGACTGAGTTTGCCCGTGCGGTCCATGCTCAGGCCCACGTTGCGGGCCGCTTTGATCTCGGTGCCAGGTGTGCTGGAGGTGTCGGTGATCATGGCCCGCACTTGAGAGCGCACCGTTTGGAGCAGGCTTTCGCCTGCCAATGCGCCCCCGAACTCTTCAACTTTGCTCTCCCGGTCACCCAAAATTTTGAGCGAGGCCTCAAAATCGTTGTAGGCCGTGACCAAGCCTTTGATGTTGTCCTTGATGGCGACGGTGTCGCGGTTCAGGTCAATGCGGGCCGCTCCAGTGGAGGTGGCAAACAGGTCCAGGGTCACACCATCGATGACGTCGGTGACGGTGTTGCTGCTGCGCGTGACGGTCAAGCCATTGACTTTCAGGCTGGCGTCGGTGGCCGTTTGGAGGTGGTTGGTGAAGCTGACACCGGGAACGGCTGCGCCGTTGCTGTCTTTGCTGGTCAAACTGAAAGACTGGGCGGCCCCGGATTCACCGGTGATGACCACGTTGAAGCTGTTGCCCGTGTTGATGAGCTGTGCCGTGACCCCCAACTTGGCCCCATTGATCGCGCTGACCATGCCGGCAGGCGTGGGGTTGGAGACACTGATGTCGCCCTTGTCCACGCCCCCCACCGTCAAATTCAGCGAAAAAGCCGTGCCCGTCGTTGCTGGGCTGATCACGTTCAGCGCAGTGGCTCGGTCGGCGAAGTTGCTGCTGGCCGTGCGTTGCATCCGTGCCGTTTGCAAGACTTCGATGCTGTAACTGCCCGCTTCTGCACTGGAGCTGGCCGTGACGGACAGGGCATTGGGCTGGGTGTTGCTGGGCTTGATGGAGCTGAAATCACTCGCGTCGTTGAGTTTTTCGAAAGCCGTCTTCAGCTCTGACAGGGCATATTTGACCGCCCCATAACCGGTGATCTTGGCCTCAGACTGCTTGATCTTGGCATCGATGCGTTCTTTTTGTGGTGTCTTTTCGGCATCCACCAGACTTTGCGCCAAGCCTTTGATGTCAATGCCGGAGCCGGCGCCGAGAGAGTTGACAATGTTGCTGGTGGTGGCCATAAGGTGCGGTGGTGTGAGGAGGGTGACGGTTCAGGTCTTGCTGAGTGAATCGGCACCAAGGGGCCAAAGATGAGCTCAGTGCGAAATGATCAACCTCGGATGTAGTCAAACAGGCTGAGCCCGGAGATTTTGGAAAAACTGCCCATGGCCGCCTCCAAAGCCATCATTTCTTTGTTCATGCGGGTCACGGCGGCGGTGTAATCCAAGTCCTCAATTTCAGACAAGGTCGATTTGAAGCGCAAAGTGGTCTCATCGAGCACGTCCAGTTGTGACTGAACCACCGTTTGATCCGAGCCGTTTTGAACCTGGGACAGGTTCAGGTTGTTGTGCATTTGCTGCAGGTCAGAGATGCCTTGTCGGATGTCTTCGGTTTGGCTGCCCTCGACGCCAGCGATCATGTGGTCAAGCGCGTCGAAAAAGCCCACGTTGTCACCGTTCTCGCGCACCACGCGGCTGAACACATCGGTGCCCGCACGGGTGAATTGCACGGTGCGCTCCTCGCCTGCTGGAATTCGGGTTTGCGTTTGATCGCCCTGGTAGATGACTTGTCCGTTGGCATCTTGCGCAAAGGCCGGGGTGTTGACCCGTGTGCCTGAAAACAGATAGTTGCCGCTGTCGTCGCGCGTATTGCCCAAACTGAGCAATTGGTTGCGCAAGGCTTTGAGTTCTGACGCAATGCCTTGTCGGTCATCGTGCGCCAAGGTGTCGTTGGCGGCTTGAATGCCCAACTCTTTCATGCGTGTGAGGATGTCGTTGGACGCCGACAGCGCGGTTTCTTCGGCGGTGAAGCGGCGCATGGCCACATCCAGGGTGCGCATGTGGCTGTCTTGCCGCTGCACTTCCCCCTTGAGGCGCTGAATGGCGGCCGCTTGGTCGGGCGCGTCGCTGGGCGAGAGGATTTGTTTGGACTCGGCCATCTGCGCTTGTGTGGTGGCCAGGCGGTTTTGGATGTTGCTCATGCGCTCGGTGGCGCGGTCAAACAAAAATGAGGTCGAAATTTTCATGGGGCCTCCGGTCAGCGAACTTGCAAGATAGAGTCGAACAAGGCCATGGCCACTTGCATGACCTTGGCGTTGGCTTGGTAGGCTTGCTGGAAACGCACCAAGGCAGAGGCTTCTTCGTCCAGGCTCACACCCGAGATGCCATCGCGCGCTTCCTGGGCTTGCTGATAGACCACGCTGAGCGCTTGCTCGGCAATGGCCGCTTGGCGCGCGACGCTGCCGACTTGGTTGACGCGCTCGATGTAGGTCTCGGTGATGGTCAGGCCGCCCGGCATCAGGGTTTCGTCTTCCAGTGCGACCAAGCGCAGCATGGTTTCGTTGTTGCCGATACCGTCTTTGTTGCCATCGATGCTGAACACATCGCCCGCTTTGGGGGCGGTCGAAAATTCCAGGCGCAAACCCCTGTAGGACAAATGGGGGGTGCTGGTGGTGGGGTCGGCTTGCAGCTGGCGCTCGGCCACCAGGGTGTTGGTGCGGGTGTCGACGATTTGGTAGTGGGTGTCGGATGTGAAGGTCACTTGCATGGGCGAGGCCCGCAGGGTTTGCTTCATATTGCCTTCGATGTGGGCAAACTGCGCACTCACCGTGGCCGAGCGCGCAACGCCACTGTTGTCGGTCACAAACACCAAAAGATCATCGGTGCTGGTGCCCTTGACGGAAATGCGGGTGTCAAAACCCAGGCGCTTGAGGTCGGTCGGGTTGCCGTTGCTGCCCATGCCCAAACGGATGTCGTCGGTGGTGTTGGTGGCTGGACGTGACAACACCAGTCGGCCATCGACCGCGGAGGCCGTGACGCCGGTGTTGGCCGAGGCGTTGTTCAGCCAAGTGACCACATCACCCAAGCTCGAGGGGTTGCTCAGCTGTGGCAGTGAAACGCCGTTGAGCGTGATGGCCCCGGCCTGGATGGGCTCGGAGGTGGTGCCGAAGGTGTCACCTGTCAGGACGGCTGCGGTCTTGAGGGGCGGCTGCACCTCGCGCGTGGCCGTGTTGAACTGCTGAACCAAACCCACGTCGGCCTTGGCCCCCATGAAGATGTCCATGTCCAAGTATCGGGCGTTGCCCGTCTTGTTCAGGTAGTCGTTGTTGTAGACCGCACCGGCTTCCAGGCCGTTGTCGGGCTTGAACAGCAAGGCCCGCTGGTCAGCGCTCAAGTCCGTGCCCAGCACATGCCGACCATCACGGGTCATGACTTGGAAGGACTGACCCGCACTGGGGCTCTTCAAGGTGAGCGACAGCTCTTGGGTGCCCACGGGCACCACGCCCAAACTGGCATAGGGCTGGGCGGGGCTGGTGGAAACCGTGACGCTGCCCACTTGGGGAATTTGGCCCAAGGCCAGATCGCCGAGCAAGGACGTGGGACCCGTCAACTGCGGCGCGGCGAAAGACACGCGGGCTTGCGCGGTGCTGCTGTTGAGCGGGTTGTCGATGACACGGAATTGGCCCGCTGCGGCCACGCGGTTGGCGTCCTTGACGATCATGGCCATGCCGGCCGCTTGCAAGGGCTTGTCGGCGCTGAAGGCGAACAAGTCACCGCCCAATTGACCTTCAGCGTCAATGCCTTCGCGGTGGATGGCATTGATCTCGCGGGTCATGACCTCAGCCAGGTCGTTCAGCGAATTGAAGGCGGGGTTGAGCACTTGCTCGCGAAAAGTCATGACCCCGCCGATTTTGCCGCTGCTGATGCTGGGAATGGTCTCTGGCGAGGCGTAGGCATCGATGGCGAATTCGAGTTTGTTTTTGTCGATGCCCGATTGCGACACCGTGATGGCACGGGCCGTGGTTTGCTGCACCAAAATGCCTTGATCCAGGGTGTCGCCCACACTGACCAACACCGCACCATTGGGTTCGAATTTGGTTTTCACTGCAATCAAGCCGGACAGCTCGCGCAGCAAGCGGTCACGTTGGTCGAGCAGTTCAGACGGTTGCTTGTCGGTGCTGCTGTGCTTGGCCATTTGTTTGTTGAGCAAGCCCAGTTGCTGGGTGATCGAGTTGATCTGGCCCACATCGGTGTCCACCGATTGGCGTGTTTCGTTGTCCAGCAGTTCAAACTGCCCCGCGAGTTGCTGAAAGCGTGACGCCAGCCCCTCGGCATCGCGCAAAAAAGTGCTGCGCGTGACCACCGAAGCGGGGTCGCTGGACAAGTCCCTGGAGGCCTCGAAAAAACGGTTCATGGCGGTGGTCAGGCCAATGCTCTCGTCGCCCATCACGTCGATCAGGCGGTTGACGTAAGACAGCAAGGGTTTTTGGCTCTCCAAGTCGCTGTTGCTGTTGCGCAGGTTGGACTCGACGAAGGCGTCGTACTGGCGCTGAACCGCGTCAAAGCGAGCGCCTGTGCCCAAGTAGCCGGCACCCATTTGGCGCGGCTGGTTGGCGCTCAAGGACACGTCTTGACGGGTATAGCCGTCGGTGTTGACGTTGGCGATGTTGTTGGACACCGTCGCCAAGGCGCGCTGGTAAGCGGTGACGCCGGAGCTGCCGATGCTGAGCAAGTCACTCATGGTTTAGCCCCTGGTGTGAGCTGCTCGAGCTTGAAGCCATTGAAGCGCTCGAGTTGGTAGCCTTTGACCACCTCCGGGTTGAGCGGCAGGGCTTGTCGTGCAGGGTGGAGTGGCAGAGCCTGTGCTTCGGTCTTGGGTGCATGCAGACGCAGGGCGTCTTGGGTGCTGAGTTCTTGGGCCCGCAGCATTTGCTTTTCCATCATGTTGGCCACGCCCATGCCACCGCGCTTGACCATTTCGAGGGACATTTCTTTGTCCATCAGGTCTTGGTAGGTGTCCATGTTGCCGCCCTCGACCAGATCACTTTTCTCGATCGACTCGCGCATGGTCTTCATCATCTGCTGAATGAAGTAAGCCTCAAACTGCTCGGATGTTTTGCGGATGGCCTTGGACGGGTCCTGTGCAGCCTCACCCTTCAGCCGCGTGAGGGCGTTGAAGTCCAGGTAGGTGCTGGCGTTGCTGGTGGACAGGTCGTTCATGACAAGCTCTTTAGATCACGATCAACTCGGCGCGCAAACTGCCGGTGCTTTTGAGGGCTTCCAAGATGGCGATCAGGGCCGAAGGCGTTGCCCCCACTTGGTTGACGGCATCGACCACTTGGCGCAAGTCCACGCCGGGTTGGAACAGGAACATGGGGTTCTTGGGCTCGGACACCGAGATGTCGGCGTTTTGTACGGGGGTGGTTTGCCCATTGGAGAAGGCGTTGGGCTGCGACACTTCGTTGGTGGCGGCGATCGCCACCGAAATGGTGCCGTGTGCGACAGCGGCAGCGGTGATGCGCACATTGCGGCTGATCACCACAGTGCCTGTGCGGGAGTTGACGACCACACGCGCAGGCGGCTCGCCTGGCACCACGTCCAAGTTCTCCACCATGCTCAAAAAGGCCACGCGCTGGGACATGTCGCTGGGGGCTTTGACCGCAAAAGACATGCCGTCCAGGGCTTGCGCTGTGCCGTTGCCAAAGTTTTTGTTGATGGCGTTGACGATGGCGGTGGTGGTGGTGAAGTCCGACTCGCGCACATTCATGACGACATGGTCGGATTTTTCAAAAGGCGTCTCGACCATGCGCTCGACCGTGGCACCGCCAGGGATGCGCGCAGCGGTGGGGACACCGATGCTGACTTTGGAGCCGGCTGCACTGGTCTCGACGCCGGTGGCGGTCAGTGCCCCTTGGGCCAGACCGTAGATCTCACCGTCTACACCGCGCAAGCTCGTCAACAGCAAGCTGCCGCCGCGCAGGCTGCTGGCTTTGCCGATGGCCGAGATGTTGATGTCAATTTTTTGCCCAGGTTTGGCAAAACCGGGCAGCTCGGCCGTCACCATCACGGCCGCCACGTTTTTGATGTCGATTTTGCCGCTGGAGGCGTTTTGTTCAAAGTCTGACAAGGGCCCATCAATGCCCACGCCCAAGCGCGCCAGCATGGCTTTCATGCTTTGGGCGGTGAACGAGACATCGGCACCGTCGCCCGTGCCTTGCAAACCCACCACCAGACCGTAGCCAATGAGTTGGTTGGTGCGGCCTGCGGCCACCGATGCCAGGTCTTTGACCCGGTCAGCCCACGCAGAGCCGGACAGGCTGAGCAAGACGATGAGAGAGAAAAGGGCGGATTTCATGGGTATTTCCAGCGTGGTTTGGCTTTAGAAAGGCCAGAACTTCATGAGGGCGTTGGTGCCCCAGCCGGCGCGGGCTGCATTGGCCATGTCGCCCGTGCCGCGGTAGGCGATTTGGGCATTGGCCAAGCGGCGCGATTGCACCGTGTTGTTGGGCGAAATGTCTTCGGGGCGGATGATGCCGCTGACTTGGATGATTTCGGCCCCTTCGGTCAAGGCCAGTTGTTTTTCGCCACGCACCATCAAGTTGCCGTTGGCCAAGACCTCGGACACGGTCACCGAGACGTCGCCAATCAGGCTGGCTTTTTGGTCGGCTTCACCGCCGCCCACGCTCTCAATGTTGGCTTTGCTCAAGTCCACACCATTGAAAATGCCCTGTGCGTTGGCGCCCAAGATTTTGGGCAAACCCATGTTTTGCAATTTGGCGTTCAAACCACCCGGTGCAGCCGCAGCGGTGGGAATGACGTCGTTCTTGGCCGCCCGTTTGACGCTGCCACTTTGCGTGCGACCGGCTTGGGTGGATTCATTGAGCAAGACGGTGATCACGTCGCCGACGTTGTAAGCACGCACGCGGCCAAACCAGTTGTCGCTTTGACGACCGTTGTAGATGGCCCCTGTGGCCAAGCGTGGTTTGTCGACGGCCACGGGCAAGACGGGCGCGAATTGGGGGGTGTGGGCCATGGGCGTGGGTTGGGTGGCGCAGCCCGCCAAACCGAGTACCAGGGTGAGGGCCAATGGGCAGATGAGGGTGCGTTTCATGGTGGACTTACATGTTGTTGTTCAAGAAGCGCAGCATGCCGTCCACGGCAGAGATGGCTTTGGAGTTGATTTCGTAGGCACGCTGGGTTTCGATCATGTTGACCATCTCTTCAACCACATTGACGTTGGATGCCTCCAGGGCACCTTGCATCAATTGACCGGCGCCCGCCAAGCCGGGTTGGCCCACCTGTGGCGCACCGCTGGCGGTGGTTTCTTTCATCAGGTTTTGCCCGATGGATTGCAGACCGGCGGGGTTGGCAAAGCGGGCGGTCTGGATTTGACCAATCACCTGGCTGCCGCCACCGCCTGCGGCCTCGACCGACACGGTGCCGTCTTGGCCAATGGTGATGCTGGCCACGTTGGGCGGGATGGTGATGGCCGGTTGCAAAGGTGAGCCGTTGGCCGTGACCAATTGGCCGGTCGAAGACAATTTGAAGGAGCCATCACGGCTGTAGGCCACGGTGCCGTCGGACTGGGCAATCTGGAAAAAACCGTCGCCTTGCACGGCCACGTCCAGGGCGTTTTTGGTGCTGACCAAACTGCCTTGGGTGTGGGTTTTTTCGGTGGAGACGATGCGCACACCGGTGCCCAGCATCAGGCCCGTGGGGGCTTGTGCGTCGGCACCCACCTGAGCGCCAGGCTGGCGCAGGTTTTGGTAGAGCATGTCTTCGAAAGAAGCACGGTCGCGCTTGAAACCCGTCGTGTTGACGTTGGCCAAGTTGTTGGAGATGACCGACATGCGCGTTTGTTGCGCGTCCAGGCCGGTTTTGGCAATCCACATTGATGCATCCATGGGGGGCTCCTGTCAGTGTTTAGGCGGGTTTCATCATGGAAGCACCGGACTCGTCGAGTGCCTTGGTTTCCTTGATGATGCGAATTTGGGTTTCAAAACTGCGCGATTGGTCAATCAGCCGCGTCATGGCTTCAATGGCGCTGACGTTGCTGCCTTCCAAAGCTTGGGGAATCAAGCGCGGCTGGGCGTTGCCCTGTGCGATGTCAGCGCCGTCGGCTTGCCCATCGACTTTGAACAAGCCGTCTGCGCGACGGCCGAGCTTGACGTCGCCGGCGTCGCGCATGCGCAATTGGTCAATCAACACCATGGGCGCTGTGCTCGGTTGCGCAGGGTCTTTGGCGTAGACCGTGCCATCGGGGTTGATGTTCACCATCATGCCCGGTGGGACCGCAATCGGGCCACCATTGCCCAGCACCAAATGGCCGGAGCCGTTTTCCAACTGGCCTTGGGGGTTGATTTTCAAGTCCCCTCGGCGTGTGAAGGCCAGATCCCCATTCGGGGCTTGGACCGCCAACACGGCTTTGTCGGCCAAGGCGATGTCCATGGGCCGGCCTGTGGCCATGACCGGGCCGGGCGTGAGGCGGATCTGGTCTCGGGCCACGGCCTGAGCTTGGTAGCGGGAGTCAAAACCTGGACCATCGACTTTGATGGTCTTGAGTGCCACGTCGTAACTGCTTTTGAAGCCCACCGTGGACACGTTGGCCAAATCATTGACCAGCACCTGGCGAGCCGTTGCCTGCTCCTTGATGGTGGCGTTGGAAGTAAAGACAAGGCGGTCCATGGTGTATTTCTTAAAGGTTCAGTCAGGGCGTGGTGTTCATCAAGCCCGGATGTTGATGATCGCGCTGGTCATGGTGCTGCTGGTCTCGATCGCTTTGGCGTTGGCCTGGAAGTTACGCTGAGCAGTGATCAGGTCCACCAGCTCTTGGGTCAGGTCCACGTTGGCGCGCTCGGTGGCACCCGCACGGATCGTTCCGAAGCCGGCCGAACCGGCTTCGCCGATCTTGGCCCCACCCGATGTGGCCGAGGCCAGGTAGCTCGCATCACCGATCTGGCGCAGGCCAGAGGGGCTGGAGAAGTTGGCCAAGACGATTTTGCCCAGCGACACCTGTGAACCGTTGGAGTAGGTGGCATTGACCAGACCGTCTGGGTTGATGTTCAGACCCATCAGCTCGCCTTCAGGCGCGCCGTCCTGAGACTGCGACAGCACCGCAAAAGCACTCGAGTATTGGGTGGACTTGGTGAAATCGATGGACATCGTCAAGGCCCCTTTGCCGCCTTGCAAGAAGGCGGTTTCAAAGGGCATGCCGGTCAGCGGCGAAGTGGGCTTGCCGGTGAGGTCAAAGCTCAACTCACCGCGGTCGAGGTACACCGGCCACCATTCTGTTTTGCTCGACAAGCCGGTCGCATCTTCTGTTTGCTCGCCATTTTTGACGTATTGCAAAGCGCCGTTTTCAGTGAATTGGGCCAGCTTGATCCAGTTGGAGGTGGCGCCAAACTGCATTTCGGTGTTGGCCAAACCCCAGTCTGCGGAGCCGCTGACTTGGATCGAGGCATTGTCGCCCGATGTGCCGGTGGTGAATTTGAGTTGCTTGGTTTTGGAGTCAAAAACCACGCTCACCCCTTCCACAGCCCGTCCGGTTTCCAGCTCGGAGACACCGTTGATTTTGTTCTGCAGGGCCAAGGCAAATTGGTCCATGTTGGTGTAAGAGCCCGTGTCCATCTCCACGCGGCTGGAGATGCCATCGACCGACACAAAGAAGTCTTTGTTGCTTGACGACACCGACACGCTCTTGCTGGTGTTGATGGTCATGACTTCGCCCGTCAGAACCGCTTTTTCACTCACCTTGCCGCGCTGCGCCAAGTTCTCAGAAGCGGTGGTCTCCAGCGCATTGTTGGTGGGCGAGGCCGGGTCTGGCAGGCCCAGGAAGGTGATGGCCTGGTCGTTGGCGCCCGAGATGCGGATGCTCGAGGTGTCGCCGGTGGTGCCCGAGGAGAATGAAAATTTGGCGGTCTCTGGGTCAAAACTGACGCCGATGCCAAAGCGCGCATCGCTGTTGCCCAAACCGCCCAATTTGTTGTTGATGGCGATTTCCAGATTGCGCGAAAGCACGGTTGGATCGGTGTCGGCCGTGGTGACAGCGTAGTTGATGGTTTCGGCTTGACCGGCACCGTCGATGGTGACCTGCAACTCCAGATTGATGGCGCTGGTGAACGCGGTGGCCTGGGCCGCCGTGGTGGCCGCGAACAGGTTGGTGCTGTTGGGCCCGCTCACAGACAGACCGCTGGTGACGAAGGTCGAGCCGTTGTAGCTGACGGTGACGCGGTCGGTGATGGCTTGCGAGGCCAGTTTCGCGTTGATCGCGTTTTCGATGTTTTTGGCCGCGACTTCCGGGTAACGGTCGCCCGCGCCGAGGGTGTAATTCATCGTTTGAGGGGGGGTGGTGCCGATGGTCAAGGCGAGCGGCGCCGTGCCGGTGGCCAATCCCGCGGGCGGGAAGGTCAGCTTGGACGCGGCATACGAATTTTTCACACTGCCACCGGTGACTGTGGCGGGTTCGGACACGCTGACCGCTGTGAGTTGGTCCAGGGTGTACATCTCGGTGGTGCCCGAGCTGGGGACCACTCGGGGGTCGCTCTTGGGCAGCACATCGCCGTATTTGTTCACAAACAAGGGGCTGCCGGTGGTGTTGGTCGATTGCTGCAAAGCGGGCTTGACGGCCGTGTCACCCACAAAAAAGTAGGTCTGCCATTTGGAGAAGGGGCTGGCCTGGCTGGCGTTTTGGGTTTTGGCGTAATAGACCGTGGCCAAGTAACCGTTACCGCCACTGTCGTAGACCGTCAGCGCCGTGCTTTTGTTGTAAGTGTTGGGGTTGGCGCGGTCGAAATCGGCGGTGATCACGGCCGAGTCGGCGGGCAAGTTCAAACCCAATTGGATTTGTGTGGTTTCAACCGCTTCGCCCGACGTCTTGGGCGGGATGGTGAGGGCCGCGAGTTTTTTCAAATCCGCTTTGCCGGACGAGTCCACCGACGCGGCCATGAGGCGCTGGCCCGTGGAATTGACCACGTTGTTTTGGTCATTCAGTGTGAACGAGCCGTTGCGCGTGTAGATGTCCTGCAAGCCGTCGGGGGTCTTCAAGGGGAAGAAGCCGTCACCCGTGATGGCCAGGTCCAGCGAGTTGCCGGAGGTGGAGATGTTGCCTTGGCTAAATTCCTGGCTCACCTGCTTGAGCGAAACGCCCTGGCCAATGTTGCTGGAGGATTTTTGCAAAGGCGATGTGGAGAAGATGTCACCAAAGTCAGCCCGTGAGCGCTTGAAGCCCGAGGTGCCCACGTTGGCGATGTTGTTGGAGGTCACGGCCAATTGGGCGGTGGCCGAGTTCAAACCGGTGAGTGAGGTGTAAAAGGACATGCGAGAGTGCTCCTGTGATGCGTGGGGTGTAGGGTGAGGACGTGGTGGGGTGGGGTGCTGGTTTACAGGCCCACGCGCTGGACGTCTTTGAGCAACATGGTTTTGCCGCCATCGACTTCCACGCTGACGCTGCCGTCACCGGGGTTGGTTGCGATGGCGCGCACCGTCGAGAGGGTGCTGACGGGCACGGTGGTGGTTTGACCATTGACCACGGCAGTGGCGCTGAGGCGGTAAAGCCCCGTGGGCACCGGGTTGTCGGCGGCATCCAGACCGTTCCAGTTGAAGGGCATGGTGCCGGGCAATTGCGGACCTGCGATCAGCTCTTGCACCAGGCGACCTTGGCTGTCGAACACATTGACCTGCACGCCGCTGGCACCCGCAGGCAAATCGATGGTGGCGTCCAGGCTGTTGCCCGATGTGAGCAATGTGGGGGTATCGTTCATGGCCACTTTTTTGCCAATCAACGAGGCGCTGTTGAGCATGCGCTCGCCCGACATGGAGCCCACAAACGTGTCCAGAGAGGTTTGCATGTTGGTCAAGGCTTCCAGCTGGGAGAACTGCGCCAGCTGGGCGACAAACGCTTCGTTTTTGACGGGCTCCAGCGGGTTTTGGTTTTGCAGCTGGGCGGTGAACAAGGTCAGGAAATCCTGCTTGCCCATCTCTTCTTGGGTTTTGGACGTGCCCTTGTCTTTCACATCTTCGTAGCGTGTGACGTTTTTGAGCAGGCTGGCTGAGGTGGCGGTGGTCATGGGGTGCTTTCGAATCAGGCTTTGGCGATGTCCAGCGTGCGCATCATCAGTTGACGCGCCGTGTTGATGACTTCCACGTTGTTTTGGTAGGAGCGGGCAGCGGCCATCATTTCCACCATCTCGGTGACTTCGCTGACGTTGGACTGGTAGACATAGCCGTCTTTGTCGGCCATGGGGTTTTTGGGGTCAGACACGCGGCGTGGCGCAACGGTGTCTTCAACCATGCGATCGATCTTCACGCCGCCCACGTAGGAAGCCCCGGCGTTGGTCATTTGCTCCTCGACCAAGGCTTTGAAGACCGGGCGTTTGGCCCTGAACGCGTCCTTTTCGGAGGTGGCCACCGTGCCGGCGTTGGCCAAGTTGGAGGCGGTGGCGTTCATGCGGGTCAGTTGCGCGTTGAGCGCTGTGCCGGCGATGCCAAAGATGTTGTCCATGCTCATGATCAATCTCCTCGCAGGGCTTTGCGCACGCTGCTGACCCGGTTTTCCAAAAAGTTCAAGGTGGCTTGGTAGTCGGCAGCCGCTTTGCCGTATTGGGCTTGTTCCACGCTCATCTCCACGGTGTTGCCGTCAAATGAGGTGTTGAACGGGGTGCGAAAGCGCATGCCGTCTGCGCCAAGCTCTTCACCGGCGCCAAAGTGCCCCGCGTTGGTGGCGACCATGGCGGTGTCTTGTTTCTGCGCGGCACTCATCACGGCCTTGAAATCGATGTCACGGGCCTTGTAGTGCGGGGTGTCGGCGTTGGCAATGTTTTGCGCCAACACTTCCAGGCGCCGGCTTTTGACTTGCAAAGCTTGTTCATGCACGCCAAGTGCTTGGTTCAACAAATTCATCTGGACTCCTGGGCAACGGACTTGGGTTCGATGTTCACGGGCCGTCAATCTTTTGACGTTGCCCCTCAAGTTGAGCGGGCTTGTGCCGATACCTGCAAAAGTTGTGCCAAGTTTTTCTGTCACCTTTTGACGACCCGATCAAGCGGCTGAGCACGGCATGCGCCCCGGATGCGGCAAGCTTTGGTCATGGGCGGCAAAGCATTGCCGCTGGGCAAGCGCGTGCGCTGTCGGACAAAGCTGGTCTTGTTTTTGCTTAACAAGCCGCATGCACACCGATCGTCAAAACTTTCACACCCTCATGACACCCTTCTTGCAGGGGCTGTGCGTTTGTCTTGACGTGTTGATGGTCCGTGCCATGGGCTGGGGCTTGTTGGTGTGCTTGCTCGGCACGTCCTCGTTTGCCGCCAACCCTGCCAAGCCTCAAGGCACCCCCATCGCGGCCTCGGAGGTCTTGCAGACTTCGGTCCAAAAGTGGGTGGCTCAAACCCGCAAAGTTTCGCCCGAGCAGGTCAGCTTGGCCCCTTTGGACAATCGGGTCAAGGTGCGCGCCTGTGACCAGGCCCTGCGCATGGATGTGCCGTTTTCAAACGCCGAAACCGTTCGGGTGCGCTGCGCCCAACCTGTGTGGCAGCAATTTGTGCGTGTCAGCGTCGCGGGCCAGACACCCGAGATCCCGCCCCCAGCCCCAGCAGAGGTGGCGACTCAGGTGAAAGTGCCCGCGCCTGCCAAGCGGTGGGTCTTGGTGGCCAAAGTGCCGCTGCAACGGGGCATGATGCTCAATGAGACTCATGTTTCCCGTGAAGAGGTCGATACCTCCAACATGCCTGTGAATGTGTTGGAACATGCCTCGGAGCTCCTGCATGCCGAAGCGGTTCGGGATGTGCGGCCCGGTACCCCCTTGCGCAGTCAGGACATTCGGCCCATGGTCTTGGTCAAAAGGGGCCAAATGGTGCTGCTGTCGGTGGGTCAGGCGCAGGGGTTTCAAATTTCCGCGCGGGTTGAAGCCCTGCAAGATGGGCGTTTTGGCGATCAAATCAAGCTCAAAAACCGCGATTCTGGTCGTGAATTGAGCGGCCGAGTGCAAGGCCCGAACCAGGTGGTGGGGCTTTGACCCCCCCCCGGACACAAAATAATCAACATTTCTCTCAAGTTCTAGAATCTCATGCCGACTCACTATTCGAGCAAGGTCTCAGCTCCATGTTCAGAGACCAGAAAAGAGAATCCATATGACCGATCCCATCTCTCATTTAGGCCGCAAGGCCCAGATAGAAACTGCCAACCGCGCGTCGGTTGCCAAGGGTGAGCCCCGTGCCTTGGCCGCTGCTTCGCAGGAGGCGACACGCGCTGCTGCGCCTGCCACGGATGAGTTGCGTTTGAGCAAAGTGGCCCAGCAAGTGATGCAAGAACCCGAATTTGACCGCGCCAAGGTGCAAGCCATCAAGACCGCGATCCAGCAGGGCCAGTACCCTGTGGACTCGCGCCGGATTGCTGAAAACTTTGTGGCGATCGAAAAAATGATCAAAGGTTGAGATCCCAATGACCCCCATGACCCGCTCCGATACCGAACCCACCTCTTGGGACGCCGCTTTGCTGGGCGCGCCTGATGCGGTGGCGCGGCTGGCGGAGATCTTGGGTTTGGAGTTTGAGGCCTTGAAGGTGCGTGATCTGAACGCTTTCGAAGCCATTCAAGAAGAAAAAAATGTTTTGCTGCAGCAACTGGCCCAACTGGCCGAGTGGGCAGCACCCCAAAACCCGGTGCCCATTGTTTGGCAGCAGTTACAGGACAGTTTGCGCCAAAGCAAACAAGACCATTTGCGCAACATCCAATTGTTGCAGCGCCAATTGCAGGCGGTCAAAGGCACTTTGCAAGCCTTGCAAGGCGAATCCGCCGCGCCCTCTGTGGATTTGTACGACCGCATGGGGCAAATCGCGCGTCGCTCCGGCGCCTGGGGCTACCAGCTCGCTTGAAGACCACCGAGGCCCTGCGCCGCGCATTCAGCTTCGTTTTTTCTCATCGCCCGGGCGCATGCCCTTGAGCCAGTACACCCAAGACAAAATGACCGCCACGGCGGTGTACATCTCGGGTGGGATTTCGGCCTCCAAGTCGACCCGGCTGAGCAGGGCCAGCAACTGTGGGTCTTGCGCCACATACACCCCGTGTTTCAAGGCTTCTTCGATGATGTGTTGCGCCAACTCGTCTTGACCTTTGGCGCTGATGACCGGCGTTTTGCGGGCGCCGTACTCCAAAGCGATGGCTTCTTTGAGCGGATTTTTCATGTCTGCACATCCAGCAAACTGCCCATGCTGGGTGGCGCATAGCGCATGGGCTCTTGGGGCCCTTGGCCGTGGATGATCTGCAGTCGGGTCATGTTCAGGCCGGCGCTGTCGAGTTCTTGTTCCAAGTTGCTGGCCAATGCTTTGGCCCGCGCTGCGACATCTTCGCGCTCGGCCCACATGCACATGTCCACATCGGTTTGCGCACTGATGCGGGTTTGCAGCCAGATTTCGCCCAAATCCCGATTCCGGGTGTGCAAGTGGATGACCAAAGGGGGCTTGGCTTGGCCGGGTTGACGCCTGGCGCGTGCCCAGCGCAGGGCCACCGGCTCGGCGTCGGCAAAGGGCAGCATCATGGAAAACACCCACTCGCGCCCATCGATGCTTTCTTGGCCCAACAACTGGCGCGACTCGATGTCGTCCAGGCTGTCCTGCAGGCGTCCGTCTTTGTCCACGCTCGAGCCCCCGCGCAGCAACTGGCGCAAGACGCTTTTGAGATCGATCAGTCCTGCCCCCATGCCCTGGCTGAGCAGGTGTTCGGTCATGAAACCGCTGCGCTGCATGGCTTGTTGCAACTTTTCGGGGGTCAACTGGGCCATGCCGGGGCGCAACTTGAGCCATTGTTGCAAGGCTTGGAGCCCAGGCGCAGCCGCTTGCAAGCCTTGCAGCATGCCTTCCAGCACGCCAGGTCGGAGCAATTGGGCCAAGGCCTGCATGTCCGGTGGCCGAAAACCCAGTTGCTCGGTGCGGCCCGGCAGTGTGGGCGCTGTGGCGGCCGGCGCCGCAGGGGCCGCCGCAGGCGGTGCTTGCAGCGGTCGCAGCACGATGCTGCCATTGGCCAAGACCTGAACCCTGAACAAGGCGGTATCGCCCGAGGCCAGGCGCAAACCTGCTGGCAACTCTTTGGGCAGGTCAATGTAGGCCCCGGGCTGCAGGTTCTGCAGGTTCAGGCGCAAGTTCTCGAGTTTGGACTCGAGCGTGCCTTGCACCACCTGGCCATCTCGCAAGCCCAATTCGGCCGCCGTGCGCTCAATCACGAGGGGCAGCTTGCCTTCCAGGTAGATGGTGGGCGTTTTGGGGGTGAGGTGGGCGGTTTCGGCCCCTGTGATCATGCCGGACGGCCTCTGTGCGGTTTCAAGGAAAGCGCACCCAACGGCGTTTGTCAGGTCCGGTGTTGGATTCTGGTGTGTCCTCTTTGGGCACTGGAGCCTGAAACAAAGCGGCCGCTTGTGGGCTTTGCGCCAGCAGGTGCTGGCGCAAGGCTTCCACCGAGGGCAGCGTCAAGACCGTGCCGGGACGCACCGGGTACGTGGTCCCTCTCGGGAAAATCTTGGGATTGGCCTTGGCCAAAGCCTGGCGCATGAACTCGTCTTTGAAGGGCATGCCCGGCAAGCCGCGCCGCAACACCGCGTCAATGCTCTCGCCTTTTTGAACCGTGATGCGTGGGCCTTCTGCGCTCAAGCCGTTGGCGCCGCCGCCCGTGGAGGCCGCATGACTTGGGCTGTCATCCAGGGGGGCTGACAGCACTTTGAGCGCAGCGGCGGCCGCGGCCGAGGTGTCCGCCGCCATGACCGCAGGGCAGGCCAGGGCGGCCACCAGCGGCCCCCACGCCGCCCACCGCAGGCGTGCCAATGTGGGCCGGGGAGAGGTGTCAATGCGTGGGCTCATGAGGCGGTGGTCCATGTTGGATTCAAGCGGTTGGATCAAAGTGGCAGGGCCATCCAGTGGCCTTGATCGGCCAATGCGGGGCCTGCCAATTGTTGCAGTTCGGTGCGATCACGTCCCACGTTGACCACTTGGGCCAGCGCCAGATGCTGCGTAGCACCTGGCTCCAGCATTTGGCTGGGCACGTGACTGGGGTTGATCAACAAAACACGGTCTCCTGGCCGCAGGCCGCTCTCCACACCCGCTTGCAAGGTGAGTTGGTTCGCTGGGGTGCGCCGCACATGGAATTGAATGGGTTCGCAGGCCGAGCGTTTGTCCAGCTGCGCCACCCAGGTGTGCATCTGCTGTTGCAGCTGCTCCTTCAGGCGATGGACCCAAGCGCTGGGATGCTGGCTGGCATCTTGTGGCGCGATGGTGATCACCTGTTCAATCTGCCAACGGGGCTCAATCGGGCCTTGGCTGGCATGCCTTTCGCCAAGTGTGAAGCTCAAAGTCCAGCGCCAGTCGGGTTCATTTTTGCGCAGGTCTTGCCAGACTTGGCGCGCCGACAGTTCGGGCTCTGGTGCATGGGGCTTGAGCACCAATTCGGCGGTCCAGCCCGTTGGGCTCTCGCTTGGCCCGGTCAAAGCGCGCAGGTAAGCGTTGGCCGGAGGTGCCGAGTTGTATTGGGCACGCCAGCGCTGAGAGGCTTGCATTTGCTGTGTCCAAGACTGGTCAACCACTTGCATCAAAGACTGACTGGCAAACTGCTGGGGGCCTGTGAAGCCGGGCTCCACCCGGGTCTGCAGCACCAGCGGCAAGCGCCATGGCCGGGGAGGGGCCTTGCACTCGGTGGCCTTGGTCTGGGCTGCACGCCAACCCCACGGCAGCACTTCGGCGCTCACTTGCGGCGGGGTGTCCTGTTCGTCTTGCACATACGACAGCACGCGCACGCCCCGCACCTCGGCTTCGGATTGGAAATGCGCACTTTCATGGAGGGCGCCCTTGTCATCGATCCAGGCGCTGCTGAGCACACGGGTGGGGCGATCCATGGTGGCCTGCAAAATGGCTTGGCGGATGGCGCCCAGTTGGGCTTCGTGTTGTTTCGCGGTGGCCGCGCGCGCTGACCGACCTTCTTGCCGGCTGGTGCTGGCGGGAGCGGCCCCATCGGTCTTGGCGACACTGTCCAAGGGGCTGTTCTGGGCCTGTGCCGTCATGACCACTGCGCTGCCCAGCACCAAGGCCAAGCAGTGGCGCCATCGGCAGGCGCGAGGGAAAGGGGCTGGCGTGCGCATGGTGTCAGCGGCGGCGAGCAGCCAGCTGGTTCAGATACAGGCTACGCAGGTCACGCACCACCTGTTGGTCCAGCGACAGCGTGGTTTCGTAAGTGTCCTCACCCACGGGGGCAATGCTGACCAGCACAGCGCCGTAAATCACGCCCTCGACCTTGGCCCGGAAGGTGTCGCTCATCACGGTCATGTCGGCCACGGTCGTGGTCGCATCGAGTTGCTGTCCATACACCTGCTCGGTCAGGGAGCGGTAGGCGTCCAGTTTGGAGGCGCGGATGGCCAGCAAACGCTGCTGGGCTGGGTTCTTGTGGTTTTGAACGCTGATGACCGCATAACCGGTGGCCACCAGGGTCTCACGTTTCTCCACCATCGGCGTGATCATGGACGCGGTGGCTTCCACTTTGGGCGGCGGGGCGATCAGCGCGTTCAGGGATGTGGTGCTGCAGCCCGCCAAGGTGAGCAAGCCGAGCAAAGAGAACGCCAGGGATCGGTGAAAAAACATCTTGAAACTCCAGTGACTGGGTGCGGTAGAGAGCACTGACCCAGCTGATTTGTCTTGATGGAAGTATCGACAGCACACCGAAAGTCTTGAGTGCCCCGCTCCGCTTTCTCCGATGGACGGGCGGTGGACAGTGTCTCAAAAACCCGCCAAAAGACACGATTTCGGGCGATTGCGTCCTTAAGTGATCATTTAAAGTTGGTCAAAGTGTGAATTTTGATTTATAAACGCAGATATTGTCATTTGTGTCGTTTCAGCACGGTGTTGAAAAAGATCAAATGATTGGCCCTTTCCCTGTGAGGCACCACGATCTTTTGGTCATTCTTGGATGAAACCCCACAACCAGCCGCTCATCATTGGAGACAGCCAAGCCACGCTTTTCTTGCGTGACTTGATCAAGACTTTGTCGGCGTCGGCATCGACCGCGCTGATCACTGGTGAGAGCGGAACGGGCAAAGAGCTGGTGGCGCAGTCGCTGCACATGCAGGGCCCTCGGGCCTCGGGCCCATTTGTGCCCATCAACTGTGGCGCAATTCCCCGTGATTTGATCGAGAGTGAGCTGTTTGGGCACCGCAAGGGCAGTTTCACCGGGGCGGTGTCAGACCGTTTGGGGCGCTTTGAACTCGCCCACGGTGGCACACTGTTTCTGGACGAAATCGGCGATTTGCCCATGGACATGCAAGTCAAGCTTCTGCGTGTGCTGCAAGAGCGCTGCATTTTGCCTGTGGGTGCCTCCAAAGAAGTGCCACTGGATGTGCGTGTGGTGGCCGCCACCCACAAAAAACTGGAAGCCGAGGTCGAGGCTGGCCGTTTCCGGGAAGATTTGTATTACCGCATCAACGTGTTGCCGGTGACCACCACGCCCTTGCGCGAGCGGCCCTCCGACGTGGCGGCATTGCTGCACTTTTATGCGGACAAGCATGCGCTGCCGCATGTCCGTGCGGTGCGTTTTTCGGCCGAGATGATGCAGCTGATGCAGTCCTACAGCTGGCCGGGCAATGTGCGCGAGTTGTCCAACCTGGTTGACCGTTTTTCAACCCTGTACCCCGCGCAAGTGCTGCATGTTCAAACCGTGCCGGCCTGCATGATGCCCCTGGGCATGGCCGCTTTGCAGGCCGAATGGTTGGCCCAGCATGGCTTGACCGCGCCCTCGACCTTTCAGCCTTCCTTGGAAGACGCGGCGGTGGTCTCGCAGGTGGCCGCGCCCGCAGAAGATGGCTTGCTTTTTGGCTTGCACAGAGGGCCTGAGTCGCTGGGTGCTTCGCCGTTTGACCGCGAAGACGATCCGATGGCCCACTTGCTCTCGAGTTCTTCGGGTTCTTTCAGCATGCCCGCTCACACCTACAGCCCCGCGCCTGTGTCGGCATCGAACGATGAGATCAATGAGGTGGAGCAAGCGATTTTGCTGGCGCAGGGCATCCAAACCTTGCCGCCCGAGGGCATGTCGCTCAAGCAGCATTTGATCGAAGTCGAGCGCAGCTTGATCGAGCAAGCACTCGCTCGCACCCAAGGCAATGTTTCTCAAACGGCCAAACTGCTGCAGCTCCAAAGAACCACTTTGATTGAAAAAATCAACAAGTACGAACTGCGCAACGTGGCCTGATGCGGCCGCCGCCCTGGGTCAGAAAGGGGGTTTGATCACATGGGCGCAAGTGCCCTTGATGAGTTTGACCGTGCGCCCATCGGACAAACTGAGCGACTGTTCAAAACGACCGGTTTTGCGGTCCACCACAAACTCCTCGCCAGAGATCATGACGCCAAAACGCTGGAACATGGCTGGCCGATAGACTTTGACACGTGTTCCCATCAAAGTGAGGGAGCCGGCGCGGCTTTCGGAGATGGCGATGCGGCCTTGGTACCAGCCAGATTTCTGCTCGAAATCGATCTGTGCCATGGCCACCCGTGCTGGTTCGTTTTCCTTGATGCCCAAGGCCAATTGACCGTCCAGGTCCAACTCCAATTCACAGATCAAGTCCATCACACCCTTGCTGCCGCCCGGCATGCTTTTGGGGGCAGTGAACTCGGCAGACACTTGGCTGTTGTCACCCATGAGGTGCACCAAGCCCCAAATGCCCCCCATCACCAACAGACCGATGACGATGCCAATGGCGATATTTTTCAACATGGATGAACCTCCCGCTGGGCGTTTTGGGGTGGAAAAAATACGGCCCTCATGGCAGCGCGCGTGTCCAAAGGGCCAAGGGCGAGGTCATTGGTTGAGCACCGTGATGCTGACCCTGCGGTTGCGCGGGTCGGCCGGGTTGCCGGGCACATTCGGGTTGGTATCGGCCACCCCTTCAATGCGCGAGAAACGGTTGGCACCAATGCCCTGACTTTGCATGAATTGGCGCGTCGCATCGGCTCGCTCGGTCGACAAGCTCCAGTTGTTGCGCATGCTCTCAGGCGGGAAGCCTGTGCTGTCGGTGTGCCCCCGGATGGCCAATTTGTTCGGCAAAGGCTTGAGGGATTTGGTCACCTCCGACATCAATGCCGCTGCCTTGGCGCCCATTTCGGCGCCGCCGGAGCCGTACATCGCGAAATCGGCTTTGTCGATCACCTCGATGCGCAGGCCTTCCTTGTCGCGGGTGATGCTGACTTGGTCTTTGATCTTCTCGAATTGTTTGCTCTCTGACAGTTTTTGTTTGATTTCTTTTTCCAGCTTGTCAAAGTTTTGCTTGTCTTGCTTTTCGCTGGGAGTGCCGGTGCCGCTTTCCTTGCCGGGGTCTTGTTCAGACGGGCCATCCTTGTTGTTTTCCTCTTTGGAGGAACCAAAGCTTTCTCCAGGTCCGCCTTGGGCCTGAGGGGTCAGGCGCTCGAGCATGGCGGTTTGTTTGGAAGAAAATGGAAAGCCGTCGGGGTCGATGATGGAGGTGCCGCCAAACAAACCGTTGGAGCCGGCCAGCTCACCCATGGAAATTTGGCTGTGCGATGCAGGGCGGAAGTAGTCGGCGACACTTTTTTTCTTGTCTTCGGTGCTGGCGCCCAACAACCACATCAGCAAGAAGAAAGCCATCATGGCCGTCATCATGTCGGCCAGCGCAATTTTCCAGGCCCCGCCGTGGGCGCCCGCATGGCCATCGTCGGCAATGATCTTCTTGACAACGATGATGGGCCGCAGAGCCTCTGCGGCCGCGGCTTCGGCCGCTGCCACTTCTTCGGGCGTTCCCGCGGCGGCTTTGTCTGCCTCTGCCATCAAGAGCCTCGCATGCCGTCAAAGACTTCCGAAAAACTCGGTTGATTGTGGTGCGCGATGCAAGCACGTGCTGACTCGATGATCAGCGGTTGGGGGTAGCCCTTGAGGTTGCCCACGATCATTTCGCGAATCACGTCAAAGGCTTGAGCGTCTTCGTTGATGATTTGCGTCAAGCGACCCGAAAACGGCTCGAACATGCCGTACGCCAAGAACACACCCATCAGGGTCCCCACCAAGGCGGCACCAATCAGCGCACCCAGCACAGGTGGGGGTTGATCGATCGCACCCATGGTCTTCACCACACCCAAAACGCAGGCCACAATACCCAGCGCAGGCAAGCCGCCTGCGATACCGGCCAGCGCTGCGGGCGCGAGCAAGGCCTCGTGGTGGTGCACCTTGATGGCTTTTTTCATCAAATCGTCCAAGGCGTCGGCGTCCAGGTTGCCCTGGGAAATCACCATCAGACGCAGCGGATCACAGATCATCTGAACAATGGAATGGTCTTTGGCCAGTTTGGGGAATTCGCCAAAAATCGCGCTGGAATCGGGGTTTTCAACGTGCGACTCCAAAGCCACCACCCCTTCTTTTTTCATGACGGCTTGCAACTTGCCCACCAACAGCATCAAGGCCAAGTAATCGGCTTGGTGAAAACTGGGGCCCTTGATGCATTTGCCAATGCCGCCCATGGCCGCTTTGAAGACGGGAAAACTGTTTGCAATCAAAGAGGCCCCGATGGCGGAGCCACCAATGATGATGAACTCGAAAGGCGCGGCCTTGATGATGGGCGCCATTTTGCCGCCCGCAAGTATGTAGCCACCGAAGACGGCGCCGAACACCACTGCCAAACCGATAAAGAAAAACATGCTGGCCCTTTTGATTTAAACCATGCACCACACACCGATGCACCATCCCCATGTCCACTGAAAAAACAAGTCCATCGCATTGCCCAGCAACAGAATGGGCAAACCCACATAAAGTGCGATCCAAGCCCAACCTGACGCTGTCAAACGGGCTTTGGGCATGTCATGCCCGAGGATGCGGGGATCTGGACGGGACGACATGGCTTGAAATTCCATTCACACCGGTGTAAATCGGATGCAAATGCGGTATCTTGAGTGAATTTGAGAAATTTGCCTATTATGACGATATGGAAGTGAAATGGGGGTCTTTGCCGCAGGCGCAGTGGGAAGAATTTCATTCGGCCCAGCATGGCGCATTGCAGCAGTCTTGGCGCTACGGTGAGGCCTTGCTGGCTTTGGGTGTGCGCGTGCACCGCGCGATGGTCTGGCAAGACGATCGCCTCGTGGCCTTGGCCCAGTTTGTGTGCAAACGCTGGTTGGGTTATTTGTCGGTGGCCTCCTGTTCGCGAGGTCCTGTCTGGCACCCTGATGTGACGGCCCAGCAGCGTTCGGCGGTGTACAAGCGCTTGCGACAAAGCTTGCCTGTGCCTTGGCTCAAAGTCCCCTTGTTCTCGCCCGACCGCAGCCAGGCGCAATTGGACCCCATTGAAATCCAGGGGATGTCACGCGTGATGACCGGTTACGCCACCGTGCTGCTCGATTTGACGCAAACCCTGCCCGCCTTGAAAGCCGGTTTGGACGGCAAGTGGCGAAACCGCTTGAACAAGGCCTTGTCGAACGACCACATCCGTTGCCATGTGCAACCGAGTTTGAAGCGGTGCGACTGGTTGCTCGGCAAAGAGCTGGACCAGCGTGAAGCGAAAAAGTTTCATGGCCTGCCCACCCAGTTTGTGCAGGCCTACATTGCGGCCGCTGCTGATCATCGGCAAGCCTTTGCGGTGGCCTATGCCGAAGTGGGCAAGAACACCATCGCGGGCATGCTGTTTTTGATTCACGGTCGAGTCGCCAGTTACCATATGGGATGGGCCGATGAACAAGGCCGCCAGCTCAGTGCCCACAACGCTTTGTTGTGGGCCTCGGTGATCCACCTGAAAGGCTTGGGCTTGGAGGTGCTGGATTTGGGGGGCGTCAACACCCACGACTTGCCGGGCATCTCGCGCTTCAAATTGGGCACCGGTGGACAGGCCATCACCTTGGCCGGAACTTATTTTTGAGAGAAGACATGACTTTGCCTTTGTTTTCCATGCGCGCCCGACGGGCCATTGGCCTGGGCTGTTTGGCCATGTGGGCAGCCTGGCTGCCGAGCGCCGCTCAAGCGTGGACCCGGATTGGCGAATCGGAGGAGGTGACGCTGTACGTCAACCGCAGCAGCATTGAAAAGGAAGACACCATTCGCCGTGTTTGGGAAATGCAGGACTTGAAAAAGCCCGATGCGCAAGGCGTGCAATCACGGCGCTACTTGAACGAGTACGACTGCAATTACAAGATGCATCGTTTGGGCCAGATGACCAGCTATGCAGGTCCGAAAATGACAGGACAAAAACTGTTCACCGTGGAAGAAATGGGTTACTGGCGAAAAATTCCACCCAACGGTGTTTTTGTCCTGACGTACATTGCCGTGTGCATCGAGTGAGCGCGCTCCTGGGCACGGTTCAGGGCTTGTTGGCCGGTGCTGCCGCCGCATTGGGCGAAACAGCGGGCGTGCCATTGGGGGCATTGCCGTCGCCTGGCTTGGCGGCACTGAATCTCGGAAACTGCACCGCGCGCTCACGTGAGCTGGTGGCATTGTTCTTTTGCACCGTCTCCAGGTAACGCTCTTTTTGCAGGGTCACCAAGGCTTCCACATCGCGTTTGAGTCCGTCTACATTGCCCACCGCCGACTTCAATGACTTGACTTCGTTGCCCAAGTTTTGCACCGCATTGGCCTGGGTTTGCAATTTCGCATGGATGCCTTGAACCTGGCGAATCACCGAGTCGCTGCTCGCGGCCACTTGTTTGGCGGTTTCACTCGGTACTTTTTGCACCAAGCTCTCCGACTGTTTGAGCGAGGCGTCGATGCGGCCCTCAATCTGGCCCTGGGACTTGGTCAGAGCCACCTGTTGTGAAGCCAGTTCTTTGACGCTTTGATTGACCCCTTCCAGTGACTCCATGCCGGTGTTGAGTTCAACCACACGCTTGCCCACGGCGATCAGCATGGCATCCAACTGGTTGATGCGGCTGACCAAGCGAACCCCCATGATCAAAAAGAAAATCAGGCTCAGGACCATGACGCCGCCCATGACGGCCATCAACAGGCGCGCTTTTTTGTGGTTCGCGTCGGTCACTTCCTTGAACTCATCGGTGGCCCGCCGCAGATGGCTGCTCACGCTGGTGGCCGCTTCGGCGGACTTGGTGGCCAGTTCCGCAGAGTCGAGCACCACCTGTGCCAGGGATTGGTATTGCTGGTAAGCCCTTTGGTCCACGGTGATGCCCACATGCATGGGTTTGACCGGTGTATGACTGGCTGCTGTGGCTTCGGGGGCTGCAGCGGGCGCTGCCGAATCGCGCGCAGGCTCGGTGGGCGACGATTCGCGGCCTTCGACCTCAGCGATGTCGATGGGTTCTTCGGCGGGCTTGAAAGTGTTCTCGCTCATTTTTTCTTTCCTCGGACTGGGACGGGGGGACGCAATCTTTGGAGTTGTTCTTCCAAAAGTGAATTGCGTGTTTTCAACTGGCCGATGCGGGTCCTGATGGGGCTGTCTTGCTCCCAGAGTTCGGCCACACTCAACACGGGTGGTGTCGTGGCCTCCGGGCTTGGCTGTTCAGTGGCCGTGTGCTCGGCGGGTGGCGCGGGCATGGGGGCGGTCGTTGGCGGGGGCGTTGTGCCGCTCGCGGCTTGCGTCAGCCCATCGTCTTCCAACCAAGGTTCTGCCTGCACAACCTCATCCCGCTGGAGGGGCTTGGCGACTGGGGGTGTCCGGGGCGTTTTGCGCCCTCGGGTGGGCGCGGCCGATCGGGCCACAGACCTGGTGGCTGGTGGGCTGGGGGTCTTGGCCGCTGGGGGGGGGGCAGAGGCGGCGGATCGCTTCGCGGCAGCAAGCCGTGTGCTGGCTGGCTTCGGTGCGGGCGCGGGCGCAGCCGCACGCGCACGAGCAGGCGCACGCGCTGGCGTTTTAGCCGCAGCAGCACGTGCACGGGCAGGCGCAGGAGCAGGAGCAGGAGCAGGAGCAGGAGCAGGAGCAGGAGCAGGAGCAGGCGCAGGCGCAGGCGCAGGCGCAGGCGCAGGGGTGACCGATTTGGGGCCCTTGGCTGCCGTGCGTTGGCGAGGGGCTGCCACGGCCGGGGCCAACGAAGCATCGCGGCTGGGCGGCGCTGCTTCAGGCGATGCTGGGGGCTGTACTTTTTTCTTGGTCATGGCAGGGCTTTCAGGACTCAGGTCGGGCTTTTGAGCTGTTCTTGCAAGCCGCGCGTGGGGCGTACCCAGCTGCGCGGAATGCCCGGCCGCTTGGATGCCTCATAGCCCTGACCCACATTGCTGTAAGGACCCGAGACGATCACAAAGTGCGCCAATTTTTCACCTGGGCGGTAGGCCGCGATGATTTGGGCATCTTTCAAAGGCGGGTGGCGACGTTGGATGTCCAAGACTTTGGCATAGCTGCTGGCAGTCCCGTGTTGCAACAAAAAGGTGTTGGCGTCGAGCTTGCGCAACCACTCTTGACCTTTGAGCGTGCCTTCGGGCGTCTCTATGGCCGTGTCGGCCGGGGTGTTGGCCAAGGCCACGGGTGCCGGTGGTGGGGTGTTTGGGGCTTGAGCGGGCGGTGCATCAGGTCCGGACGAGGCCGCAGCGGCCGATGCCGCGTTGCTGGGTTCTGTCGCGCTGGCGGGTGTGCTCGCCGCCGCGTTGGCGGGCGCTGCCAACTGGGGTGGCAGCGAAGGCGTGACCAGCAAGGGCTTGGCCGCCTTCAATCCAAAGGCTTCTGGCTGGATCCAAAGCATCATGAGCGTGGACATGCCCATGGCGAAGGCGATGCCCAGCACCAACTTGTGGTTTTGGCGCAGCCAAGCTCCAGGGCTGGGCTTGCGCCAAGTTTGCAGGGCCGAGGCCCCGTGCTTTTGGAAGGCCTGCAGTTGTTGCTGCAATTTGCCGCTGGCCACGGGTTCAGCGGCGGGGGACTGTGCTGTGGGGCTGGCGAGCAACTCGGGTGCATCCAAAGGCGTGTCTGCCGCCGGGCGCTGCTGGCGCTGGATGCGCTGGATCAAGGGCTGAACCGCGTTCAAATTCCCATCCTGTCGGGCTTGATCCAAGGCCGCTTGCGCTTGCTCCTCGCTGGGGGCTTCGATGTCCCAGCGCAAAATTTTGCGGCCAAAGGCCGACAAAGGTGATTTGTGCGCGTTGGCTGGGCCAGACATCAACAAAATGGCCCGGATATTGGCGCCTGGGAAATTTTGAATGAGGCGTGCCAGCAATTGGATTTCGCTCTCTGGCAGTGTCTGAGCGTCATGCACGATCCAGATTTGGGCCTGGTTTGCGCTGCCGTTGGCTTTGACCGCTTGGTGCAGTGACTGGCTGGCCAGCACTTCATTGAATCGCCCCAAGAGGGAGTCGGTGTTGGCCGGAAAGTAGACCTCGATGCGGTGATCTGGCGCTTGTTGGCGCACGCGCACCAGCAGCAAATTCATGTAGTGATCGAGCAGGGCCTCAAAAGGGCAATACAGCGCCAGGCTCAGGCCTTCGTGGGCCACGGCGTTGGCGCAGCCATCGATGCGCATGCGGTCGGCTGCCCGGAAGACGTAAGAGTTCAAAGCGCTGGTTTCGGGGTGGATCTGGATGTTCATGCTGTGGCACCCGCTTTCTCAAGCCGACTGCCGTCGGGGTTGAACTGCATGTTGGGTGGGACTTTCACGCGGGGTTTGGCTTGCGGTGGGTTCATGGGTGAAGCCGCCTCCAGGCTGAAGACGTAGGCGATGACTTGCGCCACGGCGTGGTAGAGGTCTTCGGGCACTTGTTGCTCGATTTCGGTGGTGAAGTAAATGGCCCGCGCCAAGGGCGCTGCCTCAAACAGATAGACCCCGTGCGCTTTGGCTTCTTCGCGGATGAGTTGGGCCATGTGGTCCGAACCTTTGGCCACCATGATGGGCGCACCGTCGCCGGTGGGGTCGTATTCCAGGGCCACCGCAAAGTGCTCGGGGTTGGTGATCACGACGTCGGCATCCTTGATGCGGGCCATCATGCGCGAGTTGGCCATCTCGCGTTGACGCCTGCGGATTTGGGCCTTGACTTCCGGGCTACCTTCCATTTGCTTGTACTCGTCCTTGACCTCTTGCTTGGTCATGCGCATCTGTTTCATGAAGGCATATTTTTGGTAGGGCACATCGATCATTGCAATGACCGCCAGGCTCAAGGCGACCCACAGCGTCGATTTCATGATCATGACCGCCGCAGCCGTCAAGGCCGGCTCCAAGCCCATTCGACCCATTTGGATCAACGAGTCCATGTTGCTCATCAAGGACCACCAGAGCACGGTGGAGACCAAGGTGAATTTGAGAATGGCTTTGCCCAGCTCGACCAAAGCGTGGGTCCCAAAAATGCGCTTGAGCCCACTCATCAGGCTCAGTTTGGAGGCTTTGGGAGTGACCGCCTGCATTGAAAACAAATAGCCCCCCGTCACGCCGGAGGCCACGATCGCCGCGATCACGGTGAACACCATGATGGGCAGCACGGTGATGAACGACGACAACAGTTGGTCGCCAAAGTGCGCTGGCAGCAGCAGTGGCTTGTCAATGGTGGTGCGGTCAAAAACAAAACCGTTGGCAAAGATTTGGGCCATGCGGCTGACCAACCAACCACCGCTCATCAAAAGCATGGTGAGTGCGCCGATGACGATGACGGCGGCGGGCAACTCCGCGGAGCGGGCCACTTGGCCTTGCTCTCTGGCGTTGCTGAGTTTCCTGCCCGTCGGGTCTTCTGTTTTGTCGTCACTCGAGGCATCAGACATGGGGCACCCCCATCACGTCACGCACCACGGTGAAACCTTGCACCCAAAGCCATTCGATGCGGGCACCGATGCTCTCTAGGGACATGATCAAAATCAAAAAACCCCCAATGATCAGCGCGGGGAAACCGACCGCAAAAATGTTCAAGCTGGGCGCAGCGCGGGTGACCACGCCCAAACCCACGTTGATGAACAGCAGCGACACCATCACGGGCAGTGCCATCAAAACCGCGCCCAGGAAAATCATGGAACTCCACTGCAGCACGCGCCCATACACATCTTGGTTCAGGATGGAGGTGCCAATGGGCAGGGAAAAGAATGACTCAGAGATGATCCCCAGCAGGATGGCGTGACCACCAAAACCCACAAAAATCAGGGTCGACATCACGATCATCAACTGAGAAATGACGGGCACGTTGCCCATGTTGGGGTCCATCATGCTGGCCATGGACAAGCCCATGGCGGCGGCAATGCTTTGCCCGCCCACCACCATGGCGGCCACCACCACCTGCATGATGAGGCCCATGACGGCGCCGATCATGATTTGGTTGAACACCTCGATCAGTCCGGGGGCGGTGGAGGGGTCGATCACAGGCCAGGTGTGCAGGGGGTAAACCAGCCAGGCCAAGACCAAAGCCATCAAGATGCGCAAGCGCAGGTTGAACGCGTTGATGGAGAAAATGGGGGCTGTGATCATCAGCGCCGAAATGCGCAGCATCGGCCAGAGAAAGGTATAGAACCTTTCAATCACATCGGCTGCGAGGAAGTTCATGGCGGCGCGTCCTGTCGATCAGCTGAACAGGGTGGGGATGCGCTGGAAGATGCTGCGCGTGAAGTCGATCAGGGTCACCAGTTGCCAACTGCCAAAAGTCAACAAACCCAAGGCCAATGCAATCAGCTTGGGGATGAAACTGAGGGTGGACTCGTTGACCGACGTGGCGGCCTGGATGATGCCGATGAACAGGCCCACAGCCAAAGCCAGCACCAGCAGCGGGGCACAAACCAGCATCGCTGTCCACAGCGCTTGCCGTCCCAAATCAATGACCATGGCGGTGTCCATCTTGTCTCCTTTAAGGCATGGCAAAGCTGCCGGCCAGAGAACCCATGATCAGGCTCCAGCCGTCCACCAGCACAAACAACATCAATTTGAAGGGCATCGAAATCATCATGGGTGACAACATCATCATGCCCATGGACATCAACACACTGGCGACGATCAGATCGATGACCACAAAGGGGATGTAGATCAAAAATCCAATGGTAAAAGCGCTTTTGAGCTCAGAGGTCAAAAAGGCGGGCACCAAGGTCATGAAGGGCACTTCTTCGGCACTGGCCACGCCTTTGTTGCGGGCGATTTCCATGAACATGGCGATGTCGTCTTCGCGGGTTTGCAAGAGCATGAAGGCCCTGATCGGTTTTTCTGCCGCGGCCAAGGCCTTGTCAAAGCTCAAGCCTTGGTTCATGTAAGGGAGCAGGGCGTTTTGGTAGACGTCGTTGAGCACGGGCGACATCACAAACAAGGTCAGGAAAAGCGACAGGCCCACGATGACCATGTTGGGGGGCGTTTGGCCAGTGCCCAAGGCCTGCCGCAGGATGGACATGACGATGACGATGCGCACAAACGCCGTCATCATGAGCAGCAAAGAGGGCAACACCGACAGCGTGGTCATCAAGGCCAGCAGTTGCAGCGTGATGCTGTATTGCGTGCCTTTGCCCGTGTTGGTGCTGGTCAGGGCAGGCATGTCGGGCGCAGCCTGCGCCAGAATGGGCAAAAGCCCCACCAAGAGGGCGAGGATCAAGCCGAAGGGGACGGTGCGCTTCATGGGGTGAGGGTTTCCGGTAAGGCCTCAAGGGCCGCTGGCAGTTTGCCGCTGGCTTGGGCGGTGTTCTGGTCAGGCCAAGGCGACAGAACGGTCATGGTTTGGGCCGAGACGCCGAGCAAAATTTCGCGGTCATCCACCCGGATGAGCATGATTTTTTGGCGTGTGCCCACTGACAGGGTTTCCAGCGTCTGCAGGCGTTGCGTGTGTTTGCGCATCAGGCTTTGGCCATTTTGCAGTTTGCGCAGTGTCCACAACAGTGTCAACAGCAAACCAATGACCAACACGAAGCTGAACAGGTACTGCAGCCAGTCGCCCAATGTCCAAACCGAGTTCATGCGGGTACCGCTTCGGGTTCAGAGGTTGTCAAGGCGTTCGGAGGCCGGCACCACGCGGGTGAGGCGGATGCCATAGCGGTCGTTGACCAGCACCACCTCACCTTGGGCGACCACCGTGTTGTTGACCAACAGGTTCAAGGGTTCGCCCGCGATGCGGTCCAACTCGACCACGCTGCCTTGGGTCAGGCGCATCAGGTCACGGATTTTGATGACGGCGCGGCCCACCTCAATGGACAAGGTGACCGGGATGTTTTGCAACACATCGCCGTGGATCTGGCCTTTGTTGCCTGACTCCGGGACGAATTCTTCAGGGTTGTTCAGTTCGTTCATGGGCGTTCCTCTATGCGGTTCAGGCGGTGATGTTGGGGCTGATGGCTTCGGTGATCTTGACAGCCACTTGGCTGCCCAAGGCGCCCACTTCGACCTCGAAGATCGGCATGTCTTCGATCATGGCCCTCGCCGATTCTGGTTTTTTGAAAGGCAACACATCGCCAGGTTGCATGTTTTTCAAGTCTTGCAGGGACATGCTCATCTTGCCCAGCAAAATCTGGATTTCCAATTCGGCGTCGCGCACCGCGTCGTCCAGTTGAACGCGCCAGACTTTGTCGGATTCCTCATTGCCGTCGCCCGTTTGCACACGGCTGCGCAGCACGTCCCGAACAGGTTTGAGTGCGACATAGGGGATGACCATGTCGATGAAGCCCGAGCCCTGGTTGGTGGAGTCCGATTCAAATCGGCTGAGCACCACCAGGTCGTTTTCATCGGCGATTTGGGCAAATTGCGGGTTGATTTCGGAGCTGACGTGTTCAAAGTCGATGGCCGCCACCGGGGCCCACGCTTCTTTGAACGAGCGGAAAAAAACCTGCAAGATGATCTTGATGATGCGCGCCTCAGTGGGGGTGAACAAACGGCCCGCTGGCAGTTGCCCGACACCACGGCCAAAACCGCCAAAAAAACTGTCCAATGAGCTGAACACCACGGTGGTGTCAATCACCACCATGGCATAACCCCGCAAAGGGGCCATGCGGATGATGTTCACCGACAGTGGGGCCTTCAAGTCTTTGATGTAGTCACCAAATCGGACGATCTGCGCGCGCGTGGGGTTGACCCTTGGGCTGGTGCGAAGCACTTCGAGCATGCCCAAGCGGAACATGCGGATGAAGCGCTCGTTGATCATGTCCAAGGAGGCGACGTTGACACCCAGGCTGCTGTCTTCAGCGGCCAAGTCGTGCTTGCGCACGTGGACATCCAGGTTGTAGCCCGTGTCCACTTCCATACTGCCGTCGTTGAAGCTGGCCGACAGCGCGGCCAGTTCCTCGGGCGACAAGAGATTTTGCGATTCAGCCAAGCTCATGACAAACGATCATTCAAGCGGATCACTGGACCACGAAGCTGGTGAAATAGACTTCTTCGATGCCACCAAAGTCTTCGTATTTCTGCAAGAGGGCATTCATTTCTTCGCGAATTTGGGCCGCCAATTCTTTGCGGAACTCGGGCTTGGCCAAGTCGGCTTCGGTCATTTGCCGCATGACGTCCAAGGCCACCGAGCGCAGGGCATATTCATGCTTTTTCGCATTTTTGAACACGCGATCGTCGTAGTGCGTCATGATGGCCGCAGTCAGTTGAATGACCTTTCGCGTACCCGTCAAGTTGGAAATCAGTGGTTTTTCCAACTCCATATAGCTTTTCTCGAAACGCTCGAGCTCGGGTGACTCTTTGGCTTTTTTCTGCGGTGTGTTGTCGCTGGCGCCGGCTTTGGGGTCGGCCGCACCTTCTTCCAACGCTTTCAATGCTTGTTCGGCGGCCAAGGTGTCTTTTTTGTCAAAGAAGCCGGTCACAAACAAGGTGCCCACAACCGTGCCCGTCAACACCAACAAAGCCACCAATGCGATCACGATGATTTTGATCAGGGGTGATTTTTTCTTGCCTTCTACTTCAATTTCTTCATCAGCCATCTTTTTTCCTTGGTTGTTCGCGGGTCAAACCAGCACATCCCAGCCATCTTGCCCCATCTTCATGCGAGGGATCGGAGGGGGCGTTGCTGAAAGGCTGGATTGTGGGTCATCCACGCCCGAATTTGTCGATTTTGACATTTGTCCAGGTGTCGACTCTCCGCCACGTTTCTGCGTTTGACCATCGCCCACCTGCATGGAAGCAACATCCATGCCCATTTGGCTCAAGGTGTCTTTGAGTTTGGACATGCCCTCTTGCAGCAATTCGCGGGTGAGGGCTTGCGGCGCGGTGAACACCGCGTCCAATTCGCCGCTGCGCATGCGCATCTCCACCTCGATGTGGCCCAAGGTGGCGGGTCGCAAGGACAATTTCAGGTGCCATTGTCCTTTTTCGATCTCCGACAAGATCCGCTGGCCCACCGCTTGTCCCATTTTTTCGGCCAAGTTCTGCACATTCTCACTGCGCTGGGTGTGGCTGGGGTTGGGTGTCGGGGCGCTGGCGGGCGTGTTGGGGTTGTCCTGCCGCACGGCCGCTGCCACCTCCATCCGGTGACCGGGGTGGCCTGACAAAGGCGCGGGTTGTTCGCTGGCTTGAGCCGCAGTGGGCAGGCCAGCCCCGTCGGCCAGCCCCAGGGTCAAGCTGTCGAGCACCTCGGGCGTGGCGGTCTGGGACAAATCGATCTCGCTCACGGCGATGCCGGAGGCCGGCGTCACGATTTCCTTGGCGGGTGCGGCCACCATCGGGTTGCGCAGCATCCAGAAAGCGGCGGGGGCGGCGGAGGCCAGCAGATTGATTTGGACTTTGGCGACTTCCGCCGCGTCTTCTTGCGCGGGGGGCGGGGTCGTCACGCGGGCTTTTTCAGTGCCCTGTGTCATGGCCCACAGGGCGGCTGCACTCAATGCCGTCGTTGAAAAGCCGCCATCGGGCTGGCGGGCATCGAGGCCAGTCACGGCGCTGGGCGTGCTGGCGGACGCAGCAAATGGCCCCGTGGATGGCCCAGGGATGGCCACTGCGTCATAGGGCTGTCCAGCAGAGGTGTTGGCCTGTCCGGGCTGCGCCAGCGGGGTGGCGTGCAAGCCCATGGCGCTCAGGTGGTCACCCATGGACGGGGCGCTGCCCAAGGAGGTCCCCACGGTGGGTGCCGCGACTTGAGCCGGATCCAACGGTGCCATCCCACCCGTCTGGTGGGGTGCATCGATCGCGCTTTGCAAGCTTGCGCTGAGCAAAGAAGGCATGCCCACCGAGGCCGTTGTGGGGGCGGGTGCAGCGACCGGCGCAGCGACCGGCGCGCTGCCCATCAACCATTGCACAGCCGTCTCATCCAGGCCTTGGGAGCGGGCGAACGCTTCTAAGCTTTGCTCGTCGGGCACCGAGGCCTCCGAGGTGATGACCTGCATGTGGGGCCCCCACTGCACGGCCTTCAGAAACTCGCCCCCGAAAGAGGCGCCCAAATTTCCGCCCAATGCGCCCGGCCATCCGGTTTGGACTTCGGCCGTGGCGGCCACCTCTTGCCCCGCTGGCAAGGCAGGCGTTTCGCTGGAAGATTGCAAAACCTCCGACATGATGTGTCCGAACTCCCCGTTGGCAGGGCGAAGGCCTGGGCTGCCAGAAGTGTCTGGCGGCTCGACTTTGGCGCTGGAGGCGGTTCGGCTGGGCGATTCGATCGGTGCGAGGGTGATGGACATGTGATTTTTCGGGTAAGCAATGGCGGGTCAAACACCCCTCAGGCAGCGGACAAGTCTTGCCGCTGGCCTGGGGAACACCCTGAATGAGCAATTTACGCACCAGGTTTTGAATCCGGTCACGGGGTGTGGCCCCGGGGGTGTCAAAAGTTGTGGCATGCACCTTGCTTAAAGGTGTGGAAACATTGGTATTCCGACACTTCGATCACCCAGTCCCCCCCACCTGCCCATGACCACCTTGACCCTGTCCGCCCTCCGACAGAATTTCTCGCGCTTCGACCTGGCGGGTTTGGGCTTGCCCGTTTTGGTCTTGATGATCATGGCCATGTTGGTGGTGCCTTTGCCAGCCTTGTTGCTGGACATCTTGTTCACTTTCAACATCATGGTCAGTTTGGTGGTGATCATGATCGCGATTGGCACCCGCAAGCCCCTCGAATTTTCATCCTTCCCCTCGGTGTTGCTCTTTGCCACCATGTTGCGTTTGGCACTGAACGTGGCGTCGACGCGAGTCGTGTTGGTCAATGGGCATGAAGGCCCAGAGTCTGCGGGCAAAGTGATCGCGGCATTTGGTGAATTTGTTATTGGCGGCAACTATGTAGTGGGTTTCATTATTTTCGTGATCTTGATGATCGTGAACTTCTTTGTGGTGACCAAGGGCGCGGGTCGCGTTTCCGAAGTCAATGCCCGATTCACCCTGGACGCGATGCCGGGCAAGCAAATGTCGATCGATGCCGACCTCAATGCCGGTGTGATCGATCAAGAAACCGCCAAAAAGCGCCGTGAAGAGTTGGCCCAAGAGTCCGACTTTTTTGGCTCCATGGACGGTGCTTCCAAGTTCGTGAGCGGTGACGCCATGGCGGGCCTCTTGATTTTGATCATCAACATCGTGGGTGGTTTGGCCATCGGCATTGGGCAGCACAACTTGTCGGTGGGGGACGCCACCCGCATTTATGTCTTGTTGACCATTGGTGATGGCCTTGTGGCCCAAATCCCTTCATTGTTCCTGTCGCTGGCCACCGCCATCATCGTGACCCGGGTGACGACCTCCGAGTCGATGACCGAGCAGGCGACCAGCCAATTTTCGAATGTGCCGGCTTTGTTCATCTCGGCTGGCATTTTGACCATCTTGGGCTTGGTGCCCGGCATGCCACACCTGGTCTTTTTGGTCCTCGCCGGTGCCACGGCAGGGGTGGCCTTCATGGTCATGCGCAAACAAATGCAATTGGAAGAAAGCGCTGCTGCCCCGGCACTGCCCAACACCGATGCCCCCAAAGAACTCGATTGGGACGATGTCGAGCAAGTCGATTTGATTGGTTTGGAAATTGGTTACGGCCTGATTCCCCTGGTCAACGTGGAGTCGGGCGGGCAGTTGATGACCCGTGTGAAGGGGGTGCGCAAAAAGCTTTCCGCCGAATTGGGCTTTTTGGTGCAACCGGTGCGCATCCGTGATGCCCTGAACCTGGAGCCCGACGCTTACCACATCGTTCTCAATGGCGTGGTGCGGGGCCGTGGGGAAGTCAAGGTGGGCCGCGAATTGGCGATCAACCCAGGCAAGGTGTACGGCAAAGTCGAAGGCCAAGCCACCAAAGAGCCCGCTTTTGGTCTGGAAGCCGTGTGGATCCAGCCCGTGTTGCGTGATCAGGCCCGGGCCTTGGGTTACACCGTGGTGGACCCCAGCACCGCGATTGCCACCCACATGAACAAGGTGCTCCGGGACAACGCCTCCGAGCTGATGAGCCACGACGAAGCCCAGAAATTGCTGGACAAATTGGCCGCCAAGTCCCCCAAGTTGGTGGAAGAGCTGGTGCCCGGCAAGTTGTCCTTGGGGGTGGTCACCCGCACACTGCAAAACCTGTTGCAAGAGTCGGTGCCCATCCGCGACATGCGCACCGTCGTCGAAGCCCTGACCGAAGTCTGCGGCCGCACGCAAGACCCTGATCAATTGACCCAGCTGGTGCGTCCTAAGTTGGGCCGCATGATCGTGCAAAGCCTGACCGAAAACCGCGAAACTTTGTCGGTGTTGACGCTCGATCCTCAGCTCGAGCAGCTGCTGCACAATGTGTTGCAACAAAATACCAACTCGGCCGGTATGGTGCTGGAGCCCAGCTTGGCCGAAAGCCTCTTTGCCGCCCTGCGCGAAAGTGCCCGCACCACCGAAGAGCAGGGCTTGCCCGCCGTGTTGGTGGTCTCTCCCGCCATCCGCCCCTGGATGTCCCGCGCAGTGCGTTACCGCGTCAACGACCTGACGGTGCTCTCGTACAGCGAAATTCCGGACGATCAGCCCGTCAAGGTGATCAACACCGTGCAAGCCGATCCGCGCAACAACTCTTCTGCCCCCAAAGCCTGATAAATCATGGAACTCAAACGCATCATTGCCCGCGACAGCCGCTCAGCCAATGAAAAAGCCATCCAGTTGTACGGCAACGATGTCTTGATCATTTCCAGCCAGCGTGTCGACCAGCAGACCGAATTGATTGTGGCGGTGGACATTGCCAGTGAGCCCTTGGCGCCAGCGACCTTGCCCAGCAAAGACGCGTCTGACGCCCAGCGTGCCGTCCAGGGACAAAATGAACAATTTGTGCCATTTGCCGAGATGCTCCAAAACGCCAGCGCGCCTTCGGCACAGGACCCTGCGAGCGAAACCACGGACGCCATGGCCTTTGAAACGGCGCTGGCGCGTTTGCATGCGCGGGCCCCAGCAGCGCGCGCCGCTGCCCCAGAGACAGCGCCCAGTTCCCTGCCGGCCAGCGCGCCCGTTCATCACCCGGTCCAGACCCCGGTGCAAGCGCTCCAGTCCAGCCCCTACGAGCAGCAGCGCAGCCACGAAATTGTGGACCTGCTGCGGGAAGAAATGGCCGCTTTGCGCAAGGAGTTTGCGCTGTCGCGCCAAATGCAACCTTGGCAACAAACCCTCGGTTTGTCACCCGAGATCCAAAAATTGGGCCTGGCCATGCAAGAAGTGGGCATGCCCTCGGGCCTGCGCGCCTTGATCACCGACAGCATTCAGCACATGGACACGCTGGCTGAGGCTTGGCCTGTGGTGCAGAGCCTGCTGGTGCAGGCCCTGGATCGCCCGGTTGGAGAGGTGCCCAGCCAAGGCGTGCATGTTTTGTGCGGCCCCTCGGGCGCCGGCAAAACCTCGATGTTGGGCCGTTTGGCCTATGCGGCGGCCCAGTCGCATGGCGCTGAAAAGCAGGTCATGATCAGTTATGGGGATCAACGCCCTGGCGCTTGGTCGCAAATTCAATTGCTCGCTTCCCAAGCCGGCGCGTCCTGCTTTCGCGCCGCCGATATGGGCATGCTGCAGACGCTGCTCGACGACTTGCAGGGCAAGACCGTCTGGATCGACACGCCAGGTGCTGATTTTTCAGCCCAAGCACTGCAACTTCAGTCGCAATTGGGCCTCGATCTGCATGCGGTCTTGCCGGTTGATGCTACAGTGACCAGTGTGCAAAAAATTCTCCAAAACCCTCAAATTCGCTGGTCATCCTTGATGTTGACCAAAGTGGATGAAGCCGCTTACCCCTGGCCCTTGATCAAGGGACTGTGTGAGCAGCCTTTGGTGGTTTCTTGCATGGCCGAGGACAGCAAAATCAATGTTCCTCCTGTGGCTTTGGGTGCCGCGCGTTTGGTGGATTTGGCCATGACGCCTTTGCAGGCCTTGTTGCCGGAAGTTCAGCACCTGGGCGCGGCCGTCCCCCCCGCCAAAGCCGCGCGCAAGCCCCGAGTCAAAAAAGCCACCCTGTCCGTGGCGGAAGTTCAACCCCAACCGCGTGCCGTGAAGCCGCGGGTCACGACAATGTCGTCCGTCAGGGCCATCCATGGATCATAAAAACTTCCCCCAAGTCATTGGTGTGGCCAGCGGCAAAGGGGGCGCCGGAAAAACCACGGTGGCCATCAATTTGGCCGTCGCGTTGGCGTTGCGGGGTCACAAAGTCATGCTGTTGGACGCTGACTTGGGCATGGCCAATGCGCAAATTGCCTTGGGCGCGCATGCCCCATTCAACATCAGCCATGTGCTCAATGGCAGTAAAACCCTGCAAGAAGTCATGGTGACCACGGCCCAGGGTGTGCGTTTGGTGCCTGGCGCATCGGGGTTGCGCAACATCGCCGCGCTCGACACCGCCCAGATCGCGACCATGATCCGTGCATTCGACAGCTTGGATGAGCCCGTCGATTACTTGGTGGTGGACGTCGCTGCGGGCATTGCGCCTGCGGTGTTGGAGTTCATGGCCGCCTGCCAACGCCGCTTTGTGGTGGTTTGTGACCAACCCTCTTCGATTGCCGATGCTTATGGCCTGATCAAGGTCATGTCGACCGAGCAGTCTCTTGACGAAATCTACCTCATCCCCAACATGGTGGGCAGTGCCCACGAGGGGCGGCAGTTGTACCGGCGTTTGAACGATGTCTGTGCACGTTTTCTGGGGATTTCGATCCGTTACCTGCATGCCATTGAGGGAGACGAGTTGGTCTTGCAGGCCTTGCGCAAATACCAGTCGGTTCTGGATTACGCCCCCGGCAGTGCCGCTTCGCGTGATTTCAGGGCACTGGCGGAAGCCCTGGACCAACTCCCGCCCATTCAAACGGCATCTGGGCGCATGCAGTTTTTCATGGAGCGCATGCTCCGTGTGTCTGCGAACGGATGACACGCATGAGCAGCAACGTCTCTCTTTACGAAGAGGTGGGCAATCAGCACGAGTCCATGATCTTGGCGCACATGCCCATGGTCAAACGTGTGGCGGTGCACTTGAAAGCGCGCTTGCCCCCCTTCATGGAGCTCGATGAGCTGGTCCAAGTCGGTATGGTCGGCTTGATCGAGGCCGCCCGCTCTTTTGACCCGACCAAGGGTTTCGAGTTCGAGCACTTTGCACTCAGCCGCGTTCGCGGCGCGATCTTGGATGAGGTGCGGCGCCAGTCGTTTCTGCCTCGTTCGGCCGTGGCTTTCAACAAAAACGAGAACGAAGCCGTTCACGTCCTGGCTGCCGAGTTGGGGCGTGCCCCGACGCAAGCTGAATTGGCCCTGTTCATGGGCAAAGACATCGATGAGTTTCACAAAGAGCGCGGTCAAGCCAAACGATTTGAAACCTTCTCCATGGAAGTGGTCAATGACGAGGTCATGAGCATGCCTGCTGACAGCGCCATGCAGCCCGAAGTCATGGTGGAGGAGGCCGAGTTCATGGAGGCCGTGGTCCAAGCCATCGACGAGCTGCCCGAACGCGAGCGCCTGGTCATGTCGCTGTATTACGTGGAAGAGCTCAACCTCAAGGAAATCGGCGAGGTTCTGGGGGTCAGTGAGTCTCGGGTGAGCCAAATTTTGTCGACTGTGGTGAAAAAACTGCGGCAAAATTTACAAATTTCTTAAGTTCAGACAAAGTCCATGTTCGGTCTTTTCAGTCTTTTTTCACGCCGCAAACCCGCCGATGACATGCGTCGCGCGCAGGTGGCTTACGAAAAAGTGGTGTCCTTGAAGGGGGACTCCCATGATGCACGCAGCCTGCGTTTGCGCATGGGCTTGATCTGCCGCGCCCATTTGGACAAAACCTTTGTGGATGGCGCAGAGCAAACCGCAGCTTGGGAAGTGCGCGCGCGGGCGGCATTGATCGAGGGTTTGCCCCTGCCGCAAGCCCCCAAGCCCTCGGCATTTCAAAAAATCCGTGCGGGCGACAATGAGATCCACGCCTACTTGCCCGAGGAGTTCGCGGCCGAAGCGTTTGCTTTGGGCTCACGCTACCAAAAAACCGAGTTGTCGGCGCCCAAAGCCATCGAGGCCATGCAAGCCCTGGCGCACCAAATCAGCCACTACGAATTGCGTTTGCCGGAGCCTTTTCAGGTGCTGGACTTCTTGCGCGAAGAGCTGGCAGCTCAAGCCGCCTTGCAGGAAGCTGCCTTGCAAGAAGCCGCCTTGCAAGAAGCTGGTGCTGCACAGGACAGCGCCGAGCCGCCATCGGGTGTCAGTGGCTCATGATGCACATGGAAGCTTTGCTCAATGCCTTGCTGGCGATTGGTTTGTTGTTGCTTTTGCTGTTGGTCGTGTACCTGATTGACAGGGTCAACTCGATTGAAACCGAAACCCGCAAAGTGGTCAGTACCCTGAATGAAAACGCGGCCAAACTGGCCACCCCGTCGATGGGTCTGAGTGCCAAAAAACTGTGGGATGTCATGACGGGCCGATCCAGTGAAGGTTTGGACCCCTCATCGGTGGCCGATTTGCGCAGCCGTTACCCCGTGATCTTGGCCAAGCATGCCGAGGCCCTCTACAAGGATGGCTTCAAGGACGGGATTCTCGGCGCGGCGCCCAATGAACCTAAAAACACCAAAGACATTGTGACGGCCAAAGGCACGGTGGAGTCCTGGATTCCGACAGCCCAAGCCAATGCTTTGTACCAATGCGGCTTGAGTGCATCCCAAACGCCAGAAGCCGAGTGGGGCCCGATCCGCGCCTCCATGGACGAAGCGGGGCAGTACCTGTGGACCAAAGCCCAGTTGGACGTCACCAGCCCCTTGTCCGAGTGGTTGATGCCCTCGTCATCCGACGACGGCTCGCTGGGCCCTTGAACGCGCAGCGTTACCTCGGCCCGCGCCCAACTCGCATGGTTGGGAAACTTTGCAAAATTGCAAGATGGGCCTCAAGTTTTCCCGCAAAGCGCCGATTCCTCTGTTACTGAAGTAGTAAAGGGGTTTTTTCCATGCGTGCCTATTCCAAGTTTGCTGAGAGTTACGGTTCTGTCCAAGTTGCCACCGGTGTGGCGACAGCGGACAACATTCAGTTGATTCAGATGCTTTTCGATGGCTTGCTGGAGAGCCTGGCCTCCGCCTCCGGGCACATTCAAAACAATGTGATTGAAGAAAAATCGAAAGCTTTGGCCCGTGCCGGTCGCATTGTGGTGGGCTTGCAAGGGGCTTTGGATTTCGAACGTGGTGGTGAATTGGCGCAAAACCTCAACGAGTTGTATGCCTACATCACCCGTCGCCTGTTCCACGTCAACGCGTACAACGACTTGACGGCGCTGGAAGAGGTCAAAACCTTGATTCTGGACATTTCGCAAGCCTGGCAGACATTGCCCAGTTTGCTGACAGACACGGGCCGCAAGACCTATTACGCCAATTGAAGAGGGGCACCCCTGTCACAAAGGGTGAGGCCATGTGGTCTGCCCGACAGGGATCGAACCTGTGACCCACAGCTTAGAAGGCTGTTGCTCTATCCAACTGAGCTACGGGCAGAATGGATCAGATCTTCAGAAACACCAAAGGCCCTGACGGGCCTTTGTTGTTGGTGGGTCTGAAATCAGACGTTTGGAACTTCTTGAAGGTCAAACCTCAGGAAATGGTCGGAGCGGCGGGATTCGAACTCGCGACCCTCTGCTCCCAAAGCAGATGCGCTACCAGGCTGCGCTACGCTCCGACAGGTCATATTCTAACCCCCAAAAACGCTGATCTTGACCTTGTGGCCAAAAAAGTCAGCTCCCGCGTGTGATGGGCATGCCCACATCACCGGGCCACGCCAGTTGTTTGGCCAATTCCAGCTTGGCCAGTGAGTTGCGGTGCACCTCGTCTGGGCCATCGGCCAGGCGCAGGGTGCGCTGGTGGGCGTAGGCATAGGCCAGCGGAAAGTCTTGCGACACGCCGCCACCGCCGTGGGCCTGTATGGCCCAGTCGATGATTTGGCAGGCCATGTTGGGGGCCACGATCTTGATCATCGCAATTTCAGCCTTGGCCACCTTGTTGCCCACGGTGTCCATCATGTAAGCGGCTTTGAGGGTGAGCAGGCGGGCTTGCTCGATCATGCAGCGTGACTCGGCGATGCGCTCTTGCCACACGGTCTGGCGGGCCACTTCGCGGCCAAAGGCCACGCGTTCGTTCAGGCGTTTGCACATCAACTCCAGGGCCCGTTCGGCAATCCCGATGGTGCGCATGCAGTGGTGGATGCGGCCAGGCCCCAAGCGGCCCTGCGCGATTTCAAAACCGCGGCCTTCGCCCAGCAAGATGTTCTCAGCCGGGACGCGCACGTTTTTCAGCACCACCTCCATGTGACCGTGTGGAGCATCGTCGTAACCGAACACCGACAGGGCGCGCACCACCGTGATGCCGGGCGCATTGGCGGGCACCACGATCATGGACTGCTGCTCATGTCGGCCGGCATCGGGGTTGGTCTTGCCCATCACGATGTACACCGCGCAGCGTGGGTCACCCGCGCCAGACGACCACCACTTGCGGCCGTTGATCACATACTCATTGCCCTCGCGGCGGATTTCGCATTCGATGTTGGTGGCATCAGATGAGGCCACATCGGGCTCGGTCATCAAAAAAGCCGAGCGAATTTCGCCGCGCAACAAGGGCTCGAGCCATTCGTCTTTGAGGCTTTCGCTGGCGTAACGCTCCAGTGTCTCCATGTTGCCGGTGTCGGGCGCCGAGCAGTTGAAGACCTCGGCGGCAAATGGCACGCGGCCCATGATCTCGCACAGCGGCGCGTATTCGAGGTTGGACAAGCCTTGGGGTGCGCGGGTGGATTGGGGCAAAAACAGGTTCCACAAACCGGCAGCAAGGGCCTTGGGCTTGAGTTCTTCAACGATTTTGGTGGGCACCCAGGCATTGCCTTTGGCGCGGTTTTCGGCGATTTCTTCAAAGAACCGCGCCTCGTTGGGGTAAATGTGCTCGTCCATGAAGGCCAGCAAACGGGCCTGCATGTCCTTGACCTTGGGGGTGTATTCGAAATCCATGGTCTCTCTCCTGGGGTGGTTGTTTGGGGGATGAACGGTTCAGGCCTGTCGGGCAAATCGCCAGGCCAACTCGGCCATGGGACGCGCGCCTGCGCCCGAAGATTTGGCTTGTTCGCTGGATGCGGTGCCATCTTCGACGCGCTTGGCAATGCCTTGCAAAATCGCAGCGATGCGGAACATGTTGTACGCGAGGTAAAAGTTCCAGTCCCGGGCCAAGGCCTCGGGTGTGGTGAAGCCCGTGCGCTCGCAATAGCGGCGGATGTACTCGGTCTCAGAGGGGATGCCCAAAGCGGTCAAATCGAGCCCGCCAATGCCGCGGAAGGTGCCCGGGCTGATGTGCCAGGCCATGCAGTGGTAGCTGAAGTCGGCCAGAGGGTGGCCCAAGGTGGACAGCTCCCAGTCGAGCACCGCCAGCACGCGGGCGTCGCTGGGGTGGAACATCAAATTGTCCAGGCGGTAGTCACCGTGCACGATGCCGACCAATGATTCGTCTTTGGCGCTGTCGGGGATGTTTTTCGGCAACCACGCGATCAGTTGGTCCATCTCGGGGATGGGTTGGGTGATGGAGGCTGCGTACTGTTTGCTCCATCGGCCGATCTGGCGCTCAATGTAATTGCCCGGTTTGCCGTAGTTGGCCAGCCCTTGTTTGGCCACATCCACCTTGTGCAGCGCCGCCAAAACCCGATTCATTTCGTCGTAAATGGCGCCGCGCTCGGCGGGCGTCATGCCTGGCAAAGACTGGTCCCAGAGCACACGGCCTTGCACGAAGGCCATGACGTAGAAAGCGCGGCCAATCACCGACTCGTCGTCGCACAGCACATGCATGGTGGCCACCGGCACGTCGGTGCCGTGCAGGCCTCTCATCACGGCAAATTCGCGTTCGATGGCGTGGGCTGAGGGCAGCAGCTTGGCCACGGGGCCAGGCTTGGCGCGCATCACATAGTGTTGCGACGGGGTGATGAGCTTGTAGGTGGGGTTGGATTGCCCACCCTTGAACATTTCAACGCTCAAGGGGCCCGCAAAGCCGGGCAGTTGGGCTGTGAGCCAAGCTTCCAGGGCGGGGATGTCGAAAGCATGGGCGCCCGTGACTGGACGGGTCCCCACGAAATGGTCAAAAGCACTCATGGGTTTCCCGTTCAAAATCGGTGATCTCTGACGACAGAGGCCAGAACCGAAGGCCGCGTCGGCTCAGTGGTCCGCGTTCACGATCAGCATCAGCGCGTCGCGGTCCAGCACCACCAAGCCACCGGGCTCGATGCGGATGATCAGCTCGCGCTCCATTTGCTTGAGCTCTTGGTTGACGCGTTGGCGCGAAGCGCCCAGCAGTTGCGCCAATTCCTCCTGGGCCAGTTGCAAACTGATGCGGATGGCTTTGGCGTCCGACAAACTGGGCACGCCGTAGCTGCGCAGCAGGTGGTTGAGTTGTTTGGCCAGACGAGCCCGCAAGGGCAGGGTGTTGAGGTCTTCCACCAAGCCGTAGAGCTGGCGAATGCGCCGTGCATGCAAGCGCAACATGGCGTCGTAAAACTCGACGTGCTGAGAGAGGATTTTCTTGAAGTCGGCCTTGGCCACGTTCAGCGTGGTGGTGTCCCCGTGCGCGTAGCAGTCGTGTGTACGCCGGTCTCCATCGAAAATCGAGACATCGCCAAACCAGATCCCCGGCTCCACATAGGTCAGGGTGATTTGTTTGCCCGACACCGACGTCGAACTCACGCGGACCGCGCCCTTGGCACAGGCAATCCACTGCTCGGGCGGATCGCCTCGCGCAGCGAGCATGTCGCCGTCTTTGTGGCGTTTGACGTAGGCGCATCGAAGTATGTCGTGTCGGAGTGATGGCGAAAGGGTTGAGAACCAGCGACCTGCATTGATCGCTTCTCTTTCCTCCATTGTCAGAATCGGTTCGTCCATGCTCTGTCCTTTGAGTGACTGGTGATCGAAATTTTGTCGCCTGGGGGACCAGTCGGTTTATTCGTATTCGGGTTTTTGCTTGTTCAAAAATGCCCCAATGCCAATACCGGCATTGGGGTGGTGCAGGTTTTTGACAAACGCATTGCGCTCGCGTGCCAGCTGTGCATTCAGGCTGCTGCCGTTCGCGTCGCTGAGCAGCTCTTTGATGCTGGCCAGGGCGTTGGGTGCACGGGCGTTGAGCTGTTCGCACAGTTCCAGGGCTTGCTGCAAGGCTTGGCCAGCCTCGGCGAGGCGATTGACCACACCCAATTGCTGCAGCCGCTCGGCACCGATGCGCTCACCACACATCAGCAGCTCGGTGGCCAGCTGGCGCGGCACGGCATGCGACAGGCTCCAGCTGCCGCCGCCATCGGGCGACAAAGCAATCGAGCTGTAGGCCATCACAAACACGCTGTTGCGTGCGGCCACGATCATGTCGCAGGCCAGGGCCAAGGAAAAACCTGCGCCGGCTGCGGGGCCTTCGACGGCAGCAATCACGGGCTTGGGGAAGGTGCGAATCGCTTCGATCCAATTGTGCAGGCCTTCGATGCTTTGGGATTGGTGTTCGGGCGGGCGCTGGCGGTTGTTTTGCAGGCGTTGCAAATTGCCCCCCGCACTGAAAATCCCGTTGGCCCCTGTGATCACCACGCTGCGCACATCCGCACTGGACTCGGCCACGCTCAGGGCTTCGACCCCTGCGGCGTACATCTCCGGCCCGAGTGCGTTGCGAAACTCGGGGTTGCTGAGGGTCAGGACCAGGGTCCGGCCTTCGCTGGTGCTGAGCAGTTGGGCGGTCATCTTGTTTCTTCATCAGTTGGGGACCGAGCGCAAGAGCTGTCCCACACAGTCATCAGCAGGAAACAGAACCCAAGTTCTGCCCCGCACCATCATCATTCCTCGGTGTGCATCAAGGACAGGCCGATTGCACCCCGGCGGCGCAACCATGGGCTGGGGCGATAACGGGGGTCGCCATAAACGGTTTGGAGGTTGAACAGCACTTCCAAAATGCTGTCCGGCCCCAAGCGGTTGCCCATGGCCAGTGGGCCCATGGGGTAAGCCAAACCCAAGGTGACGGCGGTTTCCAAATCTTGCGGGGTGCAGATGCGTTGCTGGCAAATGTCGGACGCGATGTTGACGATGGTGGCCACCACGCGCTGAGTGACGAAGCCGCCACTGTCACGAATGACCGACACGGCCTTGCCATCGCGAGCAAACAGGGCATGCGCTGCATCGCGCATATCGACCCGTGTGGCGGGGTTGGTGGCCAGCACGCGGCGTTGGGTAGCGCCGTCGTCAAAGAGCATGTCGATGCCGATGGTGCGGGCCGGATCCAAGCGCTCAACCACGGCCACGGTGGTGATGTCAAAGCCCAAAGGGGCGACGATGGTGAGTGCCTCTGGTGAGGGTGACGCCCCAGTTTCAATGGAGGCGCCGAGATTTTTCAACAGTTGCAGCAGCGCCATGCGCCGAGTGGCTCGGGGGGAGACCCAAACAGGCGGGAGATTCTCCACCACAGGGACGGGCGTTTCGGCCGGCATTTGCGCTGCACCATCCACGTACTTGTAAAAACCTTCGCCAACTTTTTTCCCCACCACGCCTGCCGCCAAGCGCTGGGCGGTGATCACGTTTGGCCGATAGCGCGGCTCTTCGTAATACTGGTGGTAGATCGACTCAATCACGTGGTGCGAGACATCCAATGCCGTCAGATCAAACAGCTCGAAAGGACCCAGTTTGAAGCCGACTTGGTCGCGCAAAATGCGGTCAATGGTGGCGAAATCGGCCACACCTTCACTCACGATGCGCAAAGCCTCGGTGCCATAACCGCGCCCGGCATGGTTGACGATGAAGCCCGGAGTGTCTTGGGCCTGAACCGGGGTATGGCCCATCTGCCGGGCAAAATCCGACAAGCGCTGACACACAGCTGCGTCAGTTTTGAGGCCCGCAATCACCTCGACCACTTTCATGAGTGGGACGGGGTTGAAAAAGTGGTAACCCGCAAACTGTGCCGGCCGCTGCAAGGCCGCAGCAATCGCGGTCACAGACAGCGAGGAGGTGTTGGTGACCAGCACCGCCGTTGGCGCCAGCACTTTTTCCAGCTCGGTGAACAGGCTTTTCTTGGTGTCGAGCTTTTCGACAATGGCTTCGATCACCAACTCGCACCCCGCCAGGCTCTCCAAGTTGGAAGCGCCCATCAGGCGGCTTTTATGACCCGCCACGGCTTCGGCCGTGAGGCGTCCTTTGTCTTGCAACTTGTCCCATTGCTGGAAAACGGCGCTGATGGCTTTGTCGATGGCTTCAGCTTGTGTGTCGTAGAGCCAGACTTGGCTTCCTGTCTGGGCGGCAATTTGGGCAATGCCCCGACCCATGGCTCCTGCGCCAATGATGGCGACTTTGGTAAATGCAAGCGTCATGTGGGATTGGAAAAAATGAAAGGGAAATGGGCGATGCGTTGGCTTCAGCGGCGAACCTGCAATGCACCAGGGTTCACGATGTTCGTGGGAGTGCCTTTGATGTAATTGACCACATTGTCAAATGCGGCCCCGAAATACATCTCGTAATTGTCTTTTTCAACGTAACCAATATGGGGCGTGCAAATGCAATTTTCCAGGCGCAACAAAGCGGAGCCTTGCAAAATCGGCTCTGACTCGAACACGTCGACAGCGGCCAAACCTGGGCGGCCACGGTTAAGGCCACCAATCAGGGCGTTGGGTTCGATCAATTCAGCGCGAGACGTGTTGACAAACAGCGACGTGGGTTTCATCCGACCCAAATCTTCGCTGGTCACGATGCCTTGGGTGGTCTCATTGAAGCGCAAGTGAACCGACAGCACGTCTGCTTCTTCAAAGAAGGCCACCCGACTGGCGGCTGCTCGGTAGCCGTGTTGAATGGCCTTTTGGCGCGACTCGTCGCTGCCCCAGACCATCACATCCATGCCAAACGCTTTGCCATAACCGGCCACCAACTGGCCAATTTTTCCGTAGCCCCAAATGCCCAGCGTTCGACCTTTGAGGACCGTGCCCAAGCCAAAATTGGTGGGCATGGAGCCGGCTTTGAGGCCCGATTGTTGCCAGGCACCGTGCTTGAGGTTGCCGATGTACTGGGGCAAACGGCGGGTTGCCGCCATGACCAAAGCCCAAGTCAGTTCGGCGGGGGCCACCGGTGAACCCACACCCTCGGCCACTGCGACGCCGCGTTCCGTACACGCGGCCAAATCGACATGGCCACCCAACCGTCCTGTTTGCGCAATGAGTTTCAAGCGGGGCAGCTTCTCGATCACAGCGCGCGGCAGGTGGGTACGCTCACGGATCAGCACGATGATGTCCGCATCTTTGAGGCGAACCGTCAACTGGCCCATGCCTTTGACCGTGTTGGTATAGACCTTGGCCGAGAAATTTTCGAGTTTGGCGGCGCAGTCGAGTTTGCGGACCACGTCCTGGTAGTCGTCAAGAATCACAATGTTCATCCCTCCATTGTGCCTTGACGTGGCCGCCTCTTGGCGACGCAGGGCGTGCTTTTCAGGTCAAATCCGAGCCTGTGCCGCCTCAATCGCCGCCAAACGGTCCAATTCTGCGCACACATCGGCCATGCGACCGGAGATCACCATACGGCCTGCGCCTTTGACCCTTTGGTCACTTTCGGTGACCCGAAGCACCCGCAGGGCCGGGGCAGTCGGTGCCGCCTGCACCCATGGCGGGGAAGTGCTGGACTTGAGCGCGGGTACACAGGCTGGGCGGCGTGACGCCCAAACCGGGCGCAAAGCCGCATTGGCACGTGGGGTTTTGGCTGCGATGGGTGCAGACCGGGAGAGGTTGGAGAGGCCTTGAAACAGACCCGAAATAGCCAGCAGAGCGATTCCCATGTGAAACCTTTCAAAAGCATGGAGGTTGGACACAGGCAGGATTGCTAATGGGGCCTGCTGCACCAGGGCCGGCGGAATTCGTCCGCCTGCGCCCGCCACCTGGTGCTGCAAGCAGATGATTTACATGAGCAAGGTGTTGCGAATCAAACCGACAGCCAGTCCTTCGATATCGAAGGGCTCTTCGGGGTTGACAACGATGGTGGGGTAATCGGGGTTTTCCGGCAAAAGCTCGATGCCAGTGGCCGTTTTGCGCAGGCGCTTGACGGTGACGTCATCGCCCAAGCGTGCCACCACGATTTGTCCGTTGCGCACATCTTTGGTGGATTTGACCGCCAACAAGTCGCCGTCCATGATGCCGACGTCGCGCATCGACATGCCGCGGACGCGCAGCAGGTAATCCGGTTGTTCGGTGAACAGGCTGCTTTCGATTTGGTAGCTCCGGTCCACATGCTCTTGGGCCAAAATGGGTGAGCCTGCTGCAACGCGGCCAACCAATGGCAAACTCAGTTGCCCTAAACCGGGCAATGTGAGGCTAAACAGATCGGATGGTGCACGAAGAGGGTTGCGGTTGCTGCCTTTGAGGCGAATGCCGCGTGAGGTACCGCTGACCAATTCGATGGCGCCTTTGCGGGCCAAGGCCTTCAGGTGCTCTTCCGCTGCATTGGCCGATTTGAAGCCCAACACGTTGGCGATCTCGGCACGTGTGGGCGGCGCACCTGTGTTGGCGATCGAATTCTGGATCAGTTCCAGAATTTCTTGCTGCCGGGCGGTGAGTTTGGGGCTGTCGGTCATGGCGGTCTCCGTGTGAGGACGGGGTGGGCTGTTTTTTCATCCAGTGACTGTATTTTTAACCAGTTTTGAGGGTTATGCAAGTGGTTCAAACAAAAAAAAATCAAAAGGTCGTGGTTTTGGGAACCGGTGGCACCATCGCCGGCACGGGTCGCAGTGCCGGCGATCACACCGCTTACACAGCAGGCCAGGTGAGCGTCCAGCACCTTTTGGAGGCATTGCCTGGTCTCGAGGACAGCTTGCAGGGCCATGCGTTGTTCTGCGAACAAGTGGCCCAACTGGACAGCAAGGACATGGACCACGTGACCTGGCAGTCGCTCGCGCAACGGGCGTTGCATTGGTTGAACCAGGCCGATGTGGTGGGCATGGTCATCACCCACGGCACCGACACACTCGAAGAAACTGCATGGTTTTTGCAGAAGGTCCTCGACACGCACAAACCGGTGGTGTTGACCTGTGCCATGCGTCCGGCGACGGCCTTGGCACCCGATGGTCCTCAAAATATGCTCGATGCGTTGGCTGTCGCGTGCCACCCGCAGGCACGCGGTGTGCTGGTCGTGTGTGCTGGAAGCATCCATGGCGCCGGCGAGGTGCAAAAAATCCACCCCTATCGGCTCGACGCGTTTGCTTCGGAGACAGGCCCCCGAGGTTGGGTGGAGCAGGGGCAGGTGCGCTGGACAGGGCTGTGCCAAGCGCCAGAGCTGCACGCCCGAGCCCCTCAGGTGTTGACCCAAGCCGTGACCCACTGGCCTTGGGTCGAGGTGTTGCACAGCCACGCTGGTGCCGATGAACGCCGCGTCCGCGCGTTGGTAGCCGCCGGTGTGAACGGCTTGGTGGTGGCGGGTACAGGCAACGGAACGGTGCACCAAAGCTTGTTGGGTGCCTTGGTACAAGCCCAGTTGCAGGGTGTCGCTGTGCGTGTGACAAGCCGCTGCGCGCAGGGTCAGATCGTGGGGCAGCCCGGCGTGCTGCCCTTGGCGCCGCTGGGGCTCAATGCCTACAAGGCGCGGGTGAGTTTGATGTTGGACCTGATGGTCATCTGAACGGCCTCCCAACAAAAAGCCCCGCATCGCGGGGCTTTTTGTTGGAGGGTGCGGTCAAAGATCAGCTTGCCAGCGCCTCGAATGCACGCGCTGTGATGTCTTCTACGCTGCCTGTGCCGCTGATGGCGCGGTATTTGGGGGCCGCGGCAGCGTCGGTTTGGGCCCAGCCCGAGTAATAGTCAACCAAAGGACGGGTCTGTGCGCTGTACACATCTAAGCGTTTTTTCACGGTCTCTTCTTGGTCATCGGCGCGTTGTACCAATGGCTCACCGGTCACGTCATCCACGCCAGCGACTTGGGGTGGGTTGAACTTGACGTGGTAGGTGCGGCCTGATGCGGGATGCGAGCGCCGTCCGCTCATGCGGTCGATGATGGCGTCAAAGGGCACATCGATTTCGAGCACGAAGTCGAGCTTCACACCCGCTGCCTTCATGGCATCGGCTTGCGGGATGGTGCGGGGAAAGCCGTCAAACAGGAAGCCATTGGCGCAATCGTCTTGGGCGATGCGCTCTTTGACCAGGTTGATGATCAGGTCGTCGCTGACCAAACCGCCAGACTCCATCACGGCTTTGGCTTGCAGGCCCAGAGGGGTGCCCGCTTTGACGGCGGCACGCAACATGTCGCCGGTGGAGATTTGAGGGATGTTGTATTTCTGGCAAATGAAGGTCGCTTGCGTGCCTTTGCCGGCGCCCGGGGCGCCCAACAGAATCAGTCTCATGGGGAAGGTCCTTATCGTTTGAAATCGTTTCAGTCGGCAAGACCAAAGGCCCAACCACTTGATTGGTTTTGAGAATATCACGCCTGCCTCATAGCTGGCTTACGGTGTAAACCCTGTTTTCAGCCCAGCATTTGCCGCACGCGCTCCAAATCTTCAGGCGTGTCCACACCGGGTCCAGGCGCCTGGGACGTGACGTGGACCGCGATGCGGTGACCATGCCACATCGCGCGAAGTTGTTCGAGTGACTCCATGCCCTCAATGGGTGCCGGTGGCAATTGAGGAAACAGGGCCAAAAAACCCGCACGGTAGGCATAGATGCCGATGTGCCGCAGGGGGGCTGGGTTGGGTAAAGTGGTGAAGCCCAAGTCAGTTTGACCGTCACGCCACCAAGGGATGGGGGCGCGGCTGAAATACAGGGCCATTTGGCGTGCATCCATGACCACTTTGACCACATTGGGATTGGTGAACTCTTGCACTGAAGCGATGGCATGCGCGGCGGTGCTCATGCTGGCGTCGGGACGCTCGGTCAGCACGCGCGCCACCTCGTTGATGAGTTCGGGCCGCATCAAAGGCTCGTCCCCTTGCACGTTGACCACCACGGCATCGTCGGGCAAACCCAGAATTTGACAGGCTTGTGCCAATCGGTCACTGCCGCTGAGATGGTCTTTTCGGGTCAACAAGGCCAGCACGCCATGTGCTTCACAGGCCTGGACAATGCTGGCGTCGTCGGCCGCCACGACCACTTGGGTGGCGTGCGATTGCAAGGCGCGTTGCGCCACGCGCACCACCATGGGCAGTCCGGCGATGTCGGCCAAGGGTTTGTTGGGCAAACGGCTCGATGCCAAGCGCGCGGGGATCACCACGGTGAAGCCTTGCGGCTGGGTGGACTCGGTCATGGTGGCGTCTCAGAGGGCAGGGCGCTGGGCTGCCAGCGTGTCGATTTCTTCGTCACTCAGCGTTCGCGCTTCGTTTTCCAGCAGGATCGGGATGCCATTTCTGACCGGGTAAGCCAAGCGGGCACTGCGCGAGAGCAGTTCTTGGCGCTCACGGTCGAAGTTGAGCGGTCCTTTGGTCACTGGGCATACCAGCAGTTCAAGCAATTTGGTGTCCATGGCTGAATGATAACGGCCCAGACATGGGCGTCGTGGTGCATGGCGGGCCGCATCATCGCGTCAGAAGTTGGCCAATGCGCGTGTCCAGCGCCTTCCAAAAACCTGGCTCTGGGGTGAGCTCCAACGGCACAGCCAGTGCGCCGGGTTCATGAAGCCATAGTTTGGCCGCGTCTTTCTCCGTGCACAGCCACGTTCGATGAGGCTGCTTGTGCCAATCTTGGTAAGTGTGGTGATCGGGCAGGGCGGTGGTGCTGCTCAGATGCAATCCCGATTGACGAAGCATGGCAAAGAACGCATCCGGCCGGGCCAGTCCTGCCACCGCATGCAGCGGCGGCGCATCCTTTCGGGCCAGGCTTTGAAGATCGATGCGGCGGCCATTGGCCGTGAGCGCGTAGGGGGCCAGGCGCCGAGGCGCGTGGTACGCAGCAAACGCGCCCGTTGTGCCGACCGGACCCGTCTGCAAAACCGCGTCGACCGGTCGCGGCCACGCTTCGCGCAGCGGGCCAGCAGGTAACAACCAGCCGTTGCCAATGCCGCGCTCATCCATCACGCAAATTTCGATGTCCCGCGCCAAAGCCAAGTGTTGCAAGCCATCATCACAGAGCAAAATTTGCACCTGCGGGTGTGCCTGCAGCAAACCCATGGCTGCATCGGCCCGCGTCCGGGCCACCCACACGGGTGCGCCTGTGGCTTGGTGTATGAGCAAGGGCTCGTCGCCCACGTCCAGCGGGGCGCTGTTGTCGGTGACTGCGCGGGTGTCCTGGGTCCGGCGACCATGTCCACGCGATATGACACCCACTTTGAAACCTTGTGCCAGCAGGTGTTTGGCCACAGCGATGGTGACAGGGGTTTTGCCGGCACCGCCTGCCACCACATTGCCCACCACGATGACCAATGCGGGGACCCGTTGGGTTTTGAACAGGCCCGTTTTGTAAGCCACGCGCCGCAGAGCGATCAAAGCACTGTAAACAACCGACACAGGCCACAAAAGCCTCGCCACCGGACCCCGCTTCAGCCACACGCGGGGCAATTGCTGGTGAAGGAATGCGTTCAGGCCCATGCGGATGTGCGCCGCTCAGGCGCCTGGCGTCTGGGCGGTCTGCGCTGCAAAGGTGATTTTTGACAAACCACTGCGGCGGGCTGCTTCCAAGGCGTGCACCACGCTTTGGTGGCTGGCCGCCCCGTCGGCGCTGATGACCAACATGGCATCGGGTTTGGCCAAGGGCGTGAGGACCGCCACCAATGCGCCCACCGAACTCGTGCCCAGAGGGGATTTGTTGATGGCGTATTGGCCTTGTGCTGTGATGCTCAACACAATTTGACGGGGCTTGGGGCTGGAGGCACGGGCATCGGCGACCGGCAGGTTCAATTGGATCTCGGTCAGACGCGACCACGTGGTGGTTAGCATCAAAAAGATCAACACCACCAAGAGCACATCAATGAACGGCACCAGGTTGATCTCGGGCTCTGGAGCTGCAGATGAAGGTCTGAAATTCACAAGCGGCTTTCAGGGATGCACACGGCGCAGGTGCCGGGCAAAAGTTTCGGCGGTCACTTCCATGGTCAGCACATGGCGATCCACCACTGCACGAAAGTAACGCCAGAACATCAAGGCGGGGATGGCAATGATCAGCCCAAAGGCGGTGTTGTATAGGGCCACCGAGATGCCGTGCGCCAACAGGGCCGGCTGGTTGTTGGCGGCGGTGTGGGCGCCAAAAATCTCAATCATGCCCACCACCGTACCCAGCAAACCGAGCAAGGGGGCGGCAGAGGCAATGGTGGCCAAGGCCGGCAAGTAACGCTCGAGCTGCTGTACGGCCAAGCGGCCCGCCATTTGCATGCTCGCCTGGATGTCTTCGCCTGTGGCATTGGCGTTGTCTTGCAAGCAGCGCAAACCACGGGCCAAAACCGGGCCCATGGTGCCCGCTTTGTCCAAGGTTTGCACCATCTCGGGCACAGGCACACCCCGCTCAAGGGCTTCGATGGTTTGCGCCAGAATGTGTGGCGGCATCACCTTGCTGTTCTGCAGTTGAAACCCGCGCTCCAAAATCAAAGCCAAGGCCAATACCGAACACAAAATCAAAGGCCAAATAGGCCATCCAGCGGCTTGTATGATGGACAACAAGAGCAAACCTTCCAGTTTTCGGGTGACAAAGAGGCCGATTATCCTTGATGGTCGGTCTGCATTGAAGACCCCAAGGCCTTGGCGGCAATGCTGACCTCAATCTGTGGATAACTTTGTGAGTAACTTCGGTGGCTTGCCGTCTTCGCATACTCCGGTATGAAAAAAAACCAATGAATTTGAACGGTTAATTTTAAAATACTTAACAAAATCAAAGGCTTGCAAAGATATCCTGAAGCCTCGTCTCTTTCGCTGTCCTGTCACGCTGTGGCAGGCCAATTGTGGAGTACTTTTCTTGATGCGTGCGGGTTTGGACACCACTTCCCCCATTGCAAGCCCCATAAAACCGACAAGTGATGCCTGTGAATGACGATTTGAAGCCGCGCGCCTGGACAGTTTCAGCCCTGTGCCGTGCCATGGCTGACACGCTGGACGCCCAGTTCAACCCGGTTGCGGTGCGCGGCGAGATTTCGGGCTTCTCGCGCGCAGCCAGCGGGCATTGCTATTTTTCAATCAAGGACGACACGGGCCAGATCCGCTGTGCCATGTTTCGCCGTGTCGCGGCTTTGCTGGATTTTGTCCCGCGGGACGGCGAACTGGTCGAACTGCAGGGCAGGTTGGGTGTGTACGAAGCCAGGGGCGATTTGCAGTTGATTGTCGAGTCGATGACGCGGGCAGGGCAGGGCGCGCTTTTTGAGCAGTTTTTGCGCCTCAAGGCCAAGCTCGAGGCCGAAGGCTTGTTTGACCCCGTCCACAAACGCGCATTGCCAAGCCAACCCCGTGCCATTGGCGTGGTGACATCTCTGGGCGCAGCCGCTTGGCACGATGTGATGACCGCTTTGCAGCGCCGTGTGCCGCACATCCCCGTGGTGATGGTGCCCGCTCTGGTCCAGGGCGCGGGTGCGGCCGCCACCTTGGCTCAGGCCCTGCAGCAGCTCTACGTTTTCACGGCGGAAGACAACCCTTTGAGCCCGCCGGTGGATGTGGTTTTGCTGGTGCGTGGCGGCGGATCGGTGGAAGACCTGTGGTCCTTCAATGACGAAAATCTGGCCCGTGTGATCGCCCAAAGCCCCGTGCCCTTGATTTGCGGCGTGGGCCACGAAACCGATTTCACCATCGCGGATTTTGTCGCCGATGTGCGTGCCCCAACCCCCACCGCCGCTGCTGAGATGGCAGCCACCGACCGGGGGACGGGCCTTGAAGCTTTGTCGGTTTTTGAGCACCGTTTGAGCCGCGGCTTGTTGCGCCAACAAGACCGGCAAGCCCAGCGCTTGGACCACTTGGCCGCACGTTGGGGGGGGGGCTTGGCGCGCCAGCAAGAACGTCAGGTCCAGCACCTGCATCATTTGGCCACCCGGCTTACTCGCCCCCAAGCCCTGCTGGGTCAGCACAGCCAGTGGCTGGATCGCTTGGCGGGTCGTTTGCACAACGGCTTGAGAAGTCAGTTGTCCGAGCAGGGCCACGCATTGGAACGCTGGGGTGACCGTTTGAGCTTCAACCAGGCACAGCTGGTGCCCCAATACGCCCAACGCTTGGAGCGGGCCGCATTGCGTTTGTCGTCGGTGGACCCGCACCGCGTGCTGGAGCGAGGGTACGCTTGGCTGAGTGACGACAAGGGTCAGGCCCTGACCCATGCCGACCAGTTTCAATCGGGGCAGAGCGTTCAGGCGACCTTGTCTGATGGCGTGGTGCCATTGACCGTTTTGCTTTGAAGGCTCACTTTGGGTGAGCCTTGGCGGGGTCAGGGCTCCACCGTTCTACTGGTAGGCTGCCCGTTCGGCCGATTGCGGGCACCGCCGTCATGGGCTGTGGCCCGTGCACCGCATGAGGGATTACCCAAAATCGGTGCCCAAACCACAGCTCATGACGGCAATGTTTTGGAGAGCTTGCAGTGACCTGTTGCACTCAAGGGCGATCAGGCTGCCCCTAAAATGCTTCCGTTGAGCTTTTTTCCTAACCACCGAAGGACACCCTCATGGAACACACCTTGCCCGCACTGCCTTACGCGATCGACGCTTTGGCCCCCCATTACAGCCAGGAAACCTTGGAGTTCCACCACGGCAAGCACCACAACGCTTATGTTGTGAACCTGAACAACCTGCAAAAAGGCACTGAATTCGAGAGCATGTCCCTCGAAGAAATCATCAAGAAGTCCAGCGGCGGCATCTACAACAACTCGGCCCAAATCTGGAACCACACCTTTTTCTGGAACTGCATGAAGCCCAACGGCGGTGGCGAGCCCACTGGCGCCCTGGCCACAGCCATCAACGCCAAATTTGGCAGCTACGCCGCTTTCAAAGAAGCTTTTGTCAAGAGCGCTGTGGGCAACTTCGGCTCCGGCTGGACATGGCTGGTCAAGAAAGCCGACGGCTCGGTGGACATCGTCAACATGGGTGCTGCTGGCACCCCCCTGACCACAGGCGACACCGCTTTGTTGACCGTGGACGTGTGGGAACACGCCTACTACATCGACTACCGCAACATGCGTCCCAAGTTCGTTGAGACCTTCCTCGACAAGCTGGTGAACTGGTCTTTCGCAGAGAAGAACTTCGGCTGATCGAGTTGTTCTCCAAGTCAAAAAGCCCGCTGATGCGGGCTTTTTGCTTTTGGGTCCGAAGGTGAATGTGACCCCAGGGGTACAGGTTCGACCAGAGCCAACAACCTGCTGCTGGGTTGACCTTCAATCCACCACTGAGCTGAGCATGGGCTGGGGCCGGGCGCCGATTTGGGGTACCCCCTCATGAGGCGCCCGGCCCCAGCCCATGCTCAGCGGCACCCGAAGCACCAAGTCACAAGGAAAGTCAGCGAATCATCATCCCCCCATCCGCCACGATGGTCTGTCCCGTCACGTACTGCCCAGCCGGGCTGGCCAAAAACACCGCCACGCCGCCAATGTCATCGGGCTCGCCCATGCGGCGCAGCGGCGTCTCGTTGTTGTACTTGGCGCTGAGCACCGGGTCCTCGTGCAAGGCCTTGGCAAAGTCGGTCTTGATCAGGCCCGGGGCGATGCAATTGACGCGGATGTTGTCCGGGCCCCATTCCACCGCCAAGTTGCGCGCCAGTTGCATGTCGGCCGCCTTGGAGATGTTGTAGGCCCCGATGATGGCCGAGCCATGCAGCCCGCCAATCGAGGACACGATGACGATAGCGCCATCCTTTTGGGCCTGCATGTCCGGGTAGACCATGGTGCACAGCCAAGTGTTCGACAGCACGTTGTTGCGCATGACCTTGTCGAACACCTCGTCGCTCATGCCCGTGGTCGGACCGTAATAGGGGTTGGTGGCCGCATTGCACACCAAAATGTCGATCGGGCCCCAGGCCGCGCGGGTCTGGTCGATCAGGTTTTGCAATTGCGCCTTGCTGGAGATGTTCGCGGCAATCGCCATCGCCTCACCGCCCGCGGCCTGGATTTCCTTGACCACCACTTCGCAGGCGTCTTGCTTGCGGCTGGACACCACCACTTGGGCACCTTGCTTGGCCAGATGGTGCGCAATCGATCGGCCGATGCCCCGGCTGGAGCCAGTGACGACGGCGACTTTGCCCTTGAGATTGAACAGCGACATGACGTGGTCTCCTCGTTGAAGGCTGATCAGTGTGCCTGTGCGCGGTCTTGGTGTCTGTCTTGCGGGTGTCACCCGCGCAGGCCTTGCGCTCAGCCTGCGCCACAATGCAGACCATGGAACAAGTTGATGCTGTCGTGATCGGGGCTGGCGTGGTCGGCCTGGCTGTGGGGCGGGCGCTGGCGCTGTCGGGCCGCGAGGTGCTGGTGCTTGAATCGGAAAACGCGATCGGCACGGGCACCAGCTCGCGCAACAGCGAGGTGATCCACGCGGGCATTTATTACCCGGCGGGCTCGCTCAAGGCACGGTTGTGTGTGCGAGGCAAAGCCATGCTCTACGCTTATTGCGCCGAACGCGGTGTGGCCCACCAGCGTTTGGGCAAATTGATTGTGGCCACAACCCCCGAGCAAGTGCAGGCGCTCGATGGGATCCTGGTCAAAGCAGCCGCCAACGGCGTGCATGACTTGCAAAAATTGACTGCGACCATGGCCAAGTCACTCGAGCCTGCTTTGGCCTGTGAAGCGGCGCTCCTGTCGCCCAGCACGGGTGTGGTGGACAGCCATGGTTTGATGTTGGCCTTGCAGGGCGACATGGAGAACGCAGGCGGCTTGCTGGCGCTGCTTTCGCCTGTGCAACACCTTGGATGGCGACAAGGCACCGCCACGCACCCGATCCGCCTGACCACGCAAGATGGCACAGCGCTGGCTTGCAAAGTTCTGGTCAACGCTGCAGGCCTGAACGCTGTGGCGCTGGCACGGGCTATGGATGGGCTGGACCACCGTCTGCTGCCACAAGCCCATTACGCCAAGGGCAACTATTTCACACTGGCGGGCAAGGCACCGTTCTCCCGCCTGATCTACCCCGTGCCCGAAGCGGCGGGATTGGGCGTGCACCTGACACTGGACTTGGGCGGGCAAGCCAAGTTCGGCCCAGACGTGCAATGGGTGGATGACCCGGCCGATCTGCAAGTCGATCCGCGCCGGGGGGATGCTTTTTATGCCGAAGTGCGCAAATATTGGCCTGCCTTGCAAGACGGCGCACTGCAAGCGGGCTATGCGGGCATGCGCCCCAAGATCAATGCGCCAAACGAAGTGGCGGCCGACTTCATGATTCAGGGGCCTGCGGAGCATGGTGTGCCGGGCTTGGTGAATTTGCTGGGCATCGAGTCGCCGGGGCTGACCAGTTCCCTGGCGATTGCTGAAGAGGTTTGCGCCCGCTTGGGTTGATGCTTTTGGGACAGGGCATGCGACTGGGGCGCACCTATCATCGAGCCCATGCACCCATTCGACGAAGCCATCGACCTGCGCGCCGCTGCACCCGACGCATTCTCAGGTGCCACCCACCCTGCTTATGCCAACATGATCGGGCCCTTTGGTGGCGCCACCGCTGCCCAGTTGCTGCAGTCGGCCATGCGCCACCCGGAGCGCTTGGGTGAGCCGGTGGCGCTCACGGTCAATTTTGCGGCCCCTGTGGCCGATGGTGACATCCGCTTTGTGGCCCGGCCTGTGCGCACCAACCGCTCCACCCAGCACTGGGTCATCGAAGCGCACCAAGCCGATGGCGTGGTGGCTACCGCCACTGCCGTCTTGGCCGTGCGTCGTGAAACCTGGTCTGACGTCGAAGCCGTGATGCCTGCCAACCTGCCCTGCCCGCAGGCGCTTGTCCGCATGCCTGTCAAGGGTATGCCCGCTTGGCCTGAGCGCTACGACATGCGTTTTGTAGAGGGCGCGTTCCCCACGGCCTTTGACGAGCAAGAACAAGCCCATTCGCGCTCCACGCTGTGGGTGCGTGATGAACCTGAGCGGGCCATGGACTTCGCCTCGCTGGTGGCCATGAGCGACAGTTTTTTTCCGCGCATCTACATCCGTCGCCGCCGTCGGGCGATGATCGGCACGGTGTCACTGACCACTTATATCCACGCCGACAGCGCCTTGCTGGCGCAGGTCGGTACGCGCCACGTGCTGGGTGTGGCCAAGGCGCTCAACTACCGCCACGGCTACTTTGACCAAACCGGCGAACTCTGGAGCCCAGAAGGCCAATTGCTGGCCAGCACGCACCAGCTGGTGTATTTCAAGGACTGAGCGCAGGGGCCCATGCATGTGGGCCCCCGTTCATCGATTCAGCGCTTCATCTGCTGCAGCGCGCTGGCCACTTCGGTCACCAGCGCCGGGCCTTTGTAGATCAAGCCAGTGTAGATCTGCACCACGTCGGCGCCGGCTTCGATTTTGGCAATGGCGTCGTGACCACTCAGGATGCCGCCCACGCCGATGATGGGGAAGTCTTTGCCCAGGGCAGCGCGCAGCTGTCGAATCACGCGGTTGCTGCTGGCCAGCACAGGTGCGCCGGACAGGCCACCCATTTCTTCGGCATGCGTCATGCCACTCACCGCGTCCCGGGCCAGGGTGGTGTTGGTGGCGATCACGCCGTCCATGCCGTGTTTTTGTAAGGTGGCGGCGATCACGCCGACTTGGGTGTCGTCCAAATCGGGTGCGATTTTGAGAAACATGGGCACGCGGCGGCCGTGCTCTAAAGCCAGTTCTTCACGCCGAGACACCAGGGCGCCCAGCAAACCGTCGAGTGCCTCGTCACTTTGCAGGGCCCGCAGGTTTTTGGTGTTGGGGCTGGAGATGTTCACCGTCACATAGTCGGCATGGGGGTACACGCCCGCCAGCGCGATCACATAGTCGTCGGTGGCGTTTTCAATCGGGGTGGCGGCGTTTTTGCCGATGTTCAGGCCCAGCAGGCGGCCTTGTTGGCGAAACTTGGAGCGCTTGACGTTGGCAATGAAAGCGTCCAGCCCGTCGTTGTTGAAGCCCAGGCGGTTGATCAGCGCTTGCGCCTCGGGCAGGCGAAACATGCGCGGCCTGGGGTTGCCCGGCTGCGCCTTCGGTGTGACCGTGCCGACTTCGACAAAGCCGAAACCCATGGCCCCCAGGCCATCGATGCAGCGGGCGTTTTTGTCCAGACCCGCGGCCATGCCGACGCGGTTGGGAAACTGCAATCCCGCCAATGTGATGGGCTGCGCCACGAAGGGTTGGCGATAAACGCGGTCGAGCGGCGTGTTCTGGGTGCGGGCCAAGCCCTCAATGGTCAGGTCGTGGGCCTCTTCAGGGTCCATCTTGAACAAAAAGGAGCGGGCAAGGGCGTATGGGATCAGGGACATTGGATAATTCTGGCCAGCAAAGGCATTGACAACAATGCCTGTGATTGTCGCAAACCCCCGGCCACCCACTGTTTTTTTTACCCAGACCCGACCCCATGACACAAGACGAACTCAAAGCCCTGGTGGGCCAAGCTGCCCTGAAATACGTTGTTCCCGGCGAGATCGTCGGGGTAGGCACCGGCTCCACGGTGAACAAATTCATCGACGCGCTGGCTTCCATGAAGGACCAAATCAAAGGCGCTGTGTCGAGTTCCGAAGCCTCCACCGCGCGCTTGAAGGCCCTCGGTATCCCGGTGTTCGACAGCAACGAGGTCGAAAGTCTGTCGGTCTACATCGATGGCGCGGACGAAATTGACCACCAAGGCCACATGGTCAAGGGCGGTGGCGCGGCGCTGACCCGCGAAAAAATCGTGGCGGCGCAGAGCAAACAGTTTGTCTGCATCGCGGACGAGAGCAAATTGGTCGATGCATTGGGCGCTTTTCCCTTGCCTGTGGAAGTCATCCCCATGGCCACGGCTCGGGTGATGCGCCAGTTTGCGGCCATGGGCGGCAGTGCGGCGGTACGCCAAAAGGACGGCCAAGCGCTGGTGACCGACAACGGGCAGCACATCGTCGATGTGAAGGGCTTGAAGATCACCGATCCGGTGGCGTTCGAAAACACCGTCAGCCAGTGGCCTGGCGTGGTCACCGTCGGTGTGTTTGCTCTGCAAAAAGCCCAGGTGTGTTTGTTGGGCACGTCGTCGGGCGTGAAGACGCTGAACTTTTGATCGGGTGTCTCAGGCCAGTCGCTGGCGCAGCTCGGTTTTGAGCACCTTGCCGTAGTTGTTTTTGGGCAGATGCTCCACCACTTCGTAGCGTTTGGGACGTTTGAAGCGGGCAATTTCCTGCAAACACAGCGCATTCAGCGCGGCAATGTCGAGGGGGTGCCCGGTTTGCGGCACCACAAACGCCACCACCACCTCGCCCCATTCGGCATCGGGTGCGCCCACGACCGCCACCTCGGCCACACCCGGCGCATGCAAGAGCACTTCTTCGATTTCGCGGGGGTAGATGTTGGAGCCGCCACTGATGATCATGTCCTTGCTGCGGTCCTTCAGGGTCAAAAAGCCGTCGGCATCCAAACAGCCCATGTCACCCGTGAACAGCCAGCCGTTTTGAATGGCTTTGGCCGTGGCCTCCGGGTTGCGCCAGTAGCCTGCCATGACACTGTCACCCTGAATCAACACCTCGCCAATTTCGCCCAGTGGCAAGTCGCAGCCTTGCTCGTCGGTCACGCGGATGCGAACAGGGGTTTGCGCCACGCCGATGGAGGCCAATCGTTGTTGGTGGCGAGGGTGTTGGGTGTCTTGCAGGTGATGGCGTGACAGGGCGGTGCCCACCATGGGGCTTTCGCCTTGACCGTAAATTTGCACAAAGCGCGGGCCCATGACGCGCAGCGCCCGCTGGATATCGGCCGCATACATGGGCGCGCCGCCGTAAACCACAGTTTTGAAGGATTGGCCACAATCGCTGGCTAACAAGCCGGCTGTCTCAGCATGGTCCACCAGCCTTTTGACGATGGTGGGCGCGGCAAACATGGACAGCGGGCCGACGTGCTGGCCCAGCGCAAACAGCTCGGCGGGATCGAACCCGCCCGAGGGCGGCACCATGTGCCTGGCCCCGGCCATCAGGTGAGGCATGGCATAAATGCCTGCACCATGCGACATGGGGGCCGCATAGGCAATGGTGTCTTGTGGGCTGACAGCGTCGACATCGCAGAAATAACCCAGCCCCATGGTCATGAGGTTGCGGTGGGTGAGCATCACGCCCTTGGGACGTCCCGTGGTGCCACTGGTGTAGAAAAGCCAAGCCAAGTCGTCGGCTGCGCGCTCGGTGATGGGTGTGTCCATCAGGCCGTCGGTCCCAGACCACAGCGCCTCGGCTTGGGCACTGTCCACATCGATCACACGCTCCAAGCCCGTGAGGTTTTCACCCCTCTCCAGGGTGATGTCGGCGGTCACAAAAGCCCAGCGGGCTTGGGCGTTGTCGATGATCCATTGTGCTTCGCGCACATGCAGTTTGGCGTTGATGGGCACCACCGCCAGCCCGGCCCACCAAGCGCCAAACAGCACTTCAAGGTAGCGCACATGGTTGCGCATGAACAGCGCCACCCGGTCGCCGGGCTGCAAACCTGCGGCCTGAAATTGGCGGGCCAGTTGCTGGCAGCGCAGCGCCCATTGCCCATGTGTGGCCACCACTTGGGTGCCGTTCAGGATGGCGGGCCGCTCAGGGGCTGTGCGGGCTTGGCGTTGCAACAAATGGGCGAGGTTCAATTCGTAGGTTCCCGTAAAAAGGCGTTGGATTGTGGTCTGCAGGGCGCCTGTTAGGCTGTCCCGCGAACGTCATGGCTCGCGCTGTCCTGAGTCTGGTGCTCGGCGCAACAGCAAGCGCAGATCCGAGCCGATGCGGTCCACCGCATGAAAGCCCAGCTTGACTGCGCCAGCCAAATCGGTGAGTCCAGGCAGGTTGGCCATGCCCTGGCCCGGGCCCAGCAATTGAGGGGCCAGGTAAACCAAAAATTCGTCCACCAGCCCTTCGCGGATGAAAGAGCCGTTGAGCTTGTGCCCGGCTTCCACATGCAGTTCGTTGATCTCGCGCCCTGCCAGATCGCGCAGCAGTGCCGACAGATCAACTTTGCCGCCAGGACCGGGGCAGTCGATCACCGTCACGCCGCGTGCCGTCAGGGCGGCGCGTTTGTCCGCTTGATCTGACGTGGCGGTGTAAATCCAGATTTGCCGGGCTTGCTCGCCCGCGCCTTGTGTGCCCAACAATTTGGCATGCAAGGGCATGTCGAGGCGGCTGTCCACCACCACCAGGTGGGGTTGCCGGGGCGCCGCCAAGTCGCGGACGTTCAACAGCGGGTCGTCTTCGAGCACGGTGCCAATACCGGTCAGGATGGCGCAGGCACGGGCCCGCCAGGCATGGCCATCAGCGCGGGCCTGGGGGCCGGTGATCCATTGGCTTTGGCCGTTTAGCAGCGCGGTTTGCCCGTCGAGCGAGGCGGCCACTTTCATGCGCACCCAAGGCAAACCGCGCTCCATGCGGCTGAAAAACCCGATGTTCAGTTCACGCGCCTGCACAGCGATGTCGCTTGCCGGGCGCAAGGTTTCGGTTTGCACGCCTGCGGCCGCCAAGCGCGACATGCCTTGGCCGGCGACTTTCGGGTTGGGGTCGTGCATGGCCGACACGACGCGGCCCATGCCCGCAGCGGCCAAGGCGTCGCAGCAAGGTCCGGTGCGGCCTTGGTGGGCGCAAGGCTCCAGCGTGACCCAGGCCGTGGCCCCTTGCACCTTGTGCCCGCGTGCGGCCGCATCGCGCAGCGCCATGATTTCGGCATGTGGGCCGCCTGCACGTTGGGTGTGGCCTTGGCCCAGCACCGAGCCGTCGGCGGCCGTGATGACGCAACCCACGCGCGGGTTGGGCGAAGTCAGCCAGAGGGCTTGTCTGGCCAAATCCAAGGCCATTTGCATGGGTGAAGGGGGGGCGATCGCAGGGGTCACGGCAAAAATTATTAAAGAGTGTTCAATTTCCAATGAGCGCGCTGTGGACCTGGGGTCCGAGCCCATCAAGGCAAGGATACGCCAACCCAGGATGGCAGGTCCGAGACGCTGCTGTGCCAGTTGATCAGGCCTAGATGGCCTTCGGGCTGGACAGGCCAAGTCACGCGCACATGCAAATCGCTCAGCCCCCCGTCTGCGCCAAAGGTGCTGTGCGCGTGGCGTGTGTAGCGCACGCCTTGCCGGTGGAGGACTTCTTCGCCAGGGCACCCACTTTCTTCGCCATGGGCGGCCAAGGGAGACGGGGCACGCAAGCAATCCATGGCCTCTTGCGCCAGTTGCTGGGCCACGGTGTGTTGGCGGTTTTGGTGGGCCGTGTGCAGGGTTTGGAGGGTCAGTTGAGTGGCACCCAGCAACCCGATGCCCAAAACGGCTGAGGCGATCAGGGCTTCCACCAGGGCCATGCCTTGCTGTGTTTGGGGCCGTAGCGTCATGGTGCGTCGCTGCTCCAACTGCCGTTGACGCGCTGGGGCCGAGCGGCATCGATGCCAGCAGGCCAGCTCACGCTGTATGCGCGTCGCGCATGTGGATGGGCCAGCACGGTGCCCTGTTGCCATTCGGGCATGCCCGACTCGACCACCAACTGGCCTTCCATGGTCCCGCCTTGCCAGCCGCGCATTTTCTCGTCGTCACAAGCCGAGTCCATCAAAACGCTGCCCACAATGCGTGCGCTGACCCGAATGGACGGGCAGCGATGGGCGCAGGCCAGGGCCGAGAAGGCCAGCAAGACGGGTTGTTCAGTGCTGCCCACGCTCAGTGTCCACTCATTGGGGCTGTCAATCCAGTAAACCGTGCGGGCAGGGGAGGTGAGCTGCGTCAGACCGTTGCGTTCTTGTGCACTGGACCACGCTTGCAGTTGTGCATCGGTGATGTCACCCAAAACGCTGCGCCAAGCCGCGCGATGGCAAGGGCTGCGCGTCTGGACGGTGGACGGCCCGGTTTGACCGCCTGCGCCAGGCAGGCTGGAAGGGTTCAAGGCCAAGCAAGCCTCTTTTTCAGCCGCTGAGATGGTGCCGTTGTGGTTGGTGTCCGGCACAAAATGCGTTTGCACCGCAGGGGCTATGGCCATGCCCGTGCAAGCCACGCCTTGGCCAACCAAGGGGCAAACGCGCAAACGAGCGCCCACATATTCACTGATGCAGCCGTTCACCACCAAGGCCGCTGGCGTTGCCAGCTCGGGCGCCGGAGCCACAGCAGGAATGAACACGCTCTCGCGAACGTGCGCCGTGCTGTGGTGCCCGTCGATGCGGGCGCTGGCTTGCAGCATCAGCACATGTGGTGACACCACCAGATCGCGCACAGCAAGGGCGCTCAAGTGGGCTTGTGGCATGGCTGGGTGCTGGGGCAGGGGCAAGCGGCTGCACGCCCATTGGGGTCCAGCATGGCTTGGGGGGCAGTCTGCTTGGCCGAGTAAAACCGAGGGCCAGCCAGGAGACGTTCTGGTCACTTCGACTTGGGCGAGGGCCAGTGCAGCATCGGCTGCCATTCGGGCCTGCGCTGCGTGAGCATGGTTGTGGGTGGCCAATTGCTCCACCAGCACGCTGCGGGCGCTGTAAAAGCTGGTCAAGCTGGCCAAGATGACCAAGCCCATGGCCACCAACAGGGTGACGGCCCCTGCTTGCCGCACTCTCGTTGATGTGGCTGTCATGGGCAAAACAAATCCATTCGGCTGACAGGCACGGCATTGCGAATGTGGATCTTGCGCTGAAGTTGGACTTGGCGGCCCGCATCGCCGGGCCACTGTGCGGTCATGCTCAAGTCGACGCGGCGCTGCAACCAACCCTGTGCTTTGGTGCAATGGAGCTGCCATTCAAGCTGCGTCAATTGCAGACTCGCTGTGTCGTTGAGGGCGGTCCACACCTCGGGGCTGCAAGCGGTACGCGCCTGCAATGCCCCTTTGACCAGGCGAAAGCCCAAGCACTCGTTGTTGTCTTTCGTCCCATTATGGTTGCGGTCATGGCTGAACGTGATGCGGCTGCCGTGGATGCTGAAGTCATCCAACCCGGCGCAAAATGGGTCCGCGCACTCACCAGGGGAACGCGTTTGCCATGCGTTGGCGACAAAGTGGGCTTGGTTCAATTCCCGAGCCATCCAGTCCACAGCCGAGCGCAGGTCGTGCTGTAGCTGGCTGTCTTGGCGTGCCATGCGGTGACCACGCAGCTGGTTGGCCAGCAGCGCACTGCCCCCAGCCAACGCCACCAAACCCACCGTCAAGCCCACCAGCAACCCCATGAGGGTTTCGCCTTGCATGTTGCCCATCTGGTGCTGCCTTGGTTTGAATGGCCTGGTCATGGACAAGCCCCTTCAACGGCGCCAGCAGCGAGCAGGGTCACTGTTTGGGTGATCAGCTGCACCCCAAACGGCTGTGGCGCCGCCTTGCCATGTCAGGCGCAAGGGGGTGCAGGGTTGGTCAGCTGCTTGACTTCCCAGAGCTGTGGCCAGTGCAGTGTAGGCATCGGCCGAGACGTCGATCAGCGAGATTTGGTAGTGGCCTTGCGGTGAGCGGTCATGGGCCCAACCCAACTCGGTCAGTGATTCGGCGTAACGGTCTTGGCTGCTGCGCCACCGCGCCTGGTCCACTTGCAGTTGCAACAACGCGGCATGACCGTCACTGCGCCGAGCCTGACGTTGCTGCTGCTGATAAGTGGGTACAGCCAGCGCCGCCAAAATGCCCATCAAACCCAGGGTGATCAGCAGATCAGACAATGTCCAACCCCGACTGTGCGTCTGCAGCGGCCAACTCCCTTGGGAGGCTCCGCGAGCCTGATGCTTCCCCGTGCGCTTTGAGTCCATGTGCGATGCCCTCTGTTTCGATGAATTGTGTTCTTATGTATTCATCTTGTACAGTGCCAGGTCCTTCCTGTCTGTCCTTGACCACCATGAATGGTTTCGTCCACACCCATCGCCGACGTGCTGCCGTCTTCAGGTCATGGGGCTTCACCCTGCTGGAGGCTTTGGTGGTGCTGGCCATTTTGGGTGTGCTGTTGAGTTTGGCAGTGCCCAGCGTGAACAACCTCTACGCCAAGCACCGTTTGCAGGCGCAAGCAGAGGGTTTGCTGCGCAGTTTGCAACTGGCCCGCTCGGAGGCCTTGCGTCGTCAGCAGCCTGTCACCCTGTGCGCCCGTGCCCATGCGCAATGTGACACTGAACCCAACTGGCAGCTCGGTTGGTGGGTGTTTGTGGACACCAACCACAATGCCCGGCGGGACGAAGAAGAGCCCCTGATTGAGGTGTACGAGCCCTTGCCGCCCATGTTTTTTTGGGGGGCCGACAGCACGGTCAGGGCTTATTTTTCGTATGGGCCTGAAGGGCGCAGCCAAAGTCCCAGCGGCGCGTTCATGGCAGGGACGTGGCGTTTTTGTCGACCTGCATCCACAGAAGGCTGGAAAGTGGTCAGCAACGCGTTGGGTCAGCCGCGCGCTGAAAAGTACACCGCAGCGCAATGCCCATGAGTGGACACCAGCATCGCTGGGGTGGTCAGCTTTGGACTTCGTCCACCAGGGTCTTGAACGCGTCGATGTCTTCGAAATTGCGGTACACGCTGGCAAAGCGGACATAGGCCACTTTGTCGAGTTTTTTCAGCTCGCGCATGACCAACTCGCCAATGCGGTGAGAGGACACCTCGCGAATGCCCAGATTCAGCAGTTTTTCTTCGATGCGCTCAATCGCAGCGTCCACCTGATCGGTGCTGACGGGCCGTTTGCGCAAAGCCAGGTTCAGGCTGCCCAGCAATTTGTCGCGCTGGTAATCGATTCGACGGCCGTCTTTTTTGACGATGGCTGGAAAGTTGACTTCCGGCTTTTCGTAGGTGGTGAAGCGCTTTTCGCAAGCCCCACATTGGCGACGCCTGCGAATGAAATCCCCGTCTTCAGCCAGACGTGTCTCCACCACTTGGGTTTCAAGGTGGCTGCAAAACGGGCATTTCATCGCGCGGACCGATCAGCCGTAAACCGGGAAACGGCTGGTCAGCGCGTGCACCTTGGCACGCACAGCGGCCAAGTTGGCTTCGTCCAGTGGGTTGTCCAGCACATCGGCAATCAAATGGGCTGTGGCGCGGGCTTCCTCGTCCTTGAAACCACGGGTGGTCATGGCAGGGGTGCCGATGCGAACGCCACTGGTCACGAATGGCTTTTCAGGGTCGTTCGGGATGGCGTTTTTGTTGATGGTCATGTGGGCGTTGCCCAAAGCCGCTTCGGCCACCTTGCCGGTGATGCCTTTGGCGCGCAGGTCCACCAGCATGACGTGGCTTTGGGTGCCGCCGCTGACAATGCGCAGGCCGCGCGCGGTCAAGGTTTCGGCAATGATCTGCGCGTTCTTGATCACTTGGGCTTGGTAGGCCTTGAATTCAGGCTGCAATGCTTCTTTGAAAGCCACCGCCTTGGCGGCGATCACATGCATGAGCGGGCCGCCTTGCAGGCCAGGGAAGATGGCGCTGTTGATGGCTTTTTCGTGCTCGGCTTTCATCAAGATAATGCCGCCGCGTGGACCGCGCAGGCTTTTGTGGGTGGTCGAGGTGACCACATCGGCATGGGGCACGGGGTTGGGGTAGACGCCTGCGGCAATCAAACCTGCGTAATGGGCCATGTCCACCAAAAAGATGGCGCCGATTTCCTTGGCCACTTTGGCAAATCGGGCAAAGTCGATGTGCAGCGAATAGGCCGATGCACCGGCAATGATCAACTTGGGCTTGGTTTCGCGGGCCTTGGCTTCCATCGCTTCGTAATCGATCGCTTCGTTGGCGTCCAAACCGTAACTCACCACGTTGAACCATTTGCCCGACATGTTCAGTGGCATGCCGTGGGTCAGGTGGCCGCCTTCGGCCAGGCTCATGCCCATGATGGTGTCACCGGGTTTCAAAAAAGCCAGAAACACGGCTTCGTTGGCCGAGGCGCCGCAATGGGGCTGAACGTTGGCGGCTTCGGCACCGAAAATTTGCTTGATGCGGTCGATCGCCAACTGCTCGGCCACATCCACGTGCTCGCAGCCACCGTAGTAGCGCTTGCCCGGATAGCCCTCGGCGTATTTGTTGGTCAGCTGGCTGCCTTGAGCGGCCATGACGGCGGGCGAGGCGTAGTTTTCGCTGGCGATCAGCTCAATGTGGTGTTCTTGGCGCGCATTTTCGGCTTGGATGGCGGCGAAAAGCTCGGGATCAGTTTGTTCAATCAATGTATTGCGGTGGTACATGGCAGTCCTTTGGATGGATGTGACCTTGCCCAAAACAACGGGGTCTTTGACAAGGGCTGCCCAGGCGAACGGCTGAAAACCCGCGACGGAATTGACGGATCCAGGGCGGGCTGTGCGCTTCCCAGTGGTTTGGAATGGCTCAAGGGGCCATCGCGTTCCACGTCAGAGTGATCCCACTCGGTTTGACCGATCGGGGAGCTCCTATCGCCAGTCGCGCACGGCGTTAGTGTAGCGTAGCCGCTTGGGCCTGTACCCCAGACCCGGGCCTGCCAGGTCCACCCTGCGAGCCCGGGTTCGTGCCGCAGGCTTGGTTATTCCGCGGCTTTTTCAATCAAGAGTTGCTCCGCCATGACCCGGTTGACAAACTGGCCTTCGTCGCTGAAACCCGATGCCAAACCATAAAGCGCCAAGGCCTCTTCTAGCGATTCGGTCTGTTGCATCAGGCCTTGCAGATGCCGCACCCCTACGCGGACATTGGTCAAGGGGTCGAAAGCCGACAAGTTTCCACCAAACTGCGCAAGCGTCTCGGTGTGGGCCTGCAGTTCAATTTGCATCAATCCCACTTGGCCAGGATTGGACGAGGCAAATGGGTTGAAGCGCGATTGCACGGCCATGATGGCCAGGATCAGGCTGGGCGGCAATTGGCTGCGCTCCCCGAGGCTCCAGGCTTCCGCCACCATCGCGCCCAAAGGCTCTGCGGACACCCGGTATTTTCGGCTGAGCCAGCGTGTGACCCCCAACTGCGGCGGGGTCAGTTTTTGCATGTCCTTGGCGGTCGACCGACTGGCTGCATCGCGCTGCGGTGTGGGTTCTTGATTTTCCGATTGGCGAATTTGGAGCCAACCCAGCAGGGCCCCACTCGCTGTGGCTTGCAAGTCGGGCCGGACCGAAAAAGTCAAGGTGACCAACACGATGGCCAATCCGAACAAGGCCAAGCCGTGTCGGGTGATTTCGACAAACCCTTCTTTGACGTCGGTGACAAAGGTCTTGAAAGACAAGACCAAGTGGGGCATGTTCATGGTGCGGTGAACGCTTGTCCTCTAGGGCCCGCCGCCAATGGCAGGAGATTCAAAGCAAGGCGGGACGATTCACATGGCGCTGAGCTTGGCCATCCAGTCAGCGGGCGTTGACCCAGACCATGGGGGGTCTGTGGGGGCAAAAATTTTTTGATATTTGCTAAAAACGCTTTTATTTTAGAAATATCAAATACCAAGTCAAGACTATCAATGTCAATCCATAGATTAGACGGGTATAAAGGTGGCATGCAGCGCCTCAATTCACCAGAGAATGTGTCGTATTCGTGTCAGCGCACCAGGTCGAGCGAAATCCCGGCGAAAATACGGGGTTGTTGTTGGCTGTTGGTTTTAAGACTGAAGCTCTCCGATGACCCCGATGCCGCATTGGCATGAACCGTGTTTTAAAGTTTTTACCGTGACCTCAATCTCCAAGCCCCTTGACCTTGCTGCCCTTGACCAATCCACTGGGGGCGCCTTCAACGCCATGACCTCCGGGGAACGCAGTGCCAAGCTGCGCGAATGGCTCACGACAGAACCTTCGTTCGATCTGTTGTCCGAGGTCTACCGCGAAATGTCCTCTCGCGACAAAGGTGCTGCCAAGTTGCTCAAGGAAAAGCTCGAAGAGCTCAAGCGCTTACAGGGACAAGATGTGCTGGCCAGCGATTGGGCTCAAAAAGCCGAGCAGCTGTTGCAGGCGCCACGGTTGAACATTGGCGATGCCATGGCCTGGCAACGGGATGCCGCCAAAGCCGGTGCGCCACTGTCGCGCGAACCACTGGCCAGTTGGAAGGTCCGATTGGCCGAGGTGGTCAAAGGCGTTGAAGATTTGCAACACCAGGTGATGGTGCAGCGTGAAGCCGCGGTGCTGTTGGCCCAGCGCATCGAAGTGCTGTCGACCAAGTCGATGGCTGAAGCCCAATTGGCCCTGACGGGTTTGCAAAGTGATGTGGACCAATGGCAGGCCCAAGCGCAGCAGTTGACCGCCAATGTGGTTTGGCCCAGCGTGGACCCCAAGTTTCCGGTTCAACTGGACACCGCCTTGAGTCAATTGCAGGCTGTTTGGCAAGGTTTCTCGGCCGCTTTGGCTTTGGCCCAGCAGGCCCAGACCGACGCCGCTGTTCCCTTGCCGTCGGTGCCTGTGTGGGCCGATGAAGTTCGACGCTTGCGTGGGGAGGCTGTGGCCGAAGTGCTGGCACCTGCCCCAGGCGCTCATGTGCAAGCGGCCGAGTCAGGGCAAGACGCCAAACCAGCCAAACCCAAAATGGATGCGGCCCAGCGCCAAGCCCTGCGCGAGCAAGCGGGCAAGGCTGTGACCGAGGTGTTGGAAGCGTTGGAAAAGCAGACCACAGAAAGCCCAGGCGTGTCGCTGCCGGATGGGGTGCATGCATTGCGAGCCGCACTTCAAATTCACGGCAAAAACCTGGACACCACCTTGGATGAGCGCGTGCATTTGGCGCTGACCGCTGCAGGCGATGCACAGGGGTGGCAACGTTGGTTGGCTGACCAAGTGCGCCAAAGTTTGGTGGCCCAGGCCGAAGGGCTGCTGGGCGCCGACAAAGTGCCCACAGTGGGTGGCCGCAAGATGCAAGACAAGCTGCGTCAATTGCGCGACAGCTGGAAGCAAACGGACCAAGCCGGCTTGCCCAATCATGCGCTTTGGAAGCGTTTTGATGCCGCTTGTAACGAAGCCTACAAAGCGGTTTTGGCTTGGCTTGAGCAGATGAAGAAAGAGTCCGCAGAGCACCGCGCCCAACGCGTGGCCCTCATGGACGAAGTCAAAGCCTGGACCATGGCCAATTCAGACAGCGACGACTGGCGAGCCCAGCTGCGTGCCTTGCACCAATTTGCCGACCGTTGGCGCAATGCGGGACACCTGAGCGAAAAATCGTTTGGTGAAATGCAGTCGCAGTGGAAAGTGATTTTCAAAGCCGCCGCAGCGCGCCTTGAAGCGGCCCAAAAAGCCAGCGTGGAACGTCGCCAGGCCTTGATCAACGAGGCCCGTGAAGTGGGCGCAGCACCCGCTTTGCGTGTGGATGCGGTCAAAGCTTTGCAGCAGCGCTGGCAAGTCGAAGCCCAAGCCGTGCCCTTGGACCGCAAGACGGAGCAAAAACTTTGGGAAGTGTTCCGTGCACCGCTGGACGAAGCCTTCCAACGCAAAGGGACCGAGCGCCACGCCTCAGCGGCCCCGTTGACCGCCCGAGACCGTGCCGTGATCGATGCATCTCAAGCCCTGGAGGACGCCAATGCCGCAGGCGACGCCGGAAAAATTCGTGCTGCCATGGCCGCCTTGGATGCCGCATTGCGTGGCCAAGCCCAAGAGGTTCAGGCCGCGGCAGTTGCAGCGCCATCTGCGCCTGCACCCGTCGTGGAAACAGAGGCCTTAGCCGCCGCCGATGCCCCCGGTGAGTCCGTTCAAGCGGGCGCCGACGGCGCCGTTGCCGAAGAGGCACAGGCCCCGGCCATCCCAGTTTCTCCACCCAAGCCCGCCAAACCCGTTGTCGCGGTTCGTGGTGATGACCGACCTGGCCAAAAGAAAACCGAAGCCTCGGTGGCGCGCGATGGCCGTCGCGATGGCCGGCCTGGTGAGCGCGGAGCGCGTCCCGGTGCAGACCGTGGTGGCGATCGTTTCGGTGACCGTGGCCCACGCGGCGATGGTCGAGATTTCCGCGAAGACCGGGGGCCTCGTTTGGGTGACGCCGCATTCCGTGCGCAACGTGAAGCCATGGAGCGGGCTGAGATGTCCTTGCGCAAATTGGCTGCGCAAGCCCATGGTGAATCCCTGACCCGTTTGATGAGCGCTTGGCAATCCCGCCAAGCCGACGCGTTGCCCAGTGCGCAAGAGCTGGGTCGGACGATCAATGCGGCCACGCGCCAAGCTTGGGTGCAGGCGGTCAGTGCGCAGGCCAAAACCCCATCGGCAACCGCTTTGCTGCGCTTGGAAATGGCTGCTGAAGTGCCCACACCAGCCGACAACTTGAGCGAGCGCCGCATGCTCCAATTGCAGTTGCTGACCCAGCGCAATCAGCCCGGTCCCCTTGAAACCTGGGGACAGGATGTGGCGCAGGTCTTGTCCGGACCGCACGAGGAGACCACGGCGCGCCGTTTGCAAAACGTCTTGAAAAACCTGCTGCGCGGTTGATTCAGCGGCTGCAAGCCCAACGGCCGCTTTTGAGCGGCCGTTTTTTTGTCTCGGGGTTTCGAAAAGAAAGTCGCTTTAAGGCCAATTGATGCGTTCTAAATCGCCATCGCGCTTGAGCCTGAGTGCCTGCGCGCGCCAGGGGGCATGGTCCAAAGACCAGTCGCTCAGCACATGGCGGTGGGCCGCCCCCAAAGCATGATCGGCGGGGCGGTGGGTATGGCCGTGAACCAGTCGATCGGCCTGGGCCTGGACGAGCCAGAATTGGCTCATCTCGTGGTCTGCATCGGCAAAAGACATGCCCTCGTTTTTTTGGGATTCACTCAAAGCACGCAAACCACGGGCAAATTCTTGGCGCTCGGCCAAAGGCTTGGCCAAAAAAGCCTGCTGCCATTGGGGTTGACGGGCCTGTGATCGGAAGGCTTGGTAAGGTTGATCGTCCAGGCACAAAGCATCGCCGTGGGTCAGCAAGATGCGCTGCGCACCCAGCTCCAGCAAGGTGGGGTCGTTCAGGAGTTCCACGCCACCGCCACCCAAGTAATCTGGGCCGACCAAAAAATCACGGTTTCCTGGCATGAAGGCCACGTATTTTTGCGACGAGGTTTGTTTCAGGACCTCGGCACAACGCTGCAAAAATGGGTCAGAGTTGGCGGCATCGTCGCCGACCCAAACTTCAAACAAGTCCCCCAATATCAGCACCGCATCCGCGGTGGTGCTGGCCATGTAGGCTCGCCAGGCTTCGAAGGTAGCGGTCTCGCAGGCCTGCAGATGCAGGTCCGAGATCAGGTCCACGGTGAGCCATGCCGAAGGCGCAGTCAACAAGCCGATCTTCGGCCGGGTGGTGCGCGGGTCGGACATGGCGGCGCCCACTCAGATGGCGACGGCTTTTTCGATCACGACGTCCTCTTTGGGCACGTCACCGTGGCCGCCGCGGTTGCCGGTCTTGACGCCCTCGATCTGGTCGACAACCTCGGTGCCTTTGACCACTTTGCCAAACACGGCATAGCCCCAGCCTTGCATGGAAGGTGCGGTGTGGTTCAGGAAGTCGTTTTTGGACACGTTGATGAAGAACTGAGCCGTGGCCGAGTGGGGCGCCGAGGTGCGGGCCATGGCCACGGTGTACTTGTCATTTTTCAGGCCGTTGTTGGCTTCGTTCTCAATGGTCGCATCGGTCGGCTTTTGGCCCATGCCCGGCTCAAAGCCTCCGCCTTGGACCATGAAGCCGGGGATCACACGGTGAAAAATGGTGTTGTTGTAGTGGCCCTTGTTCACATAGGCGAGAAAATTTTCCGTCGACTTGGGGGCTTTTTCGGCGTCCAGTTCGAGTGTGATGACGCCGTAGCCGGTGATGTGCAGTTCAACTTGGGGGTTGCTCATGGTGTTATTTCAACAAAGTGATGGATTGGATGACAACCGGTGTCCGGGGAACATCGGTTGGGAAAGGGCCGCCTGCCCCCGTGGGCGTGTTGCGGATTTTTTGGACCACGTCCATGCCGGACGTGACTTTGCCAAAAACGGTGTAGCCAAACAGTTGGGGTGCGTTCAGCAGTTGGGCGCGGGCGATGTTTTCGTAGACACGGCCTTGGTATTGAAATTGGGCGACGGGGTCACCCTCCGGAATCGGGGTGGGGTCTAGAAAGGCGTTGTCCACCACGTTGATGAAAAACTGAGCGGTGGCCGATTGCGGATCGTTGGTGCGGGCCATGGCCAAAGTGCCCGTGGTGTTTTTCAGGCCAGCGGCAAGCGTTTGGCGGCCTTCATGGGGCACAGGCGCACGTGTTTTCTTTTCTTTGTATTGGGTGTCATAGCCTCCACCTTGGACCATGAAGCCGGCAATCACCCGGTGAAAAATCGTGCCCTCGTAGTGCTTGTCCTTGACGTATTGCAAAAAGTTGGCCACGGTTTTGGGCGCTTTGTCGGCGTAGAGTTCGGCTTCAATGTCACCCATGGTGGTGCTGATGCGCACTTTGCTCACGCCGCCCGTCTGGGCTTGGCTGGCCATGGGCAGCGCCAGCGCAAAAGCCAGCGTCATGGCCAAAGATGTCATAAAGCGGGATCGGCGCATACGGGACTTTCAGGCGGTATCAATTGGTGTGGGGGGCATGCTGGGGAGGGCGCTCAACGGGGGGCAAGCTCAGGGCACAGACGACAAGAGCAGTTGTTCGGCCGCTTGGCGTTTGCGCATCACGCGGGGCTGCGGGGCAGCCGCTCGATGGGCCTTGTCGTAGGCCTCAATGGCCAAGGCAATGTAGACGTCGCCCAAGTTCTCCAAGGCCGTGCCGTAATCGGGGCGAGCCCGCACAGCCTCTTGCAGCTGAACCAGGGCTTCGGCATAGCGGTTTTGGCGGGCCAACAGCGCGGCCAAGTTGTTGTGCGGTTCAGGCAGCTCAGGGAAAGACTGGGTCAAAGCCTGCAGGGTGGACATCGCCTCAGCCGTTTGCCCTTGGCCATCCTGTATGCGGCTCAGCAAAAGGCGCATTTGCGGGTCGGTTGGACGGGTTTTGAGGTGTTCTTGGGCTTGCGTGTGTGCTTGGGACCATTGTCCAGCACCAATGAGTTGGTTCACGTTTTGGTACACGTCCGCTTGAGCGCCCGCACTCAAGAGCAGCAAAAGACTGGCCAATACGAACGAAAGTAGAGCTTGCATGCGCGCCAAAAGTGTTGGATTCGAGCTGCCAGGAACTGGGAGCAGGGGTTCCGTCAGAGATATACTGAACGGTCATTGTAGCGGAGGGCACCCCGTCATCAGGCCGTGATCAAGGGCTGATGTTCACCCGAAACGCCGGGTTGGGGGTCTGCTTCTTGGCCTTGAATTGATCTTTTACCCCGAGCCGACCAGATGCCGATGCCGGACACTGTCGTGTGGGTGCTTGTACACAAAATCTTTGATCTGACATGAGTCTGCGCATTTTCAACACGCTGAGCCGTGCTGTCTCCGAGTTCTCACCGGCCGAGCCCGGTCATGTGCGCATGTATGTCTGCGGCATGACCGTGTACGACTTGTGCCATCTGGGCCACGCCCGTTCCATGATTGCGTTCGATGTGGTGCAGCGCTGGCTCAAAGCGAGTGGTTACCAAGTGACCTATGTGCGCAATGTGACCGACATCGACGACAAAATCATCAAACGCGCCTTGGAAAATGGTGAAACCATCCGCGGCTTGACCGACCGCATGATTGACGCATTGCACCAAGACGCGGATGCCCTGGGCATTGAACGTCCCCAGCATGAGCCGCGCGCCACCGATTACGTGCCCCAAATGCTCAGCATGATCGGCTCGCTGGAACAAAAAGGATTGGCTTACCGCGCAGGCAATGGTGACGTGAATTATTCGGTGCGCAAGTTTGCAGGTTACGGCAAGTTGTCCGGCAAGTCGCTGGACGAATTGAATGCAGGCGAACGCGTGGCGGTGGAGACAGACAAACAAGACCCCTTGGACTTTGTGCTGTGGAAAAGCGCCAAGTCCACCGAGCCCGACGACGTGAAATGGCCCAGTCCCTTTGGTACGGGCCGCCCCGGCTGGCACATCGAATGCTCGGCCATGGCCTGCGAGCTGCTGGGCCAGACATTTGACATCCACGGCGGCGGGGCCGATTTGCAGTTTCCGCACCACGAAAACGAAATCGCCCAAAGCGAAGGCGCCAACGGTCAGCCTTTGGCGCGTTTTTGGATGCACAACGGCTTCATCAATGTGGACAACGAAAAGATGTCCAAGAGCTTGGGCAACTTCTTCACCATCCGTGATGTGCTCCAATCGTTTGACGCCGAGACGGTGCGCTTTTTCATTGTGCGCAGCCACTACCGCAGCGCGCTCAATTACAGCGATGTGCACCTGAACGATGCCAAAAGTGCCTTGAAGCGCCTGTACACCGCGCTCCAAGCCGTGCCGCCGGCGGACGTGACCATTGACTGGGACGACCCTTTGGCCGCTCGCTTCAAAGCGGCCATGGACGAAGACTTCGGCACGCCTGAGGCGGTGGCGGTGTTGTTCGAGCTGGCGGGTGATGCCAACCGCAGCGGCTCTGCCGAGCGTTCAGGTTTGCTCAAAGCGCTGGGTGGCTTGCTGGGTTTGTTGCAGACCGAGCCGACCCAGTACCTTCAGGCGGGTGCGGGTGTGGGTGTGGATGAGGCGACCATTCAAGCGCAAATTCAAGCGCGGGCCGACGCCAAAAAAGCCAAAAACTTTGCCGAAGCCGACCGCATCCGCAACGATCTGCTGGCCCAAGGCATCGTGCTCAAAGACTCGGCCTCTGGCACCACCTGGGAGGCGGCTCAGTGAGCGCTGCAACGACTGCGATCACGCCCGTGACACCCGCATATTGGGCCGAGGCCTGTGCGCACCTGGCCAAAAAAGACCGGGTCATGAAAAAGCTCATCCCCCAATTTGGCAACGCCATTTTGGAGACGCGGGGTGACGCATTCGTCACTTTGGCCCGCTCCATCGTGGGTCAGCAAATCTCCGTCAAGGCCGCCCAGTCGGTCTGGGACCGTTTTTCACTGCTCACCAAGCGCTTGACCCCCGCGGCTGTGCTCAAACTCAAGGTCGATGACATGCGGGCGGCCGGATTGTCGGCGCGCAAAGTGGAATACCTGGTCGATTTGGCCATGCATTTCAGCTCCGGCACAGTGCACGTCACAGCTTGGCAAGAGATGGATGACGAGGCCATCATCGACGAGTTGGTGGCCATCCGGGGCATCGGCCGCTGGACGGCGGAGATGTTTCTGATTTTTCACCTCATGCGCCCCAATGTGTTGCCGCTCGACGATGTGGGCCTGATCAACGGCATCAGCCGCAACTATTTTTCAGGTGAACCGGTCAGCCGCAGCGATGCCCGTGAGGTGGCCCAAGCCTGGAGTCCTTTTGCGACGGTAGCGACTTGGTATATTTGGCGCTCACTGGACCCGGCTCCAGTGGCGTATTGAGGGCGGGACGAGGCGTCCGCCCGGTTTCAACAGAGGAGTCCAACGTGGCCAAAAAAACATTTCTCGACTTTGAGCAACCGGTCGCCGAACTCGAAGCCAAGATCGAAGAGTTGCGTTACGTGCAAACTGAATCGGCGGTGGACATCACCCTCGAAATTGATCAGCTCAGCAAGAAAAGCCAGCAACTGACCAAAGACATTTACAGTGACCTGACCCCCTGGCAGGTCACCAAAATTTCCCGTCACCCCGAGCGGCCCTATACGCTGGATTACATCCATGGCATCTTCACCGACTTTGTCGAGATGCACGGCGACCGCCACTTTGCCGACGATTTGTCCATCGTCGGTGGCTTGGCCCGTTTCAATGGCCAAGCCTGCATGGTGCTGGGCCAACAAAAAGGGCGCGACACCAAAGAGCGCACGCTGCGCAACTTTGGCATGAGCAAGCCCGAGGGCTACCGCAAAGCGCTGCGCCTCATGAAGACCGCCGAGAAGTTCAAGTTGCCCGTGTTCACCTTTGTGGACACACCCGGCGCTTACCCCGGCATCGACGCTGAAGAGCGCGGCCAATCCGAAGCCATTGGCCGCAATATCTTTGAGATGGCCCAATTGGAAGTGCCGATCATCACCACCATCATTGGCGAAGGTGGCTCCGGTGGCGCATTGGCCATCTCGGTGGCCGACCAAGTGCTGATGCTGCAGTATTCGGTCTATTCGGTCATCAGCCCTGAAGGTTGTGCTTCCATTTTGTGGAAAACCAGCGACAAAGCCGAAGTGGCTGCGGATGCTCTGGGCATCACCGCACACCGCCTGAAGGCTTTGAACTTGGTCGACAAAATTGTGAATGAACCCGTTGGCGGTGCCCACAGGGATCCTGATCAAATGGTCTCTTTCCTCAAGCGCGCTTTGGGCGATGCTTGGCGTCAAGTGGCGGATCTCAAGCCCAAAGAGCTGTTGGAGCGCCGCTATGAACGCTTGAACAGCTACGGTCGCTTCACCGATACAAAAGCGGGCAAATGACAGCCCGTTGAGGCTGCGGGCTTCACACATGGCGCAAACCCTTGAACAGGCCTTGGCTGATTTCAGCCCGGGCCTTCCTTTTGCCGTGGCGCTCAGTGGGGGCGCCGATTCCACCGCTTTGCTGCTGGCCTGCGCGCGGCGCTGGCCTGGGCAGGTGAGGGCGGTGCACATCCACCACGGCTTGCAAGCTGCTGCCGACGACTTCGAGCGGCATTGCCGTGTGCTGTGTTTGGCGCTGCAAGTGCCCCTGGTGGTGCGACGCGTGCAGGCCAGGCATGCACCTGGCCAAAGCCCAGAGGATGCGGCTCGCCAAGCCCGTTATGCCTCACTGGCCGAAGCGGTGCTGAACGACTGGCCTGAGGTCCGAGATGTGGCTTTGGCCCAGCATGCCGACGACCAAGTGGAAACGCTGCTGATCGCTTTGTCGCGTGGCGCTGGCCTGCCCGGCTTGGCCAGCATGCCCGCGCATTGGCAGCGGCTAGGCCTGCATTGGCACCGACCCTGCTTGGCCATGCCAAGTCTTGCCTTGCGCCAATGGCTGCAAAGGCAAGGCCAAAGCTGGATCGAAGACCCCAGCAACACCAATGAATCCTTCACCCGCAACCGCATTCGTGCTCGCATCCTGCCTGTGCTGGCCGAGACTTTGCCCGCTTTTCGCGAAACCTTCTCACGCAGTGCCGCCCACGCGGCCCAAGCCCAAGAGGTGTTGGATGAGGTGGCCGCCCAAGACCTGGCGCTTGTGGGCGTGCCGCCGCGCATCCAGGCCTTGCAGCAACTCAGTCGCGCCCGTCAGTCGCTGGTGCTGCGTCACTGGTTACGCCAGCACCATGCTGCGACGCCCAGCACCGCACAGTTGCATGAATTGCTGGACCAATTAGCCGCCTGCACCACCCGAGGTCATCGGCTTCATATCAAAGTGGGGCAAGGATTCATGGCGCGCGAAGCGCAACGGTTGGTTTGGCACAGCACTGCTGCTCAAAGTTGATCACCGGCCCCAGCGGCGTGAGACATCCCAGGCTGGAAGGGGTCAAGAACTTGTCAGGCCCTTGGGTACAATCAAGGGTTTTGCCGGGGTTGACCACAGGCTCGCTTGTCGACGAAGCCCGGTTTTATCTTCACTTCAACACTACACATGGCTTTGATCGTTCACAAATACGGCGGCACCTCGATGGGATCGACCGAGCGCATCCGCAACGTTGCCAAGCGCGTGGCCAAATGGGCGCGTGCCGGCCATCAGATTGTCGTGGTTCCCAGTGCCATGAGCGGAGAAACCAACCGCCTGCTGGGACTGGCCAAAGAGCTGGCACCTGCCAAACCCGGCGAAGATTACAGCCGCGAGCTGGACATGCTGGCTTCCACAGGCGAGCAAGCATCTTCGGCCTTGCTGGCCATTGCCCTGCAATCCGAAGGCCAGCCTTCGGTCAGCTACGCAGGCTGGCAAGTGCCCATCAAGACCAACAGCGCTTTCACCAAAGCCCGCATCGAATCGATCGACGACGTGCGCGTGCGTGCAGAGCTGAGCGCGGGCAAAGTCGTCATCATCACCGGGTTTCAAGGGGTGGACGAACAGGGCAACATCACCACCTTGGGCCGTGGCGGCTCTGACACCTCGGCGGTGGCGGTGGCGGCAGCCCTGAAAGCTGACGAGTGCCTGATCTACACCGATGTGGACGGCGTCTACACCACCGACCCACGCGTGGTGCCCGAAGCCCGTCGTCTGCACACCGTGAGTTTCGAAGAAATGCTGGAGATGGCGTCGCTCGGCTCCAAAGTCCTGCAAATCCGCTCGGTCGAATTTGCAGGGAAATACAAAGTACCCATGCGCGTGCTCTCGAGCTTCACGCCCTGGGACATCGACATCAACGAAGAAGCCGCATCCGGCACCCTGATCACTTTTGAGGAAGACGAACAAATGGAACAAGCCGTCGTTTCCGGCATCGCATTCAACCGCGACGAAGCCAAAATCTCTGTGTTGGGCGTACCCGACAAGCCCGGAATTGCTTACCAAATCCTGGGCGCTGTGGCCGATGCCAACATCGAAGTCGATGTGATCATCCAGAACCTGAGCAAAGACGGCAAGACCGACTTCAGCTTCACCGTGCACCGCAACGACTACGCCAAGACCATCGATTTGCTCAAAGAAAAGGTACTGCCTGCATTGGGTGCTGCCGAAGTGGCGGGTGACGCCAAAATCTGCAAGGTGTCCATCGTTGGCATCGGCATGCGCAGCCATGTGGGGGTGGCCAGCAAGATGTTCCGCAGCTTGAGCGAAGAGGGCATCAACATCCAGATGATCTCAACGTCTGAAATCAAGACCTCGGTCGTGATCGATGAAAAATACATGGAATTGGCCGTGCGGGCTCTGCACAAAGCCTTCGATCTGGACCAAGCCTGAGCTATAATTTACCCACTGGAAACGTGACCGAGTGGCCGAAGGTGCTCCCCTGCTAAGGGAGTATGGGGTGTAGAGCCTCATCGAGGGTTCGAATCCCTCCGTTTCCGCCAGTACTGAACCCTAAGTAGTTGATCTACTTAGGGTTTTTTCTTTTGTGCTCCAGCCATGTCACCATTTGTGTCACCACTTGGTTGATCGAGGCGTTGCAATTGCTGTGATGTTTGCGTTGCTTGAGCCCCTCAGCTGGAAGCTTTGGGGGCTTTTTTGTGCCGTCAGTAGTCTGCTGCTTCAGCCTCGTTCAAGCGTTTTTTTTGTTTCATCCCGGGCCTGACCCAGATACTCAAACTGCCCTGTCAGCAAGGTGTCGAGGGCGCACCACACTCTGGCACTCCTCTTGATCGTGTCGCCGGTCCCGCCTGCTTTCATCTTTCTGGGGGGGGCGCATTGCAGGGCCTAGCTTGTACACAAAACTTGCATCCCGTGTTTCGCACCAGAGTGGATTTTTCTCGGCCACATTGCTCCAAATTTCATGGGACTCGATGCGGTGCACAGTGTGCACAGCACCCCTGTAGCGGAATGCAATGTAGTTGGGCGGTTGCTGCGGCCAATGGTTGCCAACCGGGTGAAAGTAATGACCATCTTTCTCGACGACGTCGATCCAGGTGTGTGTACCGCCGTCGCGCATGGCCTGCGAGCCAAGTGAAACGACGTAAACCATGTTGTTGCGCAGTGTGTCCATCGCCGTGTAGGTCTCCAAATGCTTGATCAGTTCTTTGAGCCAAAGCCGCTCATCGAGCGAGCTGGTTTGTGGGCGTGTTTTCTTTGCCAATCTACGAATCAGACCCCAAGAGATATGCATCAGGGGAATGCCATCAATGTGCTGCGGCAAGCTGAGCTGGGCGATCTCTTTAGAGGCCGCCGAGACACTGACCATTGCTCTGGACAGTGCGTTTTGGTGATCAAACTCATGCGCTGATTGTCCTCTCTAGAGCGCTTGCAGTTCGTCCGCTGCCCACGCCCGCAAAAAAACCCCACTCTCACCCGGACCGGCCTGCAGCCAATCGTCGTACAGATCTGGCGGCAGGATCACCACCGATCGTTTCTCATCCTGCGGCTTATGGAAGTTGCGCATGAACGGGTGTTCATCGGCGTTGATCGTCAACATCGTGAAGCTGTGCACCGTCTCGCCTGCGGGTGAGCGCCATCGCGCCCACAACCCAGCCAGCCCCATGGGCTCGCCGTTGGCCAGTGTGATGCGGGTGGGCACGGCTTTGCCGCTGCGCCAGTCGGGTTCAAAGATGGCTTGCGCCGGGATGATGCAGTGTTGGGCACGCTGCCAGGCATCGCGGAAGCTGGGCTTTTCGGCCACGGTTTCGCTGCGGGCGTTGTAGGTGTGGCGAGCGATCTTGTCGTCTTTGGACCAATGTGGGATCAGGCCAAAGCTGCCGAGCAGCGCTTCACGCGGGGGCACCGCGTCATCGCCCACGTCTGCGTTTTCATGACGGCGAATGAAGGTGCTTTGGTAGCCGGGCCAAACATCGCGCTTGGCCAGCTCGCTGGGCAGATTGATGGCGAAATGCTTTTTGAGCAGGGCTTTGTCGCGGGGGGATTCGTAGTGGGCGCACATGCTTTGAATTTAGCGCAACTCTGGATGCATGCACGCCTGACGTCTTGCATGTTGGTCATGGTTGGATGAACAGGTGCCCAGGCTCAGTGCATGCGCCATTGCCCCCACCTGGCCATGGCCTGGCGCATGAAGAACCAAACGCCAGAGCTGCCCCATCAACCCATGGTTCCACCCTTGTTTCACATTGGCCACCGAGATGGGTGGGTCATGGTCTTGGGCTGGTCAACATGCTGGCGTGGCCTTCTCGCGAAGCTGGGCGTGAACTTGACTTGGGCAGGCGTCTCACCATTTGGCCCAGTCCCCGTGGCCAGAAAAACTCACAAATCGTCCAAGAACAGGTGCAAGCCCATCCATTCACTGTCGCTGAATTTCCAAATTCTCAAAATGACCTCGGCCATCTGGTCGTCTTCACAGTACAGATAAGCAAGCGGCACATCCAAAGCGTTAGCAATCAGCCGAGCTGTTTTGATGGCGGGCTCGTGTACGCCATTTTCATAGCGGCTGATGCGAGCGCTCGCAGTCATTTCATCAAGGCCCACCAAAACGCCTAATTTGTCTTGGGCCAAAGCCATCTTCAGTCTGGCAGCCTTGAGCCTGCGTCCAAAGACAGGGGGATGAATGTCGGTGTTTTCAAAAGTAGCGCGCACGTTCCGAATATCGAAGATTTGTACGAGCTTGTCTCTACGATTTGCGTAAATACGTGGGTTGGAATGAGCGCGAGCCCATTTTTTAAATTTATCCTTGCTCTTTTTTCCTAAATACAATTAACTATAATTCTATTAAATAAGATATAAAAGTTAATATTAAATAAAATTAATAATTTAAATACTAATTTAATGTGTATTTGAATCGTTGTCTGAAGGAAAAATTTTCCTGCAATTTTGCAAATTTTTGCTGTTTTAAAAAGGAAAAAATAGTTAAATAAAGCTACTTATGACCCTCGAATTGGCAGACAGCAAGCAAAGGAAAATTCTTGAAAGTCTCATTGATTTGAATCAATGGGAATGGTCCAACGTGCCCGTTCTCAATTCAGTCATTGGGCGACACGTCTATTTCTGCATCGCGACAGAACTTCTGATTTACCCGCAGCATGAGAGCGCCCGATCACTCAAGCGAATATTCAACCACCCGGAGTACACGGACCGAGCGATCAGACTGAAATTGCGAGAAATGGAAAAAGCAGGGTTGATTCGAACGTTTCACAGCGAAGCCGACAAAAGAGTGAGATTCCTGGCCCCAACAGCTGAGTTCATGCAGATTGTGGCCCAACACACCAAGCACCTTCAGCGCTTGTTGGGCAAAGAATTCATGATTTTGGAAAAGTAGCTTGCGGGCGATTGGTGCGTGTTCAAACGCATGGGTTCAAACCATTGCTGCGTGCCCATCCCCCCCCTTTGCTGTGATGCCGTGTCTGTCCATCTTCATGGGGCACCTGCGCGTCGGCCAAGAAGTGGCGCGGCGGTTTCACACCGTTTCAAGTGGCCTGATGTTGTGGTGATCGGTTTGCACTTGCACCACAAGGGTTGAAGATTTCATCACTGACAAGCGGACTGTAAGCACCGGCAAGCCTCTTCAACCGTGCCTGTCTCCAGGGCTGTTTCAATCCACGCCATGGGGGTGAGCGCTGCTGCAAACCGGGTTCAGGGTGTCATCCCACACACTTGGACGTCGGGGCCGCAGGTGTTGGCTCTGCATACTTTGGCACTGATGTCGAGTCAGCAAGGTGTCTGGAACCCAGTTCATCAACGACCTGTTGATCGCCACGCAATCGGTAGGGCATGGTTTTGGCGACCAGGCCCTTGTCTGAGGGGGGCGACCGTTTTGCCATCCTGACGCAGGGCTTCTCAAAGGTGCCTAGCAAAAATTAGCTATTTATTACTGTTTTTTAAGTATTAAAATTAATACATTAATGAAAACTACAGTATTAATCATTGAAGATGACCTGGAATTCGGTCGAGCGCTGCGGACACTGATCGAGACGGCTCCGTTGCTGGCGGTTGCAGGCATTGTGACCACTCTTGCCGATGCACAGCATCATGTGCACAACACCGAAAACGATATTTACCTGGTGGACATCACCTTGTCCGATGGCAGCGGCATCGACATCATGCGAACCATACGCGCACACTACCCCAAGTCAAAAATTTTGGCCCTCTCAACCTTGGGGGACGAAAGGCATATTTTCAGCAGCATTGCAGCTGGCGCATCGGGTTATTTGCTCAAGTCAGAAATGCCCGCCAACATCATCCAAAGCATCATCAGTTTGATCAATGATGGCGGTTACCTGAGCGGCCATGCCAGCAAGGTGTTGATTGACAAATTGATTTGCATGGACGCTCACGCTGCCACCGCGTCCCAATCAGATGCCGTGCGTGGTACCGTCAAAATGAACGTTGCACCCATCAAAAATCGATCAACGGTGTTGACGCCCAAAGAGTTCGAAATCTTGACGATGGTCGAACAGGGCTCTCCCGCCAAAGTCATCGCCGATGCGTTGGCCATCTCCATATTCACAGTGAACCAGCATTTGCGCAGCATTTACCGCAAGCTGAATGTGCGCAACAAAATGGAAGCGGTGCAGGCGGCTCGTCGACAAGGGCTGCTGTGACCATGCACGGCTTGTGGCTCAGATGCATCCAGTTGTTGGGTGCATTTTGGGGCGTCACTTTGGCTTGGGGCCCTGACGACTCTGTTGCGGCGCACGCGCACCTCATGCCCATCACGCACATCGGGTATGTGGTCAAAGACGACAATTCTGGCGTTCACGTGACCCAGCAGACCTTGCCTTTTTTCTTTCGCCAAGAACGTTCGGGGTTGACACAAGTGACCTGGACATTTCTCTTGCCAGCCCGCCTCGCTGAGAAGCCTTTGCCGGCCATTCTTTTGCCACAACCGGTGCAGGGCGCGGTGGTGACCATTGGGCCGGATGTGATTTATGAATTGGATGGCTCAAATAACGAGGTGTTGCACAACTGGTATCAACCGGTGCTCATTTCGGTCCCCCGCTCGATGCTCCAACATGGGCAAGACACGGAGGTCCGCGTGACCCAATACGGTCACTTGCGTGGGTGGTTTATCTCGCCGATGTTCGCCGGCGATTTGCAAGACTTGCGTCCTCTTTTTGACCGCTTCAGGTTCATCGGCCAGACCTTGCACACCACCTTCAATGTGTTGTCGGGATTGGTCGGTTTTTTCTTTGTTGTGATGGGGTTACGGGTTCGATCTGACTTGTATGTCTACGGCGGCATGACCAGCCTGAGTTGCAGCGGACTGATGACTCTGGCCCTGATCAATGAATTGCCCACCGACACCTACTTCATGTGGCGCATGGCTTTGTATGCCATCACGGGCATGCTGATTGACTTTGTGAGTCAATTCACCTTCACGGTATTCAAGTACCGCCTGCCAAGGCGCGTGCGCCTCGGCGTGCTGATGTATTTGCACAGTGGCTGGGTGATTTATGCATGGACAGGACCCCAGTCGGAGCCCATCTTGGACGTGGTCTGGACCGGCTTGGCGGTGTGCATCTATGTGGTGTCGGTCGGTTGGTTGGTCGTCAAGGTGCTGCAACAACGACAATTTGTTCGTGTATTTTTGATGGCCTTGCATGGGCTGCTGACTGCGCTGCTGGCGGTGCACGATTACATCCTGCACACGGGCTTGTCGCTGCTTCCCGTGTCCGAGACAGCGAAACCTTTGTGGGTGTACGGGGTGTTGCAACCGGTCGGCATGGCACACCTTGCGTTGCCATTTCTGGTGGTCATGGCCATGTGGTTGTTGATCCAGGACCACACGCAAAAGGTGAACAATGAGATGCTTCACGCAAGTGCTCTGGATGCGCAACGCGAACGCATGGTCAATGACATCCATGATGGCGTTGGCGCACGTTTGAATTTGTTGTTATGGAGTCTGCGCACCGCCGTACCCAGTCACGACAAAGTCGAGCTGGAATTGCAACGCTGCTTGGACGAGTTGCGCTTTGCCATCAATCCCAGCCACACGGGCCACGAGACACTGCATCAAGCTTTGTCAGATTTGTGCAGCCGGTTGAAGATCCAAGCCCAAGCCCATGGCATTTGTCTCCACTACCAACGCACAGGCGCATTGTTGCCTGTGTCATCCGAAATGGGTTTGCATTTGTACAAAGCCACACACGAGTGCTTGAGCAATGCTCTGCGGCACAGTCAGGCGACGCAGATTGAGGTACGCCTTCACCAACACATGGACGAGTGGGTGATTGAGGTACGAGACAATGGCACAGGCATCCCCGACTGGGATGAAGTCAGTCAAAGCTCACATTCCTTGCGCCAGACATCTTTAGGCCTGAAAAGCCTGTACCAACGCATTGAAAGCAAAGGCGGTCAAGTTCACATCGCATCCAGTTCAAAGGGCACATGCATCAAGATGTCTGTCCCGAGCGGGCGGACGTGGACATCTTGACCCGTCGTTGGCGGTCCAAGGGCGCAGCGTCATGCACCTTGATTCAGCAGCAGCTCAGCGTTCCGTCAGTGCCGACGTGAAGGTTTTCACGATGGGCTTGAGCAAATAATTGAGTACCGTCATTTTTCCAGTTTGTATTTCAATTTGTGTGGTCATCCCTGGTGTGATGTCAATCTGTTTGCCCAACTGTGTTTTGAGGTGGTTCTTCTCGATGCGCACATGGACACGGTAAAAGATGTTTTCGCCTGCGCGCGTGTCTTCGGTCAGAGCGTCGGGGCTGATGTACATCACCGTGCCGTCCAGAATGCCGTAGATCGATGCGTCGTAAGCATCCAATTTGATCGATACGGCGTGTCCTACATCGATGAAAGCCAGGTCTTGCGGTTTGAGCTTGGTTTCAATGATCAATTCGCTGTTGGTTGGGAGCAAGTCCATCACCACATCACCTGGACGCACGCGGCCACCCAAGGTCGTCACCCGCACATTGCGCACCAAACCTTCGTTGGGGGCAAAAATTTGCATGCGCCCTAAATGGGTCAGGCGCTCAATCAGCATTTGCTCTTGCGTGGCCAGCTCTTCTTCGGCCCTGGTCATCTCGGCCTGCGCATCTTGAAAAAACTTGTTGCGCCGGTTGGTGATGCTGCCTTGGAGTTCTGACACAGAACGACGCAACCGCAGCACTTCAGTTTGCGAAATATCACCCTCCGCCAGCAGAGGCAAGCTCAGGTGCAGTTCTTGTTGTACGTTGGCCAACATGTTCTTGAGGGTGTCCAACTCTTCGTCCAAGGCCTGTTTTCGGCGTTGATACAGTTCTGTTTGGTTCTTGATGAAGCTGCCATAGGTTCGCTCATCCACCCCAGTAAAAATAAGGGGCCTTTGAAAGACTTCTGCTTGTAAGCGTGCCAAAGTCGCGCGCAGAGCCGCCACTTTGGCACGGCTGTCTTCGGTGGCCGCGTTCAGTTGTGATGCGTCCAGTTGCATGAGCAACTGGCCTTTTTCGACCGCATCGCCCTCACGCACCGAAATGTTTTGAACCACCCCATCGTTGGCCGATTGGATGATTTGTGTGCGCGACAGCGCAATGATTTGACCGTTGCTGCGCACCAGTTGAGGGATTTCAGCCCAGGTGGCCCAGCTCACCGCCGCAGCCGACATCAGCGTGAACAAGAGGACCAATTGCTGAAGACCATCCTGCGGAATAAGCGCCTTTAATAATCGAATCAACATGGTTGTGCCGTCAAGATGGAGTGGATTGAGAAGCGCTTTGCGCTTCTTGCGCCCCCGTTGGGGCTGTTGATTTTCTGGCGTTTCGCAAGTGCTCCAGCACCACGTCCTTGGGCCCATCCAGAACAATGCGTCCGTTGGACAGCACCACCAGTCGATGCACCAAACTCAGCACCGAAGCTTTGTGAGTCACCAGCACCAAGGTCTGGTTGGGCGCCACCGATCCGGCCAACACATTCAAGGTCCGCCGTTCGGTGTCGTCGTCCATGCTGGACGTGGGTTCATCCAGCAGCCAAACGGCAGGACGTGTGAGCAGCAGCCGGGTCAGACCAATCAACTGGCGTTGACCACCGCTGACACCGCCGCCGCCTTCAGCAATCGGCATGTCCAAGCCCTTGGGGTGTGTGGCCACAAAGGCGGAAAGCCCCGTGGCCTGACAGGCCTGGTGGAGGGTTTCTGCGGTGATGCCGATGAGGCCCGCAACCAAATTGTCCTTTAAGGTCCCGGCAAAGAGTTGAACATTTTGAGACACCACGCCAATGTGCTGACTGATGTGCGCGCGGGAAATTTGCTGCAAATCCAAGTGATCAAACAGGACGCGGCCTTCTGTCGGCTTGTACAAGCCCGCTAGCAGTTTCAAGAAGGTGCTTTTGCCGCTGCCAATGCCACCGATGACGCCAATTTTTTCGCCGGGATTCACGGCCCATTTGGGTACTTGCAGATGTTGCAGTTGACCTGGGTAGGCAAATGTCACGTTGTCCATCTCAAAATGGCCTGCTGCCGTCGTCAAAGGCAGGGGGCTTTGCGCATCGTGATGGTCCAGTTGCAATTTGAAAATGGCATCAATACCCGTCAATGCAGATTTTGAATTGGCCCACTGTGTCAACAGGCTGGGCAGCATGGTGACGGGTTGCAGCACGCGTCCACTCAAAATGGAACAGGCAATCAAGCCCCCCGATGTCAGATCGTTGGTGGTCGAGGCCACATAAGCGCCAGTGGCCACCAGCAACACATAGCTCAGTTGTTGCAGCGTGGCGGCGTAGTAAGAGGAGGCTTCATTGATGTGTCGAACCTTGCTGTCCTCGCTCACGTTTTGCTGGGTCAGGGCGTTCCATCGGTTCAAGAAATGCCAACGCAGACCTTGCGCCTTGATGGTCTCGGCACCGTCCACGGCTTCAACCAGCAAGCCCAGTTTGCGATTGGAGGAGGCCTGCGACTCGCGCGTGTGCTGTTCGGTTTTGCGTTTGAAGGTCAACCCCAACATCAAGGTCAATAAAAAAAATGCCAAAGGGATAGCGGCCACCACCGGCCCACCAATGATGAAAATCAGCACCAAGAAAACCAAGGCAAAGGGCGTGTCGATCAGCAAATACGTGGTGGCCGAATAAGCAAAGCCGCGAATCAACTCGTAGCTGCGCAGCTGTGACGCCAAGGTGCCGACGCTGGCAGGAAACTGGTCCATGCGCACGCTCATGAGCCGTTCAAAAATTCGGTGTGACAACTCCACGTCAGCGCTTTGTATCACCCGGTCCATCATCAGTGAGCGCAAAAACTTCAGCACCAGTTCAAAAACAATGGTCGCTGAAACGCCGACCGTCAGAACAATCAAGGTCTCAACCCCGCGCGAAGGAATCACGCGGTCATACACCTGCATGCTGTAAAGCGAAGTCAACAAAGCCAGCAGGTTGATCACCAGCGAGGCCACAGCAAAGTACAAAAACGGCTTTTTGTATTGCGTCAATACACGTGCAAAAACAGCCAGCGCGCCCGATTCCAACTTTTCTCGCCAACCCAGAGCCACAGAACAAAAAGACAAATCTTGGGGCGGACTGTCCCACTCGACCCGGCCTTTGGCGGTCTCGGCCATCCACAAGCCCGACTGGGGCGAGCGGCCGTGGACCAAGCACAAGCCGGTGTTCAAGCCGCATCCGACCATGGGCAGTGCGTGCAGTTTGGGTTTCTTCGACCAGTCGACCCGCGACAAACCTGCTCGCTTCAAGTACGCTGAGAGCAGACTTTGAAGTTTTTTTGCAGCGGACGACTCGCCTGCGCACACCCTCAGTTGTTCGCCAAACAGTTGTGTTTCCGCCGGTGTCAATGCTTGCAAGCGACCGTCGAGCATACTCAGGCGGCGATTGACCCAGTGGGCCAGTGCGGGCCAGTCAGGGTTGTCAGGTGAGTCGGTCATGGCGTGTTTTTTCCGTGCAAGCGGAATTTTGGATACGGATGCTGGACATCAAAATGAGGGAAAACTGAACATCGGCAGCGTGTTGGCCAGCAAATGCAAACGCCAGTCGGCAGCCAAGTAAGTGGCTTCGGCTTCGCTTTTTTGGGCTTGGAGTTGGTGCAGCTCGCGTTGCAGATTCAGCAAGTCTTGCCAGCTTCGGCGACCGCTTGTAAACAAGCGCAGACCCGAATCGGCCAAATCTTTTTGCAGCTTCAGCTGGCGTTGTGTGCTGTTGATTTGTTCGCTGGCTTGAGCCCGTTCGTGCCATAAGCGCTGCACTTGACTCGTCAGTGTGAGGCGGGTCGCGTCTGCTTGCAATTCTGCGGCTGTGGCGCGTGCCATGGCTTGTTGTTGAAAGGGAATGGCGGCCAATCCTGCCCCCATCGTGAACTGGGAGTTCAAATACACCCGGCTAGCCGGTGCTTGGGTGCCTTGGTAGGCGCCGTATTGTTTTTCGAGTTTCAGTGTGACACTGGGCAAGACGTTCGCTTTTGCGCGCTTGAGTTCGGCTTGTGCCAATGCGGTCTGCCACTGCGACAGGTTCATGCTGGGGTGAGTGGCCAGCACGCGCTCGGTCAGATCAAGGATTTGTGCATAGGGTGCCCGAGGCCAAGAGCCAATAGGCTGAAAACTTGGCTGCATGTCCCGACCGCCAAAAGTCACCATATCGGCCAGCACTTGGTCTCTTTGTTTGAGCGCCTGCCGGTACTCGTCCTGCAGGCGTTGCCAGTGCAAATCCGCCAGCGCCAGATCTTGTTTGGCGGACACGCCAGCGTTTGCACGACGCATGAGCATTTGACGCAAACGGTCCATCTGCATCAACGCATTTTGGTGGTTGTCAATCCGCGCAGAATGCAGCCACCAAGCACGGTACAGGTCGATGAATTGAAGCACCAACTCGCGGCCCGCGATCTCGATTTCAGTTTCGGCAATGCGGTGTTTCAGATCCGCAATTTCCAAATCCGCAGTCAGTTGACCACCTGTGAATAAAGGGTAGGACAGTCGCGCCGTTGTGGCTTGTGTGCGGCCTTGCGTGTCTGCGGGGCCCACATCATTGCTGACCGAGGGTGTGGGCCAAAATTGGCGTTCAGCCACAGTCACGGCGGCGCGCATGGCATTGCGGTCAGAACGCTTGGCTTTGAGTGTGGGGTGATTTTCCCAGACGCTCAGTAGCAACTGAGGCAATTCGTCCAAGCCTTGTGCTTGAGCAGCCGTGCTGATGTGGGAGGGGCCGAAGAGGGCAAAGAAAACAAGTAAAGCGAGTCGCAACAATTTGCGCGTTTTGAGCATGCCGACGATGTTAAGCGGCCACTTTTTTGCTGGATAGTCACTAAACTTAACTAGTTAATATGGATGTAAATAAATATTTTTTTAAATAAAATAGGTAATTTAATCCGCCCCTACTTTTGTTTTGACAAACGCACCAACACCACAAGCGCCTCCCCCCAGTCCTTTGCAGCCTTTATTGCAAAAGCGCGCAAACTCCTTTCGAACAGTCCCCGGTAAATCTGCTCGGCAAGGGCAAACGGTGGTTGATTTTGCGCTCACCGCAGAGCCTGTGATTCGCCTTCGTGCCGAGCCCGGCATGAGTTACAGCTTGACCGACCCGGTCACCGGCAAGGTCATCGAGCCCCAAAAAGTACGTCAAAACCAAGGCGTTTTGGAAATCACATTGCCGGATGATCGATTGGTGCTGCTCGATGATTTTTTCATCGATGGCCTCGGTGTTGAGGGTGAGCCTTTGCTGCGGGCACAGGCTGAGTTTGTTTTTTACACAGGTCCAGGGGCGACGCCCTATTGGGTGGTGGACCCATTGGCGAATTTGTCCGGGTGGACGCTGGACTCGGTCACCCCCATTTGGCCCAGTCAAGACCGCTTGGGTGTGCCGCAGTGGATGAATGCACAAGGCCTGAGTTCATCGGCGCTGATTGCCCCTCCAGCGGGCGGCCTGGTGTTGGAGGCTGCATTGGGCTCTGAGCTCTTTGGGGCCTTGGGCGGTTTGGGTTTGGCCGCCGCAGCAGGTGTCAGTGGGGGCGGGGGAGGGGGGGCACAGCCGCCCGTATTCACCAGCAGCAACCGGGTGAATGTGGATGAAAATTCGTCTACCAGTTTGGATGTCTACACCGCAGCCGCCACTGCAGGCGCTGGAAAAACCATCACCTACAGCATCAGCGGGCCAGATGCAGCACGTTTTACATTCAACCCCATCTCGAAAAGAGTCACTTTCAACGCCGTACCGGACGCCGATGCACCCCGCGATGCTGGGGGCGACAACGTCTACAACTTCACGGTGACCGCCACAGATTCTGGGGGCCTGCAATCCACGCAATCGGTGCTTGTGACCGTGCTTGATTTGCCTGACCAAGCGCCCATCTTCATCAGTGGCAACACCTTGACCGTTGCAGAAAACACAGCCGTGTCGAGCGCGCTCTTGACGGTCAATGCCACACCCGACGTGGCGGGCAAGGCCATCACCTACAGCCTGGGCGGCGTTGACGCCGACAAATTCACATGGGACCCGTTGACGCGAGCGTTGCGCTTTAACAGCATCCCTGACCACGAAGCGCCGGGCGATAGCGCTGGAGGCAGCGCAGTGGCCGGCGACAACATCTACGAATTGCTCATCACAGCCGCCGAAGAGGGCAATGTTCAGACAGCCAGCCAAACCATCACCCTCATCGTCACCGACTTGCCGGACTCGCCACCCGTGATCGTGGGCGGGGCGGCAGTGCCAATGCGGTTGGCTGAAAACGTCCTCACCAGCATTCCCGTGTACACCGTGTCGGCGACGCCGGATGTGTTTGGCAACAGCATCCGGTACAGCTTGAAAGGAGACGACGCTGCGTTGTTCCGTATCAACGCCAGCGGCGAAGTCACTTTCCAAGCTTCACCTGATTTTGAAGATCCGAAAGATGTGGGCACAGACAACGTCTATCACCTGGTCATCGATGCCATGGAAACCGCCAACGGTGTAGACACCCGCAACCAAAGCAGCCAGGCCCTCCGCATCGAGGTGACCGATGTCGGTGATGCCTTGATTTTCACCAGCCCCTCGGCCGTCTCGGTGTCAGAAAACCATACCCATACAAGCTACACGGCCGCTGCATTGATCGATTCGCAATCGGTCACTTACCGCTACACATTGGGGCAAGGTGGCGATGAAGGCCTTTTTAACCTGAACCCTGTCACCGGGGTGTTGACCTTCCGAAATGCCCCCGACTATGAAAACCCGTTGGACGGCTCAAGCGACAATGTTCACGATGTGCAGGTCATTGCCACTTCGACGCGCAGCTTGGCCGATGGCACAGTGGACATCCAAACGGCCATTCAAACCGTGCAGGTGACGGTCACGGATGTGGGTCAACAGCCCATGCCCACGTCGGCCTTGGGTGGTGTGCAGCACCTCGACGTCCAAAGTGATGTGGTCATCAACTTTGCTGCGGCGGTCAACTTGACTTCCAACAACGCACTGAACATTCGCATCGTGTGTGACAGCGCGAATGCACGCAGCTTTGCCATCGCACTCACGGACACCCGTCAAGTCAGCTTGAGTGCCGACGGTTTGAGCTTGGTCATCAACCCCATGGGTGACTTGGACTTTGGTAGCCAATACCACATTGAGGTTGACGCTGGCGCCTTCATCAGTCGGGCCGACCCATCGGGGACCCCACCGTCATTCGCCTACAGCAACCTGGCCACCTTCTCGACTGTGGCGCCCTCCCGAGCGGGCACTGCCTCGCAAAAAATGACCAGCACTGGCGCTCTGGTGGGCAGCCAAACCTACATGGACATCACGGGCGTGGGCGATGCCAATGCCGTGGACACCCGCATTGACATGGGCACCGGCAACATCACCTTGGTTTACAAAGACGGCAACCCCCTGGGCGGTACCGCCAACACCACCGGTCTTGGGACAGGGGCCATTGGCTTCAACTTGCAAGTCAAAAATTGGGCTCAGAGCGATTTCCTGTATTTTGACGACCCGTTTTCAGGGCCCAACAGCCTCAGTGCCAACCTCACCGAGAGTTTCGGCGGGTTGCAAGACGGCAACATTTTCAACAATTCGGCCACGGCGGCCACCCAAGTGCCCAACTTTGTGGGCCTGTTGCAAATCGATCCTGGCGACTCAGGCCATGCCTGGATTGGTTTCGGCGTCGCCTCTCCAGGCTATGGCGGTCTGGATGGTGTCGCCTTTAAAAACACGGTCATTTCAGGCTAAATGGTTCATTGCAAATGATGTGAATTGCAAATTTTTGCAATACTTTAATACCTATTTTTTGCGATGACTTTGTGATTCAAAAAGATTCAAACTCAACAAGTTCTATGCGCTTTTTTGCGCATTTTTCTTTTGTCACTCACAAGGGTCTTTCATGACGACTGTCAATTCCACTTACATCTTCTCTGCCAATGCCACGGACCGCCGCCAGCTTGATTTGATGAATGTCCAGTTAAACAGCGCCTTGCTGGGCTTTGTGAACCAGTCGACCACCGTGGTGGGTACGGCTTTGGTGGATGCGGTGTATGCACGCGCTGGGGTGAGTGTGGACTTCACCGGTAGCGCTGCAGGCGTGGACACCTTGTTCCTCGATGGCTACTTGGCCGACTACAACATCGCCGTGGCCGGCAGCGTCTTGACCTTGTCACGTGGGGCATCTGGCAGCACGCCTGCCAGCACTTACAAACTCAAATTTGATGGCATTCCGGCCCATGACGATGCCGTTGTCTTTGCAGATGGTGCCACCACGGTTTTGGCTTTGACGCAATCCGCATCCACCCCGGTGGTGCTCAACCCAGCCCAAACCTCCTTGTCTGCCCCGTCAATTTTGGCCACCCCGGCCAGCACCACCGAATCGATGCGTGTGCGCTTGGATACGGGGTCCACCGTCATCGCGACGGTGACCGATCCCCTGATGTTCATCGCGGGTTCATCGTCGGTCGATGTGGTGTATGTCAATGCCGGCTCACAAGTCGACGCCCGAGGCTTGGGGGGGAGCGTTGACCAAATTTACCTGACGGGCAATTGGTCCGACTACTCCAAGACCCTGGTGGGCAGGGCCATCGAGTTCACCCGCACGGTGGGGGGCAATACCGAGCGCGTGGTGGTTGCTGCGGGCACAGGTTTGCTCAATGACCAAGTGTTTTTTGCCGACGGCAGCATCTACACCAACACGGCCCTGAACGCCATCAAGCTTTTGCCCAACCCGGGAGCGATTGCAGCGCTGACCTTAACGGCGGCCGGCGGTCAAGAAGGTGCCAATGCGGCCAAGACGCCGATCGCCACATTGGCCAAACCCACCATCACCGCCATCAGCAACGACACAGCCGCGGCCGATTTCACCACCAGCAACCCCAGCCAAACCATCACCGGCACTTATGTCGGTTCTCTGCGTGCAGGCGACAAAATCCAAGTGCAAGTGGGCGCCTCGGGCAATTGGCAAGATGCGGCGGTCACCGCCACCAGCCCCTTGGGTGGCACTTTCAGTTTGGCCGGTGTGACGCTCACGACAGCCAGCACCGTGGTCAATGCCCGTACGGTGGGCCTGGAGTCCAACTGGGCGGCCAGCGTCTCGGGCACCACCAACAACACCAACTACGCTGGCGCCACCGTCACCGTCACCTTGGACACCGACACCCCCACCGGCACGCTGTTGTCGGCAGGCGCAGGCTTGGCCGCTGACGCCTACGCCAACGACGTCGAAACCAACGTATCGCTCGAGATCAGCACAGCCGATTTGAAGGTGGGTGACACGGTTCAACTTCAGGTCGCTGGTGCCAATGTGGGCGGCTCTTTTCGGGTCACACAGGCGCATTTGAATGCGGGCAAATTGACGGTTTCAGTGGCGAGAAGCGACTTGGTAGAGGGCCCCAACAGCGTGACGGCTGTCTTCACCGACGTTGCAGGCAACTCCAGCACCAGCCAGGTCTATGCGCTGACCCGCGACACCCGAGTGCCCACCATCCAGGCGGCCGTGTTGTCGCCGGCAGACGCACAGGGTGTGCCGTTCACTGGGGTGGCCAACGATTCTTACCTCAACAGGGTCGAAACAACGTCCTTGATCAAGGTCTCGGCGACGCCGGGCACCACGGGTTTTGCCTTGGGCGACACGGTCAATGTCTACAACGGTGCCACCCTGGTCGGCACCGCAGTGGCGGATGCGGCAGCCGTGAACAGCGGCGATGTTTATGTCTCCGTGCGCAAGACCGATTTGGGCGCCGATGGCCTCAAAACCCTGAGTGTGGTGGCCAGCGATGCGGCAGGCAACACCAGCACCGCCCCCGCGCCAGTGCTCGTGACGGTGGACACCCAAATCCCAACACCTGTGCTGAGGATCGCGTCCACAGACGCTTTAGGCGCGCCCTTGGTGCAGGACAATTTGATGGGCCCATCAGAGACCGAAGTGGTGTTGGTTGTGGAATCCTCCTCCACGGGCGCCGTTTTCAAGGCGGGTGATGTGGTGCAACTGGTCGCAGTGACCTCGGCTGCAGGTGTGACCCCGGTGACCACCACAGCTTTGCTGCATGCCAATGGCGCGCCTTATGCGCCGGTCACCATTGCCTTAGACGGCGGCAAAGCCTATTTCAATTTCTTGAAAGCCGACTTGCCGATCGGCAACATCACCTTGCAAGCCCAGATCAACGATGTGGCGGCCAACAATGCCGTTTCCGGCCTGGTCACCCTCACCACCCCTTTGACCATCACCAACGCCGCCATGGTGGCCGGCAACGTCACGGCCCTGGATGTCCATGCCGACATCGTGCTGATCGCCAGCGCCGCGCTCGACCCTGTGGGTATGGCGGGCAAGTTCATCACGTTCACCAACACGGCGGTCACTGCAGGCTATCAAGCCGAGGCCCGGGTCAACAGTTTCAGGGTGGACGTGACCGACACCCGTTTTGTGCGCTTTGACGCAGCCCACCCTGAACGCATCATTGTCCAACCGCCGTTTGACTTTGACTTTGGCAACAGCTACACCATCACCATCGATGCGGGCGCATTTCAAGTTCCCGGTGGCGCTTTTTCCAGTTTGGCGGTCACGCCGGTCGATGCACTCGATTTCAGCACGGTGTCTGTGACCGGCACCAGCGTGGCCACCGCCAACCAAGGACAAACCCTGAATGCCGACGGCACCGTGAATGCAGTGGGCAAGAAGTGGATCAATGTCGATGGCCTTGGCGACCCGGATGCGGCTGCCGTGGCCCTGGATTTGGCCGGTGCCGACCACGCCTTGGTGCTGCTGGACCGCAATGCAGCGGGTGCTTTGCCCATGGTCAATGACGGTGTGGGCGCATTGGGCACCCACCTGGATGTGACCAACTGGGGCGCGGGCGACCTGATCTACGTCGATGACCAAGCCAACAACTTGGCTGCGCTCAACCAACAGGCCAAAACCCAGGTGATCGAGGGCTACACCGCCAGCAGCTTGCAAACCGTCTGGTTTGATGCCAGCGGCGGCACCAACAAGCAAGCGCAAATCAACATCAACTCTTTGGAAGGTGGTGGCTCAACGCTGACAGAGGCGCAATTGCTGGCCCAAATCAACATCGGCAACAGCCGCTATGGCACGGCTGTGACGGTTGCTCGCACCGACACGGTCAGTGCCAACCCGGCCCTGGTGGGCAACGACGTGGATGCCAATCACCCGGCCATCATCACCGCCACTGGCCTTTTCCGTTTGGGTGACCAAGTGGACTTGGTGATTTATGACGGTGCTGGACAAGTCGTCACACTGAACACCCCCGTGCCCCCGTATGCCGTCAACCCCACAGACGTGAACAATGGCTTTGCCCACATCGCTGTCCCCAGCTTTGCGGGCTTGAGCAACGGGCAGACCTATTACGTGTCCACCAAGGTCACAGACCAAGACGCTGCGGTCACCTTTTCACCGGCCATTTCGCTGACTTACCGCAACAGTGTGAGCGCTCCGGTGCTGGGTCTGGGTGCCGCCTCCAATGACTTGACCCTAGACATGGTGGAAACCGGCATTTCCTTGCATGTGGCGGGCAATGCCTTGAGCATGGGCGACAGGATCGAACTGCAATTGGGCGGTGGCACCATCACCACCGGCATCACGGCTGGCAGCAGCACCATCACAGCCGGGGTGATCACCGTTGGGGCCTACGAGTTGGCCAATGGCATCACCTGGACAGTGGCCAAGGCCTCTTTGCCCAACTACCAAAACAGCGTCACGGTCAAAGTGACCGACGTTGTGAACAACACCGCCAACAGCAATCCCCTGGTGGTGGAAGTGCCGGCCTATGTGGGCATCAGCGGCGTGGTGGGTGCAGGCCCTGTTTTGGCCGGTAACGACTTGGTGGCCAAAGCCTACGACACGAGTGGCAACCTGTTGGGTGAAGACAGCTCGGTGGACGCAGTCGGCGGTTACACCCTCCATGTGCGTGCCGATTACACAGGACCGCTCCTGATTGAAATCACCAGCCAAGGTGGGGCCAATGACTTCATGGACGAGAACACAGTGAGTGCCACGAACCTGGACGGCTACACACTGCGTGCTGTCACCACCGTCACGGCAGACCCTTCATTGTCTGCAGGTGCTGTGGCCGCCACCCCCATCACCGCCAACGTCACCTCATTGACCGACTTGGCCGCCCAAAAGGTCTTGGGCAGCAACGCCCAATTGATGTCCGGTTTGTCCCCGGCAGCGGTCACGGCCATCAATGCCGAGGTGAGTCTGCAATTCCTGGGCGTCAACAGCGACGTCACCACCTTGGTGCCGTCTTTCACAGTGGACACGGCAGGTCAGAGCACCGCCAGCAATGCTGACCGCTACGGCCAAGTGCTCAAGCAATTGTCTGATCTGGCGGCCACGAACGGCGGCAACATCAATGCCGCACAAGCGGTGGTGGCTGCCCAAATCAATTGGTCACCCGCAGCACCGGCCACCCCCTTGGTTTTGGGCTCGGGTGCTCAGCAAGTGGCCCTGTTGGCCAAAGTGGCCCTGAATGCCGATGCTGCCAGCCCTCAAACGGGCGCCAACTTGTTGACGGTGCAAGACCTGAGCGACTTGGGCGTGGCTCATGTTGCAAACTTGACCGCCCCACGGCAGGCCCAATTGATTGCCGAGATTGTGGCGGGCAACACGGCCACAGTGGGCTCGGTGGCTGCATTGCAGCAATTGAGCAACCAAGTCACCAGCATGGGCCGGATTTTGGATCTGGCCGATGGCGTGAGTGCACCCCTTCCAACCCCCGCCGATTACGCTACTGTGGGCATCAACGGTGTCACGGCCATCAACTTGGCGGCGGTCAACTCACGGGTTGCGGCTTCCTCTTCAACGGACTTACCCAACGTGACCGATGTGACGACTGTGGTCAATGCGGGTGTGACCGCCAATACAGCCGCATTGGCCAAACTGGCGTCGTTTGACGGTACAGTCAGCGTGCCGACGGTGGCTGATTATGTGGACGCCGGTGTGACCGGCGTCACAGCGCAGAACCTGGGTGCGGTCAACGCCCGTCTGGCCACTGCCACGCCAGGCGATTCCGCAAACACCAGCTTGGTCCAGACCATTGCCACCGATGGTGCTGCGGCGCATGAGCAGGCGTTTAGTCTTGCCGTCAACTATGGCATTGATGCCTCCGTCAACGCTGCGCCCACGGTGAGCCATTTGCAGGACTTGGGCGTGGTGGGTGTGAGCACAGCCTCATTGGAAGCCGTCAAAACACTGCTGCCGCAACTTGGGTTGTCATCCACGACCACGCCGACTGCTTTGACCACGCAAATCACCAATGCGGTCTTGCCCAGCCTGCAGCCCTCTCAGGCTGCAGACATCACCCCTGCGCAAATGGCCGCACTCTCGCCATTGCAAGTTGCGAATTTGCCCGCGACGGTGATGAGCAGCCTGAGCCCAGCGGCGCTGAAAGCCCTGAACGCGGACCAGCTGACAGCACTCACGGGTGATCAAGTCGCCCAATTGGACACCACGCAGCTCAACGCCCTGTCGCCAGAGCAGTTGGCCATTGTCAAACCCCCAGCCCCTGTGTTGACACTGGGTACGGGTGTGTCAGATGGCGCGACGGCCGCCGAGGCCATTCACAGTGGTGGTGCAGTCTCCGTGAACTCCAAACTGGGCAGCACAACGTTGGTGACCTTCACCGACAGCTGGGGGGGCAGCGTCAGCAAAAGCATCCAAGGAAACGGTTCGGTCCAAGCGGTGGTCCTGAGTGCCAACGACTTGGGGACAGGCGCGAACAAACTGGCGGACGGCGTCATCACGGTCACCGCAGTGGCTACCGACGCGGCAGGCAAGCCCAGCAATGTGGGAACAACCAGCTTCAATCTGGACACCTTGCTCCCTGCCGCTCCCGCATTGGTTCTGGGGAACGGCGTGGCCAACGGCGCGATCAGCGCAGAAGCCACAGATGGCAACGGCGTGGTCACTGTCAACGCAGAAAGCGGTGCCAGCACGCGGGTGACATTCACCGACAGCCAAGGCAACAGTGTCACCAAGCAGCTGACGGGTTCAGGTGGACCGCAAGCGGTCATTTTGCTGCCTGGCGACTTGGGGACTGGCCCGAACCAACTCGTGGATGGCCTCATCACAGTGACTGCAGTGGCCACCGATGCGGCTGGCAACCCGGGCAGCACGGGTCAGAGCAACTTCACCTTGGACAGCGCCGCAGCCACCCTCAGCAGCAGCAACGCGCCCGTCACGGCCTTGACCACCATCGCCGGCACGGCGGGCAACAGCGCCGGCGAGACGGTGGTGCTGACGGTGACCTTTGATGGTCCCGTCAACGGTTTGACCCAGGGCACCGCCGACACCACGGTTTTCCTGTTGGCAGGCACGGGGGGCGTGAACGCCACCTGGGGCGGGGCCAATGGCAGCGCCACGCGCACGCTCACCTACACGATTTTGGCGGGACAAAACGGTCAAGTCAGCATCGATGAGGCGGCGCTTCAAAACGTTTTGACGGCCAACATCACCGACGTGGCTGGCAATGCATTCACCTACACCGCCAACAGCGGCACGATTCCCAACATCGATACCACCCCACTGCCTGTGGTGGACACCACACCACCTGCTGGAGCGACGGGCATGGTCTTCACCCGTGTCCCCTCAGGTGTGGGTGACTCCAACACGGCCGATGCCGTCACCGCCGTCAGTTCGGGTGATGTGGTGTTCAGCTACTTTGGCAGTGACCTGGCCAATGATGAGAAGTTCCAGTACAGCGTGAATGGCGGCAACACCTGGTCCGACGTGCCCACAGTCGATGTGGACTCCTCGGCCAACACGGTCACGGTGGCGGGCTTGTCATTCACGTCCAGTCCAACGGTGCAACTGCGAGCGGTTGACGCTGCTGGTAACGCCGCGACCCTGGCTCAGCAGACCATCACCTACGACGTCCTCGCCACCCTCAGCAGCAGCAACGCGCCCAGCACGGCCTTGACCACCATCGCCGGCACGGCGGGCAACAGCGCCGGCGAGACGGTGGTGCTGACGGTGACCTTTGATGGTCCCGTCAACGGTTTGACCCAGGGCACCGCCAACAACACGGTTTTCCAGTTGGCAGGCACGGGGGGCGTGAACGCCACCTGGGGCGGGGCCAATGGCAGCGCCACGCGCACGCTCACCTACACGATTTTGGCGGGACAAAACGGTCAAGTCAGCATCGATGAGGCGGCACTTCAAAACGTTTTGACGGCCAACATCACCGACGTGGCTGGCAATGCATTCACCTACACCGCCAACAGCGGCACGATTCCCAACATCGATACCACCCCACTGCCTGTGGTTGACACGACTGCCCCTGTTTTGGGTCCACAAGCCGCAAGCGCCTCGGTGACTTCCAATGTTTTTGATGGGGCCGTGCCCAGTGGTTCAGGGACAGCGCGCCAGTTGGTGACGACATTTGGTTCGTCCATCGATGACTTCACCATGTCAGCATGGGTCCGACTAGAAAACCATGGCTCACAAGCTTGGCAATCGGTATTCGGTTCCAGCAACAACCAATATTTAGTTCATATGGATGGCGCAAACTCCAACACATTGGTGTTTGGAAGAGATGTTTATACCGTGGCACCTACTTTCAACACGTGGCAACATTTTGCGGTTACCGTGGACTCGCAGGGTGTGGGTCGTTTTTATATCGATGGCGTACAAAGAGGCACCAAGTCGGGCATGACCGTGTCGGGCCTCACTTCATTGACGATGGGTGGGCCTTCTGGCGCCAGTTCGGTTGGGGCGAACGATATTTATCGCGGTCTGTACAACCAGGTCAAAATTTTTGATCGGGCTTTGTCGGCCTCGGAAGTGGTGTCGCTGGCAGACGATTCAACCGATACGGCCGCGACGGGTTTGCTGGCTTACTATGACGCTGGCGGCATGGCCACTGGTTCGGTCTCGGCTGTGACCAACTTTGCCAACTCTGCTGAAAGGGCTGCCAACCAGGTGACCACGTCGGTCACGTCAGCGCAGTTGAGCGTGATCTCGCACAGTGGATACAGCGGCACCTTGCTGACGCGTTTGGATTTGCAAACGGCCAGCGACGACGGCAGCAGCAGCTCGGACGACATCACCACCATCACCACACCCACGGTCAACGTTCTGGAGCTGAACGGTTTGCCCTTTGCCGTGGGCGATGTGATCCGCTTGGTCGATACAAGCTTTGGCAACGCTGTATTGGCCACTCGCACGGTGGGATCGAATGATTTGTCGAGCGGGGTTTGGAACGCTGGCACACTGTCCATGACGGTGGGTTCGGCATTGTCGATTGGCGTGCACAAACTGCAAATTCAGCGACAGGACAGTGCCGGTAATGTCTCGGCAACTGCAGGACAGCAGTTGTCCGTGGACGTGCGTGCAGTTGCCCCGGTGGCTTTGGACTTGAGCGGCGACGGTCAAATCACTTACACCGCCACCGCGTTGGACATCAACCTGGACGGTCAAACCGCGCACAGCGGTTGGGTGGGTGGTCAAGACGGTTTGCTTTTCTGGGACAAGTTCGGCGACGGCAGTCTGCGCGAGACGGGGCAGTACCAGTTTGCGCTGCGTGCGGGTCAAACCGACTTGCAAGGCTTGGCAGAGGTTTTTGACAGCAACCAAGACGGCCTGTTCAGTGCAGCCGATGCGTCCTTTGGCGACTTCAAGGCTTGGGTGGATGCCGACCAAAACGGCGTGAGCAGCGCCAGTGAATTGCGCAGCTTGGCCGAGCTGGGCATCCAGAGCCTGCAGTTGCACAGTGACGGGGTGCCGCTGCAGCCCCATGCCTTGGTGCAGGTGCAGGGCAGTGCCACGGCGCAGTTGAGCAACGGCTACACGATGCTGGTGCACGATGCCATGTTTCTCACACAGCTGATGTTGGACGCCAGCCCATCTCACCCCATCATTCCAGCCTGATGTCGCGTTGAAAATGGCCCACCGTGCTGACGGGTGAGGCCAAACAGATGGCAGACAGCGGAATCGCCCGAGCGTTGGTTCCGTGGCGTCTCGGTCGGGCCCATCCGGCCGGCGGGAAGTTCTGCACCCCAGCGGGCGTGCAGAATTCGCTCGTTGGCTGGGGGCAACTCCAAACCAAGACGCCCCAACGAGGGCACATGTCCGGCTGACCTGCGCAGTCCTATCGTTGGCGCCTGGCGTGACCCCGACTCGACCATGCCCTTGGCGGCGTCGGTGTACGGCTGGATCCCCATGCGGGCCCAAGGCCCTTGCAGGCATCACGAGGGCCAAGGTGGGCGAACCGCCATGTCCTGTTGGGCGCATGGCTTGGCCGAGACGGCTTCGTTCGCGCGGACCTGGCGCCGACCTGCCCACGTGGATCGCGTGCGGACAAACGGGCTTGCAAGTGAGCTTCAATTTCCCCCAAGCCCGTGCAGGTCGGGGCGGGCGGCGGCCGCCCCATCCCCTTTTTGCGGGACTTTTGAAGCCGGTTTCAGGACATGGGCGGTGCAACAACTGCAGGAACTTAATTCCTGATTGAGCATGTTGCCAACCAATCGGCGCTCCAAATCAAAACATACTCACTAGAGAACAAAAGTACTGACTAGCTAGTGAGTGACCACACTCGCAATCGAATACCCGTTCAAACCGCCTTGAATTGAAAAATGGGTGCTTGGGGCGGTGGGGCCTTACCTCAACGATGCGGGTCGCCGTGGCGGCTCGAGGGGAGGCGGGTGCGCAAAGTCAATGGGGCCGTTTGCGCTTGTTCATGGCTTGTGAACAAGCACAAGGGATGGCTTCAGCAGCGGTATTTAATGGCTTCAAAAAAGAAAGAAATTGATTTGTCAGACCACACCAAATCCATGCGTTGGGCTTTTCGCAGATTGGCCCAGGCACAAGCCACAAAGCTGGACACGCTGCGTTTGGACAGCGCCTTGGAAGGGATGCCAGCGGAACTTTCTCGTCAACAACGACTGGCCGTGGTGTGCGCCAAAATGGGTTTTGAAACGCCGCGATGGCAGGGCGAGCCAGATGCCGCTCACTGCCCCTTTTTAGCGCATTTGGATGACGGGACTTGGGTGGTTGTTCAGCAGCAGCTGCCCAATGGCCATTGGCGCGTGTCAACGCCAGACGGCAACCTCACGGTCTCCGCCGCCCAATTGGCAGACCGTTGTGCCGTGGTCCACATTCGGTCACTGCGCATGGCCTTGGGCCTGTCGGCTTTGTTCGGAGAGGGCCAAGAGGGTTTCTTGGGGTTGATTTACCAAACCTTGCGCATGTACCGACGCGATCTGTTGGAGGCCTGTGCGGCATCTTTGTTCATTGGTCTCCTGGCACTGGCCACTTCGCTGTTTTCCATGCAGGTCTATGACCGGGTCATTCCCACTCGGGGTGAGCAAACCTTGTGGGTCTTGTCGACCGGTGTTTTGCTGACCATTGGCCTGGAGCTGTGGATCAAGATGGCACGATCCAAATTGATGGACCATGTGGTGGTGGGTTTGGATGGCCGTTTGTCACGTGACATTTTTGCGCGTTTGCTGCAGTTGCGCGTGGACCAGTTGCCAGCGTCTGTGGGATCGCTGGCAGGGCAAATCAGAGGTTACGAGCAAGTGCGAGGGTTTTACACAGCCAGCACCTTGTTCACACTGATTGATCTGCCTTTGGCGCTGTTTTTTGTGGTGGTCATCATGGTGGTGGGGCACCCCATCGTTGCCCTGGTGCCCTTGATGTTTGGTGCGTTGGCCTTTTGGATGGGCCTGGCCATGCGCACCCGCATCATGCGCCAAGCCGTTGACGGTGCAGCCCTCTCCAACCTGAAAACGGGCCTGTTGGTGGAAGCGGTGGAGGGCATGGAAACCATCAAGGCAGGTTCTGGTCATTGGAAATTTTTGTCGCGTTGGATGGGTGTCAATCAAGAAACCATTCTGAGTGATTTGCGCATGCGCACACTCAATGACAGTGTGGGCTATGTGGCCGCCTCCCTCCAACAGCTCAGCTATGCGGCCTTGGTGGTGGCTGGCGCTTGGGTGTTGATGCAAGGGCAGATGACCATGGGGGCTTTGATCGCTTGTTCCATCTTGAGTGGTCGTGTGTTGTCGCCCATCTTGGCCTTGCCTGGTTTGCTTGTGCAGCATGCGCACGCCAAGGCTGCACTGGAGAGTTTGGAGGCCCTTTACCGTTTGAAGGTGGACAACCAAGACAGCCACCAGGTCTTGGTGCCCGAGCACATCAAGGGTCGTTTTGAGCTGATGGATGTGAAGTTCGCCTACGGCGATCACCCCGCAGCCCTGGTCGTACCCACGTTTCGTTTGGAGCCGGGTGAGCGGGTGGTGGTGTTGGGGCCCATCGGTTCCGGCAAATCCACACTGCTGCGTTTGCTCAGTGGTTTGTACCAACCCCAGTCGGGTCGTGTGTTGCTTGACGGGCTGGACATGGCGCACATCCACCGCCAAGTGGTCAGTCAGCACGTGGGGTATTTGCAGCAGGAACACCGTTTGTTTCAGGGCACCTTGCGCGAGAACTTGCTGGTGGGTCTGCCTGACCCGGGGGATGACGCCATTCAGGACGCCATGGAACGCACGGGGATGAGTCAATTTGTGGCCATGCACCCCAAAGGATTGGATCGGTCCATATCCGAAGGCGGCAAAGGTTTGTCGGGTGGACAGAAGCAATTGTTGGCCTTCACGCGTGTGATTTTGACCAACCCCGATGTGATGCTGCTGGACGAACCGACTGCCACGATGGACGAAGACCAAGAGCGCGCCTGTTTGCGTGTGTTGGCTCACGCAGCCCAACAGGGCAAAACGATGGTCATCGTGACCCACAAACCGAGTTTGCTGCCTTTGGCCACACGCCTGGTGGTGGTGGTGGGTTCCGGCCTTGTTCTGGACGGCCCCAAAGACACGGTGTTGGCCGAGTTGACGCGCCGAGGCAAAACCAAGCCCACACCTTCGCACGGCATGGCCTTGGCGCCTTCACCGGCGGTAGCGGCCTGAGCCGAGCGGATCGGCCTTGCTGGATGTGGATTCACCCTCACTTTCATTGCTTGTCACCATGAAATTCACTGCACCGTCACAACCGGGTCACCTGCTGGGCGATCTGGCCCCGCCAAGGGGTGCACGCAGAACCTTGCGTGTGATCCTGTTGGCATTGGTTGCGCTCATCACTTGGGCTGCAGTCGCGCATGTGGACCAAGTGACGAGGGCCCCTGCCCAGCTGATTGTGTCCGCCAGAACCCAGCTGGTACAGAGCGCGGACGGTGGCGTGGTCACCCGTTTGCATGTCCAGGAGGGTGATCGCGTCACAGCGGGTCAGTTGCTCGTGACCTTGCAAAAAGAGCGCGCCTCTGCGGCTGTGGCGGACAGCGCAGCCAAAGTGGCCGCTTTGAAAATCACTTTGTCACGACTGCAAGCAGAGGTGTATGAGCGTCCCTTGATGTTCGCCAAGGGCTTGCAGAAATATGAAGAATACATTCAAAACCAAAGCGCCTTGTATGACAAAAGAAGAAGCGCATTTTTGGATGACCTCAGCGCTGTCGAGCAAATGCTCCGGCTTGCGCGGGCAGAGTTGGTGATCAACCAGAAATTGGAAGCCACAGGGGATGTCAGCCAAGCAGACCTCTTGCGCCTGCAGCGCATGGTGGCCGATTTGGAAGCCCAAAAAACGAACAAACGCAACAAGTATTTCCAAGACGCGCAAGCTGAAATGACCAAGGCGCAAGAAGAGCTCAACACACAGATTGAGCTGTTGCGTGATCGCAGCCAAGTGTTGGAGCAAACCGAGTTGCTGGCGCCGATGGATGGCGTGGTCAACAACGTCAAAGTCAACACAGTCGGGGGTGTGGTGCGGCCTGGCGACACGGTGTTGGAGTTGCTGCCCGACGCCAATGAGTTGGTGGCTGAGGCCAAGGTGGCCACGGCCGATATCGCTTTTGTGCTTGTGGGTCAAGAGGCGCAGGTGCGGCTGGATGCTTACGATTCCTCGATTTTTGGCAGCATGCGTGGCCAAGTCCGTTACATCAGTCCTGATGTCATTTCTGAAGACACGCGCAATGGCCCTTTTTTGTACTACAGGGTTCGCATCCACATCACGGGCACTGAATTCAAGGGGCCACAGGCGCACCAAATTCAGATGCGCCCTGGGTTGACCGCACAAGTCGATATCAAGGCCCTCGAGCGTTCAGTGCTCAGTTACTTGCTCAAACCTGTGGCCAAGACCTTGAGCCAATCCTTTGGAGAGCGCTGAGCCATGAAATTGACCAGAAAATGGTTCGCCCTCTTCACGAGTGGTGTGGCCTTATGGGGGATGCATTGTGCGGTTCAGTCGCAAGCGCCTGCGGCCGAGCCGCGTGGACCTTGGGCCAGCGCCAACGACAGGGCTGCTGCAATCCTTGGGCCTGAGGCCTTCGATGCCCGTGGCCGCCTGAGCTTGCCCTACCTGATTCAACAAGCCCAACAATTTCACCCGCTCGTCCAAGCGGCGCGATTGGATGTACAAGCCTCCGAGGCCGATCTGCTGGCCACGCAAAGGCAGAAGTGGCCAACCTTCAGCGCCCATCTGGAAAATCGACCGTCTCAGGTGAATACGGCCTACACGCAAATTGTGCGTGTGCAACAAACCTTGTGGGATGCCGGTCGCACAGAGGCGCGCATTGAAGAGGCACAAACCACGCTCGATGCCAATGCGTTGCGGGTCAGCATGGCCGCGATACAGATGGGCGTTCAGGTGGTGAACGCTTGGCAGCAATTTCAAGTGGCCGATGCACGTTTGTCTGTGGCCACGACGGCGATGAATCAGCTGACGTCTTACCGCTTGCAGATGCAGCGCAGGGTGGAGAGCCAAGCGTCTCCTGTCATCGATTTGGAGTTGGCCACTTCCCGTCTTTTTCAAGCCCATGTGGACCAAGTTCAAGCCACCCACAGTCGCCAAATTGCTCTGAATCGGCTGGCACAGTTCACGGGTTTGCGCGAACTCTTTCAACCGGCGTTGCCCGCTGAAGCGGCGCATGATGATCTGACGCACTTTGCGGTGCCGGGTTTGGATTGGCACAGTGCCGCACTGTCGCATCCCAGTGTGCTCAAGGCACAACAAGACAGGCAAGCGGCGCTGCTGCGGCTCAAAGCCAAGCAAGCCGAGCAATTCCCTCAGATCTATGTCCGCTTGGATCGCCCGTTGAATGCGGTGAACAACAGCGCCACCGGTGTCATTGGCTTGAGCTACACACCGGGTGCCGGTCTGGCCACCGGCATTGAGGCCCAGGCATTGGGCCATCGCAGCGCCAGTTTGGCGCAGGCCGTTGAGGCTGCCCAGCGGGACATTGCCGAGGTTTTGTACACCGATCGCCAAGAGTTGGAATCGGCCAAACAACGAATCCAAGTGCTTCGCGCAGCGGTCCGAGGCGCACAGCTGGCCGTGGATTCATTCCATCGCCAATTCGCATCTGGGCGCAAAACTTGGTTGGACTTGTTGAACGCTTCCCGTGAGCTGACACAGAGCCAGTACGCCTTGGCGGACAGCCATGCGGATGTGGCGGCAGCGTGGCATCGCCTTGCGCTGCGTACCGCAGCGTCGGGGGTATTGGTCCCTGTTGGGCCGCCCAAGCCATTTTGAGCCGATGGGTCGCGCGCAGTTTTTCCCCAAAAAGAAAGGTCTCCATGTCCAAAATCCAGGTTCGAATTCGACCGCCATCTCCAGATGCCGCAGCGATCAGTGTGCAAAGTGCAGCCGATCAAACCGCGCGTGTTGTCGCCTTGGGCCGGGCCGAATACTTTGTGCAAGGCGAAGCGGGTCAGCCTTTGGCGAAGGTCAAAATGACCCGCCTCGCTCAGGATTTGGTCTTGCAAGACGCCCAAGGTCAAGAGCAGGTGGTGTTGGCGGGGTACTACACGGTCTGCGCCGAATCAGCATGCAGTTGGCAGGGCTTGCTGCCAGAGTCTGCGGCCCCTCAACAGGGTTGGGTGTCGTCTTCTGGTGCCCAGCCCGAAGCTTTGGCAGCGGGGCAATCAGCCGTTTTTGAATGGGGTGCACTGCCCGTGGCGTCGGCTGTGACCGCCACAAACGCAGAAGATCAATTCCTGGGCTTGGGGTGGCCAGCGCTTGGTGGCTTGTCGGCTCTGGGATTGGGGGCGGCCTTTGGCGGCGGTCACGACACCCCCAACACAAGCGCTGGCGGGAGCTTGCGCATCCAGGGGACGATCAGCGCAGGGCCCTTGTTGTCTGCAGGCCATGTGCGTGTCGAGGTGTACCGCAATGGGGTCAAGTTGCCCGGTGAAGCCACGGTCGATGCCGACGGTGCTTACAGTTTGACGGTGCAAAACGCTCAGTCGGGTGTTTATGTGTTGCGCGTCCGAGACGACAACGGCGCGGATGCCAACTACCGCTCTGAGACAGGTTCGCAAGAGGATTTGGTGGTCGAATTGCGTGCTGCCATCGCCATCGATGCACGGGCCGAGCAAGCCACGGTCAACATCACGCCCTTGACAGAACTGGCGACCCGGAAAATGGTCGACGCCAACAACCCGAACTTGGTCAGCTCAGGGGTGAGTGTGGTCAGCATCAACCGCTCCATGGCCGCTTTGTGGGGTTTGGGCGAGGTCGATGTCACCCAAGAGACGCCACAGTTGACCATCACCCCTGAAGGGCAGCCCACAGCGCAGAGCAATGCCTATGGCCAAGTGCTCGCCCTGTTGGCTGGTCTGGACGAAGTCAAGGGCCATATGGCGGCAGCCTTGGACAGCTTGAGCGCTCAGTTGCTTGTCACCCAGGGTGTTGTCACCTGGAACCCAGCCAGCGCAACCGTGGCTTTGTCGGATTTGACAGCCGCCACCGTGCGTTTGGCGGCTTCGGCTTTGTCGGCGAACGACTTGAGCATCCGCTTGCCCGTTGATTTGGTCAGGAGCGATGCCACAGCGCCGAGCGTGCAAGACGACCGGGTGGGCACCATGGGCCTGACTTCGGCAGGACAGCTTCAAGCCGGGGCTTTGGTTGCTGGCGATGTGCTTCAAGTCAGCGTGGGTGTGAGCGAAGTGGTGCTGGTGGACGGCAGTCCTACCCTCAATCTGAGAATTGGCGCCCACAACCGCAGCGCTGTATGGGATGGTGTCAACGGCACCAGGCAATTGGTTTTCCAATACACGATCACCGACCAAGATGTGTCGGGCTCAGCGGGCGTGATCATCACGGGCTGGCCTGCGGGTCAGGCTTTACCCAAAGATGGCGCTGGCCATGCTTTGGTCCAGACCGACAGCTTGGTCAACAAATCCTTGCCGGCCGTGGTGGTGGACGGTGTCGCGCCACAGGCGCCGACGCTGGCATTGAACGCCGATACGGGGCCCGACGGACGACTCAATAACGATGGCTTGACCAACGATGGCACCTTGCGCATCGGTGGCCTGGAAACACAGTCCGGTGCGCGTTGGCAATATTCTTTGGATGATGCACAGTCTTGGCAAGCGGGTGCACTCAACAGTGCGGGCCACGCCCCCAACCTTTTCGGCCCGACCAGTGGCGCCTACAGCGTGCGTGTGCGCCAGATCGATGCGGCAGGCAATGTGTCCCTGGCTTCTGAAGCACTGAGATTTGAACTGGACACGGTGGCACCACCCCCTCCCACCATCGATGTGGTGGCGGGCGACAACGCCATCACACTGGCCGATGCAGGCAACCCGATTCTTGTCACGGGCACGGCCCCTGCTGGCGCGTCGCTCACGCTCACTTGGGGCGGCGTGAGCCGAAACGCTGTCGCCTCTGCCACCGATGGGGTGTGGCGCAGTGAATTTTTGTTCTCAGAAATTCCCACCACCAGTGTGGGCCGCATGGAGGCCACCGTGGCGGATGCAGCGGGCAACACCAGCACAGCGTCGCGCAACGTCTCCGTGAGCCGCAACCCGCTCATCGATCCCATCACAGAAAACGGCGACGACCTCATTGGCGTCTTCGAAAAATTGAACGGTGTGACCTTGGGTGGTTGGGCCAACCCAGGCGCCCGGTTGCAGGTGGCTTGGCCGAACCTCAACCTTCCCAACGCTGTGTTCGCCGATGCGGCAGGGCGTTGGGAGGTTTTTGCAGACACGCGCGATCTCAATGACGGGGCTTACACCATCAGGGTGACCGAGGGCGTTCGCACCAGCTCGCGCGTTGTCAACGTGGATACGCTCCATGACCCGTGGCCCACGATTTCGGCCGTGGCCGAGGACAACATTGTCAATGGGCGTGAAATCACGGCTGGTGTTCAGATCACCGGCACCGCAGAGCCTGGCTCTGGCGTCCGTGTGGAATGGGGCGGTCTCACGCGGGATCTGGGGGTCAGCGCGACAGGGCAATGGACAGCCGTGTTCGACCCGGGTCAAAGCCCGGGCGAGGGCACGCAGACTGTGCGCGTGTCAGCGACCGACAGGGTGGGAAACGCAGCCAGTGTCAGCCGTCCAGTGTGGGTGGACACCTTGCCCCCTCCATTGCCGCTGATGGACGAGGTGGGCACACAAAATGTCGTTAACGCAGCCCTCCAGTCTGCTGGTGTGTTGATCACGGGCATGGCCTCCGTGGCAAGCGAAGTGACGCTGGTGTGGGGTGGGGTGACGAAAAGGTGCACCGCCTACCCCACAGGTCGGTGGTCCACCACCTTCACCGCGAGCGAGCTGCCTGCTGATGCCGCCGTCACCACGGTATCGGCCAGCGTGACCGATGCGGTGGGCAATTCGGCCACAACCGAGCGTGTGGTGCGCATCGACACCGTGGTGTCACTGCCGGGGTTGGATGTGGTTGCCAGCGACGATCAGATCAATGCCAACGAGGCGACGGCAGGCATCACCCTGGCGGGCATGGCGGAGGTGGGTGCATCCGTGGCGGTGTTGTGGCGAGAGGCATCGCCTGGCGGCTCTGTGCTGCTGAGCCGCACAGTGACTGCCCATGCGGGCACAGGGGCATGGACGCTGGCGGTATCGGCCGATGACCTGCCCCATCCCGCGGCCTTGACGGGGGCGGACACCTTGATCACTGCGGTGCAAACCGACAGCGCGGGCAATGTGAGCGGGGCCAGCACCCGACGCGTTGGGGTGGACCGGAACATGCCAGCCGCCGCGGTGCTGGACACGGTCGCAGACGACTACACCATCAACGCCCTGGAAAAAGCAGCCGGTGTGCTCCTGTCTGGAACGGCTGAACCCCACACCGCCGTTGAAGTGACATGGGCCGGTGTGGGCCAATCCACGCGCAGCAACCAGCTCGGGGTGTGGCAAGTCCCCTTCAGTTCAACCGAGGTACCGGCGGATGGCACGCGCCCCGTGCAGGTGGTGGTCAGGGACGGGGTGGGCAATGCCAGTGCGGCCACCTGGGCCAGTGTCGTCATCGACACCCAATCACCGGCTGCCCCCGCGCTCTCCGTGGTGGCTGACAACCACGTGGTCAACCAGAGCGCATACGCAAACCCGATCGTGCTGTCGGGCACCGGTGAGGCCGGGGCTTTCGTTGTCATCGATTGGGCGGGTCAAATCAAAGATGGAACTGCCCCGTTAACCCCCATCCAGGTCGGCAGCAACGGCCTGTGGTCCGTCACTTATGCGACCGACGAGTTGCCTGAGCAAGCGGGCAATTCAAGCATTGCCGTCACATTGCGCGATGCGGCGGGCAACGTGGGGCCCGTGTTGATTCAAAACGTTCGCATGGCCATTGACGATGCGGTGCTCTCCATCGATGACGTTTCGGCCAGTGACGGCGATCTGGCCACACCCGATGACAACATGATCAATGCCAGCGAGACCCAGTCACCGGTGATTTTGTCGGGGATGGCCGACCCCGGCGCTGTGGTGACGGTCAACTGGGGGGCGGGGGTGGTCAATCAACATGTGAACGCCAACACCGTGGGCGTGTGGTCTTTGCGGGTGGCACCCGACGATTTGCCCACGACCGACACCAGCGTCAATGTCCGTGCCATCAACCCTGATGGCAACACCCAGTCTGCAACGCTGGTGGTCACCCTCGACACCACGGCGCCTGCAGCGCCCTTGATCGATGCGGTGACGGGGGATAACTTCATTGACGCCAGTGAAGCGCAAGAAGGGGTCACCATTTCTGGTGTGGCCGTTGGCGCCACCGCCGTCGAGCTGACATGGGGGGACCTTTTCCACACGGTACCCGTTGATGAGCTCACCCACCAGTGGATACACACCTTTGAGCCGGGCGCCGTGCCCCCGACCAGCACCACCATTGTGGGGGTGACCGCCAACGATTTGGCCGGTAACGCCAGCTGGGCCAGTTCGCTGATTGTGCGACTGGATGCCCCCGTCATGGCCGCTTGATGCCCAGCGTCTTTTTCGTCGTTTCCCCCAACTCCAATCCTTGACCATCATGAACGAACAGAAAATCACCCCCAGCGAGACCCAGCTTGCACAAGCCAACACACCTGCTGCGGCCGTGACCGGTGCGGCTGCGCGTGTCAAAGACAGTGTCAACATCCATGTGCCGCGCAGTGCGGTGCGTGAGTTGCGTGTGGTGGACACCGACATCGTCATCACCACCCAGGACGGCAAGCGTCTGTTTGTGCGCGACGGTGCCGTGCGTGCCATGTTCGATCCCGAATTCGCCCTGAAGTTCCAAGATGGCGTCGAGATTTCGGGGCAAGAGGTGTTGCAGTCCACCGGTTCTTTGCAAGTCAACAGCGCCACGTCTTCCTCGCTGCAAACGTCGGAAGCCATTTCGCGCAACGCCGTTTCGGTTGAAAGCACGGCAGAGGGTACCGCGGGCGCGGCCAGCAGCGTGGGCCCCGCTGCACCCGCGGTGGCGGCGTCTGCACCTGTGGTGGCCGGCGGGGCTTTGGCCTCGTATTTGCCTTGGGTGGCCGCCGCCACGCCACTGCTGGGTGGCTTGGCTGCCGGTGCCACCAGCCCAGCCAGTTCACCGGTGGATTTGTCGGGCCTCAACAGCGTCAATGCCCCGGTGATTTACGACTTGGCCGTGGTGAACAGCCAAACCGCAGTGCAAGGTTTGACCGTTGCCGGTTCTGCCGATGCGAATGCGCTGGTCAAAGTGACTTGGGGCACCAGCACCAAAGAAACCACCGCCAACGCCAGTGGCTTGTGGTCCACCCAATTCAGTCAAGCCGAAATTCCGACACAAGGCAACGCCAATATGGTGGTCGCGAGCGCGAAGGTCGGTGGCAAATCGAGCGCGTCAGCCACCCAAAAGGTGTTGTTGGACACGCGTGTGGATGCCCCCGTCATTTCCGCCATCAGCAGCGGCTTGGTCGATGGTGTGGTCTCTGCCAATGAAAAAGCCAGCGGCGTGACTTTCAGCGGCACGGCAGAGTCCAACGCCACGCTCAAGGCCAGTTGGTCGGGCGTCGAAAAAATCGTCCAGGTCAGCGCCAGCGGCACTTGGAGCGTCACCTACGGCAGCAACGAGGTCCCGCCCGACGGCACGGTGCCGTTCACGGTGTCTCAAACCGATGCGGCCGGTAACGTGAGCCCCAGCACGGTCAAAGACTTGCGGGTGGCCACGCGCTTGGACGCGCCCCAGATCGACACCGTGGCGGTAGACAACCGTGTCAATGCCCTTGAAAAAACCGCAGGCGTCACCATCGGTGGCAGCACCATCGGCAATGCGGCGGTCCATGTCACCTGGGGCAACACCACGCGCATGACCAGTGCCGCTGAAGGTGGGCGTTGGTCCGTCATGTTCACCGCTGACCAAGTGCCTTCGGATGGCACCCGTGCCGTTCAGGTGGCGGTGATCGACCCTTTGTCGGGCAACACCGCGTCCGTGCAGCGCGATATTTTGCTGGACACGAGCACCACCTTGCCCAGCATCACCAGTGTGGGTTCACAAACCGTGGTGGGCAGCAACACACCGGTATACGTCAATGCCCTGGACAAATCGGCCAATGTGCAGCTCTCCGGTCGCGCAGAGGCGGGTGCCTCGGTGCAACTGGTCTGGGGCGACCTGACACCGGCTGCTGTCGAAGCAGATGCCAATGGCAACTGGCAGCTGATTGTCCCCGCAGACGAAGTGCCCGGGGATGGTGCATTGCCCCTGCGTGTGGTGGCGACCGATGTGAGCGGCAACATCAGCCAACAGGCTTCGCAGGCCGTGGTGGTGGACACCGTGGCCCTGCCACCGGTGATCAACATGGTTGCCGGAGACAACAAGATCACTGCAGCCGAAAAGCAAGCGGGCATCACCGTCACCGGCACGGCCGAGGCCTTGTCACAATTGGAGGTGGTCTGGGGTTCCAGCAACCAATTGGTCACCGCCAGCCCCACGGGTGCTTGGAGTGCAACGTTCGGCAGCAACGCGATCCCACAGGGCTCCAGCCAGGTTTTCGCCGCGGTCATTGCCGACGTCGCCGGGAACGCCAGTGAGCGAGCCGCATCGGCCACCATCGCAGACAACTCCACCTCGCAAGCACCCACCATCGGCACGGTTTCAAACGGGGTGATCAACCAGCAAGAGTTGAGCGAAGCCAATAACGCTTTGGGCTCCACCCAAGGTCAAGGCGTTTTGGTCACAGGTCGCGCGGCTCCCCGAGCCTCGGTGACTGTCGCATGGGCCGCAGCCGACAATTCTTCCAGTGTGCCAGCCAAGCCGGTGACCGCCTCGTCAACCGGTGTCTGGAGCGCGTACTTTCCGTTGGTGCCTCAACCTGCCAACACCCAAACCCGCATCACGGTCACAGCCATCGACCCCGGCAAAGATGCCGAATCGGCCGCCGTGGCTACGCAAGACGTGATCGTTGATCTGTTTGTGGCCCTGCCCACCATCGACCTCATCGCTGGCGATGACCGCATCAATGCCAACGAAGCCAGTGCAGGTGTTCAATTTTCGGGCACGGCAGAGCCTGGCGCGAGCCTGATCGTCACATTGAATGGCATCAACAAGGTGGCCACGGCTTCAGGAGGGGTGTGGTCCACCATTTTCGGAGCCGATGAATTGCCGACGCAAGACATTTCGTTTCCTGTGCGTGTGCAAGCGCAAGATGCGGCAGGCAACAGCAGCCCCAACGCTCAGCGCAACGTGTTGATTTCGCGCACACCACCCACCCTCACTTTTGCCCAAACGCAAACCGACAATGCTGACAACTACTTCAGCCAAAACGACGCATTGTCTTCACTGACGGTGAGCGGCACCACTTCCCTGAATGCAGCCAACGTGCAGCTGAACATTGTGAATGCGGCTGGCAACACGTTACAGACGCTGTTGGCGGTGATCGATGGCACAGGATGGCAGGTGCTGGTGCCCCGGGCATCGCTGACCAATGCCACGGTCTTTCCGGACGGGACCTACACCCTCCAGGCACAAGTGACGGATACGGCCGGTAACGTCAGCACCAATTCGCAAGCCCTGATTGTGGACCGAGCGGTGGCGGTCAGCATCGACGATCTGGTGTCCCAATCTGGGCGCAACCGCATCATTTTGGCCGATGTCACCAACCAAAGCATGCCCATCACGGGCCGGGGTGACCCGGGGGGTGTTGTCACCTTGCAGTGGCTTGACGCGGGCCAGCAAGTCCAGTTCACCCAAAACAACATTGGGGTGGATGCCAATGGCGTGTGGGCCACGGCGGTCACCCAAGCCGATTTGGTCAATGCGGGCTTGATCTCGGGCACCGCGATTCTTCGCGCGCGCATTGAAGATGTGGCGCGCAATACCCTCAGCAGCAGCGACAAATCGGTGGACATGGGACTGAGCGGCATCGTGCTGGGTGCTTTCACCATGGGGGGCAGTGACAACGTCATCAACATGAGCGAGCGTGACCATGGTTTTGTGTTCACCGGCACGTCGGACCCGGGCTTGGCCATCAACGTGGCCTACAACGATGCCACTTACCAAGCGGTCAGCACAGCCAACGGTGGTCCAAATGGCACAGCGGGCTGGACCTTGAATTTGCAGGGTGCCAGCAATGTGCCTACAGCTTCTGGCAACTATGCTGTCGTGGTCACCGCCACAGACGCCTTGGGCAACAGCGTCAACAGCACCCGATTTGTCCGGGTCGATCTGGAGGCCCCTGCCGTGACCCTGAGCACCCCGGTGGTTGCAGGCCAAAATTGGCTCAACGCCACAGACCGTGCCAATGGCATCACTTTGAGTGGCACGGTGACCCCGCCGGGCTCCAACATTGCCAACCCTACCGTGTCGGTGACCTGGGGCAGCACCACCAAAACCACCAACATCGTGGACAGCAATGGCCATTGGAGTCTGAACTTCGCCACCGCCGACATTCCCACCAGCCCCACGGCCACGGCGGTGCAGAGCAACATCCAAATCAGCGCCACCGACGCTGCAGGCAACACCAGCGCACTGCAAAGCAATCTCGTCACACTCGATACCTTGGCACAGACACCCACCGTGACCTCGGTGGGGGGCAACAACGTGGTCAATGGCAGTGAAAAGACCCTTGGGGTGGTGGTGCAGGGCAGTGCCGAGCCAGGGGCCACCGTCAGTGTGTTGTGGACAGGCACTTTGATCTCCAAATCCACCACGGCAGACAGCACCACCGGTGCGTGGTCCGTCACGTTCACCGGGGGCTCAGAAGTTCCTGCAGACACCACCACCGCCACGGTCACGGTCAACAGCACAGATCCCCGTGGCAACACCGCCTCTGTGACCAGTTCCAACGTGGTCATCCACACCGTGATACCGGGCGCCCCCACTTTGAGCAGCGTCGCCGGAGGTGATGCGGTGGTCAACATCAGCGAAACCCAATCGCCAGTCACCATTTCAGGCCTTGCCCTGCCCGATGCCGCAGTCAGCGTGGTGTTTCAGGGGAACACTTACACCAGCGCGGCTGTTGGCGGCCAATGGAGCATCAGCATCCCTCAGTCCCTCATTCCAGTCGCTTCGGCCACCCCTTACAGTTTCAGCTACAGCCAAACGGACACTGCTGGCAACCTGGGCAACACGTCCACCAGTTCTTTCACCGTGGACGATAGCCGCCCGGCGCTGGTGAGTTTTTCCGCCACCTCGAACGATGGGGTTTACAGGCAAGGCAGCAGCCTGACTTTGACCGCCCACTTTGACACCGTGCTGCAAGCGGGCGGCACCCTCAATTTGACTTTGAACACCGGTGAACAGGTGGCGCTCACCTCCGCCGCCAACAGCAGCACCGCCAGCGGGGTTTACAGCGTGGGTGCTGGGGTCAACGCCAGCGACCTCACGGTCAGCAGCTACACCATCGGATCGGGCAGCAGCGCCTTGCGCAACAGCATTGGCAATGCTTACAACAGCACGGCCTTGCCCGTCGGCAACAACCTGGGTGACATGAAAAATATCGTCATCGACAACACCGGTCCCACACTGAGCAGCAGCAACCCGCCCAGCACGGCCTTGACCACCATCGCCGGCACGGCGGGCAACAGTGCCGGCGAGACGGTGGTGCTGACGGTGACCTTTGATGGTCCCGTCAACGGTTTGATCCAGGGCACCGCCGACACCACGGTTTTCCTGTTGGCAGGCACGGGGGGCGTGAACGCCACCTGGGGCGGGGCCAATGGCAGCGCCACGCGCACGCTCACCTACACGATTTTGGCGGGACAAAACGGTCAAGTCAGCATCGATGAGGCTGCGCTTCAAAACGTTTTGACGGCCAACATCACCGACGTGGTTGGCAATGCATACACCTACACCGCCAACAGCGGCAATATCCCCAACATCGATGTCACGCCGCTGCCCTTGATCGATACGACGCCACCTGTGGGTGCTGCCGGTATGACCTTCATCAGCGTGACTTCAGTGGCAGGCGATCCCAACCCCAACGATGCCATCACCTCTGCCAGTTCGGGCGATGTGGTGTTCAGCTACACCGGCAGCGATTTGGCGGCGGATGAAATTTTCCAATACAGCGTCGACGGCACGCATTGGACCGATGTCCCTGCGGTGGATGTGAGCATCGCTGCGAACACCGTCAAGGTGGCCGGTTTGACCTTCGCTTCCAGCCCCACAGTCGTGGAATTGCGCGCGCTGGATGCGGCGGGCAACAGCACCGTGGTGGGCCAGCAAGCCATCACCTTCAGCGATGTACCGGTGGGGGGCTCCGGCATGCGCTTCACCCGTGTCAGCTCGGACATCGATGATCTTGACCTCAACGACGCGGTCACCAACCAGGCCAGTGGCGATGTGGTGTTCACCTACACGGGTTCGGATTTGGTGGCAGGTGAACAATTCCAGTACAGCCTCGATGGCACCACCTGGGCCAACGTGGCTGCGGGCGATGTGGACGCCACGGCCAACACGGTCACGGTGTCCGGCTTGACGCTCAGCAACAGCCCCACGGTGCAGGTGCGGTCAATTTCTGCCGGAGGGGCCACGACAGGTGTGCTGGCCAGCCAAGCCATCACCTACGACGCTGTCGCCCCGACAGCACAAAGCGGTGCGATCCAAATCGCCAACGGTGCCAGGCTGACCACGGGTGCATCCGGCCTGTCTTTCACTCAAGGGATGACCATCGAATTTTGGTACAAGACCAGCAACGTGACTTCGGGAAATTCGGAACCGATTTTCGCCCTCAAGGCCAACAACAACACGGTCAATTACTCTCTCTCCGCGGGGGGAGGTAATTTCCGAGTTGGATTGCGTGGAGGATCCGAAAATGCCACCACATCAGCGGGCTCTTTGACCGGTTTTAATTTGTCGATCAACACTTGGGCCCATGTCGCGCTGGTGGTGTCCGACTCCAATAGTTTGGTTTTTTATAAAAATGGGGTGTCGACAGCTTCATTTTTAAACAATGCATCGTTGAATGGAGCGATTCCTGATGCAGTCAATACCTCGTGGGAGCTGGTACTCGGAAAGAACTACCTCAATTCACAAGGTGACATGACCACGACCTTGCAAGGCACCATCACGGGGAGTGATGAGATTCGTGATTTGAAGGTTTGGGATGGTCAGCGCACGGTATCGCAGATCTTGTCACAAACCGTGTCGGCCGCCGATGTGAGTGATCTCAAACTCTATCTGCCTGGTTTTGATGCAGCGGGTTCAGCATCGGTGACCGACAGCACAGACTTGGCCAACCCCTTGACCAACGCTGGCACAGCGGGCTCGGTGAATTTGGGGCTGGCTGCCAACACCAATTTGGACCTGCGAACAGCCAGCGACACAGGCCTCAACACGACGGACAACATCACGGCGGTCACCACGCCGACGATCGATGTGATGGCGCTGGGAGGCACCAGGATGGAGGCCACAGACAGGTTGGTGTTGCAAAAAAGCGATGGCACGGAGTTGGCCAGCTACACCGTCACTGCCGCGGATCTGCTCAACGGGGTCTGGGTCGGCGGCAAACTCTCCTTGACGGTGAGCGCGAGTGCACCCTTGGCTGTGGGATCGGTACATACCCTGCAATTGGTCCTGAAGGACACAGCAGGCAATGCCACAAACGTGGGCAGCAGCTTGAGTGTGGATGTGCGAACGGTCGTCCCCCCGGTGGCTTTGGACTTGAGCGGAGACGGCCAGATCACTTACACCGAGGCGACGATCGACGTCAACCTGGACGGCCAAACCGAGCACAGCGGCTGGGTGGGTGGTCAAGACGGTTTGCTGTTCTGGGACAAGTTTGGCGACGGCAGTCTGCGCGAGACGGGGCAGTACCAGTTTGCGCAAGCTGCGGGTCAGAGCGACTTGCAAGGCTTGGCAGAGGTTTTTGACAGCAACCAAGACGGCCTGTTCAGTGCAGCCGATGCGTCCTTTGGTGACTTCAAGGCTTGGGTGGATGCCGACCAAAACGGTGTGAGCAGCGCCAGCGAATTGCGCAGCTTGGTTGAGCTGGGCATCCAGAGCCTGCAGTTGCGCAGTGACGGGGTGCCGCTGCAGCCCGATGCCTTGGTGCAGGTGCAGGGCAGTGCCACGGCGCAGTTGAGCAACGGCCACACGATGCTGGTGCACGACTCGCTGTTTTGGACACAGCCGAGCCAAGACCCGTCCAAATCCAACCATGTGATTGCCGCTTGATGCGTGATGAAAAAGGCGCGACACCCACAGGGGTGAAGTGCCTTAGAAGGGAAAAGGTTTTGTATGGCCAATGCGCATGTTGACGATCCGGGTTTTTGGCCCGGCTTTGTTGCCGCCATTGCGGGCTTGGTGCAAGGGTTGCTCATTGTCGCGATGGCGCTGGGTGTGTCTTTGTTTGTCCTTGGGCAGTTGGCCAGCGGGCTGCCATCGCCTCGCGCGAAAACAGACCCGGCTGCGGCGTCATCGCCGGCCAAGTCTGCCTCGCTCAAAACGGACAAGTCTGCGGGGTTTGATCAGCAGTCACAGGGCAACACCTCGCGTGCGATGGAACCGCCAGCTCTGCGCAAAGCAGACGGGCCCACATCACCGCAGTTGCCACCCGTTACACAAGTGCCCACCGAGACCGTCGCGCCTTCTGTGGCACCCGTGGTCAGTGTCGAATTCATGGGTCAACTGGTGCAGCTGCCCAGGGGGGCCCTCCGTGAATTGGAAGCGGCAGCCCGCGACGCACGCGCTGCAGGTGTGAGCCGCTTTCGGGTTGAAGTGCAAACCGATGCACAAGACCCCGCACGTCGGCGCACGGCTTATTTGCGCTTGATGGCAGTTCGGGGCGTGTTGATGTCGGCGGGTTTGTCCGCCTCAGACATCGAGTCCCGCATGATGGCTTGGCCTGATGCGGAGACAGGCGCTCAAGCACCACAGGGGGATACGGTCAAAGTCCTGGCTTTGCCGCCTGGAGGGGGGGCATCATGAGAAGCCGTTCTCGAAGCCTGGACGGCGCCGGAAATTTTTGGCCTGGCTATGTGGACGCGATGAGCAACGTGGTGATGAACTTGCTCTTTTTGGTGGCCATGTTTGCCATCAGTGCCGGTATTTTGGGGGCCAGTCAGGGGGACTCGACCGCCGCAGATTTGAGCGCATCCAGCGCTGCACGGGCGGACAAAAAATCCGAGGGTGTGAAAAACCCGGATGTGGCCCGATCGTCCGATGCGCGCCTTTTTGCAAGCGCGACCCCAGAGGCCGTTGTCCCCATTTCTCCACCTTCTGCCGGGGCGGACGGTCTTGCACCGGCGGTCAGTGCAGCGGACAAACCCGACAGGTCAGCGCCGTCGCCAAGCCCCATGGGTGCGGCCATCTCTTCGCCATTGCCCACTGTTTATTTGCAACTCACCGATGCCAAGCGGGCATGGGGTGGGCCAACGGGCCAAGTTGTTCGCCGCCAAGCGGGGCCAGACGGCCTGTTGGTGCAAGTCGATTTGCCCAGCGGGGGCGAACCCCTTTTGGAGCTGGAGCGAGACAGTGTGCGCGCTTTGTTGCGTGCTTCTTTGGTCGCGTCACCTGCACAGCGTTTGCGAATTTGGAGCAATGTGGCGGCCAGTGACATGCCCTCTCGGCGCCAAGCCTATGCGAGCTTGGCGGCACTGCGCAACGCCTTGGTAGGCATGGGCTGGAGCCCCCAGCAAATTGAAAGCCGTTTGCTCCATGGCACGCCTGATATCGGTGCCGATGGACAACGTCTTTTCATCTTGATGGTTCCTTGGGATGCGCCTGTTGCCCCTGTTTCGCCGCCATTGGGTTGACTGTGCGCGCGGCGGACAGCGTCCTTTTCAGAAATGATTGATTTCTCACACCTGTAATCAGAACATGACCAAACAAACTTCTCCAGTTGCACACCACCCCACACCTTCGTCCATCCAAGTGGCGCTGGCCCCGGTGACGCCCAAGGCCTGGTGGCTGAATCCCAAGCGGTTTTTCCGTGCAGCTTGGCGCTGGATGCGGGTCTTTTGGCCTGTGCTCGTGACCTTGTGGGCGGGCTTGACCCTGTTCACGCATGTCATTGACGAGTCGATCAACGCCACCCCCCACCCCGAATTGGTCTACGGTATTTTTGCTGTGGCCGGCGTGACGGTGCTGATCTTGGCTTATTTGCAACATGTGTTGGTGAGTGAACACGGCTGGATTGAGGCGCTGGAAAATGAACCGTTGCCAAACCGTGCGCCCATGCTGTTGAAGCACCGCGGTGATTCCGCGTTGAAGGGGGTGTATCGCATGCTTGCGCAAACCCGTGCTTTGCCATTGCGTGAGCGCCAGGTGGCGATGGAAACCGAGTTGCTGGGGGCGGAGACGCATTTGATGGCCCGTTTGGCCATGCCGAATTTTTTGGCAGGCTCTTTGGTGGGCTTGGGCTTGGTGGGCACATTCATCGGTTTGTTGGCCACTTTGCAAGACTTGTCGGGTGTCTTTGCCGCCATGGGCGCAGGCGGTGGTGGGGATGCATCGGCCATGTTCACGGGCATGATCGAAAAAATGCAAGGGCCTATGCGGGGCATGGGCACAGCCTTTGTGGCGTCGCTCTATGGTTTGCTGGGCTCTTTGGTCATGGGCTTGGTGGTGAGTGGTGTCAAGCGCACAGCCGAGCGCATGTTGAGCGACTTGCACATCGTGGTGAACGACGACATTTACACGGCCAGCCAACTGACCGCGCACAAGCCCAACGACGTCCAGCATGGGGATGGTGCGATCTTTGCGGCGATGTCGGTCTGGAGTCAAAATCTGATGAGCGCGATGCAGGAACAGCGTTCAGACCTGCAGCTCCAGCGTGAGCAGCTGCAGGCGCTGACGCAAGCGACTCAGCGCGCGCAAGCCCTGACCGACACCACACACCAGGCCCAAGCGGCTTTTGAGGGCTTGGTGCAAGGCCTGGGTCAGCAGGTCGCAACCTTGTCTCAGGTGCTTGAGCGCACTGCGCAAAGCCAACAGCAAAGTGTGTTGCGTTGGTCTGCAGCCCATGAGGGCTTGCTGCAGTCCATGGCCGAGTTGCGCGCCGAGGTGCGTGCTGCCGCTGGGCGGCAGGTGCTGGTGCTGGGGCGTGGCGCGAGTTTGTATCTCGGCGGTGCCTTGGTTGCCGCTTTGTTGGCGGTGGCTGTGCAGTGGCTGGTGTTGGGCAAGTATGTCAAAGCCGATCAGAGCGAGCCTGGTCGAACGGATGCGGTCACGGTTCCAGAAATGGCGCTACCTGCAACAGGTGCCAGGTCGGAAGCACCCTCTTTGCCGCTTGCACCCGTGCAGCCGTCTGCAGCGCAGGCCAGCGCCCCTGTTGTGGTGAGCCCTGTTGAAGCGAGCTTGCCAACAAAGCCAGCCGAGGTGTCGCCAGCCTCTGGCACAAGAGCCGCAGATGCGCGGGTGGTGGTGGTGGCCAAAGGTGACTCTTGGTGGCGATTGGCCAGCAGACATGGCGTGACGGTGGCGCAGTTGCTGGCCGTCAACCCAGAATGGGACCACATGTCGACTTTGCACGTTGGACAAATCCTTGTGTTGCCCCCCCATGCCACGCCCTGAGCTCATCGTGGCATGGGGTCAGGAGAGGGTTGGTTTGGTTGGGTTGCCGCATCAAGGTCCTCCCAGCCCAGCGCTTGGGGGCTGACATGCGCGTGCTGAGATGGACATCGGGCAGCACCTGAATTGCTGTGACGATGCCTGCATGTGGCTGGATGGGGCGTTGGCTTGGCGTGATTCATCGGCTTTTATTTCCCCTTATGTGATGGAAATTTGAATTTTTTTAGAGCTTATTAATTCTTAATGGGCCGTGGGTCAGCAGTTTGGTGCTGCTGGCGGTGCCACCGATCTGAAGGTTGGGGTGTCAGTGGCGCCACAGGCTTGGCTTTGTGCTTTGCGCACCATGGCGCGTTGCCTTGCAACCCGAACTGCACAACGGCGTTTTTCCATGGAAAAGGCGGTTAAATATGCCGAAGACCATTTGATGTGTATTTATTTGTTATATTCCGTTGATTTTTTGGCTTTTGTAAATCAATTTATCCGGTCAGGAAATTCTTATGCTTGACGTGAGTCACATCACCCCTGGTGAGTTGGTAAAGCCCTTCGGTCCCTCGATGCCGGCGGATTGGGTGGAGGCGCTTGCATGGTCAGGCGGGTGCGCTGGGGTCGTTCTCAAGCCGTGTTGTTTGTGGATGACCGGTTATTCCGGTGCTGGCAAGACCACGCTGGCCCACGCCTTGCGGGACCGCCTGAACGCCGACGGCGTCGTGCGTTTGGTGGTGTTGGATGGCGACGAGGCACAGGGCGGCATGTGCAAAGACCTGGGCTCTGGTGCAACCGATCGCGTCGAGCTCAGCCGCCGCATGGCCGCCGTGGCGCACATGTTGGTCCGACACGGCCTGGTGGTGGTGGTGAGCACCATGTCTCCGCTGCGTGCTGCGCGCTCCAGGGCGCGTGCGCTGTTTGATGCCGGGGCGTTCATCGAGGTGCATGTCGCAACGCCTTTGGAGACCTGCATGGCCAGGGACGTGAAAGGTTTGTACCGCAAAGCCCGTTTCGGTGCCCTGTGCAAACTGCCTGGTGTCGATGCGGCGTACGAAGAGCCCTTGAACCCTGAAATTCGTGTGCTCGGCGAGGGCGAGATGGCCGGGTTGGTTTCCCAATTGCTGGCCGGCTGCATTCAGGGCGCGCATGACGCTTGAGTCATTGATCAGCCACCGCTGGTTTTGTCGCCCTTGGTTTTTTCGTGGCTTGACGCCCGGCAGTTAACGGATTTCTTTTCCCCAAATTGACGCCGTAAGTTGCAAATGTTTTTGGTGATTTTGTTCAAATTGCCAAAAATTATGTTGCACCCACCGCTTGAATCACTGTTGCAAGAATTGGCCACCGAACTGGCTTTCTTGCTGCCTGAACAGCCGCATGGACCCGGCCGTGTGGCGGAAGTCCTTGAGCAGCTGGCAACACTCATCCCGGCCTCAAGTGGTCCACAAGTGCGTCCAGAGTTGTCGTGGGCACTGGGTCTTTGTCAGCAGGCACAGGCGAACCCCACAGGATGGACGCCAACCCAAATTGACGACTTGCAAGCCTATTTTGAGCGGCTCAGCAATGCCCTGTATTTGGCCAATCCACGGCCGCCACCACCGGTCGCACTGGCGGCGCACTTGGCGCCTGCCTCGGCCAGTGAACACCACGCAACGGAACCAGAGGCAGAGGGTTTCGTTCTGGGTCCGAACGACGATCTCGATATGCTCAATGAGTTTTGTATCGAGGGTCGCGAATTGCTGCAACAGGTGGAGCAGGGCGTGTTGGTGCTGGAGGAAAACCCCCAGCACAAAGACACCTTGAACCAAGTGTTCCGAGCTTTTCACACGTTCAAGGGCGGTGCAGGCTTTTTGGGCATTGAGCCGATTCAGCACCTGGCCCATGAACTGGAGTCGGTGCTGGATGCGGCCCGACAAAACAAGTTGACCATCAACCGCGACGTGATTGATTTGATCTTGGCCGGGGGCGATGCGCTGCAGCTGTATGTGGATGCGATTGCACGCCAGCTCCAAGGCCTGGACCGTGGGCTGGCGATTGTGGTGCCGACCGCCAACCTGGTGGCCCGTGCGCAGGCTTGCTTGCAGGGCAAACCTTTTTTGGCCACGCCGGTCAAGGACGCAGGGCTTGTGGCCGTGTCCATGCCCAGCACAGACTCAGCGCCAACGCCAACGCCAACGGCAGATGCAGCGGCAGCACCAACGCTCGACGGCTCGGGGCCCGATGGGCGGGGTTTGCCCATCGCACAGCCTGCGGCTCCAGCGGTGCCAACGCAGCCCGTGGGCCCATTGCCAAGGCTTGACCCCGCCCCAATTCAGGCACGCAGCGGCTCTTTGGCCGAGTTCGTGAAGTTGGACACCCGCAAACTGGATGCGCTGGTGGATTTGATGGGCGAATTGGTGATCGCGCAGTCGATGGTGGTGCAACACCCTTTGGTGCAAGCCCCTAGGGACAGGGATTTGGAACGCCATTTGTTGCAGTTGTCGCGCATCACCACCGATTTGCAGCGCAACGCCATGTCTTTGCGCATGGTGCCTATTCGCGCAGTGATGGAAAAAATGACCCGCTTGGTTCGCGATTTGTCGATCGCGCAGGGCAAGCAAATCCAGTTGCACCTGAGCGGTGAAGACACGGAGCTGGACCGAAAAATTGTCGAAGAGATGGCCGACCCCTTGCTGCACATGATGCGCAACGCCGTGGACCATGGCATTGAGTTGCCCGCCCAACGCGTGGCGCAAGGCAAAAGTGCGCAGGGCAACATCCATTTGCAGGCGTCGCACCAAGGCGGGGGCATCCTGATTGGCATCCGCGACGACGGCAAGGGATTGAGTGCGCCAAAAATCCTGAGCAAAGCAGTGGCGCGAGGCCTGATTCCGCAGAACGCGGTGCTGAGCGACAAAGAAATTTTCAACTTGATTTTTTTGCCCGGCTTTTCGACGGCCGAGAGCGTGACCGAGGTGTCGGGCCGCGGGGTGGGCATGGACGTGGTGCGTGGCAGCATCAACAAGCTGCGGGGGCGAGTGGACATCGCGTCGGTCGCGGGACAGGGCACGGCCTTCAACATTTTTTTGCCTCTGACGCTGGCGGTGATCGATGCCATGTTGGTCGGCGTCGGTTCAGAACGTTTTATCGTGCCCACCCTGGTCATTCGCGAGTCATTGCGACCCAAGCCTGGCATGGTGTCCACGGTGCAGGGCAGGGGGGAGGTCATCCAGGTGCGGGGCAAGCTGATTCCCTTGGTGCGCTTGGCGGACAAGCTGGATTTGCCTTGTGTGGCCCAACATGCGTGCGATGGCATTGTGGTGGTGGTCGATTCGGGCGACCGAAGTTTGGGCCTTTTGGTGGACAGCCTGATGGGTAAGCAAGAGGTCGTGATCAAGTCCTTGGGCCCGACATTCAAGCAACAAAAGGGCCTGTCGGGTGCCGCCATTTTGGGCGACGGGCGTGTGGCCCTGATCATTGATCCGGATGCCATCGGCCATGACAAAACCCTATCGGCTGTGGCCGATTGATCTTTATTTGGACCTGTGAAACCCCTATCCCCATGAGCAATTTGGCCCACGAAAATTTGCCCAAGCCAGGCAAGTACCTGACTTTTGTTTTGGACAGAGAGCACTATGGCTTGCCTGTGCTGAAGGTGCGGGAAATCATGCGCTTGTGCCCGATCACGCCCGTGCCTCGCATGCCTGCCTTCATTCAAGGGGTGATGAATTTGCGCGGAAAGATCATACCGGTCATCGATTTGCGCGAGCGCTTTGGCCTGCCCCAAGTTGCAGTATCCGAGCGTGTCTGTGTGGTCGTCGTGCAATTCACCCCGCTGGAGGGGGGGCAGCAGTGGATGGGCATGGTGGTGGACGCGGTGGAAGACGTGTCGCAATTCAATCTGGCTGATCTGGAGTTGCCGCCTGATTTTGGTGGCGAGCTGGACACCCGATTCATCATGGGCTTGGCCAAGAGCAAGGACAAGGTCATCACCTTGTTGGACATGGACCGCTTGCTGAACTTGACAGAGCCGCTGGACTTGCAGGCCATGGTGGCGTCTTCATCCGCTCGAACATCTCTTCATCATGAATAACCGGGAGCCTTGACATGTTGAACCTGAAAAAACTGATGGCCGGCATTGCGCTGCTGTTTTTGGCCAGTTTGGTTGGCATTCCAGCGGCCAGTTTCGTTTTCACCTCACCCATCAAAATTGGCGGTGATTTGTACCAACACATCGCCCACGAAAACGACATTTTGGCCGCCACTTTGCCGCCGGACGCTTACCTGATCGAAGCCCATTACATGGTGACACACACCATGCTCAAGTTGAGCAAGGATTTGGAGCCAGGTGCCGTGGCGAGCGACAAAGACATTCAGCGCTTGGTGTCCGATGCCCCCCGCATTCAACAAGATTACAAGCAGGCCTTTGACCGTTTCATGGGCAGCCAACTCACGGGCGCTGATTTGTTCAAGGATCTGGAGTTTTCTGACAAGCATGTGCAGCGCTATTTCCAATTGCTCAACACGCAGTTTTTACCGACGCTTGCCAGCGGTGACACGGCCAACATCAAACCGCAGTTCGAAGCGCTGCTGGAGGCCTTTGAGGCCCACCGCCTGATCATTGAAGGTTTGGTGCCCAAAATCAGGGCGCACATTGCCAAGAACGAACAACGGGCCCATGAGATTCAGGAAAAGGTCGTGTTGAGCATTGCGGCTTTTTGTGCCGGCTTGTTGTTGCTGGGTTTGATTCTTTTGTGGGTGGCATTCAAGGTGTCTGTGCGGCCCTTGATGCAGGTGGCCAGTGCGATCTTTGCGGGCACGGAGCAAAACCGTGTGGCATCCAGTCAATTGACCGATGCCAGTCAAAAGTTGGCGCAGGGTGCGAGCGAACAGGCGGCGGCCATTGAGGAAACCAGTGCCTCTTTGGAAGAGGTCTCCAGCATGATCCATTCAACCGCCAACAACGCTGAGCAGGCCAAAAAACTGGCTTCCGAAACCCGCAACAGCGCCCAAGAGGGTGTGCGCAACATGGGGAACATGACCATGGCCATGGAGGCGATTGAGCGCTCGAGCAACGATGTGGCCAAGATTGTCAAAAGCATTGATGAAATTGCTTTTCAAACCAATATTTTGGCCCTCAATGCGGCGGTGGAAGCCGCGCGCGCCGGTGAGGCGGGGGCCGGCTTTGCGGTGGTTGCTGACGAGGTGCGGTCTTTGGCGCAGCGCAGTGCCATGGCCGCCCATGAGTCAGCCGAGAAAATTGAAGCATCGATTCGCAACAGCCGTTTAGGGGCGGTTTCGCTGGACCGGGTCAAGGATTCGCTGGTTCAGATCGAGTCGAAAATTGGCCAAACCGATGCCTTGGTCGCCGAGATCACCTTGGCTGCGCGGGAACAGGCCCAAGGCATTGAACATGTGAGTGTGGCCATTGAGCAGATGAGCAAAGTGGCGCAGGACACGGCCGAAAGTGCCAGCCAAATTGCCCATGCAGCCGAGCAAACGCATGACCAAGGCAAGAATGTGGACGCCTTGGTCGCGCAAGGCATTCGAGTGGTGGGCTTCAGGGTGCAGCGCCGCCAGCTGGCAAGTTCTGTGTCCTCGGCGCCAAGTGCCCCTCAGCTGGACCGGGTCCATGAAGGCGGTCATCGGGTGCAGGTCAAGCGCCTCGCCTCGGGGCCCACATCTGAGCCACAGTTCAAAGATTTCTGATCGGGCGCTCATGACGGCTGCTTCTGATTCGGGCTTGCAACGGCCCCCTCCCATGTCGGCGCAAACTTACGAAGCGTTGTGTGCCCTGATCCATCGTCACAGTCGCATTCACCTGGCACCAAGCAAGCTCGGGTTGCTGTCGAGTCGCCTGAACAAACGGCTGCGTGAGTTGAATTTATCTACGTGGGAGGAGTACCTGGCGTGCTTGAAAGATCGCAGCGGTGAAGAGTTGGGGATATTCATCGATCTGGTGGCCATCAACCACACCCATTTTTTCCGCGAACCGGTGCATTTTGAGTTGCTGTCCCAGCAATTGCTGGATGCACTGTTGAGCGACAGCCCCACTGCGCCTCAGGGTGTGCGGTGCTGGTCGGCTGCCAGCTCCAGCGGAGAAGAGGCGTTCACCTTGGCCATTGTGCTGAGTGAATATGCCGCGCAAAAACGGCCTGGATTGCGTTGGCAAATTGTGGGCACCGACATCTCCAATTGGGCCATTGAACAAGCCCAGCGTGCGGTCTACCCGCTGGACCGCATCGGTTTGCCGCAGGCGCATTTGTTGCACAAATATTTTCAAAAGGGTGCGGGGCCATACCAAGGCTTTTGCAGGGTCAAAGACGTCTTGCGCAGCAAAGTGAGTTTTGAGCGCATGAATTTGTTTGAGGGGGTGTACCCGATACCCCAGCCGCAGCACGTGGTTTTTTGCCGCAATGTGTTGATTTACTTTGATCTGCCATCACGGGCGCAATTGGTGCAACGCTTGCACGATGCGCTCGAGCCAGGGGGGTATTTGATTGTGGGTCACTCCGACAGTTTGCTGCGCATTGAACATCCTTTGAAAAGCCTTGGAAACGGCATTTACCAGCGTACAAATTGAGGTCAGGCAATGGAAATCAAACGACGCATCAAAGTGTTGGTGGTGGACGACTCGGCCATGGTGAGAAAAACCATCACCGACACCTTGTCGCTCGACCCGGAAATCGAGGTGGTGGGGGTGGCCAACGATCCTTTGATTGCCAAGGAAAAAGTGGCGCGGCTACAACCGGACGTGATGACTTTGGACATGGAAATGCCGCGCATGGACGGGTTGACCTATTTGCGTCAGCTGCAGTCAGAACGGTCTGTCGTCGCGGTGGTGGTCATCAGTTCGATCACCCAGAAAGGCTCACAGCTGGCTTTAGAGGCCATGGATGCGGGGGCGTGTGAGGTCTTGGCCAAGCCCGATGGCAGCACCTCGGTGGGGACATTGGCCGCGAAATTGACCTTTCATGTCAAAGCAGCGCATGCGGCCAAACAACGTTTTCGCCATTCACCCAAAGCCGCTGCCACGCCAGCGGTCAGTTTTGGCAAAACCAACCAAGACGGCGTTCAGGCGCGGCCCGGCGACCGCCGGCTGGTGGTGGTCGGTGCTTCCACCGGTGGCGTCGAGGCCTTGCGTGCGCTCTTGCCTGCATTGCCAGCAGGATTGCCGCCGATCTTGGTGGTTCAGCACATTCCAGCGTTTTTTTCCAAAGCGGTGGCGGAACGCATCAACGCGCTGGCCGAGTATGAAGTGCGGGAGGCCGTTGATAACGAGCTGATTTTGCCTGGTCAGTGTTTGATTGCGCCTGGCAATTACCACCTGATGGTGGTCGCCCATTCAGGCGGTTACCGCACGCGTTTGACCCAAAGCCCGCCGGTTCACCACTGTCGCCCTGCGGTGGATCTGCTGTTCCGATCCGCTGCGGCGGCTGCGCGCCGCCATTGTTTGGGGGTGTTGCTCACCGGTATGGGCAGTGATGGCGCATTGGGCATGCAAGCCATCCGAGAAGCGGGTGGCATCAACTTGACAGAACACGAGGACAGCTGCGTCATCTACGGCATGCCACGCGCAGCGGTTCAATTGGGGGTGGTGGACAAGACGGTGACTTTGGATCGCATGCCTCAAACCATTTTGGACACCCTCTCGTCTTTGCCTGCATGAAGCGCCTGAGCCGCCGAATATGGGCAGGCCTTTTTTGACCGTCTTCTGGCCCTTCAGGCCTTCGCGCCGTGTGCCAAAGCACGCACGCGGCTCGCCTCCAAGGCCGTTGGGTCAGGTTGTGCCAGACTCCACCCCTGCATGTGGTCCAAGCAGATGTCGCTGAGCGCCTCAATCCACTGAGCGTGGTTGTTCAAGCACGGGATGTAGCTGAACTTTTCGCCACCCGCGTGCACGAAAGCTTCTTGCGCTTCTTGCTGAATTTCCTCCAGTGTTTCCAAGCAATCGCTGGTGAAGCCCGGACAGATCACATCGACTGTTTTCACGCCTTGTTCGGCCATGGCCACGAGCGTGGGTTCGGTGTAGGGCTCTAGCCATTTGGCCTTGCCAAAGCGGGACTGGAAGGTGAGCTTGTACTGGTTTTTGCTCAGACCCAGTGCCTCGGCCAGCAGGCGCCCGGTTTTCATGCATTCGCAGTGGTAGGGGTCGCCCAACTGCAAGGTGCGCTCCGGCACACCGTGAAAGCTCATGACCAGTTGTTCGGCTTGACCGTGGGCGGCCCAGTGGGTGCGCACCGTGTGCGCGAGTGCGGCGATGTAGCGTGGATCGTCGTGGTAGCGGTTGACAAAACGCAGTTCGGGGATGAGCCGGGTTTTCAGGCCCCAGCGGTAAACCGCATCGAACACGCTGGCTGTGGTGGTGCCGCTGTACTGAGGGTAAGCGGGCACGATCAGCACGCGTTGCACGCCTTCAGACTTCAGGGCGTTGAGCTGCTCTGGAATGGACGGCTGGCCGTAGCGCATGGCGTAGCGCACGGCCACATGGTGGCCACGCTCTTGCAGGGCGGTCCCCAGCGATTGAGCCTGTTGTTCGGTGAAGGCTTTGAGGGGCGAGCCCTGTTCAGTCCAGATGCTGGCGTATTTGGCGGCCGATTTGGCCGGGCGCACGCGCAAGATGATGCCGTGCAGAATGAGCCACCAAATGGGTTTGGGGATTTCGACCACACGGCTGTCGCCCAAAAATTCAGCCAAGTACTTGCGCAAGGCCGGAGCCGTGGGCGCGCTGGGTGTGCCCAGATTGCAATACAAGACAGCCGTTTTGGCGGCCTGACCATGCTGGAAGGAGGGTTCTTTTTGAAATGCCATGCGGTATTCTCCCACCACCATGATTGACATTTCCCGAATCAAAGCCATTACCCTCGATCTGGACGACACTTTGTGGCCCGTTTGGCCCACGATTGGCCGTGCTGAGGTGGTTTTACAAGCATGGTTGAGTACCCATGCCCCAGGCGCCGCAGCGTTGTCCGCGGATGCTGAAATCAAAAAATCCCTGCGCGCCAAGATCAATGCCCTTCATGTTGAGCGCGCGCATGATTTGTCGTTTTTGCGCCGTGAGTCGATCCGTGCGTTGTTGCTGCAGGCGGGGGAACCTGGGCACTTGGCAGAGCCGGCTTTTGAGGTGTTTTTTGCCGAACGCCAACGGGTTGATTTGTTTGACGACGCCCTGCCTGCGCTGCGTTTTTGGAGCCAGCGCATGCCGGTGGTGGCGCTGTCCAACGGCAATGCCGACGTGCACCGTGTCGGCATTGGCCAGCACTTTCACGCCAGCGTGAGCGCCCAGTCACTGGGCGTGGCCAAGCCTGATGTGCGCATTTTTCAGGCCGCTGCCGCAGCAGCGGGTGTGCAGCCCCACGAGGTGCTGCACATTGGAGACGATGCGCTTGCCGACGGCGTAGGCGCTTTGGCCGCTGGCATGCAAATGGCCTGGCTCAATCGAGAAGGCCACGACTGGGCCCATGGTGACACCCGCCCGCACCTTGAAGTGCGAGACTTGCGCACGCTGTGTGCCAGTTGGCCCGATTACACCTTGTAGGTGGGCGGCTTCAACCCCGACATGGGACCTTGCGATAGAGATATCAGGAGACAGAGATGACTTTGAAAATTTACGGCATCGGGGCTTCCCGCGCTGCACGACCCCTTTGGACCGCCTTGGAGTTGGGCGTGCCCTTCGAGCACATGGCCACGCCTTATGCCGGTGGGGCGACCCGTACACCTGAATTTTTGGCGATCAACCCGAATGGCCACATCCCGGTGCTGGTGGATGAACGTGCCGATGGCGCTGTGACCGTGTGGGAGAGCATGGCTTGCGCTTTGTACATCGCCCGCGTGCATGGCCATGCCGATGGCCAGTCGCTCACCCCCGCCACGCCCCGCGAGGAAGCCGAAGCCCTGCGCTGGAGCTTTTGGACCGTGTCCGAATTGGAAAAAGACGCGCTCACGGTGTTGATGCACCGCATGGCCATGCCGGCCGACCAGCGCAAGCCGGAATTGGCAGATCAGGCCGAAAGCCGCTTGAAGGTGCCCTTGGCAGTGTTGGAAGCCCACTTGCAAGCCCAAAAAACCAGAGGCGAGGCGCATTTGGCCGCTCACCGCTTCACGGTGGCCGATGTGTGTGTGGCCAGCGTGGTGGGTTGGGTGCGTCCGGCGCCTGCTTTGTTGGCGCAGTACCCGGCAGTGTCCAGCTGGATGCAAGCTTGTCTGGCCCGCCCGGCCCAGGCGCAAGCCAGGGGCATGAAGTAAAACTGTTTAAGCCGGCACAAGGGGGCGTTAAAACCGCCCCAGCGCCTGCATCTTCCAAGCCAGCCACAGTTTGCGCAGCGGCGTCAGCGCAATGCGCTGGTGCAGGACTTGAAAGCCGCTGGCTTCGATTTCGCGCAGCAAGGTGCGGTAAATGCTGGCCATCATGAGACCGGGTTTTTGGGCACGGCGGTCGGCGGCGGGCAGCAGGCTCAAGGCTTCGTCGTACAAGGCGTGCGCGCGGTCGGTCTGGAACTTCATCAGCGCGGTGAATGGTTCGGAATATTGGCGCTGCACCAGCTCGTTGGCCTTGACGCCAAAGCGTTGCTGCTCATCCAAGGGCAGGTAGATGCGCCCGCGCATGGCATCTTCACCCACGTCGCGGATGATGTTGGTCATCTGAAAGGCCAGGCCCAATTTGTGGGCATAAAGGGTGGTGGTGTCGTCGATTTGCCCAAAAATGCGGGCAGCGACCTCGCCCACCACACCCGCCACCAAATGGCAATAGGTCTGCAGGCCCGCATAGTCCAGGTAGCGGGTTTGGTTCAGGTCCATCTGGCAGCCCTCGATCACGGCCATCAGGTGGCGGCTTTCGATGCCGAAGATTGGGGCCAGGGGCATGAGTGCGTGCATGACGGGGTGGCTCGGCTGGCCCGCGTAGGCGTGCAGCACTTCTTTTTGCCACCAAGCGAGTTTGGTGGCCGCCACGCTGGCGTCACTGATTTCGTCAACCACATCGTCCACTTCGCGGCAAAAAGCATAAAAAGCGGTGATGGCTGCACGCCGCTCAGGTGGCAGGAACAAAAAGGCGTAGTAGAAACTGCTGCCTGAGGCGGCGGCTTTTTGCTGGACGTAGTCTTGCGGGCTCATGGCCTGGGATTCTCGCATTCAAAGCGCCGCATCACGCGCAGGGGAGATGGACAATTGAGCGAACAATTTTTCCAGCGTAGCCGGCGACCCCCAGCCGCGCACGACGTGCCAAAGCAGGGTGCGCATTTCTGAGCGTGGCATTTTGACGCGCAGGCTCAGTGCCGCTGGTCCGGCTTGGCGCAGCAAGGCCACGGTGCGTGCCCCAATCAGGGCTGGCAGGGCACTGGCTAGGCGCAGGCGCAGCGGTTGCAGCGCCACGGCGTAGCGGATGCCGTCTGCCAGTTGGGATTGGGTGAGGTCAAGCCACTGGGTATAGAGCGGGGCCAATGCTTTTAAAGTCTCTGCCTCGCCATTTGGGGCCGCTTGGGCGAGCATGTTCGGGGTCAAACCTGCCAATGCCAAGGTTTGCACGGGCCAGTAGCAGCGCCCGGCGGCCAGATCGGCCCCCGCATCGCGGATGATGTTCAGGCGCTGCAGGCCCATGCCGTAAGAACGCCCATAGCGCAACATCTCCGTCTGGCTCAAAAGACTGTAGCCGGGCACATGGCGTGCGCACAACTCGGTCCAGAACTCGCCGACGCAACCGGCCACGAGCCAGGTGTAGTCGCTCAGTTCGGCTTCGGTTTGCAAAGCCTGTAACCCGTGCCCAAAACGGGTCATGTCCAGCTGTTGACCTCGGGTGATGTGGCCCAGCACTTGTCGAACGCTGGCTTGATCGGCCTCAGTCAGTTCAAACAGAAGCGGCAGGTAGCGAGGCAGGGCTTGCATCAGGGCGCGTTCGTCGGGGTCGGTTTGTTGGGCCGCAAAAGCGTGCGCGAGACGGGTCAACACGGCCTGTTCATGCGCGTTGATGCGGGGTGCGAGCACCGCATGGCTCATGTGATCGAGCAGCACCTGCCGCTCGGCCAGGGGCAGGGATGTTGTGTCGGCCACGGTATCGGTGGCCCTTGCCAAAAGGTAGCCTAGGGCCACCGGCGCCTGGAGAAGGGGGGGCAAGAGCCGAATCGACAGACCAAACGAGCGCGAAACGCCGCGCAACAGCTGGCGCTGATCAGGACTCAGTCCTTGACGTGGTGGTCTTTTGAATGGGCGGACAGGGTGCATGGTCAATGCCTATTGTCGCTTGACAGAAGGGGGTGTTTTGAATAGATTACTAACCAGTCAGTCAGTATCTTTTCTCCAGGAACCTCATGTCCAGCTCCTTGTCACTCGCCCTGCGGCGAGTTTTTCATGTTGGCGCCACCGCGCTTGTCTTCGCCACATTGGCCGCTTGTTCCAAAAAAGAGGCGACGCCAGAGCCCGTGCGCGCGGTCAAACTGGTCACCGTGGGCAGCTCCGATCTGAACGTGTTGGGCGAGTACTCGGGTGAGGTGCGGGCCCGTGTCGAGTCACGTTTGGGTTTTCAGGTGGCAGGTAAGCTGGTACAGCGAAATGCTGAGCTGGGCCAACGGGTGGCGGCCGGTCAGTTGCTGGCCTTGATCGATGCCAAAGACTATCAATTGGCCGCCCAAGCGGGTGCTTCACAGGTGATGATGGCGCAAAGTCAGCGCGATTTGGCGTGGGCGGAATTCCAACGTTTTGAAGCGCTGAAGGCGCAAAATTTCATCAGCGGCGCTGAATTAGAGCGCCGCGAAGCCGCCCTGAAGTCGGCCGATGCGCAGTTGAGCCAAGCCAAAGCCCAGGCCCAAGCGCAAAGCAACCAAGCCGGTTATGCCCGTCTACTCGCCGGTCAAGCGGGTGTGATCACGGGCGTGGAAGCCGAAGTGGGCCAGGTGGTTGCCGCAGGTCAACCAGTGCTGCGTTTGGCGCACGACGGGCCGCGCGATGCGGTGTTTGCCGTGCCTGAGGCGATGGCCTTGGCCTTGAAGGTGGGGCAGGGCATGCAGGCGACGTTGCTCAGCACAGGGCAAGCTTTGCAAGGCCAAGTTCGCGAATTGGCAGCGAGTGCCGACCCCGTGACACGGACCTATGCGGTCAAGCTGGCGCTGCAAGCTTCAGAGCGCTTGCCTTTGGGCAGCACGGTGAATGTGCGTGCCGTGCAACTGCCAGGCAGTCAAACAGGGGTGATCAAGCTGCCTACCAGCGCTTTGCGCCAAGAGGGCACGGGCACGTCGGTTTGGGTGTTGGATTCGGCCAGCATGACCGTCCACCTGCAGCCCGTACAAGTGGGCCTGCTCGATGGCAATGAAGTGGTCATCACCTCGGGCCTGCAGCCTGGTCAACAGGTGGTCAGCGCGGGTGTGCATGTGCTCTCGCCAGGACAGAAGGTGGCGGTGTTCAACCGCGCCGCAACCAGCACCGGTGCCGTACCTGCGCCGGGCCTCGATCGCGCTCAAGCGGTTGAGCCCGCTCAAGTTGGCGCATCTGCAGCTCAGCGGTGATCACATGAGCACCACTGAACACAAGCCCTTTAACCTTTCGCGCTGGGCGCTCGATCACCCGGCTTTGACGCGCTACCTGATGGTGGTGCTGATGGTTTTGGGCATGGCCGCTTATTTCCAGCTGGGCCAAGACGAGGATCCGCCATTCACTTTCAGAGCCATGGTGGTACGGGCGTATTGGCCAGGTGCCACGGCGGCGCAAGTGGCCGAGCAAGTGACCGACAAGATCGAGCGCACCTTGCAAGAGGTGCCTTATGCCGACAAGATCCGCAGTTATTCCAAGCCGGGCGAGGCGCAGATCATTTTCCAGATCAAGGACAACTCCAAGCCGGGCGATGTGCCACAGGTTTGGTATGCGGTGCGCAAGAAAATTGGTGACATGCGCGGCAGTTTGCCGCCGGGCGTGGTGGGGCCTTTTTTCAACGACGAGTTTGGCGATGTTTATGGTGTGATTTACGCGCTGGGTGGGCAAGGCTTTACCCCTGCCGAAATCAAGACCCAAGCCGACAACTTGCGCCAGCAGCTGTTGCGCGTGCCCGATGTGGCGAAGGTGGAGTTGTTTGGGGTGCAAGACGAGAAAGTTTTTGTTGAAGTCTCGCAAAAAAAACTCGCGCAGATGGGCTTGGATTTGAACGCTGTTCTGGCCCAGTTGGGCCAGCAAAATGCGGTGGAGTCGGCTGGCAGCTTGCAGTCCCCGGTTGACGTGGTACAGGTGCGCGTGGGTGGGCAGTTCCAGACGCTCCAAGCGTTGCAAAACATGCCCATTCGAGGCACCTCGGGTGTGCAAATCCGCTTGTCCGACATCGCCAACGTGACGCGCGGCTATGCGGATCCGGCCAGTGTGAAGGTGCGTCATGACGGTCAAGAAGTCATCGGTTTGGGCATTTCCATGGCCAAAGGGGGTGACATCATTGCCTTGGGCAAGTCTTTGCGGGCCACCGTAGAAACCATCCAAGCGGGCTTGCCCCTGGGCATGACTTTGATGCAGGTGCAGGACCAACCCAGCGCTGTGTCCTCCTCGGTCAATGAGTTCATCAAGGTGTTGATTGAAGCGGTGGTGATTGTGTTGGCCGTGAGTTTTTTGGCGCTGGGCTTGCACAAGCGCCCGGGCCAGCACCCCTTGTGGCGCCGCTGGACATTGGACATTCGCCCTGGACTGGTTGTGGGCATCACCATTCCATTGGTGTTGGCCGTGACCTTTTTGGCCATGCATTATTTGGGCATTGGCCTGCACAAGATTTCATTGGGCTCACTCATCATCGCCCTGGGCTTGTTGGTGGACGATGCCATCATCGCAGTCGAAATGATGGTGCGCAAAATGGAAGAGGGCTATGACAAGGTGAGGGCGGCTACGTTCGCGTATGAGTTGACAGCCATGCCCATGCTCACCGGGACATTGATCACGGCTGCCGGCTTTTTACCGATCGGCATGGCCAAGTCGATGACGGGCGAGTACACCTTCGCGATCTTTGCCGTCACGGTGGTGGCGCTCTTGGTCAGTTGGGTGGCGTCGGTTTACTTTGTGCCGTATTTGGGGGCGTGGTTGCTCAAACCCCCGGCACATGCGCTGGCGGCCGATCAACTCGATTCGGCAGAGATGTTCAACACCCCGTTTTACCGGCACTTTCGCGCCTGGGTGACCTGGTGCGTCACGCACCGCTGGAAAACGATAGGCATCACGGTGCTCTTGTTTGCGATGGGTTTGGTGGGAATGGGCAAAGTGCAGCAGCAGTTCTTCCCGGACTCCTCGCGCCCCGAAATCATGGTGGACTTGTGGCTGCCCGAGGGCTCGCCGGTCTTGGCCAGCGAAGAGATCACCCGCCGAGTGGAACAACGCTTGCTGCGCGAAACCGGCGTGAAGTCGGTCACGGCGTGGGTGGGCTCGGGGGTGCCGCGCTTTTATTTGCCCCTCGATCAAGTTTTTCCACAGACCAATGTGTCGCAATTGATTGTGTTGCCGGTTGACTTGAAAACCCGAGAAGTCCTGCGCGCCCAATTGCCTGCATTGCTGGCGCAGGAGTTCCCTGAAGTGCGTGGTCGTGTGAAACTGCTGCCCAACGGTCCGCCCGTGCCTTACCCAGTGCAGTTCCGCGTGGTGGGTGCAGACCCCCAAGTGTTGCGTCAAAAAGCCGATGAGATCAAAGCGCAAATGCGCCTGAACCCCAACACGCGGGGCGTGAACGACAATTGGAACGAATCTGTCAAAGCAGTGCGGCTTGAAGTGGACCAAGCCAAAGCACGCGCTTTGGGGGTGACCAGCCAGTCCATCGCGCAGGCTTCGCGCACTTTGTTGTCGGGTGCCCCGGTTGGACAGTTCCGTGAGGGCGACAAGCTCATCGACATTGTGTTGCGGCAACCCTTGGGCGAGCGGGATGCCTTGTCGGATTTGAGTCAAGCATACGTGCCCACAGCTTTTGGCCGCTCCATCCCCTTGCTTCAAGTGGCGACCCCCGTGTTTTCTTGGGAGCCGGGTGTGATGTGGCGCGAAGGGCGGCAGTTTGCCATCACTGTGCAGGCCGATATTGCGGAGGGCATGCAAGGGGCCACCATCACAGCGCAATTGTTGCCGGAGCTGAAAAAGACCGAGGCCACTTGGCAAGGCCAAGGCTTGATGGGCTATCGGATTGAGGTGGCGGGCGCCGTCGAAGAAAGTTCCAAAGGCTCGGCGTCGATTGCGGCGGGTGTTCCCGTCATGCTGTTCATCACCTTCACCTTGCTCATGCTGCAATTGCAAAGTTTCAGCCGTGCCATGCTGGTGTTTTTGACCGGCCCACTCGGCCTGGCGGGCGTGGCGGGCGCTTTGCTGGTCTTGGACAGGCCCTTTGGCTTTGTGGCGCTGCTCGGCGTGATCGCACTCATGGGCATGATCCAGCGCAACTCGGTGATCTTGATCGACCAAATTGAGCAAGACCGTGCCGCCGGCATGCCCGCATGGCAGGCCATCGTGGAGTCGGCCGTGCGGCGCTTGCGACCCATCGTCCTCACAGCCGCAGCGGCAGTGCTGGCCATGATTCCCCTCTCGCGCAGTATTTTTTGGGGACCTATGGCGGTGGCGATCATGGGCGGTCTGATCGTCGCCACCGCCTTGACTTTGCTGGCGCTGCCGGCCATGTATGCGGCTTGGTTTCGAATTGAACGGCCAAATCAAGCCCAGCCATGAATGGGCCCTTTTGAAGCGGCTAAAATAGAAAGTTGACCGATTTCAACCGGGCGGTCAGGTAGGCCAAAGGACTTCACAGCCCATTGGTGTGCCTGACGCCCTTTTTGTTTGGACCTGCGCGGGTGGCGAAATTGGTAGACGCACCAGGTTTAGGTCCTGACGGTGGCAACACTGTGCGGGTTCGAGTCCCGCCCCGCGCACCAACCGACTTTTGACCAACGGGGCAACCCCGCGGTCTGAGAGACATTCAATTAACCGAGAACGACGATGACTGTGACTGTTGAAACCCTTGAAAAGCTGGAACGCAAGATCAACCTGACTGTGCCCGTGGTGGCCATTCAGTCCGAAGTGGATGCGCGCCTGAAGAAAATGGCCCGCACGGTCAAGATGGATGGTTTCCGTCCAGGCAAAGTGCCCATGAACGTGGTTGCGCAACGCTATGGGTACTCTGTCCAATACGAAGTTTTGAACGACAAAGTGGGCCAAGCTTTCGCAGCGGCCGCCAACGAAGCGCAAGTGCGCGTGGCCGGACAGCCCCGCATTTCTGAAAAACAGGGCGCCCCTGAGGGTGAACTCCATTTTGAAGCCATTTTTGAGGTGTACCCTGAGGTCAAGCTCGGTAACCTGGCCGATACCGAAGTTGAAAAGTTGACGGCTGAAGTGTCTGACGCCGCCATCGAAAAAACCGTGGACATCTTGCGCAAGCAGCGCCGCACCTTTGCCCAGCGTGCCCAAGACTTGGCCGCCCAAGACGGTGATCGCGCCACCATCGATTTTGAAGGCAAGATCGACGGGGAAGTCTTCTCCGGTGGTCAAGCGCAAGATTTCCAGTTCATTCTGGGCGATGGCCAGATGCTCAAAGAATTTGAAGACGCTGTGCGTGGCATGAAGTCTGGTGAAAGCAAGACGTTCCCCTTGGCTTTCCCAGCCGACTACCACGGTCAGGATGTGGCGGGTAAAACGGCCGACTTCATGGTCACCGTCAAGAAAATCGAAGCGGCCAATTTGCCCGAAGTCAACGAAGCATTGGCCAAGTCCTTGGGCATTGCCGATGCCACTGTTGAAGGTCTGCGCGCCGATATCCGTAAAAATCTTGAGCGCGAAGTGAAATTCCGCTTGTTGGCCCGCAACAAGCAAGCGGCGATGGACGCCCTGGTGGCCAAAGCTGAGTTGGACCTGCCCCAGTCGATCGTACAAAGCGAAATTGAACGTTTGAAAGAGGGTGCCCGCGCTGACCTGAAGCAGCGCGGCGTGAAAGATGCGGACAAGGCCCCAATTCCCGATGACATCTTCCGTCCGCAAGCTGAACAGCGTGTGCGCATGGGTCTGGTGGTGGCTGAGGTGGTGCGTGGCAACACGCTGCACGCCAAACCCGAGCAGATCAAGGCCCACATCGAAGAGTTGGCCGCCAGCTATGAGCGCCCTGACGACGTGGTGCGTTGGTACAACAGTGACAACCAACGCTTGGCCGAAGTTGAAGCTGTGGTCATCGAGAGCAATGTTTCCGATTTCGTCCTGGCGCAGGCCAAAGTGGTCGAAAAAGCCATTTCTTTTGAAGAGCTGATGGGTCAACAGGCCTGATCGGTTTGAATCCCTGACGATTGGGGCTTGTGCCGGGCTTGCAGTCTGGCCGACAAGCCCCATCTCTTTGATGGGGTTGAGAAGCGGGTTACAGTTATCCAAGATTTTTCTGGAGAAAAGATGAGCGCACTGGACATCACAAATTTGGGCATGGTCCCCATGGTCGTCGAGCAATCGGGCCGTGGCGAGCGTGCTTATGACATTTATTCGCGTTTGCTCAAGGAGCGTGTGATCTTTTTGGTGGGTGAGGTCAATGACCACATGGCCAACCTGATCGTGGCCCAGCTGTTATTTTTGGAGAGTGAAAACCCCGAAAAGGACATTTCGCTGTACATCAACTCGCCAGGTGGTTCGGTGAGTGCCGGTATGGCGATCTACGACACCATGAACTTCATCAAGCCCGATGTGTCGACTTTGTGCAACGGTATGGCGGCGAGCATGGGCGCGTTCTTGCTGTCCTCAGGGGCCAAGGGCAAGCGTTTTTCATTGCCCAACTCCAAGATCATGATTCACCAACCCTTGGGTGGTGCGCGTGGTCAGGCCACCGAGATCGAAATCGCCGCCCGCGAAATCGTCAAAACCCGAGCGCATCTCAACCGCATCCTGTCCGAGAACACCGGGCAGCCGCTTTCAAAGATCGAGATCGACACCGAGCGTGACTACTACCTGTCAGCCACAGAAGCCAAAGATTACGGCTTGGTTGACGAAGTTATTTCTAAACGCGCTTGAATGTGGCCGGGTTTTCCGGCTCCCAAGCTGACGGCGTTTACCTCCAAAGGGTGAGCGCCGTTTTTCTTTCGTTATCATTGACAGATTCCGGATACCGAGGCGACATTTATGGCCGATAAAAAAGGCTCAACGACTGAGAAAAACCTGTTCTGCTCCTTTTGCGGCAAAAGCCAGCACGAGGTCAAAAAGCTGATCGCAGGTCCGTCGGTGTTCATTTGCGACGAATGCATTGACTTGTGCAACGACATCGTGCGCGATGAACTGGCCACCACCACGGTGGCCGAAGGCGGCAAAGAGGGCTTGCCGACACCGCTGGACATCAAAACCAACCTCGACAACTACGTGATCGGTCAGGAAAAGGCCAAACGCAGCTTGGCGGTGGCGGTGTACAACCATTACAAACGACTCAAGCACAAAGAGACCGCCAAAAAAGACGAGGTCGAATTGGCCAAAAGCAATATTTTGCTGATTGGCCCTACGGGGTCAGGCAAGACGCTGTTGGCGCAAACCATGGCACGGATGCTGGATGTGCCTTTTGTGATGGCTGACGCCACCACTTTGACCGAAGCCGGTTATGTGGGCGAAGACGTCGAGAACATCGTGGCCAAGTTGTTGCAAACCTGCAATTACGATGTGGAACGTGCCCAACGGGGCATTGTCTACATCGATGAGATCGACAAGATCACCCGCAAGTCGGACAACCCCTCCATCACCCGCGATGTGTCGGGCGAGGGGGTTCAGCAGGCCTTGCTCAAATTGGTCGAAGGCACCATGGCCAGCGTACCGCCTCAGGGTGGCCGCAAGCACCCCAACCAAGATTTCTTGCAGATTGACACGACCAACATTTTGTTCATCTGTGGTGGCGCGTTTGCGGGCCTCGAAAAAGTCATCGAAAACCGCACCGAATCGGGTGGTATCGGATTTGGTGCATCTGTCAAAAGCAAGAAACAACGCTCTTTGACGGATGTCTTCAACGAAGTGGAACCCGAAGACCTGATCAAGTTTGGTCTGATTCCCGAGTTGGTGGGGCGTTTGCCGGTGATTGCCACCTTGGCCGAACTGACCGAAGAGGCTTTGGTGCAGATTCTCACCGAACCCAAAAACGCCGTGGTCAAGCAGTTCACCAAACTGCTGGCCATGGAGGGTGTGGATCTGGAAGTGCGCCCCAATGCACTGACGGCCATGGCCCGTAAAGCCTTGGCTCGCAAGACTGGTGCCCGCGGACTGCGATCCATCATGGAGCAGGCGCTGATTGACACCATGTTTGAACTTCCCAACCAAGCAAATGTCGAAAAAGTGGTGGTGGACGAGTCCGTTATCGACGACAACAAGCCACCTTTGCTGGTTTACCGCGAGTCGGCCAAGCAGGCCTGACCCGCATGGGCTGCTCTTTGTTTTTTACCCCTTGCGCTTGCTGGGTTGAAATTGCGCGAGCAGCATCCATGTGCAGCTGAATTGACACGAGGGACACACCATGTCTGGACATACACCTTTGCCGCCCACCTTGATTGACCTGCCCATGCTGCCTTTGCGCGATGTGGTGGTGTTCCCTCACATGGTGATCCCCTTGTTTGTGGGGCGTCCAAAAAGCATCAAAGCCCTTGAGTCGGCCATGGCTGCTGAGCGTCGCATCATGCTGGTGGCCCAGAAAACCGCAGCCAAAGACGAACCTGCCGTTGACGACATGTTTGACGTGGGCTGTGTCTCGACCATATTGCAGATGCTGAAGCTGCCAGACGGCACGGTGAAGGTCTTGGTGGAAGGCCAGCAGCGCGCCTTGGTCAAGTCCATCGTGGATGGCGAGGCTCATTTTGTGGCTTCCGTGACCCCAGTGGACCCTGTATCCGAGTTGTCCGATGACAGCAGCGAAATCGAAGCGCTGCGCCGCGCCGTGATGCAGCAGTTTGATCAGTACGTCAAACTCAACAAGAAAATTCCGCCTGAAATCTTGACCTCGATTTCCAGCATCGACGACCCCGGTCGTTTGGCCGACACGATTGCTGCGCACTTGCCACTGAAGCTGGAGAACAAGCAACAGGTCTTGGATCTGGCCAACATCAAGTCACGTCTGGAAAATTTGTTTGCCCAGTTGGAGCATGAGGTAGACATCCTGAATGTGGACAAACGCATTCGTGGCCGCGTCAAGCGCCAAATGGAAAAAAACCAGCGCGACTTCTATTTGAACGAGCAGGTCAAAGCCATTCAAAAAGAATTGGGTGATGGTGAAGAGGGCGCTGACATCGAGGAGCTTGAGAAAAAGATCAAGGCAGCCAAAATGTCGGCGGAAGCCCGCAAAAAAGCCGAAGGCGAGTTGAAAAAACTCAAACTCATGTCGCCCATGTCGGCGGAGGCCTCCGTGGTGCGCAATTACTTGGATGTGTTGATTGGTCTGCCCTGGGGCAAAAAAACCAAGCTCAAACACGATTTGGCCAATGCCGAAGACGTGCTCAACCAAGACCACTTTGGCTTGGACAAAGTCAAGGACCGCATTTTGGAATACCTCGCCGTTCAACAACGCGTGGACAAAGTCAAAGCGCCCATCCTCTGTCTTGTGGGACCCCCCGGTGTGGGCAAGACATCCTTGGGGCAATCGATTGCCAAGGCCACTGGGCGCAAATACGTGCGCATGGCATTGGGTGGCATGCGCGATGAGGCTGAGATTCGCGGCCATCGCCGCACCTACATCGGCGCTTTGCCCGGCAAAGTCCTGCAAAATTTGAACAAAGTGGGCACCAAGAACCCCTTGTTCTTGCTGGACGAAATCGACAAGTTGGGCACGGATTTCCGGGGTGATCCTTCGAGCGCATTGCTCGAAGTGTTGGACCCCGAGCAAAACCACACCTTCGGTGACCATTACGTCGAGGTGGACTTTGACCTGAGCGATGTGATGTTCGTGGCGACCTCCAACTCGATGAATATCCCATCGGCTTTGTTGGACCGGATGGAAGTGATCCGTTTGTCTGGTTACACCGAAGACGAAAAAACCAGCATTGCCATGAAGTACTTGCTGCCCAAGCAAATGACCAACAATGGTGTGAAAGATTCTGAACTGCTGGTCACGGAAGCCGCTGTGCGCGACGTGGTGCGTTACTACACCCGTGAGGCTGGCGTGCGCTCCCTTGAGCGCGAGTTGGGCAAAATCTGCCGCAAAGTCGTGAAAGCCTTGTTGCTCAAACAGATGACACCGCAAGTGGTGGTGAACGCCGATAACTTGAATGAGTTTTTGGGTGTGCGCAAGTACACCTACGGCCGTGCGGAGCAGAAAAACCAAGTGGGCCAGGTGGTCGGATTGGCGTGGACGGAAGTGGGTGGTGATTTGCTGACCATCGAGGCCGCTCTCATGCCTGGCAAGGGTGTCATCACCCGCACGGGCTCCTTGGGCGATGTGATGAAAGAGTCTGTTGAAGCGGCCCGCACTGTGGTGCGCAGCCGCTCTCGACTCTTGGGCATCAAGGACGAGGTCTTTGAAAAGAAAGATCTGCACATCCACGTGCCCGATGGCGCAACCCCCAAAGACGGTCCGAGTGCTGGCGCGGCCATGACCACGGCCATGGTGTCGGCCATGACGGGTATACCTGTCCGAGCCGATGTGGCCATGACGGGCGAGATCACGCTGCGCGGTGAAGTCACAGCCATTGGTGGCTTGAAAGAAAAGCTGCTGGCGGCGCTGCGTGGGGGCATCAAGACGGTTTTGATTCCTGAAGACAACGTGAAAGACCTGCAAGACATTCCTGAGAATGTCAAAAATGGTTTGGAAATCGTCCCTGTCAAATGGATCGATCAGGTTTTGGATGTGGCTTTGGAAGCCAAGCCTGCCCCCCTGAGTGATGAAGAGGTGGCCGCTGCTGCGTTGTCTGCGGCGACCGCGACGGCCAAGCCTGAGGCGGTGAAACATTGATGCAAAATTTTCAGTGGGAGTTCAAAGCCCCCCTGAAATTGCATTACAATTTGGGCATTCCAGAAAACAAAGCATAAAATGCTGAGTTTTGTGAAATACGCGGGAATAGCTCAGTTGGTAGAGCGCAACCTTGCCAAGGTTGAGGTCGCGAGTTCGAATCTCGTTTCCCGCTCCATATTTCGAAAGAGGCACCAAGCTCTTTCTTGTGGTTTTTACAGTTTGCGGGAATAGCTCAGTTGGTAGAGCGCAACCTTGCCAAGGTTGAGGTCGCGAGTTCGAATCTCGTTTCCCGCTCCAAACATGTGAAAAACAGCTTGTTTTTCAGAAAAATGGGAAGCAGCAGCTTCCCTTTTTTGTCGGTCATCAACGGTTTTGGCGCGATAGCAAAGCGGTTATGCAACGGATTGCAAATCCGTCTAGCCCAGTTCGACTCTGGGTCGCGCCTCCAAACAAATACCTCTGCGGATCATCCCGCAGGGGTATTTTTTTTGAGCCCACACCGCGTTGGTGTTTGATCAGTTGGCGCGAGCCACCCACACCGTGGCGCCTTGCGGCCCATACAACTCCGCGTGCGGGACGTTGCGAGCCAGTCGAAAATCATCGCCAGCTTTCAGGTGCTGGGTTTTTTCACCCACCGTCAGCCAATACTCACCACGAACAACGTGGGCACTGACATCAAAAGGGTGGGTATGAAATTCCAGTTTCAAGTGGGCAGCCCACTCTCGGACAATGATTTCGTCAAAACCCTCGTCCATGGATTGCGCGGTGAATGCTTCAAGAGTGAGGGTGGTCATCGGTCATTCCCCAAGAAAAAACCCCATGCTAATGGCGTTGGACGAACAGGGCAGTCGCCAATCCGTCAACGATAGAGTGCATAAGGGGTGATGCTGGCGCAATAGACCACGGCGGGGAAGCTGCTGATCCAAGCCCAAAAAAAACGGTTGAGTCCGAAGAACCAAAAGACGAGAAAATGGAAGAGCGTGGCCACAGCGCACCACAGCAGCGCCAAGCGGACCTCAAGCAAGGCCAATGGAAAAAGCCCCTCCCACAGGGTGAACGACCATGAGCAAAGCAAAGCGACATGGGGGTTGCGGTAAATGCTGTGGGGGGCCAAGGGGCCATAAATCCCCGTGTCCAGAAAAACGGGCAAAGCCCGTCCTGAGCGCCATTCAGGCCGAAGGAGTTTGACCCAACCTGACACAAAGTAAGAGCTGACGGTTTGCAAACTGATGAACCAAAAGCCTGCTTGCCAGCCCAGCGATGTGTTGGTGAATGAGCCCACGAGGTGGGACAGCAGCAAGCCGGAGAGACCCACCAGGGTCATGAAGTCACTGCCCCCGTTGAAGGCCCCGCGCCATCGCAACAGCAGCAGCAAACCCATCAAAAAAAGCAAGGCCGCACCGGCCAAACCGACTTGCCCCAACATCAGCGCGATGGCCAATGCGCCCCGCAAGCACAGCCAGGTTGTACAGGGTTTGGGTTGGAAAAGGCGATTGAGAACAGCTTTGAGCCAGGTGGGTCGCGCCGGAATTTCTTGACTCAGTGCAGGCCATCGGGTGAGCTTGTCCATCGCGGGCAGGCGAAGGTACTCGAGTGTTTGCAGCAGCAAGCTCCAGCCCAGCAAAATTTCGAAACTCCGAACAGCCCAGGTCAAGCTCATGCGTCCACCACCGGAGATTGCAGCATCAATTGGCTGTTTTGGCCATCGGGCAGTTCCATGCGCACCTGAAACTGGAAGGCGCTGAGTGTTGACGCGATGGGGTGGGCGATCATGGACTGCGCATCCCAGCATGCCCCTGAAATGGCTTGCTTGGCCAGTTGCTCGACCAATTGGTAGGTCACGCGATCCCGTATGTCTGCACCTTCGGGCAAATCGTTGATGTCGTTGGCCAAATGATCCACCAGGTTGTAGTGGGCCAAAGCCAAATTCACGGCCGGATTGTGAAAGAGGTGAAATGCTCGGCGTGGCAAGCGGGGGTAGACCAGTTGCCAGTCAGTCCAGATGGCCCGATCCGATTGCCCCCTGACATAGAGTCTGGGGGTCAATTGAATGCCGTGGTAGAACTTCCAGTTGGGGAAAAAGGCCCGAAAGAAAAACAGCCAAGGGCCGTCGATGATGCCCCAGCGTTGACGCAAATTCAGCGCCAGCAAGGCGAAATAGGCCACGATCAGCCAAGCGGTGATGTCCATGGAGGCAGTTTATCGTTTACATCGGGCGCGATTTGAAAGAGGCGCACCAACTTGAGCTGTCCACCCGTCAAAACAGCCCATTCTTGTGGCTTAATAACGCTTTGCATTATTTCTCTGGAGCCGAAGATGGGCAATAAAATCGTTACTGAAGCAGATCGTAAATTCACACCACCATTGCCCGCATTGCCAGGCGTGACCCTGCGTACACCCGGCCGTGGTCAGCGTGTGAGTCTTGAGCGTGGCGTGGCCACCCGCAGCAAAAAGAACCCCGGCAAGCGCTCCAAAAAAGGCGGTTGATGACCGGGCTCGGCATCGTGCCGAGACGGTGAATGGCCACTGAAGATTTCAGTGGCTTTTTTTTTGGGGTCTTGAGGAAGCCTTGAGGCCGTTGAACTGGGCTGAAACATCTGGGAGCTGGTGATGGTGATTTCTTATGGTTCGTTGTTGGTGGCCGGTCTGATGCCTGTGGTGTGTGCAGGCATTGCCAAATCGGGTTTCAAAGGGTATGACAACCGTGACCCGCGCGCTTGGCTGGCCCTCCAAACGGGTTTCAGGGCGAGGGCCAATGCCGCGCAGGCCAACTGTTTTGAAGCGTTTCCATTTTTTGCGGTTGGCGTCATTTTGGCCTTGTTGACGGGGGTTGATCCGCAAATCGTGGATGCCTCGTCCCTGTTTTTTGTGGTGATGCGTGTGGCTTATGTGTTTTGCTACATCACCGACAAAGCCAAGTGGCGCACGATCGTGTGGTCCGCTGCTTATTTGACTGTGGTGGCGCTGTATGCGCTGGCCATTCTGAATTTGCAGATGGATTGAGCTCAAAACAAGGGTTTATCAAGGCACAATAAGCGTTCTGCCCCGGTGGTGAAACTGGTAGACACACCGGACTTAAAATCCGTTGCTTCGTTCATAGCGGGCGTACCGGTTCGATTCCGGTTCGGGGCACCATTCTGGGGAAACACCATCATGAAAAACGACAACGCACCGCTTGAAATTCATGTGCATGGTGATGTGCCCATCAAGCCCGGTACCGACCTCAAATCCATCCAGGAAGCGCTCAAACCCCTGTGGCGTTATGCAGGGGCACGCAATTTGAATGAAGGCGCCTCTAGCTTGTACGAAGAGGAGCCTGGCATTCGTTTTGACAGCGATTTGAACCGCCTGCAAATGTGTTGGACCGTTCGAGGCGACGATGACTTTCGCATGGTCATGGAAGACCTGTGCATGAACGTGAATGATTTATCGGCTGCCGGCGCGCAGATCGAAGTCACCTTTTATGACACCGAGTTTGACGAGGAGGACGAAGCCAGCGGCACCGACTCGCGAGATGACTTTGTCATGCTGTTTGTGGGGCCTGATCCAGGCGCCATCATGCAAGCGCAACGGGATCTGTTGATCCACGATGTGGTCAACATGATGGAGCGCCACTTTGACGGTTCCGAGCTCTCGGGCGTGGTGGCTGAAATTGACAAATTGTTCAGCCAACGGTTTGACAATTTGGTCAGCTCTTTGGAGCTGGGCAAACCACCCCGTGGCGCTGGTGGCAATGGCGGTGGCAGTGGCCATGGTGGCGGTCGCCGTCCCAGACACCTTCACTGAAGTTTTTCCTCATGGCTGCTTGGATCTCTCGCGAAGCCCTCAATCCCGGTGTTCGAAAGCGCGAGGTCTTTGGCTGGGCCATGTACGACTTCGCCAACTCGGGCTACACCACGGTGGTCATCACAGCCGTGTTCGCCGCCTATTTCGTGGGCGGCGTGGCCGGTGGGGCGGATTGGGCCACCTTGGCTTGGACTTCAGGCTTGAGCGTTTCTTACCTGGTGGTGATGTTGACCATGCCTGGCTTGGGCGCTTGGGCTGACCGTGTGGCGGGCAAAAAGCGTTTGCTCATGTGGGCCACATGCGGTTGCGTGCTCAGCACGGCCGCCTTGGCATGGGTGGGTCCAGGTCAGGTGGCTTTGGGCTTGTTCATTTTGGTGCTCTCCAATACCTTCTTCTCTTACGGTGAATCGCTCACAGCCTCTTTCTTGCCGGAGTTGGCCAAGCCCGATGCCATGGGCCGTGTGAGTGGTTGGGGCTGGTCTTTGGGTTATATCGGCGGCATGCTCAGTTTGGGCATTTGCTTGGCCTATGTGTTGTCTGCCCAGGCTCGCGGCGAGTCAGGCAGCCAGTTTGTGCCAGTGACCATGCTCATCACGGCTGGCATTTATGGTGCAGCGGCGCTTGTGACTTTTGCACTCTTGAAAGAGCATTCCCCTGCGCAACCGAATTTGCCCGTTCGCAGTGTGCTGCAAAGTTGGCGTGGACTGCGTCAAACTTGGCGAGATGCTTCGCCTTACCCGGATTTCTTGCGTCTGCTGGCCTGCGCAGTGGCCTACCAAGGTGGCGTGGCTGTGGCCATCACCTTGGCGGCGATTTACGCCGAGCAGGTCATTGGCTTCCAGCCACAAGAAACCATGGTGCTGATCTTTGTGTTGAATTTGGCGGCCTTTGCCGGTGCTTTTTTACTGGGGTATTTGCAAGACCGTGTGGGGCACAAACTGACTTTGTCTTTGACCTTGTTGGGTTGGATCGCCACGTGCATCATTGCCGCCTTGGCCAGCAGCAAAGACACGTTTTGGTGGGCGGCGGCGATTGCTGGGTTTTGCATGGGCTCCAGCCAGTCTTCTGGCCGTGCCCTGGCAGGTTTGCTGGTTCCCCCCCAACGTTTGGGAGAATTTTTTGGTCTGTGGACCATGGCCATTCGCTTGGCGAGTATCTTGGGGCCGATGACTTATGGTTTGATCACGTGGCTGAGCGATGGCAACCAGCGTTTGGCCATTGGATCAACCTCACTCTTGTTTGTGCTGGGTTTGGTATTGTTGATGCCCTTGAACGTGGCGCGCGGACGTTTGGCGGCGCAATCGCTCTCCTGATCAAGCAAGGGTCAGGTCAGCGGGTACCGCCTCGCAGACTTCGGGTGGCAAGCCTAACCAGCGCTGGGCGGCAGCTTGCAGGCTTTGCAAGTTGCCCGTGGTCAACAAGTGCATGGTCGGTGTGACCGCATCGTTCATGGGGGGCATCAGCCGTTCGGCGGCAGCCAGCAGGCGATGAGTTTGACGCGCGACGGGCTCTCCGGTCGAGACCAATTGCACCTGTGGCCCCAGCAATTGGCGCAAAACAGGTTCAACAAACACATAGTGGGTGCAGCCCAAAACCAAGGTGTCGATGGCGCCGGGTGTTGTGCCAAAGCGGCCCATGGCATGGGTGTACGTTTTGAGCAAGTGTGCGATTTCTTCTTGCGCTGCAACGGCATGAGCCGTCAGCGTGCTTTGTTCGATGGCCAAGGCCAAGCCATTGCAGGCCTGGACCTCGAAGTGCGCCGCCTTGTTCACGCTGGCCAACAGGCGTGCAAATTTGTCACTGCCTACCGTGCCACGGGTGGCCATCACGCCAATGTGGCGTGTGTGGCTCAGCGCCAATGCGGGTTTGAGTGCCGGCTCCAAGCCCACGATGGGCAGGGCAGGGTGCTGCAAACGCAGTTCGTGAATGGCCGCTGCCGTGGCGGTGTTGCAGGCCACCACCAAGGCCTTGATCTGATGTCGCTGCAGCAAATACGCGGCGGCCGCATGGGTGCGTTGACTGACAAACGCTTCACTTTTTTCACCGTAGGGCGCGTGGGCATTGTCGGCCATGTAGACAAAGCGCTCTTTGGGCAGCTCTTTGTGCAAGGCCTGCAGCACGCTCAGGCCCCCAATGCCGCTGTCAAAAACGCCGATGGGGGCGTTCACGTTCAACCTGCGTTGACGCCAATACCTTTGAACTCACCCGTCGCGATGCGTTTTTGCCACTCGGCCGGGCCGGTGATGTGGGCGCTGGTGCCGCCCGCATCCACAGCCACCGTGACGGGCATGTCCACCACATCGAACTCGTAAATGGCTTCCATGCCCATGTCGGCAAAGCCCACCACCTGGGCGTGTTTGATGGCCTTGGACACCAGGTAAGCCGCACCGCCCACAGCCATCAGGTAAGCACTCTTGTGCTTCTTGATGGCTTCGATGGCGACGGGCCCGCGCTCGGCCTTGCCAATCATGGCGATCAGGCCGGTGTTGGCCAGCATCATGTCGGTGAAGCCGTCCATGCGGGTGGCGGTGGTGGGGCCGGCAGGGCCGACGGCCTCGTCGCCCACCGGGTCCACCGGGCCCACGTAATAAATGACGCGGTTGGTGAAGTCCACCGGAAGTTGCTCGCCCTTGGCCAACATGTCTTGGATGCGCTTGTGCGCGGCGTCACGGCCTGTGAGCATCTTGCCGTTGAGCAAGAGGGTTTGGCCAGGTTTCCAGGCGGCGACTTGCTCGGGGCTCAGGGTGTTCAGGTCCACGCGTTGGCTCTTTTCGGTATCGGCCGTCCAGCCGACGTTGGGCCACAGATCCAGAGAAGGTGCTTCCAAATACGTGGGGCCGGAGCCGTCGAGGACAAAGTGCGCGTGGCGGGTGGCTGCGCAGTTGGGGATCATGGCCACGGGCTTGGAGGCGGCGTGGGTGGGGTACATCTTGATCTTGATGTCCAGCACGGTGGTCAGGCCGCCTAGGCCCTGGGCACCAATGCCCAGGGCATTGACCTTGTGGTACAGCTCCAAGCGCATTTCTTCGACGGGGTCGAGTTTTGCGCCTTGGCTGGATTTTTCGAGCAGCTGGTACATGTCCAAGTCGTCCATCAGGCTTTCCTTGGCCAGAAGCACCGCTTTTTCTGCGGTGCCGCCAATCCCGATGCCCAGCATGCCGGGCGGGCACCAGCCCGCGCCCATGGTGGGCACGGTTTTGAGCACCCAGTCAACGATGCTGTCGCCAGGGTTGAGCATGATCATCTTGGACTTGTTTTCGCTGCCGCCACCTTTGGCGGCCACAGTCACATGCACATGGTGGCCGGGCACGATCTTGGTAAAGATAACTGCGGGTGTGTTGTCTTTGGTGTTTTTGCGGTTGAAGTGCGGGTCCGATACGACGGAGGCACGCAGCATGTTGTCCGATTGGTTGTAACCCCGGCGCACGCCTTCGTTGATGGCGTCTTCGAGGCTGCCCGTGAAGCCGTCAAATTTCACGTCCATGCCGACTTCAAGGAAGACGTTGACGATGCCGGTGTCTTGGCAAATCGGGCGATGACCGATGGCGCTCATCTTGCTGTTGGTGAGGATTTGCGCGATCGCATCTTTGGCGGCGGGGCTTTGCTCACGGGCATAGGCGCTGGCCAGGTGCGAGATGAAGTCAGCGGGGTGGTAGTAGCTGATGTACTGCAGTGCGGCAGCGATGGATTCGATCAGGTCGTCTTGTTTGATCAGTGTGGTCATGGTGGTGGCGTCCAGGGAAAATCAAAAACGGTTCGTTCAATGGGCCTTGTCGTGGTGCGACATCAGGCGGTCTGCATAGGCAATGGCAATGGCGCTGAGCAAAAAAGCCATGTGGATGATGGTTTGCCACATCAGCACTTTTTCATCGTAGTTGGCGGCGTTGATGAAGGTTTTGAGCAGGTGGATGGAGCTGATGCCGATGATGGCCGTGCCCAATTTGACTTTGAGCACCGAAGCGTTGACGTGGTCCAGCCACTCGGGTTGGTCGGGATGGCCTTCCAAATTCAGGCGCGAGACAAAGGTTTCATAGCCACCCACGATCACCATGATGAGCAAGTTGGAGATCATGACCACGTCGATCAGGGCCAACACCACCAACATGATCACCGTTTCATTCAAGGCGGTGATGGGCGCATCGGCTTTGTAGCCAATGCTGTTGATCAGCGCTTGCAGCGCGGTTTGGCTGCCAAAAGCAGCTTCCAAGAGATGAACCAATTCCACCCAAAAGTGAAAAACGTAGACGGCTTGTGCCGCGATCAGGCCCAAGTAAAGGGGCAATTGGAGCCAACGGCTGGCAAAAATGAAGCTGTTCAAGGGGCTCAATTTGCTGGGCGTGGCGGGCGGCTTGGGGGACATGGTTTTCCTGAATGTTGCATGAAGGCAAAGCCTTGGCGCGAGTGAAGATTTTAGGCCTTAGAAGTGCTATTCCAGGCCATGCCCGTGCAAGTCTGATGTCAGTCAGTGCTTTGTAAGAGCGAAAGCCGACATTTGCACCAGTTTTGAAAACGCCCATGTCATTGAGGAGACAAATCTGATGAGTTCCAACCTTTATCAACCCAGCGCAGACTTCGTTAAAAACGCCAACGTCTCCGGTATGGCCGCCTATGAAGCCTTGTGCAAAGAGGCGGAAACCGATTACCAAGGTTTCTGGGGCCGTTTGGCCCAAGAGATGATCACCTGGAAGACCCCCTTCACCCAGGTGCTCGACGAGTCCAATGCCCCTTTCTTCAAGTGGTTCGAAGACGGCACCCTGAACGCCTCTTACAACTGCCTCGATCGCAACGTTGAAAAAGGTTTGGGCGACAAGACCGCCATCATTTTTGAAGCCGACGGCGGTGAAGTGACCAAGGTCACTTACAGCCAGTTGCTGGCGAAAACCTGCCAGTACGCCAACGCTTTGAAGAGCTTGGGCATCCAAAAAGGTGACCGTGTGGTCATCTACATCTCCATGTCCATCGAAGGTGTGGCCGCCATGCAAGCTTGCGCCCGCATCGGCGCCACCCACTCGGTGGTATTCGGTGGTTTCTCGGCCCAGTCGCTGCGCGACCGCATCGAAGATACCGGTGCTGTGGCCGTGATCACCGCCGACAACCAAGTGCGCGGTGGCAAACTGCTGCCCCTCAAGTCGATTGTGGACGAAGCCATCAACCTGGGCGGTTGCGGCTCGATCCAGAATGTGTTGGTCGTCAAGCGTTCGGGCGCCGAGATCGCCATGACCGCAGGTCGCGACCAGTGGATGGCCGATCTGGCTGACCAGCAAGCCACCACCTGCGAGCCCGAGTGGGTCGGCGCTGAACACCCCTTGTTCTTGCTCTACACCTCCGGCTCCACTGGCAAGCCCAAAGGCGTGCAACACAGCACAGGGGGGTATTTGCTGCATGCGGCGCTGACCACCAAGTGGACTTTTGACCTGAAGCAGGACGACGTGTTCTGGTGCACCGCCGACATCGGCTGGGTCACAGGCCACACCTACATCACCTACGGCCCTCTGGCATTGGGCGGCACTGAAATCGTGTTCGAAGGTGTGCCCACTTACCCCGATGCTGGCCGCTTCTGGAAGATGATCCAGGACCACAAAGCCACGATTTTCTACACCGCCCCCACCGCCATCCGCTCGCTGATCAAAGCGGCTGAGGCCAACGACGCTGTGCACCCCAAGAGCTACGACCTCTCCAGCCTGCGTTTGCTGGGCTCGGTGGGTGAGCCCATCAACCCCGCCGCGTGGGAGTGGTACCACCAGCACGTGGGCGGCAGCCGTTGCCCCATCGTGGACACTTTCTGGCAAACAGAGACCGGTGGCCACATGATCACCCCGTTGCCTGGGGTGACCCCCATGGTGCCTGGCTCATGCACCTTGCCGTTCCCTGGCATCCAGGCCGCCATCGTGAGCGAAACCGGCGAGGACATGCCCAATGGCCAAGGCGGTATTTTGGTGGTCAAGCGCCCGTGGCCTTCCATGATCCGCAACATTTGGGGTGACCCAGAGCGCTTCAAGAAGAGCTACTACCCAGACGACTTCAAGGGCAAGTACTACCTGGCGGGCGACGGCGCGATCCGCGACGAGAAGACGGGTTATTTCACCATCACCGGCCGCATCGACGACGTGCTCAACGTGTCAGGTCACCGCATGGGCACGATGGAAATCGAATCGGCCTTGGTCAGCTGCACTGAGCTGGTGGCCGAAGCTGCCGTGGTGGGGCGTCCCGACGACACCACGGGCGAAGCCATCTGCGCCTTTGTGGTGCTCAAGCGCGCGCTGCCGAACAGCGACGAAGGCAAGGCGATAGCCAAGCAATTGCGTGACCACATCGCTAAAGAAATCGGCCCCATCGCCAAACCCAAAGACATCCGCTTTGGCGAAAACTTGCCCAAGACCCGTTCCGGCAAGATCATGCGCCGTCTGCTGCGTTCGCTGGCCAAAGGCGAAGCGATCACACAAGACATTTCCACCTTGGAAAACCCCGCTATCCTGGACCAGTTGGGCCAGGCCTATTGAGTGCCTGACATGCCGAATTGGATTCGGCAGGCATGGTGAACGGCAGCCTAGGCTGCCGTTTTGCTTTTTGACTGGGCGGTTCAGTCACCCAGCACCACGCCCTCACGACGCGGATCGGCGCCACCAAACCAGCCGCTGGGGGTGCGTTCAATGGCCTGCAGGCCACTGGTCATCTCCACTTCGCGCACCTCATGGCCACGCGCTTTGAGGGCGTCCACGGTGCTGCGGTCAAAACCTTGGGCTTCGAGCAAAGTGGGGCCGCCCAGCGTGCCGAAGTTGGGCAGGTCAATCGCTTGCTGCGCGTTCAGTCCCCAGTGCAGTGTGCCGGTGAGCAGCTTGGCGGTGTAGTGGATGATGGCGGCGCCCCCCGGGCTGCCACCGCTCATGAGGATTTGGCCTGTGGTTTTGTCGAAGACCAAAGTCGGCGACATGGATGAGCGGGGGCGCTTGCCCGGTTCGACCCGGTTGGCGATGGGGCGGCCTTGTGCGTCGGCAGGGGTCAGACTGAAATCGGTCAACTCGTTGTTGAGCAAAAAGCCGCCGGGGCGAGACGGGTCGGTGCTGACCATGCGGCGCGAGCCAAAGGCGGCTTCGATGGTGGTGGTCATGGCCACCGCGCGGCCCTGGGCATCGACCACGCTGATGTGGCTGGTGCCGTATTCGGTTTGTGGGGGCATGGGCGCGAAGCTGGTGGTGTGGCCGCCAGGCTGCCCCGCTGGGGCTGATTTCATGGCTTGGCTGCCGATCAGTTGGCTGCGTTCACGTAGGTAGTGCGGCGCCAGCAGGCTGCGCCAGTCGCCAGCAGGCGCTTGCACAAAGTCAGGGTCGGCCACAAATTGCGCCCGATCGGCAAAGGCCAGGCGTGAAGCCTCGGTGTAACGGTGCAAAAAATCGGGCGAGGGCAGGCCAGCGGCCAGCTCAGGGCTTTGGGCTGAGGTGTGGCCCAGCATGCCCAAAATCTGGCCGATGGCGATGTGGCCAGAAGACGGCGGTGGGAAGCCGCAGAGGCGGTAAGCCCGCGCAGCGGCCGTGTGGTCAAAACACAGGGCTTCGCGCATGCGGGGCTGGTAGCTGGCCAGGTCTTGTAGGCTGAGGGTGCCGGGGCGAGGCGCCTGTGCGGTGCGGGCCACCATGGCTCGGGCCACGGCCCCTTCGTGCAGGGCGCGGCTGCCCTGGGCCGCAATGAGGCGCAGCACATGCGCGTATTCAGGGTTGCGCAGCACATGGCCCACAGGCCAGGCCTGGCCATCGGTTTGGTAGAAAAAGCGCAGGGCCAGCGGGTCTTTTTTGAGCCATGCGTCGGCGTTCAGCAAGGCGTGCAAACGGGGGCTGACCCGAAAGCCTTGCTCGGCCAAGGTGATGGCGGGCTGCAGCAACTGCGCCCAAGGCAGGCGGCCGTGTTGTCGGTGTGCTGCTTCGAGCATGCGCACCGCGCCGGGGACGCCCACTGAATGCCCGCTTTGCACCGCCTCTGGAAAAGGCAAGGGCTTGCCTTGGTCCATGAACATGTCGCCCCGGGCCCCTGCGGGTGCGGTTTCACGCCCGTCGTGCGCCGTGACCTTTTGGCCATCAAAGTGCAGCAAAAAAGCGCCGCCGCCAATGCCGCTGGACTGCGGCTCTACCAAGCCCAGCACCATCTGCACGGCAATGGCGGCATCGAGCGCCGAGCCGCCAGCACGCAAGACCTGATGCCCCGCGTCGGTGGCCAGAGGGTTGGCAGCGGCCACCGCCTGGCGCGTGAAAGCCCAGCCGGGTTTGGCCGTGTTGCCACTGGCCGCTTCGGGCTGGACGGCCAGATCGGGCACGCTGTACAGCCATGCGTTGGCAGGGGCTTGCGCTGCGCAAGCCGAGAGCAGTGCCATGGCCATCAGGGTCAAACTGCGTGGGTATCTCATAGCGCCTCCATGGAGTTGTCATGCTAGCCCGAAAAAGAAAACAGGCCCCGAGGGGCCTGTCGCATGAGGTACTGCTGATCGGCTCACTTCGGTGCCAAGCGGATCGCACCGTCCAGTCGAATCACTTCGCCGTTGAGCATGTCGTTTTCGATGATGTGTTTGGCCAATTTGGCGTAGTCCTGCGGTTTGCCCAAGCGGCTGGGGAAGGGCACGCCTGCGGCCAGCGCGTCTTGAACTTCTTGCGGCATGCCAAACAACATGGGCGTGCCAAAGATGCCGGGGGCAATCGTCATGTTGCGGATGCCGTTGCGGGCCAGGTCGCGGGCAATGGGCAGGGTCATGCCCACCACGCCACCTTTGGACGCGGCATAAGCGGCTTGGCCGATCTGACCGTCATAAGCGGCCACGCTGGCGGTGCTGATCAGCACGCCGCGCTCGCCGGTGGCTTCGGGCTCGTTTTTGCACATGGCTTCGGACGCCAGGCGGATCATGTTGAAGGTGCCCACCAAGTTGACCATGATGGTCTTGGTGTAAACGGCCAGGCTGTGTGCGCCGTTTTTACCCACGGTTTTTTCGGCGGGCGCGATGCCTGCACAGTTGATGAGGCCCGAGAGCCGGCCCATGGACACCGCCTGGGCCACCACGGCTTGGCCGTCGGCCTCGTTGCTGACGTCGCATTTGACAAAAGCGCCGCCCAGTTCCTTGGCAATCGCTTCGCCTTTTTCAGCCTGCATGTCGGCGATCACGACCTTGCCACCGTGGGCCGCCAGCATGCGGGCTGTGCCTTCGCCCAAGCCCGATGCGCCACCGGTGACGATGAAAACTTTGCCTTGAATGTCCATGTTTCACTCCTGAATGTGGTTGACGTTACGTCAACGTCAATTATGCCCTCCTGGGGGTGTCAGAGCGCAGCGATAGGCATCAGAAAAAGGGTTGAATGGGCATGGGCATGAATGAGACCTGTTGTGCCTGAGATCTCATTCGTTGTGGTTCATTTTGTGAAGGAACATGCGCAAGAAGAAAGCACCCATCAGCAGCATGAACACGATCACCGCCAGACTCATGAGGCCGTAATCGGTGGAAAACAAATCGATGAGCATTTTCATGGGGAACTCCAATTGAAGAGATGACACTTCACTGTGCGCCTATGTTCAGTCGCTGATTCTGATGAAAGTCAAACCTTCCAAATAAAGTCATGCTCCAATGCTCGGAATCCATTTTTCGCTTTGCGCCCAGTCCCCATGTCCAAGCTTTCGCCTGCTCCCGCATCTTTGGCTTCGCCCGAACCCTGGCCCCTGTCGGCCCGGTGGTTTCTGGTGCTGGGGGCGATCAGCGCCTGCACCAGTGTGGTGTTCAGCGCCGCCTTTGCGCATTTGCCGGTGTTTGCCGGGGGCGTGCCCACCGCGGTGCAAACCGCTGTGAGTCAGCAGCAATTCCATTCGCTGGGCTTGTTGTTCACGGGGCTGGCGTTGCGGGTTTGCGGGGTGTCGCGTTGGCTGCAAGCTGCAGGCTGGCTCATGGTGGCCGGTTTGTTTTTATTCAGCTTCAACCTCTACGCCCGACATGTGTTGGCTTGGGACACCTTGCGAGCACTGGTGCCGTGGGGTGGCGCGGCGTGGATATTGGCTTGGCTGGCTTTGGCCGTGGGCTTGGCGCAGGGAAGTGGGAGATTCAAACGACACTCTTGAGTTGAAAGCTTTTTCCTATGGGGTTGATAGAAACTACTCATGAGTAGAAACCCTAGGCCGTATTATGATTGCTACCAATGAGTTTTCTCATTCGATAGTTTTTTTAAACCAACCCAAGGAAACACCATGTCCCTGATCAACACGCAAGTTCAGCCATTCAAAACCCAAGCCTTCCACAACGGCAAGTTCATCGAAGTCACTGAAGCCAGCCTCAAAGGCAAGTGGAACGTGTTCATCTTCATGCCCGCTGCTTTCACCTTCAACTGCCCTACAGAAATCGAAGACGCAGCAGACAACTACGCAGCTTTCCAGAAAGCCGGTGCCGAGGTCTACATCATCACCACCGACACCCACTTCTCGCACAAAGTGTGGCACGAGACTTCGCCGGCTGTGGGCAAAGCCAAGTTCCCATTGGTCGGTGACCCCACACACGCCCTGACACGCGCTTTTGGCGTGCACATCGAAGAAGAAGGCTTGGCACTGCGCGGCACCTTCATCATCAACCCTGAGTTGATGATCAAGACTGTGGAAATCCACTCCAACGAAATCGCCCGTGATGTGTCGGAAACCCTGCGCAAGCTGACCGCTGCTCAGTACACCGCCGCCAACCCCGGCCAAGTGTGCCCAGCCAAGTGGAAAGAAGGCGCCAAGACTTTGGCACCTTCCATCGACCTGGTCGGCAAGATCTAAATCTTGTTGTCATCGCCCTGCTTGGCAGGGCGTTGAGCACAGCGCAACAAAGTCACAAGCCGGGTGTGCGCTGTTCTCAACGATTCCCCCAAACCCTTTATTTGGGTCCCGCCACAAGCGAGGACTTGAGTTTTTTGCAGCCTGAAACAGGAGAACACCATGCTCGACGACACCCTCAAAGCCCAATTGCAACAGTACTTGGCCTTGCTGCGCCAGCCCATCCGCTTGGTCGCCTCTTTGGACGACAGCGAGACGGGCATAGAGATGAAAGCGCTGCTCGAGACCATTGTGGGCTTGTCCGACAAAGTGAGCCTGGACACCACCGGCAACGACGAACGCAAGCCGTCTTTTGAAGTGGTGCGTGAGGGTGAAAGCCAAGGCGTGCGCTTCGCGGGCCTGCCACTCGGCCACGAATTCACGTCTTTGGTGCTGGCACTCCTCTGGACTGGCGGACACCCACCCAAGGTGGAGCCCGAAGTGATCGAGGCCATCCAAGGCCTGGACGCCGACTTGAGCTTCGAGGTCTACATGTCGCTGAGCTGCCACAACTGCCCCGATGTGGTGCAGGCCTTGTCACTCATGGCCATCTTCAACCCCAAGGTGAAAACCGTGGTCATCGAAGGCGGTGCGTTCCAGAATGAAGTGCAAGAGCGCCAGATCATGGCCGTGCCCATGGTCTTTTTGAATGGCCAAGTGTTCGGCTCGGGCCGCATGAGCGTCGAAGAAATCGTGGCCAAGTTGGACACAGGTGCCGCCACCCGCGACGCCGCCAAGCTCGACGCCAAAGACCCGTATGAAGTCCTCATCGTCGGCGGAGGTCCCGCAGGTGCTGCCGCTGCTGTGTACGCCGCCCGCAAGGGCATCCGTGTGGGGGTGGCGGCTGAGCGCTTTGGCGGTCAGACCAACGACACCATGGCCATCGAAAACTACATTTCGGTGCTGGAGACCGACGGCCCCAAATTTGCCGCAGCGCTCGAAGCCCAGGTTCGTCAATACGGCGTCGACATCATGAACCTGCAACGGGCCGACAAACTGACGCCCGCAGGGGCTGACGGCTTGGTGCACATTCAGATGGAAAACGGCGCGACGCTCAAGGCCAAAACGGTGATTTTGTCGACCGGTGCCCGCTGGCGCAATGTGAATGTGCCCGGCGAAGCCGAGTACAAAAACAAGGGTGTGGCTTATTGCCCGCATTGCGACGGCCCCTTGTTCAAGGGCAAGCGCACGGCGGTCATCGGCGGCGGCAACTCCGGCATCGAAGCCGCCATTGATTTGGCCGGTATCGTGGAACACGTCACCGTGATCGAGTTTGCCGAGCAACTCAAGGCCGACGCGGTGCTCGTGAACAAGCTCCACAGCCTGCCCAACGTCACGGTGCATACCAACGCCCAGACGACGGAAATCACCGGCGACGGCAGCAAAGTGAACGGCATACGCTACAAAGACCGAGCCACCGGCACCGAGCACCATGTCGAATTGGCCGGTGTGTTTGTGCAAATCGGACTGGTGCCCAACACCGAGTTCTTGAAAGGCACAGTGGAGCTCTCTAAATTTGGCGAGATCGTGGTGGATGCCAAGGGCCACACGAATGTGCCGGGCGTGTTCGCGGCGGGTGACTGCACCACGGTGCCTTACAAGCAGATCGTGATCGCCGCAGGCGAGGGTGCCAAGGCCGCACTCAGCGCCTTTGACCACCTGATTCGCTCTTGAGCGCGCCAGCGCAGGCATGAAAAAACCGGACCTGGTGTCCGGTTTTTTTGTGGCCGCTTATTTGGTCAAGATCAATTTCCCCTGCCGGGTGGTTTGCAATCGGTAGACCTCGCCCAAATGCCGGATGAGCAGCGACGAATGGCCCGCCAGCAGATCACTGCTGTCCACAATTCGCAGGCCTGCTGGGGCGCTGCTGCCCTGAATTGGCACGGGCTGCACCCTTGGGCCCGTGTTGGTTTGGCCGTCATCGCTGTGGCTCATGGTCGTTTGCCTTCGGTGACAAAACCGATCTTGACCAGTCCGGCGCGTTGGGCGGACGTCATGGCATCGGCCACGAATTCATAAGGCGCTTTTTTGTCTCCCCGGATGTACAGCTGGGGTTGTGGTTCTTTACTGGCCTGTTGCCGCAGCGCGTCTTCCAGCGCGTCCGCTGCAATGGCCTGTTTGCCCAGAAAGAACTGGCCTTGTGCATCCACGGCCAATTGCAGGTTCTCGGGGGGCGTTTTGTCGCGGCTGCTGCTGGCGCGCGGCAGCTCGACCTTGACGGCATGTTGCACCACCGGGATGGTGATCATGAAGATGATCAGCAGAACCAACATGATGTCCACCAAGGGCGTCATGTTGATCTCGCTCATCACCTCATCTTGTTCTTCGCTGGCTTCAAAGGACATGTTGGACTCCGCTGTGGGTGACGCGGGTGCCGGTCACATAGTAGGCGTGCAGGTCGTGCGCAAAGCGGTTCATGCGGGCAATGATGAATTTGTTGCCGCGCACCAAGGCGTTGTAGCCCAGCACGGCGGGAATGGCCACGGACAGGCCCAGCGCGGTCATGATGAGCGTCTCGCCGATCGGTCCTGCAATGGCGTCGATGCTGGCATTGCCGTTGGCACCAATGGCCACCAGCGCGTGGTAAATGCCCCAGACTGTGCCAAACAAGCCCACAAATGGCGCGGTAGAACCAATGGACGCCAGGATGGCCAGGCCGTTTTGCAGCCGGCTGGTGTGGTCGTCAATGCAGTTGCGCAAGCTGCGTGTGACCCAGTCGCTGATGTCCAGGCGGTCGTGCAGTTGTTTTTGCGCCGCCTGGTGGTGTTCAGTGGCCTCTTGCCCCACTTGAGCCAGGGTATAGAACATGTTGTCCGAGCGGTGGCTGAGCACGGCCAAGCCTTCGGCCAGGCTGGTGGTGTGCCAAAACTGCTCGCTGCCCAAGGCGCTTTGTTTGTGCTTCCAGACGTCCAGCGCCTTGAGCACGATGACCACCCAGCTGAGCACCGACATGCCGATCAGGGCGATGAGGATCAGGCGGGTGACCGCGTCACCTTGGGTCCAGATGTGGGCGAGGCCAAATGATTCGGGCATGAGAAAAACTCCTGTGAATGGGATGGAAAAACTGGGTGAGGGTCGGCTCGGACGGGGTGGAGATCAGTCCAGCACAAAACGGATAGGCACGTTGAACCACATGGCCTCGGGCAGGCCGTTGCGTTGGCCGGGCACAAAGCGCCAAGCTTTGACGGTCGTTAAGGCCGTGTCGTCCAGGCGGGCGTAGCCGCTGGAGGTTCGGATTTCGGATTTTTCGGCGTGGCCCTCAGTGGTGATCAATACACGAACGACCACCGTGCCCTCTTCGCCCAAGCGTTTGCTCTGTCGCGGGTAGGGTGGGGCAGGGTTGTTCAGGTAGTCGGCGCTGGTGGACGGCAGCACCACGGCTATTGCTGTAGCGTTGCCGGCAGGGCGCTGGTTGCCTGCCGGCGTTGCGGCAGGCGTGGCGGGTGCAGCAGGTGTCAGTGCAGGTGCCGCGTTTGACACGATGGGCGCAGCAATGCTGGGGGCCGTGGGTGACAGCACAGGCGCGGGTTGCACCTGCGTGTTGACGGGCTTGGCCTGAGGCTGAGGCTGAGGCTGAGGCTGAGGCTGAGGCTGTGGCTGTGGCTGTGGCTGTGGCTGTGGCTGTGGCTGTGGCTGTGGCTTGGATTCTGGTTTGGTTTGGGGTTGGATTGGGGGTCTTGCCGGCTCCGATTTGGGAGCGGTTGGTACGTGGGGTGCGGGGGCATCCATGACCACGCTGGCCATGATCACGGTGTCGGGCTCGCTTGGTGGGACCACGCGGGTCAAAAAACCGCTGCTGACCAACCACGCCACACCCACGTGGCCCAGCATCACCGTACCGGTCACGCGCCAGGTGCGGCTTTTGTGGATGCGGTAAGGCTGACGCATCGGATCTTCAAAATGGGCTGCTTGCATAAAGGGGGCTTAAAGGAAATCAAGCGACATAAACCGGCTCTGGAGACCACAAGCGGTCGATGCCAATGTCTTGGATGTGGGCGCAACCCGTCAGGGCCATGGTGGCTTCGAATTCATCGCGCAGCAGGCGCAGCACATGCGCCGCGCCGCGTGCGCCCGCATGGGCCAGGCCATACAGGGCGGGGCGGCCGATCAAGGCCGCATCGGCCCCCAGCGCCAGCGCCTTGAACAAGTCGGTGCCGCGCCGAATGCCGCCATCGACCAGCACCAGCGCTTGCGGGTGTTGATGGCGAACGGCTTGAACGATGCGCGGCAGCAACTCGGCCGTGGCGGGCAGGGTGTCCAGCACGCGGCCACCGTGGTTGCTGACGATCAGGCCCGCTGCGCCCAGTTTTACCGCTTGCACTGCGTCTTGCGGGTGGGTGACGCCCTTGAGCAGCACGGGCAGTCGTGTCTGGCCAATCAGCCACTGCACATCGGCCCAGGTGGGCGCGGCATCGGCCAAGCCCCCGCACAGGCCTGTGCGGGGTTTGTTTTGGGGGTCGGAGGTCGGCCAATGCACCGCCTTCACGCCTTCGGGCAAAGGCATGCCGTGTCGGCGTTCGCGGTCTCGCACACCGTGTACCGGGGCGTCCACCGTGAGCACCAGGGCTTCAAAGCCCACCGTTTCGATGTGTGCCAACAATTCGCGCAGGGCACCCCGGTCAGCCAGCCAGTAGAGCTGAAACCACAAGGGACCACGTTCGGCGTCTGAAGCCACCAGTGCCCCCACGTCGTGCAAAGGCGTGCTGGTTTGGTGTGACAGCACCATGCCGCAGCCTTGCGCAGCGGCGGCCAAAACCATGCCTGACTCGCCCTCGGGGTGGGCCCAGCGCTGGTACGCCATGGGGGCCACCAGCAGCGGCATGGGCCAGTCGCGGCCCAGCAAGCGGCAGCGCGTGTGGCCGCCGCGCAGGTCTTGCAACACGCGGGGCGACAAGTGCAGGTTTTCCCAAGCGGCCACGTTGTGGCGCAGTGTGATTTCGTCTGCTGCACCACCGCTGAAATAGGCCCAAGCCGCCTCGCCCAGCGCCGCTTGTGCGGCGTGTTCGTGGTCTTGTAGGTTGACGATGGGCTGGGTCATGGTGTGTGCGTGTTCAAAGGGCAGATCAGGTGTTGGCCCACTGGCGCAGCAGCTGGTGATAGACCCCGGTCAAAGCCGTGGTCTCGGGCGTTTCCCCGTGTTGCTCGCGCAGCTGGAGCAGGTTCATGTCCAGATCGAACAGGATGCGCCGTTGTTCGTCACTGCGCACCATGCTTTCGATCCAGAAAAAGCACGCCAGCCTTTGCCCGCGTGTGACGGGGGTGACTTCGTGCAAGGTGTTGCCGGGGTACAGCACGGCATGCCCTGCTGGCAGCTTCATGCGGTGGATGGCCTCTTGGTCCTGCACGCTCAGCTCGCCGCCTTCGTAGTCATCGGGGTCGTTCAAAAAGACGGTGCACGAAAGGTCGGTGCGCACTTTGGTGCCATCGACGCGAACTTGAATGGCGTTGTCGATGTGCAGACCGTAATGTGGGTGCTCCGGGGTGTAACGGTTGATGCGGGGTGTGGATACCCGCAAAGGCAATGCCGCAGAAAAGAACGTCGCAGAAGCATCGAGCCCCGAGAGAACGAGCTGTCGGATTTTCATGGCTACAGCGTGGTCATGGCTCAGTTGGAGATTGTTTTTGACCTGGGCTGACTGTGATCCTGCACTCGCGCGCCCGTCTGCCCATTCATTTTCCGGCAGATCAAGCAGCCATTGCCGTGCCTGGCGCACGGTGTCTGGATTCAACAGGGCGGGCAGAGTGCGGATCATCATGTGACTCAGAATTTGTAGGAAGCAGTGACCTGCAGCAGTCGGCCTGCGCCCGGTACATAGTGTTGTCGGTACAACTCGTCTGCGTACAGTTTGTTGGTCACGTTTGAAAGGTTGGCCTTGACGCTCAGGGCATCGCTGTGGGTGTACTCGACCATCAGATCACCCACGGTGTGGGCAGGGACCACGATCTGAGACAGCAAAGGTTTTTGTTCACCACGGAATGTCAGTCCGCCGCCCACACGCCATTGGCTGTTGAGTTGGTATGTGGTCCATACAGTGCCGCTGTATTGGGGTGTGACTGCAGGACGTGCACCCGGCAATTCGCCAGCTTCGTTGTTGCTGACCAGTGTTCCTCCTTCAACTCGGGTCCCTGCTGCATCCACTTTGGCATCCGGAATCCAGGTGTAGGAGGCGAACATCTCCCATTTCGGGGTGATGCGGCCAGCCAGATCCACTTCAATGCCTGTGGCATGACGCTTGCCGGAAAGCAGCACGAGGCTGGCGTCGTCGGCGTCGCGGTTGCGCTCATTGAGCTTGGTGGATCGGAACAGGGCCAAACGGGTAGTGAATCGCTTGTCCGCCGAGTCCAGCTTGGCACCGATTTCAAAGTTGACAGACTTTTCCGGATCCAGGTTCTCGTTGGTGCTGCTCAGGCGGTAGGTGTCCCCAGAGGTGTTGAACGAGGTGCCGTAGGAGATGTGGAAAGATTGCAGCTCGTTGGGTTGGTAAAGAGCACCCACGCGTTGGCTCCAGACGCCCACGTCCATGTTGTAAGCACTGTTGCTGCCGTTGGCTGATATGCCGGAGTAGCCGCCGGAGCCGCTGTAGCTGTAGCCGAAGCTGTTGTATTTGGCGTCCAGTTTGTCGTAGCGCAAGCCACCGATGAGTTTGACCTTGTCGGTCACGGCCAGCATGTCCTGCGCGTAGACGCCCCAGCTTGTTGCTTCGTAGTCGCTGGTGAGAATGTTCTGGCGGAGTCCTTCGTTGACGCTGTTGGTGCCTGAGACCAGGGTGCCATTGCCATCGATGCTGGACTTGTTGCCTACACCCGTGGTGTTCCAGAATGCGGTGCCGGCGCTGCCGGTGACACCGGGGTTGATGCTGTAGAAGTTTTTCTTTTCCTGCGTGAGGTCGGCTCCGGTGATCAGCTCGTGTTTGAAGCCTACAGCCTGGAACTTGGTGCTGAAGTCTGACTGTATGGTCAGACTGTCAAGATCTTCAATCTTGTTGTTGGTCCCGCGGCTGAACTGGGTGTTGCCGTTGATGTTGTTCAAGAGGTCGCGTGCGCTGCTGCCTGAGGTAGAGCCGCCGGTAAAGCGGATCGCACTGGCACGTTGGTCTCGCTCATATTGACCTTTTCTGATCTGGGTGCGCAACTCGGTATCCTGATCAAAGCGGTGCACATGCGAAGCGGTCAGTTGCGAAGCCTTACCACCCTTGTAGTCGCTGTCCATGCCCAGATAGGTTTTGGGGTCAAAGGGCAGCACGGTGCGTTCGCTGGCGCTGGCAGTCGCAGAGGGCTTGGCCCAAGGCAGGCCATAGTTCAGGCCGTTGTGGTTGTTCAGGTGGAACAGACCCACCTGAAACTCGTCACGCTCGCCAATGCCCCAGCGGTAGCTGCCTGCAAGGCCTTCTTTGTCCAGGCTGTTGCCTTTGCCATCGTTGTCGGCGTGGGTCTTCATGACATTCAGGCGAAGCGCAGCGCTTTCGCCGGTTTGCTTGTTGAAGTCCCCCACCAGACGTTTGTGGTTGTGTGAGCCCAAGGTCAGGTCGACCTGGTTTTCGTCCATCAGACGCGGCGTTTTGCTGACTTGGTTGACCGCACCGCCTGTGGAACCACGACCAAACAACATGGAGGCTGAGCCGCGAAGCACTTCCAGTCGATCCAAGTTGAAGGTGTCACGCTCGTAGAAGGCCGGGTCACGCATGCCGTCAATGAAGATGTCGCCCGCTTGCTGAAGCGAGAAGCCACGCAGGCGAATGTCCTCTTCCTGGCCCTCGGCCGCTTGAAAGCTTACGCCTGCGGTGTTCTTCAAGGCGTCTTTCATCGTGTCAAGGTTGCGGTCGTCGATCAATTTTTCAGTGACTACGGTGACCGATTGCGGGATGTCGCGCAGCGCCTGTTGGCCTTTGCCTATGCGTGTCTCGGTGGCGCGTACGCTGTTTTTGCCTTCAGCCATGTCGACTTCAGCTTTGTCTTTCACCGTCACCGCTTTGAGCGTTTTTTCTTCTGGCTTGTTGTCTTGCGCCATGGCGTATGGCATGCCCGTGAGAGAGCCGGCCAGCATCATGGCCGCCAGGGGCAACAATTTGGGTGAGGGCTGCGTGTTTTGGGCGGATTTGTATCTTTGAGTCATGGTGATGCGAGTCATTGAGAGAGGGAAAATGGCAAAACCGGGTTTGCCGCTGAGTTCAATGGCTGGCTATCACCGCCCGAGCTGCGCTCGGTGTGAATGGCTGGCTGCTTAATTCGGGTGGCCTGATTTCATAGGACTGAAATCAGGCAGGCTGATGGGTGTTGCCCGGCTTTACTTGAATCCCACGCGGTCCAGCATCTGCTGCACCTTGATCTGATTCATGCCCACGGCGCTGATGGGGATCAGCTCGCTTTTGAAACTGCCGCCCGTCATCGATTTCAGAGCCGGGTTGTCAAAGCTCACGCCTTTGGCCGCAGGCCACTCGTTGTTGCCATTGGCAAAGTGGTTTTGCGCAGCTGGGCTGGCCAGGTACTCCAAGAACTTCACCGCGTTGTCGGTGTTTTTGGCATGGCGGGCGACAGCGCCACCGGCCACGTTCACATGCGTGCCCCAGCTGCTTTGGTTGGGAAAGACCACGCCGATTTTTTCGGTGACAGCTTTGTCGGCCGGGTTGCTTGACCGCATCATGCGGGCCAGGTAATAGGTGTTGGTGACGGCCACGCCGCACTCGCCTGAGGCCACCCCTTTGATCTGGTCGGTGTCACCGCCTTTGGGGCTGCGGGCCATGTTGTCCACCAAGCCTTTGAGCCAGGCTTCGGTCTTTTGTGGGCCCAGGTGCTCGGTCATGGCGCCAAACAGGCTCAGGTTGTAGGGGTGCGATCCGCTGCGGATGCAAAGACTGCCCTTGAACTTGGCATGGGCCAGCTTTTCGTAGCTGTCCACATCGGTTTGGCTGAACTTGAGCTTGTCGTACACGATCACTCGCGCCCGGGTGGACAGGCCAAACCAAGCGGTGCCCCCGTTGTCGGCCGCTTTGGCGCGCAAGTTGGCGGGGATGGCTTCTTCGAGTTTGGCCGACTTGATGGGCAAAAACAGGCCATCGACTTCAGCGCGCCACAGGCGGGCGGCATCCACCAGCAAAATCACGTCGGCCGGGGAGGCTGAGCCTTCTGCTTTGAGACGGGCGAGAATACCGGCATCGTCGGCATCCACCCGGTTGATTTTGATGCCGGTGGCTTTGGTGAAATCGCTGTACATGACTTCATCGGTGGGGTAATGGCGTGCCGAATAGATGTTCAGTGTCTTGTCTTGCGCCCAAGTGCTCACGGCAGCCAATGAGCAGGCCAAGCTGAGAAATGTTTTGTGGAGAGTCATGTTCATGCCTTGTTACGTTGATGGGAGTTTAATCCAAATGAGAATTATTCTCAATAAGATGTTGGAAAAGTTGGTGTTTTTTTGTCGCTCGTTTCACGTGCCCCGCTGGAGGCGCTTAGAAATCGGCCTGTGCATGGCCCTTGTTTTGTCTGGATGCAGCAGTTTGGCCCCGACGCCACCAAAACTCGAGTCTGTGCAAACCCCATCAACCAGCGAGCGCCGTGAGCTGAAGCTGGGTTTGGCATTAGGGGGGGGGGCGGCCAGAGGATTTGCCCACCTCGGGGTGATCGAGGTGTTGGAGGAAGCCGGATTGCGCCCGACACACGTGGCGGGCACATCCGCCGGGAGCTTGGTGGCGGCTTTGTATGCCAGTGGCAAAAGTTCGGGTGAATTGGCCCGTTTGGCAGAAAGCATGCAAGAGGCCGATATCACCGACTGGATGCTGCCGATCCTGAACCGGGGTGCCTTGCGCGGCGAGGCATTGGCACGCTATGTGAATGCGCAAGTCGGTGGCCGCAATCTGGAGCAAATGAAAATACCCTTGGGCATTGTGGCCACAGACCTGAAAAGCGGCGAGGCGATCACTTTCAGGCGTGGCAACACCGGCATGGCGGTGCGTGCATCCAGTGCCGTGCCGGCGGTGTTCCAACCGGTGCGCATTGGGGAGCGCGAATATGTGGATGGTGGCTTGGTGGCGCCTGTGCCTGTGCGCCAAACCCGTGACATGGGCGCCAATTTTGTGGTGGCGGTGGATATCTCCAGTGATCCGGAGGGCAATCCTTCATCGGATGCGTTTCAAATTCTGATGCAGACCTTCACGATCATGGGCAAATCCATCAACACCCTGGCCCTGAAGGAAGCCGATTTTGTGGTTCGCCCTGCATTGACTGGCGTGAAAAGTGCTGACTTCAGTGCCCGTATGCGATCGATGGAGGCCGGACGGCAGGCCATGCGGGCAGCGCTGCCCGCATTGAAGGTTCGTCTGGCGCAGTTTGAAGAGGGGCGTTGAGCAGCTTCTCCCGCCATAAAAAAAGGGCTGATCTGGCGATCAGCCCTTGAAGGGATCCTTGTTTCCCTGATGAAATTCAAAAGGATCCGAGGAGACAACTTGTCTTGAGATCCGTGCGGCACGCGTGCGCGGACGGATCAGAAATAATCACTTCTTTTTGGCCGCTTTGGGGGCCGCAGACTGGGTCACCGAAGCGAGGTTGGACTCGGCCAAGTCGGTGGCTTGCTTGACGGCTTTTTGCACCGATTCGAAAGCGGTGGTGGCTGCGGTGACCGCACCCTTCATCACGGCCACAGCCTGCTCGGAGCCAGCAGGAGCGTTTTGGGCAGCGCTGTCCACCAAGGTGGCGAACTGCTTTTGGGCAGCAGCAGCCTGGGATTCGAAGGCTTTGGTGAATTCGTTGCTGGTGCCGGAGGCGATGTCGTAGAGGTGACGGCTGTAAGCAGCGGTTTTTTCAGCCAAGGGCTGGAACAGGTTGGCTTGCATGGCGACCAATTCTTGGGCGTCTTTGACGCTCAGGGCCGATTGGGTGTTGCTGGCGGACTCGTCCAAAGCGGCCTTGGCGGCGCTCAGGTTCAGTTCAACCAGTTTTTCCATGCCTTCGAATGCCTTGGCGGTCAGGCCAAACAGGGTTTCGACATTGGCTTTGTGCGAAGCGACGATTTGTTCAGCGGTCATCATGAGAATCTCCAGATAAAAGTTTGGTTTCAAAGAGACTGCGCCGAAACTGGCCGGAGCCGTACAACTTTGTTGCAGTGCAGCATGGTTTGAATTTTAGGGTGTCCGCGGGGTATTGCAAGGGGATGGTCCTGCTCTCAGCTCAGTTTAGAGAGGGTTTTCTAGAATCACCCTGCGCTGGATCAAGCCACGCCCCCTTCAGAATGCACGCTTATTACGCTGATCACTTTGTTTTGCCTTTGCCCGAGGGCCACCGCTTTCCGATGCGCAAGTACAGCCGCTTGCGCGACCGCTTGACGCAAGAGATCCCGGGTGTGGTCATGTGTGAAGCACCGGCGGCCAGCGATGGTGAGTTGGCTTTGGTTCACACGCCGGCCTACATCCAGGGCGTTGCCAAGGGGACCTTGGAGGCAACCGTGCAGCGTGAGATCGGTTTCCCTTGGAGCTTGGCCATGGCCGAGCGCGCGCGCCGCTCGGTGGGCGCGACGGTGGCCGCCGCCCGCGATGCCATGGCCCAAGGCCTTGCAGGCAACCTCGCAGGCGGCACGCACCACGCTTATTCGCACAAGGGGGGCGGCTTTTGCGTGTTCAACGACATCGCCGTGACCGCTCGCCTGATGCAAGCCGAGGCCTGGCGACACCAACGCAAAACCTTGCAAGTGGCCGTGATCGATTTGGATGTGCACCAGGGCAACGGGACGGCCCATGTTTTTGCCAACGACCCGAGCGTTTTCACGCTGTCACTGCATGGTGAAAAAAATTTCCCTTTTCGCAAAGAAGACAGTGATTTGGATGTGGGATTGCCCGATGGCTGCACCGATGAGCCATATTTAGCCGCACTGCACCAGTCTTTGCAAACGCTGCAAGACCGTTTCGATCCGGATCTGGTGATTTATTTGGCTGGCGCTGACCCGCACGAGGGGGACCGACTCGGCCGCCTCAAGCTCACCCTGGACGGCATGCAAGCGCGAGACCGCGTGGTGCTCGATTGGGCCTGGCAGCGCAGGCTTCCCGTGGCCTTGTGCATGGGAGGGGGGTATGGTCATGACATCGAGACCACTGTGCAGGTTCAAATGCAGACGTGGGCCGTGGCCCTGTCTTACTGGCAACGCTGGCACAATCTCGGGCCATGAGCACTCCCGCCACCCCCTCAGACAAAGCACTGCCGTTGGCCCGGTGCAATTTCAAGGCGTTTCGTGCCATCAGCACGCGCTGGATGGACAACGATGTGTATGGCCATGTGAACAACGTGGTGTATTACAGTTGGTTCGATACAGCGGTGAACGCCACACTGATTGAGCAAGGCGTGCTCGACATCCACGCGGGCAGCACCATTGGCTTGGTGGTGGAAACCCAGTGTTTTTACTTCGCTCCGCTGGCTTTTCCGCAAACCATCGACGCAGGCATCCGCGTGGCCAAGTTGGGCACGTCCAGCGTGCGCTACGAGGTGGGCCTGTTCGCCCAAGGCGAAGACCTGAGCGCCGCGCGGGGCCACTTTGTGCATGTGTATGTGGACCGTGCGACCCGCCGTCCCGTGCCCCTGCCGGCCGCTCTCAAAGCATTTTTGGAGACATTGACATGAGTATTTTGGACCTTGGACCCCAGGTCAGCACCCGCGTGAACGACCCCTCGAGCGTGGACGCGGCCATTCTGAGCCGCTTTTCGGCCCGTGCCTATTTGCCCCAAGCGGTGGAGCGCAGCGTTTTGCAAGAAGTGCTGAGCGTTGCGGCACGCTCGCCCAGCGGCACCAACACCCAACCATGGAAGGTGTATGTGCTGCAAGGCAACAAGCGCGACGAACTGGTGTCCCAGACCTGCGCGGCGCACGACGCCATCAGCGCCAATCCGGCGCTGGCTTCTGAATACGCAGAGGCCTACGACTATTACCCCGAAAAATGGGTCAGCCCTTACATCGACCGCCGCCGTGAATGCGGTTTCGGTTTGTATGGTGTGCTGGGCATCGGCAAGGGCGACAAGGCCTTGATGCACGCCCAGCACCAAAAGAACTTCCGTTTTTTTGACGCGCCCGTGGGTTTGATTTTCACCATTGACAAAGTGATGGGCCGGGGCAGTTTGTTGGACTACGGCATGTTTTTGCAAAGCATCATGGTGGCGGCTCGTTCGCGCGGTCTGCACACCTGCCCGCAAGCGGCTTGGAATGGCTTTTCCAAAATCATCTTGCCGCTGGTCGGTGCAGGTGAGAACGAAATGGTGGTCTGCGGCATGTCGCTGGGCTATGCCGATGAGTCGGCCTTGGTCAATACCTTTCAGACCACACGCGTGCCGGCTCAAGACTTCACCCACTGGGTGGATTGACACTTTACGCACGACAAGGGCCTGGTTTGGGATTCGAAGCACTGGCGCTGCAGCTGCTCAATGGTCTGAGCCACGCCACCACCTTGTTTTTGATGGCCTCTGGGCTGACGCTGATTTTTGGCGTGACCCGGATCGTTAATTTTGCGCACGGCAGCTTTTTCATGTTGGGCGCTTTGTGGTCGGCGCATGCGCTGACGAACTGGTGGCCGGAGATGGCGGCCACCGCCTGGGGCTATGGTGCGGTGATTGTGATGGGCGCGTGTGTGGCCGCTTTGCTGGGCGCGTTGACCGAAGTCTTGCTGCTTGAGCGCATGCGCCACGCGCCTCAGCTCTACCAATTGGTGGCCACCTTTGGCCTGACGCTGGCCCTGCACGACGCGATGCGCTGGTTTTTTGGCCCTGAAGAAGTGTTCGCGCCGCGTTTTCCGGGCCTCAAGGGGGCGATCGAGCTGGGTGAATCTTATTTCCCCACTTGGCAGTTGTTCACCTTGGCGCTGGGCCCGCTGGTCTGGCTGGGCCTGCACCTCTTGCTCACACGAACGCTGTGGGGCCAGCGCGTGAAAGCGGCCACCCAAGACCGCGAAATGCTGGATGCGCTGGGTGTGAATCCTGCGCCCCTCATGCTCGGGGTGGTCATGTTGGGCTGCGGCTTAGCGGGCTTGGCCGGGGCATTGCAATTGCCGCGTGAGCCCGCGCACTTGCAAATGGATGTGAACGTGGTGGTCGAGACCTTTGTGGTGGTGGTCACAGGCGGGCTGGGCAGCATTGGCGGCGCTTTTGTGGCGGCCATGCTGATTGGGGTGATCCACGCTTTGGGCTTGAGCTTTTTCCCGCAAGCGACTTTGGTGCTGGTTTTTTTGACCATGGCTGTGGTGCTGGTCTGGCGGCCTCAGGGCTTGGCCGGGACGGATGGGCATGCCGAGCAACGCGAAAGCGTGCCGGTCTTTGCGCTCTGGCCAGTGGCCGTCTGGGGGCGGGCGCTGTTTGCATCGGTCTTTGTGGGCTTGACGCTGATCGCCTGGGGACAGGGCGATTACGGCCGCAGCCTGGCCGAAGACGTGATGGTGATGATGCTCTTTGGCCTGAGCTTGCAGTGGATGATGGCTTTGGGTGGCTTGGTCAGCTTCGGCCATGCGGCGTTTTTTGCGTTGGGTGCTTATGGGGCGGCACTGTCGCACCTGCACTGGGGTGCGGGTTTGCCAGCGGCTTTGGCTGCGGGCATGGCGCTGGCGCTGGCCGTGGCTGTGGCGTTTGGGGCTTTGGTGGTGCGCAGCAGCGGGGTGTACTTGGCCATGCTGTCGCTGGCGCTGGCGCAAATGATTTGGGCCGGGGCCACCCAGTGGGTGGGCCTCACGGGGGGCGACAACGGCTTGATTGGCTTGCGCTTGATTGCGCCTGAGTCCCGTGCGCTGTGGGACGCGGCGCTGGGCGTCTTCATGCTCTTGGCTGTGGCGGGTATGGCCCGTGTGGCGCAATCGAGTCGGGGTGCGGCTTTGCAAGCAGTGCGTGATGCCCCGCTGCGGGCGGCGGCCAGCGGTTTGCCGGTGCAGGCCTTACGCTATCAGGTGTTTGTGGCCAGCGCCACCTTGGCCGGATTGGCCGGGGGCTTGTGGGCCGCTTTCAAAGGGGCCGTGTTTCCTTCAGTGGCCTCGGTGGCCATGTCGGTCGACGCTTTGTTGGTCATCTTGCTGGGCGGGGTGCACCAGCTGTGGGGCTCGGCGGTGGGCAGTGCGCTCTTGGTCTGGGGCGGGGCTGAGCTGGGGCAGGGGCTCGATTACTGGCGAGGTGTTTTGGGCCTGGTCATCATGCTCGTGATGGTGCTGGCCCCAAGTGGCGTGTTGGGTGGGTTACAGATGCTGTTGGCACGTTTTGTTTACAAAGGGAGCCGCGCATGAGCCTTCAAGCAGTTTTGCAGGTCAGCGGTCTGGCCAAGCATTTTGGCGGCGTGCGGGCGCTGGACGGTGTGGACTTCTGTGTGCCCTCAGGCCAATGCGTCGCCCTGATCGGCCCCAATGGCGCAGGCAAGTCGACCTGCTTTGCCTGCCTGGCCGGTCAGCAGGTGCCCTGCGCGGGTGAGGTGATGTGGCTGGGCCAGTCGCTGTTGGGCAGCACGCCCGCCGAGCGCCAGCGCCTGGGCGTGGCCCGCACTTTTCAGGTGGCGCAAACCTTCGAGGCGCTCACGGTCTTGCAAAACATCCAGCTGGTGCTGCGTGGCGCTGCACGACTGGCCTGGTGGGACCGCCTGGACAGCCGCCAGCCCGGGCGGGCGCTGCAACTGGCCGCGCAAGCGGGTTTGCAAGCGCAGGCGCACGACACCGTGGCCGATCTGCCTTATGGCGCCAAAAAACGGCTGGAGCTGGCCATGGCGCTGGCGGGCTTGCCCGACGCTGTGCCGGTTGTCCAGCAAGGCACTCAGACGCCGCCGTCTTTGCTGCTGCTGGACGAACCTGCTGCCGGGCTGGCGCTCGCCGAGCGGGCCGACATGATGGCGCTGGTGCGCCAAGTGGCGATGCAAGGCGTGACGGTGCTCTACACCGAGCACAACATGGACGCCGTGTTTGGCGTGGCCGACCGGGTGCTGGTGCTGATGCAAGGCCGCTTGGTGGCCGACGGCCTGCCCGAGGTGGTGGCACAAGACCCGCAGGTGCGCGAGCGTTACCTGGGGCTCGACTTCGACATGAAAGGCTTGATCGATGCTGTCCGTTGAAGGCCTGAACGCCTGGTATGGCCAAGCCCAAGCTTTGTTCGACGTGAGTTTGTCGGTGGGCGAGGGCGAACTGGTTGTCCTCCAAGGGCTGAACGGCGCTGGCAAATCCACCTTGCTGCAAAGTTTGATCGGCATCGGCCCCCGGGCGCAAGGCCAAATTCATTGGCAAGGCGAACCTCTCAACACCTGGGCTGCCCACCGCCGCGCCAAAGCGGGATTGGGTTTTGTGGCCGAAGACCGTCGTTTGTTCACCGCTTTGTCGGTCCAAGAAAACCTGTGGCTGGTCGCCCGACCGGCTTCTGCCTCAAGTGGCTTGAGCACAAGCGCGCAGCGTTTTGAGCGCGTGATGGCCTTGTTTCCGCAGCTGAAAACCATGCTGCACCGCCCGGCCAGCCAAATGAGCGGTGGCGAGCAGCAAATGCTGGCGCTGGCCCGCACCCTCATGACCGGCCCCCGCCTGCTGCTGCTGGACGAACCGTGTGAGGGCATTTCACCGGTGCTCGTGGCGGCCATGCGCGACGCTTTGCTGCAACTGGCGCGTGAAGGCGTCGCCATGTTGGTGGCCGAACAAAACAACATCCTGGCCCAGCATGCGCAGCGGGTTTTGGTCTTGACCAGTGGGCGCATGGCTGGGGCAGCTTGACACTTGACGGACCCGGATGTGTGGTGTGGGCATCCCTTACACTGCCTGACAACAACGAGCGGCCTCAGCCGCCTGAGACAACACACCATGATCATCACCAGTCTGCTTGACACCGACCTGTACAAATTCACCATGATGCAGGTGGTGCTGCACCAATTTCCCGGCGCTCAGGTGGACTACAAGTTCAAGTGCCGCAACCCGGGTGTGCCTTTGGCACCTTTTGTCGACGAGATTCGGCAAGAGATCCGGTCTCTGTGTTCCTTGAGTTTCAAGGAAACCGAGCTGCAGTACCTGCGCTCACTGCGGTTCATCAAAAGTGATTTTGTGGATTTCTTGGGGCTTTTCAAGCTCAATGAAAAATGCATCCAGGTCGCTGCGTTGCCCTCTGGTGAAATCGACATCCACATCCAGGGGCCTTGGCTGCACACGATTCTTTTTGAAATCCCGCTCCTGGCCATCGTCAACGAGGTGTACTTTCGCAACACCCAAAAAGTGCCCGACCTGATGGAAGGCCGCCATCGGCTCGACACCAAAATTGCCCAGCTCAAAGCGCCAGGACTTGAAACCCTCAAGATCGCCGATTACGGCACCCGAAGGCGTTTCTCCCGGGCTTGGCACGAAGAAGTGCTGCGCGTGTTGTCCGCGCGTTTGGGCACAGGCCCCAGTGGCCAGTTTGCGGGCACCAGCAACGTGTATTACGCCTATTTGTTGGGACTGACCCCGCTGGGCACCATGGCGCACGAGTACCTGCAGGCCTGCCAAGCTTTGGGACCGCGCTTGCGGGACAGCCAAATTTTTGCCTTCGAGTCGTGGGCCAAAGAGTACCGGGGCGACCTGGGCATCGCCTTGAGCGATGTGTACGGTTTCAATGCCTTTTTGCGCGACTTTGACCTGTATTTCTGCAAATTGTTCGATGGTGCCCGCCACGACAGTGGTGACCCCTTCAGCTGGGGGGAGCGCATGATCGCGCACTACCAGCACAACCGGGTGGACCCGAAAACCAAGACACTGATTTACAGCGATGGCTTGACGATTCCCAAAACCATTGAGTTGTTTGAACAATTCCGGGGACGGTGTCAGCTCGCTTTTGGCGTGGGCACCAACCTGACCAATGACCTGGGCTATGAGCCGCTGCAAATTGTCATCAAGATGACCCGTTGTAACGGTCAGCCTGTGGCCAAGTTGTCGGATTCGCCTGGCAAAGGCATGTGCGACGATGAAAAGTACCTGGCCTATTTGCGCCAGGTTTTTGAGATCAACCCCACCACCTGAACGGTGTACCGGGGCCGTTAACATACGGCACCGTTTTTCTATTGGAGATTTGTACCATGATGCGATGGGGTATGCGGTGGACCGCGTGGTTGGTGATTCCACTGTGCTTGTTGTCCGGCGGGGCGTTTGCCGCTGATTTGGATGGGGCGCAGCTGTCGGCAGTGTGGGGCGTGCCTTTTGCGGGCATCTTGCTGTCGATTGCTTTGATGCCTTTGTTGTTGCCCCACTTTTGGCATCACCATTACGGCAAAGTGGCTGCTGCATGGGGCTTGGCTTTCTTGCTGCCCTTTGCGATGGTGTTTGGCCCCGCAGCAGCGGGCGTCAGCACGGTTCACGCCCTGTTTGCCGAGTACATCCCCTTCATCATTTTGTTGACCGCTTTGTTCACGGTCTCTGGTGGCATCTACATCCGCGGCAACTTGCACGGCAGCCCTGGGCTGAACACGGCCATTTTGGCCATTGGCGCCGTGTTGGCCAGTTTCATGGGCACCACGGGGGCGTCCATGCTGCTGATCCGGCCGCTGATTCGCGCCAACGACAACCGCAAACATGTGGCGCATGTGGTGGTGTTTTTCATCTTCATCGTCTCCAATGCGGGTGGCTCTTTGACGCCTTTGGGCGACCCGCCTTTGTTTTTGGGTTTTTTGAAGGGTGTGGATTTCTTCTGGACCGTCAAAACCATCTTCCCTGAGACCTTGTTCTTGGTGGGCAGCTTGCTGGCCATCTTTTTTGCCCTGGACTCTTGGTACTACCACCGCCGGGAAGAGCTGTTGCCACAAGACCCAACACCGGATTCCAGAGGCATTGGTTTTGACGGGGCCATCAACTTCTGGCTGTTGGCGGCGGTGGTGGGCTTGGTGCTGATGAGCGGTTTCTGGAAATCGCCTGTGTCGTTCAACATCTACGGCACCGAAGTCGGTTTGCCAGGCGTGTTGCGTGACCTGGGTTTGGTGGTGATCACCTGGGTGTCACTCAAGATCACACCGGCGAAAGTGCACGCTGACAACCAGTTTGGCTGGGGGCCCATGGCGGAAGTGGCCAAGTTGTTCGCGGGCATTTTCTTGACCATCATCCCGGTGATTGCCATGCTCAAGGCGGGCGTCAACGGCCCCTTTGGCGCCGTCGTTCAAGCGGTGACCAAACCCGATGGCAGTCCGGACGTGATGATGTATTTCTGGATCACGGGTGCCCTGAGTTCATTCCTCGACAATGCACCGACCTATTTGGTGTTTTTCAACACCGCTGGCGGTGACCCCCAGGTCTTGATGACCACCCTGGCGCCGACCTTGGCGGCCATCTCGGCCGGTGCTGTTTTCATGGGCGCCAACAGCTACATCGGCAATGCGCCCAATTTGATGGTCAAAGCCATCGCCGAAGACCGTGGCGTGAAGATGCCCAGCTTTTTTGGTTACATGCTGTGGTCGGGCGCTGTGCTGATTCCTTTGTTCGTGGTCATGAGTTTCATTTGGTTCAAGTGATGTCCAAACCTTCCATTTTGGTGGCCCGTGCCATCTTCCCCGAGGTCCTGCAGTCTTTGGCGCAGGTGTTCGAAGTCGAGAGCAACCAGGCCGATGAGGTCTGGTCTGCCGCAGAACTCACCCGCCGCATGCAGGGCAAAGTGGGGGCGCTCACCACAGGCAGCGAGCGCATCGACGCCGCGCTGTTGCAGGCCAACCCCCAGCTCAAAATCGTGGCCAACATGGCCGTGGGCTTCAACAACTTCGACGTGCCCGCCATGACCGCTGCCGGTGTGCAGGCCAGCAACACGCCCGATGTGCTGACCGAAACCACCGCCGACTTTGGTTTTGCCCTGCTCATGGCCACGGCGCGGCGCGTGACCGAGAGCGAGCACTATTTGCGTGCGGGTTTGTGGAAAAAGTGGAGCTACGACATGTTCGCCGGGGCCGAGGTGCACGGCTCCACCCTCGGCATCATCGGCATGGGCCGCATTGGGCAAGGCATTGCCCGTCGCGCCGCGCATGGTTTTGGCATGCAGGTCATCTATCACAACCGATCACGTCTGAGTGCCGAGCTGGAAGCGGAGTGCAAGGCCACTTATGTGTCCAAGCAGGCGCTTCTTCAGACAGCAGACCACGTCATGCTGGTTGTGCCCTACAGCGCCGAGTCGCACCACACCATCGGCGCGGCCGAACTGGCGCAAATGAAGCCCACAGCCACCTTGGTCAACATTGCCCGTGGTGGCATCGTGGACGACGCGGCCTTGGCCAAGGCCTTGGCCGCAGGCCAGATTGCCGCCGCAGGTCTGGATGTGTTCGAGGGTGAGCCGTCTGTTCACCCCGACTTGCTCAAAGTTCCCAATGTGGTGCTCACGCCCCACATCGCCAGCAGCACGGTCAAGACCCGCAAGGCCATGGCGCAGCTCGCAGCCGACAACCTGGTGGCTTACTTGACCCGAGGCCAAGCCCTCACGCCGCTGAACACTGTGCCAGGCAAGGCCCTATGAGTGAATGGGTGTGGCTGGCGCTGGGTGTGTTGAACCTGCTCGGGCTTTTGGTCCTGTTGTTTCGCGCCAAAGCTGCCCCGCAGGCTCAAGAAGACAAGTTGGCCGAGCAAGCGGCCTGGCTGCAACAGCAGTTTGCCGCCTTGCAAGCCCAGACCGAGCGACTCGAGCGCGAGCTGCGCACCGAGATCAGTCAGTCGGGTGTGCAAGGCCGACAAGAGTCCATGCAAACGCTCACGCTGTTCCAGCAATCGCTGCTGCAGCAAAGCGCCGAAGCCACCCGCACCCAAAACCAACAAATTGACGCGCTGGCCCAGCAACTGGCCTTGCTGCAAAAAAGCCTGACCGACAGCCTGGCCCAGCAAGTCAACGCCCTGTCTGAGGCCAACGCCCGCCGCCTGACCGAGATGCGCGGCACCATGGAGACCCAACTGTCGCAGCTGCAGCAAAGCAACGCCGCCAAACTGGACGAAATGCGCCAGACGGTGGATGAAAAGCTTCAGGCCACGCTGCAAGCCCGGCTGGGGGAGAGTTTCAAACAGGTGGCCGAACGCCTAGAGCAAGTGCACAAAGGCTTGGGCGAAATGCACAACCTGGCGCAAGGCGTGGGCGACCTCAAGCACCTGCTGACCAACGTCAAAACCCGCGGCATGTTCGGCGAGGCACAACTGGCCTCGCTGCTCGAGCAGGTGCTCACGCCCGAGCAATACGCGGTGCAAGTGGCCACCAAGCCGGGTGATAAAAACCGCGTGGACTTTGCGATCCGCCTGCCGGGACGGTCTGACAGCGGCCTGCCCGTGTGGCTGCCCATTGACGCCAAATTCCCCAACGAAGACTACGAGCGCTTGCTGGAAGCCCAAGGCCGTGCTGACCCGGTGCAAGCCGAGTTGTGTGCCAAGGCGCTCGAGACACGCATCAAGCTTGAAGCCAAATCGATTGCTGAAAAATACCTCGAGCCACCGCACACCACCGACTTTGCGGTGATGTTTTTGCCCACCGAAGGCCTGTACGCCGAGGTCTTGCGCCGCCCGGGATTGATGGAGACCCTTCAGCGCGACCACCGCGTGACGCTGGCGGGCCCGACCAACCTGATGGCCATGCTCAACGCCTTGCAGATGGGTTTCAGGACCTTGGCACTGGAAAAGCGCTCCAGCGAAGTCTGGCAGGTGCTGGGCGCTGTCAAAACCGAGTTTGGCAAGTTTGGTGACGTGCTGTCCAAAGTGCGCAACCAGACGCAGACCGTGCTCAACACTTTGGACCAAGCGCAAACCCGCAGCAACGTCATGAGCCGCGCCCTGCGGCAAGTGGATGCACTGCCCGACGCACAGGCCCAGGCCCTGTTGCCCGGGGGCCCAGACTTGTCCGAAGAGGCGAGCGAGTGACGCCCGATTTGGCCCGTTTGATCGCAGGCCAAATGTTTCTGCACGCCTGCATGGCAGGTGCCCGCATGGCGATGCCCTTGCTCGCCCTCAAGCAGGGTTTCAGTGCCGTGGCGGTGGGGGCCTTGTTGGCTTTGTTTGCCTTGTCGCCCATGTTTTTGGCGCTGCCTGCAGGCCGTTACAGTGACCGACGTGGCTTGCAAAAAATCCTGCGCATCAGCGTGGTTTTGGCCGCTTCCGGCGTTTTGTTGTCCGCACTGTGGCCAATTTTCCCAGTGATGTGTTGGAGTGCTTTGGCTGCGGGCGGTGCCACAGGCATGGCCGTGATTGCCTTGCAGCGCCATGTGGGGCGCATGGCCAAAGATTCGGCAGCGCTCAAGGTGGCCTTCAGCTGGTTGTCTTTGGGCCCGGCGGTGTCGAATTTCGTCGGCCCGGTGATGGCGGGTTTGTTGATCGACTACGCGGGCCCCGTCGCTGCAGATGTGGCGGGTTTCCGGTGGGCATTTTTGCTGATGGCGGTGTTTCCGCTGTTCACCTGGCTCTGGGTGCGCCGGGTGCCCGAGTCACCGCTGTCTCCCGCGCTGGTGGATGAACCGCCCAGGCGCGCCTTGGATTTGTTGGCTGAACCCCTGATGCGGCGTTTGCTCGGGGTCAATTGGTTGCTGTCATCGTGTTGGGACGTGCACACCTTTGTGGTGCCAGTGCTGGGGCATGAGCGGGGCTACAGTGCCTCGGTGGTCGGCGGCATTTTGGGGGCTTTTGCATTGGCGGCGGCCTTCATTCGGGTGTGTTTGCCCTTCATCTCTCGCCACGTCAAAGAACACCAGATCATCACCGCCGCGATGCTGTGCACGGGCCTGCTGTTTGCTGTGTACCCCTTGATGCCCACGGCGGGCGCCATGCTGGTGTGCTCGGTGTTACTGGGTCTCGTTTTGGGCACGGTGCAGCCCATGATCATGAGCACCTTGCATCAGATCACCCCCCCACACCGCCAAGGTGAGGCGTTGGGCCTGCGTCTCATGAGCATCAATGCGTCCAGCGTGCTGATGCCCATGCTGTTTGGTGCCGCGGGCGCCGTGGCCGGCGTCGCACCGGTTTTTTGGGTGGTGGGCGCGGCGGTCGGCACAGGGTCGCGTGCGGCCTGGTCTCTGCGACCCAGACCAGCCTCCAAACATCACGACACCTTGAGCTGATAAAAATCGCAAATCGCTTGCCAAGCGGCTTGGGGGGTGTCCACGTACTGGAACAAATGCACATCCTCGGCGCAAATCATCCCTTCTGCCACCAGCAGCTCCAGGTTGAGCAAGCGTCGCCAGTAATCGCTGCCAAACAATAAAATCGGCACGGGTTTGGATTTGCGTGTTTGGACCAAAGTCACCACTTCAAACAACTCGTCGAGTGTGCCAAATCCACCCGGAAATGCGACCAAGGCTTTGGCCCGCATCATGAAGTGCATTTTGCGCAGCGCAAAATAATGGAATTTGAAGCTCAAGCCAGGCGTCACATAGGCATTGGGTTGTTGCTCGTGGGGCAGGGCGATGTTCAATGCCACCGACAAGGCGCCCACCTCTGAAGCCCCTCGGTTGGCCGCTTCCATGATGCCGGGGCCGCCGCCCGTGCAGATGAAAAGCTGTTCATGTTGGGGCAAACAAGCGCAGGAGCGGGCCACCATTTGGGCAAAAATCCGGGCATTTTCATAATGCTCGGCATTGCGCAACAAGGCTTGGGCTTTGGCAATCGCTGGAGCTTGACCCGTTTGCAGCGCGTCTTTCAGGTTCGCCGTGGCGCTCTGTCGATCGACGAAACGCGCACTGCCAAACACCACCACCGTGTGTTCGATGCCGGCCTCGGCTTGGGCCAGATCAGGCTTGAGCATTTCCAGCTGGAACCGGATGCCTCGGGTTTCACGGCGCAATAAAAATTCCGGATCTGCAAATGCCAAGCGGTGGGCCTGAGGCTGCAGCCAATCGCTGGTGGGTGACTCGTTTTGCAAGTCCGCCCAGGCATGGGCCAAGGTGGCGTCTTGAAGGTTCGGTGTGTTGGGCATGCGTTCATTGTGCATGGGTCATGAAAAAAGCCCCTTGCGGGGCTTTCTGGTGGTCTCGATCGGAGGATCAGACGCGCTTGCGGTATTCACCAGTGCGGGTGTCGATTTCGATTTTGTCGCCTTGGCTCACGAACAAAGGCACTGGCACTTCCATGCCGGTGGCAATTTTGGCGGGCTTGAGCACTTTGCCGGAGGTGTCACCCTTGACGGCTGGCTCGGTCCAAGTGATCTCGCGCACCACGCTGGTGGGCAATTCCACCGAGATGGCTTTTTCGTTGTAGAACACCACTTCAAGTTCCATGCCGTCTTCGAGGTAGTTCAAAGCATCGCCCATGTTGGTGGCTTCGACCTCGTACTGGTTGAAATCGGTGTCCATGCACACGTACATGGGGTCAGCGAAATAAGAATAGGTGCACTCTTTCTTGTCCAAAATGACCTGGTCCATCTTGTCGTCGGCGCGGAACACGACTTCGGTGCCGAAGTTGGCGATCAGGCTTTTGAGTTTCATGCGCACGGTGGACGAACCGCGGCCACCGCGTTGGTATTCGGTGCGCAGGACGACCATGGGGTCTTTGCCGTGCATGATGACGTTGCCGACGCGGATTTCTTGAGCGGTTTTCATAGGAATAGAGTCTGAAATGAAAGGGAGTGGCTGGAGGCCAAGCCCGCTATTCTAACCTGCGAGGCTCGGTTTTCTGTGGTGTTGGAAGCCTGAAAATCAATCCCGCGCCGTCAGGCCATGGGCCAGTGCCCCCAGCACAATGCCGCCCAAAGCCCACAAAATGTCCGTATTGCCCGTGCCCAAAGCTGCAATGGCCGGGCCGGGGCACACCCCACTCAAACCCCAGCCCACGCCAAAAATGGCCGAACCGATCACGGTCTGGCGGTTCCAGCTGGCCGCTTGCGTCAGGAATTGCCCGCCCAGCAAGGGGCGGCCCAGCCAGCGCGGAAATCCTTTGTAAGCCAGCATGGCCAGGCCCGCTGCGCCGCCCATGACCAGCATCAGGCCCCAGTCTTGAAAGCGCAAAAAGCTCAAAACCACATCGGGCTGCACCATGGTGGCCAGCGACAAGCCAAAGCCAAACAAGGCCCCGGCGACCAGGGTGACCAGTGCCTTGGGCAGGGTCAGGGTGTGAGGGTTGAGCGGGTTCATGCCATGCCTTTCGTGGTAATGGCCATCAGGTTGGCGGTCATGAAGGCGGTGGCCATGAAGGTCAGCACCGCGCCCAGCGAAGGCAGCTGCAACGAGCCCAGCCCGCAAATGCCGTGACCGGATGTGCAGCCGTTGCCCAGACGCGCACCGTAGCCCACCAAAAAGCCGCCCACCAGCAGCTGCCAGGCCGGCACGCTGGTGTGCTGTGCCTCACCGCCCGCCAGCGTGAACCGCCAAACCAGCGCCCCCAGCACCACGCCCAGCGCGTACACCAGCCGCCAGTTGCGGGTGCTGACAAAGCGCGCTTGCTGAAAAAACGCCCGTTGGGACACGAACGACCAACTGCTGGAAAAGACGGAACTCATGCCGCCGACCCAGCCGTTGAACAAATACAGCAGCGCCACGCCAGCGCCAATGGTCAGGCCGCCCAGCAGGTAGTGCTGCCAACCGAGGGGGAAGAGGGTGTCGATCAAAGTCATGGGTCGGGATTATCCTGGAGGAAGTCTGGGCGTTTTGTGCGGCCAGACAGGTCCATCCCCCGTGTGAGCCTTTTCGCCGAATTAGAACCCCGTCAATCTGTGGAGGCGTTGTTGGCCACGAGCCCCCTCAATTGGTGAACCAGGTCATCCTGCTCGATCACCCGTTGCTTTGCCGTTTGTGCGCAGGCCGACCAATCTGACAGGGCAGAGGAATCCAGCTCAGGAAATTGGCGGGCATCCACCCCATTCCAAACCCGATGCGCCTTGCGCAAACTCTCCGGGGCCTGCATCCAATCCAAAAACGCCTCCAGCTTGGCGTGGTGCGCGTTGTCGTCTTGTGGGTAGATGTGCCAGATGAAGGGCTGACCCGCCCAGAGAGCCCTCACCAGCGAGTCTTCGCCGCGCACAAAATTCAAGTCGCAGGCCCAGAGCATTTCGTCAAAGCCCTCCTGGTCGGTATAGGGCAGGGCGCTCCAGTGGGGTGGCACGGCCATGCCCGCCAGTGCTTGCTGCACCGCCGCCAGCGGGCGGCCGGGGGTGACGAGCAGGTGGTGGGGTGTGCCCACCCCTTGTGCCAGCAACTGGGGCAGGGCGGCGGGCTCGTAGCAAAACAAGCTGATCAGCAGGCCATCCGGGGCCAGGTTGGGGGCTTGTTGTTGGCGCCAGGCAGCCCGGTCAAAGCGTTGTTGCCTTGACAGCAGGTCTGTTTCGCGCAGCAATCCGCCCGTGTTTGGGGTGAAGCCAGGGTAAAAGAAGGTCTTGCTCCAGCCCTTGGCCGGGCCGCTCATGATGGGCGAGGGCAACTGGTGCATGCGGGGCACCCAGTCTTCGGCGCTCAGGTATTCGAGGTTGATCCACTTGGGTTGTTGCGCTCGGGTGGCCACACCGTGCGCCACAAAGGCTGCGGGTATGTCGCAGCCAAAGGCTTCAACCCAGACATCCGCCGGGGGCAGCGATTGCAGGGTGCTGGCTAGGCTGGCGACGGTCCACGGGCGCACATCAATGCCAAGCTCCTGGTGGGCGGTGGGGGCCATCCAGGCCAAGGCCGAGGCGTCGTCTACCCACAGGCGCACCCGCTGGCCCGCGTCGCGCAACTGGCGCGTCAGGCGCCAGCACACGCCCAGGTCGCCGTGGTTGTCGATGACGGTGCAGAAGATGTCCCAGAGTTGGCCAGTTTGCATGCGGCGATTGTCGCTGGAGATTTCACACGCATCTTTTCACAGACAATAGCCGCCATGTCGCACACCCATGATGAAGCCCTGCTCGCGCAAGTTGCCGCGCTGCCCGCCTTGCCGGGGGTGTACCGCTACTTTGATGCGCAGGAGCAGCTGCTCTATGTGGGCAAGGCGCTGAACCTCAAGCGCCGCGTGTCGAGTTACTTCCAGAAGGACCACGGCGGCACCCGCATTGGCCACATGGTCAGCAAGATCACGCGCATGGAAACCACCGTGGTGCGCTCCGAGGCCGAGGCGCTGCTGCTGGAAAACAACCTCATCAAGACGCTGCACCCGCGCTTCAACATCCTGTTTCGGGACGACAAGAGTTACCCCTACCTCAAGCTGACGGGCAACGGCCGCGTGGCGCTGCCCGCGGTGGTCAAGACGCCCGAGGCGCAGCATTACCCGCGTGTGGCCTATTACCGGGGGGCGGTGGAAAAGAAGCACCGTTACTTCGGGCCGTTCCCCAGCGCGTGGGCGGTCAAGGAGTCGATCCAGCTGATTCAGAAGGTGTTCAGGCTGCGCACCTGCGAGGACACGGTGTTTGCCAACCGCACCCGGCCTTGCCTGCTGTTTCAGATCAAGCGTTGCTCAGGCCCGTGTGTGAACCTGATCAGCCCCGAGGATTACAAAGCCGATGTGCAGCACGCCGAGCAGTTTTTGCGCGGCGAGACCCAGGCGCTGATGCGCGAGATGGAAGCGCGGATGATGGCGCATGCCGACAAGCTCGAATTTGAGCTGGCCGCCGAGGTGCGCAACCAGTTGACGGCGCTGTCGCGGGTCTTGCACCAGCAATCGGTGGACACGGCGGTCGACACCGATGCCGACATTTTGGTGGCCAAAGTGCAGGGCGGCCGCGCCTGTGTGAACCTGGCCATGGTGCGTGGCGGTCGGCATTTGGGCGACCGGCCTTACTTTCCGGTGCATGTGCAAGACGCACAAGACCTCTTGGGCCTGGAGGTGAGCGAAGAAGACGGTGAAGGGCAGGGAGAGGGTGAACCCAAACGCCCGGTCGAGGTGCAGGTGCTCGAAGCCTTTTTGGCGCAGCACTACATCGGCGTGCCCGTGCCTCCGCTGTTGATTTTGAGCGTGGCGGTCGACAAATCATTGATTGCGGCATTGTCGGCGCAGTCGGGCGTGAAAATCAGCACGGTGACGAATCCGCGTGAGCACCGCCGCGTGTGGTTGGAGATGGCCGAAAAAAATGCCGATCTGCAATTGGCCCGCCTATTGGCCGAAGAAGGCTCACAACAGGCGCGCACCCGGGCATTGGCCGAGGCCCTGGACTTGGCGCCCGATGATTTGGACCAGCTGCACATCGAGTGCTTTGACATTTCTCACACGGCTGGCGAGAACACACAGGCCTCGTGTGTGGTGTTTCGTGAGCACAAAATGCAAAGTGGCGACTACCGCCGCTACAACATCGAGGGCATCACCCCCGGTGACGATTACGCCGCCATGCGCCAGGTGCTGATGCGCCGCTACGGAAAGTTGGCAGAAGCTTTGCGATCGGGCGAAGGCACTGCCCGGCTGCCGGACTTGGTGTTGATTGACGGCGGCAAAGGCCAGGTGAGCATGGCGCGTGAGGTGTTCATGGATTTGGGACTGGACCTTTCACGCATTGTGGGTGTGGAAAAAGGCGAGGGCCGCAAGGTGGGCCTGGAGGAGTTGGTGTTTGCCGATGGCCGCGAAAAGGTCTATTTGGGCAAAGACTCGGCAGCCCTCATGCTGGTGGCCCAGATTCGAGATGAGGCCCACCGCTTTGCCATCACGGGCATGCGGGCCCAGCGTGCCAAAGTGCGCATGGGGGGCAGCAAAATTGAAGAAATTCCAGGCATCGGTCCTCGCAAACGGGCCAAATTGTTGCAGCGCTTTGGAGGCGTGCGTGGGATTGAGAGCGCCAGTGTTGAAGACTTGTTGGGTGTCGACGGCATTTCCAAGGACTTGGCAGAGGCCATCTACAACGCCCTGCACTGAAGCTTGTGCACGACAGACATGGCCAATGGCCATGGACGTGCCACAATGAACACCATGTTTTTCACCATCCCCACCATCATGACTTGGACGCGCATTGTCGCGATCCCTTTGATCATTGGCGTGTATTACCTGCAAAGCTTGGCGGTCGAAACACAAAACGCCATTGCCACGATCATGTTTGTGCTGTTTGCCATCACGGATTGGTTGGATGGTTTTTTGGCCCGCAAGCTCAACCAAACGTCGGCATTTGGCGCTTTTTTGGACCCGGTGGCCGATAAGTTTTTGGTGTGTGCGGCATTGCTGATTTTGGTCCACATGAACCGGGTGCATGTGCTGATTGCCCTGGTCATCATTGGCCGTGAAATCGCGATCTCCTCCTTGCGCGAATGGATGGCACAGATCGGCGCAGGCAAAAGTGTGGCCGTGCACATGGTGGGCAAGCTCAAAACCACAGTGCAGATGGTGGCGATTCCTTTTCTGCTTTATGACGGCATGTTGTTTGGCCTGATCGACACCCGTGATTGGGGCGCTGTTTTGATCCTGATCGCGGCCGTGTTGACCATCTGGTCCATGGTTTATTACATGCAAAAGGCTTTGCCCGAGATTCGAGCCCGGGTGAAATGACCGGCGTGCGCTCAACTGCGGCCTGGCTCAAGGCAACACCCGTGGTTTTTGTGTTGATTTGGGCCACGGGTTTCATCGTGGCCCGCTTTGGCATGCCCCATGCACCGCCTCTGTCCTTCCTGTCTGTGCGGTACGCCTTGTCCATCGCCTGTTTAGGGGTGTGGATCGTTGGGGCCAAGGTCGCATGGCCCCAAAGTCGCCAGCAATTCCTGCATTTGTCGGTCACGGGCATCCTGATGCACGCTGGCTATTTGGGGGGCGTGTGGGTAGCCGTCAAGGCGGGCATGGGCTCCGGCTTGTCGTCTTTGGTGGTGGGGTTCCAACCGGTTTTGACCGCCATTTGGCTCTCTTACAGCTTGCAAGGCCAGGACCAACCGGCCATTTCCCAGCGCCAATGGCTCGGTTTGTCCTTGGGTTTTGTCGGCTTGCTCATGGTGGTTTGGCGCAAACTGACTTTGGGCACGCCCTTGGACCATGTCACGCCCACCAACATGGCTTTCGCCTTGGCCGCCCTGCTCAGCATCACGGTGGGCACGCTTTACCAAAAGCGCTTTGTGCAGCCCTGCGATGTGCGTTCCGCCAACACGGTTCAATTGTTGGCGGCTTTGTTGGTGACCTTGCCTTGGGCGCTGTTGGAGACCGAACCGATGCGTTGGAATCCTGAATTGGCAGGCGCCATGGCCTGGTCGGTGTTGGGGCTGACCCTGGGGGGCAGTTCGCTGTTGTACATTTTGATTCAACGTGGCGCGGCCGCATCGGTCACCAGCCTCATGTATTTGGTGCCGCCTACCACGGCCATGATGGCTTGGCTCTTGTTTGACGAAGCGATTACGGTGACCACTTTGATGGGCACGGCCCTCACGGCTTTGGGGGTGAGTTGGGTGGTGCGGCCTGCGCGAACTTGACGCCGTGTGTTGGGCTTTGTTGCTAAGCTCTCTTGATTCCCCCCGTCCTTTTTTTGTGATTCAGAAAGTACCTCGTATGAGCAAGTACCGCATCGCTGTCATCCCCGGAGACGGCATTGGCAAAGAAGTCATGCCCGAGGGTCTGCGCGTGATGGACGCGGCAGCCCGCAAATTCGGCATCGATTTGCACTTTGACCATTTCGACTTTTCCAGCTGGGATTACTGCGAAAAACACGGGCAAATGCTGCCAGACAATTGGAAAGACCTGATTGGTGGCCACGATGCTTTGTACTTTGGTGCGGTCGGGTGGCCTGAAAAAATTGCTGACCATGTGTCGCTTTGGGGTTCGTTGCTGTTGTTTCGACGCGAGTTTGACCAGTACATCAACTTGCGCCCGGCCCGCTTGATGCCCGGCATCATTGCGCCCGTCGTGCGCCGCGACGGCAGCGCCAGGCAACCGGGTGAAATCGACATGTACATCGTGCGCGAGAACACCGAAGGCGAGTACTCCAGCGTGGGCGGCCGCATGTTCCCCGGTACCGATCGCGAAATCGTGATGCAGGAGTCCATCATGACCCGCATTGGCGTTGACCGCGTCCTGAAGTTCGCCTTCGAGTTGGCCCAGTCCCGCCCCAAAAAACATCTGACCAGCGCGACCAAATCCAATGGCATCGCCATCACCATGCCCTATTGGGATGAACGCGTGGCCGAGATGGCCAAGGCCTACCCGGGCGTCAACGTGGATAAATTCCACATCGACATCCTGACGGCGCACTTTGTGCAGCGCCCCGACTTTTTCGATGTGGTGGTGGCCAGCAACTTGTTTGGTGACATCCTGAGCGACCTGGGCCCAGCTTGTACGGGCACCATCGGGATTGCGCCCAGTGCCAACCTCAACCCTGATCGAAAATTTCCATCCTTGTTTGAGCCTGTGCATGGATCGGCGCCCGACATTGCCGGCAAAGGCATTGCCAATCCCATCGGTCAAATTTGGTGCGGTGCGATGATGTTGGAGTTTTTGGGCCACAAAGACGCGCACGATGCGGTACTCGGCGCCATTGAGAAAGTGTTGGCTGCTGGCCCGGACGCACCGCGAACCCCTGATCTGGGTGGAAAAGCCTGCACGGCTGATGTCGGTCAGGCCATTGCGGACGCACTTTGAAGCCATTTTCAGGGGGGCACATCGAGGTCATCGCAGCGTATTTCTGTTGGGCGATGACGGGTTTGGGTTTTTTTCTAGGATAAAATCTAAAGCCTTCCAACATGGTCGCTGTGCGTGTGCTTTTACGGAGACTTTGGCCCTTTGGATGAAAGGCCTATGTTGGTGCAGACCATCCTGAACCGTCGCGCTTTGCAGGTGCGATTAAAATTCAGATTGCCCAAGTCCCATCGCTTCACTTTGCTCGTTCATGTTGAAGCTTTGATTTGAAGATTTTTTATGTGGGGCGCTTAGCTCAGTTGGTAGAGCGGCTCCTTTACACGGAGTAGGTCGGCGGTTCGAGACCGTCAGCGCCCACCACCACATACAAACCAAGGCGAACCCAGTGTTCGCCTTTTTTGTTGATTACACGAGACTTCAAACATGTTTGATTCGATTCGCAACAACTCCAAAATATTGATGGGTTTGTTGTTCTTACTGGTGATCCCTTCTTTTGTGCTTTTTGGCATCGAGGGCTACAGCCAGTTTGAGGACAAGGGCGCGGTGGTGGCCAGGGTCGATGGCAACAAAATCACGCAGTCTGAGTGGGATGCGGCTCACCAGCAGGAAGTGGACCGGATTCGTGCCTCTGTTCCCAACATGGACCCCAAGATGATGGACTCGGCGCAGGCCCGCTACGCGACCTTGGACAAGATGGTCAATGACCGTTTGATCGCTTTGGCTGCTGAAAAGCAATTGTTGCTGACCAGTGACCAGCGACTGGCACGCTATCTTCAGCAAGACCCATCCATTGCCAGTTTGCGCGGCGCAGATGGCAAATTGGACATGGAGCGTTACCGCCAGTTGGCCGCAAGCCAAGGCATGACGCCTGAAATGCTGGAAACCCGAGTTCGCCGAGATTTGTCGAACCAGCAGGTCTTGGCCGGCTTACAGGCTTCAGCATTTGCCGGCCACAAACAAACCGACACGGCCTTGGATGCTTACCTGCAGCGCCGTGAGGTACAAGTCAAACGCTGGTCCGCAGCGGACTTTGCCACCAAAGTGGTGGTGACCGATGCCGATTTGGAGCGCTATTACAAAGACAATTCTGAGCTGTTCCGTTCGGTCGAAAACGCGGATGTGGAGTTTTTGGTGTTGGACTTGCCTTCTTTGCAGTCGCGCATCGAATTGCCCGAGCAAGACCTCAAGACCTATTACGAGCAAAACCTGCAGCGCCTGTCCGGCCAGGAACAACGCCGTGCCAGCCACATTTTGGTGAATGCAGCCAAAGACTTGCCAGAGGCCGACAAAGCCAAAGCGCGTGCCAAAGCCGAAGAATTATTGGCCGCTGTGCGCAAAGCCCCAAAATCCTTTGCGGATGTCGCGCGCAAAAACTCGGATGACACCGGCTCGGCACAAAATGGTGGTGATCTCGATTTCTTCTCTCGGGGCGCCATGGTCAAGCCTTTTGAGGATGCTGCTTTTGCCCTGAAAAAAGGGGAAATCAGCGACATTGTGACCTCGGACTTCGGTTACCACATCATTGTTTTGACCGAGGTCAAGCAAGCACCCGTGCCCTCTTTTGAATCGATGCGTCCGAAACTGGAAGCTGATTTGCGCAAACAACAGGCCCAGCGCCAATTCGCAGAATTGGCCGAGACGTTCAGCAACAGCGTGTACGAGCAATCGGACAGCTTGACCCCCGTGGCAGAGCGTTTGAAGTTGACGATTCAAAAGACACAAGCGCTCACGCGCACCCCGCCACCTGGCACGCCAGGGGTGTTGGGCAACCCCAAACTGTTGCAAGCGATTTTTTCTGACGATGCTGTGTCCAAGCGTCGCAACACCGCCGCGGTCGAAGTCGCTCCCAACACGTTGGTATCGGCGCGGATCGTGACACACCGCCCAGCCACTGTTCGCGCCTTCGAAGAGGTCAAAACCGAAGCACGCCAACGCTTGGTCCAGGTCAAATCGGCAGAATTGGCCAAAGTTGAAGCCACGGCCCGTTTGGCTGGCTGGAAGTCAGAGCCCGCAAAAGCCCCTCTGGGTGAGGCCCTGACCATATCGCGTGATCTGGGGACTGAGCTGCCTGTGGCGATGATGGATGCCGCCCTTCGCACTGACCCTTCTCAATTGCCTGCGTTGGTGGGTGTGGATTTGGGTTTGCAAGGCTATGCCGTGGTTCGGGTGAATAAAATCGTGCCGCGCCCAGCAGAGTCAGCCCAGCAAGTCGAGCAAAGTCGCATCCAATTTGCGCGCTTGTGGGCGATGGCCGAGTCCCAAGCTTATTTGGCAAGTCTGAAGACCCAATTCAAAGTTGAAATTTTGGCGCAAAAACCCGATAACTCGGCCGTGGCAACTGCCGAAAAGCCCTGAGTATCGGGCTATAATATCCATCTACGGTGGCTGTAGCTCAGTTGGTAGAGTCCAGGATTGTGATTCCTGTTGTCGTGGGTTCGAGCCCCATCAGCCACCCCAAAATCCTCCAAGCCCTTCCGAAGTCGGAAGGGCTTTTTCGTTGGTGAGTCACTTTGTTGGTGTGCTCACCTTGTCCTTGGTTGATCACCGTTTACACCCTGTTTATCCACAGGCTTATCCCGTGACTCGGAGGTGGCCAGGGTCTACCATTGCCTTTTCGTTTGCCCGTACACCATGTCTGCTGCTTTCTCCCCCCTTTTGAGCGAATTTCCCGCTGACCTGTCCTCTGACCATCAAATCGCCAAGTTGCGTGTGCCGCCGCATTCCATCGAAGCCGAGTCAAGCGTGTTGGGTGGTTTGCTGCTTGACAACGGTGCTTGGGACCGGGTGGGCGATTTGTTGGTGGATACGGATTTTTACCGCCATGAGCACAAGCTGATTTATGCCGCGATTGGGGCGTTGATCAACACCTCCAAACCCGCAGACGTGATCACCGTGAGTGAGCAGTTGCAAAACCAGGGCAAAACGGCCGAGATGGGGGGGTTGGGCTATCTGAATTCTTTGGCTCAATACGTGCCCAGCGCCAGCAACATCCGCCGTTATGCCGAGATCGTGCGCGAGCGCTCGATCCTGCGCAAACTGGTATCGGCCAGCGATGAAATCGCCACCAACGCCTTCAACCCCCAAGGCAAAGCGATTGACCGCATCTTGGATGAGGCCGAGCAAAAAATCTTCAACATCGGTGAAGAAGGCTCGCGCATGAAACAGGGTTTCCAGTCCATGGACACGCTGGTGGTCGAGTTGCTGGACCGCGTTCAAGAGATGGCCGACAACCCGAACGACATCACCGGTGTACCGACAGGTTTTTACGATTTAGATCGCATGACCTCTGGCTTACAGCCTGGAGACATGGTCGTGATCGCTGCACGACCTTCGATGGGAAAAACCGCTTTTGCCATCAACATCGCCGAACATGTGGCCTTGAACGAGGGATTGCCTGTGGCCGTTTTCTCCATGGAAATGGGGGCGGCCCAGTTGGCAGTGCGTGTGGTGGGCTCCATTGGCCGCATTGATCAGGGCCATCTGCGCACCGGCAAGCTGAGCGATGACGAATGGCCACGTCTGACCGAAGCCATCGAAAAGTTGCGCACAGTGTCTTTGCACATTGATGAAACACCGGGCCTGACCCCATCGGAACTTCGCGCCAATGCCCGCCGCTTGGCCCGTCAGTGTGGCAAATTGGGCCTGATTGTGGTGGACTATTTGCAGCTGATGAGTGGCTCGGGTGGTTCAGGTGGAGACAACCGCGCCACCGAGTTGGGCGAGATTTCGCGTGGCCTGAAAATGCTGGCCAAAGAACTTCAATGTCCGGTGATCGCACTGTCGCAGCTCAACCGAAGCGTGGAGCAGCGCACCGACAAACGCCCCATGATGAGCGACCTGAGGGAGTCAGGTGCGATCGAGCAAGATGCGGACATCATCATGTTCATTTACCGTGACGATTACTACAACAAGGATTCCAAAGATCCAGGTGTGGCAGAAATCATCATTGGCAAGCAACGAAATGGCCCCACAGGCACGGTGCGCTTGACCTTCCTGAAGAACCTGACGCGTTTCGAAAGCCTGGCGTCGGGTCTGAGCGACGATTACTGAGACCCGAGGTAGGCTTTTGACCGAAGCTCAGAGGGCGTCGCTGGCAAAGTCGGCCAAGCGCGAGCGCTCGCCACGGGCCAAGGTGATGTGGCCGCCGTGTGCCCAGCCTTTGAAGCGGTCTACTGCGTAGGTCAATCCCGAAGAGCCTTCGGTCAAATAGGGCGTATCGATCTGGGCCAAATTGCCCATGCAGATGATTTTTGTGCCTGGGCCAGCGCGCGTGATCAAGGTTTTCATTTGTTTGGGCGTCAGGTTCTGCGCCTCGTCAATGATCACGTACTTGTTCATGAAAGTGCGTCCGCGCATGAAATTCATGCTCTTGATCTTGATTCGGCTCTTGATCAGTTCGTTGGTGGCCGCGCGACCCCATTCACCCGAATTACCACCATCCCCTTTGGCTAAAAATTCCAGGTTGTCATCGAGTGCGCCCATCCACGGGCCCATTTTTTCCTCTTCGGTTCCGGGTAAAAAGCCGATGTCTTCGCCCACACTCACGGTGGCACGCGTCATGATGATTTCGGTGTAGCGGCGGTCATCCAACACTTGTGTCAAGCCCGCAGCCAAGGCCATCAAAGTCTTGCCTGTGCCGGCGGTGCCTGCCAGGGTCACGAAATCGATATCGGGATCGGTGAGTAAATTCACGGCGAAGTTTTGTTCCCGGTTACGGGCAGTCACGCCCCACACGGCATTTTTTTGGTGGCCAAAGTCTTTCAGCGTGCGCAGCACGGCAGTTTTGCCTCGAATTTCAGTCACCCGCGCATACAAACTCGGTTCTCCGGGGGCCTCAAAGAACACGAATTGGTTGATGAACAAACTGGGCACGATGGGCCCAGAGATCCTGTAAAAAGTGTGTGTGCCCTGTTGCCAGCTTTCCACGGTTTTCCCGTTTTTGACCCAAAAATCGCTGGGTAAAGCCAGCGAGCCTGGGTAGAGCAAATCGCCGTCTTCCAAGGTTTTGTCATTTTGATAGTCTTCGGCTTGCAGCCCCAAGGCGCGGGCTTTCACACGCATGTTGATGTCCTTGGACACCAAGACCACATCTCGCGGAGCATGCAATTGCCCCAGCGCTTTCACAACGCCCAAAATTTGGTTGTCCGCCTTGCCTTGAGGCAGCGCAAGAGGCAGGCTCAAGTCGAGCGCTTGGGTTTGGAAGAACAACTGTCCGGTGGCGTCGGAATGTCCTGTGACGTTCAATGGCGAGCCTTGACTCAGGTCTTGACCTTGTCCAGAAGCCAAGACGTCGAGCGAGCGGCTGGCTTGGCGGGCATTGCGTGCGACTTCCGTCATGCCTTTTTTGTGACCATCGAGCTCTTCGAGCACGATCATCGGCAAGAACACATCGTGTTCTTCAAAGCGGAAAAGGCTCATCGGGTCGTGCATGAGGACGTTGGTGTCCAAGACGAAGAGCTTGCGTGGGCCGGTTTTGCGTTTGCTGCGCGGTGCCATGCCTGGAAGCGCAGCAGTCTTGGGCGCTGTCTTATCTGGTTCCGCGCCAGTTGGCGGGGCTGTTATGTCGAGGGCCCGTGTTGCGTCAGCCGGGCCCTTGCGTGGGCGACTGCTTTTGGTGCTGTCCTGTGTGCGCACCGGCTTGGCTGGAATAGCAGGCATGGTGTCCAACTTCGGCGCCTTGGTTTCAACCTGAATCATGGGCGGCTTGAAATTTTCTTCTGCGGCAGTTGAGACCATCGCAGCGTGTGTCAAGCGGCTGGCGCGTTGGGTAGGAGCGGGTGGCAGTGGCATGGGCAATGGCCTCGTCTAAAGAAATGGATTCAGCTGTGGAAAAATAAAAAGCCGCCTGGGTAAGCAGGCGGCTTTTCAAAATGGAAAGGGGCTGGTGGTCAGCGGCATGAATTCATTATGCACGAGCCCTAAGTCAGAAAGGAGGCAAGGGCATCAGGCAACTGCAGCGGCTTTTTTCAAGTCTTTCACCGCTTGGAGGACCTCTTCCACATGGCCTGGCACTTTCAAGCCGCGCCACTCTTGCTTCAGTGTCCCGTCAGCACCCACCAAAAATGTGCTGCGTTCGATGCCTTTGACTTTTTTACCGTACATGATCTTGTTTTTGACCACGCCGAACATGTGGCACATTTTTTCTTCGGTGTCGGCAATCAACTCGAAAGGCAATTCGAGCTTGCCTTTGAAGTCATCATGGGATTTCATGTTGTCGCGCGAAACACCCAGCACCAGAGCACCGGCTTTGACGAAGTCTTTGTATTTGTCCCGAAATTGCATGGCTTCGGTCGTGCAGCCTGGGGTATTGTCCTTGGGGTAAAAAAACAAAACAACGGGTTGACCGAGGTGTGAAACGTTGGAAACTTTCAGGCCACTGGTCGCGTTGGCTTCAAATTCGGGGAGGGGTTTGTTAAGAACGATCGCCATAAAACTTTGAACTCGCTTGACAGGTGGAGCGGCTGTCGACATGCAGTGTTGACAGAATCGCTAAAGGCCTTGGGCCCCGGCAGCCTTCCATTTTACTCCGAATGCGGCCTTCGAGACCAAGCACGACGTCTAAACAAAGATGCCTGCAAACAGCATGCTTTAAGTTTCCAGCAAGAGGGCCACCACGACTTTGCGGCCCTCACTGGCCAAAATGTTGTACGTTCGGCACGCGGCAGCCGTGTCCATGGTTTCCAAGCCAATCCCCTTTTGGATCAAGCACGCGAGCCAAGCTGGTTGAGGAAATCGCAGGCGCTGACCACTGCCAAACAAGGCCAGTTCAGCACCACTTTGGGCCAAGACTTCAAAATCAAGTGGTCTGAGGTCTTCAAATTTTGTTGCCTCCCACGCTTGAGGATGGGCGCCTGCCATGCTGCTGACGATCAAAGAACCCGTGAAACGCTGTCCATTGACCTCGATCCATCCTGGTCCATAAGCATTGATGGTCAGGCTGTTGGATTTGTCGGGTTGTAATTTCATGGGGGAAGTGCACGATGACTTGAAAGGCGCAATTGAACAATAGAGGCGATCCTCTGGGATTTGGGGCCGAGACGGCCCTGAAATGTGGTCAAATTATAGGTTTTCTCCCTCTTGAAACTCCTTTTGGAGGCAATTTGAAGCCCATTCAAAAATCTGCCAAGCTCGCCAACGTGTGTTATGACATTCGTGGCCCGATCATGGACCGTGCTCGTCAAATGGAAGAGGATGGTCACAAGATCATCAAACTGAACATCGGGAATCTGGCGGTTTTTGGCTTCGATGCCCCTGAAGAAATTCAGCAAGACATGATCCGCAACCTGCCCAATTCAGCGGGATATTCGGACAGCAAGGGTATTTTTGCTGCGCGCAAGGCGGTGATGCATGAAACCCAGAAGCAGGGTATTCAAGGCGTCTTGCTCGATGATATCTATTTGGGCAACGGTGCCAGCGAGCTCATCGTCATGGCCACCAATGCCTTGCTGGACAATGGCGATGAATTGCTTTTGCCATCGCCCGATTACCCACTGTGGACGGCGGCTGCCAGTTTGTCCGGTGGCACGCCCGTGCATTACCGCTGCGATGAGGCCAATGGTTGGATGCCCGATCTGGCTGACATCCGCGCCAAAATTTCGCCACGGACCAAAGGCATTGTGGTGATCAACCCCAACAACCCCACCGGTGCCTTGTACGCCGATGAGTTGCTCAAGGGCATTGTGGACATTGCCCGCGATCACGGTTTGGTGATCTTTGCCGATGAGGTGTACGACAAGGTCTTGTACGACGGCGTCAAGCACACCCCACTGGGCAGCTTGTCTCAAGACGTTCTGACCTTGACTTTCAACTCCTTGTCCAAGAGTTACCGATCGTGTGGCTACCGTGCAGGTTGGATGGTGATTTCGGGCGACAAAAAAAGAGCGCGCGATTACATTGAAGGCTTGAACATGCTCTCCAACATGCGGCTGTGTGCCAATGTGCCGGGCCAATGGGCCATCCAAACGGCCTTGGGGGGGCATCAAAGCATCAATGAGTTGGTGGGCGAGGGCGGTCGATTGCGCAAGCAGCGCGATTTGGCGCACCAGCTGATCACCGCCATTCCGGGTGTCAGTTGTGTCAAGCCCCGTGCTGCGTTGTACATGTTTCCCAAACTGGACCCCCAGATTTATCCGGTGCAGGACGACCAAGATTTTTTCTTGCAGTTGCTGGAAGAAACCAAGGTCATGTTGGTTCAGGGCACGGGTTTCAATTGGCCCGCTCCGGATCATTTCCGCATTGTGTTTTTGCCCCACGAAGACGATCTGCGTGAGGCGATTGCCCGCGTGGCCCGTTTTTTGGAGGGCGCGCGTAAACGTTTTGGGACCGAATCCTTGGTGGCCTGAAATCAATCCCTGCCCGAGCATTTCGGGCGCATTGCATTCAAGAAGATAGAAAAATGAAACCGATCAAAGTGGGCCTTTTGGGCATGGGCACTGTGGGCAGCGGCACTTTCAATGTGCTCAAGCGCAACCAAGAAGAAATCCAGCGCCGTGCTGGCCGAGGCATTGAGATCAGCATGGTCGCTGATTTGGATGTGGCGCGTGCGCAAAGTCTGGTGGGCGAGGGTGTCGTGGTGGTGGGCGATGCCCGTGCAGTGATTGCCAATCCAGAGATCGACATCGTCATCGAGCTGATTGGTGGTTATGGCATCGCCAAGGTCTTGGTGATGGAAGCGATTGCCGCCGGCAAACATGTGGTCACGGCCAACAAAGCGTTGTTGGCTGTGCATGGCACTGAAATTTTCGCTGCTGCGCAAGCCCAGGGTGTGATGGTGGCATTCGAAGCCGCCGTCGCCGGAGGCATCCCAATCATCAAGGCACTTCGCGAAGGCTTGACCGCCAACAGCATCCAGTGGGTGGCCGGCATCATCAACGGCACGACCAACTTCATCCTGTCTGAGATGCGCGACAAAGGTTTGGACTTTGGTGTGGTGCTCAAGGAAGCCCAGCGCCTCGGCTACGCCGAAGCCGATCCGACTTTTGACATCGAAGGGGTGGACGCTGCCCACAAGGTGACCTTGATGAGTGCGATTGCGTTTGGTATTCCGGTGCAGTTTGACAAGGCGCATGTCGAAGGCATCACCCAGCTGGGTGCAGCCGATATCAAATACGCCGAACAATTGGGCTACCGCATCAAGCTTTTGGGTATCACCAAACGCACAGCCCAAGGCATTGAGTTGCGCGTTCACCCCAGTTTGGTGCCGACTCAACGTCTGATCGCGAATGTGGAGGGCGCCATGAATGCGGTGATGGTGCAAGGCGACGCTGTGGGCACCACCTTGTATTACGGCAAAGGTGCCGGTTCTGAACCCACCGCCAGCGCGGTGATTGCCGACCTGGTGGACATCACCCGTTTGCACACCGCTGACCCCCTCAACCGTGTGCCGCACTTGGCTTTCCAGCCTGGGGCCATGAGTGACTTGAGCGTTTTGCCCATGTCCGACGTGGTGACCAGTTATTACCTGCGACTGCGGGTGGCCGATCAAGCAGGCGTTCTGGCCAAGTTGACCGGTTTGCTGGCCGAAGCAGGCATCAGCATCGACGCGGTCTTGCAGCGCGAAGCCGATCAAGTCAGCCAAGCTGGTGAAAACCAAACCGATGTGATCATCTTGACGCACGATACCCGGGAAGGCACTTTGAACGACGTGCTGGCCCAAATGCAGGCCTTGCCTACCGTGATGGCCCCCATCGTCCGCATTCGCAAAGAAGAGTTGAATTGATGCGTTATTTGTCCACGCGCGGCCACGCCGACCGCAAACAATTTTGTGAAATTTTGCTGGAGGGCCTGGCGCCGGATGGTGGCCTCTACTTGCCTGAAAGTTATCCACAGATCGGTACCGAGGCGCTCACACGCTTGCGTGATGTTTGGCAAAGCCAAGGTTATGCGGCGTTGGCTTTTGAAGTGCTGTCCTTGTACATCGATGACATTCCTCGTGATGACTTGAAAGCTTTGTGCCTGAAGACCTACACGCCTGAAGTGTTTGGCACCCAAGCCATTGTCCCCCTCAAGCCTTTGCAAGCGGCGGGCCATGCCCAGCCCGATTTGTACTTGGAGGCCTTGTCCAACGGCCCAACTTTGGCCTTTAAAGACATGGCCATGCAGTTGCTGGGCAACTTGTTTGAGTACGAATTGGGCCGCCGTGGAGAGTCGTTGAACATATTGGGTGCGACCTCAGGCGACACCGGCAGTGCCGCCGAATACGCCATGCGCGGCAAAGCGGGTGTGCGTGTGTTCATGACCAGCCCCAATGGTCGCATGAGTCCGTTTCAGCAAGCACAAATGTTCAGTTTGCTGGACGACAACATCCACAATATCGCCATCGAAGGGGTTTTTGACGACTGTCAAGACCTTGTCAAGGCAGTCTCCAATGATCTCGCGTTCAAACGTAAATACAAAATCGGGACCGTGAACTCGATCAACTGGGCGCGTTTGTTGGCCCAAGTGGTGTATTACTTCGCGGGGTATTTCCAGGCCACGCAAAACAACCAAGAAAAAGTCAGTTTCACCGTGCCCAGTGGTAATTTTGGCAACGTTTGCGCCGGTCATGTCGCGCGCATGATGGGCTTGCCGATTGACCGTTTGGTGGTCGCCACCAATGAAAACGATGTGCTCGACGAGTTTTTTAAAACCGGCGTTTACCGCGTTCGCGGCACGAACGATACCCACGAGACCTCCAGTCCGTCCATGGATATTTCCAAGGCCAGCAACTTCGAACGTTTTGTGTTTGACTTGCTCGAGCGAGATGCCTCGAAAACCCAGGCCATTTTTGGTGAGGGCTTGAGTCGTCTGGGCTACTTTGATTTGTCGGGGGATCCACGTTTTGTTCGTGCTGCCACAGTCTATGGTTTTGACAGTGGTCGCAGCACCCATGCGGATCGCCTGAAAACCATTCAACAAGTCTTTGCCCACTACGGCGTGGTGATCGACACCCACACGGCTGACGGTGTCAAAGTGGCCAAAGAGCATCGCAATCCGCAAGTGCCCATGGTTGTACTGGAAACAGCCTTGCCCATCAAGTTCGCGGCCACCATCGTGGAGGCGTTGGGCCGCCAACCGGAGCGCCCACCGCAGTTTGACGGCATTGAATCTTTGCCCAAACGGGTGCAGGTCATGAAATGCGATGTGGATTTGATCAAAGCCTACATCCGCCAACATTGCGATTGAACACATGAGTCATGCCCCTCGCGCACCCTTGATGTCGCTTGACGATGCCTTGAAGGCTTTGCTGGCGAATATTCAGGCACTGCCCAGATATGAGACCGTGGCCACGCTGGATGCCGATGGCCGCTTCTTGGCGCAAGACGTGGTTTCTGCTTTGCAGGTGCCGGCATTTGACAACTCCTCCATGGACGGCTACGCGGTTCGCCGCTCGGACTTGCTGCCCTCGGGCGTTGAATTGAGCGTGACGCAACGCATTGCGGCGGGGCAGTTTGGAGAGGCTTTGCGCCCGGGCCAAGCGGCACGCATTTTCACGGGCGCCCCTGTGCCCAGCGGCGCTGATGCCATCGTGATGCAAGAGCAAACCGAGCTGGTCAGCACCCACGGTGTTCCTCGTGTTCGATTTTTGACCACGCCAGAGGCGGGGCAGTGGATCCGTCGCAGTGGCGAAGATGTCAAAGCAGGTGACATGGTGCTCAAGCGAGGGCAACAACTCACGCCTGCCGAATTGGGTTTGGCCGCCAGCCTGGGCTTGGCGCAGTTGCAAGTGATGGCTCGGCCCAAAGTTGCGTTGTTTTCGACGGGTGATGAACTGGTCATGCCTGGTGACGTCTCCCCCAGTGACATGCCTCCTGGGGCCATTTACAACTCGAACCGATTTTTCTTGCGGGCTTTGTTGCAGCGCATGGGGTGTGTCGTGACGGATTTGGGCATCGTGCCCGATCGACGCGAAGCAACTGTGCAAGCACTGAAAATGGCCGCCGAGCACCACGATTTGTTGGTCACAAGTGGCGGGGTGTCTGTGGGGGAAGAGGACCACGTCAAACCCGCGGTGCAATCTTTGGGTGAGTTGGCGCTTTGGCAAATTGCCATGAAGCCCGGTAAACCCTTTGCTTATGGTCATGTGAGGCGAGAATCCATGCCCGGCTCGGCCCATTTTGTGGGCTTGCCCGGCAATCCCGTCTCCAGCTTTATGACTTTCTTGCTATTGGTCAAGCCTTTGGTTCTTGCCCTGCAAGGTGCCGCCCCTCAACCGCCTGTGCCTTACCGCTTGCCGGCGCACTTTGATTGGCCCAAAGGGGACAAGCGGCGCGAATTTTTGCGTGTTCGGCGCAATGCCCAAGGTGGTTTGGACTTGTTCCCGAACCAAAGCTCTGGTGTCTTGACTTCGGTGGTGTGGGGCGACGGGGTGGTGGACAATCCAGCTGAACAAACCATTGCCCATGGGGATTTGCTCAATTTCTGGTCTTTTTCGGAATGGTTGTCATGAAAATCCACTTGCGTTATTTCGCATCATTGCGGGAAACCATCGGTGTTGGCAGCGAAGCTTTTGAGACGTCGGCAAGCGATGTGGCGGGTCTGCGCCAAGCGCTGATTGCGCGCGGCGGGGTTCATGCCCAATGCTTGGCGATCGGTTTGCCGGTCCGAGTGGCCGTGAACCAAGTCATGGCCAGCGAGGCCACACCTTTGGTGCCCGATGGCGAAGTGGCCTTTTTCCCACCGGTGACCGGAGGCTGATGGCATGTGTCCCCAAGTGACGATTCAAACCGAAGACTTCGATGTGTCGCAGGAAATGCAAGCCCTGCGTGCACTGGACCTGCGTGTGGGCGCTGTCTGCAGTTTCATTGGCACCGTGCGCGACACCCGAGCGTTGACCGGGCAGGCTGAAGATGAGGTTCAGGCCATGGAGTTGGAGCATTACCCCGGCATGACCGAGAAGTCGATCGAAGCCATGATCGAGCAAGCCCACCAGCGTTTTGATTTTTATGCAGCCCGAGTGGTGCACCGTGTGGGCCGCTTGTTGCCAGCCGATCAGATTGTTTTGGTGGCTGTGACTTCGGCTCACCGGGGTGAGAGCTTCAAAGCGTGCGAGTTTTTGATGGATTACCTCAAAACACAAGCCCCATTCTGGAAAAAAGAGCAAACGCCACAGGGCGCGCAGTGGGTGGACGCGCGGGTCTCGGACGATGCCGCCTTGGCCCGCTGGGGCATTCAAAGCCAGAACCTGTGATGCTGGCGCAGTGCTGTCGGCTGTTTGGCTGCGACGCGGTTTTTTTTCAGTGTTTGTAAATCGTCGAATCCATGGGCATTGGGTTCGCCGAACCTGTGTTGGGCGCAACTTGGGGTGCTGCCGTGTCCCATGCTGCTTTGACCAGGGTTTCCCGCAGCAAATGGATCAAGCCGTGAACCAACTGGGCTTGCAAATTGAGGTGGCAAGATTGAACGTTGCCCTCGTGTTTGCGCTGAAAAACCAACTCCAAGTTCCCATGGGCTTTCAGGGTCAAATGCACATCCGTGACCAACATGGGTTCTGCGCCTAGGGGGAAGTGCTGCGCGTGCGCCGAGTAAGGGGTGGCGAAATCGGCGTTTTGCAAAAAAACATCGCGCTTGATATCGGTCAAAATTTGTTGCGTACCCGGGTCGGCGGCAGCGACGCCGGGTTGGGTGGCCTCTAAACGGATCACCGACTGGTCCATGGCCGGCAGCAAGCGAAGCACCATGCGACGGGTGATCCAAAAACGAAATTCGTGCGCCTCTTGTGTGTTCAGACGCACCAATAAACGGTCTTGGATCTCATCGTGGCTGACAGAAAGTTGATGGATTTGCATTTCTTGATTTTAGGCAACAAAGCGCTGCTGTAACCGCTTGAAAATGGCCAATCACCCCCAAGCTAGGTCCCATTGGAGAACATTCATGCGCTTAGATAAATTGACCACCAAATTCCACGAAGCCTTGTCCGATGCGCAATCATTGGCGCTCGGCGGTGACCACGCCTACATCGAACCTGCACACGTCTTGTTGGCCATGCTGCAACAAAAAGACGGTCCTAAATCACTGCTGATGCGGGCCGGTGTCCAAGTGCCTGGCCTGTTGCTGGCGGTTGAATCAGCGGTCAAGCGTTTGCCCATCGTCACAGGGCAAGACCAAGTTCAGGTGGGTCCAGATTTGGCCAAACTGCTCCAAGGGGCGGAGAAAGAGTCGATCAAAAGGGGGGACACCTTCATTGCGAGTGAGCTCTTTTTGTTGGCTGTGGCCGATCACAAAGGTGAAATCGGGCGCATCGCCAAAGAACATGGCATGAGCCGAAAGAGCCTAGAGACAGCCATCGATGCCGTTCGTGGCGGCCAAAATGTCGCCAGTGCTGAATCCGAAGGCCAGCGTGAAGCCTTGCAGAAATACTGCATCGATTTGACGGAACGCGCTCGCATGGGCAAGTTGGACCCTGTGATTGGCCGTGATGATGAAATTCGCCGAGCCATCCAGGTGTTGCAGCGCCGCACGAAAAACAACCCCGTGCTCATCGGTGAACCTGGTGTCGGCAAGACCGCGATTGTGGAGGGCTTGGCCCAACGCATCGTCGCGGGCGAGGTGCCCGATTCGCTCAAGGGAAAGCGCGTTTTGTCTTTGGATATGGCCGCTCTACTGGCGGGTGCCAAGTTCCGTGGTGAATTTGAAGAGCGACTCAAAACCGTTCTGAGTGAATTGGCCAAAGACGAAGGGATGACCATTGTCTTCATTGATGAGTTGCACACGATGGTGGGCGCTGGCAAAGCCGAAGGCGCGATGGATGCTGGCAACATGCTCAAACCAGCGCTGGCCCGTGGAGAGTTGCATTGCGTGGGGGCCACCACACTCGATGAGTACCGCAAATACATTGAAAAAGACGCCGCCTTGGAGCGCCGCTTTCAGAAAATATTGGTCAACGAACCCTCTGTCGAGGCCACCATCGCCATTTTGCGTGGGTTGCAAGAAAAGTACGAAATTCACCATGGTGTCGACATCACCGATCCAGCGATTGTGGCAGCGGCTGAGCTGAGTCACCGGTACATCACCGACCGATTCTTGCCGGACAAAGCCATCGACTTGATCGACGAGGCCGCAGCCAAAATCAAAATCGAGATCGATTCAAAGCCGGAGGTCATGGACAAATTGGACCGACGCTTGATCCAACTGCAAATTGAGCGTGAAGCGGTCCGCAAAGAACACGACGAAGCCTCGCAAAAGCGTTTTGCATTGATCGAAGAAGAAATCGACAAACTCAAAAAAGAAGCGGCTGACTTGGAGGAAATTTGGCGCTCAGAAAAGGCCCAAGCCCAAGGGGGCCAGCATGTGCGTGAAGAAATTGACCATTTGCGCCAGCAAATCGAGGACTTGACGCGCAAGGGCGACTTCAACAAAGTGGCTGAGTTGCAGTATGGCAAGCTGCCAGCATTGGAAAAAACGCTCAAAGAAATTCAAGCCAAAGAATCTGCACCGGGTGAAAAACCCGCTCATCGCTTGCTGCGCACGCAAGTGGGCGCCGAAGAAATAGCCGAGGTGGTTTCGCGCGCCACGGGTATCCCCGTGTCCAAAATGATGCAGGGCGAGCGTGAAAAATTGCTTCAGATGGAAGACAAATTACACCAGAGGGTGGTTGGGCAGGATGAGGCCATAGCCGCTGTGGCCAACGCCATCCGCCGATCACGCTCCGGTTTGGCTGACCCCAACCGTCCCACTGGTTCCTTTCTCTTTTTGGGCCCAACCGGCGTTGGTAAAACAGAGTTGTGCAAAGCGTTGGCGGGCTTCCTGTTCGACAGCGAGGACCACTTGATTCGCATGGACATGAGCGAGTTCATGGAAAAGCATTCTGTCGCACGCCTGATCGGTGCGCCGCCCGGTTATGTGGGGTATGAGGAGGGGGGGTATTTGACAGAAGCTGTGCGTCGCAAGCCCTACAGTGTGCTGCTGCTGGACGAGGTGGAAAAGGCCCATCCGGATGTTTTCAACGTCTTGCTCCAAGTGCTCGACGATGGCCGCTTAACGGACGGGCAGGGTCGCACGGTGGACTTTAAAAACACCGTGATTGTGATGACCTCGAATTTGGGCTCTCACTTGATCCAATCCATGGTGGGTCAAGCTGCCGAAGACATCAAAGATGCGGTTTGGGACGAACTCAAGACCCATTTCCGACCTGAGTTTTTGAACCGCATCGATGAAACTGTGGTGTTCCACGGACTTGATGCCCAGCACATTGCCAGCATCGCCCAAATCCAGTTGCAGGTCTTGCAAGCCCGCCTGGCCCGCATGGACTTGAGCTTGAATGTCAGTCCTGCCGCCCTGTCGGAGTTGGCCAAGGTGGGTTTTGACCCGGTCTTTGGGGCACGTCCAATGAAGCGGGCCATCCAGCAACGCTTGGAAAACCCCCTGTCCAAATTGTTGTTGGAAGGGCGTTTCCCGCCCAAATGCAGCATTGAAGTGAATGTAGACCCGGTCCGCAACCCCGGGCTATTTGATTTCAAGGTGGTCGATTACGCAGGTTGATGCCATGCCCTGATGGGGTCTGCACTTGCACGGCTGTGACAGACGGGTGCAAGGCCCATGGGCACAATAGCGCATGACCTCAAAAATTGCTGGCCACTTACTTGTTGAATGCCTCTTGGCCCAAGGCGTCACCCATGCATTTGGCGTGCCTGGAGAAAGCTATCTGGCGGTGTTGGATGGTTTCCATTTGCACCGAGACAGCATCCGATTTGTGACCTGCAGGCAAGAGGGCGGGGCGGCTTTCATGGCCGAGGCTCAAGGCAAGCTCACAGGTCGTCCCGGTATTTGCTTTGTGACCCGTGGCCCGGGCGCTACCAACGCCTCCATTGGCGTGCACACGGCATTCCAGGATTCGACACCCATGGTGTTGTTTGTGGGCGATGTGGCCAGTGACACCCGCGATCGGGAAGCTTTTCAAGAAATGGATTACACCCATTTCTTTGGTCCTTCCACCAAAGGCATGGCCAAGCGGGTCGAGCGCGTAGATGACCCCGAGCGCTTGCCCGAGTACGTTGCCCGCGCCTTCGCGACCGCCATGAATGGTCGACCTGGACCCGTGGTTCTGGTTTTGCCCGAAGACATGCTGACGCAGCCCGTTCAGGCCCAGCCATTGCCGCGCTTGGAGGCCATTCAGGCATGGAGCGACCCGGGTTCTTTGCGCGTGTTGCGTGACATGCTGCTGGCAGCTCGACAGCCCTTGGTGATCGCTGGCGGCGGTGGTTGGACAACACAATCGGCCCAAGCCCTTCAGCGCTTTGCAGAAAATTGGCAGTTGCCAGTCACCAATGCTTTCCGTTTCCAAGACACCTTTGACAACCACCACCCCTTGTATGCCGGTGACGTGGGCATCGGCATTGGACCCGCCTTGGCGCAGCGCGTTCGGGATGCAGATTTGATTTTGGCCATCGGTCCACGGTTGGGTGAAATGACCACGGGGGGCTACACCTTGCTGCAAGCCCCTCAAACACACCAAAAGCTGGTGCATATCCATGCCAGTGCCGAAGAGCTCAACCGGGTTTACCAGGCTGACTTGGCCATACATGCCACCATGAATGCAGCAGCCCGCAGTCTGGAGGTCTTGACTGCCCCCCCCGAGTTGCCTTGGACGCATTGGACCGAGGCTGCGCATGCGGACTATCTGGTCAACTTGCAGCCGCAAGCGCTGCCCGGTCTGATCGACATGCCCGCCATCGTCGCGTCACTTCAGAAGCATTTACCCGCCGATGCGGTGCTCACCAACGGTGCGGGTAATTTTGCCAGTTGGGTACACCGGTTTTTCAAACACCATGGTTGGGTGAAAGGCCATAAGACACAGTTAGCACCCACCGTGGGTGCCATGGGCTATGGCGTTCCTGCAGGCATTGCAGCCAACTTGTTGACCGGGCGTGTTGCCTTGACGATGGCGGGTGATGGTGACTTTTTGATGAACGGTCAAGAGCTTGCCACAGCGGTTCAACATGGCGGCAAAAGCATCATCGTCTTGCTCAACAACGGCATGTACGGCACCATCCGCATGCACCAGGAGCGGGAATACCCCCGGCATGTCACCGGATCAGCGCTGCAAAATCCTGATTTTGTGGCTTTGGCCCAAGCCTATGGTTATGCAGGCGTTCGCATCGAGCGGACCGAAGGTTTTGAGACAGCGCTGCTGGAGGCACTTGCACGACCTCAAGGCACGCTGATCGAAGTGGTCCTCGACCCTGAAGTGATCACGACGCGTGGCACCTTGAGCGCCATCACCCAAGCGGCATTGGCCAAGCACGCGTCTCCAAGTTGATCGCGCCTGTGTTGTTTATTCAGTGGCACCTTGGAAACCTCTGACACCATGAAAAAAACCCGCCTTGGCGGGTTTTTTTCATGGTCAAAGACCCCGCTGAATCACTTCAGGTGTTTGCCAATCAAGCCTGCCATCTCAAACATGGTGACTTGGGGTTTACCGAAGACAGCCTTGAGTTTGTCGTCGGCGTTGATGGCGCGGCGGTTCACGCTGTCTTGCAGGTTGTGTTTTTTGATGTAGACCCACATTTTGCTGACCACTTCAGTGCGTGGCAGCGGAGTGGCACCCACCACAGCGGCCAATTCAGCGCTGGGGGTCAAAGCCTTCATGAACGCGGGGTTGGGCGTGCGCTTGGCAGCAGGGGCGGCTTTTTTGGCTGGCGCCTTTGGAGCGCTAACAGCCACTTTTTTAGCGGGAGCAGCTTTTTTGGCTGGGGCTGTTTTTCCAGCTGGAGCCGCTTTTTTTGCCGGGGTTTTTTTCGCAGTTGCCATGATGATGTTCCTTGAATCGGAAGAGAGTTCGTCGCTGAGTCACAGTTTGTTTTCAGCTGCTTGCATGCTACTGGAGAATCAGTTCCTTTCCAACCGAAATTCTCTTTTTTCTATAGGGGTTGATCCCGAGTCATGGATGCTTGCTTGATTTGTCCACCCAAGACTTTCTGTCTTCACGCCTTTGTCACACCCTGGACGCAATCAACCGTCATCAAAAGCATCGCACTGCTGTCATCCAAGGCCTGAGCCCTTGCTGTGCTGAGCGTGGTTTTTTCATTCGGTGCCAATTTATTTCGCATTGCAAAAAAATTTTAGGTGATGGCTTGTTAATTTTTCTCAATATGGAAAAAATATATTCATATAGTGAAATTAGATTTGCAAGACGTTGTTTTTAAACAAGAAAAAATATGTCTTGTATAAGACATAAGAATGGTTTTGAGTCTTCTATAAGAGTTATGATTGCATCACCGATAAAGCAGAATTCGCTGCCCAAATCGCCCGATTTCAACTTGACTTCAGGAGTCTCACCATGCCAGCCAACCTCACCCAACAATTGAGCCGTGAACAGCAAATTGCCGCCCTCGAAAAAGACTGGGCAACCAACCCACGCTGGAAAGGCGTCAAGCGCGGTTACTCCGCAGCCGATGTCGTGCGTTTGCGCGGCAGCATGCCCATCGAGCACACGCTGGCCAAGCGCGGCGCTGAAAAACTGTGGGAAAAAATCAATGACGGTGCCAAAAAAGGCTATGTCAATGCTTTTGGCGCCATCAGCGCAGGCCAAGCCATGCAACAAGCCAAGGCCGGCTTGGAAGCTGTTTACCTGTCAGGCTGGCAAGTGGCTGCTGACGGCAACACCTCTGAAACCATGTACCCCGACCAGTCGCTGTATGCGTACGACTCGGTGCCCACCATGGTTCGCCGCATCAACAACACCTTCAAGCGTGCTGATGAAATCCAGTGGGGCCGTGGCATTGAGCCAGGCTCCAAGGAGTTCATTGATTACTTCTTGCCCATCGTGGCCGATGCTGAAGCCGGTTTCGGCGGTGTTTTGAACGCCTTCGAACTGATGAAGAACATGATCGCCTCAGGCGCTGCTGGCGTCCATTTCGAAGACCAATTGGCTGCTGTGAAAAAATGCGGTCACATGGGCGGCAAAGTGTTGGTCCCGACACAAGAAGCTTGCGAAAAGTTGATCTCTGCCCGTTTCGCGGCCGACGTGATGGGTGTGTCCACCATCGTGTTGGCCCGAACCGACGCTGAAGCGGCCAATTTGATCACCTCCGACCATGATGCCAATGACAAGCCTTTCTTGACCGGTGAACGCACTCAAGAAGGTTTCTACCGTGTGAAAAACGGCTTGGAGCAAGCCATCAGCCGTGGCGTGGCGTATGCCCCTTACGCTGATTTGGTGTGGTGCGAAACAGGCGTGCCAGACATCGGCTTCGCCCGCGAATTCGCACAAGCCGTTCATGCTGCCTGCCCCGGTAAGCTCTTGTCTTACAACTGCTCGCCATCGTTCAACTGGAAGAAAAACCTCAACGACAGCCAAATTGCATCCTTCCAGGACGACTTGTCGGCGTTGGGCTACAAGTACCAGTTCATCACATTGGCTGGTATCCATATCAACTGGTTCAACACTTTCCAATTTGCCCACGCTTACGCCCGCGGCGAAGGCATGAAGCACTACACAGAAATGGTGCAAGAGCCCGAATTCGCCGCCCGCGACAAGGGTTACACCTTCGTGTCGCACCAGCAAGAAGTCGGCGCAGGCTACTTCGACGACGTGACCACCGTGATCCAAGGCGGTTCATCTTCTGTGAAAGCCCTGACCGGTTCGACCGAAGAAGAGCAGTTCCACTGATCTGCTGACCCATCGGATCAAGGCGAGGGCGGCTAAAATCCGTCCTCAGCGTTTAGTCACATCCTCCAAGCGCGGCCTTTGCCGCGCTTTTTTACTTGTACACACATGGTTCAGATCACACTTCCCGACGGTTCATTGCGCGAGTTTCCTGGCCCGGTGACGGTGGCCGAGGTCGCCGCTTCGATTGGCGCAGGCTTGGCCAAGGCTGCTTTGGGTGGCAGGGTCAATGGACAGCTGGTTGACACCAGCTTCGTCGTTTCCGCGAATTCGCAAGTGGCGATCGTGACAGCCAAAGATGCAGAAGGGCTGGAGTTGATCCGCCATTCTTCTGCCCACTTGTTGGCCTATGCCGTCAAGTCTTTGTTTCCAGACGCGCAAGTCACGATCGGGCCAGTGATCGATAACGGCTTTTATTATGATTTTTCTTACAGCCGCCCGTTCACGCCAGAAGATTTGGTTGCGATTGAAAAACGCATGAGCGAATTGGCCGCCAAAGACGAGCCTGTCTTGCGCCGAGTTTTGCCACGTGACGAGGCTGTCGCACATTTCAAAGCGATGGGTGAAAACTACAAGGCCGAGATCATCGGCAGCATTCCGGCAGACCAAGAAGTCAGCTTGTACCGCGAAGGTGATTTTGAAGACTTGTGCCGTGGCCCGCACGTGCCCAGCACCGGCAAGCTCAAGCATTTCAAATTGATGAAGGTGGCCGGTGCATATTGGCGCGGGGACAGCAAGAATGAAATGCTGCAACGCGTGTATGGAACAGCTTGGGCCAGCAAGGAGGACTTGCAGCTTTATTTGACGCGTCTCGAAGAGGCCGAAAAACGCGACCACCGCAAACTGGGGCGGGAACTGGATTTGTTCCACATTGACGAGCATGCGCCGGGCCTGGTGTTTTGGCACCCCAAAGGCTGGACGGTTTGGCAAACGGTCGAGCAATACATGCGCCAGGTGTACCGTGACAGCGGCTACCAAGAGGTCAAAGGCCCCCAAATTCTGGACAAGTCGCTTTGGGAAAAAACGGGCCATTGGGACAAGTACCGCGACAACATGTTCACGACCGAGTCGGAAAAGCGCGACTACGCCTTGAAACCGATGAATTGCCCCGGTCACATCCTGATTTTCAAGCAGGGTATCAAGAGTTACCGTGACTTGCCCTTGCGCTACGGCGAATTTGGCCAGTGCCACCGCAATGAACCTTCGGGTGGCTTGCACGGCATCATGCGTGTGCGCGGTTTTACCCAAGACGATGGCCACATTTTTTGCACTGAAGACCAAATTCTGCCCGAGTGCGACACCTTCACCAAGGTGCTCAAGAAGGTGTATGCCGACTTCGGCTTTAGCGATATCCTCTACAAGGTCTCGACACGGCCAGCAGCGCGCATTGGCTCGGACGAACTGTGGGACAAGGCGGAAAAAGCATTGATGGACAGCTTGCGCCACTCCGGATGTGAATTTGTCATTTCTGAAGGTGATGGTGCTTTTTATGGCCCCAAGATTGAATACACCCTGAAAGATGCCATTGGGCGTGAGTGGCAGTGCGGCACGATTCAGGTCGATTTCAACCTGTCCGAACGGCTGGATGCTGAATACACGGCCGAGGACGGGTCGCGTCAACGCCCCGTGATCTTGCACCGTGCCATCGTCGGCAGCATGGAGCGTTTCATCGGTATTTTGGTAGAGCAGCATGCCGGTGCTTTGCCAACATGGCTGGCGCCCATACAGGTGTCCGTGCTCAACATCACCGATGCACAGGCCGATTACTGTCGTGAAATCGCAGCAAAACTGCAAAAATCGGTGTCAAATCAAGGCCTTAGGGTCGAATTGGACCTGCGTAACGAGAAAATCACGTATAAAATACGCGAGCATTCGTTGCAAAAGCTGCCTTACATCCTTGTCGCTGGCGACAAAGAAAAGGCGGCAGGTACCGTCGCAGTGCGCGCCCGAGGCAACAAAGACCTCGGTGTGATGTCGATCGATGCGTTCATTGAACACATGGCAGCCGACATTGCTTCTAAAGCCTGAAGGTGAGTTTCGCCACAAGCTTTGGCCCGTGGGCACAAAGATGGATGGGCTGCTTGTTGCAGTTTTGTTCCGTAAAGGATTGAGTCATCGCTACCGAATTTCGTGATCGTCGCCACCGCGAAGAACGTAAACACCGTTTGAACCGTGAAATCATGGCCCCAGAGGTTCGTGTTTCTGGTCCTGAAAATGAGCCGATGGGCATTTTGTCCTTGGCTGAAGCTTTGCGTCTCGCAGGTGAAATGGATGTGGACCTGGTTGAAATCGCCGCCACAGCCACCCCTCCGGTTTGTCGTTTGATGGATTACGGCAAGTTCAAATACCAAGAGCAAAAGCGGGCGGCGGAAGCCAAAGCCAAGCAAACGGTCATTGACATCAAGGAAGTCAAATTCCGTCCTGGTACCGACGATGGTGACTACAACATCAAGATGCGCAATATCCGCCGATTTCTGGCGGATGGCGACAAATGCAAGATCACTTTGCGTTTTCGCGGTCGCGAGATCACCCACCAAGAGTTGGGAATGGCCTTGTTGAATCGGATTCGTGACGAATTGGCCGACACGATCATTGTGGAGCAGTTTCCAAAGTTGGAAGGCCGGCAAATGATCATGATGATTGCGCCAGGCCGCAAGAAACCTGCCAGCGGCGGTAAACCTGCAGATGCGTCTGCACCTGCTGAATCGGCTTGAAAAGAATTTGACCGGCTCTCGGGCTGGTCGAATCAAGAGTCACCTTCGGGCGGCTTTTGTTAAAAGTGGCTCGGGGCCAACAAGGCTGTGAATTTTTCACAGACGCCTCACGAGCACAAATAAAGGAGCATTGACATGCCCAAGATGAAGACCAAAAGCAGTGCTAAAAAGCGCTTCCGTGTTCGTCCCGGTGGAACCGTTAAACGCGGACAAGCCTTCAAACGTCACATCCTGACCAAGAAGACCACCAAAAACAAGCGCCACCTTCGCGGTGCAGTGGCTGTGCATGAGACCAATATGGGTCACATCGCTCAGATGCTGCCCATGGCTGGCCTGTAATTACTGACGAACAAGGAGAATAAATATGCCTCGCGTTAAACGTGGTGTAACGGCGCGCGCCCGTCACAAGAAAGTTCTGGCCCTTGCAAAAGGTTTCCGCGGTCGCCGCGGCAATGTCTTCCGTATCGCCAAACAGGCGGTGATGAAGGCTGGCCAATACGCCTACCGTGACCGCCGCACCAAAAAGCGTGTGTTCCGTCAGTTGTGGATTGCCCGTATCAACGCCGCTGCGCGTGAATGCGGTCTGACCTACAGCCAGTTCGCCAACGGCTTGAAGAAGGCTGCTATCGAAATCGACCGTAAGATGCTGGCGGACATCGCCGTGCACGACAAGGCCGCTTTTGCTGGCATCGTGAACCAAGTCAAAGCCAAGCTGGCCGCCGCTTGAGTTCATGCGTGGCATGGACTGAGGGTCCGTGTCACGCACTCGATCAAAGGGATTGAGGCTCGCAAAAGCTTCAGTCCCTTTTTTATTCCTCCATTTACAGATCCCCCACCGATCTCCCACACCATGAACGAGTTGGACACCCTGGTCGAATCCGCCCGCCAGAGTTTTGTGCAGGCACTGACACCTGCTGACCTCGAAAACGCCAAAGCCCAATTTTTGGGCAAAGCTGGACGCATCACAGAGTTGATGAAAGGCATGGCTGCATTGAGCGTGGATGAGAAGAAAACCCGTGGTGCATCCATCAACCTTGCCAAGCAAGCGATTGAGGCCGCACTCAGTGACAGACGCCAAGCACTGGCCGAGAACGAGTTGCAAACGCAGCTCAAGGCCGAGGCGCTGGATGTCACTTTGCCTGGTCGCAGCGCCAATGTGGGCGGTCTGCACCCCGTCTCGCTCACGCTCGAGCGGGTCGAAAACATTTTTGGCTCCATGGGCTTTGAAGTGGCCCAGGGCCCCGAGATTGAGACCGACTGGTTCAACTTCACTGCGCTCAACACGCCTGAAGACCATCCGGCCCGCTCCATGCACGACACGTTCTATGTGGAAGGTGGCCATCTCCTGCGCACGCACACCAGCCCCATGCAGATTCGTCATGCGGTGCAACATGTCAAGCGTTACAAGAACCAACTCGACGCCGGTCAAGGGATGCCTGAAATTCGCGTCATTGCGCCAGGCCGTACCTACCGTGTGGACTCCGATGCGACCCACTCGCCCATGTTCCACCAGTGTGAAGGCCTGTGGATTGGTGAGAACGTGAGTTTCAAAGACCTCAAGGTCGTGGTCACCGACTTTTGCCGCACCTTCTTCGAAAGCGATGACTTGGTCTTACGCTTCCGTCCCAGTTTTTTCCCCTTCACAGAACCCAGCGCCGAGATCGACATCCAGTTTCAGAGCGGCCCTTTGGCCGGTCGCTGGCTCGAAGTGGGTGGCTCTGGCCAAGTGCACCCGAACGTGGTGCGCAACATGGGCCTCGAGCCCGAACAGTTCATCGGATTTGCCTTCGGCATGGGCATGGACCGCTTCACCATGCTGCGCTACGGCGTGAACGACCTGCGTCTGTTCTTTGATGGCGACATTCGTTTTCTGAGCCAATTCCAGTAAATCCTGAGACCGAGACATGCAATTTCCTGAATCCTGGTTACGCGAGTTCTGCAACCCGCCTTTGACGACCCAGCAATTGGCCGACACTCTGACCATGGCCGGTCTCGAAGTGGAAGAGCTCGAGCCTGTGGCCCCGCCATTCACAAAGATCGTGGTCGGTGAAATCAAGGAAGCCGTGCAGCACCCCAACGCCGACCGCCTGCGCGTGTGCCAGGTGGACGTGGGGCAGGGCAGTCTGCTGAATATCGTGTGTGGCGCACCCAACGCCCGTGTGGGTATCCGGGTGCCTTGCGCCATGGTGGGGGCTGAGTTGCCCCCAGGTGAAGACGGCAAGCCTTTTTTCATCAAGGTGGGCAAGTTGCGCGGTGTCGAAAGCCAGGGCATGCTGTGCTCGGCCAAAGAGCTCAAGATCGCTGACGATCACGGCGGTTTGCTGGAGTTGCCCGCTGACGCTCCTTTGGGTGAGGACATTCGCCAATATTTGAATCTTGACGACACCCTGATGACGCTCAAGCTCACGCCTAACTTGGCGCATTGCCTGAGCGTGTATGGCATCGCTCGGGAAGTCTCAGCGTTGACCGGCACGCCTTTGAAAGCCCCGACTTTTCCCGTTCTGTCCCCACAGATCAGCGACAAGCTGACTGTGAAGGTGATGTCACCTGACTTGTGCGGTCGCTTCAGTGGTCGGATCGTCAAGGGCCTGAACACGAAGGCCCCAACTCCGGCTTGGATGGTGGAGCGCCTGGCGCGTTGCGGCCAGCGCAGCGTCAGTCCATTGGTGGACATTTCCAACTACGTGATGTTCGAGTTGGGTCGACCCTCGCACATTTTTGACTTGGACAAGATCCATGGAGGCCTGCAGGTTCGATGGGGTCAGCCCGGTGAGTCGCTCAAGCTGCTCAACGGCAACACCGTGACCGTCGACGACAAGGTGGGTGTGATCGCAGACGACAGCCAGGTGGAGTCGTTGGCCGGCATCATGGGGGGCGATGCCACTGCCGTGTCTGACGAAACCCAAAACATTTACATTGAAGCCGCTTTCTGGTGGCCAACAGCCATCGCTGGCCGCTCACGCCGTTACAACTTCTCGACCGATGCAGGCCACCGATTTGAACGTGGTGTGGATCCGCAACTGACGGTCGAGCACATCGAGCGCATCACCCAATTGGTACTGGCCATTTGCGGTACGCCGGATACACAAGTCGGCCCGGTTGACGATCAGACGCTCAGCCTCCCGACCATTTCCCCTGTCACGCTGCGCGTGGCACGTGCGGTCAAAGTCATTGGCATGCCCTTGACCCAAGCGCAATGCGCTGACGCATTGCGTGAATTGGGCCTGCAAGTGAGCGAAGGCGAGGGCATCGTCACCGTGACGCCGCCGAGCTTCCGGTTCGATTTACAGCTCGAAGAAGATCTGATTGAGGAAGTGGCCCGCATGGTGGGCTACAACAACCTGCCCACCACCCCCCCGCTGGCCCCCATCACCGCCAAGGTCCGACGTGAGACCGAGCGCAGCCCCTCTGCCGTGCGTCGCGCCATCGCGGCTTTGGGCTACCAAGAAACCATCAATTACAGCTTTGTCGAAGAAAGCTGGGAGCGCGATTTGGCGGGCAACGCCAATCCGATCCGCTTGCTCAACCCCATCGCCAGCCAGATGAGTGTGATGCGCTCAAGCCTGATGGGTTCGCTGCTGCAGGTTGTCAAGTTCAATGCCGACCGCAAGGCTGACCGCGTGCGTGTGTTCGAACTGGGCCGCGTGTTCTTGCGCAATGGCATGGTCCAAAGCACCGACAGCTCGGTGGCGGGCTTTGAACAGCCCTTGCACGTGGCAGGCATGGCTTGGGGGCCCGTTGACCCCTTGGGCTGGCAAGGCAAGGCCCGCCATGTCGATTTTTATGATGTGAAGGCCGATGTGGAGCGATTGCTGGCACCGCGCAAGGCAGAATTTTTGGCGGCGGAGCACCCTGCGCTGCATCCTGGACGCTCTGCCTGTGTGGTGCTCGATGGCATGGTCATTGGCCATGTTGGCGAGCTGCATCCACGCTGGCGTCAGGCTTGGGAGTTGAGCAGTGCCCCCGTGGTGTTTGAGTTGTCTCTTGAAGCGGTCATGTCACGCAAAGTCCCGGTGGCGCATAGCGTGGCCAAGCACCAAGCCGTAGAGCGCGACATCGCGGTCATCGTGAGTGAGTCGGTGACCCATGCTCAATTGATCAATGCCATTCGCATGGCCCCGACCCAAGGCCTCTTGCGTGATGCCGTCTTGTTTGACATCTACCGCCCCAAGGCTGAAGCGACCGGTGGGTTGGCGATGGGCGAGAAGAGCCTGGCTGTTCGCCTGTCCTTGCACAGCGAAGAGGCCACACTGACCGAAGTTCAAATCGAAGCGGCCATGAGTGCGGTGATGGCCGAATTGACGCAACAACTCGCTGCTCGACTGCGTTCTTGAGATCGCCATGCAAATCAGTTTTGAATCACTGGAAACACCTGCGCTGACCAAGGCGCACCTGGCCGATTTGCTGTTCGAGCAAATTGGTCTGAACAAGCGTGAATCCAAAGACATGGTGGACGCTTTTTTTGATTTGGTCGTAGACCGTCTGATTTCGGGCGATGACGTCAAGATTTCAGGTTTTGGCAACTTCCAGATCCGCACCAAGGCCGCGCGCCCTGGACGCAATCCGCGCACAGGTGAATTGATTCCTATTGATGCACGTCGTGTTGCCACCTTCCATGCGAGCCATAAACTCAAAGCCTTGATTCAGGGCGATGCTGTTGACGACGAAGGTGTGGAGATGGTGGGCCGCTGAATCATTCACCGATGGGAGCCCCACATGTTGTTCAAATTCAAATCCAAAGCGGCCAGCGACCTGATCATGCTCGAGCCCGACGCCAGGGCTTTGCTTCTCATGATGTTGGGTAACGATCCTGTCAAAGGCATCGTTTTGGCGCATGATTTGCCCGCCACGATAGCCCGTTTGGAATCGGCATTGGCCGAAGCCTCGGCCAACGGTCGAGAACACCCTCAAAATGGCTTGTCACCCGAAAATCAGGACACCGATGCTGAGAGCCCTCTCCCGGTGCCACTCGGCCAAAGAGCAGCCCCTATGCTTCAAATGCTCAAACGGTGTTTGGCCGAAAAATCGGATCTGGTTTGGGGTGTTTAACTCAGCACAAGGGCAAGTCAGCGTTTGAAGACTTGACCGCTCAATTGATAGCCGGCTTTGATTTGCCTTTTGGTAAACCAGCCTGCGTTCATCTCCAATACGAAGCGAACGGGTTTTTCAGAGCAGTGTGAATCGTCACTTTGCGGCTTCATGTCAGCGATGTTCACAACGGTCCCGTCGTCGGCCACAAAAGCGGCCGACAAAGGGATCAAGGTGTTGCGCATCCAAAAGCACTGTTGGGCGGCTTGTTCAAAAATAAACAACATGCCTTCGTGTTGCGGCATGTCCTGGCGCCACATCAGCCCTATTTGTCGCTGTTGTGGTGTTTGGGCCAACTGAACGTCCAAGAGGTGCATGCCTGCTTTCAATTGGGTTCGGGGAAGTTGCAGCTGTGGCCCTGTCTGCGCCAGAACTTGCAAGGCAAGCCCGGCCGCCGCGAGGACGACAACGCGGCGCCCCGTTGGAACTGCCTGTGTGCGCAGAAAGTGGAAGGTGTTAGAACACAGACGGGCCCAGTGCAGGGGCGAAAAAATTTGACGGTACATGGCTGAATCCATCCAGCATGCCAACATTGGCAAAGGTGAGAGGATAAAGCAGTCAGGGCCCGTTTTTCGGGACGGCCGAGGCGGGTGTGTCTGCGCAGGTGGAGGGATCGTTGACGGGCTTGATGTTCATCGCCATCGCACCTTTGGCCCCGTCTACCAGATCGAACACAACCCGCGCACCTTCTTTCAGGGATTTGAAACCCTCTGACTGGATGGCAGAAAAGTGCGCAAAGGCGTCTGGGCCGCCCCCGTCGGGCTGGATGAAGCCAAAACCCTTGGCATCGTTGAACCATTTGACCGTACCACTGGGCATACGAGGTCTCCATCTTTGTACTTGTCAATTCAGTTTGATGGATGACTGTCATTTTTGTCAATGTGCGGTTTACCCGAGGGGGCGTGGATTTTTGGCCATCAGACGCCAAGACTTTTCAAGCGGCTTCGGCAAAGGGCATGAAAGCATCGATAGAATGAAATCATGGCAACGAAGAAACCCACCCCACCCACGCTGCCGACAGAAACACCGCATACGCCCGATGGTGGCGCGACGGTGGTTTTGGAGCGACGTGCCCAAAAAATTGAACCGCCTCAGATGTATCAGGTGGCGATGCTGAATGACGACTACACCCCCATGGAGTTCGTGGTGATGGTGATCCAAGAGTTCTTCAGCAAGGACCGCGAGGCGGCCACCCAAATCATGCTCAAGATCCATTTGGATGGCAAAGGCATCTGCGGCGTTTATTCCCGCGATGTGGCCGCCACCAAGGTGGACCAAGTGCTCGATGCGGCCAAACAAGCAGGTCATCCACTGCAATGTGTCAGCGAACCTGTTCAATAGTGGGCACAGCTGCCCCGAACCATTTGAATCTCTCTCAGCAAGGCAAAAAGGAAATCACATGATTGCCCAGGAATTGGAAGTCAGTTTGCACATGGCCTTTGTTGAAGCACGTCAGCAACGCCACGAATTCATCACCGTCGAGCATTTGTTATTGGCATTGCTGGACAACCCCAGCGCTGCTGAAGTGCTCCGCGCGTGCGCAGCCAATATCGATGATTTGCGCAAAGCACTGGGCAACTTCATCAAGGACAACACGCCACAGGTGGCGGGCACCGAAGAAGTTGACACGCAACCCACTTTGGGCTTTCAACGTGTGATCCAGCGGGCCATCATGCACGTGCAGTCCACGGGCAGCGGCAAAAAAGAGGTGACCGGCGCCAACGTGCTGGTGGCCATCTTTGGTGAAAAAGACTCGCACGCCGTGTACTACCTTCATCAACAAGGCATCACCCGCTTGGACGTCGTCAATTTCATTGCCCACGGCATCCGCAAAAGCGACCCTCCCGAAGCGCCCAAATCGTCTGAAAATCCCGCCAGCACGGACAGCGAAGAGGGGGGCCAAGGTGGGGAGCGCAATGAAAAAGCCTCACCACTGGAGCAGTACACCAACAACCTGAACCAAGCGGCCAAAGAAGGCAAGATTGACCCTCTGATTGGGCGCGAGTACGAGGTTGAACGCACGATCCAGATCCTTTGCCGCCGACGCAAGAACAACCCGCTGCTGGTGGGCGAGGCCGGTGTGGGCAAGACAGCGATTGCCGAGGGTCTGGCTTGGCGCATCACCCAAGGCACCGTGCCTGAGATTTTGGCCGAAGCCACCGTTTATTCGCTGGATATGGGTTCATTGCTCGCCGGAACCAAGTACCGGGGCGATTTCGAGCAACGCCTCAAAGGCGTGCTCAAGTCGCTCAAAGACAAACCCAACGGCATCCTTTTCATTGACGAAATCCACACCCTGATCGGTGCAGGTGCGGCCTCTGGCGGTACCTTGGATGCTTCCAATTTGCTCAAGCCGGCCTTGTCCAGTGGCCAGCTCAAGTGCATTGGCGCGACCACCTTCACCGAGTACCGCGGCATTTTCGAAAAAGACGCGGCCCTCTCCCGTCGTTTCCAAAAAGTGGACGTGGTGGAACCCACGGTGTCCGAAACGGTGGATATTCTCAAAGGTCTCAAAAGCCGTTTTGAAGACCACCACAGCGTCAAGTACACCATTGCGGCATTGCAGGCCGCTGCTGAGCTGTCTGCCAAGTTCATCAACGACCGACAGTTGCCGGACAAGGCGATTGACGTGATCGATGAGGCCGGTGCAGCCCAGCGCATTTTGGTGGCTTCCAAGCGCAAGAAGACCATTGGAAAAACCGAGATCGAGGACATCGTGGCCAAGATCGCTCGCATTCCGCCGGCCAATGTCTCCAATGACGATCGCAGCAAGCTTCAGACCATTGAACGCGATTTGAAATCTGTGGTGTTTGGTCAAGACAAAGCCCTTGAAGTCTTGGCCTCAGCGGTCAAGATGGCTCGCTCGGGTCTGGGCAAGATCGACAAGCCCATTGGCTCTTTCCTGTTTTCAGGTCCAACCGGTGTGGGCAAGACCGAAGCGGCCAAGCAGTTGGCTTACATCTTGGGCATTGAGCTGATCCGGTTTGACATGTCGGAGTACATGGAGCGGCATGCGGTCAGCCGTCTGATCGGAGCGCCACCGGGCTATGTGGGCTTTGATCAGGGCGGTCTTTTGACCGAAGCTGTGACCAAGAAGCCGCATTGCGTGCTTTTGCTCGATGAAATTGAAAAAGCCCATCCGGACATCTTCAACGTGCTGCTGCAGGTCATGGACCACGGCACCTTGACCGACAACAATGGGCGCAAGGCCGATTTCCGCAACGTGATCATCATCATGACCACCAACGCGGGCGCCGAGACCATGAACAAGGCGACCATCGGCTTCACCAATCCCCGACAAGCCGGCGACGAAATGGGCGACATCAAGCGCCTGTTCACCCCTGAGTTCCGTAACCGTCTGGACGCGATGGTCAGCTTCAAGCCGCTCGATGAACAAATCATCTTGCGTGTCGTGGACAAATTTTTGTTGCAGCTCGAAACCCAGCTGGGCGAGAAGAAAGTGGAAGTCACCTTCACCGATGCGCTGCGCAAGTTCTTGGGAAAGAAGGGCTTCGATCCGCTCATGGGCGCTCGGCCCATGCAGCGCCTCATTCAGGACACAATTCGAAAGGCCTTGGCCGACGAATTGCTGTTTGGCCGCTTGACCGACGGTGGACGCCTCACGGTGGACATCGACGACAAGGACGAGGTTTTGCTCGACATCACGCCTACCGCCAAGAAGGAGAGTCGCGCGTCGCGCTCGGAACCTGCTGAGCCGGAAGAAGCCACAGCCAACTGAAGCTGGGTTTTGAAGCCAAAAAAAGGAGGCCTGAACCGCCTCCTTTTTTGTGTCTCAAATGGCCTCGGTTCGATGCGCTTCAATTCACCATGACCAGCTTGCCTTTGATGCTGCGTGATCCCATCAGGGAGTAAGCCGCTTTCAATTCGTTCATGCTCAAGGTGCGGTCAATCACGGGTTTGATCTTGCCTTGGCCATACCATTGGGCCAACTCACCCATCATCGCAGCATTGGCTTGAGGTTCGCGTTTGGCAAAGTCGCCCCAGAAAACACCCACCAATGAAGCGCCCTTGAGCAAAGGCAAATTCAAGGGCAGGGCAGGGATCGGACCCCCAGCAAAACCCACCACCAGGTAGCGACCCCGCCAAGCGATGGACCGGAATGCCGGTTCCGCCAAATCCCCCCCCACAGGGTCATAAATCACGTCGGGACCCTTGCCCTGTGTCATCGCTTTGAGGGCCTCGCGCAGATTTTCGCGGCTGTAGTTGATTGTGGCGTCAGCGCCCAAAGCACTGCATAAAGCACATTTTTCGTCAGTGGATGCCGCCGCGATCACCTTCGCGCCCATGGCCTTGGCGATCTGAATGGCCGCAGTTCCCACACCACCCGCCGCCCCCAAAACCAGCACGGTCTCGCCGGCTTTCAAGGCCGCTCGGTCTACCAACGCATGGTGCGAAGTGGCATAGGTCATGATGAATGCCGCACCGTCTACGGCCGAAAACCCCTGGGGCAGCGGCATACAGAGTTGGGCCGGTGCCAAAGTGTGGGTCCCAAACCCTCCTGTTCCCGACAGACAAGCCACTGTTTGCCCGACTTTCAGGTGCTTGACGCCTTCTCCCACCGCTTGGACTACACCCGCATACTCAGAGCCTGGCACAAAGGGCAGATCGGGTTTCATTTGGTATTTGTTTTGGACAATCAAAAGATCTGGGAAATTCAAACTCGCGGCCTGAATTTGGATCAATACTTGCCCAGGACCGGGTGCAGGGGTGGGAAGCTCTTTCCAGCTCAGGGCGTCAACGCCGATCGGGTTCTCGCAAAGCCATGCGTGCATGCATCTTCTCCTTGTTGATTGCTGCGTCTGTTGGGCTGCATCTTAGGCAAGCGATCGGCCCGGTGCATGTCTCACGAGCGACCAGTCGAGCGCCACCACCCGAGTCTTGGCGGATCGACACAGGTGACAGTGCGCACCCTACAATCAACACCCAGACAGGACCCCGTATGAAAATTCTCATCTCCAACGACGATGGCTTCCGTGCCGAGGGCATTGTGGCGCTTCACGCCGCATTGCAAAGCATGTCAGACGTCGAGGTGGAAGTCGTTGCACCCGAGCACAACAACAGTGCCAAGTCCAATGCCTTGACTCTGCACACGCCCCTGTATGTTCAGCGCGCCGAAAATGGTTTTCGATATGTCAATGGCACGCCTGCAGATTGCGTCCACATCGCATTGACGGGGCTGCTGGGATACCGTCCCGACTTGGTCATTTCTGGCATCAACAATGGCGCCAATATGGGAGACGACACCCTTTATTCGGGCACCGTGGGCGCGGCCATGGAAGGGTATCTGTTTGGTATTCCGGCGATCGCTGTTTCTCAAATGGAGAAAGGCTGGAGCCACTTGGACTCGGCAGCCGTCAAGATCAAAGAGCTGGTCCAGCAAATGCGTTCAGGAATTGGGGCGGGGGGCCAGCCGTGGTTGTTGAATGTGAACATCCCGAATTTGCCATTGGCCCAGATCAAAGTGCCCAAATTGTGTCGCTTGGGTCGACGTCATGCCGCTGAACCCGTCATCACCCAAGTGGATCCCCGAGGTCAAACCATGTACTGGATTGGCAATGCAGGGGCTGCCATGGACGACAGTGAGGGCACAGATTTCCATGCCGCTGGGCTTGGGCATGTGGTGGTCACCCCCCTCAAAGTGGACTTGACCGATCACGCGCATTTGGATCAGTGGGCCCAAACTTTTGCCCGAATGAACCCGCCAAGCTCCCCATGACCCAACGCCCCGGTTTCCCAGTCAAATTGACGACTTCCGGCCCAAAGCGATCTGTCGGCCCCATCCCTGCCGGCCTGACCGGTCGCCCTGCGCCTAGCGTGGCGCCGAGCCTGAATCCCAGCCAGGCTGCAGCCATGGCGGCGAATGCCACCGTTCCTCGTTCCGACACCAGCGTGACCGGTTTGGGGCTCGATTCGGTGGCTGTGCGAGCCCGGATGGTGCGTAAATTGGCCGAACAAGGCGTTCAGGATGTACGCGTTTTGGCCGCCATGGGGCAAGTTGAACGCCACCGATTCGTAGAAAGTGCCCTGGTCAATCAAGCTTATGAAGACACCAGTTTGCCGATCGGTCTGGGCCAGACGATTTCCAAGCCCAATGTGGTGGCTCGCATGCTGGAGCTCTTGTGCCAAGGCACACCAGGTAAATTGGGTCGCATTCTGGAAATTGGCACAGGCTGTGGTTACCAAGCAGCCGTTCTCAGCCATCTGGCCACAGAGGTTTACAGCATTGAACGATTGCGCGGTTTGCACGAAAAAGCCCGGACCAATGTGCGCCCCTTCAAGCTGCACAATGTCCATCTGATTTTTGGCGATGGCATGATCGGCTACCCCAAGGGGGCGCCCTACGCCGGCATCATTTCGGCTGCCGGTGGGGATGCTGTACCAGAGGCCTGGCTGGAACAATTGTCGGTAGGTGGACGCCTGATCGCGCCGACCACCACCGCTGCAGGCCATCAGGCATTGGTGGTGATTTTGAAAACGACGCAAGGCTTTGAGCAGCAAGTGCTCGAAGCCGTTCATTTTGTCCCTCTAAAATCGGGCGTCGTCTGAACCCCTGAAAAATCAATGAGCTCTTTGATTCACTTTCGTCCTTTGATTTTGACGGCACTGTCTGTGGCGCTGCTGAGTGCCTGTACGTCATCTGTTCGAGCCCCGGCGCCTGTGGAAGACCGCAGTGCCACAGGCCGTCCCACACCCCCGGTCAAAAGTGCGTCTGCGCCCCCTTTGGTGGAGTCGCCCAAACCCGTGCCCGGCAGTGAAAATGCAGGCAAAGCAGGTTATTACACGGTTCAGCGCGGGGACACTTTGACGCGCATTGGACTGGACCACGGTCAGGGTTGGCGTGATTTGGCCCGTTGGAACCAGCTGAGCAACCCCGATGTGATTGAAGTGGGTCAGGTGCTGCGCGTGTCTCCACCCGACAGCGCGGTCGAGTCGCAGGGCGTGGTTGTTCGCCCTGTTGCCCCGACAAATGCAGCACCGAGCGCTGCATCCGCGCCCAAAGCAGAGTCCGCCCCGGCCGTCAACCAGCCCCCGGTCAATGACGAAGGCCTGGGCTTCATTTGGCCCGCGAATGGTTCGCTGATTGCCGGGTTTGACGAAGTCAAAAACAAGGGCTTGGACATTGCGGGCAAAGCTGGCGATGCCATTTGGGCTGCCGCCGATGGCCAAGTCGTGTACGCAGGTGCAGGTCTTCGGGGTTATGGCAACTTGATCATCCTCAAGCACAACAACACTTTCTTAACGGCTTACGCGCACAACCAAATCTTGTTGGTCAAAGAAGACCAAAAGGTAAGAAAAGGCCAGAAAATTGCCGAGATGGGCAAATCCGATGCTGACCGCGTCAAACTTCATTTTGAGGTGCGCCGTCAGGGCAAACCGGTCGATCCGGCCAAATTTTTGCCCGCCCGTTGATGCACTGTTTGTGCAGCGGACCTGCTGTCAGAGCCTCACATCCTGAGACAATCGGGGTATGAGCGATCTCGACATTTCCCTATCCCAAACCCACGCCGACGAACCCAGCCACTCCAGCGCCGATCTGCCCGAAGGTTGGCTGCGTGTTGGCTCCTTGGACATGGATGCCCAAGGTATTGCCCGACGCGTTGACGGCAAAGTGGTGTTCATTGAAGGCGCCTTGCCCTTCGAGCTGGTGTCGGTCAACGTGCACCGCAAAAAGAACAACTGGGAGCAGGGCACTGTGACCCAAATCCACCACGAGTCCTCCCAACGCGTGCGGCCAGGGTGCCCCAATTTTGGTTTGCATGCCGGCGCTTGTGGAGGCTGCAAGATGCAGCATCTTGAGGCGTCGGCCCAGGTGGCCATCAAGCAAAGGGTGCTCGAAGACAACCTCTGGCACTTGGGCAAGGTCAAGCCAGAAACCTTGCTTCGCCCCATCGAGGGTCCTTCGTGGGGCTACCGCTACCGCGCACGACTGTCCGTGCGCTATGTGATCAAAAAAGGTCAAGTGCTGATTGGCTTTCATGAGCGTAAAAGCCGTTACATCGCCGACATGAAGGTGTGTCCGGTACTGCCCCCCCATGTCAGCCGCATGTTGCTGCCTTTGCGCGCCATGATTGGCCAGATGGAGTCCCGCGAAACACTGCCCCAGCTCGAGTTGGCCTGCGGCGACGATGTCACGGCCTTGGTTTTGCGCCACATGGCGCCATTGAGCGAAAACGATAAAGCTTTGCTTCGAACGTTTGCTGCTGAGCACCAGGTGCAATGGTGGTTGCAACCCAAAGGCCCGGACACGGTTCATTTGCTTGACGAGGGTGGCATCCAACTGAGTTACGGCTTGCCCGACTTTGGCATCACCATGCCCTTCAGGCCCACCGACTTCACTCAGGTGAACCCTTTCATCAACAGAGTGTTGGTGGCCCGAGCATTGCGCCTGTTGCAAGCGCAAAAGGGTGACCGGGTGATCGACTGGTTTTGCGGCTTGGGCAACTTCACTTTGCCGCTGGCCACCCAAGCGGGCGAGGTCTTGGGCATTGAGGGTGCGGAAAGTCTGGTGGCGCGTTCACGCGACAACTACGCAGGCAATCAGGCCGTAAGGCCCGCAGATCAGGCTTTGGCCCCGACACGCTTTGAAGCGCGTAACCTGTTTGAGATGACGCCCGAGATGTTGGTGGCCGATGGCACTGCCGATAAATGGCTGGTCGATCCCCCTCGTGAAGGCGCTTTTGCCCTCAGCAAGTCCTTGGCCGAGTTGCATGAAAACCAAGCGCTGCGCCAAGGCTGGACACCCCCTCAGCGCATTGTCTATGTCAGCTGCAACCCTGCCACCTTGGCCCGAGATGCGGGTCTTTTGGTTCACCGGGCCGGTTACCGCTGTGTGGCAGCAGGGGTCATCAATATGTTTGCACACACAGCGCATGTGGAAAGTATGGCGGTCTTCGAACTGGCTTGATCGAGTGGCTGAGTGCGCTCATTCACCATGTCCTGATGATCCGATCAAAAAAGGCTCCCGAGGGAGCCTTTTTCGATCAGGGTGAAGAATCGATTCAGTCGCGTTCGCCACCCATGATGCCCAGCAAGGCCAGCAAACTTTGGAACACGTTGAAGATGTCCAAGTACAAGGCCAAAGTGGCACTGATGTAATTCGTCTCTCCACCATCGATGATTTGCTTGAGGTCGTACAGCATGTAGGCACTGAAGATGCCAATGGCCATGACCGAAATCACCATCATGCCGACTGTAGAGCCGACAAACACGTTGATGATGCCGCCGATCATGATGGCCAATGCGCCCACCATGAGCCACTTGGACATGCCCGACAAGTCCCGCTTGATGGTGCTGGCCAAACTGGCCATCACGAAAAATACACCCGCTGTGCCCGCGAAGGCGGTCATGATCAGTTCAGAACCGTTCTTGAAGCCCAGCACCATGGCAATCATGCGAGACAGCATCAATCCCATGAAGAAGGTGAAGGCCAGCAGCACGGGTACGCCTGCGGCGGAGTTTTTCGTTTTTTCGATGGCGAACATGAAGCCGAAAGCACCGGCCATGAACACGATCAGCCCAACACCCCCTGAGAGCGATCGGGTGATGCCGGTGGCCACACCCAACCAAGCGCCCAAAACGGTCGGCAACAAGCTCAAAGCCAGCAGCCAATAAGTGTTGCGCAGAACCCGGTTGCGCGCGGCTGTATCCACTTGGCCCCAGCCCGTGGAATTGAGAGTTTGAAAGTCGCTCATGTAAATCTCCTGTCATGCCTGGTCAAAGGTGAAGTCATTGTAGGGTGCGCCTCTTTGCTTGCAAGGTCGTGCAGGCATTTCCGTGTGGCGATGGGGTTATCCGGGTGCATCTCTTTTGCTTTGAAGTGAACAATCCCCGGATGGCGCCCGTGTATGCTCTTATTTTTATTTTCCGACGGAGCCTTTTCATGAAAACCCTATCCACCCTTGAGCTGTCCGATGTCAAAGCCATTGCAGCCGCTGCCGAGGCTGAAGCCCTCAAAAACAACTGGGCCGTGAGCATTGCCATCGTGGATGCGGGGGGTCACTTGTTACACTTTGCCCGTTTGGATGGTGCTGCGCCCGTCTCTTCGCACATTGCGCCAGCCAAAGCCCACACCGCTGCTTTGGGCTGCCGTGAATCCAAGGTCTATGAAGACGTGATCAATGGGGGGCGCATGTCATTTTTGTCGGCGCCCGCCATTCAAGGCATGCTCGAAGGCGGTGTGCCGATCATGAAAGAGGGCTTCTGCCTGGGCGCTGTGGGTGTGAGCGGTGTCAAATCGACCGAAGATGCACAAATCGCCAAAGCCGGTATCGCTGCGTTGGGGCTGTAAGGCTGCTTGATTGGCCTTGCGGCCGATCAGCCACAAAAAAAGCCGCTGAACAGCGGCTTTTTTGTGGGCGATGCCGATCGATCAGATCAGTACAAGTCGAGTACCGCACCTTTGCTGGCGCTCGAAGCGTTGAAGGCAAATTTGGCTTGCACACCGCGCGTGTACCGCGGCGCTGGAGCGGTCCATCCTTCGCGACGCTTGGCCAGTTCTGCTTCGGGTACGTTCAGTTCCAGAACCAGTTTGTGGGCATCGATGGTGATGCTGTCGCCTTCGTGTACAAAGGCGATTGTTCCGCCTGCCGCCGCTTCGGGCGCGACGTGACCCACCACCATGCCCCAAGTGCCGCCGGAGAAACGGCCATCGGTGATGAGACCCACGCTTTCACCCAGGCCTGCGCCGATCAATGCGCCTGTGGGCGCCAGCATCTCGGGCATGCCGGGGCCGCCTTTGGGGCCGAGGTAACGCAAAACCATCACGTCGCCGGCCTGGATCTTGCCCGCCAAAATGGCTTGCAGGGCCGATTGCTCATCATCGAACACACGGGCTGGGCCAGTGATGACGGGGTTTTTCAGGCCGGTGATCTTGGCCACTGCCCCCTCAGGTGACAGGTTGCCCTTGAGGATGGCCAGGTGGCCTTCCGCGTACATGGGTTGGTCGATGGGGCGGATCACATCTTGGTCGGCCCGAGGCACGTCGGGCACGTCCTTCAAGTTTTCGGCAATGGTCTTGCCCGTGATGGTCATGCAATCGCCGTGCAACAAGCCGGCAGCCAACAACGTTTTCATCACTTGGGGAATGCCACCCGCTTGGTGCAGGTCAACCGCCAAATACTTGCCGCTGGGTTTGAGGTCGCAAATCACAGGAATTTTCTTGCGCATGCGCTCGAAATCGTCAATGGTCCAGTCCACGCCAGCGGTGTGGGCAATGGCCAAAAAGTGCAGCACGGCGTTGGTCGAGCCACCTGTGGCCATGATCACGGCCACCGCATTTTCAATGGCCTCTTTGGTCACGATGTCGCGAGGCTTGAGGTCGTTCTTGATGGCTTCAATCAACACCTTGGCCGACTCCTTGGCCGAATTTTGCTTTTCGTCGTGCGGGTTGGCCATGGTCGACGAGTAGGGCAGGGACATGCCCAGCGCCTCAAAAGCCGAAGACATGGTGTTGGCGGTGTACATGCCGCCGCAAGAACCTGTGCCGGGAATGGCGCGTTTTTCGATTTCTTTCAGGTCAAAGTCGCTCAATTTGCCCGCAGCGTTTTCGCCCACGGCTTCGAAGACGCTGACGATGTTGAGGTCTTTGCCTTGGTAGCGGCCGGGCAAAATGGTGCCGCCATAGACATAGATGGCGGGCACATTGGCACGCAGCATGCCCATCATGCCACCCGGCATGTTTTTGTCGCAGCCACCGACCACCAGCACACCGTCCATCCATTGGCCTTGCACACAGGTCTCGATGCAGTCCGAGATCACTTCGCGGCTGACGAGCGAGAATTTCATGCCTTCTGTGCCCATGGCCATGCCGTCCGAGATGGTTGGGGTGCCAAACACCTGGGCATTGCCGCCGGCCTCCTCAATGCCTTGGATGGCCGCGTCGGCCAGCTTTTGCAGGCCACTGTTGCAAGGCGTGATGGTGCTGTGACCGTTGGCCACGCCCACCATGGGTTTGACGAAATCACCCTCTTCATAGCCCATGGCGTAGTACATCGACCGGTTTGGCGCGCGTGATTTGCCCTGGGTGATGTTGGCGCTGCGGCGGTTGATGGGGGTGATCGGGATGATTTTGTCGCTCATGGTGGTGTCTCTGTAAAAGCCCAAAAGAAGATCGCCACATTCTAACGGGCGAGGGCCTGTCGCTCCTGTCCGTGGAGCCACATGACCGGTGCACAATCCGGGGATGCTGATTCATCCTCAAATTGACCCTGTGGCCTTGCAATTGGGCCCTTTGGCCATCCATTGGTATGGCCTGACCTATTTGGCCGCCTTTGGCCTGTTTTACTGGCTTGGCACCAGGCGACTGGGCCATTTGCCCTTTAAAAATCTGTCGGTTTGGCAAAACCGCGATGTGGAGGACATCCTATTTTTGGGGGTGCTCGGCGTGATTTTGGGGGGGCGCGTGGGGTATTGCTTGTTTTACAAACCCTTGTATTACCTGACAAACCCTTTGGAGATTTTGGCCATTTGGCAAGGGGGCATGAGTTTTCATGGTGGTTTGCTGGGCGTGATCGTGGCCATGGTTTGGTTTGCCCGAACACGTCAACGCCCGTTTTTGCAGGTCATGGACTTTGTGGCGCCGTGTGTCCCCACCGGACTTGCGGCTGGACGAGTTGGTAATTTTTTGAATGGCGAACTTTGGGGTCGCGTGGCGGACCCTTCCTTGCCTTGGGGCATGGTGTTCCGGGGGGCCGGCGATTTACCGCGCCACCCCTCCCAGCTCTATCAGATCGCATTGGAAGGTGTGCTGCTCTTTGTTGTGTTGTGGTGGTTTGCACGCAAGAACCGGCCTGCAGGCCAAGTCTCTGGGGCGTTTTTGCTGGGCTATGGATTTTTTCGGTTTGTGGCCGAATTTTTCCGTGAACCTGACGCGCACCTGGGGCTGTTGAGTCTGGGCATGAGCATGGGCCAGTGGCTGTGTGTGCCGATGGTGCTGGTGGGTCTTGCTTTGATGCTGTGGCGGCCTCAACAGCCTGTTGAAGAAGTGAGGCCATAGGGGGCTTTCGACGGCACCTGGCCCGGTTCGCCTTATCATGCAAAAAACTTCAAACGAGGAGACTTGCAATGACTCATCTGATCCCTTCAGCCCAGCGTCGTGATTTTTTAAAGTTCATGGCTGCTGCATCAGGCACTTTGCCCTTTGTGGTTCAAGCACAAAGCAATTGGCCGAGCAAACCCGTGACCATGGTGGTGCCCTTTCCTGCTGGGGGGGGCACGGATGCTTTTGCCCGCCCGCTCTCGGCCCAATTTGCCAAACTGACCGGCAAGCAACTCATCATTGACAACCGTGGCGGTGCTGGCGGTACTTTGGGTGCTGGTATTGCCGCCAAATCTGCCCCCGACGGGTACAACTATTTCATGGGCGCTGTGCACCACACGATCGCGCCCAGCATGTACCCCAAGCTCGATTACGACTTGGAACGCGATTTGGTGCCTTTGATTTTGGTGGCCAACGTCCCTCAAGTTTTGGTGGTGAACCCTAAAAAAGTGACGGCCGCTGATTTCAAGTCTTTTTTGGATGTCGTCAAGAAAAACCCAGGCCGTTTGAACTACGGTTCCGCCGGCGGCGGGACTTCGCACCATTTGGCGGGCGAATTGTTCAAGCTCCAAACGCAAACTTTCATCACGCACATTCCCTACCGCGGTGCCGGACCCGCTTTGCAGGATTTGATTGCCGGCAACGTGGACATGATGTTCGATGGTTTGGGTTCTTCCGCCGCCCACATCAAAGGAGGGCGCATCAAAGCCTTGATGGTATCGGGTGCGAAACGCAATGCGGCTTTCCCTGATGTTCCTTGCTCCGCAGAGTTGGGTTTGCCCGATTACACGGTGTCGACATGGTACGGCGTGTGGGCCCCCAAAGGCACGCCGGCCGATGCGCAAGCCCGTGCCATTGAAGAAATCCGCCGCGCCTGTTTGACCGATGAGGCCAAGGCTGTGTGGGCCAACCAAGGTGCCGAATTTCCCAACCTCACCAGCAACCAGTTTGAGGCATTCATCAAAAAAGAGCTGACCAAGTGGTCGCAAGTGGTGAAAGCTTCTGGTGCCAAACTTGACTGACATGTCTTGCGGATTATTCTGGGGCCTGCTTGCAGGCCCTTTTTCACGACCCCATTGAAAACATGAAAAACCAGAACTTGTTCTCCGCTTTGCAGGCTGCATTTCCAGCCGATGTGTCGGACACAGCGATCGAAACCGACAGTGGCCTTCGTTACAGTTGGCGTGACCTTGACCGGGCCACGGCGATGATGGCCAATTTGCTGGAATCGCTGGCACTGCCGCCAGGCAGCCGCATCGCCGTGCAGGTTGAAAAGTCGGTCGAAGCCTTGATGCTGTACCTGGCGACTTTGCGTGCCGGCCATGTGTTTTTGCCATTGAACACGGCCTACCAAAGTGCTGAAATGGCGTATTTCATAGGCAATGCAGAACCGGCGCTCGTGGTTTGCAGTGGTGCCAATTTTGGCTGGGTCAGCCAAATCGCCTTCAAGGCGGGCACGCAACACGTGTTCACCTTGAACGATGACCGCACGGGCAGTTGGCTGGACAGGGCCGTCCACCACAGTGATCAACACTCGCCGGTTTCTCGCCAAGCCGACGATTTGGCCGCCATTTTGTACACCAGTGGCACCACGGGTCGCAGCAAAGGTGCCATGCTCACGCATGGCAATCTGCTCAGCAATGCCCTCACTCTCAAGGACTATTGGGGTTGGAAAAAAGGGGATGTGCTCATTCATGCCTTGCCCATTTTTCATGTGCACGGTCTTTTTGTGGCCATCCATGGTGCGCTGATCAATGGCAGCCAGATGATCTGGATGGCCAAGTTTGATCCCCAGCGCGCCATTGCTTACATGTCCCAAGCCACGGTTTTCATGGGGGTGCCCACCTTGTACGTCCGCATGTTGTCCGAACCCACGCTGAACAAGGCGGCAGTTCACAACATGCGTTTGTTCATTGCTGGCTCGGCCCCTTTGTTGATCGAGACCTTCACCGACTGGCACCAGCGCACTGGTCACACCATCTTGGAGCGTTACGGCATGAGCGAGACCGCCATGTTGACCTCTAACCCGTATGGTCCAGATCCGCGCTATGCCTTGCAGGCTGAGCGTCGCGGTGGCACGGTCGGTTTCCCTTTGCCTGGGGTGTCGCTTCGCGTTGTGGGTGAAGCCGGGCAACGTTTGCCCATCGGCGAAATCGGCGGGATTGAGGTCCAAGGCCCCAATGTGTTCAAAGGCTATTGGCGCATGCCCGAAAAAACGGCCGAAGAATTCACCAACGACGGCTATTTCAAAACTGGGGACGTTGGCCAACTGGATGAGCGCGGTTATGTGACCATTGTTGGCCGCAGCAAAGACTTGATCATCAGTGGCGGTTACAACGTTTACCCGGCTGAAATTGAGGCTTGTATCAATGAGATGCCGGGTGTCGCCGAAAGTGCTGTTGTGGGGGTGCCGCACCCGGACTTTGGGGAGGTGGGGGTGGCTGTGGTGATTGCCAAGCCCAGCGCACGCATTCAAGCTGAAACGGTGCTGGCTGAACTCAAGGCCAAATTGGCCAACTTCAAAATTCCCAAACGTTGTTTTGTGGTCGATGAATTGCCACGCAACACCATGGGCAAGGTTCAAAAAAACCTGCTGCGTGAGCAGTACAAAACATTGTTCACACCTTGACAGGTCCGGCCAAGTGTCTGCTTAGCCAGAATCCTTTTAACGCAATACCAAAACGGGTATGTGTGAGTGGGTGAGGACTTGCTGTGTTTCACTGCCCAAAAGAAGGCGTTTGATGCCTTTTCGGCCATGCGATGCCATCACGATCAATTCGGCTTTGTGCTTTTTGGCGGTGGCAATGATGGCATCGGACACGGCATCTGATTTCACGGTCACGGCTTTACAAGCCACCGACTTGGCTTTGGCCAGTTTTTCAATCGAGGCCAATTGCGCTTGGGCCGACTCGCTCCATTGTTTCTCAATTCGCCCAATTTCGTCGGCCGACAAGGGGATGCTGCCCTCAAAATAGGCGCTGGGATAGCGCGGCACCACTTTGAGTGCGATGAGCTCCGCACCACAAGTCGCTGCCAGTTGCAGGGCTGACGTCACCGCCTTTTTGGAGAGGTTCGAGCCGTCGGTGGCCACAAGAATACGTGCATACATGGTCTGCTCCAGAAGTTGTCAGCATGCAGGATAAAAGTGCCGGACCTTGGAGCACTTGATGCACATCAAGGATTGGGTCAGTTAGATGGCGTATGGTTCAGACATGACCCAAGTCAAGGATTTGACCCTACCACCTTTGTCAGAGCACAGCGATGCGCAAGATCAGCGTACCCGCCTGCTGGACGAGCCCTCAGAATGGGCCACCTTCAGCTCGCCAGAGAAGACCGAAGCAGGCTGCTGGCGCTCGAGTGTGGTGTTCGAAGGCATGCACTGCGCTGCTTGCGCCATCACACTCGAAGATGCCCTCTTGGCCGTTCCCGGTGTCAAGTCGGTGCAAATCAGTGGTGCCAGTCATCGGGGGCAAATCGTTTGGTCACCGGAACAAACGCGTCCTTCGGAATGGATGCGCTCGGTCGAGCGACACGGCTACAAAACTGTGCCCGCCAATGATGCGCACGCGCATCAACATCGTCGCGAAGAGGCTCGGCGCATGGTCTGGCGCTTGGCTGTAGCGGCCATGTGCATGATGCAAGTGATGATGTACGCAACGCCCACGTATTTGTCGGCAGCAGGCGACATCTCCGACGAATCCTTGTATTTGTTGCGTTGGGCCTCTTGGGTCCTGTCATTGCCCGTCTTGTTTTTTTCCTGCACCCCTTTTTTACGCAGCGCTGTGCGGGATTTGCGTGCGCGTCAAATCAGCATGGACTTCCCGGTGGCCTTGGGCATGTTGGTCACCTTTGGGGTCAGCACGCTGGGGACTTTTGAGCCCGATGGCCCTTTTGGTGCGGAAGTTTTTTTTGATTCCTTCACCATGTTCGTGTTCTTTTTGCTGATGGGTCGCTGGCTGGAGCAGCGCATGCGCGATCGCACAGCCGGCGCCTTGGAAGCCGTTTTGAACCGATTGCCGGACAGTGTTCGCAAACGGGAAGCCGATGGCCGTTGGCTGCTCATGTCGATTCGGAAACTTCAGGTGGGCGATGTGATCGAGGTGTTGCCTGGGCAAGCCTTTGCGGGTGATGGACTGGTCTTGTCGGGGCAAACCCAGGTCGATGAGGCTTTGCTGACCGGCGAATCGATTCCTTTGCGCCGCGGGGTGGGCGATCGGGTGATTGCGGGCAGTCACAACCTGAGCGGCACTTTGGAAGTGCGGATTGAACAGGTGGGGGCCTCGACGCGCTATGCGCAGATCGTGGCTTTGATGGAAAGTGCGTCCAGCTCCAAACCGACCACAGCCTTGCTGGTAGACCGCTGGGCGAAACCATTTTTGGTGGTTGTGTTGGCGGCAGCTTTGGCCGCGGCCGTCTATTGGTGGCCCACCGATCCTGCGCACGCGGTCATGGTGGCTGTGGCCGTTCTGATTGTGACCTGTCCCTGTGCCTTGTCACTGGCGACCCCTGCGGCCATGCTGGCCAGTGCCGGGGCTTTGGCGCGCGGCGGCGTGCTGGTGCGCAGACTCGGCGCTTTGCAACATTTGGCCAACATTGACACCTTGATTTTCGACAAAACAGGCACCTTGACCCGCGATTCTTTTCAAGTGCGGCAGACCCACACCCGATCTGGCGTGAGCGCGTCGCAGGCTTTGGCTTGGGCCGGCCTTTTGGCGCGTCATTCTTTGCATCCCGTGTCGCGTTCCCTGTGGGCTGAGGCCAGAAGGCAAGCCGAATTGGGAGGGCAATTGGACGCGCTCGAGGGCGCTGTGGTGCAAGATGTGACCGAGTTGGCCGGGCAGGGTGTTCGGGGTCAATGGCACAGGACCCAGTCCACGGCCTTGGACTTGCGTTTGGGGTCGGCTCTTTTTTGCGACGCCCCTGTCTTGAGCGGGCCTCACTTGCAGGTCAGTCTCGCCGATGGAGCGGGTTGGCTGGCCACTTTTGAATTGGCCGAAGAGGTCCGACCTGAAGCTGCACCGCTTGTGAAGCGCCTTTTGGACATGGGCTTCAAGCTCCAGGTCTTGTCGGGTGATGGCCAGGCGGCGGTGTCGCAAGTGGCCGAAACCGTTGGCATTGAACATGCCCAAGGCGGCTGCAGCCCGCAGCAGAAGTTGCAGGCGATGCAAGCCTTGCAGGCCCAAGGCCATCGAGTGGCCATGGTGGGTGACGGTCTGAACGATGGCCCGGTGCTGGCGGGTGCCAATGTCTCCTTTGCATTGGGTCAAGCGGTCCCTTTGGCCCAATCCAAGTCCGACTTTGTGTTGATGGGGGGGCACTTGGATGCGCTGCTGGAGACCGTGATTCGCAGTCGCAACACCATGCAGGTGGTCAAACAGAATCTGGTGTGGGCGGCACTTTACAACGCAGCTTGTGTGCCATTGGCGCTCCTGGGGTGGTTGCCCGCTTGGGCGGCGGGTCTGGGCATGGCGTTGAGCTCGGTCCTGGTGGTGCTCAATGCTTTGCGCTTGTCCAAGAGGCTGCCTCAGGCGCTTGGATGGCTCAGGACACCGTCCGCGTTGGTTTGAAAAAGCCGGAGAAAGTACCTGTGGATATTTTGTACCTTTTGATTCCTTTGTCCGTGATCCTGGTGTTTGCCATCTTGGCCGGACTCTGGTGGGCCATTGACAAGGGTCAATTTGAAGACATTGAGGCCGAAGGGGAGCGCATTTTGCGTGACGATTGATTTTGATCAAGTCTCAACGGTGTAAACCCGGTCACACTCTGGCGAAGTTTTTGTAATAGAAGAGGTAAAAATGAAGTTTGCCAATACGCAGGCGACAACCTACAACGACAAAGTTGTCAGGCAATTCGCCATCATGACGGTGGTTTGGGGGGTGGTGGGCATGCTGGTGGGCGTGATCATCGCGGCCCAGCTGACCTGGCCGGAACTCAATTTCGGCATTTCTTGGCTCAGCTACGGTCGCTTGCGGCCTTTGCACACCAACGCGGTGATTTTTGCGTTCGGTGGGTGCGGCTTGTTTGCCGCTGCCTATTATGTCGTTCAGCGCACCTGCAATGTGCGCCTGATCAACGACAAGGTGGCCGCCTTCACGTTTTGGGGTTGGCAATTGGTCATTGTGCTGGCCGCCATCTCTTTGCCCTTGGGTTTGACCCAAAGCAAGGAATACGCAGAGCTGATTTGGCCGATCGACCTGTTGATTGCGGTCGTCTGGGTGGCATTTGCTTTTGTCTTTTTTGGCACCGTGGGCATTCGCAAAGTGCGTCACATTTACGTGGCCAACTGGTTCTTTGGTGCCTTCATCATCGCCGTGGCTTTGTTGCACATTGTCAACAACATCCAACTGCCCACTGGTCTGCTGCACTCGTATTCTGCTTATGCAGGCGTTCAAGACGCCATGGTGCAATGGTGGTACGGCCACAACGCCGTGGGCTTCTTTTTGACAGCTGGTTTCCTGGGCATGATGTATTACTTCATCCCCAAGCAAGCCGAGCGACCTGTTTATTCGTACCGTTTGTCGATCGTGCACTTTTGGGCGCTGATCTTCACCTACATGTGGGCAGGTCCCCACCACTTGCATTACACCGCCTTGCCTGACTGGACCCAGTCTGTGGGCATGGTTTTTTCGCTCATCTTGCTGGCACCCAGCTGGGGCGGCATGATCAACGGCATCATGACCTTGTCGGGCGCATGGCACAAACTGCGTGATGACCCGATCCTGCGCTTCCTGATCGTGTCCCTGTCTTTCTACGGCATGTCGACCTTTGAAGGCCCGATGATGTCCATCAAGACCGTCAACGCGCTGAGCCACTACACCGATTGGACCGTGGGCCATGTGCACTCGGGTGCTTTGGGCTGGGTGGGTTTGGTGACCATGGGCTCGATGTACTACCTGATTCCCCGCCTGTTTGGTCAGAAGAAGATGTACAGCGTCAAGGCGATTGAAATCCACTTCTGGACCGCCACCATCGGCATCGTGATCTACATCGCCGCCATGTGGATTGCCGGTGTGATGCAAGGCCTGATGTGGCGTGCCATCAACGCCGACGGCACCTTGACCTACACCTTTGTGGAGTCTGTCAAAGCCACTTTCCCGTTCTATGCCTTGCGTTTGCTGGGTGGTTTGTTGTACCTGAGTGGCATGGTCATCATGCTCTGGAACACCATCAAGACCGTGTCCATGGGGCGCTCGGTGGAAGTCCAGATCCCGACACTCGCCCCCGCACACTGAGGAGAAATAAATAATGGCTCAAAACCCAAAATCTGGCGGCTTGTCCCACGAGAAAGTCGAGACCAACAACTTCTTGATGATTGTTCTCATCTTCATCGTCTTGTTGGTGGGGGGCATGGTTGAAATCGTGCCTTTGTTCTTCCAAAAATCCACCACAGAACCGATCGCGGGACTCCAGCCCTACACCGCATTGCAAGTGGTGGGGCGTGATGTCTATGTGCGCGAAGGTTGCTACAACTGCCACTCGCAGATGATTCGTCCCTTCCGCGCTGAAACCTTGCGTTATGGCTCGTACTCATTGGCGGGTGAATTCGTCTATGACCGCCCCTTCCAATGGGGCAGCAAGCGCACGGGCCCGGATTTGGCCCGCGTGGGCGGCCGCTACAGCGACGAATGGCACCGCATTCACTTGACCAATCCCCGCGACTTGGTCCCTGAATCCAATATGCCGGCTTACCCTTGGTTGGAAAAGACGGCTGCAGACCACGGTACGGTGGTGGCGCACATGTCGGCCTTGCGCACGCTGGGTGCGCCTTACAGCGACGAAGAGATCAGCAAAGCACCCGATGAGGTCAAGGGCAAAACCGAGCTGGATGCGGTCATCGCTTACCTGCAAGTGCTCGGCATTCACCGCAAATAAGGCTCAGCCATGGACATCAATACATTGCGATCCATCGTGACCGTCCTGGCGTTCGTCGCCTTCATGGGCATCGTGGTTTGGGCTTGGTCGCGGCGTAACCAAGCCAGCTTCGACGAAGCGGCCCAATTGCCGTTTCGCCAGGACGACTGAGCGGTCCTTCAGAACTCAAAAAAATACTTCAAGGAAATTCCATGAGTGACTTCATCAGCAACTTCTGGCACTTGTATGTGGCCGGCATCACGCTGGTCAGCATCATTGCCTGTCTGCTTTTGTTGTGGTTCAGCGGCAAGGCGAAAGCCATGACCGCCAACGACAACACCACCGGCCACGTCTGGGACGGCGACTTGCGTGAGATGAACAACCCCTTGCCCCGCTGGTGGGTGGGCTTGTTCATCATCACCATCATTTTCGCTTTTGTTTATTTGGCGATGTACCCAGGTGCAGGCAACTTTGCAGGCAAGTTTGGCTGGTCATCCGCCGGTCAGTACGAGAGCGAAGTGGCCAAGGGCAATGCCGAAGTGGCGCCTTTGTACGCCAAGTTCTCGGGCATGCCACCCGAAGAAGTGTCCAAAGACCCTCAGGCCTTGGCCATCGGCGACCGCCTGTTCATGAACAACTGCGCCCAGTGCCACGGCTCTGACGCACGCGGCAGCAAGGGTTTTCCTAATTTGGCCGATGCCGACTGGTTGTATGGTGGCTCGCCCGAGGCGATCAAAACCACTTTGGTGCAAGGCCGCATGGGCAATATGCCTCCTATGGCCGCCGCGGTGGGTACACCGGAAGATGTGCGCAACGTCGCGCACTATGTGCTCAGCATGTCGGGCAGCCCGCACGACTCTTTGCGTGCACAGCTTGGCAAATCCAAATTCGGTGCTTGCGCGGCTTGCCACGGCATCGATGGCAAGGGCAACCATGCGGTCGGGGCGCCTAACTTGACCGATGACATCTGGCTGCATGGCTGGGGTGAAAACGCCATTGTCAACATCATCAACAACGGCAAGGTCAACCAAATGCCTGCGCAAGCGGCCAAGTTGACCGAAAGCCAAATCCATGTTTTGGCTTCGTACGTTTGGGGCCTTTCGAACAACGCGACGGCCAAAGTCGCGACCGTGGCCAAGTGACGTGAACCCTGGGCAGCAAGCGACACCTTGCTGCCCGTTTTGACAAGGTCAGTATTTTGTCCTCCCCTGAAGAGCGTTCCCGTGCGGTGATTCCGATCAACCCGATTCCTGTCGAGGAAGACGGTGTCATGGTGTCTTTGTACCAAGCACAACAAAAAATCCATCCCCGCAGTGTTCAGGGTGTATTTGCCCGTTGGCGCTGGTTGATGGTGCTCATCACACAGCTGGTTTTTTATGGCCTGCCTTGGCTGGAGTGGGGTCAGCGACAAGCCGTTTTGTTCGACTTGGGTGCCAGACGCTTCTATATTTTTGGGTTGGTGCTTTACCCGCAGGACTTCATTTACCTGACGGCTTTGCTCGTCATCTCAGCTTTGTCGCTTTTTTTGTTCACAGCCGTTGCAGGGCGTTTGTGGTGTGGTTTTGCGTGTCCTCAAACCGTTTACACGGAAATCTTCATCTGGATCGAGCGCCAGTTTGAGGGGGACCGTTCTGCGCGAATGCGCCTGGACGATGCACCTTGGAGTCTCAACAAGCTTTGGCGCAAAACCGGCAAGCAATTGGCCTGGATTGTGTTCTCATTGTGGACGGGTTTCAGCTTTGTCGGCTACTTCACCCCCATCCGTGAATTGTCTGCGTCGGTGCTCTCGCTGGGTTTCGGTCCTTGGGAAATCTTCTGGATTTTGTTTTACAGCTTTGCCACCTATGGCAATGCGGGCTTCATGCGCGAGCAGGTGTGCAAATACATGTGCCCCTATGCGCGCTTTCAAAGTGCCATGTTTGACAAAGACACGCTGATCGTCACATACGACGAAGCGCGTGGTGAACCCCGTGGTGCGCGTTCCAAAAAAGCGGATCCCAAAGCGCTTGGTTTGGGTGCTTGCGTGGACTGCACACTGTGCGTTCAGGTGTGCCCCACCGGCATCGATATCCGCAAAGGCCTGCAATATGAGTGCATTGGTTGCGGTGCCTGCGTGGACGTGTGCGACAACGTGATGGACAAGGTGGGTTATGACCGTGGTTTGATCAAATTCTCGACCCAAAACGCCATGAATCAAGGCTGGAGTTGGGCGCAAACCGTTCGTCGTATTTTCCGACCACGTGTGCTGATTTACACGGCTGTTCTCTGGTCGATCATCATCGCAGTGGGTGTTTCTCTTTGGCTGCGTGAACCTTTCAAGGTGGATATCGTGCGCGACCGCGCCACCCTGGCGAGAATCGTTTCCGGTGGAAAAATCGAAAACGTTTATCGCCTTCAAATCATGAATGCAGCAGAAGAGACTTTGTCCTTCCACCTTCAAGTCGAGGGTTTGCCTGGATTGCACCTTGCGAGTGAATCTGTGGTGCAAGTCAACGCCACTGAATCACGCTGGGTTTCGGTTCAACTGCAGGTGCCCTACGATGCCGCGCCCTCAGGCTCTCACCCGATTCAGTTCCATATAGAGGCCCGACAGCCATTCGCTTCTACGGATGCACCAAACGTCGGTCATTTGCGCGAAAAAACCGTCTTCTTGATCCCTCGGTGAGTGATCAGACAAAGAGAAAGAAAGCCATGAGCAGCACATCCAATACAACTCAAGTGAGCCAGCCTTGGTGGCGCTTTGGCATGGTCTGGATGGTGGTGGGCGGACCTGCCGTGGTGGTCGTGGCGGGTTTGACCACCTTCTACATTGCTGCGAGCCATCCGGATCCTGTGCTCACCGTGACACCCCGAACGGCCGCACAAGAGCGGCAAGGGATCAGCAACGCACCTGCAATGCAAGGCCGCAACCATGCCGCGACAGGCGAGTTGCCCAAGCTCAAAGAAGCTGGGGGTCAAGCGAGTTCAGACCCAGCCCAAGCGTCGGTCTCTGTGCCCACCAAACCCTGAAGGACAAAACAATGCGCACCCAACGCTGGATGTGGATCACCTGGCCCTCTTTTTTGGTGGCAGGTTTGATCGAAGTGCTTGTTTTTGCTTTTGTCGATCCGCACGATCTGCATTGGTTGGGGCACGATCTGGATTTGTCGCGTCAGGCCATTTACACCTTGGCATTTTTTGCTTTCTGGTGCTTGACGATGCTCTCGAGTGCCTTGACCACACTGCTGGGCTTGTCTGCGCAAGAGGTCAACAGCTGAGGCTGCATCAGCGCCTATTCGCAATGGGCGGTGTTGTTCACCAACCGTTGCAATGATCCTGTATCCAAGATCCGAACATGGCGCTGTTTGACTTCGACCATGCCTTCTTCGACGAATTTGGAAAAAGTACGACTCACGGTTTCGAGTTTGAGCCCCAGATAGCTGCCTATCTCTTCTCGTGTCATGCGCAAAACCATCTCGGATTGAGAAAACCCCCGAGCATGAAGACGTTGCACCAAATTCAATAAAAAGGCAGCCAGTCTTTCCTCCGCCCGCATGCTGCCCAACAGCAACATGACCCCATGCTCTCGCACAATTTCGCGGCTCATGATTTTGTGCACATGGTGCTGCAATGCCGTCACTTCGCGTGAAATTTCTTCGATCCGGTCAAAGGGCATGACACACACCTCCGCATCCTCCAGGGCCACCGCATCGCAGCTGTGTTGGTCATTCACAATGCCATCGAGCCCAATGATTTCTCCCGCCATCTGAAAACCGGTGACCTGATCACGACCGTCCTCTGTGGCCAAACAGGTTTTGAAAAAACCTGTACGAATGGCGTACAGCGAGGTGAATTTTTCGCCATTGGTGAACAAGGTGTCCCCTCGCTTGACCTTGCGGCGAACGGCCACCAAGTCGTCAAGTCGATTGAGATCGTGCTCACTCAGTCCTACGGGCATGCACAGTTCACGCAAGTTGCAATTGGAGCAAGCGACTTTGATGACTTCGGGATGCATGTTTATCTCTGAGTGGTGTGGTCAATTTGCTTTGGATCAAGCTTTGAGCTTAAACCGAAAAAACTGTCAAATTCACTTTTCTACCCTGTCTGAGCAGAAAATCCCTGAAAACGAGTCATCCTTTTGACCTGAGTCAAAACTCCTGCGCTGGCGAAAAGGCAAAGTCTTAACCATCATTTCAATTGATTGAAAACCAGGTCAAGCCATGTCCATCATCAGCCCAGAATTGTTGTCCCGCTTTGATGTGCCAGGACCTCGCTACACCTCTTACCCGACCGCCGATCGATTTGTAGACCACTTTGGCGAAGGGGACTACATCCAGGCGCTGACCCACCGCCAATCGGGACGGGTGGGCAAGCAGCAGCCTCTGTCTGTGTACGTTCATATTCCATTTTGTGAATCGCTCTGCTATTACTGCGCATGCAACAAAATCATCACCAAACACCAAGAGCGGGCCGCCAGTTATTTGGATTATCTGAGCCAAGAGGTGGCGCTTTATGCCCAACATTTGGGGCGAGGACAAACCGTCAGCCAGCTGCATTTGGGCGGCGGTACACCCACATTTTTGAGCGATGACCAGCTCAGGCAACTGATGGCAATGCTGGGGCATCAGTTCTCCTTTGTGCCTGGTGGTGAGTACTCGGTCGAGGTCGATCCTCGGACCGTGGACGAAAACCGTTTGGCCGTATTGGCGCAGCTGGGTTTCAACCGCCTGAGTTTTGGCGTTCAAGATTTTGATCCTGATGTGCAAAAGGCGGTGCACCGAATTCAACCTGCAGAGCAAGTTTTTCAACTGGTAGATGCCGCGCGCCGCTTGGGATTTGAATCGATCAACGTGGACCTGATCTACGGATTGCCCTTGCAAACGCCTGATTCCTTTGACAGAACTTTGGACCAAGTCAAGCGCTTGCGACCGGATCGCATCGCCCTGTATGCCTATGCACACTTGCCCGAACGATTCAAACCGCAACGACGCATCCGTGTTGAGCAGTTGCCATCGCCAGAGGGAAAAGTCGCAATGCTTGCGCGCTCGCTCGACACATTGAGTGAGGCCGGCTATGTTTACATCGGCATGGACCATTTCGCCTTGCCGCAAGACAGTTTGGCTGTTGCCAAAAGACAAGGGCGTCTGCACCGCAATTTTCAAGGCTACAGCACGCAAGCAGACTGTGACCTGATGGCTTTGGGCGTGTCATCGATTGGACGCGTCGGTTCAACCTACAGTCAAAATGCCAAAACCATGGACGAGTACTGTGCCTTGCTCGATCAAGGACGTTTTCCTGTGGTGCGTGGCTTGAACCTTTCACGAGATGACCTGATTCGCCGCGCTGTGATCATGGCCCTCATGTGCCAAGGTTCATTGGAATTTGAAGCCATTAATTTGGCTTGGCTGATCGATTTCAAAACCGTGTTTGCCGCTGAAATGGCGCAGCTGCAGACCATGCAGGCACAAGGCTTGGTCACGTTGCAGGACAGTGGCATTCGCGTCACCGACATGGGTTGGTTTTTTGTGCGCGGTGTGGCCATGGTGTTTGACCGCTATTGCCAAAAAGACTTGGATCGAAGCCGCTTTTCCAAAATCATTTGAGTGGCAAAGGTCATCAGGGTCAGATCACTGACAATGTGGCCATCAATTGACAAGTGGATTCTCCATGCAAAGTTCTTTGGCCATCACGGCCTTGATGATGGGCGTGCTGGGCGGACCCCACTGCGTTGCCATGTGCGGTGCAGCGTGTGCTGGTTTGGGCCAGGCGGCGGGTCCTCGCCGGGGACAGGCGCTGCTCGCTTTCCAACTGGGGCGCATGGCGGGATACTCCCTGCTCGGTGCAGTCGCCGCGGCCAGCGTGCAAGGTTTGGGTTGGTTGACCACCCAGTCGGCCGCCATCCGGCCTGTTTGGACCCTGTTGCATTTGTCTGCCTTCACGCTGGGGGTTCTGCTCTTGCTGCAAGCTCGCCAGCCCGTTTGGCTCGATGGCGCTGCACGACAACTGTGGGCCAAGGTGCGTGCACTCAATGCCCGTTTCGGTCGCGCAGCACCTTGGATGGTCGGGGGACTGTGGGCGTTGATGCCCTGCGGCTTGCTCTATTCAGCCTTGATGGTGGCGGCGTTGACCAGTCGGCCATGGGACGGGGCGGCCACCATGGCCTTGTTTGCAATGGGCAGCAGCATCAGCCTTTGGCTTGGACCGTGGTTGTTTTTACGCCTGCAAACCTTTGGCGATGGCACTTGGGGGATGCGCTTGGCCGGATTTGCCCTGGCCGCTGTTTCGGCGTGGGCTTTGTGGATGGGCTTGGTGCATGACCAAGCGCCCTGGTGTATCACGCCTGCGTGATCAAGCGACCAGGCCTTTGTAGAGCATGTATGCGGCCAGCACATAGAGCACACTGGCAAACACACGCTTGAGTTGCTTGACGGGTAATTTGTGGGCGGTAGCGGCCCCAACTGGGGCCATTGTCACGCTGCATACCGCAATCACCGCCAGAGCAGGCAGCCACAGGTAGCCAAAACTGTGCTCAGGCAGATGCTGCACACCTTGTCCGCTGACAACATAGCCGGCCACGTTGGCAAGGGCAATCGGAAAACCCAAAGCCGCACTGGTGGCCACCGCATTGTGAATGGCCACGTTGCACCAAGTCATGAAGGGCACGCTGATGAAGCCACCCCCGGCGCCCACCAAACCAGACAGCAAGCCAATCAATCCACCGGCACCCAACAAACCCTTGAAACCCGGGACTTGACGGCTGGGCGCTGGCTTTTTGTCCAGAAACATCTGCGTTGCCGAAAATCCCACGAACAAGGCAAAAAACAAGGCCAAGTAGGTGCCTTTTGCAAAAGCAAAAATCCCCATGCTGCCAATCAAACTGCCCAGCACAATGCCGGGCGCAAGCCCTTTGACCAAGTCCCAGCGCACGGCTTTCTTTTTATGGTGGGCCCGAACACTGGAGACAGAGGTGAAGATGATGGTGGCCATGGAGGTGGCAATGGCCATCTTCACCGCCAAATCAGGACTCACCCCCCGAGCGCCCAGCAGGTAAGTGAGAAAAGGCACCATCACCATGCCACCACCAATGCCCAGCAGGCCAGCCAAAAAACCTGTGCACAGGCCAAGTGCGGCCAATTCAGCCAAGAGCAAAGGTTCAATGATCATGGGAGTAGATGGGGAGGAGGGGGAAAAGAAGGTGTCTGCGGAAGCCACCGGACCGGCATCCTGAACCGGGGTTCAGGTGGGCGAGGGCAGACTGGCGTTGGGTTCATCTGACGCGAGATGATCACGCTCACCAGCCAATGTACCAAGCCCGGGCTCTAGGAGCATTGGTTCAAGGAAATATAAAGCCCGGTATGCACCGCAGACGGCTCGATTGTAGGCCTATCCAATGGGGATTGTCGGCCAGAGTTGGTCGCTCAGATCAATTGACCGTCTTGCTCCAACACATGGTCAAGTCGCTTGAGCAAGTCGCTCAATCGCTCTTGGGCTGCAGGCGTTGCATCGTCAAGCGCCTTGTCACCAAGGGGGGCCGTTGTTGGATCACCCTGATCAAAGGCCAGATTCAATGCGGCCAACACGGCGATGCGGTCTCTGGCTTTGATTTTGCCTGCGTCGCGAATTTTGCACATGGCTTCGTCCACTTTGCGCACAGCCGACAACAAGCGGTCTTCGCCTCCGACGGGGCAGCCCAAAATGTAACTTTGGCCCATGATCTGGACATCTAATTGTTTGTTGCTCATGCGGTGGCCTCAGGAGATGCGGGGGCGTTGCTGGCGGGGAGACGCTCAATCAGCGCATCGATACGCGCTCTGGCGGCAGCCAAGCGTGACTTGAGTTGGTCACGCTCCAGCGTGAGAACCTGGAGCTGTTGGGTCAGTAAAGCATTGGTGCGCTGAAGCTCTTCGTGGCGCAGCAACAAATGATCCACACGCTCGGCTATTTGATCAATGGTGTCTGAGTGGGCCATGGCAAACTATGAAATAGAAGACCGTCATTGTAGATCCTGGGGCTATTTTGTAGGCTGACAGACAGCTTGCCGCATAAAATGAAATTTGTTGGTGCTCGCGATGCCTGTTCACGGCGCGCAGTTCAACGGGAAGCAGGAGGGACAAGCCAACTCGGCCCACCTAACCTGCGCTGCCCCCGCAACGGTAAGCAGACGGGTTTCCATTCCAACGGAAACCCAGCTTTCATCTCAGACCACTGGCCACCCTGAAACAGGCGGCTGGGAAGGTGATGAAGGTCGCTCTGCCAGCCCGGATACCGGCCAACAAGGTGACCTGTCGCAAGACAGGTTGTAAAGCCCATGCACTGTCGGGGAAGGCGGTGAGGGCGATTGACTTGTTAGTTTTAAATGAAAAATCGTACGTTTCGTGCACGTTCTGCTGCGCATGCCCTTTCCATTTTGTCCTTGGCTTTCAGCGTTTCCGTTCAATCCCAAACCATTGAAATCAATCCTGTTGTCGTGGTTTCAAGCCGGGTAGAAGAGCTGTTATCAGAAGCACTCCCCTCGGTCAGCGTTATTCAAAAGTCAGATCTTGAAAAATTCAAATATTCTGATCTGTATGAGGTACTGACTGGACAGGCTGGTTTGCAGTTGGCGCGAACCGGGGGACCAGGCAACCCGATCTCCGTCTATAGCCGTGGCGCCAACAGCACGCAGACCTTGATCCTTGTTGATGGGATTCCTTTTGCAGCTCAAGGAGCGATCGGGGCCATTTCGCCGCTTGAATCCATATCGGTCGCTCAAGTTGAGCGGATTGAGATCCTTCGTGGTAATGCCTCGGCTGTTTTTGGACCTGGAGCAGCGGGTGGCGTGATTCACATCACAACACTTTCGCCTTCGTCAGCTCCTGATGGCGGTACCGTCCAGGTAGATGCTGGATCGCAAAATACGACTTCACTTCAAGCCTCATTGCTGAAAAATATCGGAGATGGGCAATTGAGTATTTCCATCAGCGACAACAGTTCAGATGGCATCAGTACCTTTACACCCGCTAACTACGCAAATGTTCAAAACGTCACGATCAATCCAGATCAAAATGGCTTCGAGTCTCAGAGCTTGGGTTTGGGTTGGCGCTATAAACTTTCTGCAGACACACTTTTGTCATTCCATTTCTTGAGTTCATCAACTTTAGCGAGCTACGACAACCCATATGCGAGCACGATCAATGAACGCTGGGGAACTCAATCCAAATTGGAAATGGCGGGCGCACAAGTATCACATCGCGTTACATCAGATTGGAAATCGACACTCTCATTTGGACAATCAGTCTCCAAACTGAGCACGTTGACGAATGATTTCTTAAACGCTGACTATGGAACAACGAACTCGCAGCAGCGCCAGTTCAAATGGGACAACTTTCTGATTTTGGGAGACAGCACCCAAGCCACTATTGGCTATGCCCACCAAGATTCAAAACTTGAAGCACACCGTACTTCGTACGATTGGAATGTCTTGCCTGCTGAACCCATTGATGTTCTTGTTAGAAAATCTGTTCGCCAAGAGCGCCTGTATGCAGGCTTAAATCAAAGACAAGGTTTGTTTTCTTGGCGAGTGAACTTAAGCCATGAGAAATTACCGGGTGGTAACTTGGGCAACACGTTTTTGCTGGGTGCGGGATATGATTTAGGCTCGAATTACAAAATCACTTGGACTCGCTCCAACGCCATTCAGGCACCTACGGTTGGGCAACTTCATGATGTGGCTTATGGCGGCAACGTCAATCTTCAACCCGAACATTCGGCCAGTACAGAACTTGGACTGCAATTTAAAGACGAGAACAGTTTTTGGCGTTTGGTTGCTTTTGACGTTCGTTATCAGAACATGATTGTGGCCAGTCAAAACCCTGTCGCTGATCCTTTTTGGGCCTCGCAATTTGTCACGCAATTGGAAAACTTGAGCAATGCAAGAAATCAGGGTGCTGAATTGAGTTACGGAAGAAAGTGGGCTTCTTGGGGAGTTCAGTTGTCTTATACCCATCAAAACCCTGAAAACCTCAATTCGGTACGTCCACTGCAAAACCGGGCTAAGAGATTTGGGGCTCTGACTTTCAGTCATTTTTTGAACGAACGAACCATTTTGAATGCCAAATTGCTGGCCACTTCTTCTCGTTGGACACCCAAGATCGGATCCTTTGGCACTTCGACCGAGGTCCCAGGCTATGGCGTTTTAAATCTTTCGGCTGAACATAAGATTTTCAACGAATTGAAGGCGACCTTCAACGTTTTCAATGCGTTGGATAAGACTTATCAGCATCTGAATGGGTACAACAATCCAGGACGTACTTTTCACGTGGGTTTGAAATACACATTCCGTTGACCACATGAAGCCATTTTTTCTGCCCCAGCGAATCGTCTGTCTCACCGAAGAGACAACGGAGTGGCTTTACCTGCTGGGGGAAGAGGCGCGCATCGTCGGCATCTCGGGCTACACGGTGCGACCGCGCCGGGCCCGTGAAGAAAAGCCGAAGGTCAGTGCATTCTTGAGCGCCAAGATCGACAAGATTTTGGCGCTCCAACCCGATTGTGTTTTTGGCTTTTCGGACCTGCAGGCTGACATCGCGTCCTTGCTGATCAAAGCGGGCGTGCAGGTCACCGTGTTCAACCAGCGCAGCGTCGATGAGATTTTCTCGGTGCTGTACCAAGTCGCTGCCATGGTGGGGCAGGCCGAGCAGGGCTTGGCTCGACTGGCCGTCATGCGTGCTGAGCTGGATGCCATCGCCCGGCGGGCGGCGGGTTTCAAGCGACGGCCACGGGTGTATTTTGAAGAGTGGGACGAGCCCCACATGAGCACCATCCGTTGGGTGTCGGAGTTGATGGGCCTCGCCGGTGGGGACGATGTTTTTCCTGAATTGGCGCTTCAATCCATGGGGCGCGACCGCATCATCTGCAGTGGCCAAACCATCATTGAGCGTTCGCCCGACATCGTCATCGGCTCTTTGTGCGGCAAAAAATTCCGCCCAGAAAAAGTGGCAGCGCGGCCCGGTTGGCAAGACGTGCCTGCCGTGCGGACCGGTCAGATATTTGAGATCAAATCGGCGGACATTTTGCAACCTGGTCCTGCTGCGCTCACCGATGGCGTGGCGCAGTTGCACCGCATCTTTAGCCAATGGGCAGCGCTGCATGGCTGAACACGGAAGAAGCTGGCTTCAAACCGCGGCCCTGCTGGGGGCCGTGTGGGTTGGCATGCCATCTGCGCAAGCTGTCACTGTGCTCGACGACCGTCAGCAAAAAGTGCAGATCGCCCAAGCCCCGCAGCGCATCGTGAGTTTGCTGCCGTCACTGACCGAGACCGTCTGTGCCTTGAAACAGTGCCACAAACTGGTGGGTTTGGACCGTTATTCCAACTGGCCTGAGTCGGTTCAATCTGTGCCACGTGTGGGCGGAGGGTTGGACCCGAACATCGAGAGCATCGTTGCGCTCAAGCCAGACTTGGTGTTGGCAGCGGGCTCCACCCGTGGCGCGGACCGCTTGCAGTCGCTGGGCCTGAATGTGCTGCGCCTGGAGCCACGCAACCACGCCGATGCGCAGCGCGTGTGGCGCACCGTGGCGCAGGCACTGCATGTGCCTGCCGCCGACAGCGATCGGGTGTGGCAAGGCATTCAAGCGGGCGTGCAGGCGGCGGTGCAATCGCTCAGCCCTGCCGCGCGGCAACTGCGGGTTTACTTTGAGGTGAGCCCCGCACCCTATGGCGCAAGTGCCTCATCTTTTTTGGGCGAGACGCTCACACGCATGGGTGTGAACAACATCTTGCCCGCATCGATGGGCCCGTTTCCTCAGGTCAACCCCGAGTGGGTGGTGCAAGCCCGACCCGATGTGATCATGGCGGGCGACAGCAGCCGTGCCAGCATGCTGCAGCGCCCGGGCTGGAGTCGCTTGCGGGCCATGCAGGGCCAGCGTTTGTGTGTGTTCAAGCAGAGTGACTCCGACATGCTGGTGCGGGCTGGCCCGCGCATGGCCGAAGGTGCTCAACTGATGGCCGATTGCCTGAACCGCGCAGCGGCCCAAGGCGACACGGGCGTGCAGCGATGACCCGCCAGAGCCAAGCACTGCGTTGGGCTTTGCTGCTCTTGTCGGTTGCAATGGGCGTGGTTGTGCTGGGCACGGCCGCTGGCAGTCAGGGCTGGCAGGCTTGGTGGTCGCTAGGCGCCGATGCGGTGTCGCGCCAAATCGTCTGGGACATCCGTTTGCCGCGCAGCTTGGGCGCATGGCTGGGTGGTGCCTTGTTGGGCCTGGCCGGGGCGGTGGCGCAAGGGCTGTTTCGCAACCCGCTGGCCGATCCTTATTTGCTGGGCAGCGCCTCGGGCGCATCGCTGGGCGTGGGCGTGTATTTGAGCTTGTGGGGCGGCAGCGCCTGGGCCATGAGCGGCTGGCTGGGCCTGGGCCTCACGGGCGCGGCCTTTGTGGGCGCGGTGCTGGCGGTGGTGCTCACCTTGCTGTTGGCGCGTGGTGTGCAGCAAACGCTGCGCCTGTTGTTGGCGGGCGTGGTGGTGGGCGTGGTGCTGGGGGCGGTCACGTCCTTGATCTCGCTGCTGCAACCGCAGGTCCTGCAGGCCATGCAGGGCTTCATGCTGGGCTCGACGGCGTTTGTCAGCTGGAGCGCTTGTGCCACGATGGCGGTGGTGTTGGCTTTGTGTCTGGCCCTGTCTTGGTTTTTTGCCCGCGTACTCGATGCCTTGAGTTTGGGCGAAGCCACCGCGCAAAGCCTGGGCGTGCCGCTGCCACTGGCCCGCATGGTGTTGGTGGGCGTGATTTCTCTGGCTACGGGAGCGGCGGTGGCGCACATTGGGCTGGTGGCTTTTGTCGGCCTGGCCGCGCCGCATTTGGTGCGTTCGCTGGTGCGCTGCACACACGCTTGGCGCTTGGCTTTGTCGGCCTTGATGGGTGGTGCTTTGCTGGTGCTCGCTGATGTGATGGCCCGCGTGATGCTGGCCCCACAAGAGCTGCCTGTGGGGGTGCTCACGGCCGTGCTGGGCGGAGGCTATTTGCTCTGGCGTGTGTACCGCGATGCCGACACGGGAGTGCGTTCATGAGCGCCGCGTTGCAAACCCGACAATTGAGCGCCGAGTTGGGTGGCCGCCAGGTGCTGCAAAACATTGACCTGCAGATCACGGCGGGCCGCTGGACCTGTGTGGTCGGCCCCAATGGCGCAGGCAAATCGAGTTTGCTCAAGGCGCTGGCGGGTTTGTTGCCACACAGCGGACAAGTGCTGTGGCAGGGCCAGCCGCTGGCCTCGCTCACCCGCCAGCAAAGGGCCTTGAAACTGTCTTGGTTAGGGCAGAGCGAGTCCAGCACGCTGGACCTGCGCGTGTGGGACGTGGCCATGCTCGGCCGCTTGCCGCACCAAAGTTGGCTGGGTGCACCCTCGGCACAAGACGCGCACATGGTGGAAGCCGCACTCAAGGCCACACAGGCCTGGGACTGGCGCGAGCGCACGCTGGGCGAGTTGTCGGGCGGTGAGCGCCAACGTGTGTTGTTGGCCCGTGCCATGGCGGGCAATGCGCCCACCATGCTGATGGACGAACCCTTGGCCAACTTGGACCCGCCTCACCAAGTGGATTGGCTGGAACAGGTGCACTGCCTTTTGGCTCAGGGCACCACGGTGGTCAGCGTGCTCCACGAGATCGGCATGGCACTGCATGCTGACGACGTCGTGGTCATGCAAGAAGGCCGGATCGTCCACCATGGGGCAGCCGGCGATGCGGCCACACACTCGGCCATCGAATCGGTCTTTGCCCAGCGGATTCGGATTCGCTCATTGGATGGTCAGTGGGTGGTTTTGCCCCGCATGGCCTGATTGGCGATCACCCGTTTTCTTTCGCTAGAATTTCAGGCATGGAACTCAAAATCGTCGTTTACTCCAAGTCCGCATGCCCCCAATGCGAATCCGCCAAGATGGTGCTCAAAAGCAAAGCCTTGGCATTTGAAGAGATCAAAATCGACGGCGAAGCCGAGCGGATGGCGTTTTTTGAGAAATGTGGTCCTTCCGTGCGACAAATGCCGCAGATTTTCATCAACGACCAGCGGGTGGGTGGATTTGCAGGCTTACAGGCCGCTTTGGTTCAGCTCGGCCTCTGAAACAGGCCATTGGCCGCAACCAAACTGAGGGAACGGCCATGGGTCTGATCATGAAGCAAGCGATGTCCGGGCCCGCGGTCTGGAAGGGAGCGGACTTGCAGGGCGACAGTTCTTGGTTGCACCTCTTGAGCCCCAAAGTGCTGGGCATCCTCGATGCCGCATTGGCCCAAGTGAAAGCCAAAGGGCTGTCTTTCCCCCACTTTTCCCGAGAAGATTTCCCCATTGGTGACTGGGCCCACGCGCTGAAAGCGCACAGCGATGAACTGGAAAATGGCCGGGGCTTTTTGGTGCTGCGGGGTTTGCCTGTTGAGCGCTACAGCGAAGAAGACATTCAAATCATCTACTACGGCATTGGCCTGCACATGGGTGTGCCCGTTCGGCAAAACCCCAAAGGGGATCTGCTTGGCGTGGTCATGAATGTCGGGGATGTGACGAAAAAAACCACCCGCGTTTACGAAACCAACCTGTACCTGCCGTACCACTCAGACCCGTCGGATGTGGTGGGCCTTTTATGCCTGCGCAAGGCCAAGCAGGGTGGTTTGAGCTCGCTGGTGAGCGTGGCGGCGATCTACAACGAGATCCTGCAGCACCACCCCGAGTACCTGGGTCTGTATTACCGCACTTGGTATTTTTCGCACCTGTGCGAAGACCTGCCCAGCCTGTCACCCATCTTCAGCCACCACCAAGGCAAGCTCAGCTGCCGCTACCTGCGCCAGTACATCGAGCTGGGTCACGAAATCCGCAATCTGCCGCTGTCCGAGGTCGAGATCGAAGCACTCGATTTGTTTGACCAAGTCATGCACCGCGATGATTTCCGCTTGAGCATGATGCTTGAACCCGGTGACCTGCAGTTCGCCAACAACTACGCCGTGCTGCACTCGCGCAACGGGTTTGAAGACCACGGCGTGCACGAGCTCAACCGCAAGATGCTGCGCCTGTGGGTCAAGATGCCCAACGCGCGAACACTGGCCCCCGAGTTTCCGGGGCGCAACGGTTTTCCGGAACCCGAGCTCAGGGCTTGAGTTCTTCTGACCTGAGCGTTTGTTCAGGTTTGTTCGCTGAGCTTGTCTTTTTGGGTTTCGTTTTGCCCACCTCGGGCGAGTCTAAAAACAACAGCGTGTCCACATAAGCCATGAACCGGTTGAGGTAATCCGGTGAAATCTCCCGCATCAGACCCAGTGAGCGCAGCACCAACATGTGCGAGTTGATGGGCCCCGCATTGTGCGGGGCTTGGGCCATGGCTTTCGAGACCTGCTTTTGTACACTGATTTGGCTCAATTGCTTTTTGAAATGCTCAACGCGCGGGCTGCTGGGAGGCCAGCCGGCAGCTGGGCGCCTTGCCGATGTTTCACCTTGGACCCCCATGTCCCGAAGCAGTGAGGCCATTGGGGAAGGCATGACGGTCTGGGCGGCCTGGGGCTGAGTTTGTGCATTGACTCGAGCCTCCAAACGCTGACAAGCTGCTTGCAGTTTGATCAAGAGTTTGAGCTGTGCTGGACCCGATTGTTCACGCGTGCGCTGGGCCAGTGTTTCGATGTAATGCCAGCTGACCGGGTCTACCCGTGATGCACCGGATGCAAGCAAGCCCTCTAAGTCTGGCAACACGGGTGTGTTGACGTTCATGGCAGGGCAGGGGCTGGTTGGGCGCTGGCCGAATTGGTGGCTTTGGGCACTGGGGCCATTTCCACACGGCGGTTTTGGGCGCGGGCCTTGTCACTGGTGTTGGCCACCAGGGGTTGCTCTTGGCCGAAGGCTGCTGCAAAAAGCGCCGATGAAGGCATGCCTTCCTCGATCAGGGTGCGTGTCACCGTCAGGGCACGCTGGGCGGATAACTCCCAATTGTCTGCAAACTGTCGGTTGCGGTTGCCCACCACCCTGTCGTCGGTGAAACCGCTGACCATCAATATTTCTTCACGTGACTGCAAGTAGCTGCGCAATGGCCCCACCAAACTTTTGAGCAGCTGTCGCCCCTCGGGTTCCAGCTTGTCGGAGTTCAGCTCGAAGAGCAACTTGCCGCTGATGCCAATTCGGCCGTTGTTCAGGGTGATGCGCCCACTGGCCAGTGGGATGGCCAAGGCCTGCTCCAGCGACACACGCTTTTGCTCTTCCACTTGACGCTTTTGCACCTCGATTTCCAGTTTGTAGGCCATGTCCAGCTGGGCCGCCATCACCCCCACCAGGAGCAGCACAAACGCACCCACCAGCCCGGTCATCAAATCGGCAAAGGAGATCCAAGTGGGCGCGGTGGATTCGTTTTCGGCTTCCAGTTCCAGCATCAAGCGGCTCCCTCTGACTGGCGTTGCTGCAGGGCTTCCAACACGTCTTGTTGGCTGTGAATGCTCAGGTCTATGATCTCTCGGGCCTGGGCCACGTAGTAAGCCAATTGTTCATCGCTGCGTGTCATCGATTTATCGATAGCCAGTTCGATGCGCTGCAAGTTGGCCATGAGCTTTTCGTTGGTTTCGCTGAAAGAACGCACGGCAAAGCCAAAGGCCTCACCCAAACTGGCCACATCCACGGCACCGGCCGTGACCTGCGCTGCGATGTCCGCCAGCTTGCCTGTCTCGGCCGCCACGTGTTGGTGGAACTCGCTGCTGGTTTGGCTGAGCGTGGCTTGGCTGGTGGAGACGAGCGCATCCACCACGGCTCGCTGCTGCGTCGATGCATGGTTGATGCCGTCCAGCAAAGTGCCAAGCGTGCCCAGAATGCGGGTGCGCTCTTCAAGCAAGTCGTTGTCACGCGCCACACTCACCGAGATTCCCTGTCGCAGTTGAGCGATCACTTCGGCTGCGGCCTTGGGGGCCTCGGAGGCGGTTTCGATCAGTCGTGCGATCGGGTCTTCCAACGCAGTGCCGAGGGTGGTCAGGTGGGCAGCCACCACACTTTGCAACTCGCTCAGGCGAGCCACGGCGATTTGTCCGCGTGCGTCTTCGGCGTCGCGCAGGGCCGAGAGTTCCTGGCGCAGCAAGGCCGCCAGTTCTTCGGCGCGCTGCTGGTGACCTGCAGTCCACTGGGCCTCTGTGGCGATGCGCTCACGCATCAGCGCTTCGCTGCTGGCCATCAGGCGCGTGATGTCTGCCAAGGTTTGCGTGGCCTGTGTCTGCGTATGGTTGGTGATTTCTTGCGCCGTGCGGGTCAGGGTGTCGCAAATGGCTTGCTGCTGAGCCAAGGTTTGCGCGCCCGCGTTTTGCCAGGCTTGTTCCAAGTTGCTGGCCGTTGCCGTCAAAGAGGCCTGCCATGCGTCCAGGCGCGCTTGGTCGGCATCAGCGCGCTCGTCGTGCAGGCGCGTGATGTCGGCCAGCGTCTGGCTGGCATGGGTTTGTGCGTGGGTCTGGATGGCTTGGGCCGTTTCGCCCAAGGTGTCACAAATGGCTTGCTGCTGTGCCAAAGTCTGCGTCCCTGAGGCCTGCCATTGGCTGTGCAGTTCGCTGGCCATTTGTGTGAGCGAGTCTTGCCAAGCTTGCAGGCGCTGCTGGTCGGCGCTGCTTTGCAGGATCAGCTGCTGCGTCTGGGCGACACTGACTTGGTCGACCAGCGATTGGGCGCTGCGCTCAAAATTCTGGCTGAACGTGTCCAAGGTCTGGCCGAGACGTTCGGTCATGTGGGTGCTGGCTTGCGCGTGGCGTGTCAGTGTCTCGGCACTGGTCTGCGCCACGGTGGCTGCCGTGGCGTCCATTTGCGTCTGCAGTTCACCCAGTTGCTGCTGCGTGTTGAGCAGCAGGCGCTCGTTCATGGTCTGGGCTTGTTCGCTCAGTTGCGTCATGGTGGCTTGCACCACGGGGCGAATGCCGTCGCTGGCCAGTTGCATGCTTTGGCTCAGGCTGGTGCGCAGCGATTGCTCCACCGATTGCGCCAGACCTGTGTAGGCCGAGTGCACTTGCGTGTGGAAACTTTGCTGGTTGGCCAGCAAGCGCTCGTTCATCTGCTGGCTGGTTTCGGCCATTTGCGCCATCAGGGTTTGCAGTTGCTGCACCACTTGCGGCAGGGCTTGCGACTGTTGTTGCAAAGCCTTGAAAGTTTCTTGCCGTTGGTGAACCAGAGAAAAGCTGCGCAGGCGGGTGGTCATGAGCGTGTCCAGCCCTTGCGAGGCATGCGCACGTTCACGCCGGGCCAGGCTGCTCATCAAACCCAGCATGGCCGAAGTGGATACGCCGGCCACCGAAGTACCAAAGGCCAGGCCCAAGCCTTTGATGGGTTCGGAAAATGCGGCCCGAATGCCCGCCACGTTGGTCGAGCCTTCGAGCGCAAAAACCGCACCATTGAGTGTCACCACCATGCCCAAAAATGTCCCCAGCATGCCCAGCATGACCAACAAGCCCACCAAATAGGGGGTCAACGCCGGACCCGGCAGGCCCACGCGTTCACCCTCCACGCGTTGGCGGATCGGGTTTTGCAAGCCCGAGGGCAAGGTGATCAGCCAATCGTTGAGGTTTTGCAATTGGGGTGGGACATTGGCCAAGGCTTGGTTCAGGGCGGCCGTCGTGCGCCGGTATTGGTGCAACTCGATCGCCCCAAAAACATACACACCGGCTATCACCGCCGCCATGGCCAAGACCAAGAGGTGCGACGTGGCCACAGCGGCAGCCACCCAAAGCACGGCCAATGCGCCCAGACCGAAGGCGATGTGGAAGGAGTATCGTTTCATTGTTCTTGTGTGGTGTGGGTGTTGAAGGCCTCCAAAAGGCCCCAAACGGGTTGCATGCGTGTGTCCAACTCTGCCTGCAATGCGGTGCGCATGGCTTGGCGCAGTGGCAGCAGCCAGGCGCTCACTGAAAGGTCCGCGTTGGCGACTGCACCGGCCTCCATGGCTTCGGCTTGTTTCTTGAGGTGTTGGTTGAGAGCCTGCGCAAAGCGTTTTTCCTGCAATTTGGAGACTTTGGCGAGTAAAACGGTCTCTCGTTCGCTCAGGATATTTTCAAAGGCGGCGTCGAGTGCGGCCAGCTGCTGCAGGCACGGCGAACGATGGCCCAATTGCCTGCGAACTTGCGATCGCAGGGTTTGAATGGACGTTTCCATTTGCCGCTGGTGGGCCGTATAAAACCTGCGGTAGGGCTCAAATGCCGTTTGGGGCTCAATGGGCTCGTCCATTTCAGCAGGGGGCATGTCGATGCGTGCCAAACCTGATCCAGGGGGTGCACCTTGCGCGATGGACTGCTCCAATTGGGCCTGCACTTTCTCCACATACCGGGTCAGTGCTTCGGCTGTCATCGTCCCCGCTCGACGCAGGTGCGCAGGTGTTGCTGCGGCAAATGGCTGCTCAGGGTTGAGAACACCGTGCAAGGCAATGGCGTGGCGAAAATGCAGCCAATCGCCCAGTCTGGGGCCGATGTCGTCGGCGACAGGGGCGGCGTTGAGCATGGCGTTTTCGGTCAGAAAACGCGTCAGTCTGGAGCTGTTGAGGTGGGTACGCGGCAGGGCTCGCGTCATGGGCAAGTCAGATCGGGTTCAAAAGCAGCGCAGTGCGCTTTGGAGGCAACGGTGGCACAGGCCATCCATCAAGGAGCTGTCCAGCCGGACAGAGGCATAAATTTTACCCGCCAAGAGCCATCGCCTCTGCGGCACAGCGTGTCGGGTGTGAATGCCCAAAAAATCAATGACCCGCCTTGGGTTCAGGGTGTTTTGGTTTTGAAGTCGCAAAAGGCGGCCACCGCGCATTGCCCACACAAGGGCTTGCGGGCTTGGCACACATAGCGCCCGTGCAAGATGAGCCAGTGGTGGGCATTCACCAAGTACTTGGCTGGAACGCGTTTGAGGAGCTTTTGCTCCACTGCCAATGGCGTTTTGCCGGGGGCCAAACCCGTGCGGTTGCCCAGGCGGAAGATGTGTGTGTCCACCGCCATGGTGGCTTCTCCAAAGGCCGAATTCAAGACGACATTGGCGGTTTTTCGGCCCACACCCGGCAGGGCTTCCAGGGCTTCACGCGTGCGCGGGACTTGACCGCCGTGTTGTGCCACCAGTATTTGGCAGGTTTCCATCAGGTGTTTGGCTTTGCTGTGGTATAGGCCAATCGTCTTGATGTAACTCTCCAGACCTTCCAGACCCAGGTCCAAAATCTTTTGCGGCGTGCCCGCCACCGGAAACAAGCGGCGCGTGGCCTTGTTGACGCCGACATCGGTGGCCTGCGCCGACAGCAGCACGGCGGCCAACAGCTCAAAGACGCTCGTGTATGCCAGCTCGGTCACGGGCATGGGGTTGGCGGCTTGCAGCGTTGCAAAGAAGGATTCGATTTGTGCGGGTTTCATGGGGGGCAAAAGTAGGTGTGCAGATGTTGGCAAAATGACGGCCAAGACAAACCGGGAAGATACACCATGCCTTTGCAATTTGCCGACCGCCTGAACAAGGTCGAAACCTCCGCCATCCGCGAGCTTTTCAAGCTTTTGGGCAAGCCCGGGATCATCAGTTTTGCAGGCGGCTTTCCCGACAGCGCCATGTTCGACGTGGACGGCATCCGCGAAGCCAGCAACGCCGCCTTGAACCAAGACCCGGGTGCGGCCCTGCAATACGGCGCCACCGAGGGCTTTGGTCCGCTGCGCGAGCAACTGGCGCATTTCATGCGCCAAAAAGGTGCCAAGGATGTGGCAGCCGACCAGCTGATCGTCACCACCGGGAGTCAGCAGGCGTTGGACTTGATCGGTAAAACCATGATCAGCCCCGGCGACAAGGTGATTGTGGAAGGCCCGACCTTTTTGGCGACCATCCAGTGCTTCCGTTTGTATGGGGCCGAACTCATCAGCGCCCCGGTGGACGGCCATGGCGTCAAAACCGACGAGCTAGAAAAGCTGATTGCCGAGCACAAGCCCAAGTTTGTTTACCTGATCCCCACCTTTGGCAACCCGAGTGGTGCCTTGCTCAGCGCCGAGCGCCGCCAACAGGTGCTGGAGATGGCCGTCAAGCACCAGACCTTGATCGTTGAAGACGATCCCTATGGCGATTTGTACTTTGGCGAAGCGCCGCCGCCCAGCTTGCTGGCCATGAGCAGCTCGGTGCCCGGCAGCCGTGAGCTGCTGGTGCATTGCGGTTCGCTGTCCAAAGTCCTTTCGCCCGGCCTGCGCGTGGGCTGGATGATCGCGCCTGCCGAATTGCTGGTCCGCGCCACCATGTGCAAGCAGTTCAGCGACGCGCACACCAGCACCTTTGCCCAGGCCACGGCCGCGCAATACCTGTTGGCGGGCCGCATGCCTGCCACGCTGGACAAAGTGCGTGCTGTGTATGCCAAGCGGGCTCAGACCATGGGCGACGCGCTGCGCCGTGAACTGGGTGATGCGGTGGAATTTGTGCAGCCCCAAGGTGGCTTGTTCGTCTGGGCGCGCCTCACTGGCGCGGGCGGCAAGGTGGCTGACGGCAATGTGTTCGCCCAACGCGCGATCGACAACGGCGTGGCCTTTGTGCCGGGCACGCCGTTTTTCTGCGCCAACCCCGACCACGCCACCTTCCGCCTGAGCTTTGCGACGGTGGGCGAAGAAAAGATCCTCGAAGGCGTCTCTCGCCTGGCCAAAGCGCTTTGAGCCATGGCTGGTGAAACCGAGCTGTGCATCACCGTCCACGGTACGGACGTTTGGCTGCAAGGGCAGGGTGACGAAGTCATCCTCATGCTGCACGGCTGGCCGGATACCCGCGCGCTGTGGGACGGCACTGTGGGCGCCCTGCAGGACCGCGCCACCTGTGCGCGTTTGACACTGCCAGGCTTTGAGTCAGGCCCCTCCGCCACCCGTCTGGATGACATGTGCCATCTGCTGAGCCAGATCGTGGACCGCATCAGCCCGGGCCAACCCGTGACCCTGATGCTGCACGACTGGGGCTGCATTTTTGGCTACCAATTCGCCATGCGCCACGCCGAGCGGGTCGCCCGCGTGGTGGCGGTGGACGTGGGCGACCACAACTCGGGGGCTTTGTTGCGCAGTTGGGGCGTCAAGGAAAAACTCTCTGTGATGGGCTACCAGGTCTGGCTGGCTTTGGCCTGGAAAATCGGCGGCAGTCTGGGCACCCGCATGACCCGCGCCATGGCCCGCTGGCTGCGCTGCCCCACAGCACCGGCCACCATCACCCACAAGATGAACTACCCCTACGCCATGCAGTGGTTCGGCGCAGCGGGTGGATTCAAGGGTGCGGCGCAGATCCAGCTGCCCATGCCCCTCTTGTTTGTTTATGGCGAGCGCAAACCTTTCATGTTCCACTCGGCCCCATGGTTGGAAAAAGTCGCCACCAAACCCGGCAGTGCGGTGCAAGGCTTGCCTTGTGGGCATTGGGTCATGATTTCGCGGCCCGAGGCGTTTCATGCACGCGTTCGTGAATGGCTCTGGGGCGGGGTGTGAGGGCGAGGCCATGAAGCCCGAAGACCTGATGAAGCTGGTCAGCATGCCCATGCCATTCGGTCGGCACAAGGGCACACTGATCGCCGATTTGCCCGGCAACTACCTCAACTGGTTTGCGCGTGAAGGATTCCCTAAGGGCGAAATCGGGCAATTGCTTCAACTCATGCAAGAAATCGACCACAACGGTTTGAGCGATTTGCTCAAGCCTTTGCGCCGCTGATTCGGCGTTTGGGCGCTTTTTCAGGGCTTGACGACTTCCAACAGCCGGTCCAGCCCGCCTTCTTGAATGGCCACCATGGCCTGCTCACGCACTTTGGGTTTGGCGTGGTAGGCCACCGACAAACCTGCAGCACCCATCATGGGCAAGTCGTTTGCGCCATCGCCGACAGCGATGCATTCACGTGGATCGATGCCCATCAACGAGGCCAGCTCCAGAAGTGTGCGGCGCTTTTCAGCGCCATCACAAATGTCCCCCCAGCTTTGCATGACCAGGCCACCCGTGAGTTCACCCCCCACGATCTCCAGTTGGTTGGCGCGGGCGAAGTCGATGTTCAGGCGAACTTTGACGCGTTCGGCAAAGAAGGTGAAGCCACCCGAAACCAGCAGCACCTTCATCCCCGCTTTTTGGCATGTGGCGATCAGCTCGGCCGCGCCGGGGTTGATTTTCAGGCGCTCGGTGTCAACGCGCTCCATGTCGGCTAGGGTCACGCCCTTGAGCAGGGCCAAGCGGCGGCGCAGGCTTTCTTTGAAGTCGCTGATCTCGCCGCGCATGGCCGCCTCGGTGATGGCCGCCACCTCGGCCTTGCGGCCCACGGCGTCGGCGATCTCGTCGATGCACTCGATGCTGATGAGCGTGGAATCCATGTCAAATGCGATCAGCTTGAACTGGGACAAAGACAGCGGGGCTGCAAAGCCCTGAATGGCAAGGCCGGGGGCGAATTCTGTGGCGGTGGTCATGGGTCAGGATTATCGAAGATCGTTGAAGGGTCTCAGGTCGTGGCGGTTTCGGTTTTGGGCTGGCCCAAGGAACGCAACACATCCCGCACCATCTGCGCCCTGGCCTTGGGGTCGGGCAGTTCGCGTTCGATGCGCAACTTGTCGTTACCCGCCAGCTTGATGTGTTTGTTCTTTTGGATCAGGCCGATGATGGCCATGGGGTCCACGGGTGGATTGGGCTTGAAAGTGATTTGGATGACGCCCGGCGCGGCGTCCACCTTGATGACGCCGTAGGGCTGGGTCAGCACGCGCAGGCGGTGCACGTCCACCAGCGTTTGCGCTTGGGGAGGCAGCTTGCCAAAGCGGTCCACCAGCTCTTCGAGCAGGGCGTCGATCTGGTCGCTGGTCTTGGCGGTGGCCAGTTTCTTGTAGAAACTCAGGCGCAGGTGCACGTCGCCACAGTAGTCGTTGGGCAGCAGGGCAGGGGCGTGCAGGTTGATGTCGGTGGTGACGGACAGGGGGCTGAGCAAATCGGGCTCTTTGCCTGCTTTCAAGCTGCGCACCGCTTCGGACAGCATTTCGTTGTAGAGCTGAAATCCCACTTCGAGCATGTTGCCGCTTTGGTTTTCACCCAGCACCTCGCCTGCCCCGCGGATCTCCAGGTCGTGCATGGCCAAATAAAAGCCACTGCCCAACTCTTCCATTTGCTGGATCGCGTCCAGCCGCTGAGCCGCTTGTTTGGTCAGGCCTTCGATCTCGGGCACCATCAAATAGGCATAGGCTTGGTGGTGCGAGCGACCCACGCGCCCACGCAACTGGTGCAGCTGTGCCAGGCCGAATTTGTCAGCGCGAGAGATCACGATGGTGTTGGCCGTGGGCACGTCGATGCCGGTCTCGATGATGGTCGAGCACAGCAAGATGTTGTAGCGCTGGGCCACAAAGTCACGCATCACGCGTTCCAGCTCGCGCTCGGGCATTTGGCCGTGGGCCACGGCGATGCGGGCTTCGGGCAAGATTTCTTCGAGCTTTTGCTTGCGGTTCTCGATGGTCTCGACCTCGTTGTGCAAAAAGTAGCACTGGCCGCCGCGCTTGAGTTCGCGCAGCACCGCCTCGCGGATCACGCCCGTGCCTTCGTTGCGCACAAAGGTTTTGATGGCCAGGCGGCGTTGCGGCGCAGTCGCAATCACGCTCAAATCGCGCAGACCCTCCAAAGCCATGCCCATGGTGCGGGGGATGGGGGTGGCGGTGAGCGTGAGCACATCGACCTCGGCCCGCAGGCCTTTCATGGCCTCTTTGTGGCGCACGCCAAAGCGGTGTTCTTCGTCGATGATGAGCAGGCCCAGGTCGTGGAATTTGGTGGATTCGCTCAGCAGCTTGTGCGTGCCGACCACGATGTCCACCGTGCCATCGGCAATGCCCTTGAGGGCCGCGGTGACTTCTTTGCCCGAGCGAAAGCGCGAGACTTCGGCCACCTTGACGGGCCATTTGGCAAAGCGGTCTTTGAGGGTTTGGTAGTGCTGCTCGGCCAGCAGGGTGGTGGGCGCCAGAATCGCCACTTGTTTGCCCCCCGTGACGGCCACAAAAGCAGCACGCAGCGCCACCTCGGTTTTGCCAAAACCCACATCACCGCAGACCAAACGGTCCATGGGGCGGGGGCTGATCATGTCTTGAATCACGCAGTGGATGGCGGCCTTTTGGTCGGCCGTTTCTTCAAAGCCAAAGTCGTTGGCAAAGGTTTCGTAGTCTTGCGGGCTGTAGCGGAAGGGGTGGCCTTCGCGTGCGGCGCGCCGGGCGTAGATGTTGAGCAACTCGGCGGCGGCGTCGCGCACCTGCTCGGCGGCACGGCGTTTGGCCTTTTCCCATTGGCCTGAACCCAGCTTGTGCAGGGGCGCTTCGTCGGCGCTCACGCCCGTGTAGCGGCCAATCAACTGCAGCTGGCTCACGGGCACATAGAGTGTGGCTTGGTCGGCGTATTCCAGGTGCAAAAACTCCTGCAGAGCGGGCGTGCCGTCTTCGTTCTTCTGCCCCATGTCCATGTTGACCAGACCTCGGTAGCGGCCAATGCCATGGGCACTGTGTACCACCGGGTCGCCCACATTCAGCTCGCTCAGGTCTTTGATCAGCGCTTCCACATCGCTGACCTGTTCCTGTTTTTTGCGCCGGCGGGTGACCGCCCCAGCCGCGAAAAGTTCGGTTTCGGTGACCAGGTCGATGTTGTGCTCGAACCAGTGGAAACCGCTGACCAGTGCAGCGGTGGCCATGCCGACCTTTTCGTCGCTGGTTAAAAAATCTTCAAGGCTTTCGAACACGGGTGGCGTGAGGCCACTGGAGCGCACGAAGTCGAGCAGGCTTTCGCGGCGGCCATCGCTCTCGGCCAAGATGAGCACCCGGCTGGCACTGCTGCGGATGTGCGCCTGCAAGCGCGACAGCGGGTCTTCGGCGCCGCGCACCACCGTCAGCTCGGGCAGGGGCTGGGCCAGGGTGTTGTCGGGCACATCGCTGTTGCCTGTGCGCAATGCCAGCTGCGCGTGGCCGTTGGTCAGGGTGTAGAACTGCTCGGCGCTCAAAAACAGCGCATCGGGCGGCAGCACGGGCCGCTCAGGGTCGCCTTGCACCAAGCGGTAGCGGTCGCGGGTGTCTTGCCAAAAGCGTTGGAATGCGGGCTCCAAATCGCCGTGCAACACCACGGTGGCCGCGTCTGCTTGCCCTGCGCCCAGGTAGTCAAACACCGTGGCGGTTTCTTCAAAGAACAGCGGCAGGTAGTACTCGATGCCCGCCGTGGCCACGCCGTTGCCCATGTCTTTGTAAATGCGGCTTTTGGTCGGGTCGCCCTCCAGCAGTTCGCGCCAGCGGCTTCGGAACCGCGCACGGGCGGCCTCGTCCATCGGGAACTCGCGACCGGGCAGCAGTCGCACCTCGGGCACGGGGTAGAGGCTGCGCTGGCTGTCGGGGTCGAAGGTGCGGATGCTGTCGATCTCGTCGTCAAACAGGTCCACCCGGTAAGGGACCAGCGAGCCCATGGGGAACAAATCGATCAAGCCACCGCGCACCGCGTATTCGCCGGGGCTGACCACTTGGCTCACATGCGAGTAGCCCGCCAGGGTGAGCTGGGCCTTGAGCTGGGCTTCGTCCAGCTTTTGCTTGACCTTGAACTCGAAGGTGTAGCCCGCCAAAAAGGACGGTGGGGCGAGACGGTACAGCGCGGTGGTGGCGGGCACCAACACCACGTCGGCACTTTCGGCATGGTTGCGCTGCTTGATGCGCCAGAGGGTGGCCAAGCGCTCGCTGATCAAGTCTTGGTGCGGCGAGAAGGTGTCATAGGGCAAGGTTTCCCAGTCGGGAAACATCACACAGCGCAGATCGGGCGCAAAAAACACCAACTCATCCATGAGCCGCTGGGCGTCGGCCGCGTCACTGGTGACGATGGCGGTCAGTTGGCCCGCTTTTTTCTCGCGCGCGGCCAACTGGGAAAGCAGCACAGCATCGGCCGATCCGGCGGGGCGGGGCAGGGTGAAACGTTTGCCGGAAATCAGGCTGGGCAGTTGCATGGTGTGTGCGCTGGGCAAAGGCAATGAAAAAAGCAAAACACCCCCCGCCGACAGGGAGGGGGGTGCAAAAGTTGGCAGACACCGCATTGTAGAAGTGGTGCCCAAGAGCCCCCACTTTGGGCATGGCCATGGGGCGCCGTTCAGGCGCAGGGCGACCTCCTACAATCTGAAACCATGTCCTTGACTTGCGCCCATCCCCGTTTTCACGCCCTGATCCCTTGCGCGGGCACTGGCAGCCGTGCGGGCACCCCCATGCCCAAGCAGTACCAGACCGTGGCCGGGCAGCCGATGGTCATGCACACTGTGCAGGCCTTGGCGCAGGTGCAGCAAATCGCGCAGGGCTGGCTGGTGTTGTCACCTGATGATGGCTTTGTCTGGCCGCACGGCGCTCTTTGGCCTGAGCGCTTTGCCAGACTGAACTGCGGCGGGGCCACCCGGGCAGAAAGCGTTTTCAACGGTCTGGGTGCCATGCTGGCTGCTGGTGTGCCCGCCCAAGACTGGGTGCTGGTGCACGACGCCGCACGTTGTCTCGTCACGCCCGAGGCGGTCGCCTTGCTCATCGTGTCGTGTCAAGATGATCCGGTTGGCGGCTTGCTGGCTTTGCCACTGCCAGACACGCTCAAGACACAGACACGGGGTGGTGTGCCTCGTGTGCAGAGCACACTGCCGCGCGAAGACAAATGGCTGGCGCAGACCCCGCAGATGTTTCGTGTGGGCTCGCTGCACCAAGCGCTTGCGCAGGTGGCGGCTTCCGGGTTTGCGGGCATCACCGACGAGGCCAGCGCCATGGAGCGGCAAGGTTTGTCGCCCCGTTTGGTGCCAGGCTCGGCCATGAATTTGAAAGTCACTTACCCGGCAGACTTTGCGTTGGCCGAGGCTGTTTTAAAGGCAAAACCATGAATATCCGCATCGGTGAGGGCTGGGATGTGCACGCTCTGGTGCCCGGGCGGCAGCTGATTTTGGGTGGGGTCGAAATTCCCCACACCGCTGGCCTTTTGGGCCATTCTGACGCCGATGTCTTGTTGCACGCCATCACCGATGCGGTGTTGGGGGCGGCGGGCTTGGGCGACATTGGGCGGCATTTTCCAGATACAGATGCGCAGTTCAAGGGGGCCGACTCTTCGCTCTTACTGGCCGAAGCCATGCGCCGCGTGCGTGCGCAAGGCTGGGAGTTGGTGAATGTGGACAGCACCATCGTGGCCCAAGCCCCCAAACTGGCCCCCCACATGGCCGCCATCAACGCTGGGGTGGCCAAAGCGCTGGGCGTGCAGGCGGGGCAGGTGAACGTGAAAGCCAAAACAGCTGAAAAGCTGGGGCCCGTGGGCATGGGTCAAAGCATCGAAGCGCGGGCTGTGGCCTTGTTGGTGTTCAGTTCAGCTCGGCTTGCCTGAACTTCATCAACGCCATCAAGCCCCCCGCGCTGTTGTTGAACACCGAAAAGGTGCCACCCATTCGCTGCACCGAGCGCTCCACAATGGCCAAACCCAAACCTGAACCCGTGGCATCGGTTCTGGCACAGTCGCCTCTGAAAAAAGGTTGCGTCAGATTTTTCAAGGCCTCTTCGGAGACCCCGGGTCCTTGATCACGCACGCGAAGCAACACCCAGCCGTCATGCACCCTGGCGACGATTTCGACCCGCGTGATGCCATCACTGGGACTTTGGCCATAGCGGCGGGCATTTTCCAACAAGTTCGACAACACGCGGGAGAGCTCCACTTGTTCAGCTTGGACTTGTAAGTCCTCTGCCACTTCCACACGAATTTCCATGCGCAGGTTGTTTCGCCAAGGGGCGATGCTCCGGCTGATGACGCCAGACAGCAGGACGGGCCCCAGTTCAGCGGGCTCGGGCCGAGCGTAGTCGAGGAATTTGTCGATGATGGCGTCCAGCTGGGCGATGTCAGCGGCCATCAAGTCACGGGTTTGAAGATCGGACACGCTCAACTCGGTCTCTAAGCGCAAACGTGCCAATGGCGTGCGCAGGTCATGCGAAATACCTGCGAGCATCACGGCCCGCTCTTGCTCGATTTTGACCAAGCGCTCGGCCATGCGGTTAAAGCCAATGTTGACCTCGCGAATTTCAGGGGTGGCGGCGTCTTCATCCAAGGTGGAGGTGTTGAAGTGTCCCTCGCGCACTTGGCTGGCGGCATCGGACAGCCTTTTCAAGGGCCGGTTGATCAATCCCGCCATCAAGGCCGCACCACCGAGAGACAACACCACAATCAAACCCAGCCAGGTCAACCAAGCCGACCCGCCTACGGGCCGCAATCGGGCGGGGTCCATTTGCAGCCAATAACTGTCGCGCTCGATCTTGAAGCCAATCCACAGGCCAGCTTCTCCATTGACCTCTGACGCAATCAAGGTGTCAGGCCCCAAGCGATTGACCATTTCAACCACCAATTGGCGCTCCAAGCCTGAGCGCCCAAAGGGGACGATTTGATCTTGGGGTTCGCGCGTCTGGATGCCCACATCCTCCTCGTCGGCCAGCATCTTCAAAAGAGAGACCCGGGCAATCGCGTCGGTGTGCATGAGCGCGGTGCGGGTCAAATTGACCACCGTGGCAATTTGGTGGGCGTTGCGCAAGACGCGCGGCTCATACTCTTGCGTGCGAAACAATTGCAGCCATGCCAAGCTGCTGCACAGAATCAGCAAAGCCAACAAAAAGAAAGTTCGCCAAAAGAGACTCAGTTTGACCCGGTGCGGCGACTTGCCCAAAGCGTCTGTCACGGGCTTGGAATCAAGGTCAGGGGTCACGCTTGACCATCTGGCACGAAAACATAGCCCACACCCCATACGGTCTGAATGATTTTGGGGGTTGCAGGATCGAGCTCAATCATTTTGCGCAAACGCGAAATCTGGACATCCAAACTGCGGTCAAAAGGCTCAAATTCTCGTCCCCTCGCCAATTGGGCCAATTTATCGCGGGTGAGTGGTTGCTTGGGGTGGCGCGCCAAGGCCTTGAGCATGGCAAATTCACCGCTGGTCAAAGGCATGTCTTCACCGTTTTTGGTGAGGGAGCGGTTGCCCAGATCCAAGGAGAAAGCGCCAAAGACGATCACCTCATGGCTGGCGGAGGAGGGGGCACTCGGCGCTTCGTGTTGCGGTCTGCGTCGCAAAACTGCATGGATACGGGCCAGCAATTCGCGCGGGTTGAACGGTTTGCCCAAATAGTCATCCGCGCCGATCTCCAGCCCGGTGATGCGGTCCACATCCTCCACTTTGGCGGTGAGCATGATGACCGGGGTTTTGACGCCGGCAGCGCGTAAACGGCGGCAAATTCCCAAACCGTCTTCACCCGGGAGCATCAGGTCAAGCACCACCAGATCGATGGTTTCGCGTTGCAAGATCCGGTCTAGGGCGCGGCCATCTTCCGCCAACAAGACATCGAAACCCTCTTGTGACAAATAGCGTCGGAGCAAATCACGGATGCGGGCATCGTCATCGACGATGACGATTTTGTCCAAACGAGACGAGGTGCTCATGGTCGGATTTATTGCGCTGTCCAGCCACCGTCCATGTTCCAGGCGACGCCTCGCACGTTGTTACCAGCGGCGGAGCAAAAGAACACGGCCAGATCACCCAATTCCTCGGGCGTTGTGAACTGCATGGAGGGCTCTTTCTCTTGCAGCAGTTGTTTCTTGGCTTCTTCATTCGACAAGCCCATGGCCACCGCTTTCGCATCCACCTGTTTTTGCACCAACGGCGTGAGTACCCAGCCGGGACAAATGGCGTTGCAAGTCACGCCCGTGGTGGCGTTTTCAAGGGCCGTGACTTTGGTCAAGCCCACCACACCATGTTTGGCCGCCACATAGGCCGACTTTTCGGAAGAACCGACCAAACCATGTATAGAAGCCACGTTGATGATGCGGCCCCAGTTGGCAGCTTTCATGGCGGGCAAAGCCAAACGCGTAGCGTGGAAGGCACTGCTCAGGTTGATGGCGATGATGGCGTCCCAGCGCTCGATGGGGAAATCTTCAATTTTGGCCACGTGCTGGATGCCGGCATTGTTGACCAAGATGTCGACCCGGCCGAATGTGTCGGCGGCAAACTTCATCATCGCTTCAATGTCGGATGCTTTGCTCATGTCCGCACCGTGGTAGGCGACTTGGACACCCAGCGCAGCAATCTCTGCTTTCGGGCCTTGTGCGTCGCCAAAACCATTGAGCACGATGTTGGCGCCTTGCTTGGCCAACGCCTTGGCAATGCCCAAACCAATGCCACTGGTGGAACCGGTGACCAACGCTGTTTTACCTTGCAACATGATGAAGACTCCGAAAGATGAATTAGGATGTTCAAAAGTCCATTATGGCGCTGTCAACAGCCTGTTTTGGACGCACAGTCCCGAGATTGTTTCTGATTGTCATGACCGAACACCCAGCTCCTCACCATTCACAGCCACAGCCAGCGTGGGTGGATTGCCCCCATCCTCAAGGGCAGCACCGCATGGCTTATGTCCGTTGGGGCCGCCCCGATGCCCAGCGCGTGGTGGTTTGTGTGCATGGGTTGACGAGGCAGGGGCGAGACTTCGACCGTTTGGCACAAGCTTTGGTGGCCCAGAGCGCCGAACCTTTGCAAGTGTTGTGTCCCGATGTTGTGGGCCGAGGCCGCAGCCAGTGGCTGGACAACCCGGGCCTTTACCAAATTCCACACTATGCGGCCGACATGTTGACCATGCTCGCTCAGGTGCAAACGCAACTCGGTTCGATCCCGATGCGCAGCCTCGATTGGGTCGGCACCAGCATGGGCGGTCTCATTGGCATGGTCTTGGCCGGTCAACCTGATTTGCCCTTGCCAACGCCCATTCGCCGTTTGGTGCTCAATGACGTGGGACCGGCGATCACGTGGTCATCTGTCGAAAGGATGAAGACCTATGTGGGTCAATACGGCCAATACAGGGACATGGAAGAAGTGGCCGCCACCTTGTGGACCCTGTCGCAAGGCTTCGGTCCTGTCTCCCCCGAAGTGTGGCGCGAAATGTCGGTGCACATGACCCGCCCCGGCGCAGACGGCACTTTGACTTTGCATTACGACCCGGCCATCAGTGTCCCCCTGAAGGCCATGACTCCGGACATCGCCAGCGCTGGAGAGCTGACTTTGTGGGCCCTGTACGACCAAATCCAGGCCCAAACACTGTTGATCCGCGGGCAGGAGTCCGACCTGTTGACGCCCGAGACGGCTTTCGAAATGACGCAACGCGGCCCCTTGGCCAGGCTGGAGACTTGGCCCGGTTTTGGTCATGCGCCCACACTGACCAGTGACGCGCAAATTCAGGTGTTGACGACTTTTTTGCTGAGTGCTTGAGCGCATGGTCAGTCCTTCCATCAGCCATTCCGCACGCCCTTTATCGACGCCAGGTCGAATGCACGGCCCCAGCACGACAGCCCCCCCAACAGCAGCCCTGCCACCAGTCATGTTGGCCACCGCAGAAACGGAGGAGTCCGGCGCGCTCACCAAGGCGCGCGCGTTTGCCGAGCCCTTGATCTCGTGCGAGTTACTCGATACCGGCGAAAACATCTTGGCGCATGCGGATGCAGTGGCCCAGATTTTGGCCAATATGGGCGGTTCGGTGGCAATGCAGGCGGCCACTTACCTGGTCTACACCTGCCCGCACCTGAACAAAGCGGAGGAGGTCATTGCCAAAGCCTTTGGTTTGCCGATGGCGCAGTTGGCCACCCAAACCAACCAGTTGGTCCATCTGCAGCGCTTGTCCAGGGCTGCCGAGACCCAGAGCACCGGGCCAGACAACACACCCTTGAGCCCTCAGGTACAAACTGAAAATGTGCGCAAGATGCTGCTGGCGTTCAGCCGCGATTTGCGCGTGGTCATGCTGCGCTTGGCCTCGCGATTGCAAACCTTGCGCCATTACGCAGCCACCAAGCGCATGGCGCCACCGGCTTTGGCCAGCGAGTCTTTGCAGGTGTTTGCGCCTTTGGCCAACCGTTTGGGCATTTGGCAAATCAAGTGGGAGTTGGAAGACCTGTCTTTTCGCTTTTTGGAGCCTGCAACTTACAAAAGCATTGCGCTCTTGCTGGATGCCAAGCGCACGGAGCGCGAACGCAACATGCACGAGCTTCGCGAGCGCTTGTGTCAAGCCTTGGCTGCGCAAGGTATCCGTGCGCAAGTCGATGGCCGGCCCAAGCACATCTACAGCATTGTGCGCAAAATGCGTGGCAAGTCGCTCACCTTTGATCGTGTTTTTGACATTCGCGCTTTGCGCGTGGTGGTGCCCGAGGTGGCCGATTGCTACCAAGTGCTCAGTTGGGTGCATGAGCACTTTGCCCCAATAGCCGAAGAATTTGACGATTACATCGCCAAACCCAAAGCCAACGGTTACCAATCCCTGCACACCGTGGTGCGCGACGCCGATGGCGGTCCCATCGAAGTTCAAATTCGCACCCAAGCCATGCACAACCACGCCGAAAACGGGGTTGCTGCGCACTGGGCGTACAAAGAAGCGGGCGCAAAAGGCTACGCCGGTGTTTCTGCCAACAGCGCCTACGACACCAAAATTGCCGTACTTCGGCAATTGTTGGCATGGGAGCGCGATTTGTCGGACGCGGTGCAAGGCAGCGGTCACGGCACCTCGCTTTTTGATGACCGCATCTATGTCTTGACCCCCGACGCTGCCGTGGTGGAGCTGCCGCAAGGCGCCACCGCCATTGACTTCGCCTACACGGTGCATACCCATTTGGGGCATCGTTGTCGGGGCGCCAAGGTCGACGGTGTCATGGTGCCCTTGAACACGCCCCTGGCCAATGGCCAAACGGTGGAGATCACGGCCATCAAAGAAGGCGGGCCTTCACGCGACTGGCTCAACCCCGAGCTGGGATTTTTGGCCAGTCCGCGTGCGCGCGCCAAAGTGCGCGCTTGGTTCAATGCCCAAGTGAGCGAAGAAACCATCGCCAAAGGGCGTGAAGCGGTTGAGAAATCCTTGCAGCGTCTGGGCCGTACCGCCGTCCGCTTGGAAGACTTGGCCAGTCAGCTGGGCTTCAAGTCTGCCGACAGCTTGTTTGAGGTGGTGGGGAAGGACGAGTTTTCACTGCGCAACATCGAGGTTTTGCTCAACCCGCCTGAGCCCGCCCTGGAGCCCGACGACTACTTTCAAAAGAAGTTCAAAGGGTCTGCGTCGCGCAAATCCCCGTCCGGCGTGTTGGTGGTGGGGGTGGACTCTTTGCTCACCCAACTCTCCCGTTGTTGTAAGCCTGCCCCACCCGATGCAATTGGCGGCTTTGTGACGCGGGGTAAGGGCGTTAGCATCCACCGCCAAGATTGCAGTAACTTTCGCCAACTCGCTTCACGCCATGTCGAAAGGGTCATCGATGTGCGTTGGGGGGTGGCTCAAGGTGCAGAAGGATCGGTCTATCCCGTGGATGTGTCGGTGGAGGCCATGGACCGTCAGGGATTGCTGCGTGATATCTCCGAAGTCTTTGCCAAGGAAAAAATGAATGTGATCGGCGTACAAACGCAATCGGTCAAGGGTACGGCCTGGATGACCTTCACGGTGGAGATTGGTGATGCGGCGCGTTTGAACAAGGTGCTCTCCAGTGTGCGTGCCGTCAAAGGGGTGAGGGCGGCGAGACGGCGTTAAACACCACTTATTGGACCAGGTCCAGAAAACCGGTTTTTTTGACGCTATAATTCAAGGCTTAGCAGGCGCGTAGCTCAGTTGGTTAGAGCACCACCTTGACATGGTGGGGGTCGCTAGTTCGAATCTAGTCGCGCCTACCATTTTTGGTAGAAAACTGAGCACTTGGCAACCACGCCTGGTGCTTTTTTTTCGTCTGATCGACCCCCTTCGAACCCACATGCCCATGTACGGGTTCCAAGCGTGTTCATCTGTGTGAGGTCGTGCTGTGCTGCATTCCATACAACTGAGATTTGTATTTTTTGTCATTTGTTGCGTCACAGTGTTGACCAGCTTTGGCCTTTTGAGTGTTGGGGCACAAGACGCGGGTCGTACCCCTGCCGATTTCCACCTGTTGACCGTGAGCCTGACATTGGCCGCTTTGCTGGCGTTGTTGGCTTGGTTTATTTGGCGGCCTGTGCACCGCGCTTTATCCGCCGTTCAAAGCATGGCCGCACAAACTGCCAACGGATCAGACGGGTCTTGGGCCGAGCCGCTTTGGTTGCCAACAGAATTGGAGCGCATCTCCCAGGCATTGGCCTTGGTGTCTCAGAAACAAGGCGCCGATACTTTCGGGGTGGTGGACAGCATGCAGGCCTTGGAACGTGGTCAATTGCCACATGGCCGTTCCGTGGATGCGTTGGGGAGTACCGATTCACCAGCGCTGTTGGCTGTGCGTGCGGGCCTGGGGCATTTGTCCGCCATGTTGTCGGAGTTGAACCGGTTCATTTTGCAGACCTACAGTGAGGTGCATGACACCTCAAACGCCCGGACGTCTATGCCATCGGATTGGCTGAATGACCCGCTTCTTGGGCCCGCACTTCAGAAAATCACCGATGGCCACATGAACTTGCTGCGCATCGTGCATGCCATGAGTTCGGTGGTCGAAAAAAGTGCCATTACCTTGGCCGATCTGTCCTGGCAAGCCAATGGCATCAACCAAGAGATGAAGGCCTTGGCGGTCAAAGGTGCCCAGATTTCTCACTCGTCCCAATCATTGGCTCAAAACTCCAGCCGTGTCAGCGCCGATGCGGCGTCGGTGGCTCAGTTGGCGCAGCGGTCCCGCGACAATTCAGAGCAGGGTCAGCACGAGTTGCAGCAAACCATCGAGTCGATGCGGCAAATGGGCGGGCGAACCCAAATCGTGTCATCTTCCATCACCGGGCTTCAGAGCAGTTCGAAAAAAATTGAACACATTGTTCAATTGATCCGCGACATTGCCAACAAGATCAACTTGCTGTCGCTCAACGCAGCGATCGAGGCGGCACGCGCTGGCGAGCACGGCAAGGGTTTTGCGGTGGTTTCGGACGAGGTGCGCAAGTTGGCCGAAAAAACCTTTGAAGCGACCCAGGAAATCGATGCCAGTGTGGGCGGCATCATGAGCCAAACCGAGCAGGCCGTGGTCAGCATGAACGAATTGCTGGGCGATGTGCAAGCCAATGTGGTCCAAATCGAGCAAGTGGGCCAACGTTTGTCGGGCATCCTCGATTCGTCCTGCGTTTTGTCGGAGCAAATGGACGGCATTGTGCAGGCCTCCAGTGCTTCAGCCGATGAAGTGGGCAAGATCTCCAATTACTTGGGTGAAATTCAAGACGAGCTGGCCAGCTTCGGTCTGCGCATTGCTTCCCAGGAAAAACAGACTCTGGGCCTGACGGAGTTGAGCGAAGGTTTCTTTGAAAAACTGGTCTCGCTGAACCTCCTCACCTTGCACCAGCGCATGTACACCGTGGCGCGCGCCGCGGCCGATGCGGTGCAATTCGCATTCGAACAGGCTATTTCAAAGGGGCAGATCAGTGCGCAAGATTTGCTCAGCCAAGAACACCAGCCGGTGCCCCACACGAACCCCCAGAAATACACCTCACGATTCGATGCGTTCACCGACAAAACACTGCCGAGTATTCAAGAAGCCGTGTTGCGTCAATCGCCCGAACTGGTCTTTGCGATCTGCACCAACCAGCGCGGCTATGTGCCCACCCACAATGACAAATTTGCGCACCCACTGACGGGGCGTTACGACGTGGACCTGATCAACAGCCGAAGCAAACGCATTTTCAGCGACCGCACGGGCAGCCGTTGCGGCTCACACACCCAGAAAGTGCTTTTGCAAACCTACAAACGCGATACCGGTGAAATCATGCACGACCTGTCGGTGCCCATTTGGGTGAATGGCAAGCACTGGGGCGGATTTCGGATGGGCTACAAAGCCCATTGACAAGCGGGCCATCAAGTCCGCACGGGGCGTGCGTGACTTGTGTGCCAGTCAGTGTCATCCGGAAAAGACCATGCCCTGGTGACGCAGCAAGGCATCTAAGCTGGGCTCGCGGCCTCGGAACGCTTTGAACGATTCCAAGGCCGGACGGCTGCCGCCCGCTTCCAAAATCGCTTGGCGGTACCGGCGTCCGGTTTCCACACTGGGGGTGCCGTCGGCGTCGGCGGTTTCTTCAAAGGCGGCGTAGGCGTCAGCGCTCAGCACTTCCGCCCATTTGTAGCTGTAATAACCCGCGGCGTAACCGCCTGCAAAGATGTGGCTGAAGGTGTGGGCCATGCGGTTAAAGGCGGGTGGGCGCATCACGGCCACTTCGTCACGCACCATCTGCAAAAGCGGCATGAAGTCTTGTGCCGGATCGTGCTCAGCGTGCACCAGCATGTCAAACAAAGAAAACTCGATCTGGCGCAAAGTTTGCAAGCCGCTTTGGAAGTTTTTGGCGGCCAGCATTTTGTCAAAGAGTGAACGCGGCAGGGGTTCACCAGTGTCCACATGGGCCGTCATGTGGCGAAGCACCGACCACTCCCAACAGAAGTTTTCCATGAACTGGCTGGGCAGTTCGACCGCGTCCCATTCCACACCGCTGATGCCAGAGACATCGCGCTCGTTCACTTGTGTGAGCATGTGGTGCAGGCCATGGCCAAATTCGTGGAAGAGGGTGATCACGTCGTCGTGCGTGAGCAATGCCGGTTGGCCGTTGACCCCTTCGGCAAAGTTGCACACCAGATGCGCTACGGGCGTTTGCAGGACGCCGGTGTCGGGGCGCTGCCATCGGCCGCGCACATCGTCCATCCAAGCACCGCCGCGTTTTCCCGCACGGGCTGGTGGGTCCAAGTAGAACTGACCCACCAATTGACCTGCGCGTTCCATGCGGTAAAAACCCACGGCCGGGTGCCAGACGGGCGCTTGGTCGGCGCGGATGTTCACTTCGAACAGGGTTTCAATGATTTTGAACAGACCGGCCAGCACTTTGGGCGCGGTGAAGTACTGCTTGACCTCTTGTTCGCTGAAGCTGTAGCGGGCTTCCTTGAGCTTTTCAGACAAATAAGGCACGTCCCAGGCGTTGAGCGGACCGGTGATGCCCAGGGCGCTGGCTGCAAATTCGCGCAAGTCGGCCAGGTCTTTTTCGGCGAAAGGACGGGCCTTGGCTGCCAGATCGCGCAAAAAGGCGGTCACCTTTTCGGGTGATTCGGCCATTTTGGGCACCACAGAGACTTGGGCGTAGTTGTCAAAGCCCAGCAAACGGGCTTCCTCTTGGCGCAAAGCCAAGATCTCTTGCATCAAAGCGGTGTTGTCGAATGACCTGAGCTCTTGTGCCGCCTGATCTGAGGCCCGTGTGACGTAGGCTTTGTAAAGTTGCTCGCGCAAATTGCCACTGTCGGCAAATTGCATGACGGGCAGGTAGACCGGCATCTTGAGCGACAGGCGGTGACCTTCTTGGCCGTCCTTTTGGGCCGCGTCACGGGTGGCTTGCACCACATCTGCGGGTACGCCCTTGAGCGCTTCTTCCGGCACGTACAACACGAATTTGTCGGTGGCGTCCAGTGTGTTCTCACTGAACTTTTGGGTGATTTCGGCCAAGCGCTCTTGAATCGTGGCATAACGTTCTTTGGCCGCACCCTCTAACTCGGCACCGCCCAAGACAAAAGCCCGAAGGGCGTTTTTATGGGCTTGGGTTTGCTCGGCGTTCAGACTGGCTGGGTCGATGGCCTTGTACTTGGCATACAAGCGCTCGTCGCTGCCCAAGCGGGTCCAAAACTCGGTCACTCGGGGCAATGCGGCGTTGTAAGCGGCACGCAATTCGGGTGTATCGGCCACACTGTTGAGGTGGCTGACTGCGCCCCAGGCCATGCCCAGCCGCTCGGTGCAGACATCCAAGTGGAGGGCGATGGCTGTCCAATCGGCCGCAAAATCAGCGGCGGTGACCGTTTCCAGGGCTTTGTCGGCGCAGGCCAGCAACTCGTCCATGGCAGGAGCGACATGTTCGGGGGCGATGCGATCAAACAGGGGCAGGCCGGCGGTATTGAGCAAAGGGTTGGTCATGGCACGCATGGGTGGGCTGAATTTTGACTTTGAATCACTGGGTGGCGCGTTCGGCGGCTTCAAGGGTATTGACCAACAGCATGGTGATGGTCATCGGGCCGACGCCGCCAGGCACGGGGGTGATGTGGCTGGCGACTTGTTGGACGCCTTCGAAGTCCACATCGCCACACAATTTGCCTTCGTCGTTGCGGTTCATGCCCACATCGAGCACGACGGCCCCGGGCTTGACCATGTCGGCTGTCAGCACATGGCGCTTGCCGACAGCGGCCACGATCACATCGGCTTGCAGGGTCAAGTCTTTGAGGTTTTGGGTGCGCGAATGCGCCACGGTCACGGTGGCGTCTTTTTGCAGCAGCATCAGCGCCATGGGTTTGCCCACAATGTTGCTTCGGCCAATGACCACCGCGTGTTTGCCACGCAGGTCGTAGCCAATGCTTTCGAGCATTTTCATGCAGCCATAAGGCGTGCAGGGCCAAAAGCCGGGCATGCCCGTCATCAAGGCCCCAGCACTGGCGATGTGGAAGCCGTCCACATCTTTGGCGGGGCTGATGGCTTCAATCACTTTTTGTGCGTCGATGTGCGGGGGCAGGGGCAATTGCACCAAGATGCCGTGGATGGCCGGGTCGTTGTTCAGGGCTTCCACACGGGCGAGCAAATCGGCTTCGGTCATGTCGGCTGCGTATTTTTCAAGGACCGAGTGAAGACCGCTGTCTTCGCAGGCCTTGACCTTGTTGCGAACATACACTTGGCTGGCGGGGTTGTCACCCACAAGCACCACCGCCAGACCCGGCGTGACGCCTTGGGCTTTGAGTGCCAGGGCGCGGGCGCTGACCTCTGTGCGCAGTTGCTTGGACAGGGCGTTGCCGTCGATGAGTTGTGCGGTCATGTGTCAATCGTCTGAATGTCAAAAAAATGCAAAACGCCCGACAGCTGCGGGCGTTTGGGAGGCGACATCGTGCTTCAGGCTTTGGGTGCGTTTTGCCCCAAGGCGATCTTCAGGAGGTCGGCCACGGTATTGGCGTTGAGTTTTTCCATGATGTTGGCCCGGTGCGCCTCCACCGTCTTGATGCTGATGCCCAAATCGTCGGCAATTTGCTTGTTCAAACGGCCGGCCACGATGCGCTCGAGCACCTGGGCTTCGCGACCGGTCAGTTTGGACAGCAAGGCATCGCGACTGGCTGCGCTTTGGTATTCGGCAAAGGCTTCACGGGCTTCTTCCAGCATGCGTTCGACCAAACCCAGGAGTTCCTCTTCCTTGAATGGCTTTTGTATGAAATCCATCGCCCCTTTTTTCATGGTGTTCACGGCCATGGGCACGTCACCATGGCCCGTGATGAACACAATGGGCAGGGGAGATTTACGCTCAATCAGGCGGTCTTGCAGCTCCAATCCCGTCATGCCCCCCATGCGGATGTCGGCGATCAGACATGCGACTTCACGGGGGTCGTAGCGTCCGATGAACGACTCTGCGCTGTCAAAGCAGCGCACCCGATAATCCTTGCCTTCAAGCAACCACTGCAAGGAGTCTCGCACCGCCTCGTCGTCGTCCACGACATAAACGGTACCTTTTTTCGGAATCAAGCTCATTCAGTTACCCCGTGGGTGGTTATGTGGTCAAAGTGGCTTCAACCGGGATCCAGAAGGAAAACCGGCAACCCGACACCTCGGCGGCATTGTAGAGGTTCTCGGCTGCAATCCTGCCGTGGTGCGACTCGATGATGCTGCGGCACAAATTCAGGCCAATGCCCATGCCCTCAACTTTGGTGGAGAAAAAGGCTTCGTAAACCCTCTCAATGGCTTCGGGCGGCAATCCTGGACCGCTATCGGTCACCGAAAATTCAACGACCGCCTGGTTTTCAATGGTTTTGGGCACGATGCGCAACTCAACTTGGCGTTGCTCGGGCGGTCGCTGGGCGTTGTCGATCGATTCGGCGGCATTTTTCATCAAATTGATCAAGACCTGCTCAATCAAAATGGGGTCAACCAACAACTGGGGAAGTCGAGCAGCGATGTGGTGGGTCAATCGGACTTGGCGACGCCGCATTTCGATTTCAGCCAACTCCAGAGCTTCACTGACCATCGATGACACATCCGACAAGGTCCGGTTGGGCTCGCTGCGTTTGACGAAGCTACGGATGCGCAAAATGATTTGACCAGCCCTTTGAGCTTGTCTTGCGGTTTTATCCAGCGCCGAGAGCAGGTCTTCTTCCTTGACCTGTTTGGACTGGATGCGAGAAATCATCCCACTGCAGTAGTTGCTGATGGCGGTCAAAGGTTGGTTGAGTTCATGGGCAACGCTGGACGCCATCTCGCCCATGGTGATCAGGCGGCTGGCGTTCTGTGCGCGCTCGGCCTGTTGCGCGGCCAGCTCCTCTGCTTGGCGGCGCGGTGTGATGTCGCTGGCAATGACCATTTGAGCCAAACGGCCATCTGCCCAATTGATGTACCGCGAACGCACTTCAAGCCACTTGCCCAAATCTTGGATGAAGATTTCCGAGTTTTCAGACCGGGCGACTGTGATGCTCTCAATGGGCAATCCGGCCATTTCATCGACATCGTCTAAAGCCCCCCCTTTACTTTCAGAGTTGTCGCTGGCGCCGGCTTGTTGAACCAAGCGCAAATGCCCCTCCGTGTCTTGGCCAAACCACAACCGGTACAACTTGTTCGCGAACAACAACTCTTTGCTGCCCAATGGGGCGACCGAGACCGAGGCGTCGAGGGCCTCAAGAACGATGGTGAAGCGTTCGTGGGAGCCGGCCAGTTGTTCACGGATGCGGTTGGGCTCGGTGATGTCGGTCATCGAGGTCATCCACCCGGTTTGCTTGCCAGAGGCATCGATCAGAGGCGACACATACATGCGCGCATCAAAGAGCTGTCCGTTTTTGCGCTTGACCCGAACTTGAAACCCACCGGCCGAATGCTGACCGCTGATTTCTTCCTCTAGCCGCCGCATCAACAACTCGCGGTCTTGGTCTGGCCAATAAGGGAAGGGGGCCACAGCACCCACCAAATCCGATTCACTCCAGCCCGTCATTTGACAGAAAGCGGGATTGACATAGGTGATTCGTCCCCTCAAATCCAGCGCACGCATGCCCGTGAGCATGGAGTTTTCCATGGCCCGACGAAAATTGGTTTCAGCCACCAAGGCCTTTTGGGCTTGAATGCGCCGCCGCGTGTGCCGCCAGTTGCCAATCAGCATCCAAGCGGTCATCACACTGAGCACACCGACCATCCAGAACAGACCGCTGCCCACCAATCCTTGTGAAGTTCGCCAAGCTTGGGCGCGCAATATCAAATCGTTGCCAACCGGGGAAACCGGTACTTCGTAATCGTTGTAGGGTTTCTCGCTCCCTGGCAGCATGCGCCACAGCGCTGTTCGCCCAGGAATGGACTGCCCGGCTAAAAGTTGTCCTTTGCCGTCTTGCAGTGCCACGGCATATTTCGCCAAAATTTCCGTGGGCACACCGTAGCGCAACAATCCTTCCAGGGTGTATTCGGCCAAGATCACGCCGGTGAATCGGCCTTGGTCATTGCTCAAAGGCGTGTGCAGTTGCAGCACGGACAATTGGGCGTCGCGGTCCGATTCCACGTCGATCTGTCCGTAAATCGGTTGCATCAGATCACGGGCCAAACTGAAATGGGCTTCGGTTTCTCCCACTTTGAGAACAGTGCCTGGCCGCATGGCTTGGGTGGAAGACATGTTCGATACATTTTGGCTAGCGATGATCCGACGTCGATCATCGATCCATGTCAGTGACAAAAATTCAGGGTATTGCTGAACCAAGGCCTCAGCACGTGACAAAAACTGATCCGCGCGAACTTCTTTGTTGGACACGTCCCGGGACAAACGCATGACCTGCTCTTGACGCTCGAGCAAGCGCAGTCGCAATCTTTGTTGCGCGTACTCCACGTCCCTTTTGATGGCTTCTTGTTCTCGCTCAAGTTCCTCAACGCGCAGATACCAAAAGGCTGTGGCGATGGCCGCCAAAAAGAGCAACACGGCGGCGACGGGCGCCAAATTGGCGTACCGGTCTTGTCTGTTGGGGGATTGTCGCCGCCACCAATTGCGCCACCAGGCCCATGGGCCGACCTGCTTCACGACCGATGCTGCTTTGTTCAATTCCATGGCCAGAGTTTAGGTGAGACGACACACACACTGTTGGAACTTTGTAGTTCTCTGACTGCATAATTTTCACAATGCAAAATCAATCGGCACAATTTGAAATTATTTGAAATTTATGTGAAAATTGAAACACCATTGACCCATAACATCCAACGGAGACAAGCATGACAGCGGCAATACCTCAACAACCGGGCCGAGATTCAGACACGCAAGAAACCCGAGAGTGGATGGACGCTCTGTCCGCCGTGATCGAAAAAGCAGGCCCTGAGCGTGCTCATTTTTTACTCGAAGAACTGCTTGAAGAAGCGCGCCAGCACAGCATCGACCTGCCGTTCTCGGCCAACACAGCTTACGTGAACACCATTGAGCCAGACCAAGAAGCCCATTGCCCAGGAAATATTGAAATCGAAGAGCGCCTGCGTGCCTACATGCGCTGGAACGCCATGGCCATGGTGGTCAAAGCCAATCGTCACAACCCTGCAGACGGTGGTGACCTGGGCGGTCACATTGGTTCATTCGCATCACTGGCCCACATGTTTGGTGCGGGCTTCAACCATTTCTGGCATGCTGAAAACGAGAACCACGGGGGTGATTGCTTGTACATACAAGGTCACGTATCACCCGGTGTTTACGCCCGCGCTTACTTAGAGGGCCGCTTGACCGAAGCGCAACTGCTCAACTTCCGTCAAGAGGTGGATGGCAATGGCCTCTCGAGCTACCCACACCCCAAACTCATGCCCGAGTTCTGGCAGTTCCCCACGGTGTCGATGGGTCTTGGCCCCCTGATGGCCATTTACCAAGCGCGGTTCTTGAAATACTTGCACGCACGCGGTATTGCCAACACCGAAAACCGCAAAGTTTGGGTGTTCTGCGGCGACGGCGAGATGGACGAAGTCGAATCCTTGGGCGCGATTGGATTGGCTGCTCGTGAAAAACTCGACAATTTGATCTTTGTGGTCAATTGCAACTTGCAACGTTTGGATGGCCCGGTGCGCGGCAACGGCAAGATCGTGCAAGAACTCGAAGGTGAATTTCGTGGCTCTGGCTGGAACGTGATCAAGCTTTTGTGGGGCAGCGAGTGGGACAAACTGTTGGCCCGTGACAAAGACGGCGCCTTGCGCAAAATCATGATGGACACCCTGGACGGTGACTTCCAAGCGTTCAAAGCCAACGACGGTGCGTACGTGCGCAAGCACTTCTTCGGTCGCGATCCACGTACCTTAGAGATGGTCGCGCACATGAGCGACGACGAAATCTGGGCTTTGAAGCGCGGCGGTCATGACCCGCAAAAGGTGTACGCGGCTTACCACGAAGCGGTGAACCACAAAGACCAACCCACGGTGTTGCTGATCAAAACCGTCAAAGGTTTTGGCGTGGGCAAAGCAGGCGAGGGCAAGAACAACGTTCACCAAACCAAGAAGCTCACGGACGAAGACATCCGTTACATGCGTGACCGTTTCAACATTCCGGTGCCAGACAGCGAATTGGCCAACGTGCCGTTTTACAAGCCTGCCGATGACACCCCTGAAATGCGCTACCTGCACGAGCGTCGCAAGGCTTTGGGCGGTTACTTGCCGCACCGCCGCACGAAAGCTGACGAAAGCTTCACTGTGCCGTCTTTGGACGTCTTCAAATCGGTCATGGAGCCCACAGCCGAAGGCCGTGAAATTTCGACCACCCAAGCCTATGTCCGTTTCCTCACCCAGCTGTTGCGCGACCAAGCCTTAGGTCCTCGCGTGGTGCCGATTTTGGTGGACGAAGCGCGCACCTTCGGAATGGAAGGCTTGTTTCGCCAGATTGGTATTTACAACCCAGCAGGCCAAAACTACACCCCGGTCGACAAAGACCAGGTCATGTACTACAAGGAAGACAAAGCGGGCCAAATCCTGCAAGAAGGCATCAACGAAGCCGGCGGTATGTCCAGCTGGATTGCCGCGGCAACGAGTTACTCCACCAGCAACCGCATCATGGTGCCGTTCTACGTGTATTACTCGATGTTTGGCTTCCAGCGCATTGGCGACTTGGCATGGGCTGCGGGCGACATGCAAGCACGCGGCTTCTTGCTCGGCGGCACATCGGGCCGCACCACACTCAACGGTGAAGGCTTGCAGCACGAAGACGGTCACAGCCACATCATGGCGGGCACCATCCCCAACTGCGTCTCGTATGACCCCACCTTCGCACACGAAGTGGGCGTCATCCTGCACCATGGTTTGAAGCGCATGGTGGAAAAGCAAGACAACGTTTTCTACTACTTGACCTTGCTCAACGAAAACTACGCCATGCCCGGCCTCACGCCCGGCACGGAGGAGCAGATCATCAAAGGCATGTACCTGTGCAAGCCGGGTGCTGCGGGTGACAAGCGGGTTCAACTGCTGGGCTCGGGCACCATCTTGCGTGAATCGATGGCGGCCCAAACTTTGTTGGCCACCGACTGGGGCATTCAGGCCGATGTGTGGAGCTGCCCCAGCTTCAACGAACTGACCCGCGACGGTCAGGACGCCGAGCGCTTTAACTTGCTTCACCCGTTGGAAACACCCCGTGTGCCATTTGTGGGCCATCAGCTGGCCCAGCACAAGGGTCCCGTGGTCGCATCCACCGATTACATGAAGGCGTACGCCGAGCAAATCCGGCCTTTCATTCCCAAAAATTCGGACGGTTCTGTGCGCAGCTATAAAGTGTTGGGCACGGACGGCTTTGGCCGCTCCGACTTCCGCAGCAAGCTGCGCGAGCACTTTGAAGTCAACCGCCACTACATCGTGGTCGCAGCCCTGAAAGCGCTGAGTGAAGAGGGCACTGTGCCTGTCACTCAAGTGGCCGAGGCGATCAAAAAGTACGGCATCAATGTCGACAAAATCAACCCGCTGTACGCATAAACGCTGGAGACACACATGGCACTGGTAGAAGTACAAGTCCCGGATATCGGGGATTTTGATGAAGTGACCATCATTGAATTGATGGTCAAAGTGGGCGACAGCGTCAAAGCCGAGCAGTCATTGATCACCGTCGAGTCCGACAAAGCTTCGATGGAAATCCCATCGAGCACAGCGGGCGTTGTCAAAGAAATGCGCGTGGCCTTGGGCGACAAGGTCAAGCAAGGCTCCGTCGTGCTGGTGCTGGAAGCCGCGGGTGTTGCTGCAGCCCCAGTCGCTGCGCCTGCCGCCGCAGTGGCAGCACCTGCAGCCGCCGTCGCTCCCGTGGCTGCTGCGCCTGTCGCGCAGGCATCGGGCCCCGTGCAGGTGTTTGTGCCCGACATCGGCGATTTCAAAGACGTGGCCGTGATCGAAGTCATGGTCAAGCCCGGCGACACCATCAAGGTCGAGCAATCCCTGATCACCGTCGAGTCCGACAAAGCGTCCATGGAAATTCCATCCTCGGCTGCGGGTGTACTCAAAGAGCTCAAAGTCAAAGTAGGTGACACCGTCAACATTGGCGACCTGCTGGCCGTGCTCGAAGGCACCGATGCCGTGGCTGCGCCAGTGGCGCCAGTGGCGGCAGCCGTTGCAGCACCTGTGACCGTGGCTTCCGCCCCTGCCGCTGCACCAGCCCGCGTGGCCGCAGCCACCACTGCGGTGGCTGCGCCAGCGCATGCACCCGTTGGCACCACGCTGGGCTTGCCCCACGCGTCGCCCTCGGTGCGCAAGTTCGCCCGTGAGTTGGGTGTGCCACTCAACGAAGTCAACGGCTCTGGCCTCAAAGGCCGGATCACTGTGGACGACGTGCAAGCCTTTACCAAGGCCATCATGTCAGGCGCAGCGCAAACCCAAGCGCAAGCAGCCAAAGCCCCAACGGCTTCGGGCGGTGGTGGTTCAGAGCTGGGACTCATCCCATGGCCCAAGGTTGACTTTGCCAAGTTCGGTCCCATCGAGCGCAAAGAGATGGGCCGCATCAAAAAGATCAGCGGTGCAAATTTGCTGCGCAATGCCATCATGATTCCGGCCGTCACGAACCATGACGATGCCGACATCACCGACCTCGAAGCCTTCCGCGTCTCGACCAACAAAGAGAACGAAAAGTCGGGTGTCAAGGTCACGATGCTGGCGTTCTTGATCAAGGCTTGCGTGGCCGCGCTCAAGAAATACCCTGAGTTCAACAGCTCGCTCGACGGCGATGCGCTGGTCTACAAAAACTACTGGCACATCGGCTTTGCCGCTGACACGCCCAATGGTTTGATGGTCCCAGTCATCCGCGATTGCGACAAAAAAGGCGTGCTGCAAATCAGCCAGGAAATGGGCGAATTGGCCAAGAAAGCCCGTGATGGCAAACTCGGTCCCGCTGAGATGAGCGGCGCCACTTTCACCATCTCCAGCTTGGGCGGCATCGGTGGCAAGTACTTCACGCCCATCATCAACGCGCCCGAAGTGGCCATCCTCGGTGTGTGCAAAAGCACCATGGAACCCGTGTGGAACGGCAAAGAATTTGTGCCCCGCCTGATGCTGCCTTTGTCATTGACATGGGACCACCGCGTCATCGACGGCGCTGCGGCGGCACGCTTCAACGCGTTCCTCGGTCAAATCCTCAGCGACTTCCGTCGCGTGTTGCTCTAAGGACTTGATATGGCACTGATCGATATTCAAGTCCCCGACATTGGCGACTTCGACGAAGTCACCGTGATCGAGTTGATGGTCAAGGTGGGCGATACCGTCAAATCTGACCAAAGCCTGATCACCGTGGAGAGCGACAAAGCCTCCATGGAGATTCCTTGCAGCCACGGCGGCGTGGTCAAAGAACTCAAGGTCAAGCTCGGCGACAAGGTCAAGCAAGGCTCGGTGCTGTTGGTGCTGGAAGGCCAGGGCGCTGCGGCGGCCCCAGCCGCTGCGCCAGCGCCAACGGCCGCTTCTGTGGCTCCCGCTGCTGCACCTGTTGCAGCGATCCCCGCTCCTGTGGCCTCCAGCTTCGGGGGCTCTGCCGACATCGAGTGCGACGTGCTCGTTTTGGGCGGTGGCCCCGGAGGATACTCCGCGGCTTTCCGTGCGGCAGACCTCGGCTTGAACGTGGTCATCGTAGAACGCTACGCCACTCTGGGCGGTGTGTGTTTGAACGTGGGCTGTATCCCCTCCAAAGCCTTGCTGCACGTCGCAGCGGTGATGGACGAAGTCAGCCATATGGCCGACCTGGGTGTGGACTTTGGCAAGCCGGTGGTCAACATCGACAAGCTGCGCGGCCACAAAGAAAAAGTGATTGGCAAACTCACCGGCGGCTTGGCGGCCATGGCCAAGATGCGCAAGGTCACCACCGTGCGCGGCTTGGGCCAGTTCGTGGGTGCCCACCACCTCGAAGTGTCTGAGACCACCGGCACTGCACAAGCGCAAAACGGCAGCAAAAAAGTGATCGCGTTCAAACGCGCCATCATCGCTGCGGGCTCACAAGCCGTGCGTTTGCCATTCATGCCCAATGACCCCCGCGTGGTCGACAGCACCGGCGCTTTGGAACTCAAAGAAGTGCCCAAACGCATGCTGATTCTGGGCGGCGGCATCATCGGCCTAGAGATGGGCACCGTTTACAGCACGCTGGGCGCACGCCTGGACGTGGTGGAAATGATGGACGGCCTCATGCAAGGCGCTGACCGCGACTTGGTCAAGGTCTGGCAAAAGATGAACGCCAAGCGTTTTGACAACATCATGCTCAAGACCAAGACCGTGTCCGCACGCGCCTTGCCCGAAGGCATTGAAGTGACGTTCGAAAGCGCCGAACCCGGCGGCACGGCCCCCGCACCCCAGGTCTACGACCTCGTGTTGCAAGCCGTGGGCCGCACGCCCAATGGCAAAAAACTCGCCGCTGAAAAAGCAGGCGTGTCTGTAACAGACCGTGGCTTCATCAACGTCGATATCCAAATGCGCACCAACGTGCCGCACATCTTCGCCATCGGCGACATCGTGGGCCAGCCCATGTTGGCGCACAAGGCGGTGCACGAAGCGCACGTGGCGGCCGAAGTGATTGCGGGCGAGCTGCAAGGCAACAAAGAGTTGGCAGCTGCGGCGTTCAACGCACGCGTTATTCCGAGCGTCGCCTACACCGACCCCGAAGTGGCATGGGTGGGCTTGACCGAGACCGAAGCCAAAGCGCAAGGCATCAAGGTCAAAAAAGGCTTGTTCCCTTGGACCGCCTCTGGCCGCGCCATTGCCAACGGCCGCGACGAAGGCGTCACCAAACTGCTGTTTGACGATTCACCCGAGGCCCACGGCCACGGCAAGATCCTGGGCGGCGGCATGGTCGGTACACACGCGGGCGACATGATTGGCGAGATCGCTCTGGCGATTGAGATGGGTGCTGACGCGGTGGACATCGGCAAAACCATCCACCCCCACCCCACGCTGGGCGAAAGCATCGGCATGGCGGCAGAGGTGGCGCACGGCAGCTGCACGGACTTGCCGCCCAGCAAAAAGTAAGCGCTTCGCGCTGTCACAGTGTCAAAGCCCGGTCAGGCCCCTGTCCGGGCTTTTTTTTCTGCGACAGGTGAGCGCATCGCGGTGATCAATGCGCCCCGAGGTAGCAACCCGCAGTGACTTGCGCTTCATCACCTTCTTCGCTGCACAGCGCCGCCATCCAAGCTTGGTCCACCGCTTGGCCAGGAAGCAACAGCTCTTCGTTCGTCCAGCGCTTGACCAAGTGGCCGTTGGCCACGCCGCCCGTATGTGGGGCTTGGTAGGCGCGGCGGTGTTGCATGGTCACACCACTGTTGGCGTTGGCAATGAAGCGGCTCTCGCCCAAGGCCCAAGGTTCAAAGTAGGCGTTGGCGGCGGCATCCACTTGGCGGAAGTAGCTGCGCGCGCCTTCGGCGTTGAGCTGCTTGCGCACGGTGCGGGTGATGAGACCTTGCAAGTGGTCGAGCGCGGCATCGTCCATTTGGTCGAGGGCTTCGGGGTTCATGTCTTGCTCGGACAGTGCGGCGTTGGCGGCCAACAAGGCAGGCAGCACTTGCACCATGGCTTTGACCACATCGCGGTGCGGCGCCACTGCGGTGGCCACGCCGCGGGTTTGCGGTTGAATGGGGCAACGGATCTCCACAAAGCGCGGCTTCACAGGCCCGGTGCAGCCGTCGTGGTGGTAGTACTCGCCTTGGCTCAGCCGCCCTTTGCTGGAGCGCCCACGCACATCGCGGTAGGTGGGGTGTTGGGTGTGCACATTCAGGCACACCACCAAGCCCGTGGCATCGACGAGTTTGTAAAAGGCATCGCGCCATTCGGGCAACAGCAGTTTGTCATGAAGGTAGTCAGTGGGCCCTGATTCTTCACTTCCGACCTCACCCTCAATCACCAAGACAAAGGGCTTGGGTCTGCGTACGCTCCACTGAGCGTTGGCAAATTCCAGCACCGAGCTAGAGGTGACAGGGTGTGAAGCGGCACTGTGGCCTGTGAGTTCAGACATGGGACGGATTGGTCGGTAAGGCTCAGACTGCGAACGGCATGTGGACGCAATTTTAGGGCTTGGCGCGGCGGCGACTCAGGTCATCCCCAATGCTTGCCACACCCGAATCGCGGCATAAGCGTCGTTGGCGGCGTAGATCAGCTGAGCTTCACTGAGGCGTTCATTGGCCCAGTTGCTGGTGGCCGCTTTTTTGGATTTGATGAAGCGCTGGTTGAACAGCACCGCCACCGCGCCTTTGACGCCCATGTCTTTGCGGTAGCCGCGTTGGTGGAACACCGTGTTGAGTTCCAGAATGCCTTGGGGCTCTATGCCCAGTTTGTGGATGATGCGTTTGCGATCGTCGCCCAGACCAAACCCGGCTTTCACGATACCCGGCTGCGCCAGCAACGCAGCAGCGACGGTGCGGCAATCCGGATCATGCAGCTGAAAAACCCAGGCCCGCTCGGCGGTGGACAGTTGCAGCACATGGGGCCCATCGGACTGTTCACCGACCTTGAAAGTGGGCTTGGACTCGGTGTCAAAGCCCCAGGCGCGGTCTTGCAGCAGCTGCGCTTGCGCCAGCCTGGCCTGCTCACCCGTGCTCACTCGGGTGATTCTGTCCAAGTCCAAACGTTCAAAAGGTGGGAGGAGGGCGATGGCGTCTTTGTCGGGCGTGGGCAGGCGTGCGTTCATGTGGGGCATTCGTGGTGTCAGGCACGCACTGTAGCGTCTCGCCCGAGCACCCGCGACAGCACGGCCAAAGCTCGCCTTGCATCGTGTCCACGCCAGGCCACGATCTGGTCAGGGCGGATCAAAGCCATGGGCGCTTCGTAGAGTGCCAAAATTTCACTGCTGGGCTGGTGCACGACTTGCAAATCCAGGCCCATGGACGTTGCGGCCTTTTCAAAGGCCGAGGTGTCAACCCGTTCTGGGCCCAAGACCAGCAAGGTCCATTCGCTGTAGAAGGTGTCAAAGAGCGAGCGGCCATCGGGCAACCAAGCGTGAGGGGGTCTGCCGCCCGGTGTGGCGCAGGGCACGTAACTGTTGGCTGCATCGGCCGGGGCGGTGGTGCCGTCACCCACGATGATGGGGCTGCCGTCGTAGCGTCCACCCAAGGTCACGCCTGGGCTGTTGAATTCACGCCGCACATGGCCATGCGGTGCAAAAAGTCCATGCCATCGCGCCATTCTTCGTGGCTCAGGCCGGTCTCGCTGGCAAAGGCATGCAAGTGGTGCACCAGGCGGTTGACCAAGTGGCGTTGGCGTTCACCGTCAATGTTCGCAAAGCTGCTTTTGACGGTTTCGGTCAGGTTGTCTCGGGTGATATTTTTCATGGCATCTGCGATCAGGTCGCCAAAAGGCCGACTTGGTTGCGCAAGGTGCCGATGCCTTCGATGTCGATCTCGATGGTATCGCCTGGCTGCATCCACACCGGGGGCTTGCGTGCGTAGCCCACGCCTGCGGGGGTGCCCATGACGATCACGTCACCCGGCTCCAGCGTCATGCAGGCCGACATCATGGCGATCGTCGGGGCGACATGGAACACCATGTCGGTGGTGCTGGCGCTTTGCATGACCTGACCGTTCAGTCGCGACTCAATGTGCAGGCCCACGCAGCCGGGTGGCAACTCGTCGGCGGTGACCAGGCAAGGGCCAAAGCCGCCCGTTTGGTCAAAATTCTTGCCCACCGTCCATTGGGTGGTTTTTCGTTGGTAGTCGCGGAAGGTGGCGTCGTTGAAGCAGGCATAAGCAAACACCGCGTTTGTGCAAAAAAGTCATTGATGCTGGCCGGGGCCTTGTCCATGCACAGGCGCATGTCGACCACGCCTTGGTCTTGCAGCACACCGTATCGGGTCTCGTTGTCGTGGGTGTAGCTGATGAGTCGCATGGGATTTGAACTTGCAAAGGATCACATCATCCTAGTGGATCTGGCGTCCGCTGGGTGTCACGCCCGGGCCAAGCCTGCCACCACGCTGGCGCCCTTACTTGGGTTGGGTTTTCTTGCTTTTGTCCGATGCTTCTTTGCGAACGGTTCGTTCTGCGTCGGCCTTTTTGCCTTCGGCCAGCCAAAGTGCAAACTGTTCAGGCGTTTCAAGGGTGGTGCGACCCAACGCACCCGAACGAAAGTCATGAATCACGATGTGCGCAGCCTTGGTGGTGTTGACCCGTCCACCACTTTGCATGGCACCACGACCAAAACCGATGGCTTCGAGCAGTGTTTCGTCGGTGTAACTGGGGACGTTCTCGATCTTGTAGCGGTCTGCCAGTGCTTGCGGATAATGGGCCATCAAATAGTTCAGCAACTCGAGAGCCACTTCTTCCTCGTCAAAGGCATTCACGCCAATCGCACCGCTGGCAGCCAAGTTGTAGCCACTTTGCGCCACGATGATGCGAGGCCATAAAACGCCTGGGGTGTCGTAAAGGTAAAAGTCATCGGCCAGCGCAATGCGCAATTCCTGCTTGGTGATACCCGCTTCATCGCCTGTCTTGGCTGCGCGTTTGCCTTTGAGTGTGTTGATGAGGGTGGATTTGCCCACGTTGGGGATGCCGCAAATGAGCACACGCATGGGTTTAACCATGCCGCCGCGGTTGGGCGCAAGTTGCCTACAGGCCTCGATCAGCGCCTTGGACGGCTGCGTCATGCTGGTGTCCAAGCCCATGGCGCTGACGACGGGCAGGGCGTTGTAATGGTCTAGCCAAAGGGCTGTGCGGACCGGGTCTGCGAGATCTTGCTTGCTCAGGATCTTGAGCGCGGGCTTTCCCTTGATCAGCTCAGCCAGCATGGGGTTGGCGCTGGAGCCGGGCAGTCGGGCGTCCAGCATTTCAATGACCACATCAATTTCTTTGATGCGCTCCCCAATCGCTTTGCGCGTGAGGTGCATGTGTCCAGGAAACCATTGAATCGCCATAAATGCCGCTGCTACGCAAAAAAGTCAAAGAGGGGGATTGTCGGTCACTGCGCCCGGCCCTAGGGCCTTGACCTCAGGATCAGTGCACCAAGAAAAAAGGCAGCCCGGTGATGCACCATGGCTGCCTTTCGGCGCAAGCAGTGGAGAATTACTTCTTCTTGTTGACAGCAGCTTTGAAAGCGGCGCCGGCAGTGAAGCGGGGCACAGTGGCCGCTGCGATTTTGAGCTTCTCGCCAGTGCGTGGGTTCTTGCCAACGCGCGCTGCACGCTTGGCAGCTTTGAAGGTGCCAAAGCCAATCAATTGCACATCTTGTTTTTTGGCAACGGTCTTGGTGATGATGTCCACCAAGGCGCTCACGGCACGACCAGCAGCGGCTTTGGACATGTCTGTTTCTTTGGCCAATGCTTCAATCAGTTCTGCTTTGTTCAAGATTTTTCTCCAAATGAATAGAACGGCGAGATTTTGCCATGCAACTGGTGCTGCGCAACAGATTTTTATCAAAAGCAAATCCTTGTTCATAGGATGCCACTTTACATAATATACATCGTAGGTAATTAAAGCGACGGAAACGGGCGCCGTCAAATCTGACCACAGCACCATCAAATTGGTGAAAAACCGGCTGAAGTGAATGCGGCAAGACCGAGCCCTCAGGGTTTTGCGTTTCGAGCAGCCAATCGTTGCAAACCGGTTTCGATGAGTTCTTTGGCGTTCTGGCGTTCGGCACGTACCGCAAAATCCAATGCGGTCAAACCCGCTGCATTTTTCAAGTTCAAATCCGCGCCAGCTTGGATCAACACCTTCACCGCTTGGGGGGTGCCATACATGGCCGCCATCATCAGCGGGGTTGTGCCATTGGGTGACTCGGCATCGATGTAGGCACTGTTGTTCAACAAAAACTCAATGACCTGAACATGACCGCCAGATGCGGCGTAATGCAAGGGGGTCCAACCGGTTTTGTTGACATCGGCATCGCGCTCCACCAGTTGCATGACCAAGGGCAAATGGCCTTTGAGCGCAGCCAGCATCAAGACGCTTTCGTCTTTGTCATTGCGTATTTCCACCTTGGTTTGGGGCCAACCGGCCAACAACTGGGCAACTTTCAGCGAGGGCTCACGCACTGCCAACATCAAACCAGACACGCCCGTAGGATGGATGGTGTTGGGGTCAAACCCGCGCAGCAACAATGAACGAACTGTTTTGACGTCGTCAAACTGTACCGCTTTGAAAAAATCGTCATACGAACCCGCAAAAGAGGAGTTCAAAGAGGACGAAAATCCAATAAAAACAACAAGATATTTAAAATACTTAAAGTTTTTCATGAAAATATTAATGGGCTGTTTTGGCGAACAAATTCAAGAAATTTTGCGTCGTCAAACGCCCAATAGCTTCTGAAGTGGAGCCGCGCAACTCGCCCAAAAGTTGGGCAACGTAGGGAACATAAGAGGGGTTGTTGAGTTTGCCGCGGAATGGCACGGGGGCCAAATAAGGGCTGTCGGTTTCGATCAAAAGGCGGTCATCGGGCACAAATTGAGCCACTTCACGCAAATCGGCTGCGGTTTTGAACGTCAAAATGCCCGAAAGTGAAATGTAAAAACCCAGGTCCAGCGCTGCTCGGGCGACCGCTTGGCTTTCAGTGAAGCAGTGAAAGACGCCACCTGCACACCCCGCCCCGCCTGTCTCACCCTCTTCTTTCAATATCGCCAAGGTGTCTTGCGATGCGTGGCGCGTGTGGATCACCAAAGGTAAACCCGTGTGACGTGCCGCACGAATATGGGTGCGAAAGCGTTCGCGCTGCCATTCCATGTCAGCCACGGTGCGGCCGCCTTTGCGCTCGTCCATCTGGTAGTAATCGAGACCAGTCTCACCAATGGCCACAACTTTGGGTCGGCTTGCACCTTCTAGCAAGTCCTGCAGTCTCGGCTCCATCACCCCTTCGTTGTCAGGGTGCACGCCGACCGTGGCCCACATGTTGTCATGGGCCATGGCCAAGTTGTGCACCTCGTCAAATTTTTCCATGGTGGTGCAAATGACGAGGGCTCGCGTCACTTGGGCTGCAAGCATGGCGTCCTGGATGGTGTCCAGTTGGCCCATCAGTTCAGGAAAATTCAAATGGCAGTGGGAATCGGTGTACATGGCTCAGCCCTTGAAGAGCAGGGTTTGTTGGGCGTCGGCCGTCAGCGCTTCGAGCATCAAACCCGCATTGAATGGGTGCTCCGCTGTGCGCGCAGCTTGCATCAGGCGCTTGAACCAATCGGGCAAGACCGCCGCATTGGCCTTGCTCGGTGGCAAGTGGGAAGGGTCAAAAAAACGGGGCTCAGCCCCAGTCTGGCGCAACATCAAATCATGGCAGAGCTTTTGCAAGGCATCGATGGCTTGGGCGGGACTGAGCTCGCTCAAGTGACGGGCATCACCCTGTCGCATCGCTTGGGGCAAAGCGGCCCACCATTCTGGAGACAAGCCCGTCTCGGCCTGACGCAAAACATCGTTGGGGCGACCACCAGCGCTGCGCAACAAAGCCATGGCCACGGACGGCTGAACACCCTGCAAGCTCAGCCAATTCAAAGCCTCATCGGCCACGGGCCATTTCATGGTGTGGGCCAAGCATCGGCTGCGGATGGTGGGCAGCAACATGTGCGCAGCCTCACTGGCGAGCACAAAGCGCACATCACCAGGCGGCTCTTCCAAGGTTTTGAGCAAGGTGTTCGCCGTGATGGTGTTCATGCGCTCGGCCGGGAACACCATCACCGCTTTACCGCGCCCACGTGCGTCGGTGCGTTGTGCAAATTCCACCGCGTCACGCATCGCCTCCACTCGGATCTCTTTGCTGGGCTTGCGGTTTTTTTTGTCGATCTCGTCTTGGGCTTTTTCGGACAGGGGCCAACCCAACTCGATCATCACCGTCTCAGGCATCAGGATGGCCAAGTCGGCATGGGTGCGGACGGCCACAGCGTGGCAACTGGGGCATTCACTGCAAGCGCCTTGTGGTGTGGGTTTTTCACACAACCAAGCCGACACCAAGGAAAGCGCCAACTCGTATTGGCCCAGCCCAGATGGTCCTTGCAGGAGCCAGGCATGGCCGCGCTGAGCGAGCAAGTCGCTGGTTTGGCGGGCAATCCAGGGGGCGTTCAAAACAGCGCTCATGCGCCAATCCGTTTCAGCCATTCGTTGACCACACGGCTCACGTCTGAGCCCACAGCCTCGATGCTCTGGGCGGCGTCAATGCGGACAATACGCTCTGGCATTTCAGATTGCCGCTTGGCATAAGCGGCACGCACAGCCGCGAAAAAGTCAGCAGGCTGCGATTCAAATTTGTCAGGCACACGGGCTGAAGCCAAGCGCTGCGCGGCGATATGCGGGTCCAAATCAAACCATACGGTCAGATCGGGTTGGCGCAATCGGCCATCTGGCTGGATCTGCACCATGCGCTCAAGTTGGACCAGCACTTGCCAATCAAAAGCACGCCCTCCCCCTTGGTAGGCAAAGGTGGCATCGGTGAAACGATCGCACAGCAACACATCGCCTCGGGCCAAGGCGGGCTCAATCACCAGCACCAAGTGCTCGCGCCGTGCGGCAAACATCAACAGCGCCTCGGTCAGCGCGTCCATGGGCTGGTGCAAAACCAGTTCACGCAGGCTTTCAGAAAGGGGCGTGCCGCCGGGCTCGCGTGTGAGCACCACCGCCCTGCCCGCTTCTCGGAAGCGCTGCGCCACACGATCGATGTGTGTGGATTTACCCGCACCGTCGATGCCTTCAAAACTGATGAACAAACCGCGTGTCATGGAGTGTGAGATATGGGAAAACCCGATTGTCGCAGGCTCTCAATCGGGGGTCGCAGCCATGCCACGTTGATAACGGTTGACGGCCCGATTGTGCTCATCGAGCGTGGCACTGAAGTGGCTGCTGCCATCGCCCTTCGCCACAAAGTACAGCGCTTGCGTTTGGGCAGGTTGAACCGCCGCCAACAACGCTTCACGGCCTGGCATGGCAATGGGTGTCGGCGGCAAACCACCACGGGTGTAGGTGTTCCATGGGTTGTCGGTCTGCAAATGGACGCGGCGTAAGTTGCCATCAAAGGCTGGGCCCAAACCATAAATCACGGTGGGGTCCGTCTGTAAACGCATGCCAATGCGCAGTCGGTTGTTGAACACGCCCGAAATCAAAGGTCGATCTGAGCCTCTGCCAGTTTCTTTCTCAACGATACTGGCCAAAACCAACACCTCCTCGGGAGACTTGAGCGACAGGCCCGGCTGACGCAACTGCCAAGCCTGCTGCACATGTTTGTCCATGGACTTCATGGCTCGTTTCAAGACAGCCAAATCGCTGGCCCCTTTGGCGTAGGCGTAAGTGTCTGGGTAAAAACGTCCCTCTGGGGCCACACCGGGTCGCCCCAACTGGGCCATCAAGGCCTCATCGGTCAGGGTCTGACTCTCGGGCTTGAGGTTCTCGGCCTTGGCCAAGGCCTGACGAACTTGTCGCCAGTTCCACCCCTCCACAATCGTCACCGTGCGCAGGCTTTCTTCGCCTCGCACCAACATGTTCAACAAGCGCTGAGGGCTGGTTCCTGGCAAGATTTCGTAGCTGCCGGCACGCATCTGCCGCGACTGACCCGACAAACGGAACCAGATGTAAAGCATTGACGCTGACACATCGGCTCCAGCATCCTGCACGGCTTGTGCGATGGCTTTGGGAGAGGTTCCTGGTTCAATCGACACATCCAGGGTGGTTTGGCGTGTGTCCATGGGATGTTGAATCCACCAAACAGCGGCTGCGACCAGCAGCAAGGCCAACAGAGAAAGGCTGGTCAATAACTTCATCAAGCCTTTGAGCACGGCCATGTCCTTGTTCAAGTGTCGAAAACGTGGGGGCATGATAATTCAGGCCTTGCCAGAGGACAGAGCCGTCACATGAACACCCTTGAAGAAAACAGCCCTCAACTGATCTCCGCGCTGAACGGCGTCAGCGCCGTTCCGCACTTGGGCGTGATCCAAGCGCAAGGCGAAGATGCTGCCCATTTTTTGCACAACCAATTGAGCAACGACGTGCTGTTGCTGCCTGTGGGGCAGGCTCGCCTGGCGGCTTTTTGCTCGGCCAAGGGGCGCATGCAGGCCAGCTTTGTGGTGATCAAAACTGCGCCCGACACCGTTTTGCTGGTCTTGAGCCTGGATTTGCTGGCCGCAACGCTCAAACGGCTGTCCATGTTTGTGCTGCGGGCCAAAGTCAAAATGACCGACGCAACGGGCCAATGGCAGTTGCGCGGTTTGCTGGGCGACAGCGTACGGGCTGTGATGGGCGAAGCCGGTCCTTGGCAGACCTCGAGCCGAGAGGGTGTGTTCACGGTGGCCCTGTATCCTGCCCTGCTGGGCGGGACCAAAATTCCCCGCGCTTTGTGGATCGCCCCTGCGGAAAAAGCCCTGCCTGCAGGCGGCGATGTCCCAACGAAGGTCTGGCAATGGGCCGAAGTGATGAGCGGCGTCACGCTGGTCAGTCAACCATTGTTTGAGGCCTTCGTGCCCCAAATGATGAATTACGAATCGGTGGGGGGCGTGAACTTCAAAAAAGGTTGCTATCCGGGACAAGAGGTGGTGGCCCGCAGCCAGTTCCGCAGCAGTTTGAAGCGCCGCACAGCCTTGGTGTACAGCCCGGTGGCCTTGACGGCCGGTGAACATGTGTTCACCACCACGGATCCCGAGCAGCCGTGCGCCACCGTGGTGTTGGGTGCTGCGCGGCCGCAAGGTCAAGGCTTTGATGCGCTGGTCAGCGGCACGCTGGAGAGCCTGGAGTCCGGCTGGCGGCATGCGAGCGCCGAGGGTGCGCAGCTGACGCTGCAAGCGCTGCCTTACGCTTTGCTCGAAGACATCTAAAAGCTTTTTTGCGCAGTCCCCCGTGAGGTCGAGGCTTGCACGGGTCTTGGGCCCCGAGTGCGAGTCGCTCAGAGGTCGCGCACCATCTCGATGTGAGAAATCCCCGCCTCCTCAAACAGGGCACCGCGCGGTGCAAAACCTGAGCGCAGATAAAAGCTTTCGGCGCTGCACTGGGCGTGCAAGACAACTTGGGTATCGCCCCGGTGCGCTGCGGCGTCCATCAAAACGTGCAGCACTCGGCGACCCAGAGCGCTGCCGCGCATTTGTTTTTTGACCGCCATGCGACCAATGCGGGCCACACCAGGCGCGTGTTGCAGCAGCCGGCCTGTCGCCAGGGTCATGCCCATGCGGTTCAGGGCCACGGCGTGCAAGGCGGTCTCGTCATCGTTGTCCCATTCCATCTCGGCGGGCACTTTTTGCTCATTGACAAACACCTCGGTGCGCAGCGGACTGGCCAATTTTTGAAAATCGCGCCAAGAACCCACATGCACCTGCACCATGTCTTCGCCACGCTCAAAGCTGTGGATCATGTCGCGCAGCGCTTCAGGAATGGGCTGGCTCTTTTTGGCCACCGGGTCGGCAAACACATAAACCAGTTCACTGGTGATCAGCAACTCATCTCCTCGGAAAATGGCCCCCACAAATCGCATGGACGATGTGCCCATGCGCTCGCAGCGCATGCACACGTCTAAAAAATCGTCCATTTCCGCGCTGGTGTGGTACTCGATGCTGGCTTTTTTCACAAACAAATCACCGCCCAGCTGGTGCATGGTCTCGGCGTAGGGCATGGCCAGTTGGCGCCAATAGTCGGTGACGGCCGTATCGAAGTACATGAGGTAGTGACCGTTGAAGACGATCTTTTGCATGTCCACCTCGACCCAGCGCACGCGCAAGCGGTAAGCAAAACGGAAGTCCTGGCGTTTCATGGGTTCAACTTTCAAAAGCATTTTTCAGGGCACGGCCGGCATCGGCATGGGCGGTCAAGGCATCAGGAATGGCTCGGCCCATGGTGATGAAACCGTGGATCACGCCTTTGTAGATGTCCAGATCGACCGCCACACCCGCCATGCGCAGGGTATCGGCGTATTGCACGCCTTCGTCCACCAGCGGGTCGCATTCGGCCAAACCGATCCAAGCGGGGGCCAGACCTGCGTGATCGCTTGCATTCATAGGGGCAAAACGCCAGTCCTCGCGCTCGGCTTGGTCGATGTAATTGGCAAAAAACCAGTCCACCGTGTCCTTATCGAGCATGAAGCCTTCTGCAAACGTGTGGTGCGAAGCGGTGTCTTGATGGGCAACGCAACCAGGGTAAAACAACAGCTGCAGGCGCAGGGGCAGACCGGCATCACGGGCCATCAAGGCGCATACAGCCGCCAAAGTGCCGCCCGCGCTGTCGCCTCCCACGGCCAAGCGCGTGGAGTCCAGCCCCAGGGTCTGGCCATGTTGGTGCAGCCAGTTCAGGGCGTCCCAGCTGTCATGCACCGCCGTTGGAAAGCGGTGCTCCGGCGCGAGCCGGTAGTCCAGCGACACCACGGCGCACAACCCAAGGCGCGAGAGTTGGCGGCACAACACATCGTGGGTCGTCAGGCTCCCGACCGAGAAACCACCACCGTGGATGTACAACAAAACAGGCAAAGGGGTCTGACTTCGCGGGGCATACAACCGGGCCGGCAAAGTGTGGCCATCGCGGGCTGGCAAGCTGATGTTTTCCACCCGATCCACCTGGGGCGCGGGCTGCAGGTCCAACATCGGCCCACCAATGTCGTAAAACTGACGCGCCTGCGCCGGTGTCATGGCGGCCATGGGCGGGCGGCCTGCGCGGTGCACCCGCTCGATCAGGCTGCGCGTGGCGGTGTTCAGCAAGGCGCGGGGGTTGGTGTGGTGGCTGCTCATGGATAGGGAAGCGGAGAACCTTGTCGATGACAGCAGGTGGGGGCAGCAAGGCAAACAAGGGCGACAGCCCCGGCCTTGCACGAGCGCGTTCCTGCATCAAAATGGACCTTGATCGTACATCCCCCTGCCCTGCTGTTCTGTCACGTCCGAACCTGGGCTCTTGATTGGAGTTTTCTCATGTCCTTCATCAACTACGTCACCCAGATCCAAATCGACTTTGGCGCTGTGAAACTCTTGCAAGCCGAATGCGAGCGCGTGGGCATTCGCAAGCCCCTGATCGTGACCGATGCTGGTGTCAAAGCCGCTGGCGTGCTGCAAAAAGCGCTGAACGCCCTGCCCGACCTGCCCGTCAACGTGTTTGATCAGACCCCCTCCAACCCGACCGAGTCGGCAGTTCGCGCCGCAGCGGCCATGTACAAGCAGCAGGGATGTGACGGTCTGATCGCGGTGGGTGGTGGCTCGGCGATTGACTGCGCCAAAGGCGTGGCCATTGCCGTGAGCCATGAAGGCCCGCTCAAAACCTACGCCACCATCGAAGGCGGATCGCTCAAAATCACCGACCGCGTGGCCCCCATCATCGCCGTGCCCACCACCAGCGGCACGGGCAGCGAAGTGGCTCGGGGCGCGATTTTGATTCTGGACGACGGCCGAAAAGTGGGCTTCCATTCATGGTTCATCGTGCCCAAAGCCGCCATTTGTGACCCTGAATTGACCTTGGGCCTGCCGCCCATCCTGACGGCCGCCACGGGCATGGACGCGGTGGCGCACTGCATGGAAACCTTCATGGCAGCGCCCTTCAACCCGCCCGCAGACGGCATCGCGCTCGACGGTTTGGCCCGGGGCTGGGCGCACATCGAACGTGCCACCGTCAACGGTCAGGACCGCGATGCACGCCTGAACATGATGAGCGCCAGCATGCAAGGCGCCATGGCTTTCCAAAAAGGCCTGGGCTGCGTGCACTCGCTCAGCCACAGCTTGGGCGGGGTCAACCCGCGCCTGCACCATGGCACGTTGAACGCCATGTTTTTGCCGGCGGTGGTGAAGTTCAACGCGGCGGCTGAAAGCGTGCAAAAAGAAAACCGCCTCAACCGCATGGCCCAGGCCATGGGTCTGGAAAGTGGCTCAGACATCCCCGACGCCATCCGCGACATGTGCGCCCGACTGGGCCTGCCCACCGGACTGGGTGCCATGGGCGTGACCGAGGGCCTGTTTGACGCCGTCATCACTGGGGCGCTGGCCGACCACTGCCACAAGACCAACCCGCGCATCGCCTCGGCCGACGAATACCGGGACATGCTGCGGACCAGCATGTGATGTTCAAGGGTTCACGCCCGACGGGCTCGGGCTGCCTTTTTGTCTGCCCACTTGGCTTTGGCCTGCGCCTTGGCCAAATGGCCTCGCACAGCAGCATCCCACGATGACTTGGCCCAGCACACGGCTTCTTCTGGCGCATCCAAAATGGAATCTGGCGCGGCCCAATACGACAACGCCACGTCTTTGCCTTTCATGGGGTAAGTGAAAGGTGCAAGGCCCAGTGCCTCGAATTGGGGGCGGTTGACCACATCGGCTTTGAGGTACAGACGCTGGTCCATGACGATGGCGAACATCAGCCCCTCGTGGTACAGGCCATGGCCGCCAAACATGCGACGGGCCGACACAGGGGCCCAATCTTCCAGCAACTCGAGCACAAAAGGAATGAAGTCGCTCATCGGCGATGGCGTCTCAGGGTGCGTCGTGGTGGGGCATCTTGGCGCCCACATGCAACTCGCCCCGTGACTCGGCCAGCTCGACCTGGCGCTGGCGTTCGGCCAATTTTTCCTTTTGCTCGGGCGTGCGCTGGTCATGGCAGTGGTCACAGCTCACGCCCAATACGTAATGGGGCGACTGTTTGTCTTGTTCGCTCAGTGGCCAGCGGCAAGAACGGCACAGCGCGTGGCTGCCCAAACCGAGGCCGTGGCCCACGCTCACGCGTTCGTCGAACACAAAGCACTCGCCTTCCCAGATGCTTTGCTCTGGTGGGATTTCTTCCAGGTACTTGAGGATGCCGCCTTCGAGGTGGTACACCTCGTCAAAACCGCGCATTTTCATGAGCGCGGTGGATTTCTCGCAGCGGATGCCGCCTGTGCAGAACATGGCCACCTTGGTCTTTTTGGCGGCTTCGCCTTGCAAATGGGGCTGTGCGTCCAGCCACGCGGGCAGTTGCACAAAGTTCTTGATGTTGGGGTTGACCGCGCCCCTGAAGGTGCCAATCGCCACCTCGTAGTCGTTGCGCGTGTCGATGACCACCACATCCGGGTCGGCCAGCAAAGCGTTCCAGTCGGCGGGTTTGACGTATTGGCCCACCGTCTTGTTGGGGTCCAACTCGGGCACACGCAAGGTCACGATTTCCTTCTTGAGCTTGACCTTCATCCGGGTGAAGGGCGGTTTGGGACTCCAGGACTCTTTGTGAACCAGACTGGCCAGGCGAGCATCGGCCCTTAAAAAAGTCAGCACGGCGCGGATGCCCGCTTCAGGCCCGGCCACCGTGCCGTTGATGCCTTCGCGGGCCAAGAGCAAGGTGCCTTTGACTTCGTTGGCCTCGCAACAGGCTTGTAAAGGCGCTTGGAGCGCCTCGAAATCGGACAAATCAACAAATTTGTAGAGGGCGGCGGTGAGGTAAAGAGGAGCGGTCGACATGCGTTTATTATCCACTTGCTGATCAGGGTTATGTGGCATAAGCCGTCAAAACGACATCGGCCGCATCTTGGCGCAATGGAATCAGCTTTTGGTAGGCCTCAGAGCCATGCCAGCCTTGGGCCAGTTCCAAAGTTGGAAAACGGATCACCACGATGTCGGGGTGAAGATTAACGCCCGAAAACGACAGCGCCTGCTCACCCCGAAACACGAGTTCTCCGTCAAAAGGCAACAAGGTGGCCAAGACCTGCGATCGGTATTGCGTCCATTTTTCGGGATCTTTCACGGTCATTTGACCGACAACGAAGGCTTCAGACATGGGTGATCCTTACAAAGCTTGAACCACAGACGCGTCGGGCTTGTGCAACCAACGGCTGAACTCTTCTGCCAATTGCTGACTGGCCTGGGTCGCCGCGCTCCACACCTTGACCCGTCCCGCCCAATCTCGGTCGTAGGTCATGAAATCCTTGCGGTCAGGCAATTTGCCGTTCGGCAGGGTTTTGACCCATTCGGGATTCGGGGCCAAGACGATGGTGCGGTCCAGAAATGGGGTTGCGCCGTGCCGCCACTTGAGCGCTTTGTCGAGCCAGCCCGGGACCACGCTTTTCTGAAAATGCGGGTACAGCACGATGGCCCGATCCGGACCGTGGCTTGGCGCTGTCCAGTTCAGGTGCAGGTGGTAGTCGGTGATGCCGCCGTCCCAATAGGCCCCAGCGGGTGCACCGGGAATGTCGTGCACGGCTTTCAAGGCAAAGGGGATGGCGCAGCTCGCTTGCAGCGCAGGCATGAAATTGCCCTCGGTCAATGCCACAGAGCGGGTGCGAAAGTCTTGCACGTCAAAAGGGAGATCTGCGCTTTGCGCAGAAAACACCACCCGCTCCAGCCAAGCACCCAAGGCCCGGCGATGCAAGGCGTTGCTGAGGTAAGCCCCGGCGTAACCCAGTGGCGTGGCCACAGGGTGTTCACGGTGCAAGATATGCCGACCGCGTGAGGTGACGATGTGCAGTTTGTATCGCGGGTGGCTGAGCACCTCAGCGATGCGGCCACCATAAAAAGCTTGTAGGCTTTGGCCAAAGGCATCACTGATTTGCTGGGCGCTCACGCGCTTTTGACCCGGCAGCGGCTCGTAATGCTGGCGGATGTAGTCGTGCTCCAGCCGCTCAAATGCAGCCACTGAAGGGTTCAGGCAAGCCGTGGCCATGCGCCACGCGCCAATCGACGCGCCCACCAAATCCACGGCCTGTGTGCTCTGGGCCAGCCAGTCGCCAAAAATGAAGCGATCCAGCGGCCCCAGGATCAAACCTTTGGGGCCACCTGCGGCACCGGGGATGACGCCGATGTGTTCAGGCCGCAGGCCATGGGCGCGGATGTGGGCCAGGGCCTTGGGGCCCGCATGGATGTGGAGGGCTTGCACGGTGCTTATTTTTTCAAGCTCTGCAGCTTGGCAAAAGCGCTGGCCATGGCCGAGCCTGCCCCTGGAGCGGGTGGTGAGGTGTAGCCACCGCCGCTGCCACGCTGTCGGTTGTCCCGCCCTGCCCCTTCAAACTTGTTGTCTCTGGGGCCATCGCGCCGTGCAGGCGCAGCGTCCAGCTTCATGGTCAGGCTGATGCGTTTGCGGGCCACATCGACTTCGAGCACCTTCACTTTGACGATGTCGCCGGTTTTGACCACTTCGCGGGCGTCGGTGACGAACTTGTTGGCCAACTGGCTCACATGGACCAGGCCATCTTGGTGCACGCCCAGGTCCACAAAAGCGCCAAACTGGGCCACGTTGCTCACGGTGCCCTCCAAGGTCATGCCTTCTTTCAGGTCCTTGATGTCTTCAACACCGTCGGCCAATCGGGCCACTTTGAAGTCGGGACGCGGGTCACGGCCGGGCTTTTCCAGCTCGCCCAAAATGTCTTTGATGGTCACTGCACCGAATTTGTCGTTCACAAACAGCTCGGGCTTGAGGGTTTTGAGCACATCCGAACGGCCCATGATCTCTTGAATAGGCTTGGCGGTTTTGACAATGATCTGCTCGACCACTGGGTAAGTCTCTGGGTGGACACCGGTCATGTCCAGTGGGTTGTCGCCGCCGCGAATGCGCAAAAAACCAGCGCTTTGCTCAAAAGTCTTGGCACCCAGGCCGGTCACTTTGAGCAAGTCCTGGCGGGTTTTGAACACGCCGTTGGCATCGCGCCAGCGCACCACGGCCTTGGCCACGCTGCCCGACAGGCCCGACACGCGGGTGAGCAAGGGGACGCTGGCTGTGTTCAGGTCCACACCCACCGAGTTCACGCAGTCTTCGACCACAGCGTCCAGCGTTTTGGCCAGCTCGCTCTGGTTCACGTCGTGCTGGTACTGGCCCACACCAATCGCTTTGGGGTCGATCTTGACCAATTCAGACAATGGGTCTTGCAGACGGCGGGCAATGGATGCGGCGCCGCGCAGACTCACGTCCACGTCGGGCATTTCTTGTGATGCAAATTCGCTGGCGCTGTAAACCGAAGCGCCGGCCTCGCTGACCACCACTTTCTGAATCTCCACCGCATCGGTCAAACGCGACAACTGTTTGATCAGATCACCGGCCAGTTTGTCGGTCTCGCGGCTGGCGGTGCCATTGCCTATGGCGATCAGGTTAACGTGGTGCTTTTCGCAAAGCTTGGCGAGGGTGAACAGCGAACCCTCCCAGTCTTTGCGGGGCTCGTGGGGGTAAACGGTGGTGGTGTCGACCAGCTTGCCGGTGGCGTCCACCACGGCCACTTTCACACCGGTGCGGATGCCTGGATCCAGGCCCATGACCACGCGGGGGCCTGCAGGCGCGGCCAGCAGCAGGTCGCGTAGGTTGTCGCTGAACACCTTGATGGCGACTTTTTCAGCCTCTTCGCGCAAGCGTGTGAACAAGTCCCGCTCCGTGGACAGGCTCAATTTCACGCGCCAGGTCCAGGCCACGCATTTGCGGATCAGGTCATCCGAGGGGCGTGCTGCATGGCTCCATCCCAAATGCAAGGCGATCTTGCCTTCGGCGATGCTGGGTTGGCCGGGCTCGGGCTCCACGGGCAGCACCAGCTTGGCGTCCAGCATTTCCAGCGCCCTGCCCCGGAATACGGCCAATGCCCGGTGTGAGGGCACGCGCCCGATGGGCTCGTCGTAGTCGAAGTAATCGCGGAACTTGGACACATCGGCGTTGTTTTCGTCTTTGCCGTCGGCCAACTTGCTTTTGAAGAGGCCCTCGTTCCACAGCCATTCGCGCAGGGCTTGCACCAAAGAAGCGTCTTCGGCCCAGCGCTCGCTCAGCAGGTCGCGCACACCGTCGAGTACGGCGGCGGTGGTCGTGAAGTCCGCGCCTTCAATGGCGCCCGCAGCCAGCACAAACGCTTGGGCCTCGGCGTGCGGGTCGAGACGCGGGTCGGCCAACAGCTTGTCCGCCAAGGGCTCCAGACCCGCTTCACGGGCGATCATGCCCTTGGTACGGCGCTTGGGTTTAAAGGGCAAGTAAAGGTCTTCCAGCTCTTGCTTGGTGGCCGCAGCGTCGATGGCGGCCAGCAACACGGGGGTCATCTTGCCCTGCTCGGTGATGCTCTTGATCACGGCTGCGCGGCGGTCCTCAAGTTCGCGCAAATAACCCAAACGCGACGCCAACTCTCGCAACTGGATGTCGTCCAAGCCGTCGGTCACTTCTTTGCGGTAACGGGCAATGAAGGGAACGGTCGCCCCCCCATCGAGCAGTTCGACAGCGGTTTTGACCTGCTCAAGGCGGATTCGGATTTCTGCGGCCAGTTGGGCCAGGATTTTCTGCATGTCTCAGGTCACATCTCGGGGGAAAACGGTCAAGTTTGCCACAACCGCTCTCAGGAGCCGGCCACATCCAACCCTCCAATGGGCGATTTTTGAATTCAAAATTTCGAAAAAAATTACAAATTCATACTGCAAACGGCGAAATAACGGGTCATAAACCATCAAAAATATAAAATTGATACAAAATTAAGAAAAATCAATTTTAAAGTTCATGGTGTTTTTTATGTTTGAATTGCAAATCATTCTGAAATGCTGGGCCCAATGGGCCGTTGCGGGGGGACTGCTTGTGTCCCTCACAGGCTGCCAGTCGATGGGAGGGGGCAGGATACCCGCATCAGAATGGCGCAGCTTCACCCCATTGGCAAAGGACAAGCGAATCATGCAAGAGGTGCACCTGCGTTGGGAAATGAGGGCCGATGTGGCCCAAATCTGTGCCCGGTCCATCGGCATGGGGCATCAACAGGCGAACATCACCCCCCCGGCGGCCTGTGCAATTTGGGACGTGACCACCCAGGAGTGCTTGATCATCACCGGGCCCCAAACCTCTCATCTGGTTCTAGGACACGAGGTACGGCATTGTTTTGAAGGCCACTTCCACCCATTCACACCAGCGCCCATGGCGCTGGACACCATGAAAGGATGGCCCTAAGCAGAGCGCAAGGCTTGGCGCAAACCTTCACCCAATTCAGGACGCGCCGCAAAAGGGTCAGGTGGGTTGATGCCCTGAACAATGGCTTCCATCCGGCTTTGCACATTGCCCAAGGCTTGCGGGTGGCTGTAGATGTAAAACTGGCCTTGGGCCACGGCATCAAACACTTTTTGCGCCACATCGGCGGCCGAGACTTTGCCACTGCCCACGGCTTTGTCGCTTTGCGCTTGGCCAATCAACTGGCTGGCGGTGGGTTTTTCTGCCGCCAGCTCGGATGGGCGGTTGCGATGGCTCTGGCTGATGCCGGTCGGCACAAAATAAGGGCACAACACACTGGCACTGACTTGGTCACTGACCAATTGCAGGTCTTGGTACAAAGTTTCAGTCAACGACACCACCGCATGTTTGCTCACGTTGTAGATGCCCATATTGGGCGGTGTGAGCAAACCGGCCATGCTGGCGGTATTGACGATGTGGCCTTGGTAGGCCGCATCGGCCTTGGCAGCTTCGAGCATCATGGGGGTGAACAGGCGCACGCCGTGTACCACGCCCCAGAGGTTGACACCCAAGACCCATTCCCAGTCGGCGACCGAGTTTTCCCAAACCAGCCCACCGGCGCCCACGCCCGCGTTGTTGAACACGAAGTGGGGCGCACCAAAACGGGCTTTCACGTCGGCAGCGAGCTGCTCCATGGCCTGGGCATTGGACACGTCGACCTTGCGGGCCAGCACCTGTGCACCGTGTGCTGTCATTTCGGCTGCAGCTTTGTCGAGGGCATCTTGCTGCACATCGACCAACACGAGGTTCATGCCCAACTTGGCACCAATGCGGGCGCATTCCAGCCCGAAGCCCGAGCCTGCGCCCGTCAGGACAGCGGTTTTGCCTTGGAAGTTGTCAATCATGGGGAAACCTTTTTGAGCGTGAACCCGACACGCGGGAAATGGACATGGACAGTGCCCGAACGATCACCGGTTCGGCGCAAGGTGTAACGGCTGTGGGTGGCGGCCACCAGTTCGCCCTCGGTGGGCTCCAGCCCAAAGTTGTCGGCGGCGATCGCCACCAAGCTGCCCAGCGCGATGCCGTGCTCGTCTTGGAACGCCCCGCCCTGCAGTGCTGCGGGCGTGGCGTTGTGGGCGACTTGAAGGGCGTCTTCGCCACGCAAGGGGCTGTGGCTGCCGTGGCCGATGGCCTGCATGCGGGCCATCCAAGACTTGAGTTCAGGCGTGGCATCCAAAATGGTGGCCAGTGCAGGCGTGCGCGCTTGGGTGAACCACAGCGGGTGATAAGCCGCAAAGTCCGCCACACAGGGCCGGGTACCGAACAAAAAGTCTTGCCCCTGCAGCATGTTGGCCAGTCGCCGCAAATAACATTTGTAGGTGGCGGATGCGTCGGTGAACGCCATGCGCGGCGCACCACCGCGCATGGCGGCGCGGTCGGCCACAAAGGCTTGTACCCCTTCGGCGGGCGTGCTTGCAAAGACTTGCGCCACACCTGCGGGTTGGAAGTTGTAGGCCATGGCCACCGGGAACAAGGCGCTGTCGGCCCATTGCGCCACGATCTGGGCGGCGCCTTGGGTGGCATCAGGGTAAAGCGTGGCCGCTGGGGCCAACTGCTCCAGCACATCACAAATCAAGGCGGTGTCGCAATAAATGTCGGCTCCGATCTGCAGCACCGGCGTTTTGCGGTAACCGCCCGTGAGCGCCGTCAGGTCAGGTTTGGGCATGATCATCGGGATGAACACACTCTGCCAAGGCAACTGTTTGTAGCCAAGAATCAGACGAATCTTTTCTGCAAACGGCGAGTTCGGGTAGTGGTGCAGGATCGGATCGGACATGCGCGGGCCTCAGATCAGCTTGACCAACTGCTTGCCAAAGTTTTTGCCTTTGAGCAAGCCCAAGAAAGCCTCGGGCGCAGCGGCCAAGCCTTGGGCCACGGATTCGCGGGGACGCAGTTTGCCGGTGCCCACCAGGGTGCCAAGCTCTTGCAGGGCTTCGGGCCAGACTTCCATGTGCTCACTCACAATGAAGCCTTCGATCTTCATGCGGTTGACCAAAATCAAAGCGGGGTTGGCCATGGGCAGTGGTGCGCCGTCGTAGCCCGCGATCATGCCGCACACGGCAATGCGTGCGAAAGCGTTGGTGCGCAGCATCACCGCGTCGAGCACCATGCCGCCCACGTTTTCAAAGTGGCCGTCGATGCCATTCGGGCAAGCCTCGCGCAGGGCTTTGGACAGGCTCAGGTAGTCCTTGTGCACTTTGTAATCAATGCAGGCGTCAAAGCCCAATTCATTGACCACGTAGTCGCATTTGTCTTTGCCGCCCGCAATGCCGACCACGCGGCAGCCACGGGCTTTGGCCAATGCGCCGTAAGCGCTGCCCACTGCGCCACTGGCCGCGCTCACGGTCACCGTCTCGCCCGCCTTGGGGTTGATGATTTTGACCAGGCCATACCAAGCGGTCACGCCAGGCATGCCCACAGCGCCCAAATAGTGCGACAGCGGCACATGCGTGGTGTCGACCTTGCGCAGTGCGCCAATCACATGGGCATCCACCACGCTGTACTCTTGCCAGCCGCCCATGCCGACGACTTGGTCACCGGCTTTGAATTTGGGATGGCGGCTGTCCACCACCTCGCCCACGGTGCCGCCGATCATGACTTCGCCCAAAGGCTGGGGCACCGCGTAGCTTTTGCTCTCGTTCATGCGGCCGCGCATGTAGGGATCCAAACTCATGTAGTGGTGGCAAACCAACACCTGGCCGTCTTGCAGTTCGGGCAAAGGCACCTCGACCATTTTGAAGTTGCTGGCGGTGGCTTCGCCTTGAGGGCGGTTGTCTAAAACGATGCGGTGGTTGATGGGCATGAAGGTCTCCGGTAGGTTGGAATGGGTCAGTCGGTAGAAATGGCTGGTTTTTCGCGTCGGCTCACGTACTTGAACGTGCCGGTGGCGTGCGCACACAGCTGGCCTTGGGCATCGAACACGCTGCCCTCGGTGAACGCCATGCTGCGTGTGCGGTGTTTCAAATGGCCTTTGCCGACCAGGTGCTGTCCGGCAGGCACTTGGGCAGGGCGCATGAAGGTGGTTTTCATCTCGATGGTGACCACCCCCATGACCGGGTCCACACTGCGAGCAGCGGTGGCCATGATGACGTCCAGAAAGGTCATGACGGCGCCGCCGTGGGTGACGTCGAAGGAGTTCAGGTGTTCGGGCCTTGGCGCGAAATGCAGCTCAGACTCACCACCCTCGAATGTCTCGAGCGAAAAGCCCAAATGCTCAACAAAGGGGATGTGGGCGCCAAAAGGAATGCTCATGTCCAGACTCAAAATGGGGCTCAGCCACCGATGATGGCACTCACGCCACCGTCCACGGCCAGCCATTGGCCCGTGATGTGTTTGCCCGCATCCGAGGCGAACAACACGGCCAGGCCCTTCAAGTCCTCGTCATCGCCCAAGCGGCGCAGCGGTGCGCCTGCGGCCATCTTGTCGGCCCCCAGCTTTTCCAGCAGGCCATGGGTCATTTTGCTGGGGAAAAAGCCCGGGCAAATTGCGTTCACGGTGATGCCATGCTCGCCCCATTCGCCCGCCAGGGCGCGTGTGAAGTTGATCACCGCACCTTTGGAGGTGTTGTAAGCGATGGTCTTCATCTCGGACGGGTTGCCCGCCAATCCTGCAATCGAGGCGATGTTGATGATGCGGCCCTTGCCGCGCGGAATGAAACTGCGCTTGGCCACTTCTTGCGACAAGATGAAATAGCCACGCACGTTCAGGTTCATCACCTTGTCCCAGGCCTCAACAGGATGGTCTTCGGCCGGAGCGCCCCAAGTGGCCCCCGCGTTGTTGACCAAGATGTCGATGGGCCCCATGCGCTCCATGGTTTCTGTGGCCAGGCGACGGATGTCTTCTTCTTTGCCGCAGTCTGCAGCGATCCAGCGGGCATCGATGCCCGCAGCTTGCAACTCAGCGGCCGCCTCTTCCAGGTCAGCCGCTTTGCGGGAGCTGAGCATGATCTTGGCGCCAGCTTCACCCAAGGCGTGGGCCATTTGCAGTCCCAGACCGCGAGAGCCGCCTGTGACAAGGGCGACTTGGCCGGTCAAGTCAAAAAGTTGTTGAACGGTGCGAGCCATCTTATACTCCTGTTATTCGACGGTGAAATCCATACAGCGGCGCTCTTGCACAACCGCCCTCATGAAAGGTTTGATGGCCAGATGATCGGGGTGATTTTGGTAAGCCGCTAGCACCTGCGCGTCATCGAGCAGCATGTGGAGCACCAAATCATTCGTACAGTCCATGCCAGGCGTTGCAACGGCGACTTCGAAAGCGCGAATACCGGGCACGACTTGAGCGCAGGACAACAACAGCTTTGTCGCCTTTTCAAGGTTGATTGATTTGTCGGCCCCTTCGGCGTGGTCCTTCAAATTCCACATGACGATGTGGCGGATCATCAGAAGGCCTCTTCGGGCAAGTTGGCACAAGTGGGATCGCGGCTGCAAACCACATTCAGCCACGCGCCAATTTTGGGCAATTCGTATCGGAAGAAGTAGCGGCAAGCAGCGCGTCTGCCCTGGGCTGCGGGGCTGTTGTCTTCCCCCAGACTGTTCGCCACATCCAGCCAGATCCAGGCGATCACCGTGTGGCCAAAGGCCTGCAAATAGGGCACGGCGTTGGCCAGGGCCTCGGCTGGTTGGGCTCCGGCCCAAGCTTGTTGTGTGGCTTGGCCCACTTGCTTCAAGGCATCACGCAAGGCGGCCGCTTCGGGTGCCCAATGGGTCTCGGCTTGGGCGGCCGTGGCCAGCATGCGCTCGGCCAGCAGTTGCAACCCCCGACCGTTTTCCATCAGGACCTTGCGGCCCAGCAGGTCCATGGCCTGGATGCCGTGGGTGCCCTCGTGGATCATGTTCAGCCGGTTGTCGCGCCAGTACTGCTCTACGGGAAAATCGCGTGTGTAACCGTAGCCCCCATGGATCTGGATGGCCAGGCTGTTGGCTTCCAAGCACCACTCACTGGGAAAACTCTTGACAATGGGCGTCAGCACTTCAAGCAGCAAACGCGCGACATCGGCGTCTTCCTCTGTGCCCGTGTGCTGTTCGTCCACCAGACGGGCACAGTACAAGGCCAGTGCCAAAGCGCCTTCGCTGTAAGCTTTTTGGGCCAGCAACATGCGCTTGATGTCGGCGTGCTCAATGATGCGCACTTGGGGCTGACGCGCATCTTTGCCCCCTGCCCCGGTGGGTCGGCCTTGTGGACGGTTTTTGGCGTAGTCCAAGCTGGCGTAGTAACCGGCCATGCCGAGCATGGTGGCGGCCATGCCCACACCGATGCGGGCCTCGTTCATCATGTGGAACATGCAGCGCAGGCCTTCACCGGGTTGGCCGACGAGGTAGCCCACGGCGCCGGCCTCGCCGCGCACGGGGTATTTGCCCTCGCCAAAGTTCAGCAGGGTATTGGTGGTGCCTCGCCAGCCACATTTGTGGTTCAGGCCTGCCAGCGCCACATCGTTGCGTTCGCCTGTCAGCTGTCCATCCGTGTCCACCATCTTTTTGGGCACGATGAACAGTGAAATACCTTTGACGCCGGGGACCAACTGGCCATGCTCGTCGGGGATCTTGGCCAGCACCAAATGGATGATGTTCTCGGCGAGTTCATGCTCTCCCGAAGAGATCCACATCTTGTTGCCCTTGAGGCGGTAACGTGCGCCCAAAGCGTCGGCCTCAAAGCCCTCGCCATCGGGTGTGGCGCGGGTGGTGATGTCGCTCAGCGACGAGCCCGCTTGGGGCTCAGACAAGCACATGGTTCCAGAGAATCGCCCAGAGAATTCGTTGGCCGCAAACACCTGCTTTTGCAAATCGGTGCCGTGCACCATGAGCAAATTGGCGTTGCCGCTGGTGAGCATGCCCGAGCCAATGCTGACCGAGGCCATGGCAAAAAACGCGTTGGCGGCGGCTTCGACCGTGTAGGGCAGTTGCATGCCGCCGATCTCGTAGTCTTGTGCGGCGCTGAGCATGCCCGACTCGGCATAGGCCTTGTACGCGTCGTGTGTGGCCTGGGGCAGGATGACTTTTTCGCCATCAAAGTGGGGCTCTTGGGTGTCCACCAGGCGGTTGAAGGGGGCATATTTTTCGCGGGCGATGCGCTCGCAGGTGTCGAGCACCGCGTCAAAAGTTTCACGCGAGTGGTCGGCAAAGCGCGCGCGGCTTTGCAGGCTGTCGACTTTCAGCCAGTCGTGCAGCAAAAAATCAACGGTGGGACGCAGGCTCATGACACTCATCCAGATTCAAAACATAAAAAAAGGCGGCAGGCACAAGCCAGCCGCCCTTCGCGTTGATCAGGCATCAACGCGCTTGCGCATCACAGCACTTCAAAAATGCCGCAAGCACCCATGCCGCCACCAATGCACATGGTCACCGCCACGCGCTTGGCACCACGGCGCTTGCCTTCGATCAGGGCATGGCCCGTGAGGCGTTGGCCCGACACACCGTAGGGGTGACCCACGGCAATCGCGCCGCCGTTGACGTTCAGGCGATCGGCCGGAATACCGAGCTTGTCGCGGCAGTACAGCACCTGCACGGCAAAAGCTTCATTGAGTTCCCACAAGTCGATGTCGTTGACCGTGAGGCCCAAACGTGCCAAAGCTTTGGGCACGGCGTACACCGGGCCAATGCCCATTTCATCGGGCTCGCAACCGGCCACGGCAAAACCGAGGAATCGACCCAGGGGCTTCAAGCCGCGCTGCTCGGCCAGTTTTTCGTCCATCAACACGCAAGCGCCAGCACCGTCGGAGAACTGGCTGGCATTGCCTGCCGTGACCAGACCACCTGGCAAGGCAGAACGCAAGCCGCTGATGCCCTCAACCGTGGTGCCTTCGCGCAGGCCTTCATCCACGCTCACGGTCACTTGCTTGGTGGTCAAGCCCATGACCTTGTCAATCACGCCTTGGGTCACGGTGATGGGGGCGATTTCTGCGTCAAACAAACCCGCCGCTTGCGCAGCGCAGGCTTTTTGCTGGCTGGCTGCGCCATAAGCGTCCATCACATCTCGGCCGATCTTGTAGCGCTTGGCCACTTGCTCGGCAGTTTGCAACATGTTCCAGTAGATCTCTGGTTTTTGTTTGGCCAAGGCCAGATCTTGCAGCATGTGTGTGTTCATTTCTTGCTGCACACAGGAGATGCTTTCGACGCCACCTGCCACGTAGACTTGCCCTTCACCGGCCATGATGCGCTGCGCAGCCAGCGCGATGGTTTGCAAGCCAGAAGAGCAAAAACGGTTCACGGTCATGCCCGACACCGAAATGGGCAAACCGGCCTTGAGCGCCACCTGACGTGCGATGTTGGCACCCGTGGCCCCTTCGGGTGTGGCGCACCCCATGATCACGTCTTCGACTTCGGCGGCGTCAATGCCTGCGCGAGCCACAGCGTGCTGCACGGCGTGACCGCCCAGTGTGGCGCCATGCGTCATGTTGAAAGCGCCTTTCCAGCTCTTGGCCAGGGGGGTGCGTGCGGTAGATACGATGACTACATTCGTCATGATGAAAACCTTTCAGGGGAGGGACCAACCGAAGGTTCGCCCACTCGAAAATTAAAAAATCAGTTGAATGTCTTGCCTTCAGCCACCAAGCGTGCCAACAAGGGCGCGGGTTGCCAAAACTGGGCATCGTCATGCGGATTTTTGGCAAATCGTTTCATGGCTTCGGCCACGTTGAACAGGCCCAAAGTGTCCGCATAGATCATGGGGCCACCGCGCCAGAGCGGGAAGCCATAACCGGTCAGGTAGACCATGTCGATGTCGCTGGCCTTGCTGGCAATGCCCTCTTCCAGGATGTGTGCAGCCTCGTTCACCAAGGAGAAGACCAAACGCTGCACGATTTCTTCGTCCGAGATTTTGCGGGGTGTGATGCCCATGGCGGCGCGGTGCTTCTCGATCATTTCGACCACCACAGCACTGGGGATCGCATCGCGCTTGCCGGCTTGGTAGTCGTACCAGCCTGCGCCCGTCTTTTGACCGTAACGGCCCATCTCGCACAGCAAGTCCGCGGTTTTGCTGTACTTGAGGTTGGGTTTTTCGGTGTAGCGGCGCTTGCGGATCGCCCAGCCAATGTCGTTGCCCGCCAAGTCGCCCATGCGGAAGGGGCCCATGGCAAAACCAAACTTTTCAACGGCTTTGTCCACTTGTGCGGGTGTGCAACCTTCTTCGATCAGGAAACCGGCTTGGCGGCTGTACTGCTCGATCATGCGGTTGCCAATAAAGCCATCGCAAACACCTGACACCACGGAGGTCTTCTTGATTTTTTTGCCAATGGCCATCACGGTGGCCAAGACATCTTTACCGGTCTGAGCGCCACGCACGACTTCCAGCAGCTTCATCACGTTGGCGGGGCTGAAAAAGTGCATGCCCACCACGTCTTGGGGACGTTGGGTGAAGCTGGCAATCTTGTTCACATCCAAGGTGGAGGTGTTAGAAGCCAAAATGGCACCCGGCTTCATCACGCGGTCCAGTTCTTTGAAGACGGCTTCTTTCACGCCCATTTCCTCAAAAACCGCCTCGATCACCAAGTCCGCTTGGCCAATGTCATCGTAACTGAGCGTGGTGCTCAACAAGGCCATGCGCTCTTCGTACTTCTCCGGCTTGAGCTTGCCTTTTTTGACCTGCGCCTCATAGTTCTTGCGAATGGTGGCCACGCCCCGGTCCAGCGCTTCTTGTTTCATCTCCAACATCTTGACGGGTATGCCGGCGTTCAAGAAGTTCATCGAGATGCCACCGCCCATGGTGCCTGCACCGATGACGGCGATGCTCTTGATGTCCCGCTTCGGTGTATCTTCTGGCACGTCCGGAATCTTGCTGGCTGCACGGTCGGCCATGAAGATGTGGCGCAGAGCGCGGCTCTCTGGCGTCAACATGAGGTTCATGAAAATGTCACGCTCGAACACCATGCCGTCTTCAAACTTCTTCTTGGTGGCCGCTTCCACGGCATCCACACATTTGACCGGCGCAGGCAGGTTTTTGGCCATGCCTTTGGCCATGTTGCGGGCGAATTGGAAGTAGGCATCCCCCTGAACGTGTTTGCATGGCAAATTGCGCACCAAGGGCAAAGGCGCACCTTCTGCGTGAGCACCAGCGACTTTGCGGGCCATCGCCAAGGCTTCTTCAGGCAAGGTTTGAGCCGATTGGGCCATGGCATCGAACAGCTTTTGACCGGGCAACATGGCCAGCATTTCGCTCTTGATGGCTTCACCACTGACAATCATGTTCAGGGCGGCTTCAACGCCGATCACGCGAGGCAGGCGCTGCGTGCCACCTGCACCAGGAATCAAGCCCAGCTTCACTTCAGGCAAGGCAATCGAAGTGCCAGGCGCGGCGATGCGGTAGTGGCAGCCCAGTGCCAATTCCAGACCACCACCCATGGCAACGGAGTGGATGGCCGCCACAACGGGTTTGGCCGAATTCTCGCAAGCGCGGATCACGCTCAGCAAATTGGGTTCCTGGATCGCTTTGGGCGAACCGAATTCACGGATATCGGCACCGCCAGAGAAGGCTTTGCCACCACCCGTGATGACAATGGCTTTGACCGCCGAATCGTTGTTGGCTTTTTCCAGCCCATCGGTGATGCCGATGCGGGTGGACAATCCCAATCCGTTGACCGGCGGGTTCGTCATGGTGATGACCGCCACATCGCCGTGGACTTTGTATTCAGCTGTCATGCTGGACCTCCTTTGCGTGAAAAATTAAAATAGAACGACCGTTCGTTTTTTGTGATTGTAGACACAAATCAAGCGCCGCATCACAAAATTTTGTCTCTCTAGAGACGCGCTTTCGACAGCGCAAAGCCAGACCCCAAGCCCGGTACTGTCAGACCTCGAGCCACTCCTTGCGGATGTACGTGTTGGCACGCAAATCGTCGGGGGTGCCCTGGAAAACAATCGAGCCGTGGCCCATGACCAAGGCCCTGTCGGAAATGCTCATGGCGATCGTCAGCTTTTGCTCAATCAGCAAAACCGAGACCCCTTTGGATTTCAAGCTTTTCAGGTACTGACCGACCAACTCCACAATTTTGGGGGCCAGGCCCTCGGTCGGCTCATCGATGATGATGAGGTCGGGGTCGCCCATCAGCGTGCGGCAAAGCGTGAGCATTTGCTGCTCGCCACCCGACAAAACACCAGCCTCGGTGTGCTCACGCTCTTTGAGTCGGGGGAACATGGCGAACATGTCGTCAAAGGACCAGCGGCCAGGTTTGCCGCTGCGCTTTTGTCCCAGTTGCAGATTTTGATGAACCGTCAGTTTGGGGAAAATGTCGCGATTTTCAGGCACATAGCCCAAACCCAGATGGGCGATTTCGTAGGCTTTTTTTCCTTGAATCGACTGGCCTTTCCAGTCAATGCGGCCTTGGCACTCGACCAAGCCCATGATGGCCTTGGCCGTGGTGGAGCGGCCCGAACCGTTGCGACCCAGCAAGGCCACAATCTCGCCCTGGCCGACTTCAAAACCGACACCATGCAAGACATGGCTTTTGCCGTAGTAAGCGTGAAGATTGTCTATCGTCAACATCAATGGCCTCCCGCTTGGCTGTCTGCAACCGATGAGCCCAGATAGGCTTCTTGAACTTTGGCGTTGGCCCGCACAGCCTCCGGGGTGTCAAACGCAATCACCTCGCCATAGACCACCACCGCGATCTTGTCGGCCAAGCCAAACACCACCCCCATGTCGTGCTCCACCGTCAGCAAAGTTTTGCCCACCGTGACTTCTTTGATCAACTGAATGAAACGCGATGTTTCACTCTTGCTCATGCCCGCTGTGGGTTCGTCCAGCAAAATCACATCCGAGCCCCCGGCAATGGTCACACCGATTTCCAAAGCCCTTTGCTCGGCATAGGTGAGGTTCACCGCCAACACATCGCGCTTTTTGTCCAAGCGAATCATTTCCAGCAACTGGTCGGTGCGCTCATTGGCATCTTTCAGGCCCGACAAAAACTTGAAGAAGGTGTATTTGTAGCCCAGGCTCCACAGCACAGCGCAACGCAAATTTTCAAACACACTCAACTTGGGGAAGATGTTGGTGATCTGAAAGCTGCGCGAAAGCCCCATGCGGTTGATCTCGTAGGGCGTTTTGTGCTGGATGGCTTGGCCATTCAACAAAATATCGCCACTGGTCGGGCCAAAGCGGCCACTGATCAGATTGAACAAGGTGGATTTACCCGCGCCGTTGGGGCCAATCACCGCCACCCGTTCACCGGGAGACACGGCGAGGTTCACACCCCGGATGATTTCTGTTTTGCCAAAGTTCTTTCGAACGTCTTTCAGCTCAAGTGCGTAGGTACTCATACTGCGGTCTCCCGGCGCTTGATTTCTTTTTCAATGTCGGTCTGAATCTCGCCCCAGTCACGGGCGAACTGACGGCGCGCCAATTCAAACAAGCCAAGGCCCGTCAACATCACAAATGCCGAGCCAAACCAGCTGTCCAAACTCTTGGCGTTCAAGGTGGCGCCCATGAATTTGACCGTGTCACCCAAGGCGGTGTTGAGCTGCAGGTGGTAGACCATCTCGATCATGGCCCCTGCGCCCGCCAGCATGACGATGGCGGTCAGACCCAGCCCCAGATAACTGGTCCAGATCTGGCGCAATTTGCCAAACTTGGCCACCCGCAGGTTCATCATGATCAAACTGGCGATGCCACCAGGCGCATACATGACCATGAAGAGGAACACCAAACCAAGGTACAGCAGCCAGGCCTTGGTCAACTCGGACAACAGCACAAAGGCGATGATCATCAAAATCGCGCCGATGATGGGGCCAAAGAAAAAGGTGGCGCCTCCCAAGAAGGTGAACAACAAATAAGCGCCCGAGCGCCCTGCCCCCACCACCTCGGCGGTCACGATTTCAAAGTTCAGGGCGCCCAAGCCTCCCGCGATACCGGCAAAAAAGCCCGCGATGATGAAAGCCATGTAGCGCACACGCTGCGTGTTGTAGCCGATGAACTCCACGCGTTCAGGGTTGTCGCGCACCGCATTCAAAATGCGGCCCAGTGGTGTTTGCGTGAAGGCGAACATCAGGGCAACGCTCACAAACGTGTACACGGCAATCAGGTAATAGACCTGGATTTGGGGTCCATAGTTGATGCCGAAAAAGGCCTCACCCGCCACGCGGTTGCCAGAAACGCCCGCCTCGCCCCCGAAAAACTCCGAGAACATGAGCGACATGGCAAACACCAACTCGGCCACGCCCAAGGTGATCATGGCGAAAGGCGTGCCCGATTTGCGGGTGGTCACCCAGCCCAGCAACACGGCAAAGCCCATGCCCGCCACACCGCCCACGATGGGCAACAGGCTCACGGGAATGTGCAGCTTGCCGCCACTCACGGCATTGAGTGCATGGATCGCCATGTAAGAGCCGAGGCCGGTATAGACCGCATGGCCAAAGCTCAGCATGCCGCCTTGCCCCAACAAAATGTTGTAGGACAGGCAGGCGATGATGGCAATGCCCATCTGCGCCAACATGGTCACCGACAGATTGCTGGTAAAAACCAACGGCGCAAGGACCAACACCAAGGCAAACAGGCCCCAAATGACCCAGCGGCCCACGTTGTAAGGTTTGAATTTGTAAACAGCAGCCATGTCTTAACCCTCGCGTGTGCCCAAAAGACCCTTGGGCCGGAAGATCAGGATGAGTACCAAAAACAGGTAGGGCAAGATGGGCGCCACCTGAGACAGCGTGAGCTTGGCAAACGAGTTTTCCTGGGTGGCGGCGGACAAAGCCCAGCCCATGTCTTTGGCGAGTGTCAGGAACGAGTAGTCGATGGCCACCGCAAAGGTCTGGATGACACCAATCAGCACCGAAGCCAAAAATGCGCCAGACAGCGAGCCCATGCCGCCGACCACCACCACCACAAAAATGACCGACCCTACGGTGGCCGCCATGGCGGGCTCCGTCACAAAGGTGCTGCCGCCAATCACGCCCGCCAAACCGGCCAGGCCCGTGCCAGCACCGAAGACCAGCATGAAGACGCGCGGAACGTTGTGGCCCAGAGACTCCACCATTTCAGGGTGGGTCAAGGCGGCCTGAATCACCAAGCCGATGCGGGTGCGGGTGAGCAAGAGCCACAAAGACAGCAGCATGAGGAGCGCCACCAGCATCATGAACCCGCGCGTGGCCGGAAACGGCGAACACACCACGCGGATGGCGGCATCGGCGGCGCTGCACAGGTCTGCAGGCGCAGCGCCCCAAACCAGCGACAGACCTTGCACCGAATGGTTGATCAATGTGAAGGCTGAGCTGCGCAAGATCTCGGGCGGCGGGAAGTCCACCGCAGTGCGTCCCCAGACCAGTTGGACCAACTCCAGGGCCACATAAGACAAGCCAAAAGTCACCAGCAGTTCAGGCACATGGCCAAAAGGGTGCACTTTGCGCAAAGTCACGCGTTCAAACACAGCACCGCACGCGCCCACCAAGAGGGGGGCCACCACCAGTGCAGGCCAAAAACCGATCCACCCGGTGAGGGTGTATCCGAAATAGGCGCCGACCATGTAAAAGCTGGCGTGTGCAAAGTTGAGCACGCCCATCATGCTGAAAATCAGCGTCAGCCCGGAGCTGAGCATGAACAGCAACAGCCCGTAACTGAGGCCGTTGAGCATGGAGATGATGAAAAACTCCATAAAAACTTTCCAGGCTGTATCTCAGCCTAACTGCGTTACCGAAAGCGGGTTGACGGGGTCAACGCCAAGACAAAAAATGAAACATTCAAAAAAAAGCCCGACAACAATTTGTCATCGGGCCTCTTTGCCCTCAGGCAAACCCCAGGATCAGCCTGGGCGCTTCATCTGGCAGCTGGTGGGCGTGCTGGAAACGTAGGAAGGGAACTCTTTGACAGGGGCCAAAGTCATGCCGGTGTTTTCAGGGCTGTAGGGGTACTTCTTGTCGGTTTTTTGCCAAACCGTCATGTACAAAGGCTGCTGCAACTGGTGGTCGGCCTTGCGGATCTCCACTTCACCGTTGAAGTTCTTGTACTTGAGGCCGCCCAAGGCAGCCGCGACCTTGGCAGGTTCTGTGGACTTGGCTTTGGCCATGGCCTCACCCAGTGCATTGAAGATGGAAATCACCGAGCCGGTGTAAAAGTCGTCGTTGAATTTGGTTTTGAACTCGCCCATCCACTTGCCGATGTCACCACCCATGTTGTAGTGGTTGTAGGCAATTTGGTAAACCCGGCCAGCGCCACTGGTGCCGAGCGCTGTGGGGGTGCCCGTCACGCCGGTGTAGTAGGTGTAAAACTTACCGGTGTAGCCCGCTTCGTTGGCGGCCTTGACGAGCAAGGACAGGTCAGAACCCCAGTTGCCCGTGATCACCGTGTCAGCGCCGGAAGCCTTGATCTTGGCGATGTAGGGCGAAAAATCGCGCACTTGGGCCAGGGGGTGCAAGTCTTCACCCACGATTTGGACATCGGAGCGTTTGCGCGCCAGGTTTTCCTTGGCAAATTTGGCCACTTGCTGGCCATGCGAGTAATTCTGGTTGAACAGGTAGACCTTCTTGACGTCTTTGTCGTCTTTCATGAAGGTGGTCATGGCTTCGATCTTCATCGAGGTGTCGGCATCAAAGCGGAAGTGCCAATAGCTGCACTTGCTGTTGGTGAAGTCCGGGTCCACCGCGGCGTAGTTCAGGAAAATGATTTCCTTGCCAGGATTGCGCTCGTTGTGTTTGTTGACCGCTTCGATCAAGGCCCCGGCCACCGATGAGCCGTTGCCCTGAGCGATGTAGCGCACACCTTGGTCCATGGCGGCCTTGAGCGCGTTCAAACTTTCAGCAGGGCTGAGTTTGTTGTCAAAAGACACCATCTCGAACTTGACGCCAGCCGGATTGGTTTTGCTGAATTTTTCCGCAAAAAACTGGAAACTCTTGAGCTGGTTGCTGCCCACGGGACCCATCAAACCAGACAAAGGATCGATGTGGGCGATTTTGACGGTCTCACCCTTTTGGGCAAAAGCCCCCATGGAACAGGCGGCCAAAACGGCTGCGGTGATCAAACGTGTTGCGAATTTCATTCAAGGTCTCCAGCGTTGTAAAACAAAACAAGTTCAGGTTACCCGCAACGGTTCCAGGGACTGCTCCGGGTTTGCCCCTAAGACGTATCGCCCACGCGACTCGGTCAGGTCGCAGGGGCCGAAACCGTCACAGACCGGGCAACACGTAATCGGCCAATTGCTCGCGCAAACGGGTCTTGAGCATCTTGCCGGTGGCCCCCAAAGGAATGGCGTCAACAAAGACCGCGTCGTCAGGAATCTGCCATTTGGCGGTTTTTCCTTCGTAAAAAGCCAGCAGCGCATCCCGGCTGACCTCGGCGCCCGGTTTTTTGACGACACAGACAATGGGTCTTTCATCCCACTTGGGGTGGCGCATGCCAATGCAAGCGGCCATGGCCACGGCGGGGTGGGCCATGGCGATGTTTTCGATGTCGATGGAACTGATCCACTCACCACCCGACTTGATGACGTCTTTGCTACGGTCAGTGATCTGCATGAAACCATCGGCATCGATGGTGGCCACATCGCCCGTGGGAAACCAACCGTCCACCAAAGGACTTGCACCCTCTTGTTTGTAATAGGAGGCGATCACCCAAGGGCCTTTGACCAACAAGTCGCCCGCGGACTTGCCGTCATGCGGCAAAGCCGTGCCCTTGTCATCGACGATTTTCATGTCGATGCCAAAAATGCAGCGGCCTTGCTTCAGGCGCAACTTCATTTGCTGCTCGGCGGGCAAACTCAGGTGCTTGTTTTTCAAGGTGCAGACGGTGCCCAAGGGGCTCAGCTCGGTCATGCCCCAAGCGTGCAGCACGTCCACCTGGTAGTCCTCACGGAACGCGTCGATCATGGCGGGTGGGCAAGCCGATCCGCCGATCACCGTGCGGTTGAGCTGGCTGAACTTCAAACCTGCGGGCTTCATGTGGCCCAGCAGCATTTGCCACACGGTGGGCACACCCGCGGCAAAGGTCACGCCTTCGGCCTCGATCAATTCGTATACCGACTTGCCGTCCAGTGCCGGGCCGGGGAACACCAGTTTGGCACCCGCGATGGCAGCGCTGTAGGGAATGCCCCAGGCGTTGACGTGGAACATGGGCACCACGGGCAAGATGGCATCGCGCGCCGAGATGCACATGGAGTCTGGCAAGGCGGCGGCATAAGCGTGCAGCACGGTAGATCGGTGGCTGTACAAAGCCCCTTTGGGGTTGCCCGTGGTGCCACTGGTGTAACACAGGCTGCAGGCGGTGTTCTCGTCGAGCTGCGGCCAGGTGTAGGTGTCGGGCTGCTGGCCCATCCAGCTTTCATAGCTCATCAGGTTGGGGATGCCGGTGTCGGCAGGCAATTGGTCTGCATCGCACAAAGCCACGTAATGGGTGACGGTTTTGCAATGCGCATGCAGGGCTTGAACCAGGGGCAAAAACGTCATGTCGAAGCACAAAATTTGGTCTTCGGCATGGTTGGCAATCCAGGCCATTTGCTCAGGGTGCAATCGGGGGTTGATGGTGTGCAAAACACGGCCCGAGCCGCTGACGCCGAAATACAACTCCAAATGACGGTAGCCGTTCCATGCCAAGGTGGCGATGCGCGCGCCTTGGGACACCTTTTGCGCATCCAGTGCGTTGGCCACTTGGCGCGAACGTTGCGCGACCTGGGCCCAATTGCTGCGGTGAATATCACCTTCCACCCGCCGAGAGACCACCTCGCTGTCACCATGGTGCTTTTCGGCAAAGTCGATCAACGAAGAAATCAGCAATGAGCGCTGTTGCATCAATCCCAGCATGGGTTGGTCTCCAAAGAATAAAGGGGCAATGAGCAGATCATTGTGCACCCCACAAGCGCCTGAACAGCGGCCTGTTCCTGCTCAAAAACCCGCAAAACCCCGGGTCCTTGTCAAGGACGTGACAATGTGGAGATGTCATATGCCCCTTCGGAAACCCCTGCCAACGCCCCGCTCAATACGCCTGTGCTGGCGTGGACTCACCGCCTGACCCAGTTGGGGCCACGGTTTTTCACACCTCTGCGGCCCACACCGGTGGCGGCGCCCTACTGGGCTGCGCGCAATGGCGCGTTGCGCAACGAACTGGGTTGGCCCGACGCACTTTTTGACAACGATCACCTGCAAGCTTTTGCAGGCAATGCCCTGATGGCCGGCTCCCAGCCCTTGGCCACGGTGTACAGCGGTCATCAATTTGGTCAATGGGCAGGTCAGTTGGGTGACGGGCGGGCCATCTGGCTGGGCGAAGCCGCCTCCGATCAAGGCCCTCAAGAAATTCAGCTCAAAGGCGCGGGCCGAACGCCTTATTCGCGCGGCGGTGATGGACGAGCCGTGCTGCGCTCAAGCATCCGTGAGTATTTGTGCAGCGAAGCCATGCAGGGCCTGGGCATTCCCACCACCCGCGCCCTGTGCCTGGTGGCCTCGCCCGAACCGGTGCGCCGCGAAGAAGTAGAAAGCGCCGCCATCGTGGCCCGCGTCGCCCCCAGCTTTTTACGCTTTGGCCACTTTGAACATTTTTCGGCGCAAGGCGACACCGACAGCCTGCGGACATTGGCCGACCACGCCATCGCCCACCATCTGCCCGAATGCCACGATCGGGCGGCTCTGTGGCAAGGCAATGTTCACGCGGCTTTGCTCGATGTGGTGCAAGAGCGCACCGCCCAACTGCTGGCGCAGTGGCAGGCCGTGGGCTTTTGCCACGGCGTGATGAACACCGACAACATGAGCCTGCTGGGTCTGACGATCGACTACGGCCCCTTCCAGTTCATGGACGCCTTCAACCCCGGCCACATCTGCAACCACTCGGACCACCAGGGGCGCTACGCCTACGGGCGGCAACCCAATGTGGCTTACTGGAATCTGTATTGTTTGGCCCAGGCCTTGGCCCCTTTGATCGACGACCAGGACATGACCCTTCAGGTGCTGGAGGGCTACAAAACCCTGTTCCCTCGCTTCCTGGGCGATGCGATGCGGGCCAAGTTGGGCCTGACCGACGACTTGGCCCCCGAGTCCGAGCGGGAAGCCGACTGGACCTTGGTCGAGGATTTGATGCAGCTCATGGCGTCCGAAAAGGTGGATTTCACCTTGTTTTGGCGGCAACTGAGTCAAGCGGTGGTGCGCCAATCGCAGGCCGCCACACTGACCGATGCGGGCTGGAGCCCCGTGACCGATGGGGTCTTGGACCGCCCTCGCCTGCTGGCTTGGTTGGAGCGCTACACAGCGCGGGCTGGGCACGCGAACTTGGCGCGCATGGGATCGCACATGCTGCACACCAACCCCAAGTTTGTGCTGCGCAACCACTTGGCCGAGGTGGCGATCCGTCAAGCCAAGGCGGGTGACTTTTCAGAAATCGACCGCTTGCACAACTTGCTACAGTCTCCCTTCGACGAGCATCCTGGCTTTGAGGCCTATGCCGACTTGCCGCCCGATTGGGCGGGCCACCTGGAAATCAGCTGTTCATCATGACCAAAATCCAAAAAACTGACGCGCAGTGGCGCGAACTTCTGGCCGCTAAAAACGCGGAGCCGGTGGCCTATGCTGTGACGCGACAAGCCGCCACCGAGCGACCCTTCACCGGCAAATACGAAGGCCATTGGGCCAAGGGCATTTACCGCTGCATTTGCTGCGATGCAGAGCTTTTCAATTCGGACACCAAATTTGACGCGGGATGCGGCTGGCCCAGCTTTTCACGGGCCAGCGCTGACGGCGCCATCGAAGAGCGCGTGGACACCAGCCACGGCATGCGGCGGGTGGAAACGGTGTGTGCCCAATGCGGCGCACACTTGGGCCATGTGTTCGAAGACGGCCCTGCGCCCACAGGCCTGCGTTATTGCATGAACTCCGCTTCGTTAGACTTCGAGCCTTCTTGACCGATTTGCGCGCTGCCACTTGCATCGCCTCCATTGCCATTCCATGAAATTTCTCCTCGACTTTTTCCCCATTCTTCTTTTTTTTGGTGCCTACAAGATGGGCGATATCTACACCGCCACGGCGGTGCTGATGGGTGCGACCGTCCTGCAAACCGCGATCATTTACAAAATGGACGGCAAGCTGCAAACCATGCACAAGATCACTTTGGTCTTGGTGCTGGGTTTTGGTGCCCTCACGCTGGGGCTGCATGACGAACGCTTCATCAAGTGGAAACCCACTTTGTTGTACGCAGGTTTGGCCATCGCCTTGGCGGTGGCGCACGGCCTGTTGAAGAAAAATTTCCTGCACATGCTGCTGGGGGCTCAATTGCAATTGCCAGCAAACGTCTGGCATCGCCTGAACCTGTCATGGATCCTGTACTGTGTCTTCATGGCCGCCATCAACGGCTATGTGGCGCACTATTTCAGCACCGAAGACTGGGTCAATTTCAAACTTTGGGGCTATGCGTTCCCGGTGGTGTTCATCTTGGGGCAAGGCTTGTACATCTCACGTTATTTGCCCCAAGACGAGGACAAGACACCATGAACACCATCGTTTTGCCATTGAGCGAACAAATTCATGCCCGATTGAGTGAACGCCTGCAGCCAACGGCCTTGCGGGTGGTGGACGAAAGTGCTGCGCACGCCGGCCACATGGGGGCCAACGACAGCGGTCAAGGCACCCACATGCGGGTTTCGATCGCATCCCCTTTGTTCAGCGGTCTCTCTCGCGTCCAGCGCCATCGCCTTGTGTATGATGCGCTGCAAGATTTCATCGACCAAGGCTTGCACGCCTTGGCCATCGAACTGATCTGATCGGGTTGTCGCCCCTGGTGACAACCCCTTTTTTTGAACCCTTGTGAACCCTTCACCTGAACTTGACGCCCTGTCATTGAGGAAAAAACGATGAAAAAGCAAATGCTCAGCGCCGCATTGGTGGCCATTCTGGCGGTACCCGCTCTCGCGCAAAATTTGGCTGTGGTCAACGGCAAGCCTGTGCCCTCTTCCCGTGTCAAAGCATTGCAGCAACAAGTCGAAGCGTCCGGCCGCCCCGTCACACCGGAAGTGCTCGACCAGATCAAGCAAGAGTTGATTGCCCGCGAAGTCTTCATGCAAGAAGCCCGCAAACGCGGCTTGGACGCCAGTGACGACTACAAAACGCAGCTCGAATTGGCCCGCCAGACGATTTTGATTCGCCAGCTGTTTGCTGACTTTCAAAAGAAAAACCCTGTCACCGATGCGGACATCAAAGCCGAATACGACAAATTTGCGGCAGCCAATGGGGGCAAGGAATACCGTGCCCGCCATATCTTGGTGGACAAAGAAGATGAGGCCAAGGCCCTGATTGCCGACATCAAAAAAGGCGGCAGCTTCGAAGACTTGGCAAAAAAAGCTTCCAAAGACCCAGGCTCGGGCGCCAATGGTGGTGACCTCGATTGGGCTGCTGCTGCCAGTTATGTGCCGGAGTTTTCGGATGCCATGGTCAAACTGGCCAAAGGCCAAATGACCGATGCGCCCGTCAAGAGCCAGTTTGGCTTTCACATCATCCGCGTCGATGACGTGCGCGAAGCCCAGTTGCCCAAGCTGGAAGAAGTCAAACCCCAGATTTCGCAGCAGCTGCAACAGCAAAAGCTCGGCGCTTTCCAGGAAGGCCTGCGCGCCAAAGCCAAGATCCAGTGATCTGTGCTTTGCGCCTCTGAAAAACGCGACTTCGGTCGCGTTTTTTGTTGTTGGGTTGCAGTGGCGCTGTAGTCAAAAGGCATGGGCGCGCCCAGGGGCTCAGAGGCGCTTCGCTTTGCCACAACGCCCCTGGCCGCGCCCATCCTTTTTGAACGCGTGTCTTGGGGCATCCGAGCACCGGTCGGTCGACGACCTGTGCCCTGTCAGGGCTTTGTGGATCAACATGTTCCTTCGACGCGGAAGCGCCGACCTGCAAACACAGAATCACCGCCTGAAGCGGTGGGCACTGGCCGGGGCGATGTGGCAAAGCGAAGCGCCTCTGAGCCCCGGCCAGTGCCCGCCGCATCTGGCTTGCTCGCACATCAACGAGCAAGCTGGGATAATCCCAGGCCATGCAGCCTCACCACCTCGAACTCCTCGCCCCCGCCCGCACCTTCGACATCGGCATCGAAGCCATCAACCATGGCGCCGATGCGGTCTACATTGGTGGCCCTTCTTTTGGGGCGCGGTCCACGGCCGACAACTCGGTTCAAGACATCGCCAAGCTGGTGCACTACGCGCACCGCTTTCACAGCCGCATCTTTGTCACGCTCAACACCATCTTGCGTGACGATGAGCTCGAAGGTGCCCGCAAATTGGCTTGGCAGTTGTATGACGCAGGTGTGGACGCGCTGATCATCCAAGACATGGGCTTGCTCGAGATCGACATGCCGCCGATCCAGCTGCATGCCAGCACGCAAACCGACATTCGCACCCCCGAAAAAGCCAAGTTCTTGCAAGACGCAGGTTTGAGCCAGATCGTGCTCGCCCGCGAACTCACACTGCCGCAGATCAGTGCGATCCGTGACGTGATCGACACCGAGCGCACGGTGATTGAATTTTTTGTACACGGCGCTTTGTGTGTCGCCTACAGTGGCCAGTGCTTCATCAGCCACGCCCACACCGGCCGCAGCGCCAACCGGGGCGACTGTTCACAAGCCTGCCGCCTGCCCTACGAAGTCAAAGACGCTCAGGGCCGCATCGTGGCGCACGACAAGCATGTGCTGAGCATGAAAGACAACAACCAGAGCGACAACCTCCGTGCGCTGGTGGACGCGGGCATTCGCAGCTTCAAAATCGAAGGCCGCTACAAGGACATGGCCTATGTGAAAAACATCACCGCCCACTACCGCACATTGTTTGACGAGGTGCTCGCCGAGCGCCCCGAACTGGCGGCGTCTTCACACGGCCGTTGCACCTTCAGCTTTGAGCCGGACCCGAACCAGAACTTCAACCGCGAGTTCACCGACTATTTTGTACAAGGGCGCAAGGACGACATAGGTGCCTTCGACACGCCCAAGAATCCTGGTCAACCCATTGGCTGGGTCAGCAAAGTCACGCCCGAACACGTTGAAATCACCACCGACGACGCGACCACAGCACTGCACAACGGCGACGGCCTGTGCTACTACGACCTGCAAAAGGAGTTGGTGGGTCTGCAGATCAACCGCGCTGAAGCCACCAAGGTCAAAGGCGTGTGGAAGCTTTATCCCAAAGACCCGATGGACGGTTTCAAGGACTTGCGCAAAGGCGTTCAGGTCAACCGCAACCGCGACATGAGCTGGGTGCGCACGCTGGACAAAAAGTCTGCCGAGCGCCGCATGGGCGTGTGGATGCAGCTGGCCGAAAATGACAAGGGCCTGCAACTGACGCTGACCGACGAAGCGGGCCACACCGGCTCTGCCCAAATGGCCGTTGTTTGGCAAGCGCCTAAAGACCTGGCGCAAGCCGAAGACAAACTCAAAACAGCCTTGGGCAAACTGGGTGACACCCTGTTTGAGCCGCTGGATGTTCAAGTTGCCCTGCCTCGCCCTTGGTTTGTGCCGCCTTCCCAGCTCAACGCCTTGCGCCGAGACGCCGTTCAAGCCCTGGAAGCCGCCCGTGCGGAAGGCCTGCACCGCCTGCCGCGTGCGGTGCCTGTCGAGCCGCCCGTGGCCTACCCGGAAGACACTCTGTCCTATTTGGCCAATGTGTTCAACCAAAAGGCCCGTGACTTCTATGCCCAACACGGCGTCAAGGTCATCGATGCGGCCTATGAAAGCCAGGAAGAGTTGGGTGAAGTCAGCCTGATGATCACCAAGCACTGCGTGCGTTTTAGCCTCAGTCTTTGCCCCAAGCAAGCCAAAGGTGTGACCGGCGTGCAAGGCACCGTCAAGGCTGAGCCCATGCAACTGATCAATGGCAAAGAAAAACTCACGCTTCGCTTTGACTGCAAACCGTGCGAAATGCACGTGGTGGGCAAGATCAAAAAGTCGGTGCTGAACGCCGTACCGGAAAGCCCCATTCAGTTTTACAAATCAAGGCCGGTGGTTGGGTTGCACTGATGGACTCCCGCGTCCCAAGGATCATCCCAGCGGCTTGAAGAGTTCGTTCAGATCCGACTCGCCAAACAGCGGCTCTTGACGCTGGACAGCCCCTGAATACATGTCTTGAGCAAGCTGTGCTTTGCGCTCCTGCAAAGCCAACATGCGCTCTTCAATGGTGCCTTGCGCGACCAGCTTGAGCACCCACACGCTTTGGGTTTGGCCAATGCGGTGAGCGCGGTCGGTCGCTTGGTTTTCGACAGCCGGGTTCCACCAAGGGTCGTAATGGATCACGGTGTCGGCCTGCGGCAAGTTCAGGCCCACGCCCCCGGCTTTGAGGCTGATGAGGAACAATGGCACCTGCCCACTGGTGAACTGGTCAATGATGGCGTCGCGGTTTTTGCTTTGGCCCGTGAGCTTGACCCAAGGGATACCCAGGCGCGGCAGCTCTTGTTCGATCAAGCCCAGCATTTGGGTGAACTGTGAGAACAACAAAATCTTGCGGCCTTCTGCCACCATCTCGGGCAACATGTCCAGCAGCTGCTCCAGCTTGGCCGATGGCTTGACCAGGTTGGCCGAACCCATTTTGAGCAATCGCGGGTCACAGCAAACTTGGCGCAGCTTGAGCAGCGCGTCGAGGATGGTGATTTGCGATTTGGCCAAGCCTTGGGTGTTCAAGGCGTCGCGCACGGTTTTCTCCATACCGAGACGAATGGTCTCGTACAGATCGGCTTGTGCGCCTTGCAGGGGCACCGGCATCAGGGTCTCGATCTTGGGCGGCAACTCGCTGGCCACCACGTCCTTGGTTCGACGCAGCATGAAGGGTGTGATGCGCTTGCGCAACTGATCTAACTTGTCGCTGTTGCCTTGGCGCTCGATGGGATTGCGGAACAGCTCGCCAAAGCGTTTTTGACTGCCCAGAAAGCCGGGCATCAAAAAGTGAAACAGGCTCCACAACTCACCCAAGTGGTTTTCCATGGGGGTGCCCGACAAGCACAGGCGATGCGTGGCCGGAATGTCGCCCACGGTTTGAGCGGCGTGGGTGTTGGCGTTCTTGATGTTTTGCGCTTCGTCCAGCACCAGCAGGTGCCAATCGATGGCCATCCACAGCTCGCGGTCACGGTGCAGCAAAGAGTAAGGGGTGAGCACGATGTCAAAACCACTCAGGTCTTGTGCCGTCTCATGCCGCAACAGGCCATGGTGAATGTGGGTGCGCAGCGTTGGACAAAAGCGGGCCGCTTCACGCTGCCAGTTGCCCAACAAACTCACAGGCGCCACGATCAGGGCAGGTTGCACAAGGCGGCCCGCTTCCTTTTCAGTCAGGATATGCGCCAGCGTTTGCAAGGTTTTTCCCAAACCCATGTCGTCGGCCAGAATGCCAGCCAGATGGTGCGTGCGCAAAAACTGCAACCAATTGAGGCCTTGCTGTTGGTAGGGCCGCAAGGTCGCCTGCAACGTGGCTGGGACAGGCACTTCGGGCAAGCTGTCAAGCCCACGCATTTGTTGCACCAAATTCATCAGGCTTTGTGCGCCGGCCCAGGCCACGCCCTCGCCCAAAGAGGCCGCGGTGCGCAGGGCCTCCAAGCGCGACAGCCGCAGCCCATCCCCGCTCCAGTCGCGACCGCGCTCGGACACCAACTCCATCAAAGTGCTCAGCCAAGGCTCAATTTTCACAGTGGGCAGTTTGACGAAACCCTCACCCTTCAAGTCGGGCAGGTACAGAAATGGCGGCAGTGTGGCTTTTTCACCCTCAGCGGTGGCACTGGTGATTTGCGCCAAGGTCGTCAAAATCGCAGGCACCCAAGGCAAGATGTTGACCCGCTGACCGTCGATGTCCATACCCAGCGATAAATCGAACCAAGGCGAGGTGTCAGGGGCTTCGGAATCCCCCGACAAATCAATGTGAACATCATCGGCTCGACGCAGCCAAGGCGTGGCGCCTGAAATGAAATGCACCTCCAGGCCCGCTTGGCGCAAAGGTGCAAAGTCGCTCTCCACCCACTCCAGCCAGAGCTGCTGAGATTGCGCTGGCGGCAGCATCAGCATGTTGGCGTCAAAATTGACCAGCCCCAAGGCGGCAGCGGCATCCCAAGCTTCGCGTTCACGCGAGAGATCGCGCAGCAACATGCGCGCTTGTTTGCCTTGCCCCACCAGCACGCGGCTTTGGTTGTTAGGCCAGAAGCCAAAGTGACCGTCGTAGTCAAATGACAATTCAGCCAAGAAGAGGCCCTGCAAACCTCGGTCTGCGGGGTGCACAGGCGCAATGTCGAGCACCGCACGGGGCTTGACGTCCCGGATTTCGGGCATCTGCTGGATCACCGGCGGCAAAGGAACAGGGCCTAGCCGCTCAAGCAATTGATTCTGAAACTTGAAGGCCACGCTCTCGGGCATCACGGGCGAGTTGGACAAGACTTGCAGCTCGTTGGCACTCAGGCCTTGCGTGTCCAGCGGACCGCAAAGGCCCTGCAATGTGTCCATGAAAAATGGCGGCTGGTTCAAACCAAACACCACACCTTGGCGCTGCGCTTGCATGCTCAGCTGCCAGCCGTCTGGCCCATGGTCATGGCCCTGGACTTCACGCCATGTCCCAACCAAGGTTTCAGGGGCGTCTTGCCATTGCAAAGCAATGCCATCGCCAGACACCAAGCGTCCCGTTTGACTGCACAACTGCAACAACAACTGGCCAGGCATGCCGTGCAGCTTGACCTCGCTTTGAAACCCATATGAGCTGAAGCTGCTGGAAGGCGGGCAGGCCTTGAGCAGGTCAAAAACATCACGGTCCAGCGGGCTGCTGGTTTGCCAAATTGGGTCGTGCGCCGAAGGCTCACTGCTCAGCTTTTTGGCTTTGCCCCATTCACCGTTGCGTTTTTGTGCGGCCCGTTTCACCGCCAAGTGAAACACGGGTTTGTAGGCGGTTTGCACGACGGACAAGCTGTAGACAAACTGGTCTTGGGTGGTGCCGGGCAAAGTGTAGGCCGCAGGGCCATTGGCATTTTCCAGGCGGTTGAGCCAATCGCGCACCTGGTACTCTGCCTGGCTGAGCGCCCGCTCTTTTTCCATTTGAGAGCGCCGCTCCAGGACTTCGAGCGAAGGGCCATCAGGACCCCAATCGTTGAGCAAGGCCAAACCTTGCATCGAAGCCAAAATACCCAGGGCCGCACCATGCTTGCAGTAACGCCCCACTGGGCAGGTGCAGCCGCTGCGCCACTCGCTCAAATTGCCCCCAGCACTCACGCGCAATTCGGCATTGACCGAGTACGGTTGCGCATCGTTGCCTTGCACTTGGCCTTGCAAGCGCCAGCCGTCTCCGTCGGGTGACAACTGGGAGGACAAGACCTTGTCTTGCAAATACAAAGTGGTGCCGCGTGACCAGGCACCCTGGTCAAAGTAATAAGCCAGTTGCGAGGGCGGGAACCACTGGGCGGGGTTGGTGGACTTCATGCGCGCGACAGATCAACCCACCCATTGGCGGGCGTTTTGCCACACGCGCAGCCAGGGGCTGGTGGCATTGACGTCGCCACGTGTCCAGCTCATTTGCACGTTGCGGAACACGCGCTCGGGGTGGGGCATCATGGCTGTGAAGCGTCCATCGGCCGTGGTCACCGCCGTCAAACCACCTGCGCTGCCGTTGGGGTTGAAGGGGTACTGTTCGGTGGCTTGGCCGTGGTTGTCGACAAAGCGCATCGCACCAATGGCTTGGCCCGCATCGCCACGGTGCTTGAAATTGGCAAAGCCTTCGCCGTGGGCCACGGCAATCGGCAAGCGGCTGCCGGCCATGCCTTGCAAGAACAAACTGGGCGATTCGAGCACCTCGACCATGGACAGGCGGGCTTCAAAGCGCTCGCTCTGGTTGGTGGTGAAACGAGGCCAGGCCTCGGCACCGGGAATGATGTCGGCCAGTTCGGCAAACATCTGGCAACCGTTGCACACGCCCAGACCGAAGGTGTCGAGACGACCAAAGAAAGCTTTGAACTGCTCGGCCAAAGCGGGGTTGAAGGTGATGCTGCGGGCCCAGCCCACGCCTGCGCCCAGGGTGTCGCCGTAACTGAAACCGCCACAGGCCACCAGACCTTTGAAATCGGCCAAGTGGGCGCGGCCCGATTGCAAATCGGTCATGTGCACGTCGTGCGACTCAAAGCCTGCGATGTGGAAGGCATAGGCCATTTCCACATGGGAGTTGACGCCCTGCTCGCGCAGGATCGCCACTTTGGGGCGAGACAGGTTCAGGTATGGCGCAGCCACGTCATCGGTCGGGTCAAAGCTCAGCGTCACATGCATGCCGGGGTCGTCGGCGCGACCAGCGCCAGCGTGCTCGGCATCGGCGCAAGTGGGGTTGTCGCGCTGCTGGCAAATCTTCCAGCTCACGCTGTCCCAGACCTGGTGCAGGTCTTCGAGTTTTGCAGCAAACACCTCCTTGGTGTCGCGCCAGATGCTGAGTTCGCCCACGCCTTTTTGAATGGTCGATTGTGTTGGACGGGTTTTGCCGATCACGTGTGTGTGCTTGGACAGGCCAAATTCGCGCAGGGTTTGCAGCACCGCATTGCGCTCGGCCGTGCGCACCTGCAACACCACGCCCAGTTCTTCGTTGAACAGTGCTTTGAGTGTGAGCTCGTCGCGACGGGCGCTGACCTGGCCTGCCCAGTTTTTGGCATCGCCGTGGTCGGCGCGGCTGTCGGTAATGCCGTCGCCTTCGGTCACCAACATGTCCACATTCAGCGCAACACCCACATGGCCCGCAAAAGCCATTTCGGCAACAGCCGCGAGCAAGCCGCCGTCACTGCGGTCGTGGTAAGCCAAGATCTGGCCTTGGGTACGCAAGGTGTTGATGGCTTTGACCAAGTTGACCAGCGCCTGCGGGTCATCCAGATCAGGCACGCTGTCCCCAAACTGACCCAGCACCTGGCCCAAGACGCTACCGCCCATGCGGTTGAGGCCTTGGCCCAGGTCAATCAAAAGCAAACTGGTGTCATCGGTTTGCGCGTCCAGCTGCGGCGTCAAAGTGCCGCGCACATCGGGCAAGCTGGCAAAGGCGGTGATGATCAGGCTGACGGGCGAGGTGACTTTGCGGGTCTCACCATCGGAACTTGAATCGCCCTTCGGTACGGTCCACTGCGTGCGCATCGACAAGCTGTCCTTGCCCACCGGGATCGAGATGTCGAGCGCCGGGCACAGTTCCATGCCCACGGCCTTGACAGTTTCATAGAGCGCGGCGTCTTCGCCCGGCTCGCCACAGGCGGCCATCCAGTTGGCCGACAGCTTGACGCGGGGCAACTCAATCGGCGCGGCCAGCAAATTGGTGATGGCCTCGGCCACGGCCATGCGGCCGGACGCTGCAGCGTTGAGCGAGGCCAGCGGCGTGCGCTCGCCCATGCTCATGGCTTCGCCCGCAAATCCGGCGTAATCGGCCAGGGTCACGGCCACGTCAGCCACAGGCACTTGCCAAGGGCCCACCATTTGATCGCGGTGGGTCAGCCCCCCGACAGCGCGGTCGCCGATGGTGATGAGGAAACGCTTGGACGCCACCGTGGGGTGGCTCAGCACATCGATCACGGCCTTTTGCAGGCTCACGCCGGTCAAATCCATGGCGGGCGATTGGCGCATCACGGTCGTCACGTCGCGCTGCATTTTGGGCGGCTTGCCCAGCAACACATCCATCGGCATGTTGACTGCGACCCCCACGCTCCCCACTTCGTGGGGTTCGCTGCCCCCCGAGGGGGCTGTGCTTGCTTGGGACGGCCCGGCGCTGCGCACGGGCGGCTCTTGGCCTTTGTCTTCCAGCACCAGTTGGCGCTCTTCGGTGGCCACGCCGATCACGGCAAACGGGCAACGCTCACGCTCGCAAAAGGCTTTGAACTGGTCCAAAGACGCGGGCGCGATGGCCAGCACATAGCGTTCTTGGCTTTCGTTCGACCAAATTTCCTTGGGCGACAGACCGGACTCTTCCAGTTGCACGGCACGCAAATCAAAACGTGCGCCACGGCCAGCGTCGTTGGTCAGCTCGGGGAAGGCGTTGGACAAACCGCCCGCGCCCACGTCGTGGATGGCCAAAATCGGGTTGGCCGCACCTTGTGCCCAGCAGTGGTTGATGACCTCTTGCGCCCGCCGCTCGATCTCAGGGTTGCCGCGCTGCACCGAGTCAAAGTCCAGATTCGCTGCGTTGGTGCCGGTGGCCATGGAACTGGCCGCGCTGCCGCCCATGCCGATGCGCATGCCAGGGCCACCCAGCTGGATCAGCAAGCTGCCCGCAGGGAATTCGATCTTTTTGGTTTGCTCGGCGTCGATCTGACCCAAACCACCCGCGATCATGATGGGCTTGTGGTAACCCCGCACCACGCCGTCGACGGTCTGCTCGTATTCACGGAAATAGCCCAGCAAATTGGGGCGGCCAAATTCGTTGTTGAAGGCCGCGCCACCCAGCGGGCCTTCGGTCATGATTTGCAAGGGGCTGGCAATGTGCTCGGGTTTGCCGCCGGGCTGGTCGCTCAAGCCACCCCACAACTTCGACACGGTAAACCCACTCAAACCCGCTTTGGGCTTGGAGCCTCGGCCCGTGGCGCCCTCATCGCGGATTTCGCCGCCTGCGCCCGTGGATGCGCCGGGAAATGGGGAAATCGCCGTCGGGTGGTTGTGGGTCTCAACCTTCATGAGCACATGGTGAATGGCCTGTTCGGCTTGGTAAGCCGCGCCCTGCTCTGCCCTGCGTGCGACAAAGCGCTCTACCGTGTGCCCTTCCATCACCGATGCGTTGTCCGAATAAGCCACCACCGTGTGCTGCGGGCTGTGCTGGTGGGTGTTGCGGATCATGCCAAACAGGCTCTTGGGCTGGGCCACGCCGTCGATGGTGAATTCGGCGTTGAAAATCTTGTGGCGGCAGTGCTCGCTGTTGGCCTGCGCGAACATCATCAGCTCCACATCGGTGGGGTTGCGCGCAAGGCCCGTGAACGCCTGGACCAAATAATCGATCTCGTCGTCGGCCAGGGCCAAGCCCCAGTCTTTGTTGGCCGTCTCCAGCGCGCTGCGCCCCCCTGACAGCACATCCACATGCGCCATGGGCGCGGGCTCGAGTGCTGTGAACAAAGCGCCAGCATCGCCTCGGCTGGTCATGGCCGATTCGGTCATGCGGTCATGCAGCACGGCGGCCATTTGAGCCAGTTGCTCGGCCGACAATTGGGCCTTGCTGAAAAAGCCGGATTTCAGTATCAAACGGTATTCCGTCAGCCGCTCCACCCGGCGCACTGCAAAACCGCAGTTGCGGGCGATGTCCGTCGCCTTGGAGGCCCAGGGCGATACCGTGCCAATGCGTGGACTGACCACAATCACAGGGCCATCGGTGGGGCCGGCGTAGGGCTCGCCGTAGGTCAGCAGTGCCGCCAGCGTGTTGTGTTGGGTGTCCTCCAAAGGCGCCGTGGTGGCCACGAGATGGACAAAACGGGCGGCAATGCCCTGGATCTGGGGCGAGATTTCAGCCAGACGTGGCAAAAGCTGGGCCATGCGAAAGTCGCTGAGGGCGCTGGCGCCTTCAAAAGTCGTGATGTGCAGGGACACGGGGTGACCTTGTAAAGAGACGGAATACCGTTGTTCCGGGGCCGCTGACTGGGGCTGACCGGCAAAGGCGGTATTTTAACGGGGGAAACCCTTATGAAATGTCTTGAGGGACGGATCTGACCACTGTGTTTTTTCAAGACACCCCAGGGCGTGCTGCGCTAGCGGCACGGTTTTGCATGCCGCTTGAACAAGGGGCCATTAACCCAGCACAGAACGGGCTTCCATTTCGCGGCGAATGTTGTAGGCATGGGTGGTGGTGTCCATGGCCACATCGTCCCAGCTGAGGCTTTGGCCCTTGGCCACGGGACGAAGGACCTTCACGCCGTGGGCCAAGCCCAAGGGCACACCGCCCATGCGCTTGGAGGTGGCCGCTGGCAGCAACTTGCCCCAAACGGTGTAGCCGCCCTCGCCGTCCAGCATGTCGCCGGGCTTCAAGTCGCGCTTGGCGGTGGCCACCACGTCGGCGTTCCAGCCGATGGCCACACCCGTGGGTTCGTTGCGCAGGGCCACACTCGCCACGCTCACCCCCACTTCAAGGCCAATCAGGTGCCAACGCTTGTAAAGCGTGAAGTAACGGCCGGAAGGATCGGTATGGGCGTTGTACTCTTCAAAGCAGTTTTTGATGTAGTCGGTCTCCGCCTCCACCGTGACCCACACGCCCATGCGGATGTCGTAAGGGATTTTGCGGCCATCGGTCTCCAGGCTCGAGATCACCTCGACCATGCCTTTGCGCTCCAGCACACCGCCTTCCGCGATTGGGCGGGTGACGTAGGGGATGTCTTCCACGCTGGCCGGCGGGTACAGCAAACCGTTGCTGGGCACACCCAAACCCGTGGCATTGGACACCGCCGTGCTCTCGATCGAGGGCTTGGAGCCGTCCAAAAAGCTGTTGAACATCTTCGGGTTCAGACCCCCGCGCTCGGCCTGCTCGGGTGTCAAACCGTAATAGCCCCACACCGTCTCCGGGGTGGACTCGGCAAAATGCGGCAACCATTTATGTCCACGGCCTGCTGCCACCACCGGAAAACCGCAGGTGCGGGCCCAATCCACCAAGTCGCAAATGAGCGCTGGCTGATCCCCAAAGGCCAATGAGTAGACCACGCCCGCTGCCTGAGCTCGGGTGGCCAGCAAGGGCCCGCAAAAAGCGTCTGCCTCGACCGTCACGTTGACCACATGCTTGCGGTGAGCAAAGGCCTCCAAAATGTGGTCCACCGCATGCAGGGGGGAGCCGGTGCATTCCACGATCACGTCCACCGCCGGATGTCGGACCAGGCTTTGCCAGTTGTCGCCCACATGGGTGGTGCCGTTTTTGACGGCGTCGTCCAAGCTGGTGGCGGTGAGGCGCTCGGGCGCCCAGCCGACACGAGCCAAGTTGGCGCGGGCGTTGTCGGGTGATAGGTCGGCAATGCCCACCAGGTGCACGCCGGGGGTACGGGGAATCTGCGCCAAGTACATGGAGCCGAATTTGCCCGCCCCGATCAGGCCAATGCGGATGGGGCGGTTTTCGGCGGCGCGTTGCAAGAGTTTAGCGTGCAGGTTCATGCGGCTTCTTTCAAAACATCGAGCGAGGTTTTCAGGGCACTTTCGGGCATGCCGCCCTTCCAAGGCAGATCCACCGGGTAGCTGTTGACCAGGCAGTCGTCGGGCAGGCAACGGATGGGTGTGAAGTCGCGGTGTGCGATGTATTCGGGACGCTTGTGGCGCCGGATGTGGTTGGACACCGCGCACAGGCTCAGGTAGACGCTCACCCGGTTCCATGGGGACAAATTGCTGGCCGAGGCATGCACCAAACAGCTGTGGAACAAAATCATCGAGCCCGCAGGCCCGGTCGGGCTGACGATGCCGCCGTCTTTGCCGCCTGCCCGCTCCACCAACTGGGCGATCAGGTCGTTGTCCACCGTCCACAGCGGGTAACTGGTGGTCGACAGGTCGTGTTGGGCCTTGACCACGCCCTTCTTGTGGCTGCCGGGGATGAACATCAGTGGGCCGTTAAAGGGGTTCACATCGTCCAAAAATATTGCCACGTTCATGGCCCGCTCGGTGGGCATCATGTCGTCGTTGAGCCATGTGCCGTAGTCCTGGTGCCATTGCCACACATCCCCCTCAAAAGCCATCTTGCCGTTGATTTTGAACTGGTGCATGTACAGCGCTTCACCAAACAGGTCTTGTACGGGCTCGATCATGCGGGGGTGGCGGGCCAACTTGGCAAACGGCTCGCTGTACATGTGGGCGGCAAAGTTGGTGCGCACCGCGTCACTGCCTTTTTCTCGCACGTTGTAGGCCTCTCGGCGGCTGTACAACTCGGGCACCGCCTCGGTCAGGCTTTGGGTCTCCTCGGGGCTGAACAGTCCGGGGAAAAACAAATAACCCTCTCGGTCAAACTGTTCCAATTGTTCAGGGGTGAGTCTCATGCTTGCGCTCCTGTTTTGAGGTTTTGAATTTTTTCGGAAAGTCGGGCGGTGAGTTGCACGCTGGCCTCGTGGGCGTGTTCTTGCACCAGGCGCACGGCCAAGTCGACGTCAGCTGCGCAGAGCGCATTGGCAATCGCTTCGTGTTCGTCCCAAACGGTTTGGCGCTGCTGCGAGGACTGCAGCACGGCGCCCATCACGCGCTGAAGATGGCGCCAGTGCAGCGCAATGCTTTGCGCAATGAGGGCGTTCCCAGAGGCTTGGTATACCGCTCGGTGAAAGGCCAAATCGGCCTGAATCATGGCCTGCACATCACGTGCTTGGTGGGCCAATCGGCCTTGGCGCAAGAGCCCAGGATCGATTTTCGCGCCTCGCTCAGCGGCCAAACGCACAGCCAGAGCATCCAAGCTGCCGCGAACTTGGTAGACCTGGGCAATCCAGTTCACATCGAGGGGTGTGACTTGCACGCCTCGGCCTGGGGCGTCTTCGACAAAACCATCTTTTTTGAGCAATCGGAGGGCTTGCAAGACAGGCTGTCTTGAGACGGCAAACCGTTGCGCCAAGTCTTCTTGCGTCAAGCGTTCACCGGGCGCCAGTGCGCCCTCGCTGATGGCGTCGAGCAAACGCGCATAAATTTGTTCCACAAGATCTGGGACCAACGTTAAGGGCAAAGGTGGAGAGCGCATGTCTGTATACAGAATACAAATTTTTCATACCGCCATGAATGCGTGTTAACCCTGTCCAGCCCTTGGGGCGTTCCCAGAGCAGGCCAGACACCGGGTCGATGGACAAGGGCGACAAACCCTGCGAGGTCTCAATGGGATAATCTGAACCATGACGATCAACCTCAAAACCGCCCAAGACATCGAAGGCATGCGTGTGGCTTGCCGCCTGGCCTCCGAAGTTCTCGATTACATCGAGCCCTTCATCAAGCCTGGCATCACCACCAACGAAATTGACAAGCTCTGCCACGACTACATGGTCGATGTGCAAGGCTGCATTCCGGCGCCTCTGAACTATGCACCGGGCGGCTACAAGCCCTACCCCAAGTCCATCTGCACCTCAATCAACCACCAGGTTTGCCACGGCATTCCTAATGACAAACCCCTCAAAAAAGGGGACTCGGTCAACATCGACATCACCACCATCAAGGACGGTTGGCATGGCGACACCAGCCGCATGTTCCATGTGGGTGAGGCCTCCATTGCCGCCAAGCGTTTGGCCACAGTGACCTATGAAGCCATGTGGAAGGGCATCGAACAGGTCAAGCCCGGCGCCCATTTGGGCGACATTGGCCACGCCATCCAGAAATTTGCCGAAGGTCACGGCTTTTCGGTGGTGCGCGAGTTTTGCGGCCACGGCATTGGACGGGGCTTCCACGAAGAGCCGCAAGTGCTGCACTACGGCAAGCCTGGCACCTTGGTCGAATTGGTGCCCGGTATGGTTTTCACCATCGAACCCATGATCAATGCAGGCAAGCGCGACATCAAAGAAATGGGAGACGGTTGGACCATTGTGACCAAAGACCATTCGCTGTCGGCCCAATGGGAGCACACGGTGGTGGTGACAGAAACAGGCTACGAGGTGTTGACCCTGTCGGCGGGCAGCCCTGCCCTCCCGACTTTCATCACCGACAAAGTCGCCGCTTGAAATGAAACCACTGGCCCAACAGGAAACCATGGCCGACTTGGCCCAGCTGCGCGAGACCTACAAACACGACAAAGCAGCCGTTTTGAACAGTCTGGCGCACAGCGGTGCTGTGGCCCGTGGGCTCAAGCAAACACTCAGGCAACTGTCCATCTTGGCCGATGGCCTCTTGATTGATCTGTGGCAGCACGCTGGGTTTGCCCCCGATGTGTGCTTGGTGGCCGTGGGGGGCTTCGGGCGGGCCGAACTGTTTCCTTACTCCGATGTGGACGTCTTGGTGCTTTTGCCCAATGGCCAGTCACCCGAAACATCGCCCGCACTGCAGGCGCAGCTCGAGCGCTTCATTGGCAGTTGCTGGGACACGGGCCTTGAAATCGGCGCCAGTGTGCGCACGCTGAGCGAGTGCTTGGCCGAATCGGCCAAAGACATCACGGTGCAGACCTCGCTGCTGGAATCGCGCCGTGTCACGGGCAACACCAGCTTGTTCACAGCGTTTCAAAATCAATACCAGTCGGCCATGGACCCCCAGGCATTTTTGGTGGCCAAGACGCTCGAAATGCGCCAGCGGCACACCAAATTTGAAGACACGCCCTACGCCCTGGAGCCCAACTGCAAGGAATCACCCGGCGGCTTGCGCGACTTGCAAGTGATTTTATGGGTGGCCCGCGCAGCAGGCCTGGGCCAAAGTTGGGACGAGTTGGCCCGCAAAGGCTTGGCCACCCCCCTGGAGGCACGGCAAATCAAACGCAACGAAGCGCTGCTGGGCCTGATCCGCGCACGCTTGCATTGGCACGCCAAGCGGCGCGAAGACCGCTTGGTGTTTGATTTGCAAACCAATGTGGCCGAGTCTTTTGGCTACGCGTCGGATGTGACGCCCGAGGGTCGCCTGGCCCTGCGAGCCAGCGAAAAATTGATGCGCCAATACTATTGGGCCGCCAAAGCCGTGACCCAGCTGAACCAGATATTGCTGCTCAACATCCAAGACCGCTTGCAAGCCGACCGGGGTGAGTCCATCAGCGATTTTCGGCCCCTGAACGAGCGCTTTTTTGAAAAGGCGGGCCTGATCGAAGTGGCCAGTGACGACTTGTACCAAAAGCACCCCCACGCCATCCTCGAGACCTTTTTGTTGTACCAAGCCACGCCAGGGGTCAAAGGCTTGTCAGCCCGCACACTTCGTGCACTGTACAACGTGCGCGCCATCATGAATGGGCGCTTTCGCGCCGATCCGGTCAACCGACAAACGTTTTTGCACATCTTGCAGCAGCCTCAAGGGGTCACGCATGCCATGCGCCTGATGAACGAAACTTCGGTGCTCGGCCGCTATCTCTGGGTGTTTCGACGCATTGTGGGCCAGATGCAGCATGACCTGTTTCATGCCTACACGGTGGACCAGCACATCCTGATGGTGCTGCGCAATGTGCGGCGCTTTTTCATGCCCGAGCACACGCACGAATACCCGTTTTGCTCGCAAGTGGCCGGTGGCTGGGACAAGCCCTGGATCTTGTACACCGCAGCCTTGTTTCACGACATCGCCAAAGGCCGGGGCGGCGACCACTCCAAGTTGGGCATTGCCGAAGTGCGCACTTTTGCACGCCAGCACAAACTGGACAAAGAAGATGCTCAGCTCATCGAGTTTTTGGTAGGCGAGCACCTGACCATGAGCCATGTGGCTCAAAAAGAAGACCTGAGCGACCCCGAAGTCATCCGCCGCTTTGCCCAGCGCGTGGGCAATGAGCGTCATCTGACCGCGCTGTATTTGCTCACCGTGGCCGACATCCGGGGCACCAGCCCCAAAGTGTGGAACGCTTGGAAGGGCAAGCTGCTCGAAGACCTGTACAAGGCCACTTTGCGCGTGCTGGGCGGCCGTGCCCCCGACGCCAATGCAGAAGTCGAGTCGCGCAAGCGCGAAGCCTTGATCGATCTGGCGCGCCACAGCGAACCCTTTGAAGGCCACAAAGCGTTGTGGGACACGCTCGATGTGGGCTACTTCATGCGCCACGATGCCTCTGACATCGCCTGGCATGCCCGCCAACTGTCACGCCACGTGGCCAAGCCCATCGAAGGCCCCGCCAGACCCATTGTGCGCGCGCGCCTATCGCCCGTGGGGGAAGGCCTGCAAGTGCTGGTGTTCACGCCCGATCAACCCGATTTGTTTGCCCGCATTTGCGGCCACTTTGACCAATCGGGCTTCAGCATCCAAGACGCCAAGATCCACACCACCCGCACAGGCTGGGCACTGGACACCTTCCAGATCGTCACGCACATGCTGCCCGAGCACTACCGCGAACTGCTCAGCATGGTCGAGTCGGGCTTGACCCACACCCTGGAAAAACAAGGCCCCCTGCCCCCCGCCACGCGGGGCCGGGTATCACGCCGCGTGAAAAGCTTTCCCATCACCCCGCGTGTCAGCTTGGACCCCGACGAGAAGGCCCAAAGCTGGCTGCTGAGCATCTCGGCCAGCGACCGCATCGGCCTGCTCTACAGCATCGCCAGCGTGCTGGCCCGTCACAGTCTGCATTTGCGCCTGGCCAAAATCAGCACCCTGGGTGAGCGTGTGGAAGACAGTTTCTTGATCAGCGGGGCCAAGTTGCAACACAACAAGGCGCAGATCGAGATCGAAACCGAATTGCTGGCCGCCCTGCAGCCGGGCTGAGCGCTCCTTATTGGCTCATCCTGGATGTGTAGCGGCACACCTGCGGATCAAACCAGGTTTTGGAAAATTCAGCGATCTCGTTGTTGGCCGTCCAAGACAGGCGCTCAATGTAACCTGCCGATTGATTCGCCAACAAGCCGATGGGCGGCACCGACCAAGACGGCGCTGCAGCCACACTGATTTGGTCTTCCACCCTTGCGATCCAGATGTTCAAGCGCTGTTGGTAGAACAAATACATCGAATCCCCCAAATCCTGCACATCCAAATCGAGGCAATGGCGGGCTGAAAACCAGATCTCTTCCAATGCCGCTGGCTTCTGGTTAAGAAAACGCATGCGGCGAACCCGCCAACACGGCGCGCTCTGCTGATCCTTGCCAAGAAGGTCGATGGGCGCCTGCTGCAAAGTCACATCCAAAATGTGCGCTGTAGGCAAGCCTGGACCCTCCATCAACTCGAGCCGAAACAATTCGTAAATTTGTTGTGAATGGTGTATTTGACGCACGTAAGTGCCTGAGCCTTGGATGCGCTCCAAGACCCCCTGCGCCTCCAGCAAAGCCAGCGATTTGCGCAAAGTGCCCACCGCCACCGACAAAGTCTGGGCCAATTCGGCTTCGGTGGGCAAGCGCTCGCCGCTGTGCCAATAACCCGCCTTGATCTGACGGGCCAACAACTCGGCAACTTGAAGGTACACCGGCAAAGGTTTGGCTGGGAGAGGAGCGTGCATGGGCGCAAGTATGACAAATAAATGGCCGATCTCGGGGAAACCCGAATCAGGCTTCGCCTGGATTCATTTATGATTCATACACATTCAACAAGGAGCTGTTCATGAGCATTGTTCCCGTCAAGGGGGAAGACATTCAGGGGGCAGAGGTGGCTTGGTTTGCCCCTTTGTGCTCGGATGATTTTCGGTATTTGGGTGTCCCCGACAGCGACTTGCGCAGCAACTGGGCCAACACCAGCCGCATCGTGGCGCGAGCCGATGAACTGGGGTACCGCAACATCTTGTGTCCCTCCTCCTACCAAGTGGGGCAAGACACACTGAGTTTTGTGGCAGCCGTTGCACACCAAACGAAAAACATGAATTTGCTGGCGGCCATCCGCTGCGGTGAAACCCACCCGGCGATGCTGGCGCGAACAGTGGCCACCTTGGACCATATTCTGCAAGGGCGTCTGACGCTGAATGTGATCTCCTCTGACTTCCCGGGCCAGCAAGAGGACAGCGCTTACCGCTACCGTCGTTCTTGGGAAGTGGTTGAAATCCTCAAACAAGCTTGGACGCAAGACGAAATCAACTACGACGGTCAGATTTACAAACTCCAAGGTTTGTCCACCGATCCAGTGCGGCCGTACCAAACCAACGGCGGCCCCCTGCTCTACTTTGGGGGTTACAGCCCCGATGCCCTGGCCTTGTGTGGTGCGCACTGCGATACCTACCTGATGTGGCCAGAGCCCAAAGACATGCTGGCCCAACGCATGCGTGATGTGCATGCCCAGGCCGAAAAACACGGCCGCTTGCTCGATTACGGCTTGCGTGTGCACATGATCGTGCGCGACACCGAAACTGAAGCGCGCGAGTACGCCGAAGAACTGGTCTCCCAATTGGACGATGAGAAAGGTCGTGAAATCCGCCAACGCGCCCTGGACGCAGGCAGTCTGGGCGTATCGCTGCAAAGCGCCAACCGCGCCCGCGCAGACGATGCCGGTTACATCGAGCCCCACCTGTGGACCGGTGTGGGACGTGCCCGCAGCGGTTGCGGTGCCGCCTTGGTGGGCAGCGTCGATCAGGTGCTGAGCGAAATCGAGTCCTACCAAAAAATGGGCATCAGGGCCTTCATCTTTTCAGGTTACCCGCATTTGCAAGAGTGCGAAATTTTCGGCACCAAAGTGCTGCCGCAACTCAAGACCGTGTCCCTTGCACAAACCTATGGCCGTGTTCCGGCCCAAACACCGCCCACACCTTTGGGCACAGGAGTCCGCAAATGAAATCCCCGATTGGCCGCATTCCATTGCCCAATGGCCACAGTCTCAGCCGCATGGCCTATGGCGTTTGGCGACTTTCCGAGGCACAAGACAGCTCGGTCAACGCCAACTTGGCACGCATCGACGCCTGCCTCGAGCAAGGCATCACCACGTTTGACCATGCAGACATTTACGGTGACTACAGTTGCGAATCACTTTTTGGCCAAGCCCTCAAAGCGCGGCCCGAGTTGAAAAACCAGTTGGAGATCGTCACCAAGACGGACATCATGCTGCTGTCCTCCAAATGGCCAGACACGCGGGTCAAACACTACGACACCAGCCCTGCCCACGTCACGGCAAGCGTGGAGCGTTCGCTCTCTCGCATTGGGGTGGATGTGATCGACCTGCTCTTGATCCACAGGCCTGATCCGCTGATGGACGCCCCAGCATTGGGCGCTTGCTTGGATGGCCTGATTGACTGCGGCAAATTGCGCGGCGTGGGTGTCTCCAACTTCATGCCTTGGGATGTGGACCTGTTGCAGTCAGGCATGAAACACCAACTTCAAACCAACCAGTTGGAGCTGAGTTTGCTGAACACCGCCCCCTTCATCAATGGGCAATTGGCCCATGCCCAGCAACACCGCATGCCCGTGATGGCCTGGTCGCCACTGGGTGGCGGTCGCTTGCATGCGCAAGCAGACACAGTTGGCACAGCCGCCGCTCGGCTGGCCCCTCGCTTGAAGCAATTGGCCCAAGCCGCAGGTACCGACACCACCGCTGTGGCCATGGCTTGGCTGATGCACCACCCCGTTGGCGTGTTGCCGGTGATGGGCAGCAATCAGCTCGATCGCATTGCACGCTTTGCAGACGCCGCTCGTGTCCCGATGGACCGCCAGACTTGGTATGGGTTGTATGAACTGGCCAACGGCCATGAAGTGCCGTAAATGAACGAAACCATGCGCCACATGCCCCAAGCCCTGTCTGCCCACGCGCCACAGGGCATCAGCGCCACACCCGATCCGGCCGACTACCGCAAAGCCTTGTCCTGCTTTGCCACTGGGGTGACGGTGGTCACAGCACATTGGCAAGGCAGCGATTGGGGCATGACCTGCAACTCATTTGCCTCGGTCTCACTGGAGCCGAAATTGGTGCTTTGGAGCATCCGCAAAGTCGCCAGCAGTTTGGCTGCATTCACACAATCGGGGGGCTTCACGGTCAGCGTGTTGTCGCACCAACAAACCGAAGTGGCCAAACAATTTGCAAGCGGCGACATGGCTGCCCGCTTCGCTGGGGTACCCGTCCAGCGTCAAGCCAGTCAACGCCAACGCTTGACCGAAGCGGTGGCATGGTTTGATTGCCAATTGCACCAAATGGTCGATGCGGGCGATCACCACATCGTGATCGGCCAAGTCATTGATTTTGGATGGCAAGACCACACCCCAGGCTTGAATTTCTGGCGCAGTCAATTTGGCCAATTTGCGCCGGTTGCGGCATGATGCCCCTTTGGGTGGTCTTCTTGCTGGTCGGTGCAGCTGGCGGTTTTACCGCAGGCTTGTTCGGGGTCGGCGGGGGCTTGGTGATTGTGCCGACGCTCTACTTTGTATGGCGCTCGGACGCGCTCCTGGGGCCAGAGGTCATGCACTATGCGGTCGCCACCTCATTGGCCTGCATCGTCATCACTTCCTTGACGAGTTCTTGGACCCATTGGCGTGCAAAGCGCCTGCAATTTGAACCGATCTATTGGCTGGCTGGCGCTGTGGGTGTGGGTTCGGTCTCCGCCGTTTTGTTGGCCAATTGGCTGCCCACACAGGGGCTCAAAATCGGGTTTGGTGTGTTTGCCTTGATCACTTGCATCAGCATGCTGAGAAAGCCCAGCCAAGCTGCCTCTTCAACCCCGCCAGGCCGACAAGAACTGCTGGGTGCAGGCACCTTCATTGGCCACATTTCGACCTTGCTGGGTGTCAGTGGTGGCGCCATGACCGTCCCTTATTTGGTCTTGCGCGGCGTCGATATGCGCCAAGCCGTGGTGATCAGTTCCGCGGTGGCGATTCCAATTTCAACCATTGGCGCAGTGGGCTTGGCCTTGACAGGCCCGTCCAATGCCCAAACGTGGGGTTATGTGCATGCACCTGCTTTTATAGGCATCAGCGCCGTCAGCATTGTCTTTGCCCATTGGGGGGCACGCCTTTCTCAACGCATGGACAAACGCAAACTCCAGAAAGCGTTTGCGGGTTTCTTGGCGCTGGTTGCACTGCACATGCTGGGCTTTTGACCCGCATGAGCGTCAGGATCTTTGCCGCGGCGGCAGACCCGTGTGCTGGGTCAGCAGCTGGCCCTTCTTGGGCTGCGCCAGCCGCTTGGAAGCGGTGGACAAAGACACCGAAGATTTGGCGCCGGCACCCGTGCTGTTTTTGCGCCGGGCGCTTTGGTAGCCCTCTTCGGCCAGCGGCTGCCAGTTCGGAATCAAATGGTGTTTGCCATTGCCGATCAAGTCGGAGCGCCCCATGGCCTTGAGCGCTTCGCGCAGCAGAGGCCAGTTGTTGGCGTCGTGGTAACGCAAAAACGCTTTGTGCAAGCGGCGGCGTTTGTCGCCTTTGACCACGTCCACTTTTTCGCTGTCGCGCGTGATTTTGCGCAGCGGGTTGCGGGTGGAGTGGTACATGGCTGTGGCTGTGGCCATGGGGCTGGGGTAGAAAGTCTGAACCTGATCCGCCCGGAAACCGTTCTTTTTGAGCCATATGGCCAAGTTCATCATGTCTTCGTCGCTGGTGCCTGGGTGGGCCGCGATGAAGTACGGGATGAGAAACTGCTTTTTCCCCACTTCTTCGCTGTACTTGTCAAACATCGACTTGAAGCGGTCGTAGGTGCCGATGCCCGGCTTCATCATCTTGGACAGCGGGCCGCCCTCGGTGTGCTCGGGCGCGATCTTCAGGTAGCCGCCCACATGGTGCTGCACCAGTTCTTTGACATATTCGGGCGACTGCACGGCCAGGTCGTACCGCAAGCCAGAGCCAATCAAAATTTTCTTGATGCCCTTCAAGTTCCGCGCCCGGCGGTACATGTTGATCAGCGGACCATGGTCGGTGGTCAGGTTCTGGCAGATGCCGGGGAACACGCAGCTGGGTTTGCGGCAGGCCGACTCGATCTCAGGGCTGCGGCAGCCTAAGCGGTACATATTGGCCGTGGGGCCACCCAAGTCGGAGATGACACCGGTGAAGCCTTTGACTTTGTCGCGGATGTCTTCCACCTCGCGGATGATGGATTCTTCGGAGCGGCTTTGGATGATGCGGCCTTCGTGCTCGGTGATGGAGCAAAAGGTGCAGCCACCAAAACAGCCGCGCATGATGTTGACGCTGAAGCGGATCATTTCCCAGGCGGGGATTTTGGTCGCGTGGTCGTGGCTGCCGTTTTCGTCGGCATAACGCGGATGCGGGCTGCGGGCATAGGGCAGGTCAAACACCAAGTCCATCTCAGCGGTGGTGAGCGGGATGGGGGGCGGCGTGATCCACACGTCACGCGCGGTGGTGCCCTCCCCGTGTGCTTGCACCAGACAGCGGGCGTTGCCGGGGTTGGTCTCGAGGTGCAGCACGCGGTTGGCGTGGGCATACAGCACGGCGTCTTGCTTGACCTGCTCGTAGCTGGGCAGGCGGATCACGCTTTTGTCGCGAGGCGGGACTTTGTGGGTGCCTCTGCCGCGCAGCGCGGGGTTGGGCACAAAGTTGAGCGGCTGGACAATGGGCTCAACAGCAGCTTGCACGGTGCGGGCTTGAGCCACAGCAGCGGACAAATCGGCCTCGATGTTTTTGGCGTTGTGGCCTTCGGCCACTTCTTTGGCTTCTTCCTCGCGGGCGCAGGTGGCGCCCTGCTCCCGCGCCTGGTCCGAGATCATCAAATAGGGGTTGATGTGCGCTTCCACGTGGCCCGGCGTGTCCACGCTGGTGGAATCGATCTCGAACCAGCCTTCAGGCGTTTCGCGGCGCACAAAGGCGGTGCCGCGCACATCGGTGATTTGCTGCACCGGCTCACGCGCAGCCAAGCGGTGGGCGATCTCGACAATCGCCCGCTCGGCGTTGCCATACAGCAGCAGGTCGCACTTGCTGTCCACCACGATGGAGCGGCGCACTTTGTCGCTCCAGTAGTCGTAGTGCGCGATGCGGCGCAAGCTGCCTTCGATGCCGCCCAGCACAATCGGCACTTCAGGAAAGGCTTCGCGGCAGCGTTGGCTGTAGACGATGGCGGCGCGGTCGGGTCGCTTGCCGCCCACATCACCGGGGGTGTAGGCGTCGTCGCTGCGGATTTTGCGGTCCGCCGTGTAGCGGTTGATCATGGAATCCATGTTGCCGCTGGTCACGCCCCAAAACAGGTTGGGTTTTCCCAGGGCCTTGAAGGGGTCGGCGCTGGTCCAGTCGGGCTGGGCAATGATGCCGACCCGAAAACCCTGGTTTTCCAGCATGCGCCCAATGACCGACATGCCAAAACTGGGGTGGTCCACATAGGCGTCGCCCGTGACGATGATGATGTCGCAGCTGTCCCATCCCAGTTGGGTCATTTCTTCGCGGCTCATCGGCAAAAATGGTGCCGTACCGAAGCGCTGCGCCCAGTACTTGCGGTAACTGGTCAGCGGTTTGGCGTCACGCGGAAAAAAAGAGACGTCGACAAAGGCGTTCATGGGCTGGGCACTCGGGATAACCCGTTAGTGTAGGGGTTTGGGGGTGGGCCTAAACAACCAGCGGGTATTGCATGGGGCAGGACTGCCCGACAATGGAGGCATGCCTTTTGCCCTTGCCCGCCCTGCACACCACGAACTGGTCATCAAAAAAAGCCGTTTCATTGCCTGCGTTGAATCGGTCACGGGTCGTGAGGCCGCTCTGGACCGGGTGGCGCAGCTCAAAGCCGAACACCCCAGTGCGGCCCATGTTTGCTGGGCGCTGCTGGCCGGTGGCCAATCGGCGGCCAACGACGATGGCGAGCCCGGTGGCACGGCTGGGCGACCCATGCTGGAAGTGCTGCGGCACCAAGATCTGGAAGGGGTGCTGGCCACGGTGGTGCGGTATTTCGGCGGCGTCAAGCTCGGTGCCGGCGGCTTGATGCGGGCCTACACCGATGCCGTTGCGCAGGCTTTGCTCACGGCGCAGAAGGTGGCGTTGATCCCACAAGCACATTTGGCCTGCAGCGTGCCTTATGCCTTGGAGGGTTGGGTTCGGCGCGAATTGGACTTGGCAAAAGCCCTTTTGACCGATGTCACCCATGCCAGCTGGGTGAGCTTGTCTTTTGACTTGCCCCAGTGCCAAGCCACGCAATTGATGGCGCGACTGAATGAAGGGGGCCGCGGACAGCTGGTCTGGCTGGACAATGCCCACATGACGCTGGATGACAAGGTGGGCCTGCGGGCCAGCACGCAGGGATAATGGCGCATGTTTGAAGAACTCCCCTTGAACCGGCCACGGTCAAAAACCGACCTGTTTGTCTCTTTTACCTTGTTGGCATTGCAAGGTTTTGGCGGGGTGTTAACGGTCGTTCAACGCGAAGTGGTGGAGCGCAAACGCTGGATGACCCCTACCCAGTTCGTCGAAGACTGGGCTGTCGCCCAAATTTTGCCTGGCCCCAATGTGGTCAATTTTTGCCTGATCTTTGGTGGTCGTCACTTTGGCCTGCGCGGGGCCTTGGCCTCGATGGCGGGCTTGTTGATCGCCCCCACAGCGGTGTTGGTGGTCATCGCACTTTTCTTCAGTGGCGTCTCGGATCAGACTTGGGCGCAGGGGGCTTTGCGCGGCATGGGCGCTGTGGCAGCGGGCATGTTTGCGGCCACCGGCATCAAACTGATCTCGGCATTGAAGCTCAACCCCATGGGTTGGACCGTGTGCACGCTGGTCATGCTGAGCACCTTCATCGGCGTCAGCCTCTTGCGTTGGCCCCTGCTTTGGGTGCTGCTGGGCATTGGCAGTTTGGCTTGCGGCTGGGCTTACCTGCGTTTGGGCCAGATCGAATCGGCTAAAGCCGCCGCGGGGACCGACTCATGACCTTGTCCTTAGAACTGAGCTGGGCGGACTGGCTGGCCTTTTTCCAGCATTTTTTGTCTTTGTCCTTGCTGGCCGTTGGCGGAGCCATCATCACCGCCCCTGACATGCACCGATTTTTGGTTGATGAAAACCATTGGCTGACCGAGCAACAATTCAGCTCCTCCATCGCTTTGGCGCAGTCATCACCCGGACCGAATGTGCTGTTCGTGGGCCTGATGGGTTGGAACGTGGGTCTGAACGCGGGCGCTGGACTCGGCGGTGGCTGGTACACCGTGGGCTTGTCGGCACTGGGACTGGTGCTGAGCCTGCTGGGCATCATGCTGCCCTCTTCCATCTTGACCTACACCACCACCCGTTGGGCGCACCGACACCGCGATAACCGCAGCGTGAAGGCGTTCAAGCTGGGCATGGCCCCCGTGGTGATTGCCCTGCTGGTCTCCACAGGCTGGCTTTTGACCGCCAGCCACAACCAAATGGCGCGGGATTGGCCGATTTGGTTGTTGACCGTCACCTCTGTGATGTTGGTCTGGCGCACCCGAATCCATTTGCTCTGGCTGATTGCTGCGGGCGCCCTCATCGGGGCCATGGGCTGGGTCTAAACAGCGTTTAGCGCTTCAGCGCGGATTCTCGAAAAAGACCGTGTTCGAAAAATCACTGACTTCAAAGTAGACCTTTTTTTCACCCGGATCGGCCTGCATGTTCAGGTTCTCATCCAGCACACCGTAGCCGTAACGGTAGGAACGGGGTTTGCTGTCTTCGGTGCCCAATGCCGTGCTGATTTTGTCCACTTTCAAAAAGCGACGCACCACCTTGTCTCCGGCATAGACTTCCAGCACCCCGTCAGTGCCTGTCCAGTTTTGGATATCGCGGCTGATTTTGTTTTGTTGCTCTTGGGTGCAAGCGCTGAGCAACAGCAAAGCGGCCAGCCCTGCAGCAAGGGTCGAGCGGGTCATCACGGGGTGCATGGGGGCTCCTGCAGGATCAGCTGCGTTGACGCAAAGCTTCGTACAAACACACACCACTGGCCACCGAGACGTTCAAACTCTCGACCGCGCCACGCATGGGGATGCTCACCAAATCATCACAGTTCTTGCGCGTCAACTGGCGCATGCCTGCACCTTCGGCCCCCAGCACCAGTGCGGTGGGGACTTTCAAGTCGGCCTGATAAATGCTGCGCGGCGCGTCATCGCTTGTGCCGATCACCCAGATGCTGCGCTCTTTGAGCTCGCCAAGGGTTCGGGCCAAGTTGGTGACCATGAAGTACGGCATGGTTTCGGCGGCGCCGCTGGCCACCTTGGCCACGGTGGCATTGATGCCCGCCGCGTGATCTTTCGGCGCAATGACCGCATGCGCGCCTGCACCATCGGCCACGCGCAGACAAGCGCCCAGGTTGTGTGGATCGGTCACACCGTCCAGAACCAAGAGCAAAGGGGGGCCTTGCACCGTGTCCAGCAAGTCATCGAGCGAGTGGTTTTGGGGAATGGGCGAGACCAGCGCCACCACACCCTGGTGGCCATGGCCGCCGGCCAATTTGGCCAGACGCTCGCCATCGGACTCGATCAGTCGCATGCCCGAATCGCGCGCCTTGTCAATGAATTGACGCATGCGGGCGTCGCGGCGGGTGACCTCGAAATGGATTTCAACGACGGATTGGGGGGCGATCTTGAGGCGAACGCCCACGGCATGAAAGCCGAACAGCACTTGATGAGATGACATGCCCTGATTATCGTTGCTCTGCCGATGCATCTGAAGCCATGGACAGCCGGCCCGCTTGAATCACCAAACTGCGCTCACACCTGGCAGCCAATTGCCGATCGTGCGTGACCAAGACCAAGGTGGTGCCCTGCTCGCGGTTGAGCGCAAACATCAAGTCCATGATGGCTTCGCCCGTGGCGTGATCCAAACTGCCTGTCGGCTCGTCGGCCAAGAGCAAATCGGGCTGAACAACAAAAGCACGGGCCAAAGCCACGCGCTGCTGCTCACCACCCGACAACACCTTGGGCAAGTGTTTCAGGCGCTGGCCCAGACCCACACGTTGCAGCATGGCGGTGGCGGTGCTGCGTGCATCGGGTCGATCGGCCAACTCCAGAGGCAGCATCACGTTCTCCAACGCCGTCAAATTGGGCATGAGCTGGAAACTTTGAAAAACAAAACCCACGTGTTGGGCCCGCAAGGCGGCGCGTTCGTCTTCGGACAAATCGAACAGCGATTGCCCGGCCAGCACCACCTGCCCGGTGCTGGGTGTATCAAGACCTGCCAAGATCGCCAGCAAAGTGCTTTTGCCCGAGCCGGAAGCACCGACAATGGCAACTGTTTCACCGGCGTTCAACGAAAAATCGATATCGCGCAAAATGTCCAGCTGACCGCTGGCATCTTGGACACTTTTGGAGACGCCACGCACGGCAATGATGGATTCAGGCATGCACACACCTTTGTTGAGACGTCGCCACTTTAACTGGACCTTGCTGGCCCTGGTTGGCTGGGGCTTTGCTGTGACGGCGCAAGCCGCTTCTTCAGCAGCCACTCAGCGGATTTTGGTGCTGGGCGACTCCTTGAGCGCCGAATACGGTTTGGCCCGTGGTACAGGCTGGGTGGCTTTGCTGCAAAAGCAGGTGGCCCAAGACAAACCAGGTACCGTGGTCATCAATGCCAGCATCAGTGGCGACACCACGTCGGGCGGACGCTCTCGACTGCCAGCATTGCTCACCCAACACCACCCTAGCCATGTGGTGATCGAGTTGGGCGGGAACGACGCGCTGCGCGGCCTGCCCATGAAAATGACACAAGGCAATTTGCTGGCCATGACCCAAATGGCCCAAGCTGCTGGGGCCAAGGTGCTGCTGCTGGGCATGCAGATGCCGCCCAATTACGGCCCCGAAATGGCCCGCCAATTTGAAGCGGCGTATGCCCAGGTGGCTCAAAGCCAAAAGGTGGCGCTGGTGCCCTTCTTTTTGAAAGGCGTGGGCGACGATCCAGAGCCGCTCAAATGGTTCCAAAATGACCGTATCCATCCGAATGAAGCGGCACAACCGCGCCTGCTGGCCAACGTCTGGCCGACTTTGAAGAAACAACTGAAATGAGCGTTCACCTGATTTCGGCCGAACAGGCCATGGCCCAACTGAACCAATTCGATGCCATCCTCGATGCCCGCTCTGAAGGCGAGCACGCCGAAGACTGCTTGCCAGGTGCTTTGAACTGGCCCTCTCTGAACAACGAAGAACGCATCCGGGTCGGCACGCTGTACAAGCAGGTCAACCCCTTCGAGGCGCAAAAAGTGGGCGCTGCCCTGGTGGCCAAAAACATCGCCCGCCACATCGAAACCCATGTGATGGACAAGCCACGCAACTGGCAGCCGCTGGTGTATTGCTGGCGCGGGGGCAAGCGAAGCAACTCCCTGGCGCTGATCCTGGGACAAATCGGCTTCAAGGTCCACCTGATCGAGGGTGGCTACAAAGCATTTCGCAAAGCGGTGATGGCCAACACGCCCCTGCAGGCGCAACGTTTGCAATTCAAGGTGCTGTGTGGGCCCACAGGGTCGGGCAAAACGCGCTTGCTGCAAGCGCTGGCACATCATGGCGCGCAGGTGTTGGATTTGGAGGCCATTGCCTGCCACCGCAGCTCGGTACTGGGCCTGATCCCCGGCTCACCACAGCCGACGCAAAAGGCCTTTGACACACAGGTGTGGGATGCGCTGCGCCGGTTCAGCGCAGACCGCCCCGTGTTTGTGGAAGCAGAAAGCAAAAAAGTGGGCAACTTGACCGTCCCTGCCGAGTTGATGGTCGCCATGCGGGCCAGCCCATGCCTGCGCGTGGACCTGCCACTGGAGAGCCGGGTGAATTTGTTGCTGGAAGACTATGCGTTTTTCACACAAGACCGGGTTCTGTTTGCCGAGCGGCTTGAGCGCCTGAAGGCACTGCGCGGCAAGACCTTGGTGCAGGCTTGGCAAGACAGGATCGAGCGGGGCGAAATGCGCGAAGTGGTGACCGAGTTGCTGTCAGGCCATTACGACCCGGGCTACGAAACCTCAACAAGCCACAATTTCGTGCACTACGCCCAAGCCCCCTTGATCACCCCTGTCAGCCACCGCATGGCCGACATGCTGAATTTGGCCAGCGTGTTGGTGCAAGGGCCCTGAACACGCTGCTGGGATCCCAGGCAACGCCCTCACGGGCGTGGGCGTTCAAGCGGCAGGTGAAGGAGCGTCAGCGGGCCCGGTTGCAGCGGCATCGGCCTCGCCCCCATCAGCCTCCACATCGGATCCATCCTCGGGCAGCACACCCGATTTTCGGTCGGACTTGGCCTTGAGTTTGTCTTCTTTTTTGCGTTTCTTGGCCAGTTCTTTCTGGCGTTTTTCGAATCCGTAATTGGGTGTGGCCAAGATGGCTCCTTTAATTTGAGCTGCCCAATGTAACAGCTTCTTCAGGCCCTTCCTCCCAGTCAACACTGCCCCGGTATGCATGCCAGCTGGCGTGACCCAGCCACGGCCCGACCACAACGATGCCCAGCGCCCAAGGCCACAAGGCTGCGAGGACCAACACACTCAGCAGCAAGCCCCAGAGCAGCATCACGCCTGGGTGCGAAAAAACCACCCGCATGCTGGTGATCACCGCCGAGATGGCATCGGTGTCGCGGTCCAAAATCATGGGGATGGAGACCACCGACAGGCCATAGACCAAGGCGGCAAACACACCACCCACCACCATGTAAACCATCAAAAATTCGAGGTTTTGTGGGTTGAACACCGCCTCGATCACCCCCGTGGTGGAGGGCATACCGGTGTTGAAGAACACCGCGAACACCACCAAGGACGCCCGGCCCCACAGCAGCTCCAGCACCATCAACACCAGCACCAGCATGGCCATGCTGCGGATGTGTTGGTCCCAGCACATGAGCGACGAGGCCATCTCGGGCAACGCGCCGCGCTCGCGTTTGCGGCTGACCTCGTACAGGCCCATGGCCATGAAAGGCCCCAACAGCAAGCAACCGGAAACCAATGAAAGGGTGTACTCGGGCTTGTGCTTGAACACCATGGCCAGCACTTGCGCCATGCCCCAAAAACACAGGCCGTAAAACAAAGCAATGCCCGGGTGATGGCGCATGTCCTTCAGGCCCCGCGTCAGCCACCGAAAAGGATCTGCAAAGCCCAAGGGCCGCATGTGCGCACGCGGCCCGACGGGCGGTGGCGGTACATAGGGCACGGTCATGGTGGGCAAGTCCGATTCTTGAACCACTTCAAGAGACTTGACATCGGCGTTCATGGGTCTGTTGATCTGAAAATACAAAGGGATTTTCAGATTACCCCCACCGGTAGCATTTGACCAGTCAGGAAACCCCTAGGTGCGTGTGACTTGGGGACCAAAGTGCCCACGCTTTCACCAGCGTGCTCAGGCCATGGGCAAATGCGCCTGCACAGATTGATGCAGATCAAGAATCAAATCCTGCGCCGACTCCAGACCGGTCGAAAAACGCACCAGTGTGCCGGGCTTCAAATGGCCAGGCCAAGCCTGTCTCATCGAGGCGATGTCGTAGGGCACCACCAGGCTCACCGGTCCACCCCAGCTGTAGCCGATTTTGAACAATTGAAGGGCATCGCAAAACGCATCCACCTGGGCTTGACTGAAACGCGCATCGATCATGACGCTGAACAAGCCCGCCGCCAAGCCCGTGCCCGGCACGCGATCGCACAGGCTTTGCCAATGTGCGTGGCCGGGTGCACCTTCAAAGGCAGGGTGCAGGAGTTGTGCGCATTGCGGCTGGGCTTGCCACCAGGCGGCCAACGCACGAGCGGTGTGGTCGTGCGCGGTGTAGCGCAATGCCATGCTGGGCAAGGAGCGAAGCACAGTTTCCGCGTCGTTGGCCGCGACACCCAGACCCAAGCGCATGTGGCAGAGTTTGATGTTCAGGTGCAATGCCGCGTCGCGTGTGATGACGCTGCCCATCAAGACGTCACCGCCGCCACTGGGGTACTTGGTGAGCGCATGGGCGCTGATGTCCACCGACAAACTGCCCTGCCCCCCCGCGCCATCGCCCAGCAAATCAAAAGGCTGAAAGGCCAGCCCAGCGCCCCATGTGTTGTCCAAGGCGCACAAGACACCCCGCTCACGGCAAGAGCGCACCAATTGCTGCAAATCAGGGAACTCCATGCTCACCGATCCAGGCGCTTCAAGCCACACCAAGCGGGTGCGCTGCGTGATCTGGCGGGACAAATCCGCCGGGTCCATCGGGTCGTAGACTCGGTGCGTGATGCCGAAGTGGCGTAATTCGCCATCGGCCAGCGCTTTGTTGGGACCGTAGGCATTGTCCGGGATCAGCACTTCGTCACCGGTTTTCAACACCGACAACGCCACCAAGGCCAATGCCGCCAGGCCACTGGGCACCAGCACACATTGCAAACCGCCTTCAAGGCTGCACAAGCGCTCTTCCAGCAGGTACGTGGTGGGGGTGCCATGCAGCCCATAGGTGTAAGCGGATTTGTCTTTCCACTCCCGCTGACGCATGTCGGCAACGGTGGGAAAGTAAACCGTGGAGGCCTTGAAAACACCTGGTTGAGGCGCCTGAAAATCTGCAGGCGGCGCGTAGGGGTGATGGATCAGGCCGGTGGTGAGGTGGTGTGGCGCGGTGCGCTGAATTGGGTCTTGCATCCTCTCATCCTAATGCAAACAGCCTCCACTGAGGAGGCTGTTGAGCGATCATCCAGAGACGTGGGTCACGGACAATTCAAATCAAACGCTCCACTTTTCGAGCAATTTTTCGGGACGCATGTTGTCGTAAGGCTCAAAGGGCTGGTGAATCCAGGGGTTGGTGGGCAAATCGTCCACCGAATAGTCGGGTTTGAAGGTGGACACGCCCTTGGTCCAGATCACGGCTGTGCGCAACTCTGTGACGGGCTTGTAGTTGTTCTTGAGTTGATCCACCACGGCACGCAGCGTGTGGCCCGTGTCTGCCAAATCGTCCACCAACAACACTTTGCCAGCAATTTCACCTTTGGGGGTGGTGATGTATCGGGCAATGTCCAAGTGACCCTGAACCGTACCGGCTTCGGCACGGTAGGAGCTGGTGGACATGATGGCCAATGGCTTGTCAAAAATGCGTGAGAGCACATCACCAGGACGCATACCGCCCCGCGCCAGACACAGGATGTTGTCAAACTCCCAGCCAGACTGGTGAATTTTGATGGCGAGTTTTTCAATGAGGTTGTGGTACTCGTCGTAGCTCACGTACAGGTGCTTGCCGTCTTCGGTCAACATGGGAGGAACTCCGTCAAAGGGTGGGTAAAAACAGGTCGGCTGTCCGCTGGATCAAGCCGCAAAGGGGTTGTGCAGCAAGATCGTATGGTCACGGTCTGGGCTGGTGGAGACCACATGCACAGGCACGCCTGTGACTTCTGCGATGCGGTCCAGGTAATAACGGGCCGAGGCGGGCAGCTTGTCCATCTCGGTCACGCCCACGGTGGTCTCGGTCCAGCCGGGAATCACTTCGTAAATCGGCTTGCAGCGGGCAATCTCGTCCGCGCCCATGGGCAGGATGTCGATGGTTTCACCGTCCAGTTCATAGCCGGTGCACAGCCGCAACTCTTGCAAGCCATCGAGCACATCCAGCTTGGTGATGCACAAACCGCTCAATCCGTTGACCTGAGCACTGCGTTTGAGCAAGGCTGCATCAAACCAACCGCAGCGGCGTGAGCGACCTGTGGTCACGCCCTTTTCGGCGCCGATGGTGGACATGTGGTAGCCGGGTGTGCCGGGCGTCTCCCAATCGAGTTCAGTGGGAAAAGGTCCCCCACCGACGCGAGTGCAATAAGCCTTGGTGATCCCCAAGATGTAATGCAACATGCCCGGACCCACACCGGCACCGGCAGCCGCATTGCCCGCCACGCAGTTGCTGGAGGTGACGAATGGATAGGTGCCGTGGTCCACATCCAGCAAGGTGCCCTGTGCGCCTTCAAACAACAAATTGGCGCCTGCCTTGTGGGCATCGTTCAACTCGCGCGAGACATCGGCCACCATGGGCAGCAAGTCCTTGGCGTAAGCCATCGCTTCGTTGTAGGTGGTGTCAAAGTCCACAGGCGCAGCGCCCAAGATGTTGACCAAAATTTCGTTGTGCAGGGCCAGGTTCTCGCGCAGCTTGGTGGCAAAACGCTCGGGGTATTTGAGGTCTTGCACGCGCAGAGCACGGCGGGCCACTTTGTCTTCATAGGCGGGGCCAATGCCGCGGCCGGTGGTGCCGATTTTGGCGGTACCGGCTTTTTCCTTGGCGGCTTCGCGGCCCACATCCAAAGCGACGTGATAGGGCAAGATCAGTGGGCAGGCCTCGCTCACGCGCAAGCGCGAACGCACCTCAACACCCGCTTTTTCAAGCCCAGCAATCTCTTCCAGCAGCTTGGGCACCGACAAGACCACACCGTTGCCGATGTAGCACTTGACACCCGCGCGCATGATGCCACTGGGAATCAGGTGCAGAGCGGTTTTCACGCCATTGATCACCAAAGTGTGGCCTGCGTTGTGACCGCCCTGAAATCGAACCACGCCTTGGGCGCTTTCGGTCAACCAGTCGACCAGTTTGCCTTTGCCTTCATCGCCCCATTGGGTGCCGACAACGACCACGTTACGGCCTTGCGTCTTGTTCATGCTTGAAATGTTCTTTCTCAAAGAGCCTGTACCACCCACTGCCCTGCCGCTTCGATCAACTCGCGGTCGCAATGGAATTCATCGATTTCACTTTCGTGCCCTGGCAAAACGCACACCACGGTCTGACCCCGGCTGCGCAACGAAGCAACGGCCTCACGCAGGCTGGACGAATTGCGCCATGGCGCACGAATGGCAGCGCGCAAAGGCAACGGTTTGACGGCCGAGACCAATTCCTTCAAGTCCAGGCTGAAACCCACTGCCGGCCTGTCGCGGTCAATGCGGTGACCAAACACAGCGCCCACACCGTCGTAACGGCCGCCCCGGGCCAAAGCATCCGATGCACCTTGGGCGTAAATGGCAAAGCGCATGCCACTGTAGTAAGCGTAGCCTCGCGAGTCACCCAAATCAAAACTGATGGCAGCACCTGGAATTTGTTCGGCCAAAGCACGCAATTGGCCCAAAGCTTCGGTGATGGCGGGTGTTGCCGGCAAACATTGCGCGGCTTGGTCCAAGACACTGACATCGCCATACAAATGGACCAAAGACAGCAAACCTTGTCGGTTGGACGGCGCAAAGCTGCTGGTCAAACGGGCAATGGCACTGGCGTCCTTGATGGCAAGGGCGGCATGGATGTCGTGCCGCAGTGCCGCCGAAATGGGCTCTGCTTGCAGCAAGCTGTTGACGATGCGGGCATCGGCCAAATCAACCTGCATCTCGCCCACACGGGCAACGCGCAGGCAGTCAAGCGCCAATTGCAAGATTTCCAAATCGGCCTCAGGACCGGCGTGGCCGTAAATTTCAGCACCCAATTGCAGAGGTTCGCGGGTTGCATGGGGACGTGCGGGGCGTGTGTGCAGCACCGGACCGCAGTAGCACAGTCGGGTCAAACCCACACGACCGAGCAAGTGAGCATCAATACGCGCCACTTGGGGTGTGGTATCGGCCCGCAAACCCAAGGTACGGCCCGACAATTGGTCAACCAGTTTGAACGTCTGCAAGTCGAGCGCCTCGCCCGTGCCTGTGAGCAGGGATTCCAAATGCTCCAGCAGCGGCGGCATGACCAACTCGTAGCCATAGCCACGGGCCGTATCCAGCAATTCGCGGCGGAGTTCTTCGATGTGACGAGCCTCTGAGGGCAAGACATCGGCAATGTGATCCGGGAGGACCCAAGCAGACATGGGGATATGGGGAACTGTTAAAAAAGAGATTTTACCGGGTTGCAAGCCCGTTTCCTGAAATTGGTTCAGGAAACGAGCCAGAACAGCAGCAAGCCCCCGAGGACCATGGCCATGCCAAAAAAACGGATCTGACCGTCCTCAAGCTTGAGCATCTGCTCAAACAGCATGCGCCAACGGGGTGGCGAAACCATGGGAAGCAAGCCTTCCACGATGAGCATCAGGCCCAATGCCATCAGGAGGGTGTCCAACAAGTCTTACTTCCGCGCAGGCGCAGAGCTGGCGGCGCCACGCATGCCTTTGAAAAACTCCGAGCTGCCCGGGTCAAGCACCATCACATCCCCTTTGCTGTTGAAGCTCGATTTGTAGGCTTCAAGGCTGCGGTAAAACTGGGCAAATTGGGGGTCACGACCGAAGGATTCAGCGTACAAACGCGCCGCTTGCGCATCGCCCTGCCCTTTGATTTTCTGCGCTTCGCGGTAGGCATTGGCAATGGTCACTTCACGCTGGCGATCTGCATCGGCGCGGATTTTCTCCCCTTCGGCACCGCCGGTCGAACGCAGTTCATTGGCCACGCGCTTGCGCTCGGCCTCCATGCGGCGGTAAACCGATTCGGTGATGGTGTCCACATAATCAGCACGCGTGATGCGCACATCCACCACGTCAACCCCCCACGGTTTAGCACCTTTGACCACGAGCAAAACAGCGGCTTTGACGTCGTCCATCAGCTCTTCACGCTTGAGAGACAACAATTCCTTGACCGTTCGCTTGTTGATTTCCTCTTGGAAAGCGTTGCGTACCACGCGGTTGAGTTGGTTGGTCCCGGATTTTTCGTCCAAACCCACATTGCGGATGTAGGCCTGTGGGTCGGCGATGCGCCAGCGCACGTACCAGTCAATCACGACGCGTTGCTTTTCCGCCGTGAGCATGGGCTCATTGTCAGGGCTGTCCAGCGTGAGCAGTCGTTTGTCAATGTAGTTGACGTTTTGCAAGGGTGGGGGCAGTTTGAAGTGCAAACCGGGCTCGGTGATGACCTCCTTGATTTGTCCCAAAGCGTAGACCACGCCGAACTGACGCTGGTCCACCACAAACACCGTCGAGCTGAGAACCACAAAGGCCACCAGCAGGGTTGAAATCCACAATCCAATGCGATTCATAGTCTTTGTCCTTATCGTGGATCGCGATCACGCGAACGCTGCAGGTCACGCGAACGCGTGTCCACAGCAACATTGTTGGCGCTCACACCAGCAGCCGGTGAGGCAGGCGCCGCGTCCATGACGGGCGGTGCCACACTGGTGACTTGCTGCATGATTTTGTCAAGTGGCAAATACAAGAGGTTGGAGCCCTGCTTGCTGTCCACCAGCACTTTGGTCACATTGCTGTAAATCTGCTGCATGGTGTCGGTGTACATGCGATCGCGCATGACTTGTGGCGACTTTTGGTATTCAGGCAAGATGGTTTTGAAGCGCTGAGCATCACCTTCGGCTTGCGCCACAATGCGTTCGCGGTAGGCATCGGCTTCTTCCTTCAAGCGAGAGGCTGCACCCACAGCGCGTGGCACCACATCGTTGGCATAGGCTTGGGCCTCATTTTTGGCGCGCTCACGCTCTTGGCCGGCTTTGAGCACATCGTCAAACGCCGCTTGAACCTGCTCTGGGGGGCGCACGCCGCCTTGCTGCAAGTTGATGCCCACCACTTCAATGCCCACTTTGTAACGGTCCAAAATGGTTTGCATTTTTTCACGCACACGCGGGGCAATCTGGTCGCGCTCTTCGGCCAGGGCCGAGTCCATCTTCATCTTGCCCACCACTTCGCGGACTGCGGTTTCTGCCGATTGCACCACCGCTTCAGTCGGGTTGCGGCTTTCAAACAGGTAAGCGCGTGCGTCGTTCAAACGGTACTGCACCGCGAACTTGATCTCAACGATGTTCTCGTCTTCAGTGAGCATGGCCGATTCACGCAGGCCGGTGGCCTTGATGATGTTGTCACGCCCGATGTCCACCGAGCGGATCTGGGTCACAAACACCAACTCATGGCGCTGGATGGGGTAAGGGACGCGCCAGTTGAAGCCCGCACCAACGGTGGCATGGTATTTGCCGAACTGTGTGATCACAGCTTGCTGACCTTCTTGCACAATGAAAAAACCAGTGCCCAACCAAACCAAGAGAGCTGCGACCAAAACGACGCCCAAGCCAAGGTTTTTGAAGAAAACAGGGATGCCAGGCCCCCCTGAGCCACCCGATCCGCCAGGGCCTTGTGGTTTTTGCGGGCTACCTGAGCCGCCAAACAATTGACCCAGTTTGCGGTTGAAGTCTCGCCAGAGTTCGTCCAAGTCGGGCGGCCCGCTTGGTGGTTGCTGGGAACCACGACCGGGCGGCTGCTGCCAAGCATCGGGTTTGGAACCCGATGGTGGGGGGACATCGCCAGAGGGCTTGTTGCCGTTGTCGGCGCTGGATTTGTCGTCATCTCGGCCCCAGCGGGGGTCATTCAGATTGAACATGCCTCGGATCTTGGCGGGGAGCAAAGACCAACGCAGGGCTGGCAGGTGAAAATTCATGGTGAAGTGTCTTTGTCAAAATGACGAGATGGCATTGTGCCGAATTCGGATGGACTTCCGTGCAGACCACCCGGATATTCCCGGGTCAAGTCACGGGGATCTGCATCTTCAACATCAGGGGCAGGCTGGGCAGTTTTGACGATCTCAGACAGCGCAGATCGCAAGAGATCCAAACCTTTGCCCGATTGGGCACTCAGAAATACTCGGGGAACGGCCTGACCATCCATCTCGTATTGGTCTTGCAGTTGCAAGGGGTAACGTTCGGCCTCCAAGGCATCGAGTTTGTTGAAAACCAACAACTGAGGAACCGTTTCAGCGCCGATTTCGGTCAGCACTTTCTGCACCTCAGCCATTTGTTCAGGCCAATCGAGATTGGCCGCATCGACCACATGCAACAGCAAATCGGCATCGGTCGCCTCTTGCAAAGTGGCTTGAAAAGCCTCCACCAAGCCGTGTGGCAAATCACGAATGAAACCCACGGTGTCGGATAAAGAAACAGAACGCCCCGCCTCTCCCAAGTACAGCTGACGGGTGGTGGTGTCCAGGGTGGCAAACAACTGGTTGGCCGCATAGGCTCGCGCCTTGACCAAGGCATTGAACAAAGTGGATTTGCCCGCGTTGGTGTAACCCACCAGCGAAATATTGAAAGTGTCACGCCGGTCACGCTGGCGGCGTTGCGTACTGCGCTGGCGCTTGACCTTCACCAAGCGCTCTTTGATGCGCTTGATCGAGTCGTTGATCATTCGGCGGTCCAATTCGATCTGCGTCTCACCCGGGCCGCCACGCATGCCAATGCCACCGCTTTGACGTTCCAAGTGCGACCAACGGCGCACCAAGCGGGTGCTCAGGTACTGCTGACGCGCCAATTCAACCTGCAATTTACCTTCATGGCTTCGGGCACGTTGGCCAAAAATCTCCAAAATCAGCAAAGTTCGGTCGTTCACAGGCAAGCCAATGTGACGTTCCAAATTGCGCTGCTGAGCAGGGCTCAAGGCTTGGTCAAACAAGACTTCAACGGCGCCATGCATCAGCGCCAGTTCTTTGATTTCATCGGCCTTGCCGCTGCCCACGAACAAGGCTGGATCGGGTGCTTTGCGTTTGCACGTCAATCGGCCCACGGGATGGAGGCCTGCGGATTCAGCCAGCAAACCTAACTCTTGAAGGTCTGCATCAAAATGCGCTCGCCCAAAGTCAACGCCGACCAATAAGGTCGGCGCAGGGGCACTAGAGGGTATTTCAGACAAGGTCAGCACCTGTGAGCTTGGCCTGTCGGCCAAGGCCAGAGACAAACGTCATCAAGCCGTGATTTCACCGGTTTCAGGGGTGCTGAACGTGACGGACCGACCGGGGACGATGGTCGAAATGGCGTGCTTGTAAACCATTTGCGTCACGGTATTGCGCAATAAGACGACATATTGGTCAAAAGACTCAATTTGACCTTGCAACTTGATGCCGTTGACCAGGTAAATGGACACCGGGACGTGCTCTTTGCGCAGTGCGTTCAGGAAGGGGTCTTGCAAAAGTTGACCTTTGTTGCTCACGATATGCTCCGTGTTCAGAAGTGAATGAGGGTTTGACCTTACCACAGGCGAAGTTGGACGCGAATGCGCGTCCATCATGCCCTCAAAGATCAACTGGCATCTTTGTCGGCATAGGGATTGGTGGAAGTTTTCATCTCGATCCGCAAAGGCGTCCCAGCCAAATTGAAGGCTTTGCGAAAGCGCCCTTCCAAAAAGCGCTTGTAGGTGTCGGTCACGTGCTCCAGTGAATTGCCGTGGACCACAATCACCGGAGGATTCATGCCCCCTTGGTGGGCATAACGCAATTTGGGACGGAACATACCGCCGCGTTGTGGGCTCTGAAACTGAACCGCCTCAAGCAACAAGCGCGTCAAAATGGGCGTGCTCATTTTGCACATGGCCGCCTTGTGGGCTTGAACAATCGAGGCCCAAACGGGACCCAAGCCCTGACGTTTTTTCGCTGAAATGAAATGCATGTTGGCGAAACTCAAAAATGGCAGCCGTGTCTCAATGGAGCGCTGCACCAACTGGCGCTGGTACTCGTCCACAGAATCCCATTTGTTGACGGCCAAGACCATGGCACGACCACTTTCCAAGGCATAACCGGCAATGTGCGCGTCTTGGTCTGTCACGCCCTGCTCGGCGTCGAGCAACAACAAAACCACATTGGCCGACTCGATGGCCTGCAAGGTTTTGACCACCGAGAATTTTTCAATGGCCTCAAAGACTTTGCCCTTGCGACGCAAACCTGCGGTATCGATCAACTCGAACTTTTGGCCTTGCTTTTCAAAAGGCACAGAGATCGCGTCACGCGTCGTGCCCGGCATGTCAAAGGCGACCAAGCGCTCCTCGCCCAACCAGGTGTTGATCAGGGTGGATTTGCCCACATTGGGCCGACCGGCCACAGCGAGTTTGATGACCGAAGGGTCCTCATCGGTTTCTTCCGGCTCGTCGGGAAGGTGGAGCGATTCAAACGCCAATTCCACCAAGCCGCGTGTGCCCTGCCCATGAGCGGCCGAAATGGCGATCACCTCACCCAAACCCAGCTCATAGAACTCGGTCAGTTGAATACCCTCCAACATGCCCTCGGCCTTGTTGGCGACCAACAACGTTGGTTTGCCAATTTTTCGCAGGTATTTGGCGATGTCATGGTCTTGAGCGGACAGGCCGCCGCGCGCATCGACCACAAAGACCACGATATCGGCTTCAGCCACCGCTTGCTGGGTTTGCTTGGCCATCTCTTTGTAAATACCGGCACTGGCGTCGGGCTCAAAACCGCCTGTGTCGATGACGATGAATTCTTGACGACCTTGCTTGGCATTGCCGTAATGGCGGTCGCGGGTCAAACCCGCAAAGTCGGCCACGATGGCGTCCCGGCTTTTGGTGAGCCGATTGAACAGCGTGGATTTGCCCACATTGGGGCGGCCAACAAGGGCCAGAACAGGTTTCACTTAAAAATTTTCCGATCCATCATTCAGGGCGAAATCCGAAAACGCCCCCGGTGCGTGTCACCACCACCAAATTTTGGCCTGCGCGCACGGGCCTACCCGTGATAGCACTGCCATCTGTGCTCAGACGCTGCAAGGTTTGACCATCTTGCCGCGAAAAAAAATGAAGCCAACCGTTGTCGTCACCCATGACCACTGCGTTGCCAAACACCAAGGGGGCGCTCAAACCTCGAAAGCGCAAAGCGTCTTGTGACCAAGCGAGATCGCCGTTTTGACGTTGCCAAGCCTGAACTTTGCTGTCTGATTCCACACCAAACAACAAGGTGTCATCGCCCTCCAAACCTTCGTGACCTTGTGCGGGTCGTGTCCACACCGTGCCGCCACGCAGGGCATCGACGCAGGCCACAGACGACTGGAAAGCACGAACACAGACCACATTGCCCAATCTGCTGGCACCGGAAACCAGATCCACCAAACGCTCCACTTCGTTGGTCCCGCGCGATGAACCCACCAGTGTTTCCCAGCGCACAGCGCCTGTATTGGGGTTCAGGGCCGCCAAACGCCCCCCCCATCCGGCCAATAAAGTGTCGCCAAAAGGCATCAACAAACCCGCTTGCTGCAGCACCAAGGGATCGCCCGTGCGCTGCTGCACCCAGAGTTTCTGACCCGTCGCTCCATCGAGTGCCGTGACGGCGCGGTCAGCGGTCAACACAAACACACGACCACCGGCCACCAATGGCGCGGTGTAGGACATGGCTGCCAAACGGTAGCGCCACAGCACCTTGCCCGATTCAATGGCCACCACTTCGTTGTGCCGCGTGATGACCGCAAAGCGCTGACCATCACCACCTACGCCCGCTTGAATGGGGCTGTCCAACTTCAAGCGCCAAATGTCTTGGCCTGTTGCCGCATCAATCAAGGCCACTTGGCCCTGCGTGGAGGCCACGGCGACCCCCGCGCTGTGTACCGAGGCGAACAACGGGGTGGTGACCGGTCCGATCTGGGCAGACCAAGCTTTTTGAATTGTCAATGGGCCGCTCACCTGGGGTAAAGCGGCGGGCTTGGGGCGCTCCGGGGAGCTCGAGCACCCGAGCAGCGCCAAAGACAAGATGCCCCAGCAAGTCCAACGGGTCCCAGCGCGTTTGAGGTCAGTCATCACTTGGGGGCCTCCGAGACAGCAGTCGCATCAGGGTCTATGCCCAAGGCATTGAGTTTGGCTTGCACCAAGCGCCGGTAATCGGGCGTATCGGCCAGTTTGCGCCACGCCAGCTGGTAGGCCGTCACCGCTTGGGCACTTTGCCCTTGGGCTTGGAACACATCGCCACGCAGGTCAGCGGCCAAACCAGCCATTTCAGGGGTGAACTCTGAGGCCAATTGTTTCAAGGCATCGTCATAGGCTTTGGCATCCAATTGCAAGGCCACCAAACGCAAACGGGCAATGTCGCGATACGCCGGGTCTTTGGCACCCGTGATCACCCCGAGGAGGGCCTCACGTGCGGCATCGCTTTTGCCTTGCGCATGCAAGGTTTTGGCGGCCAACAAAGCCGATTGCTGGGCAAACTGGGTGCGGCCAAACTTGTCTTTCATGTCCGCCAAACTGCGTTCGACGCGGGCCAAATCCCCAGAACTCACGGCCCGTTCAACCTCGTCAAACAGGGCCGCTGCCTTGGTCGCTTGACTGCGTTCCCAATATTGGTAACCGTTCCAAGCAGCGTAACTGCCCAAAACCGCGATCAGCAGCCAAGAAATCAGGTTGCCCCAGGTCTTCCAGAAGTGCTTGATCTGGTCAAGTTGTTCTTGTTCGTCAAGGTCGAGTGCTTTGGCCATGTTCGTGATTCGTGCTGTTGCGCTTCAAAGCTGCGATTGTAGGGTGTGGGCCCAATCGGCCACTGTGCTCAATGACTCGGTGCGCTGGGCCCCTGAACCATCGCGCAATGATTTGACGGCCACCAAGCCCTGCGCCAACTCCTGGGCCCCAAAAACCAGGGCAAAACGTGCGCCGGAGCCATCGGCTTTTTTGAATTGGGACTTCATACTGCCCATGCCCTCACCTGTTGCGCCATGCATTTGGGCCGACACGCCACTGGCGCGCAGGGTCTGCAACACCCGCATGGCGATGGGCAAAGCGGTCACCTCGGGAATGATGGCATAGACATCCGGGGCCAAATCCGGCAACCCCTCACCTTGCTCTTTGATGAGCTCAAGCACACGCTCAACGCCCAAGGCCCAGCCCACGGCAGGCGAAGGTTTACCACCGATCTGCTCTATCAAATAGTCGTAGCGGCCGCCACCGCAAATGGTGCCTTGCGAGCCCAAACGGGTGGTGATGAACTCGAACACCGTGAGGTTGTAGTAATCCATGCCCCGCACCAAACGCGGGTTGATGCTGTAGGGGACAGCGTTGGCATCCAAAATGGCCTTGACCGAATTGAAATGGGCCAAGGAGGCCTCGCCCAAAAAGTCGAGCAAACGGGGTGCCGACTCGACCACACTTTGTAGAGCTGGGTTCTTCGTGTCCAGAATGCGAAGCGGATTGCTGTGCAGCCTGCGCTTGGCCTCATCGTCAAGGACATCGATGTGCTTTTCAAGGTGGGCAATCAGCGCGGCGCGGTGGGCCTGCCGCTCGGCGGGTTGACCCAGGCTGTTGAGCTCCAGGCGCACGTCTTGGAGACCCAGGACTGTCCACAGGTCATTGGCCAGCAAGATCAGCTCGGCATCCACCTCAGGGCCACCAAAACCCAGCACCTCAGCACCAATTTGGTGAAACTGGCGGTAACGACCACGCTGAGGACGCTCGTGCCGGAACATGGGTCCCATGTAATACAGGCGCTTGCCGCCTTCGTACAACAAGTTGTGCTCGACCACTGAGCGCACCAAACCGGCCGTGCCCTCAGGGCGCAAGGTCAGTTGCTCGCCGTTGAGGCGATCTTCAAAGGAGTACATCTCCTTTTCGACAATGTCAGTCACCTCACCCAAGCCGCGTACAAACAAAGCGGTGGGCTCAACAATCGGCAAGCGCACGTTGCGATAGGCGTAGCGCCCCATCAAGCCGCGCACCTTGGCCTCAAGCCACTCCCAGCGCGCCGAGTCGGGCGGCAGGATGTCGTTCATGCCCTTGACACCGACCAGCTTTTGCGGTTTGGCCACGTTGGCAACTTGAGAGGGGTTAACTTTCGGCGAATCGCTCATTTTTTCTCAACAGATCCGGAACCAAAACGGTTCTCAATGTAATTTTCAACCAGCACCTGGAACTCTTGGGCAATGCCTTCACCACGCAAAGTCAGACGCTTTTCACCGTCAATGAAAACCGGGGCAGCTGGCGCTTCGCCTGTGCCCGGCAGGCTGATGCCAATGTCCGCATGCTTGCTCTCGCCTGGGCCATTGACGATGCAGCCCATGACAGCCACCTTGAGGTTTTCCACCCCCGGGTAGCGTGCGCGCCAGACAGGCATTTGGGCACGCAAAAAGTCGTCGATCTGTTTGGCCAGTTCTTGAAAAGTGCTGCTGGTCGTGCGACCGCACCCTGGGCAAGCGGTCACGCTGGGCACAAAAATGCGCAAACCCAACGATTGAAGGATCTCGGATGCAATCACCACCTCTTGCGTGCGGGCTTCGCCCGGCTGGGGTGTGAGCGAAACGCGGATGGTGTCACCAATGCCTTCTTGCAACAGCACCGACAAGGCCGCGGCCGATGCCACCGTGCCCTTGGTGCCCATACCCGCCTCGGTCAGCCCCAGATGCAAGGCATGGTCGGTGCGACGGCCCAGCTCTCGGTACACCGAAATCAAATCTTGCACGCCAGAGACTTTGCATGACAAAGCGATCTGCGCCCCATCAAGACCCATGGCTTCCGCACGTTGGGCCGAGGAGATGGCGGAAGAGATCAAGGCCTCGTACATGACCTGTCGGGCTTGCCAGGGCTCGGCGCGCTGGCTGTTGGTGTCCATCAAATCGGCCAGCAACTCTTGGTCAAGGCTGCCCCAGTTCACGCCAATGCGGATGGCTTTGTTCCAGCGCATGGCCGCTTCGATCATCTGACCGAACTGCACATCGCGCTTGTCGCCCTTGCCCACATTGCCAGGATTAATTCGGTACTTGGACAGGGCTTCAGCACAGGCCGGGTAGTCCGTCAGCAAGCGGTGGCCGTTGTAATGAAAGTCGCCGATCAAGGGCACGTCAATGCCCATTTTGTCGAGCTGGTCCCGGATGTGCGGCACCGCTTGGGCGGCCTCAGGCGTGTTGACGGTGATGCGCACCATCTCCGAGCCCGCGGTGGCCAGTTCCTTGACCTGGATGGCGGTGCCGATCACGTCCACCGTGTCGGTGTTGGTCATGGACTGCACGCGCACAGGGGCGCCGCCGCCAACAGTGACGACACGGGAGCCCCAAACGACTCTGGACTGACGACTTTGTCGGATGGCCGGAGCGGCGATGGCAATCGGGGCAGGCTGGGGTGGGATGGCACTCATGGTTTCACCTCCAATCGGGCAGTGTTGACTTGTGTGTAAGGCTTGAGGTCAACCGGTTGACCTTGAAGGCTCATTTTCACGGCATCGGAGCGCCCCACCACAACGGAAACTGGCAAGGAAACGGACAAAAGCTTGAGGTCGCCTGCACTCAAAACACCTTGCCAAACCAGCCCGTTGCGCCCATCCCAGACTTCAATCCAGCTCGGATTTTGGGCGGAAAAAACCAATTCGGATGGGGTGACAACAGCCGACGCAAGCGGTGTTGTTTGGGACCAAGGTGCAGGACTTGGCCACCAAATCAAGGCCACAATCAGAACCAACATGCCCGCAGCCATCCAGCCTGTTCGGCCGAATGAACCGCGGCGAGCACGGCGCACACGGCCCAAATTGATGGGGACAGAGATGGCTTGACGCAAAGCACCGTTGGCCTCTAAGGACTTGGACGACATGGGCATCAAAGCCAAAATGGGGGAGGCGTCCACGCCCAATTGACGACACACACTCGCCGCCAGAGCGCGCGCAAATACAGGGTTGGGATCAACCATGTAGAGATCGGCTTCCAAGGACTCCAACTGTCGCACAGGCACCTTCAAACTCACCGACAAAACCGACAATGGAACGCCCGCTGCAAGCCGCGCTGCTTTCAGCAATCCACCTGCGGTTGAGGCTGCGGGGTGGTTGTCCCGTTGGGTGTTATCAGTCATCACCGGACGCCTGAAGTTGCACAGAGGAATCGGCGCTGACCTTGGCGCTGGACACTGGAACCAGTCGGATGGTGCGCTGCTGGGCCATGCGACTTTGAACCTGCGTTCGGTCTTTCACATCACCGGCCAGTTGGCCACAGGCCGCGTCGATGTCATCCCCTCGGGTTTTACGCACGGTGGTCACCAAGCCCGCATCCTGCAGTTGTTTGGCAAAAGCCTGAACCCGCGCATGGGGCGATCGGAGCAAACCAGAGGCGGGAAAGGGGTTGAAAGGGATGAGATTGAACTTGCACCGCAAGCCTTGACGGGCATGCTTTTGAACCAAATCAATCAATTGGCTGGCATGCTCAGGCTGGTCGTTGACGCCGTCGAGCATGCAGTATTCAAAGGTGATGAAGTCGCGCGGCGCATGGGCCAGATAGCCGAGGCAGGCCTGCAAGAGTTCATCGAGTGGGTATTTGCGGTTCAGCGGCACCAAATGGTCGCGCAGTGCATCGTTGGGCGCATGCAAAGACACGGCCAAAGCCACGGGGCAATCGCCCGACAGTCGCGCCATCATGGGCACCACGCCCGAAGTGGAGACCGTCACACGTCGGCGCGAGAGCCCATAACCGTGGTCATCCAACATGGCGCGCAATGCGGGGACAAGCGCCGAGTAGTTTTGCAGCGGCTCACCCATGCCCATCATCACCACATTAGAGATGACGCGGTCTGAGGTGTTCAAGTGCTGGCGCAAGAAATGTTCGGCAAACCACAACTGCGCCAGGATCTCCCCCGTGCTGAGGTTGCGGCTGAAACCCTGGTGGCCAGTGGAGCAAAAACGGCAACCTACCGCACACCCGGCTTGAGAGGAAATGCACAATGTGCCCCGATCGTCTTCGGGGATGAACACGGACTCGATGGCATTGCCATCGCCGACATCGAACAGCCATTTGATGGTGCCGTCGGTCGAGATGTGTTGACTGATCACAGGCAGTGCCGAGATGTGCGCGTGGACCTGGAGCTTTTGGCGCAGCGACTTGGCCAAGTCACTCATTTGCTCAAAATCTGAAGCGCCCCGCTGGTGAATCCAGCGGAACAACTGGGTGGCCCTGAAGCGCTTTTCGCCCAGCCCTTCACAAAAAACGGCCAAACCATCCAGATCAAATTCAAGAAGGTTGGCCGTCATGGGGCGCAGGGACGGGCGAGGACCGCAACGCAATCAGCGTGCGTAAACGTTCAAACCAGCGAAGAAGAAAGCAATCTCAACAGCCGCTGTTTCAGGGGCGTCAGAGCCGTGCACGGCGTTGGCATCGATGCTGTCAGCAAAGTCAGCACGGATGGTGCCAGCATCGGCTTTCTTGGGGTCGGTGGCACCCATCAGATCGCGGTTTTTCGCGATGGCATTTTCGCCTTCGAGGGCTTGGATCATCACAGGTCCAGAAATCATGAAGTCGACCAAGTCCTTGAAGAAAGGACGGGCCTTGTGCACAGCGTAGAACTGCTCGGCTTCGCTGCGCGACAGATGGGCCATCTTGGCGGCCACAACCTTCAGGCCTGCAGCTTCAAAGCGGGCGTAAATCTGACCGATGACGTTCTTGGCGACAGCGTCTGGCTTGATGATGGAGAGGGTGCGTTCGATGGCCATGGTTTTTCCTATTACAAAGTTTTTTTAATCCAATTTTGCCCTGCGGCAAAGCTTGCTATTCTAACCGCTGCGCAGCGGTTTTATTCCTCTGAGAGCGATGAACCCACAGGGGAAAAGGCCAGAACGCTCCCGCGCTGGCCAAGGGGCATTCAACGGCTGCGCCCGCCGCGGCCCGTGCCGCCAGGAGCCTTTTTAAGGCGGTTAAAGCTTTCGGCGCCGATGTATTTGGCCTCGCTCTTGGGCGCGTCCGACTTGGCATGCAGCCCCGACCCACCCGGGGCTTGATTGGGCTTGGCCGCCGGTTTCGCACGCGGCACAGCGGTGCCCGCCCTGCCCTGGCCCCCTGTGCGGGGGCGGCGGTCGTTGCGGTCGGTTCTGGAAACGGGGCGAGGCACGGGGGTACGGGTACGGTCCAAGGTGCCTGCGGCGCGCATCAAAGCGCGGATGTCAGACTCGTCCAACTCCAGCCAAGCGCCTCGGCGCAAGCCATGAGGCAAGACCATGGCGCCGTAGCGAATACGGATCAGGCGACTGACCGCGTGGCCGACCGACTCCATCATGCGGCGCACCTCCCGGTTGCGGCCTTCGGAAATGGTCACACGGTACCAGCAGTTCGAACCCTCCCCGCCGCCGTCTTCGATCGAACCGAACTGGGCGGGCCCGTCGTCAAGGTTGACACCATCGAGCAATTTTTGCTTTTCGTCCTTGCTCAAAGCCCCCAGCACGCGCACCGCGTACTCGCGCTCCAGGCCAAACCGCGGGTGCATCAGCTGATTGGCCAACTCGCCCGAACTGGTGAAGAGCAGCAAGCCTTCGGTGTTCAAGTCCAGACGGCCCACAGATTGCCATTTGCCGTTTTGCAAGCGGGGTAATTTGCGAAAAACAGAGGGACGGTTTTGGGGATCATCGTGACTCACGATCTCTCCCGCAGGCTTGTGGTAAGCGATCACCCGTGCTGGCGGGGGATCGATGCGGATGTGGATGGGCTTGCCGTTGACCTTGATTTGATCGCCGTATTGCACGCGCTGTCCGACGTGTGCGGGCTCGTTGTTGACCATGATTCGGCCTTCAGCGATGAGCTTTTCCATCTCCAGACGCGAGCCCATGCCCGCCTGAGCCAGCACTTTGTGCAGCTTGGGCGAGTCGGTCTGTGGCGCAAGCACACGTTTGCCCAGGTCGATGCTCACGTCACCAGACGCTTCTTCGTTGTCAAACTGGCCCGACACCACATCGGCCAAGGCAATGGCTTTGTACACCGATTCAGCGGGCGCATCGGATGCAACGGGCGGCACATTGCGTGTGCTCGATGAAGATTTGGACGCGCGCTTGTCGTCAGTCATATGGTTCATGGTGCAGGGGACTCTTCGCCTTGAAGCGGACGGTCTAGTGGGTTAAGAAGGTCTTCAGAGTCCGCCACACTGGGCATTTCAAAAGGCAAATGAGGGCTGGCGTCGTCGAGGGACAAGGAGGGCTGAACAGGCAAAGCGTCCACCAAGTCCGACAAAGCAGCGCCTTGACCATCAACTTGGGACAACATCGGCAGTTGGTCAAGTGCAGCCAAGCCCAGGTCGTCAAGGAACTGGCGTGTCGTGGCATACAAGCCAGGACGACCCACTGTTTCCCGGTGGCCGATGACCTCGACCCAGCCTCGGTCTTCCAATTGTTTGAGGATTTGCGAGTTGATGGTCACGCCGCGGATGTCTTCCATATCACCGCGTGTCACGGGTTGACGGTAAGCAATGATGGCCAGCGTTTCCAAGACAGCTCGGGTGTATTTGGGGGGCTTTTCCGGATGCAGGCGGTCCAGGTAAGTGCGCAGTTCTGGTCGGCTTTGGAATCGCCATCCACTGGCCACCCGAATCAACTCCAGGCCTTTTGGGGCCCACTCGAGTTGCAGGTCTTGCAGCAAAAGCCGCAGGGTATCGGCCCCGAGCGCATCGTCAAACAGCACGCGCATGTCGCGCATTGACAAAGGCTGGCCAGCAGTGAGCAAGGCCGTTTCCAGGACACGTTGGGCTTGCGCCGTGTTCATGTGTCAGTCTTTCGGAAGAAGACGCCTCACGGCGTCGGGATGATGCCTCACGGCGTCGTGTATCAGGAGAGTCGGAGCCCTTCAGCACTTTGGATTGTAGCTGAGGTCCCATTCGGCAAGGGCCTGAACCATGTCCTGGGGCAATGGAGAACGCAGATCAATGGTTTGCCCGGTGATGGGATGAACAAAAGCCAAGCGCCATGCGTGCAAGGCTTGTCGCGCCATTCCTGCTGCTTTGGCCCCTCCGTAAACGGCATCGGCCAACAGGGGATGCCCGATGTGCGCCATGTGCACCCGAATTTGGTGAGTTCGACCCGTGTGCAAGGTGCACTGCACCAAGCAACCGAGTCTGTTGTGGTCCAACACCTCGATGGTCGTTGCCGCTGTTTTGCCCGACTGGTGGCTCAAATCCACCACCGCCATGCGCAAGCGGTTGGCTGGATCACGACCGATCGCGGCCTCGACCTTTGTGGAAGCAGGTGAAATCCAAGGATGATGGGCCAGCGCAACGTATTGGCGCTTGACGTCCCTGGCCGCAATCAGCTGAACCAGCGCGTCCATGGCTTGGCGGGTGCGGGCCACCACCATGAGGCCACTGGTGTCTTTGTCCAAGCGGTGAACAATGCCGGCCCGTGGCACGTCTGAGGCCAACGGGTCCAATGCCAACAAACCGTTGAGCAAAGTGCCGCGCCAATTGCCAGGGGCGGGATGCACCACCAAACCCGCTGGTTTGTTGACCACACGCAGGTGCGCGTCTTCGTACACCACATCGATGGACATGTGTTCGGGCACAAAAGCCTGTGACTGTGGCGTGGCGCGCAAAGTGACCTGCACCTTGTGGCCCCAACGAACTTTGGTTGAGACCTTGGTCACCACCCGCCCATCGATCAGGGCATCGCCCTGCTCGATCAATTGCTGCAAGTAGCTGCGCGAAAACTCGGGCACCAAGTGGGCCATTGCTTTGTCCAAGCGCTGCCCATGAAGCTCCATGGGCACCTGGCTGGTGCGCACCTCTTCGTCCGACACCCCGAGCAGCCGCTCACCCTCTTCCATCAAGGCAGAGACATTCGTCATTTCAGGGTCGGTCGATATAATCAAAGCGTTCAACAGTTCAAGGGTGTCACAGATGCGAAGCTTCAGATTATCGACGGTTCCCGCTGGCCTGGTTTTGGCATTGGGACTGCTCTTATCCGGCTGCGCCAACACGCCCAAAGATGTCACCGCCGGCTGGTCACCCGAAAAAATCTACGCCGAAGCACGTGATGAAGCCAATGCCGGCGCGTGGGACAAGGCCATTGGCTATTATGAAAAGCTCGAAGGGCGCGCAGCGGGGACACTGCTGGCACAACAAGCGCAGATCGACAAGGCCTTTGCCCAGTACAAAACGGGCGACAAAATCCAAGCCATCGCCACATTGGATCGATTCATCCGTTTGCACCCCGCCAGTCCGGCGCTGGACTATGCCTACTACCTCAAGGGTTTGGTCAATTTCAACGACAACTTGGGCCTGTTTTCGTTCTTGACCCAACAAGATTTGTCGGAGCGTGACCAAATGGCGGCCAAAGAGTCGTACGAAGCTTTCCAAGTGTTGACCACTCGGTTTCCCGACTCCAAATACAGCCCCGAAGCGCGCCAACGGATGCTTCACATCGTCAACGCACTGGCTTCATACGAGGTCCACGTGGCCCGCTACTACGCCAGTCGGGGCGCACACGTGGCCGCTGTCAACCGCGCTCAACAAGCCATCGCTGAATACCAAGGGGTGCCCGCTGTCGAGGAGGCCCTGGGTATTTTGGTGCGATCCTACGATGCATTGGGCATGACCGCATTGCGCGACGATGCCCAACGCGTCCTGGAAAAAAACTTCCCCCAATCCAAGATACTGAAAGACGGTGGGGTCAAGAAGGCCACCCCCTGGTGGCGTCTGTGGTGAGCTGATCCAAAGCCAACAAAAACTCATCGTGCCCGCTCAAGCGGCGCATCTCGGGCAAAGATCGAAGCAAGCGACGACCGTACGACATGGTGGCCAAACGGCTGTCGCAGACCACCAAAACACCCCGATCGGTTTCACTGCGGATCAAGCGTCCCGCCCCTTGCTTCAGAGACACTGCGGCTTCGGGCAAAGCATGGTCTGCAAAAGCACTGCGACCTTCGCGCGTGATGCGCTCGCTTTTGGCTTCAAACAAAGGGTCACCCGGTGGCGGAAAAGGCAACTTGTCAATCACCACCAGCTGCAAGGCCTGTCCTGGCACATCAAAGCCTTCCCAGAAAGACGCCGAAGCCACTAAAACGCAGCCCGCGCGGCCCTCACCTGCGCCCTGCCTGAAACGCTCCATCAAACGCCGTTTGGGACTTTGACCTTGGACCAGTACCTCGACATGGGCCGCAGGGTCAAGACGAGTCTGCAAATACTCGCCGATGCTGCGCATGGCATGCAAGGTGGTGGTCAACACCAAGGTTCTGCCGCCGAGCAACTGAACGGCTTCGACCACCAACTGGGCCACATGTCCGGCATGCCCAGGGTCTGCGGGTTTGGGCAAATGCGTGGGGATGTACAGCGCAGCTTGTCGCTCGTAATCAAAGGGACTGCTGACCTGCATCACTTGGGCACCCGACAAACCACAAGGCTCGGTGAACCAGCGCAAACTGGGTTCATCGCCCAATGTGGCCGAGGTGAAAATCCAGGCCCGTTGGCCCACACCAGGCTCTGTGCCTGACGGGGCAAGCGCACCATGACGGGAATCACCCGCCATCAAGGCCTCTAGAGAATCAGGATCGGCATCAGGAGACGGCTGAGCCTCATGGGACAGCCTGACCGGTGCTGGACGCGTCAGCGCAGAAAAGGCTTGGGCAATGTCCAAAGGCGACTCGATCAAGCGCAGCTGCGCACTGACTTCTGCCCAACGCACACCTTCCGGGTCGGGGGCTTGCGAGAACAAATGCGCCTTTTGGGCCAACTCGCTGGCCCGTTCGTGCAAGCGTTGAAAATCCGGGGCCAACTCAGTGACCATCTCCAAACCCGTTTGCAACTGCCCTAAAGCGTTAACCAACTGCGCCAAAGCGGCGGTCCAATCCTCGGTCTCGACACCCTCAGGTATGGCCTCGGTCCAGCGCAAACGCACCGAGCCGCGGTGCATGCCTGCTGCCAAGCGCAAATCGCGAGAGGCTTTTTCCAGCTGATCGGCCAGGGCATGCCAATCCACCAAACCGCGTGCCAATTGCAAACCTGTGGCCAATACATCGCGTGACAACTCCAACAATTGCTGGGTCGAGAACTGCTTACCCAGAAAATTCACACCGATTTCGTTGAGTTGGTGGGCTTCGTCAAACACGGTCACACGCACATTGGGCAGCAACTCCGCTACCCCAGACTCGCGCACCGCCATGTCGGCAAAAAACAGGTGGTGGTTGATGACCACCACATCAGACGCCATGGCCTCTTTTCGGGCCAAATTCACGTGGCAAGCACGGTAACTCGGACAGCTCGAGCCTAGGCAGTTGTCGCGTGTCGAGGTGACCAATGGCCACAAAGACGAGCGCTCATCCAAGCCGGTCAACTCGGCCATGTCCCCCGTTCGGGTCGACTGGGACCAGGACTCAATTTTGGCCAAGGCGCTCCGTGCACCCGGCTGGGCCGATTCGGCACTGTGCCGGGCTTGCTGCATGCGGTGCAAACACAGGTAATTGGAACGACCTTTGAGCAAGGCCACCCGGACCGGTAGGCCTAAAACCTCGACCAGACGGGGAATGTCTCGAGAAAACAATTGGTCTTGCAGTGCTTTGGTGGCCGTGGACACCAATGCCCGCTGACCACTGAGTAAAACAGGCACCAAATAAGCATAGGTCTTGCCCACGCCGGTGCCGGCCTCCACCACCAATTGCCCACCCACCTCCAGGACCTGGGTCACGGCCAAGGCCATGTCGGTTTGCCCTTCGCGGGGCTGAAAGCCCGGTACCGCCTGGGCCAGTGCCCCCTGGTGTGACAACGTGTCAGCCACCTTGTTCAGCAACAGGCTCAAGCGGGCTCCTTGGGGTCCAGCATCCATTGCAATTGCGTGATCTGGTCACGCAAAGCCAGGCGCCTTTTTTTCAAACGCCGCAGCAACAACTCATCCACCGGCGAAGGGGACAAGACCGCTTGGTCAATCAAGGCATCCAGGTCGGCATGCGCCATCTGGCACGCGATCAATTGACGCTGCGGTGAGCGAAGGTCTTCAGAGGGGTTGTCCATCATGGCAGATTGCCGTTTTCCATCTGCTTGCCTTGTAAGCGCAAGTCGCGCTGCTCCGTGCGCCAAAGCCGGTCTTGCGCGTTCAAGACCAAGTCTTGCTGTCGCAAAGGCTCCAAGGCGGTGCGACGCACTTGGCGGGCGTCTGCCAAGCAACGGTTCACAGCAAACTTTTGCCAACAGGCCTGGGCCGCTTGCTCATAAGTCGTCAAGATGCGCTGGCGGTCTTGCGCGATCGCTTGACGCTGCACCCGAATGAACTCCGGCTCGCCCACCAAACTCTGCGCTCTCACAACAGAACTGCCCAGGGCCGACAACAACATCAAGGAGACGAGCGCTGCGTGTTTCATGTCAATTGGGTGTCCACCGTACGGTGCTCCAAAGCCAAGAATTCGCTGGACTGCATCTCATGCAGACGCGAAACGGTGCGGGGAAACTCATGGGACATGGGGCCTGCGGTGTAAAGGCTCTCAGGCGCAACGGCTGCCGACATGATCAACTTGACTCGGCGGTCGTACAGGACGTCGATCAACCACGTGAAGCGCCGCGCCTCGGACGCCATGTTCACCGGCATGTGCGGTACGTTGCTCAGCAACACCGTATGGTACCGGGTGGCAATTTCCAAGTAATCGTTTTGTGATCGCGGTCCACCACACAAAGCGCGGAAATCGAACCACACCACATCACCAGAACGACGTTTGGCCGTGATGTCCCGCGCTTCAATGCGCAAAACTGGCGATTCATCAGGCCCTGTGGCCAACCGGTTGAAAGCGTCGTCCATCTCGGCATCGGCCTGCTCGCCCAAAGGCGAATGGTAGAGCTTGACCATCTCCAGGGTACGGCGTCGGTAGTCGGTGCCATTGTCCACATTGAGCACTTGCATGCGCTGATTCAGCAATGCGATGGCAGGCAAGATGCGGTCACGGTGCAGCCCATCGGGGTACAAACCATCGGGCTCGAAATTGGAGGTGGTGACAAAACCCACACCGTTGTCAAACAGCGCCACCAACAGGCGGTGCAAAATCATCGCATCGGTGATGTCGGCCACATGGAATTCGTCAAAACAAATCAACTGGTAGCGCTTGGCCATGCGCTTGCCCAGCTCGTTCAGCGGGTTGACCGTGCCTTGGATGACCGCCAACTCGCGATGCACCTCGCGCATGAACTCGTGAAAGTGCAAACGGGTCTTGCGCTCGACAGGCACCGCCGCAAAAAAACAGTCCATCAAAAAACTTTTGCCACGCCCTACACCACCAAACATGTAGACGCCTTTGGGAATTTCGGGTCGGCCGAATAACTTACCCCACAAACCAGCGAGTTTGTTTTGGTAAGCGGCCCATTCATGGGCGCAACGCTCCAAGGCTTCAATCGCCCGCAACTGTGCCGGGTCACTTTCGTAGCCGCGTTTTTGCAACTCTTCTTCGTAAACATCACGAACGGACATGGGTGACTTGCTTTTCAATTCAAAAACAAAACCCGGGACCAAGCCCGGGTTTTCAGGGTGACAGAACTTTAACCCAACTCACCCCCAACCCCTGTCGGGGAGTGTGCATGGGCTTAGAAGTTCAAGCTGCGCTTGTCCACCGCCAAGGCGGCCTCTTTGGTCGATTCGCTCAAGCTGGGGTGCGCGTGGCAAATGCGGGCGATGTCTTCAGCACTGGCACGGAATTCCATGGCCACCACCGCTTCAGCGATCAACTCGCTGGCCTGAGGACCCACGATGTGGACACCCAAAATTTCGTCGGTGGTCGCGTCAGCCAGCATTTTCACCATGCCTGTGGTGTCCCCCAAAGCGCGGGCCCGGCCGTTGGCAAGGAAGGGGAAAGATCCGGCTTTGTAAGCCACACCGTCGGCTTTGAGTTGCTGCTCGGTGCGGCCAACCCAAGCGATCTCGGGGCTGGTGTAAATGACCCACGGAATGGTGTTGAAATTGACATGGCCGTGTTGGCCGGCGATGCGCTCGGCCACAGCCACGCCCTCTTCCTCGGCTTTGTGCGCAAGCATCGGGCCACGCACCACGTCACCCACGGCCCAAACGCCAGGCAAGTTCGTTTTGCAATCGGCATCGACCACGATGGCACCGCGCTCGTCCAGTTGCAAACCTACCGCTTCGGTGTTCAAGCCAATGGTGTTGGGCACGCGCCCTATCGAGATGATCAGCTTGTCGGCATCGAGCTTGACGGCTTCGCCTTTGGCGTTGGTGTAGTTGACGGTCACGCCCTTCTTGTCGTTGACGATTTCACCCACTTTCACGCCGAGTTCAATCTTCAAACCTTGCTTGTCAAACGCCTTCTTGGCTTCCTTGGCTATTTGCTCGTCTACGGCGCCGAGGAATGTCGGCAGACCTTCGAGGATGGTCACGTCAGCGCCCAGACGACGCCAGACTGAACCCATCTCCAAACCGATCACGCCTGAGCCGATCAAGGCCAGCTTCTTGGGCACAGCGCCGACGCGCAAAGCACCGTCGTTGGACAACACATTGACTTCGTCAAAAGGTGTGCCAGGCAAGGCTCGGGCGTTAGAGCCGGTGGCGATGACGACCTGTTTGGCCGTGATGTCCTCTTCGGTCTTGCCCGCCACATGGATGGTGTAGCCGCCTTCAGCTTGGCCTGCAAAGCTGCCGCGACCGTGGAAGAAAGTGACTTTGTTTTTCTTCAGCAAGTACAAGATGCCGTCGTTGTTTTGTTTGACCACCATGTCTTTGCGGGCAATCATCTTGGCCACATCCATCTTCACGCCTGTGGCGCTGATGCCGTGCTCAGCGAAATGGTGGTTGGCATGGTCAAAGTGTTCGCTGGACTGCAGCAAAGCTTTGGAGGGGATGCAACCCACGTTGGTGCAGGTACCACCGGGTGCAGGGCCACCGGCTGCGTTTTTCCATTCGTCGATACACGCGACTTGGAAACCGAGTTGCGCAGCGCGAATGGCCGCAATGTAGCCACCGGGGCCACCGCCGATGACGACGACGTCAAATTGTTTGCTCATGGTAAGGGTCTCTGGATAAAAAACGCCCCCTGGGCAGGGGGCATTCAAAACAAGGTGATTTAGATGTCGAACAACAAGCGGGCTGGATCTTCCAGCGCCTCTTTCATGGCGACCAGGCCCAAGACAGCTTCACGGCCGTCAATGATGCGGTGGTCGTAAGACATGGCGAAATAGTTCATGGGGCGAACCACGACTTGGCCGTTTTCGACCATGGCGCGGTCTTTGGTTGCGTGAACACCCAAAATGGCCGACTGGGGCGGGTTGATGATCGGGGTAGACATCATCGAGCCAAAGGTACCGCCGTTGGAGATCGAAAAAGTACCGCCAGTCATCTCTTCGATGCCCAACTTGCCGTCTTTGGCTTTTTGACCAAACTCGGCAATTTTCTTTTCGATCTCGGCAAAGCTCATTTGATCTGCGTTACGCAAGATGGGCACGACCAAACCGCGTGGCGAACCGACTGCGATACCGATGTCGAAGTAGCCGTGGTACACGATGTCGTTGCCATCCACCGATGCGTTCAAAACGGGGAACTTCTTCAAGGCGTGCACTGCCGCTTTGACAAAGAAACTCATGAAGCCCAGCTTGCAACCGTGCTCCTTCTCGAAACGGTCTTGCATGCGCTTGCGCATGTCCATGACGGGGGCCATGTTGATTTCGTTGAAAGTCGTCAAGATGGCGTTGGTCGACTGCGATTGCAACAGACGCTCGGCCACACGGGCACGCAGACGGGTCATGGGCACGCGCTGCTCTGGCCGATCGCCCAAGTTCACGGCAGGTGCCGCCACTTGGGCGAGCACTTTGGTGGGAACGCCGGTGGGGATCACCGCAGCGGTGGACTTGACACCACCCGCCACAGCCGAGAGCACATCGCCCTTGGTCACGCGACCATCTTTGCCGGAGCCGGCGACCGAGCCAGAGGCCAGGTTGTTGTCGGCCATCAGCTTGGCAGCAGCGGGCATGGCCACACCGGCCATGCTGCCGCCAGTGACAGCCGCAGCCGCAGGAGCCGCCGCAACCGGTGCTGATGCCGCAGCCACTGGCGCAGCGGCAGCACCCACTTTACCGTCGGTGTCGATGCGGGCAATCAATTGCTCAGCGGCCACGGTGCCGCCATCGGCCACAAGGATTTCCGAGATCACACCGGCAGCGGGTGCGGGCACTTCGAGCACAACCTTGTCGGTCTCAATTTCGATCAGGATTTCATCGGCTGATACCGATTCACCGACTTTCTTTTTCCACTGCAACATGGTGGCTTCAGCCACTGACTCGGACAGTTGGGGGACTTTGACTTCTACGATGGCCATGATGTTTCCGTTATGCGTTGGTCGTTTGACGAGGGGTCTGGCGCTGAACCTTCAGCGCCAGACGCTGAAGGTTCACTTGGTCAGCACGAAGCCCTTGAGTTTGGCGAAGGCCGCTTCGATGAGTGCTTTTTGCTGGTCTTGGTGCAGGTGTGAGTAACCCACGGCAGGCGATGCGGACGCTGCGCGACCGGCATAACCGAGCTTTTGACCTTCGAGCATGTTCTCGTGGATGTTGTGCTGGATGAAGAACCAGGCACCTTGGTTTTGGGGCTCGTCTTGGCACCACACGATGTCGGTGGCGTTGGGGTACTTCTTGATCTCTGCCGCAAACGCCTTGTGTGGGAAGGGATAGAGCTGTTCCACGCGGATGATGGCGGTGTCGTCAGCGCCTTTGGCTTCGCGCTGTTTGACCAGGTCGTAGTACACCTTGCCCGAGCAAGAGATGACGCGCTTGACCTTGTCGGCCTTGAGCGCCTTGTTCTCAGGGATCACGGTCTGGAAGCTGCCTTTGGTGAACTCGGACACTGGGGAAGTGGCGTCTTTGTTGCGCAGCAGCGACTTGGGCGTGAAGATGACCAGTGGCTTGCGGATGTCACGCACCATTTGACGACGCAGCACGTGGAAGATCTGGCTGGCCGTGGTGGGCTGCACGATCTGCATGTTGGTGTCCGCAGCCAGCTGCATGAAGCGCTCAACGCGTGCCGAACTGTGTTCAGGACCTTGGCCCTCGTAGCCGTGCGGCAGCATCAAGGTCAGGCCGTTGACACGGCCCCACTTGACTTCACCCGAGGCGATGAACTGGTCGATCACAACTTGTGCGCCGTTGGCAAAGTCGCCGAACTGCGCTTCCCAGATCACCAAGGTGTTGGGGTCGTTGGAGGCGTAGCCGTATTCAAAACCGAGCACCGCTTCTTCGGACAAGATGGAGTCGATCACGACAAACGGGGCCTGCTTGTCCGAGACATTTTGCAGGGCCACGTAGGTGCCTGTGTCCCACTTTTCGCGCTTTTGGTCGTGAATCACGGCATGGCGGTGGGTGAACGTGCCACGACCGCAATCTTCACCGGACAAGCGCACAGGATAGCCACTGGCCACCAAAGAGGCAAACGCCATGTGTTCGCCCATGCCCCAATCCACCGGAAGGTCGCCACGGCCCATGGCAGCGCGATCGTCGTACACCTTTTTCACCAACTGGTGCGGCGTGACCGACTCCGGAATGGTGCTGATCTTCTCGGCCAAACGTTTCCATTCAGCCAAAGGAATGGCAGTGTCACCCACATCGGTCCACTTCTTGCCCATGAAAGGCGCCCAGTCCACCGTGAACTTGGTTTTGAAGTTGGTCAACACAGGTTCGGTCGTGTTCTTGCCTGCGTCCAATGCCGCGCGGTAGGCCTTGGCCATGTCGTCGCCCAGCGTTTCACCCAGGCCTTGTGCGGCGAGTTTGTCGGCAAACAACTTGCGCGTGCCAGGGTGGGTGGCGATTTTCTTGTACATCAGCGGCTGGGTCAGGGCAGGCGTGTCCTGCTCGTTGTGACCCAGTTTGCGGAAGCAAACCACATCCAGCACCACGTCTTTTCGGAACGTCATGCGGTATTCCAACGCCAGCTGTGTCGCCAAGACCACCGCCTCTGGATCGTCACCGTTGACGTGCAGCACCGGCGCCTCGACCATCTTCACGATGTCGGTACAGAACACGCTCGAGCGCATGTCGCGAGGGTCAGAGGTGGTGAAACCAATCTGGTTGTTGATGATGATGTGGACCGTACCCCCTGTGGAGTATCCACGGGTTTGGGCCAAAGCCAAGGTTTCTTGGTTCACGCCTTGGCCACCGAATGCGGAGTCACCGTGCACCAATACGGGCAGCACCTGTTTACCCAGCGGGTCACCACGTCGGTCCATGCGAGCCCGCACGGAGCCTTCCACCACGGGGTTGACGATTTCCAGGTGCGAGGGATTGAAAGCCAAGGACAAATGAACGGGGCCACCCGAGGTGGTCACGTCCGAGCTGAAACCTTGGTGGTATTTCACGTCACCGGCGGGCAGATCTTCCGGGGCGGTGTGGTCAAACTCTGCAAACAAGTCTGCTGGCAGCTTGCCCATGGTGTTGACCAACACGTTCAAGCGGCCACGGTGGGCCATGCCGATCACCACTTCTTGCACGCCTTGTGCACCCGCTTGCTGGATCAACTCGTCCATGGCAGCGATGAAGCTCTCACCGCCTTCGAGGGAAAAACGCTTTTGCCCCACGTATTTGGTGTGCAAATAACGCTCCAGGCCCTCGGCGGCTGTCAGGCGGTCGAGGATCTGTTTTTTCTTGTCCGATGTGAAATTGGGCTTGCTGCGGATGCTTTCGAGTTTTTGCTGCCACCAGCGCTTTTCAGCCTGATCGGTGGTGTACATGTACTCGGCACCCAGCGTGCCGCAATAGGTCTCGCGCAGCGCATTGAGCAACTCGCGCAAAGACATGTTGTTCTTGCCGAAGAAGGTGTTGCTGGTGTCGAACACGGTTTCTTGGTCGGCATCGGTGAAGCCGAAGAAGGCGGGATCGAGGTCAGGAATATTGGGGCGCTCGGTGCGCTTCAAAGGGTCGAGATCCGCCCAGCGTTGGCCAACGTTGCGGTAGGCGGCAATCAGCTGTTGGACCGCGGTGCGTTTGCGGCCCATTTCGACGTCGGCACTGGCCAACACCACTTTGGTACCACCGGCTTTGGCACGTTCGGCAAAGGCATTGATGACCGGCTGGTGCGGCACGTCTTTGGCATTGGAGCCATCGACAGCGGGGACGTGCTGGAGGGCGTCAAAATAGTCGCGCCAAGAGTCGGGGACACTGCCCGGATTGGCCAAATAGTTTTCGTACATCTCTTCAACATAGGGGGTATTGCCCCCGAAGAGATGGGTATTGCCTGAGTAGGCAGAGTAGACGGAATTTGTCTCGCTCATATTTCGCTGACCTCCGTTTCCCTCGGGGAAACATTAGTTGGTGGATTGTTACCTTCCGCGACACGGCTGGACCGGTTGGCGGATGCGACTGTGGCAGGGGAAGGGCCTGAGTACAGCGCGCATTGTGCCATGGCTTGTCCGATGTGTAACTTACAGGCGATGGTGAAAAAACAAAGTGCTCAAAAAAAGACCCCGGCAATGCGGGGTCGAGAATCGTTAACCTTGGAGCTGTTGAACGATCTGTTGCAATGCGGCGGGATCGTCCATGGTGGTCAGGTCACCGGGGTCGCGCCCTTCGGCCACCGCCTGAATGGCTCGGCGCAGCAGTTTGCCGCTGCGCGTCTTGGGCAAGGCCGTGACAAACAGCACGCGCGAAGGGCGCGCCACCGCACCCAGCTGAGAGTCCACCACCTTCATCACTTCAGCTTCCAGCGCTTTGCGGCCAGCTGCGTCGGTCAAGCCCGAAGTGTCCTTGGCAATGGCAAACGCCATGGCCACTTGCCCCTTGAGCTGGTCGGCGACGCCCACCACGGCCACTTCGGCGATATTGGCATGGCTGGAAATGCTCTCCTCGATTTCGCGGGTGCCCAGGCGATGGCCGGCCACATTGATCACATCGTCGGTGCGTCCCAAAATGAAGTAGTACCCATCCTCATCGCGAACGGCCCAATCAAAGGTGCTGTAAACCAGTTTTCCCGGTACCGTGTTCCAATAAGTTTTGACGAAACGTGCATCGTCGCCCCAAATGGTTTGCAAGTTACCGGGCGGCAACGGGCCTTCAATCGTTAACACGCCCTTTTGGTGGGCACCCGTCAGCTCTTCACCGGTCTGGTCGTCCACCAGTTTGACGTTGTAGCCATAAATGGCTTTGCCCGGCGAGCCGAATTTGCTGGGTGCTTTTTCCACGCCGTTGCAAATGCTCAGAATCGGCCAACCCGTTTCGGTCTGCCAGTAGTTGTCGATGATGGCTTTGCCGCTCAGACCCTCAGAAATCCATTTGGCCGTCGGCTCGTCCAGCGGTTCACCCGCCAAAAAGAGCGCCTGCAAGCTGGACAAGTCGTACTTGGACAGCAGCGCCGGATCCTGCTTTTTGAGCACCCGAATGGCCGTGGGCGCGCTGAACATGACCTGCACCTTGTACTTCTCGACCAAGCTCCACCAAATGCCACCGTCGGGACGAATGGGCAAACCTTCGTAAAGAATGGTGGCCATGCCGCCGATCAGCGGGCCGTAGATGATGTAGCTGTGCCCCACCACCCAGCCGATGTCGCTGGTGCAGAAAAAGGTGCCGCCGGGCTTGCCTTCAAAAACGTTGGGGATGCTGGCGGCCAAGGCCACGGTGTAGCCCCCGGTGTCACGCTGCACGCCTTTGGGCTTGCCGGTGGTGCCAGAGGTGTAGAGCGTGTAGCTGGGGTGCGTGGATTCGACCCACACGCAAGGCACGACCGCATCCATGTGCTTGGCCCGCTCGGTGGCGTAATCCACATCGCGTCCGGCCACAGGGGTGAAGGCAGCCAGTTTGCGGTCCACCATGATCACGTTGGCCGGTTTGTGGGCCGAGAGCTTGATGGCTTCGTCCAGCAACGGCTTATAAGGTACACCCTTGCCGCCACGGGAGCCGGCGTCGGCGCTGATGATGACTTTGGGCGAGGCGTCCTCGATGCGGGTGGCCAGCGAATGCGACGCAAAACCACCAAACACCACCGAGTGGATCGCGCCCAAGCGCACGCAGGCCAGCATCGCAAAAGCCGCCTCGGCGATCATGGGCATGTAAATCAGCACGCGGTCGCCTTTGACCACGCCCAGGTCTTGCAAGATGGCAGCCATGCGCTGCACTTCGACGTGGAGCTCACGGAAGGAGTAGGTTTTTTCCTGATCGGTCTCGGTCGAGACGAAGATCAAAGCAGGCTGGTCGGCGCGATCCGCCAAATGGCGGTCCACCGCGTTGTGGCACAGGTTGGTTTCGCCCCCCACAAACCACTTGGCAAAAGGCGGGTTGCTGTAATCACAGATTTGCTGTGGCGGCACTTTCCAGTCCACCAACTTGGCCTGCTCGGCCCAAAAAGCGTCGCGGTCGTTGATCGAGCGTGCGTGAAAGTCAGCAAAGCTGCCCATGAAAGTCTCCTGAATGCCAGCAAATATGTATACCGCGAGCAGGGACATCTTGGCAAACGCCCCACTCTTCTGAATTCATAATTATGGTGAAGGGACTTGCAAGAAGCTGACTTGTCACTGCGAACCCATCGATCTGAGCAGAACCTTGCCATGTAGGAGCGGCGCCTCCACCTCGATCAATCCATGCAGACCAGAACCCATCGCCCCGAGGGCGGGCTCCCACGCATCACGTCATTTGAAAAGCGATTGCAACAGCTTGAAATCAGGGTGCTCGGCCGTGCGAACCCACTCAAAAGCCAACATCTCAGCCGTCACCAATTCAGCCCCTGCCCCAGCCAAGCGGTCGTAAGCGGCGTCGCGGTTGCGCTCAGTGCGAGCGCTGCAGGCATCGGTCACCACCCACACCTCAAACTCGTCTTCGAGCAAATCCAGCGCGGTTTGCATGAGGCATATGTGGGCCTCACAACCCGCAAGGACAATGGATTTACGCGCCTGCGCAGCCGCAGGCGGTTTTTGCAGGTGTCGCGGCAAACTGCGGGCGTTACCACGCGGGGCTTGAGGGGGCTCTGGTTGTAGCCATTCGCCCAGCCCTTCTTCGACGGCACTGAACTGCATTTTGGCCAACACCTGACGGCAGTGACTGCGGATCTCAGGAGGCATCTCGCCCAATCGGGACGGGTTTTGCTCGGTGCCCCAAGTGGGCACATTCAGTGCATGGGCCAAAGTGGCCAAGCGCGCAGCGTTGGCCCAAACCGCTTCAGCCTCCCACATCACAGGCTTGAGACGGGCCTGAAAATCCACCAACACCAGTTGGCTTTCATCTGCATCGATCAACATCATCACTCCATTCAATGTGGCTGCGATTGTCGCAGGCCTGGGCCGCTGCACAGGTCGTGTGCCATCCGTTATGCTCGACGCCAGCAATCGGATCTGAAAAAAATGAAAACCCAAATTGACCACCTCGTGGTGATGGCCTCCTCCTTGAACGAAGGCGTGCAGTGGTGCGAAGAGACACTTGGCATCACCCCCGGCCCTGGCGGCGAACACGAAAAATACGGCACACACAACCGCTTGTTCAAAATCGCCTCGCCCAAATTCCCATTGGCTTATTTCGAAATCATCGCCATCAACCCAGAGGCCGTGATCCCCAAGCGCTCTCAAGTGCCGCGCTGGTTTGACATGGACAACGCCGTTTTGCAAAAAGCAGTGGCGCAAGGCCCCCGCCTCATCCACTTTGTCAGCAGCACCGAGGACGTGAAAGCTGCCCGCCATGTGCTGCGCACCCAAGGCATTGAGCGCGGACAGGTTGTGCACGCCAGCCGCAAGTCGGGCAAAGGCACTCTCAACTGGCAAATCACGGTGCGCGAAGACGGAGAGCGGTTGTTTGATGGCACCCTGCCCACCTTGATCCAATGGGGCAAACCGGATGCCACCGAACCATTGCGCCTGCACCCACGCAACAGCTTGCCCCGCTCGGGTGTGACCCTGCAAAGCCTGGCGGTGCGCCACCCGAGTGCCGTCAAGCTGCAGGCAGCTTACGACGCCATTGGGCTCGAAGGCATCGCCATTGAGGCGGGCCCAGCCAACTTGCTGGCCACACTGCAAACCCCCAAAGGGCTGGTCCAGTTGCAAAGTTTGGGCATTTGAAGCACTTGCTCAAGCGCACGGGTCTGGCGCGCAAGGTGCAGCCCTAGGCAACGATGCCTTGCTCGCGCAACCGTTGGATTTGTGCGGCACTCAAGCCCATGGAAGACAGCACCGCTTCACTGTCTTGGCCCACCTTGGGCGCATTGCGACGATGACCACCGGGTGTGCGTGACAACTTGGGCACGATGCCCGGCACCATCAAATCGCTGCCGTCGTCCATGCGCACCGTGTGCAGCATGTCACGCGCTTGGTAATGCGGGTCTTGCGCGATGTCGGCCACGGTGTAGATGCGCCCAGCCGGCACGCTGGCGCGGTCCAGCGCGGCCAGCACCTCGTCCACGGTGCGCTGCGCGGCCCAATGGCCAATCACCCCATCGATTTCAGCAACCCGTGCCACGCGGCCCGTGTTGTCCTTCAAGCCGGGGTCTTGGGCCAAGTCGTCGCGGCCAATTTCGGACATCAGGCGCTTGAAAATGCTGTCGCCATTGCCCGCAATCAAGGCATACCCTCCATCTTTGCACAGGTAGGCATTGCTGGGCGCAATGCCCGGCAAGGCGCTGCCCGCGGGGCCACGCACAGCGCCAAAAGCGCTGTACTCGGGCAGCAGGCTTTCCATGCAATTGAACATGGCCTCGTACAAGGCCACATCAACCACTTGCCCTCTGCCGGAGGCATGGCGCTCGTGCAGCGCCATCAAGATGCCAATGACACCGTGCAAAGCCGCCAGCGTGTCGCCCAAGCTGATGCCCACACGCACCGGCACCCGGCCTGGCTCTGCCGTCAGGTGGCGAATGCCGCCCATGGCCTCGCCCACCACGCCAAAACCCGGGCGATCGCGGTAGGGACCGGTCTGGCCGTAACCGCTCACGCGCAGCATGACCAAGCGCGGGTTCAGAGCCAGCAAATCATCCGGCCCTAACCCCCATTTTTCCATCGCGCCCGGCCGAAAGTTCTCAATCAGCACATCGCTCTCGGCCGCCAGTTGGCGCACAATGTCCTGCGCAGCGGCTTGCTTCAAGTCCAGCGCCAAAGACTGTTTGTTGCGTGACTGCACTTGCCACCAGACCGAGGTGCCGTTCTTGATCAAACGCCATTGGCGCAAGGGATCACCGGCGCCGGGCGGCTCGATCTTGACCACATCGGCGCCAAAATCGGCCAAAGTTTTGGCTGCAAACGGGCCGGCAATGAGCTGGCCCAATTCCAGCACTTTGAGTCCAGCCAAGGGGCCGTTGGACGGCAAAAAAGATGGGGTTGCGGTCATGGTTTGGCCCATTCGGCATCCACCCAAGCTTGGGCGGTCTGGCGGTTGAGTTTGAAAGCGGCTGCGACCTTCACTGCGGCCAAAACATCGCCGCTTTCGTCTTGCGCACTGAGCATGGCGTAGGGGTTGTCCTCGTCGGGCACGATGCGCAAGAGCACCGTGACGCGACCGTCCGGCCCGTTCACGGTGACACTTTGGTTGAGCTGCGCATGCCATTGTTGTTCGCTGCGTCGCACAAATTCACTGGCGGTTTTGACCAAAGTGATGAAAGCGGCACCGTCAAGCGGCTTGGGGTTTTTTTTGTCGCGTCCCATCGTCCAAGGCCCCACAAGCGCAGGTTCGCTCTCCCCTTCTTTGAACATGGCCACCGCCCATCCGTCATCGTCCTCATTTTTGATGACTTGGGCGGTCCACTGTTCGTTTTGCCAAAGGCGCGCGGTGTGAACCAGGGGCAGATTGGGCGCATCAAAGTTGTCGTTGTTCATGGTCTCTATCTCATCGAACACCGATCATGCCTCAAGGCTGCATGTGCAATGCCAGCAAAAGCACTTGGCGGCTGCCCTGCTCGCGCAGCAGTGCTGCCGCCAATGTGGCGGTCCAGCGGGTGCGCACATGCGTGGCGACCAACAACACAGGCCCTTGGGGCCATGCGGTGTGGGGTGCCAAGCGGATGGCCGATTCCAGATGCGACACCACAGAGGTTGACGCTGCATCATCAGGTGTGTCCCCCCCGGTCCAGCTGAACACATCGTGCCAAGGCAAGCGGCCTTTCTGGGCGATGTGTTCGGCCAATCGGCGATTCGCCGCCATATTGGGCGCAGGCAGCGGCACCACACACACCGGACGGGTTGTCCAATTTGAAGCCCAGCGCCCAAGCAGGGCCACGGCACCGCTCAAGATTTCAAGGGGCACCTCCCCTGGCGCGGCAGCGCGCAGCGCGTGCAATTCGGCCGCCCAGCCGGGATCGTCGGCAAAGGCCACGGCGCGACCCCTGTCATAGCCGCGAATCGCCCCCTTGCGCTTGACACCGTTTGGCCAACGTTTGCGCGGCTCAATGTCCACGTCCATGCCGCGCAAAAAGTCTCGGGCAGCGATCAGGTTTTTGGGTGAGGGCACAAGACCTGGGTCAGGCAAATGCCCTGTGCACACCGAGCAGCGACCGCATGGCGTGGGTGAGGGATCATCCAACGCGGCCTGCAAATACGCCATCAGGCAACCCTGCCCATGCGCATATTGGCGCATGATGCCGGCCTCTTGCTGACGCACATGGGCCAATGCGCGCCATTTGGCCGTGTCGTGCACATAAGACACACCCGTACTGCGCCATGCGGCGCCCTCTTTCTCAACCACACCGTCCACAGCCAAAATTTTGAGCAAGGCCTCCAGCCGGCCCCGGCGCACGCCCGTGGCGGCTTCGATGTCGATCAAGCTGCGCCCTGCGTCACCCACACCGTCCAAACTGCTCAGCACGAGAGAAACCGTGACGGGGTCTGGGAGCGAGGCACTGGCAAAGTAATCCCAAATGCGCTCGTCGGCATCGGACGGCAGCAACACCCCTTCGGCATGCGCCACCGCACGGCCCGCACGCCCCACCTGTTGGTAATAGGCCACCGGGGTCGAGGGCGAGCCGATATGCACGCAGAACCCAAGGTCCGGCTTGTCGTACCCCATGCCCAAGGCCGAGGTGGCCACCACCGCTTTGAGCTGGTTGTGACGCAAACGCTCTTCCACTCTGAGGCGCGTGTCGGCGTCGGTTTGCCCGCTGTAAGCATCCACCGCGTATCCGCATTGGCGCAAAAACGCGGTCAAGCGCTCCGCCTCAGCGACGGTGAGCACATACACGATGCCTGAGCCGGGCAGCTGCGCCAGCGCATCGGCGATCCAAGCGTAGCGCTCTAGGGGCGATAAACCCGGCACGACAGACAGCGTGAGCGAAGTGCGAGCGAGTGTGCCCCGAAACGTCACCGTGCTTGCACCCAGTTGTTGGCCGATGTCGGCCGTCACCCGCTGGTTCGCCGTGGCTGTGGTGGCCAGCACGCTGGCTGTGGGCGTGGACAGCAGCGCCCGGGCCAGACGTTGGTAATCCGGCCTAAAGTCAAAGCCCCAATCGCTGATGCAATGTGCCTCATCGATCACGATCAATCCCACCCGCGCCAGCAATGGACCCAAGCGCGTCGCAAAACGCACGTTGCCCAGCCGCTCGGGAGAGACCAGCAGCACATCGATCGCATCGGCGTCCAGCTGCTGGAACACACCGTCCCAATCGTCGATGTTGGTGGAGTTCACGGTGGCCGCCTTCAAACCCGCACGCTCAGCGGCGCTCACTTGGTCACGCATCAGGGCCAGCAAGGGTGAGACCACCAGCGTACAGCCCGCTCCGGTGCTGCGGATGGCGTGCGTGGCGGCCCAATACACCGCCGACTTGCCCCAGCCCGTGGCCTGCACCACCAGCACCCGCGAAGCCGGTTGCAGCACGGCCTGCACCGCATCCACTTGGTCAGGCCGCGGCACAGCATTTGGCCCCGCCAAGCGGGCCAGCACGGTGTGCATGTGCTGCTCGGCGAATTGGCGGGTGTGCGGCGTTTTCGTCCGCGATTGCAAGGGGGTCAGCATGTGAGTCAGATTGACGATTCGATCGCTCGTTGAAGGAACAAGGTGCATTGTGCAGTGCCCGTGTTCGGCCATGGCGTCACTCAGCCCATGCGATTCGGTCCTCCCGGGCCCCAGAATGGTCCTCGAGAACAAACCATTAAACGTGATCAGCGGGGGCGCGGTCGTCCGGCAAAGTGGCGAGCAAAGCCATGCCCAGCAGCATGACACCCGCTGTCAGCCACAAAGCACCTTTGAACGTGCCCGTGCTCTGGGCCATGGCCCCGGCTACCATCGGCGCAATGACCTGCGCGGCCCCATAACTCAAGGTCAGGCGCGCCATGGCCTTGCCCGGGTTCTGCGGCGCTCGACGGCCCACCAGGGCCAGTGTCAAGCTCACAATACCAATGAACGTGGCTCCATAACCCAGGGCGCCGCTCAAGGCGGCCGCCAACGAACCAGACACTGCGGGCAAGATCACCGACACCGTTTGCAAGCCAAAGGCCAGCAGCAAAGCACGGGTATCCCCCCATCGCCGAGCCACTTTATCCCACAAGAAAACCGCTGGCATGGCCGCCAAACCCACCAATGCCCAAGCCAAGGCGCCCTGCCCGGCCAAAGCCGGCTCCCGTTCCACAATCGCCACGGTGAATGTGGCGCTGATGACAAAGCCCCAACCCGCGGCAAAGTAGCTGCCCGCCATGGTCAGCATCCACCGGGATGACACTCTGGGTGTGGCCTGCGAATTGTCCACACCGGTCTGAGCCGGGGGCACGGGGGGCCGCCAAAACCAAGCAGGAATAAAAAAAACCAGCCCGATAGCAGCCATGGCCAGCCATTGATGCGCCCAAAGTGACCAAATTTGAGACACGCCCCAAGCACCGAGGGCAGACACCACGATGCCCAAGCCCAACCCGATGAAAAGCACGCCCAACTCAGGCCGGCGACCTTGCCGCATGAGCCATCCCAAAACCAAACCAGCCCCCAGCAGCATCCCTGTGGCCCCACACAATCCGCCCAAATAACGCCACAAAGCCCAGTTCGGCAGCCAGGTCGACAGCGCCATCCCGGCCACGGACAAAAGCGAAAGCCACAGGCCCATGCTGTAGAGACGATGACGCCAGTGTGCGCCGTCAATCCAAGCGGCGGCCAATGCCCCCGAGATGTAGCCTGCGTAATTGACAGCGGCCAAACCTCCGGCCGCCGCATCGCTCAAGCCCGTTTGCAACTGAAGCTCGGGCAACAAGGGCGTGAAGGCGAAACGGGCCAGACCGATGGACAAAACCAGGCCACAAATACCACCGCTGATGACTTGCCAGGGGCGCAAATGGGATGTGAGGTCTTTGGACATGTGCAGCCGATCTTAGCGTTGTGCGGACGCCATCGGCTCAGCGATCCTGTTGCTCAGATGCGCGCCAGGAGCTGCAAGTGCGGCTGGGGAAGACTTGTGGTTTATTGAAATTAACAAAAACTCCCCAATTGGGGATGTTCATGGATTTATCGCCTGTGGAAAATCAATGGTCCACAAATAATTGAATTTTGTATAAATAATTATTTATAGTTAAAATTTAAAGCTAAGCTAAAAAAACAAAAATAATGACCGAAAACCCGAAGCCAGTGACCAACAGCGTCCACGCGGAATACATGACCAGTTCCCAGGCGGCTAAGCGTTTGGGCTTGTCCATGGCGACGATCCAAAAACTGGTCGACAACAACATCTTGCAGGCCTGGAAAACCTTGGGTGGACACCGCCGTATTGCGCTGGCTTCAGTCTTGAATTACCAAAACGCCAACAACATTCTGGATAGGTCACGGCTGAACGGGGATCGACGAACCAAAGTGATGCTGGTGATCGACTCAGCCGAATTGACCAACCGATTGAGAAATGAGATCCCGCAGTGGGGGCTTGCCTTGCAAGTGGTATTTCAAGAGTCCTTGACCGAGGCTTTGCTGGAACTGCTGAACGAAAAGCATGACCTGCTGGTCATTCAAATGGGGGGCTTGAGGAAACCACAAGAAAAAAACTTGGACATCGTGCAAAAGTTCATGAGGGCCCGCCACAGTGTGGCGCACACTCTGGTGCTGACGCCCGAACGAGATTTGTGGTCAACCAACACCATCGACACATCGCCCGCCAGCATTCAGGTGCTCCAACATGAGCTCTCGCCGCTTTGGCTGTCTGCCTATTTGTCAGGCTTTGTCGCCCTCAAAAGGACTTGAAAAAGGACTTCCAGGTCTTGCCTGATCGGGACACTCACAGGTGTCCCCAAACCATGAGTGCATCACGACCTTCGCTGACCAGGTCCACCTTGGCGCCCACCGGCAGCAAGACCTTGGTCTGCACATGACCAAAAGGCAAACCCGTGAGCACAGGGGCCTTGATCTGCGTGCCCAGCCAGTCGACCACCGTTCCCAACTTGAAGCCTTTATCGTGAGCAGGCACCAGCTTGTAGCTGCTAAATTGCCCCATCAAAACCGCCTTTTGCTGTGCCAGCACACCCGCGAGCAGGAGCTGCGACAGCATGCGCTCGATGCGGTAAGGGTGCTCGCCCACATCCTCGAGAAAAAGAACCCCACCCTTGACCTGTGGGAAATATGGGGTGCCCAGCAAAGCCGTCAGCACCGTCAGATTCCCCCCCCACAGCGGCGCGTTTTTCACCACCACGCGGCGCTGAGCCTGCGCCTTGGGCAGTTGCCAGCCCGTCCCTTCGCCTTGCTCCAGCAGCAAATCATCAAAGCAGGCCTGCATGATGTCGTCGGGGTCTTGACTGCACCCAAAGTCTTCGCCCAAGGCCGGCCCCTGCCAGCTGATGCACCCGGTCTTGGCGTAGACCGCCTGGTTAAAGGCTGTGAAATCACTCAAACCCACAAACTGCATGCCGCCGTCGATGGCTTTGGCGATCTGCTTGTAGGGCAAACCAGGCAGGATGCGTGTGAGGCCATAGCCACCACGCGAAATGAGTGCCACCTGGGCCCCACTGGCGGCAGCGCGGCCAATGGCAGCGATGCGCGTGGCGTCATCACCCGCAAAGCGCATGTGACTGGCCAAAGCCGCCTCGTCGACTTCCACCTCGTGCCCCTGGGCTTTGAGGCGCTGGAGTCCCCGGCGAAAAGCCGCCTTGTCACGCACCGCGCTGGAGGGAGAGAAAATGTAAATATGGGCCATGGGCTGTGTTTTTGATCAAGGCTTGAAGTGTCGCACAGCCGCCTCGGCAATGGCCCGGCCCTGCTCCTGCACGAAATGCCCCGCATCGGGTAACACCATCGGCTCGGGGCAGCCCAAAATCTGATGTTGCAAGTGCCGCATCACCGGCTCGCCCAAGACCGGGTCTTGCAGGCCTATGGCCATGAAGCTCTGGCCTTGCCAGTCGCTGCGCCAAAAATCGCGCGCTTGTCTGGAGAGGGCTGCGCCGGGCGAATCGGCGAACTCCGGCACCATGGGTGGAAAGGCCCGAAGCGCAGCGCGGAAACCTTTGTCCGGGAATGGTGCGTTGTAGGCCGCGGTCTCTTGCGGTGTCATGCTGGGGTTGCCGCGCTTGAACAGTTTGCCCACGTCAAACTGGGGCTGGCTTTGGCACCAATCGCGCCAAGCCAAGAAGCCTGCACTCAAAGGCAGCTCGCCTGTGGCGAGCGTGGTGTTCATCACCAGCAAACCCTGGTAGCGCTCAGGTGCAGCCATAGGCAAAGTCAGACCCAAAATACCGCCCCAGTCCTGGACCACCAGCACCACGCGCTGAAGACGCAGCCGCTCAATCAACTCCAACAAAGACTGACGGTGTGTCTCAAATTGGTGAAAGCTGTCTTTTTTGGGCTTGTCGCTCTTGCCAAAGCCGATCAGGTCGGGGGCCACCACGCGGTGCCCTGCCGCCAACCAAATCGGGATCATCTTGCGGTAGAGGTAACTCCAGGCCGGATTGCCGTGCAGACACAGCCAAGTCAGCGGCGCATCCGCTGGGCCCTCGTCCAGATAATGCATGCGCAGTCCGGCAATGCTGGGCAGGTCGTTCACGTGGTGCGGCTGCCAAGGGTAGTCGGGCAAATCGACAAAGGCGACATCGGGCGTGCGCAGTGCGTCTTCCCGCACCGGGTCGGCATTCACACGCCGGGCTCTGAAAAAATCTTTGAGCATTTGTCCGCATTCATCGGCCAGCACGCCACCGGTGACCTGGGTTTGGTGGTTCAGCTGGGTGGAGGCAAACAGGTTCAGCACAGAACCAGCCACACCCGTGCGCGGATCCGGCGCGCCAAACACCACCCGGTCTACGCGGGCGTGCAGCAAGGCACCGCTGCACATGGCGCAAGGCTCCAGCGTCACATACAGCGTGCAGCCCTCAAGCCGGTAATTGCCCAACACGCGCGCCGCTTCCCGCAGCGCCACCACCTCGGCGTGCGCGGTCGGATCGTGGCTGGCAATCGGGGCGTTGCGGCCTGTGGCGATCACTTGACCGTCCTTCACCACGACGGCGCCAACGGGCACCTCACCAGCCGCAGCAGCGAGTTGGGCTTGGGCCAGAGCCCAGCGCATGCACGCCTCCTCGGTCAAAGGCGTGGGGGGTGGGTCTTGGACGCAGTCCCTGCCGACCAGACTCATGCCACCAGCCCCAGGTCTTGCATCCAACGGGCCAGTGCTTGGGTTTGTTCAGAGCCTTGGGCATAAGACGCGTGCATGGCCGCATGGGCTTCGGGCCGGTGCTGGTTGAGCTTCACGGCGCACTGCAAATCGGTGATCTGCATTTCAAAGGCCACAATGCCATTGAGCATGGCCCCGGTGTAGTGGCTGGGCAATTCGCGCCACTGCTGCGCATAGGCCGGTTCATGCTCGGCAATCAGGCATTTGAGCAAACGGTCCCGGTCTTCGTGGGGGTCGATGATGCGCGTCAGCACCTTGGCCTGCACCGCCAGATAGGACCAAGTTGGCACGCGTTGCAGATCGGCATAAACGCTGGGCGACATGTAAGCCTGCGGCCCCATGAAACTCACCAAAGCCTGTGGCTGCGAGGCCAAAATCTGCGCCTGCGGATTGGCGCGGGCGCAGTGCCCCAGCAAAACGCCATGTTCAGACGCAGGACCATCCGACCACAGCGAAGCCGCTTGCCAATGCACCGGGATGTGGCTGAGCACTGGAAACCCATCGGCCCCGAGCGTGACGATGGACGCTAAAGGGTGTTCACGCATGATGCGCTGCGCGATGGCCGGGTCGCTGTGGTGGAATTGTTTTGGCAAGTACATGGTGGCTTGAGGTTACCAAAATTCAGGTCCCCCTCTTGCAGCTCAAAGCCGCTCGGGCTCCAGACGCATCACGGCCCCTTCTGGGCCATCGCGCAACAAATAGATGAAACCGTCCGGCCCCATGCGCACATCGCGGATGCGGCCTGCCTGGCCTTGCAGCAAGCGCTCCTCGTGCAGCACTTTCTCACCATCGAGCACCAGTCGCACCAGCATTTGGCCACGCAAAGCCCCCACCAGCAAATTGCCCTGCCACTGCACAAATTTCGAGCCATCCACAAAGGCCATGCCCGAAGGCGCAATCGAAGGCACCCAAATATGCAAGGGTTGCGCCATGCCAGGCTTGGCTTGCCCCTCGCCAATGCGTGTGCCCAAGCCGTAGTTCACGCCGTAGGTGATGACGGGCCAGCCGTAATTGAAGCCCGGGCGCATCACATTGACCTCGTCTCCACCTTGCGGTCCGTGCTCGTGGGTCCACAGTTCGCCGGTTTGGGGGTGCAAAGCCGCACCTTGCATGTTGCGGTTGCCCAAGGTCCATTTTTCGGGCAAAGCGCCAGCCCGCTTGACGAAGGGGTTGTCCGTGGGCACACGGCCATCGTCATGCAACCGGATGACCGAGCCGGCATGGTCGTCCCACTTCTGGGCCCGCTCCTTGTCACCCCGATCTCCGAGCGTCAAGTAAAGCATTCCGGTGGTGTCGAACACGATGCGTCCACCAAAATGCTGGCTGGAACGGGTTTGCGGCTGCATGCGGAACAGCACCTGCACCTCGGTCATGCGATCGCCTTGGAGCTTCCCCCGGGCCAAAGCTGTGCCCCAGCCATCAGGCCCCGGCGCGTTGTAGGACCAATAAATCCACCCGTTTTGGGCATATTGGGGGTGCAGGGCCACGTCCAACAAACCACCCTGTCCTCGCTCAACCACTGCAGGCAGGCCCTTGATCGGCTGAGGGTGTAAACGAAAATCGGGCCCCACCCAACGCAATCGCCCGGCCCGCTCGCTCACCAGCAGACGACCATCTGGCAAAAAAGCCAAAGACCAAGGGTTTTCGAGCCCCGTGACCAAGGTCACCAAACGGAACACATGCTGCTCAGACCGAATGATGGAGGACCGCTCTTGCGCCCAGACTGGCCAGCATGCCCCCAAGCTGCAAAGCAAAAAACCAAAGGTCAGACGCAGGGACCGAAAACGTCGAACTTGCATGGCGATTCTCCCGTCAATGACTCAGAAGGATAGTCCCATGCCTTGGCAAGCGCCTCGCGGCAAAGTAAAAGAAAGTCGAATCGGCAGGAATTGACCAAGTTGCTTTGGCCGCAAATTCACACGGCGCCCAGACCTGCGGTGATGACGCCTAGCGCCGATGGATGCGCGTCGATTCACGCACCACCAATTCGGCAGCAACGAGCCTGGACGGTGGATTTTTCTTGTTCAAAATGTCAATCATCGCTTGGGCTGCAGAAACACCGATTTCGTAGACAGACTGGCGCACAGAAGTCAATGGCGGCAATGTGAATGCAGAATGCGGCAGGTCGTCAAAGCCGATCAAGGAAATATCTTCCGGAACACGCAATCCGGCCCTGTGCAAGGCCAACCTGGCGCCATACGCCATTTGATCGTTGGCGGCCAAAACGGCCGTGAATTGCACGCGGGCGTCCAACAAACTGTTCATGGCACGAAAACCACCCGCCTCCTGATAGTCACCGAATGCAATCAAATCGGCATCCAGCGCCATCCCTTTTTTTTGCGTCTCGTCCTGAAAGCCCTGCATCCGTTCGGTCGCATCGGGGTGATCCAGAGGCCCAGAAATGAACGCCACCCGCTGATGACCCAAGGCATGCAGATGCCGCACGGCCAAACTGGCGCCCTCGGAATTGTCAAAGTCGATGCTGAACAAACCGGGCGCACTCAAGCGCCGACCTGTGATGACCACGGGGATGTTGGCAGCCATCTCAACCAAGGTGTCGTCGGCCAATTTTCCCGTCAAGACAATGATGCCGTCCACCTTGCGCTCTTGCAGCATGAACAATCTGTCTTTCTCTTCGACCTCGTTCCAGTGACCGCTGACAAACAAAGGCACGTAATTGGCCTTGTGCAATTCGTCCTCAATGCCGCGCAGCGCTTCCCCGTAATAAGGGCTGTCAATGAACTGCGTCAACACGCCGATGCTCATCGTCCGGCCACCGGCCAGACTTCTGGCGGCCGGGTCGGGCCGAAAACCCAGCTCATCGATCACGGCATTGACCAAGGCCTGCTTGTCTTGGCTCACCCGCGCTGTGCCGTTGAGAATGCGCGAGACGGTGCTGGGCGACACGCCGGCACGTTCAGCCACCATGGTCAAGGTGGCACGCACAGGATTTTTGGCTTGCGCTTTCGGTGGGGTGTCGGCAATTTCTTGTTGAGGCATGTTGATTCAAATACGTCCAAAAACTTACCAATGCAATCGTGAGCTCTTCAATTGACCCACATTCATTTTCTCAGATTATTGCAGTGAGCTTGTCCATTTGATGTGCATTCACGACTCCATGCGCACTGGCTCAAAATATGAACCGACTAAAGCGCTTCAATATACAAGATATAAGCACCCGTTAATAAAAAAAGGGGGCAATTCAGCCCCCTTTAATTCATGTGCGATGCCAATCAGAAAGAATATACCGTACCCAAACCAGCCCAATTGCCATGGGTGGCGACACGTGAGTCTATGCCAGAAAAGGAACTGTGGCCGGGCATCGACAAGGGAGCGAGGCCCTTTCTGCCATAGTTGACGGCACCCGTGAAGCCATACACAGACCAACCCGGCTGGATCTCGTAACCCAAGCCCAAGGCCGCCAGTGTCATGGTGTTGGACTGGCCCCGTTCCACAGGATTTTTGGTGCGCGCTTTGCCCAAATGCACCATACCGGCATTCAGTGTGAACTTCTCATTCAACTTACGAGTGAAGCCAAGGCTAAAGTCTTCGGACCGAGCGCCATAAGCGCTGACCGCAGAGGGATCACATGCACCGGAACAGGCAATATTGAACATGTCATTCCAAATATCGCCATTTGGAGTCCATCGAACATAGTTACCTTTCGCGCCACTCCAATCGTTATGACGCAAGCCGGCAAACAGTACGGTTTTCGCATCCATCTTGTACCGAGCCATCACCATCAGAATCGACTGTTCGTTACCAGGACCCGTGGACATGTCGTTAGCAGCCTCGGCCGTCACGCCCACAAATGGGCCATGGGTCCAAGCAGATGGCAGTCCGTTTCTGGCTTTTTGGACCACGCCTTCAATCACCCATGGACCACCGACGTACTGGGCAAACAATTCCAAAAAGGCAGGTCGGTGCACATAGCCTCGACCGCCAAAGTCATAACTGGCCTCCAAGTGCATGTCCCCTCCCCAAGCATATTGGGTGGGCAAACTGTATCGGATGGCCCGGGTCAATAAGCCATAACCGCTGCCACTGGCGCCCCAAGCGTCAGCCACGCCGATTTGTGTGCCATAAGGATAATCCGCACTGCTCCAACCTCGGGTGGGGAAGGCACCCAACTGTAAGTTGCCGTAATCCTCGTGCGTGAAGGTGATATTTTTTTCGTATTCAACGCCTGGAATATCGACCTTACCGTCACGCCAACGTTGGCTCCAAAGCCCACGAACTTTGAAACCTTGACCCAAATTGAAGTCTTTGGTCCCAATATAAGGTTGCACCAAACTGACGCTGCCATCTTTCGTTCCAAATGGCTTGGCGTTCGTGATGGCGTCTGCCCATGGACGGTGTCTATTTTCATTCGGTGCAGTTTGACAGTCTTCGCAAACATTGCTTGTGCGACCCGTTTCGACTTTCACAAATCCGTTGATCACAAAAGGACCAACATCAACGGCCAAAGCCGTTAACGGCGCAAGAAAAACAAGTCCCAGTGGTGTCAATTTATGATTCATTTTATTTCACCTTGATAAATTGTTGAATGATTGATGTTGAAAATATTTGCGTGGATTTATAATTTAAAAATGATTTCACCCAAATTAATCCCAACAGGCTGCCCATCGCCTGGATAACGATCTTTGTAAATTCTGACCCTGACAGTTTGAATTGGCATTGAAAGAAAGCTGGACGTGGTCATGGAGTTGCCACAATTCTGAGTAACAACAAAATCTTTCAACAGTATTTCATACGTTGCTTTACCAATCACTTGCGGCGTCAGAACAGGGCCTTGGGCTTCCGCGTGACAATTATTGGCATCTTTTGGCAAACGCAACACGGGTGTAAATATTGGGGTGCCTGTTCCCAACTCAGGATTACCCCAAACGCTGATCTGCAACTTTGTTTGACCCGTCAATGAGATCGTTGACATGTTGTTGATGTCAGCTTGGGCCTGGGAGGGCGCGCTCACCCAGCTTTCCATGTAGTCATTCCAAGGTCGGGATGCCCCGCCCCAATAAAAGTTATCGGTTGCAGCACCCCATGTTGCAGGTGCACCATTCCCTGCAGGTGCACCAGGACCTGACCACCAGTAATCGCCAAATCCGGGGTTCGCCGCCGACCATCCGTAAAGTCCGCCCAATGCGTTCACGCCTTTGTAGGCGTAATTAACAGGGGCAGGATCGATTGAGATGTAACGCGCGTTTGCAAATGGAATGTCTGCAAGCGTCTCCCCCCCTCCACCACAACCCGTGTTCAATAGGCCCGTCGTGATCAACCCAACGGTGAGCATTGCACGCTGTAGCGAAGACTGGCTGAAAAGATTTGGTTTCATGTGGACTGCACCCTTTGGTTGTTTGTGTGAGATGAAACGCCTTTTGAAAGCGCTTTCACGATTGTTTTTTCTTTGCCAGATTGATTCAATCCGGGCTTTCCCTAGTTTGTGAGATTTATTGAACCGATAAGCCTTTGGGGGCAGCGCGCACCCACTTGCCATCACTGAAGGCGACATCCATTGGCTTGTCGCTCGCGTTGTAAACCAGATAACTGCGCTGCCCTGTGGGTTGTTTAAACACCGCAAAATAAGGGGTGTCTGCAGTCACCGACAAATCCGGCACGCCCATGCTGGTCATGCTTTGCAGCCAGTGGTAGGTGTGGGTTCGTGTATCACCCAGCTCATACGAGCCCCAGCGGTCCCAACGTGCCATTCCAGCTTTCGCATCCACCAATGCCAAGTATTTGGCAAACAGGTCTTGCCAGATGTCGTCTGGCTTGGCACGCTTACCCCGGCTTTCGTAGATCTTGATTTCCTTGTCCAACGCCTCCAAATTCCGTTTGACAAATGCGGGACTGGTGGCCAAGTAGGTGGACGCCGTGGTGAAGGGCAAAAGATTGATCCCGTGAATTTGGCGCGGCTCGTCAATCCACCACGTGTTGTGGGCCAGCTTGCCCCCAAACACCATGCTCACCTCCACGTTCAGGTATTCCTTGGGCAAAGTCACGCCGTGAATATCAAACCAGTAGTGGTTGATGGCCTGAATTTCGGTGGTGTACAGGTAAGTTCCAACATCAACCAAGGCTTGATTGTTGGTAAGCGTGCCCCACAGCATCAGTGCGGCCCACGCATTGACGGCTTCCGAAGATGACTCTTGGTTATTGCCGTCGGGTGAGGTGGCCACACCTGAGGCCCACGCGTGCCCTTCATAAGGGTCAAAATTTCGAAGATACGGAAAATCCGATCGTCCACGCTCAAAAGTGGCAATGTCTTTGACCAACAAATTGACCATGCCGCCCCACTGCGACGGCAGGATCCATTGGGGATCGAGCATGCCAATTTCAGCCGCCGCCCTGATCCAGTAGCCATAGTGGAAATGGTGGTCATTCATGTCTTTGACCGCGTCGTATTCTTCCGGGTAGCTGGTGATGGTGCCGAAATCTTTGTCGTGGTGAAAATAAGTGCGTTTGTTTTGCCCACTGAACCACTGCTCTGCGCGCGCCTTCAGTTTGGCCAGCAAATCGTTGCTGACATCTTTCATGCCCTCTTGTTCGGCGATGCGCATCACATTGGAAATGCGCTGCAAACCTTTGCCCTGCCAATAAGGCCCCTGGCCAATTTCAAGCATCATGCGCTGTGCTCGACTGGCATCTTTCTTGATGAAGGAGCGCAACTCCCCTTTGGCCTCCCCTTCTGGCAAACCAGGCCAATACGGAACAAAACCGTTGACCTTGTATCGCGTTTGAAACTGCTTGCTTTGCACCATGCGGATGGGGCCACGGATACTGTCCACTGTTGCCACAACGTTCTCTTTGAGAACGGGATTTTCAATGTAATGGTGTGGGTACAGACCCAGCATGGGCGTGCCTTCATGGCCTGGCAGTGGCGTGGCAGTTACCTTGAAAGTGGTATCCATCGTGCCGGATTTTCTGTCAATGGCAAAGTCTGCTCGTGTATCGGTGACTCTCAAGTAGGCACTGCGTTCATAGTTTTGCAAGGTGTCCGTTTCACCGTTCGGCATTGACGCGATGGCGACTTGTTTGATGGCATTGCCAAAATCATTCACACCCCAGCCAGCATCCGTTTTTTCCCACCTCACACCGTGGGGTGCAAAAGCAGCAAAAAACTTTTTCCCTTTGCTAATTCGCAAAACATTTTCGCGAACAGTCCATGGTTCAGCCTGTGTGTCTTTGTCCAATTGAAGCACCATTCCACCTCGGGTGAGTTGTGCATATACCCACGGACTCCCGTGCAGGATGGTGGTCCTGAGCGCATCCGCACCTGCGGCCATGTCCATATCAAATGACCAGTCCCCATAGCCTGCAAGAAGTGCAGCTTCTGGTTTAAAGCCATTGGGTCGCAAGATCAAATCAGCTGTGTGTGGGTAGTGAACCTCCACGTCTTTTCTCTCTGTAGGGACTATTTTTTTCTCCGGCAATCCAATCTCCAGGCCGTTCGGCGTGGCCTTGAAGGTCAAGGGCACAGCATGGATCACCTCAGACCAACGCATGAAAACTACGGAGGAATACCATTGGTTTGTTGGCACGGCGCGCTTGGCCATTTCGGCTGTGCGAAATTCCGCTTTCGGTGTGGGGCGATCGCCAGCGCTGATCTCTTCGCGAACGCCCCCTGCTCCTACCGGATTTATCTTGACCTGGGCATTCGCCGCAAACGCAACACCTGCAGACGCAAGAACGATACCTAGCCATTTTTTGATGTCCATTTTTTTTCCTTGACGGGTTGTTCACTCAATCCAACTGAATCCATCTTGACTTCGACCCAACGCATGATTCCAAGCAATCGGAATGCCTGCGTCGCCCCATTGAAACCACCGGTCAGTCACGCAGTCACCGCATGACAATCCAGGCCCCCTTGATTGGCTTTGGATTTTTGGTTGGCCCAAATGGGGTTTTTTCGGCACATGTTGCTGGCCAACATAAGCATCCTGAAAGCGCTTTCATTTTCTTCTGTCTTCTACTTTTTTTTCTAGGTGTTTGCACCCAATCACAGCACCAGAGGTCTGGGTCTGTTGACGCTTACTTTTTTTAAAATACGCAACAATCAGCCCCGAACAACGTGAAGTTCACCTTTCAATCAATGGCGCTGCTTTGACGCATGACAAGATCACTTTGAAGGCGTCCTGTGAGTCTTGTGTTGCCAAAGCCATTGGACGAAATCAGAAGGCGCAAACCGGATCACCTTTGTAGTTTTTGGAACACTCTCACGTAATCCACTTCCATGATCGCAGGCAAATTGTTGTCATCCACGACACCACCCAACAGGCCACCCACCGCTAGGTTGAGCAGCAAGTAGTGAGGCCTGTCAAATGGCCATTTCGACCGATCCCCATCGCCTGGGTTTTTGTACGTGAAATAGTCAACCCCGTTTACACCGATCACGACTTTGTTGGCATCCCAGGTCATCTGGTAGGTGTTGAAATCCATGCAGGCGGTGGGCAGTGATCGGTATGCGCCCAAACTATTTCCAGCATGGTTCGCCCATGTGTGAACAGTTCCCAGAATCTGGCGCTTGTCCTCTGCCATCTGACCTTTCTGCTCCATGATGTCGATTTCGCCGTCAAGAGGCCAAGCGCCCCCAGAACCCAGCATCCAAATGGCAGGCCACATTCCAAGTGTGCAGGGCAATTTGGCGCGAATTTCAAATCGCCCATACGTCCAACTGGCCTTACCCTGCGTGATCAGACGAGCCGATGTGTAATTTTGTCCCCCATAGTCCGGGGCTGCAGTCAACTGCTCATGGCGAGCCGTGATCACCAATTTTCCATCGATGACTTGCGCATTTTCCAAGCGATTTTGGCTGTAGTACTGCAACTCGCCGTTGTACCAACCCTCTTTGTTGCGATGGGTGTCAAACACCCATTTGGTGCTGTCGGGTAGACCCATTTGATCAAACTCATCGTTCCACACCAGAGTCCAGCCAGACAAATCCCCCGAGTTCTCGCTGAGATGAATCGCACCTGTCGTCGTTGCTGTGGCCGGCCCACCGCCACCACAACCCGTCAATGCAAAGCATAAGCTGCCAATTGCGGCACATTTTGGCAAGACCAAACTCATGCAAGCTTCACCCGCTTGCCATGCTGATCAAAAACCAAGATTTGAGAAGCATCCAATTGCAACCCCACACGATCACCCATGCGAAATTCCACTTGTCGCTGGCTGAGCTTGGCGGTTATCAAGTCCTCACGCCAAGGTAAACGGACATGAACAAGGGTCGCGTCGCCCAGTTGCTCGATGAATTCAACAACACCTTGCAAGGCGCTGATTTCTGATGAACACAACTGAATGGCTTCAGGACGCACACCCAATTGAACACCTTGTTGCGCTACAGCCAATGACAAGCCCAACGCATCAAACGCCATGCTGCTTTTCGAATCGAAAAGAACGTGCTGGTGGAACGCATCCACGGCGAAATTCAACAAATTGATCTTCGGCGATCCCAAAAATTGAGCGACAAAGGTATTGGCGGGCGACTCGTACAAGTCCATGGGTGCCCCCACTTGCTCGATGCGCCCTTGGTTGAACACGGCAATCCGGTCACCCAGTGTCATGGCTTCGGTCTGGTCGTGGGTGACGTAGATCATGGTGGTTTTCAGGTCTGCGTGCAGCTTGGCCAGTTCGATGCGCATTTGCACCCGCAATGAGGCGTCGAGGTTGGACAAGGGCTCATCGAACAAGAACACTTGGGGCCTGCGCACAATGGCGCGGCCAATGGCCACACGTTGGCGTTGCCCACCCGACAATTGCTTGGGGTAGCGCTTGAGCAATGGGCTCAGTTGCAAGCGCTCCGCTGTTTCAAGCACCAGTTTGGCGGTATCCGATTTGGAGGTGCCTGACATGCGCAAACCAAAGCCCATGTTTTCTTCCACCGTCATGTGCGGATACAGCGCATAACTTTGAAACACCATGGCCGCCCCGCGCTCTGACGGCCCCTTGGTGCTGACGTCCTCCCCACCAATGTGGATGCGTCCATCTGTCATGGACTCCAGACCGGCCACCATGCGCAGCATGGTGGATTTACCGCAGCCAGAGGGGCCGACAAAAACCATGAATTCGCCATCATGGACCTGCAGATCCAAGCCAGGAATGACCACGGTCTCACCAAAGTGCTTGGTGACGCCTTTCAGTTCGATCGCTGCCACGTTATTGCCCACTTAAAAAGTTTCGGTACCACAACGCGCTTTGTTTGAGGGTCCGTTTCTGGGTTTCAAAATCAACATGAACCAGTCCGAAGCGTTTGGCGTAGCCACTGGCCCACTCAAAGTTGTCCATCAGGCTCCAAGCAAAGTACGCGCCTACAGGCACCCCCTGCTTGAGCGCCGCATGGGTGGCCGCGATGTGGTCTCGGATGTAGGCCAAGCGCTGGGGATCGGCCACCACGCCATCGACCCACTGGTCTTTGAAGGCTGCGCCGTTTTCGGTCACCCACAGTCGCTGGGGCTGGTAATCGGCATGCAAACGACAAAGCAATTCGGTCAAGCCTTGGGGATACACCTCCCAGCCCATGTCGGTGACTTCGTTGCCGGTGCTGGCCACGTCCCAAGGATTGCCACTGGATGAAAAATTGCGGGTGTAGTAATTGACGCCCAAAAAATCGTTGACTTGGGCAATCGTGTTCAGGTCACCGGGCATCACATGCGGGGCATCCTCTCCCAGGTGGTCAATGACATCTTGCGGATAGCTGCCTTTGTAGAGCGCATCCATGTACCAGCGCAAAATGAGGCCATCGTCCAGGTGGGCTTTGGCCAGGTCTTTGGGGTCATCACTGGCGGGGTAAATGGGCGATAGGTTCAACACAATGCCCATGGCGGCCTTCACCCCCAAGCCACGCATGGCTTGCAAGGCCATGCCATGACTCAACAGCAAATGGTGAACCGCTTGCATGGCCTGTGATCGCGATTGAATACCCGGGGCAAAAATGCCCTGCTCATAGCCCAAAATGGCGATGACCCAAGGCTCGTTGTGGGTGCAGATGCTTTGCAAGCGGTGCCCAAACCGCCTGGCCACCTCGGTGGCATAACGCGTGAAATGGCCACACAGATCTCGGTTGGCCCAGCCGCCCAAGTCTTGCAAGGCTTGCGGCAAATCCCAATGGTTGAGTGTCAAATGCACTTCGATGCCGCGCTGCTCAAGCGCTGCAATCAACTGGTCGTAAAACGCAAAACCCGCCTCATTCCATGGGCCTTGCCCATCGGGCTGAACACGTGGCCAAGAGATGGAAAAACGGTAGGCATTGACCCCCAACCCGTGGATCAGTTCAACGTCTTGTGGCCACCTGCGATAGTGCTCGCAGGCCACATGTCCATTGCTGGCGTCGGCAATCTTGCCGTCAATGTCGCAAAAAGTATCCCAAATAGATGGCCCCTTGCCGTCGCTGTCATGGGCGCCTTCAATTTGAAATGACGATGTGGCAACACCCCACTTGAAGTCATTGGGAAAGTGATCTCGAGACAGGTTGTGAGTGCTCATGGTCGTTGTACAGAAGTTAGCCGCGGACGGCGCCTGAAGTCAGGCCCTCGATCAATCGGCGCGAAGAAAAAACGAAAATGATCAACAAGGGAATCACAGCGATGGCCGAGCCCGCCATCAAAGCGCCCCATTCGGTATCCACCGGGCTTTGCACACTGCGCAGGGCCAATGGAAAGGTGTACATCTCGGGTGAACGCAGGACCACCAGAGGACCGATGAAGTTGTTCCATGAAGCAATGAAGGCGATCAAGCCGAGCGTGCCAAATGCAGGCCCCAACAAGGGCACCACCACACTCCAGTAAATTCGAAATTCACCGCAGTTGTCCATGCGGGCCGCTTCAATCAACTCTTTCGGTATGGCCGAAGCAATGTACTGGCGCATCAAAAAGATACCCATGGCCGGTGCCGCTCCCGGCAGGTACAAGGCCCTGGGTTGATCGATCCAATTGAGCGCATCCATGATCAAAAACGTCGGGATCATGCCCAAAAACGAGGGCACCAACATCGTGCCCATGACCAAACCAAACAACCACTTCTTAAAGCGGAACTCATAAACTGCAAAAGCAAAACCGGCCATCGAGCAAAACAACAAAGTCAACGCGGTGCTCATCAATCCCACGTACAGCGACCAACCCAGACTTCTCCAGAAGGGTATCTTCCCCATCAGGATTTTCATGTTGTCAAAAAAGTGGTCGCCGAAAAACAGCGGCGGCGGCACACTGAAGATCTCTGCCCGTGACTGCGTGGCAAATACAAACATGAAATAAAACGGTCCCAGCATCAGCAAGGCCCCGCAGATGATGAAAAACCAGCCGACGAAGCCCAGTGTCGATTGGGTTTCAGACATGGCCTGGCTCATGTTTGCCCCTCTTTGGATTTGAAGGCTTTGTTGGTCACCACCGTCATGGCCAGAATGATCACAAACAGCATCCATGAAATGGCGCTGGCCAGGCCGAAGTCGTTGAAATCAAAAGCCGTGCGGTACATGTACATGGCCGTGGTCATACCCGCGTACTCAGGCCCGCCTTTACCACCGGTCAAAATAAAGGGCTCCTCAAAAAGTTGCAAGCCCCCAATGACCGTCAAGGTCACGCCAAAAAACATAATGGGCTTGAGCTGCGGCAAGGTGATGTAAAAAAA